>NZ_JBSJQE010000003.1:0-910291 GCF_053663335.1 Bacillus sp. YH3-2-B2 | reverse complement strand
TGGGGGTCTTGACGCAAGAGGGTTATATTGAGTTTTTGGGACGGAAAGATCATCAGATTAAAGTTCGTGGATATCGCGTGGAGTTAGGTGAAATAGAAAGTGTAATATTAGAGCACCGACAGGTGAGAAACGCGGTAGTCATTAATCAAAAGGATGCCAGAAATCAAGATGTGTTATATGCGTACGTAGCGGGGCACCAATCCTTACCGCCAACTGATCTGAAAGAGTTTTTAAGCCTGAAAGTGCCGGAATATATGATACCTAGCTATATCGTACAGATTGAAGAAGTTCCTTTAACAAGTAACGGAAAAGTTGATCGTAAAAAACTGCTGGCTTTAGACGTTACAGATCAAGCATCGATTGGAAGGAAAATCAAAGAGCCTCGAACAGAAATTGAGAGAGACTTAGTTGATATCTGGAAAAGCGTTCTGAAAACAGATGAGATCAGCATAGATGACAACTTTTTTGAATTAGGCGGCAATTCCATATTGATCATTAATTTAATTACTGCTATTGAGGATCGTTTATTTATTAAATTAGATTTTAAAAATTTTATATCCAACAGTACCATTGAGAAACTAGCAAAAGTAATCAGTGTTTCTGAAAGAAAAAGTAAAACAAATAGTAATGTGATGGAAATCCAAGCTGATATTAAGAATAAAAATACAGAATTCGATTTAACTAACGTTCAAATGGCTTATCTTATGGGGAGAGATAAACAATTTGAACTTGGTGGCACTTCCACGCATGCTTATTTAGAAATTGAGACTGAGCTGAACATTGAAAAACTCAACAAAAGTTTACAAAAAGTAATAGATTATCAAGACATGCTGCGTGCGGTCGTTCTTCCGAATGGAAGGCAAAAGATTCTTCAACAAGTCCCTCAGTATGAAATATCTGTACAGGATATTAGTCAATTAAGTGATATAGAACAAGAGAAGAAAATAGTAGAAGAAAGAGACAGAACATCACATCGTATCTTTAATCCAAATGAGTGGCCTTTATTTGAATTCAAAGCCTTGAAAATTCAAGGGGATAAACATAGATTATTTTTCGGTATCGATATGTTAATAGCTGATGGTGCCAGTATCCAGCTTTTATTTAAACAGATATCTGAATTTTATAATGGAAAAGATGAAATGGTGCCATTGGAAATAAGCTATAGAGATTATATGTTAGCATACCAAAAAGTCAAGACCACTCACAAATATGAAAATGATAAAGCCTATTGGTTAAGTCAGCTCGAAGGTTTTCCAAAAGCACCTGCGGTGCCATTAAAAGAAAGATTAGATGCAATAAGCAAGCCAACTTTCAATAGAAAATCTAAAATAATTGACAAGCCTCTATGGGAAACACTTTGTAAAAAAGCTGCAAGCTATAATATTACACCTGCAATAATATTATTTACAGCCTACGCAAAAGTGTTGTCGAAGTGGAGTAACCAACAAAACTTAGCGGTAAATACAACAGTATTTAATAGACAGCCTTTCCATAAACAAGTTAATGATATAATAGGTGATTTTACATCGCTGATTATGTTAAAAGCGAGTTTTGAGAAAAAAATGAACTTTTGGGAGGAGGCAAAAAAGGTTCAGGTTACTTTCATGGAAGCACTTGAACATAGAGACTATGATGGAGTTGAATTTATAAGAGAATATGCTAAATATAATAATCTAAATCACAAAAGTGCGACAATGCCAGTAGTGTTCACCAGTATGTTATTTGGAAACATGTTTAATCTTAATAATAATGATCTATTAAATATTGGTGAGTTAAAAATGGCAGTCAGTCAGACATCACAAGTTTATCTGGATCATCAAGTGATAGAACTCAATGATGGAGTCATGCTTAGCTGGGACTATGTTTCAGAGGCTTTTGAAAATGACGTAATTGAGTCAATGTTTGAGGAATATACCCACATTATTGACCAATTAACGTCCGGTGAGATGATGTCTTCTGAAGACACAGCACTGGAACAAGCAATTACTGATTATAATCAAACTGAGAAGGCCATCAAGCCGGATACTTTATATCACTTGTTTGCCAGACAAACAGTAAAAACACCTGAGAATGTTGCGATTGAGTGTCAAGGAAGAGCAGTTACCTATCAAGAGTTACAGGTCATGTCCAACCGCATATCTAGTTTTTTGGAAGAGAAGGGAATTCAGCCAAATGAGTATGTTGGGGTTATTGTTGATCGTGAGATCGAGACAATCGCCAGTATCCTCGCAGTGTTAAAAATTGGAGCTGCCTATATCCCAATTAATCCGGAATTCCCAAAAGAAAGACAAACATATATTGCGAAAGATGGAAATTGTAAAGTTGTATTAACAGCTGAACTGGCAAAAACTATTGTGGCAAGCTATAAAGAGTCTAAAAGAGAAAGTGTGGCAGTGCCGGAACAAATAGCTTATGCGATATACACTTCAGGAAGTACGGGAAAACCTAAAGGTGTAATCATAAAGAATGAAGCAGTAACTAATACAATATTAGACATCAATGAAAAATACAGTGTGAATGAAACAGACCGGTTTATCGGATTATCATCTATGTCCTTTGATTTATCAATATATGATATTTTTGGTGCTTTTTCTGCAGGAGCAACATTAGTAATGATCGAAGATCAGAGAGATATTAAAAAGATTCATGACATCGTAAAAGAGGAAAAAATTACAGTCTGGAACTCCGTTCCCATGATCATGGAAATGTTAGTAAACTACATGGATGAAACAGAAAACAAATCTAATGCTGGAGTTATTAACTATGACGAGCTTCCTGAATTAAGACTGGTATTATTAAGCGGGGATTGGATACCTGTTCATCTTCCTGAGAGGATTAAGGATCACTTCGTTGAAAGTGAAGTCATAAGCTTAGGCGGGGCTACTGAAGCGTCAATTTGGTCGATTTATTATCCAATTAAAACAGTCAAGGCTGAATGGACCAGCATTCCTTACGGTTATCCATTATCAAATCAAACTTACTATGTTTTAAACTATGAAAATGATCCTTGTCCAATCGGAGTTAAAGGTGAACTTTACATAGGAGGAAAAGGCGTAGCAGAAGGCTATTTAAATGATAAAGAAAAAACTGAAGCTTCATTTATTGATCACCCAGATTTCGGAAGAATTTACCGTACGGGGGATATGGGGGTCTTGACGCAAGAGGGTTATATTGAGTTTTTGGGACGGAAAGATCATCAGATTAAAGTTCGTGGATATCGCGTGGAGTTAGGTGAAATAGAAAGTGTAATATTAGAGCACCGACAGGTGAGAAACGCGGTAGTCGTTAATCAAAAGGATGCCAGAAATCAAGATGTGTTATATGCGTTCGTAGCGGGGCACCAATCCTTACCGCCAACTGATCTGAAAGAGTTTTTAAGCCTGAAAGTGCCGGAATATATGATACCTAGCTATATCGTACAGATTGAAGAAGTTCCTTTAACAAGTAACGGAAAAGTTGATCGTAAAAAACTGCTGGCTNTAGACGTTACAGATCAAGCATCGATTGGAAGGAAAATCAAAGAGCCTCGAACAGAAATTGAGAGAGATTTAGTTGATATCTGGAAAAGCGTTCTGAAAACAGATGAAATCAGCATAGATGACAACTTTTTTGAATTAGGCGGTAATTCAATTTCACTTTCAAATGTATACACTAAAATAGAAAAAAAATATTCAGATTTGAATATAGTTGATTTATTCAAGTATCAAAAAATTAGTGAATTATCACATTTTATTAGTGATATGAAAGAGGAGAATAAGAATTTAAAATTAAAATCAGTAAAATTACCTCCCAAAATTCTTGCTAACAGAAAAGATAATAAAAATGAAAAGACTATAATTTTAGAAAAACAGTTGGACATTAAGGTTAAAAACGGCTTAGAAGAAGTAAATAACAAAGTAATAAATACATTTTTATATTTATTTAGTAACTTTATAGAAAACGATGAATATTATGTATCCATTTTAAAAACGAGTAATATAGATTTGGAAAAAATAAATATAGAAGAGTATAGTGATTTAACCGAGTTTATAAAAAACATAGAGGAGAATAATATAAAAAGAAAGATAGTATCCAAAATAACTTTACGTAGCAACCTGGGTTTTGAGAGAGATAATGCTCATATTAATGTTTTGATAATAGATAAACAAAAAGTCAAAAATAATATTAGCGAATCTTATGAATTTATATTTACTTATTTAGTTAATGATAAGAATGTAAATCTCGAATTAATATTTAAAAATAATAAACTGCGGGAAATATCAGTAGAAAAGTTTTTTAATACTTATATAAATATTATTTCTGATTTAATATAAAAGTAGAAAGGGCACCTTTTTTAGGTGCTCTAAAAAGGTGAGTGATGTTTTTATGTTTAATGTTTTTGAACAACTAGATAAAAACGAAATTAAGTTCACTAAAAAAGAAATAGAAACCAAAGTCGCTATAATTGGTATAAGCTCGAGATTACCTAAATCCAATAACTTCAGAGATTTTTGGTATAATTTAGTAAATAAAGTTGATTGTATTGGAGAAATAGACAGCCAGAGAAAAAAGGATTGCGATTATTTTTTTGAAAATAAAGGAATAGATACGAAAAAAATAAACTATCAGCAAATGGCTTTTGTAAACGATGTGGATAAATTTGATTACAAATATTTTAATATTCCTTATCAAGAAGCATCTTTGATGGACCCTCGTCAAAGATTATTTCTAGAGTCAAGTATTCATGCATTATTGGATGCAGGATACCCAGAAAAAAAAGTTAACGGAAGTAATATTGGTGTATACGTTGGTAGCAGTAATAGTGATTCAATATATAATTATGATAAGGTTATATATGATTCATCTATTCGAAATCCTATAAGTATTGTTAATAACCTTCCTTCAATGATTGCTAGTCGGGTTTCTTATTATTTGGATTTAAAAGGACCTAGTATGACTCTAGATACTTCTTGTTCCTCCTCTCTTGTAGCAGTTCACGAAGCATGTAAAGCTATAATTCATAATGAATGTGAGATGGCTATTGCAGGGGGATGTAACTTAAATCTTATTCCTCTTCAGCATGAAGTAAGACTCGGTATTGAATCGAGTACTTTTAGAACGAGGGCTTATGACAATGACTCAGATGGGACAGGATTTGGAGAAGGTATTATTACATTTATTTTAAAACCTTTATTCAGTGCTTTAAGAGATAATGATAACATTTATTCTGTGATAGAAGGAAGTAGTGTTAGTAATCAAGGGTTTTCTTTTGGGGTTGCTACTCCAAGTATTGAAGGACAGGAAAACCTTATTTCAGAAAATATTAACAAGTCCAATATAGATATCAATGATATTTCGTTTATAGAAGGGCATGGAACAGGAACTGCAATTGGAGATGTAATAGAGATAGAAGCAATCAATCGTGCTTTCTCCGAAATTAACAAAAAAAATTATTTGCCTATGGGGTCTGTAAAAAATAATATAGGTCATTTATTAAGTGCGTCCGGAGCTGCTGGATTATTAAAAAGCGTGCTTGCTTTAAAAAATCAAATGTTTCCACCAACGATAAATTATAATACTCCTAATAAAAATATAGATTTTAGTAACTCACCTGTGTTTATTAATACTGAGAAAGTAGAGTTGCATAAAAAAGAATTGCTGTTAGGATGTATAAGTTCATTTGGTATGAGCGGCACTAATTGCCATATGATTATTTCTAATTACAACAAAAAGAGAAATATTCCAAATAATGAGGATTGTTTAGAGCCTCAAATATTCACATTTTCTGCAAACGATGTGGATACTTTAACTTTTCTATTAAGTGATTTATATAATTTTCTTCTTGAAGAGAATCTGATGCTACTAAGTGATATTGGATATACATTGAATTGCAGAAGAGATCATTTAGCAAATAGAGTGGCTATAATAGCATCATGTAAGGAAGATTTATTAGAAAAATTAAAAGAAGCATTAAATAAGATTCAACAAGGAAATAAAATTATTAAAGATAGTGAAATTTATTTTAACGTTAGTGATATAACCTCTAATGTAAAAGAATTGTCTTTAGGAGATGAGTCTCAAGACGATTTAAGGCAAATTTGCAGAAGGTATATTATGGGCGGTGAAATAAATTGGGACATGTATTATAAAGAACATAATCAAGTTGTTTCATTGCCTGTTTTCACCTTTAAGAGAACTCGGTGCTGGTATAGTGAAGAAAAAATAGACTTTGTCTTAAATGACGATGTTATTTTAAATGAACAAGAAAAAATTGTAGTTGAAACATGGGCAAAACTATTTGGCCTAAATAAAATAGACTTTTCTCAAGATATTTACCAAGTAGGTGGAGATTCCTTGAGCTTGGTTAGTATGTATCATGAAATAGAGTCGAAAATACCCAATATTTCATTAGAAGTGTTTATAGAAAAAGAAACATTAAATGAAATTCTAGATTACGTTAATGAAGCATCACAAAAAAATAATGAAACAGATGAATTAATTTTTGAAAAGAATAATTGTAAAGTTTATAAATTCTCGAATGGAATAAATAATTCAAACACGTATTTAATTTGTAATCGTCATAAGAGTATCCTTATTGATTCTGGAGTTAGTTTAGAATATTTAACAGAGTTCTGTGAAAGATTGAAATTAAATCGAATAGATTATATTGTTCTTACACATGCTCACTTTGATCATACTTATTCTGCAAATGAAATAAAAGAAAAACTCAATTGCAATTTCATAATTCATGAAAGAGAAATAAATTTTGCGAGAGATATCATAAATAATGGACTTGCCCTTCTTGGGAAGAGTTTTAAGTTTGAAAGCGATGATATCCTAATTAAAGATAAATATACAGTTTTAAACATTGGAGATATTAGCCTCAAGATCATTCTCAGTCCGGGGCATACAACAGGTAGCGTATGCGTGCTTTATGACAAACTTTTATTTACAGGTGATACTATTTTTAAAGATAAAAAAGCAAAACCCGATAAAAAAACAGGAAATGAAGATTATTTAAAGAAATCCATTTCTTATTTAATTAATAATACTGAAGATAATACTATCATATGCCCTGGTCATGAAGATATTTCAACAATTTCATTTGTAAAAAAAAGAATTTATGATTTTTAATTTTATTTTATGAGGTGTTCAGATGTGAAGTTGGTGATTAGTGACAGTGTTTCGGATTTTTTTGATAAGATTTCTTCTCTGCTTTTCTTAAAACACGAAGGATTCTTCAAAGATTATAGCATTAAAATGGGTATAAACTTAGATAATGAATATTTTGTATTATTAGATGATCTTAAAAGAATAAAAGAGTTAGATAGTGAGTTTTTAAATTTTTATTTTGGCAGCTTTTGCGACTACAAAGATGTTAGGAATGCAAATATTTTTTGTTTAGCCACAACATTTTTTAAAATACCACAAATTTACACGAAAGATTTTTTTGAAATTATTGATTATTTGTCTGCAGTTACAGAAGAAGAGATAAGAAAAAATATTTTAGAGTCTCTAATTTATTTACAAAGAGATCTTAAAACCGAAACATCTACCCAACAGTATTTAAATGATAGGGAAAGTTTATTTGAGCTACTTAATAATCTAAATATAAAGCCCGAATACAAGTGGACCATATTTAAGGTAATGAAATCTCCTAAAACTTATGTAGATCAATTTTGCAATAAATTAATGTTGGTGAATGGTTATCTTAACGAGGCGATTTATAATTTAATTAAATTCAGAGATGAGTGGATGAATCAATTAAAAAACATAAATATAGATTTTCCAAAAAAGATAATCAGTACGTTAAAAGGTAAGGAATACTTATCTTGTAATTATATTAATATATATCCAACACTTTTACCTTGCACTGCAACTATTACGAAAAGTGAAGATAACATTTATGTTGGACTGGGTTATAAAGTTGATAAAATATTTGAAAATACATTAGAGAAAGCAGAGATTAATCACATCATTGATTTTTTGAAGCTTTTATCGGATAAAAGTAAGTTCAAGATATTAATCTTACTTAGTCATAAAAAAATGTATGCTAATGAGATTGCTGAACAGCTAAATTTAACCAACGCAACGATTTCACACCATATGAGAATTTTGACATTGCAAGGTTTAGTTGAAAGTACGAGAAATCAAAATAAAACATACTATTATCTTAATTCTTCTAAATTTCATTCTCTTCTGAATGGATTATTAGGGAAATTTAAATCTGCTTTAATTTTAGAGAAAGAGGAGTAAAATTAAGTGTATAAAACAGTTTATGATTTTATAGTTGATGCTGAAAATCGAGATGATAAAGGAATAACATTTATAAATGGATCCGATAATGAAGTATATATTTCTTATGCTCAAATATTTGAAAAATCCAGAAAAGTACTAGGAATTTTACAAAAAAAGGGTTTGAAAAAGAAAGATGAACTAATTATACAAATTGAGGATAATGAACAATTTATTAAAGTTTTTTGGGCGTGCATATTAGGTGGAATCATACCTATTCCTTTAAGTGTAGGGTATAATGAAGAGCATAAACAAAAAATACTTCGTATATGGAGTATTCTTAATAATCCTTATTGTATTTCTGATCAAAGAACATTACATTCATTTGAGAAAGTTGCGGATGCAGAAACTTATTCATCAATTGTAAAACGCTCAATTTATTTAGATGAAATTAAGAATTCTAATGAAGTGGGTGAATTAATTTCCCCAAAACCAGAAGAAATTGCTTTTATTCAATTCTCTTCTGGTACAACTGGAAATCCAAAAGGTGTAATATTAACACATAAAAATCTTATTACCAATATATCAGCATTAAATGAGGCTTGGGAGACATCGGAATCCGATTCCTCACTAAGCTGGATGCCTTTAACTCATGATATGGGCCTCATTGCTATTCACTTAGCATCAACGTATAAAAAAATTCAACAATATATAATTCCAACCTCCGTTTTTATCCGAAGACCGACTTTGTGGTTATTGAAAACACATCAACACCGTGTTACACAATTATACTCTCCTAACTTTGGATATAAGTTTTTGTTGGATAACTACAAAAAAAATCAAATCTATAACTGGGATTTAACTTGTGTTAGATTATTAGCTAATGGAGCAGAACCAATTTCTACTTCTTTGTGCCAGAGATTTTTAGAGGAAATGAAACAATTCGGATTAAAATATGAAACCCTAAATACTGTATATGGTTTAGCTGAGGCTACAGTTGCTGTTAGTGTGCCGAAATTAGGAAACCCTTTTGTTCCTGTAACCCTTGATAGGAGAGCTTTAGAAGTAGGTCATAAAATTCTAGAAACAGTCGAAGAAAAAAAGGGAGTAACTTTTGTTGAAGTCGGACCTGCTGTTCGTCATTGTTCTATCCGTATATGTGATTCTAATAATGAAGTTCTGGAAGATGATTTTATAGGTCATGTGCAAATAAAAGGGGAAAACGTAACGTCTGGTTATTACAACAATGAAACTGCTACTAAAGATGCTATAACTTCAGATGGCTGGTTAGATACAGGAGACCTTGGCTTTATACATAATAACAGTCTGGTTATTACTGGAAGGACAAAGGATATCATTATAAAGAATGGCCAAAATTATTATGCACATGACATAGAGAGGTTAGCAGAGAATGTAAAGGATGTTGAATTAGGAAATGTTGTGGCATGCGGGGTCACTAATGAACAGGAAGCGGAAGAAGACCTTGTGATATTTCTGAAATGTAAAAAAAGTTACGATATTACAACGACAGAGAAGGAATTGAAAAAAGAATTAACAAAACAATTAGGTTTAAATGTACATCAAGTTATACCTGTTAGAAAAATTTTTAAAACTACAAGCGGTAAAGTACAGCGTTCTAAAATGAAGGATTTTTATAAAGACTTCATTCTGTCTTGATTAAGTTTTACATTTAATCGTATTTTATGCCATCTCTGTCTTGTGAATGAATTACCTGATATTTCTTGTGAGAATTTATTTGGAATAAGAAATACTATTGATATGACATTATCAATAGGAGGACTGTTTAATGGCAACAAGACAATCAGTAGATGAACATCTCCAAAGAAGCGAACAGGCGTATGAATTTGCGAATGAGCAATTTATGACCGCTTCAAAACAAGAGCATTATAATGATAATGAGTACAGTGAAGCGCAAATGATGCTTGAAAACGCGGTGAATGAATTAAACAAGCTGTCATTATCTGCGAATGATCAGCAAAGAGAGCAGCTTTACCGAATGAGATTGCAGCTGCAGACCTTGCAAAACAACATGATTTTGCAGCGTAATTTTGATTACTGACCGCGCCGTTTCAAATGGTTCAGCAAACCTGCCGGAATCCCGGCGGGTTTTTTTGTATTTCTTTTAAAAAAGAATTGACAATAGGCCTGAGTGTGTTTATTGTATTACGTGTACTACTTGATGTAATACACATAAAACACTCGAAAAATGAATCGACATATAAATGTTAAGCATAGGGAAGGGGAACTTTCATGAAAAACAAAAGATCCGTAAAACAAGATGTGCCTCTTATTATCGCCGCCTCGGTTTTAGCCAGCAGTCTGTTTGTCGTTCTTGTCGTCATCGGTTTTCAATGGCAGAACATTTAAAGAAAGAGAGCAGCTCGTAAAAGAAAGAAGGGAAGTAAATGATTCAAATCGATCCGAGAAGCTCAACTCCGATTTATGAGCAGATCATACAGCAATTGAAAGAGCTTTGTTTAAAAGGGATCATGAAGCCGGGGGATAAACTTCCTTCTGTCAGGGAATTGGCAACGATCATTATCGCCAATCCGAACACAGTCAGCAAAGCGTACAAGGAGCTCGAACGCGATGGTGTCATTGAAACGCTGAGGGGAAGAGGAACGTATATATCGGAGAATGCAAAAACGACATTGGTTGAAGGGAAGATGACGATGATAAAAGAGCAATTGAAACAGCTCATCATCGATGCCCATTACGCGGGAGTTGAGCTGGAGAAGCTGCAGGAATGGATAAAGGAAATCAGCGCTGATGTGAAAGGAGGAAAGGATCATGATTGAATTGCGGAATCTCTCAAAAACGATAGACGGTAAAGAAGTGCTCAAAGATATTTCGCTCACCATCGGAAAAGGTGAAATTTTCGGGCTGCTCGGGCGAAACGGATCAGGGAAAACAACACTGCTCCGGCTCATTCAGCAGATTCTGCTGCCGGATCAAGGGACGGTTTTATTTAATCAGGTGGAAATAAAGCGTCATCCGAAAGTCAAACAGAATATCATTTATATGCCTGTTGAAAATCCTTTTTATGATAAGTATACATATAAACAGCTTGTTGCGATTGTAAGCAGAATCTATCCGAATTTTGATGTGACTTACGCCAATGAGCTGATGAACAGGTACGGCATTCCGGAAACGAAGAAATACCGTGAATTATCCACAGGCCTGAAAAAACAGCTTGCGCTCGTCCTTGCCTTTGCTTCACGCCCGGCTCTTATCCTTTTGGATGAACCGACGGACGGAATTGACGCCGTAACGCGTCATGACGTGCTTCAGCTTATGGTGGATGAAGTAGCTGAACGGGAAACGAGCATTCTGATTACCTCACACCGTTTAGAAGATATTGAGCGAATGTGCAACCGGATCGGGTTTTTGGAAGGAAATCAGCTGACGAATGTGATGGACTTGGATGATATGAAGGAAGAGTACATGAAAATCCAAATGGCATTTGAAGAGGACGTCGCCTTGAAGATCAGAGAACAAAATATACCGATTCTCGACCATGCCGGTGTGTTTTATACGGTGCTGATTCAAAAGAACGATGAGAAGAAAAAGAACTTTCTGCAAGAGCTGCAGCCGAAAGTATGGAACGAACTTCCTGTGAACTTAGAAGAAGTCTTCATCGCGAAGTTTGGAGGGAACCGGAGATGGTAGACAGGGGATTGCTGTACAGGGAATGGGTGCAGAATCGAACTGTTCTTGTGATGGTCGGCATTTTTTTAGCGGCGGTCAATCCATTTGAAGTGTTAAATACCTATCTGGTTTATCAAGGCTGTCTGGACACCCACGGAGCATATTGTAAGTTTTATGTGAATTCTTTGGATAGCGGAATGCTGAACTTAAACTGGGCGCCCGCTGTGATTTTGGCGGTTTGCTTATTCGGACTGGAGCGTACGAAAGGAACGATTGATGCGCTTTTCAGTCTGCCTTATTCCCGCGCTCAGGTGTTTCACACTAAATTTTGGCTCGGGGCGGCGGTCATTACCGGCGCTCAGGTGATCGGCTACGGGCTGGCTGAGCTGCTCATTCTTCTGTTAAAGCCTGAGCGCGTATATTTCTTCCACCATTACAGCGTCGGAGAGATTATTGTGAGTGTTTTGGCTTTTACATTGGTCGCGAGCGCAGGCTGCTTAACGGGGAATACGTTCGCCCAGCTGTTAACGGCGTTTGCCGTGTCGATATTACCATACCTGATCATTACGTTGCCGCTGTCCAATGTAGAAGTCATCTTCGGAGCCGGCATGTATGAGCTGATGCCGTCAGTGGATGCTTATATCAAAGTATACAATCTTTTTCAATATTTGAATCCGATCATGTACATGGATACAGATTGGGTATCTGCCAGCAAGTATATATTAATCATTCCGGCAGTGATGAGCATTGTATTTTATGCCATCGGGTACTTTTGCTATGTCAGGCAGCCGGTGGAACGGAACGGCCATTTTTTTCTCTGGAGACAGCTTGACCGGCCCATTCAGATTGTGGTGATCATCATCGCCGTTCTCGGTTTTGGTCTGGCGGGGTACTCGACGGGACAGACGATGACAGGGTATGTGGCCGGGATGCTGGTCGGAGGAGCGGTCGGATTTTTGGTCAGTTATTTTGCCATATATAAAAAAACGAAGCATGTGTAAGAAAGGAGGACCGGAATGATACCGCAGGGATTGTTGTACACAGAATGGAAGAAAAATCAGTGGTTGTTTATATGCAGCGGCATTCTTTTAATGGCGGCAAACCCTTTTTTGGTTTATAACAACTACTCAACATATCAAGAATGTTTGAATAACCAAGCTCTTCAAGATTGTGAATTCGTTGTCAATTATACGAATGGGTCGCTTCTTTCCTTCAGCTGGATTGTGAGTGTCATCATTGCCGTCTTCTTATTAGGCTTGGAACGGACAAAGGGAACGATGGATGCTTTGTTAAGCATGCCTTACAGCAGAGGCCAAATCTTTCAGACTAAATTCTGGCTCGGCGGGGCAGTCATTGTTGTTCCTCAGGCGATAGGCTATGGAGCGGCGTCATTGCTGATATCTTTGCTGAAACCGAGCCATACGTACGATTTTGATCATTTTTCAATCGGAATGATTGTCATCAGTTTTATGGCTTACGCCTTGTTAATGGCATCCGGAGCAATAACGGGACATATATTCGCCCAGCTGTTAACGGCGTTTACCGTAACGATTCTGCCTTTTTTACTCATCGGTCTGCCGGCCGCGAATTTGGAGGTCGTTTTCGGTTTTAGTGTCGGAGATCAATTTTCTTTTATCAGCAGTTATATCGAATCCCGTCTTTTTATATTTGTAACCCCTATTGGATATGTGTTTAACGAGTGGATCAGAGAAAGGGATTTGGTTTTAATCATTCCGATGGTGATGAGCCTTGTCTTTTATCTGATCGGTTACGTCAGCTTTCTGAAACATCCGAATGAACGGAACGGCAGATTCTTTCTATGGAGAAAATTGGACCGTCCGGTGCAGATTTTGGTGATTGCGTTTGCCGTTATGGGTTTCGGCGTTTTCGGATATGGGGTCACAGACACGATGTTCGGCTATTTAGCCGGCATTATCTTCGGCGCGGTTATCGGGTTTTTCATCAGTTATTTTACGGTTTACAGGAAGTCAAAGCATATGTAGATCCGTTTGAAAATGAGCAGTTTGGAGGAAGGCAAGGTGCCGATTAGCGGTTTGCTTTATAAAGAATGGAAGCAGCGGCAGACGCTGCTGCTGCTTACAGCGGGGTTCTTATCTATCTTAGGCCCTTTGGCAATTATAAATGAGTATTTTCACTATAAGGATTGTTTACGTGCACTTCAGCTGTACCCGGGGTCAGTTTGTACATTCAGCATCGATTACAGCAATTATCGGAATTTGATTGGGCTTCATTTCATTCCGCCGGTTGTTATGGGGCTTTTTCTGATAAGAGCAGGCCGGGCTGAAAGGATGTTTACACTGAGTCTTCCGTATTCGAGAAGCCGGATATTTCATACGAAGTTTTTCTTGGGAGCAGCCGTGTTAGCCGGCTCGCAGTTTGTTTCTTACGGAGTATCCGACATATTGTTTCTAGCGCTTAAACCTGACGCTGTCCATCATTTTCAATCATTCAGCGCAGGGATGCTGGTCATCAGCTTGATGATTTATGCATTAGTGACAGCTGCCGGCACGATAACGGGCAATTTAGCGGCGCAGCTGATCACAGCGTTCACGGTTTCCGTCTTTCCGATCGTGGTTATGACGATTTACCTGTTAAACGCTGAGTTCCTTTTTGGCAGGCAGGTTGTGCCGGATATTGATTTCCCTTGGAGCGGATTTCTGATCTATTTCATGCCTGCGGCTTACATCCATACATCATGGATGTATTACATGAAAAACGCATTGTTCATCTCCGCATTAATGGGATTTTGTTTCTATCTATTCGGCTATGTGAATTTCCTGAAAATGCCGAATGAACGAAGCGGACATTTTATCCTGAGCAAACACATTGAACGCATCATTCAAGTGCTCGTCATGTCGCTCAGTATGATGGGAAGTGCGGGGGTATGCGGATATGCTTATAACGGTTCGTATACCGGTTACATATTCGGCATGCTCATCGGTGCGGTTATCGGGTTTTTCATCAGTTATTACTTCATCTATAAAAAAACGAAACAGATATAAGGGGGAGTGGTGTACGTGATAGAGGTACAGCATATCGATCATTCATTTAAAATCGGCAGGAAAGGCAGAGAGAGTGAGGTTCCGGTACTGAAGGATGTCTCTTTGACCGTTGAAAAAGGGGAAATTGCCTGTATCGTCGGGCGGAGCGGTTCCGGAAAATCAACGCTTCTGAATTTAATTTCGGGATACATAGCGCCGACAAAGGGCCGTATCGTCATTAACGGCACTGATGTGACGGGTTTCAATGAAAAAGAGTGGGCGCAGTTCCGCCTCGGGCATTTCGGCTTTATTTTTCAAAGCTTTCAGCTCATTCCGAGTCTGACAACCTATGAAAATGTTGAAATGCCGCTTGCCTTAAAAGGCGTCAAACCGTCTGAACGCAAGCAGAAAGTCGCGGATATGCTGAAACGGGTCGGACTTGAGAATCATGCGAATCATTATCCGAATGAGCTGTCAGGCGGCCAGCAGCAGCGTGTCAGTATCGCAAGAGCCCTCATTTTAAATCCGTCAATTATTTTAGCCGATGAGCCGACGGGAAGCCTCGATTCAGAAACGGAACTTGAGGTGCTTGCATTAATTCAGCAGCTGAACCGGGAGCGCGGGATTACATTTGTCATCATTACGCATGACGATGAAGTCGCTTCGATCGCGCATTCAAAATTCCAGCTGCATGACGGTGTATTAAAAGGGGGCGTTACTGTTGAGATTTAAGGATCAGATTCACTTTATCAGAAGAAATATGAAGAAAAACCGGCTGCGTGTTTTCATGACGGTGCTGGCGACGACAATGGCGTGCGCGTTTTTAGTGGTGCTGGCTTCCGTCGGATTCGGCATCCAAAAAACGATTACAGACATTACCATGAGCCAGCAGATTGTTACGGAAATCAATGTGCTCGGCCAAGAGAACGGAAAAGCCGTGAAGAAATCAGACTTGGAAAAGTATAAAAATGTCAAGTCTGTCGTTGAGAGAACACAAGTGTATGAACCGAACAAAGCGTCATTGGGAAACCGAACAAATGAAGATTCAGCCATTGTGCTGACAAACATGAAAGATGAAGTCAAAGCCAATATGGAGCTTGATCAGGGAAGAGTCGCCCGCACAGAGAATGAAATCGTGGTCGGCTATGATTTTGCGAAGAACCTATTGACGAAAAAAGAGGCTGACGCTTACGACAAAGAGTTAAAGGATCACCAAGGCGACATGTCGGAGGTGAAAAAACCAAAAGGCTATACGAAAGACCTGCTTAATAAAACGATACAGCTGAGCATCTCCAAAACAAACAAAGACGGAGACGTTGAAAAAACGAAAACGTACGACTTCAAAGTAGTCGGAATTACAAAAAAACCGTCCCAAGATTGGATGGAGGATACAAATATTTTTGTGAGTGATCAATTCAAAAAAGACTTCTCGACATTCTTGGATCTGAAGAATGGAAATGCGGAAAAAAGCATCAATGTGTATGCGGACAAATTCGATCATGTCGATCAGCTTACCCATGACCTCACGGATGACGGCTTTTATGTCAGATCTGTCACAACCGAGCTGAAGGGCGTCAACACCTTTTTCCTCGTCTTTAAAATCGGCCTGATCTTTGTCGGCTTTATCGCCGTCGTGATTTCTGCCATCGGTATTTTCAATACGATGACGATGGCGGTGACGGAACGAACGCAGGAAATCGGGATTATGAAAGCGATCGGCGCAAGCCCGTCCATCATCCGCAGAATGTTCCTGATGGAAAGCGCCTATATCGGGATATTAGGTTCTGTCATCGGGATTATCATTTCTTACGGAGTGAGTTTTGCCGTCAATCTGGCTGTGCCGGTTATCTTGAAAGCGGTAGGGGGAAACACCGGAGCTGAAGATCTTCATTATACCTTCTCCTATATCCCGCTCAGCCTCGTTGTGATCGCCGTTGTCATTTGTGCGGGGGTCGCGGTGATTTCCGGTATGAATCCGGCCCGCAAAGCGACAAAAACCAACGTTCTGACCGCATTAAGAAGAGAACTGTAAAGGGAAAAAGCCGGCTGGACATCAGCCGGTTTTTCCTCTATCTATCAGAAAAGGGCGGATACCATGTTTCACATTTTGTTAATAGAAGATGATAACACTTTGTTTCACGAGATGAAAGAGAGATTAACGGGCTGGTCATTTGCGGTGCATGGAATAAAGGATTTCAGCCGGGTCATCCGGGAGTTTACCGAAATCAAGCCTGATTTGGTGATCATTGATGTACAGCTGCCGAAATTTGACGGCTTTCATTGGTGCAGAATGATACGCTCCCAATCAAACGTGCCGATTCTCTTTTTGTCCTCGCGCGATCATCCCGCGGATATGGTCATGTCGATGCAGCTCGGGGCAGATGATTTTATTCAGAAGCCTTTTCACTTTGATGTGTTAATCGCGAAAATACAGGCGGTGTTCCGCCGTGTGCACCAATACGGCACAGAACCGGCGCTGATGAAAAGATGGTGCGGGGCGGTCATTGACACAGAAACCAACACGGTCAGCCGTAAAAACGGTTCGGTCGAGCTGACCAAAAACGAAATGCTGATCTTAAAACTGCTGGCTGAACAGAAAAATAAAATCGTCAGCCGGGAAGAACTCATCAGAAGCCTATGGAATGATGAGCGTTTCGTCAGTGATAATACGCTGACGGTGAATGTCAACCGGCTGCGGAAAAAACTCGATCAATTAGGCATCGGGAAAATGATTGAAACCAAGGTCGGGCAGGGATACATCGCAAAGGAAGAAGACGGTCTTTATGATTAAATCATTTCTGCTCGAAAGAAAAAGCTGGATCGCGATGTTTCTTTTGCAGCAGGCTGTGCTCCTTTTTGCGGCATATATTGATCCGTCTATTCCGTTTTTTTCGGTGCTGTATTTTGTTTACCTGTCGCTTCTTGTGTTTCTTGTATTTCTCTTGTTCCGCTATCGTAAAGAGACAGCCTATTATAAAAGCTTAAGAGAGTGGGACGCCAATTTAGACATGTCTTATCTTAAAGCGCCTGACAGTCCGTTTGAGTCTATCGTTGAAGAAAGCATTGAAGGGCAGACACAGCAATTACGAAAAAGCTCACTTGATCTTCAGGCGGCGTCAGAGCATGAAAAGGATGATCTGATGTCATGGATTCACGAGGTCAAAACACCGTTGACAGCGATGCATCTCATGATCGAGCGCCTTGATGAACAGCCGCTGAAAGCCCCTTTGCTGTATGAATGGCTGCGGATTCACCATCTCCTGGACCAGCAGCTTCATCAGAAACGATTGTCCTTTATTGAAAATGATTTATCATTCCAGCGCATTCAGCTCAGACCGCTTGTTTTCAAAGAAATTAAAAATCTGCAATCATGGTGCATACAAAAAGGGATCGGGTTTGACATTCAGCTTGATTCACCGGACGTTCACAGTGACGGAAAATGGCTTTCCTTCATCATCAGGCAGCTGTTAAGCAATGCGGTAAAATACAGTGAAGCGGATGACATTACCGTAAAAAGCTATGAACAAAACGGCCGTGTGCATGTCGATATCGAAGACTGCGGCATCGGCATCGAGCCCAAAGATCTTCCGCGCATTTTTGAAAAAGGATTTACCTCGACGCGAATGAGGCGAGATCACGCGTCAACGGGGATGGGCCTGTATTTGGCTCAAAAAGCCGCGGCTCCTCTTCTCATCCAAATCAGCGTGCGCTCTGAGCCGGAAAGCGGCACGGTTTTTACCTTGGTGTTTCCGAAACAGAACGATGCCGTCAGCATGTTCAGCGTGTGACAAAAGTGTCACATGCTTTTCTCTTTTGTTCGCTTAATCAAACGAAAAAAACGGCTTCTGTTTTTAAAATAAAGATAACCAATGTAAAAGGAGAATCATAACGTGATGATTTTAGAAGCAGGCAATATCCAAAAAAGCTACGGAAACAAGCTGAATAAACAAGAGGTGCTGAAAGGAATTGATCTTCAGATTCACAAAGGGGAATTCGTCAGCATTATGGGCCCGTCAGGATCAGGGAAAACGACCCTTTTGAATGTGCTTTCCTCCATTGATAAAGTGAGCGCGGGCACCATTAAACTGAACGAGACGGAGATTACATCCATGAAAGAAAAACAGCTTGCCGAATTTAGAAAACGGCATCTCGGCTTTATTTTTCAGGATTATAATTTATTGGACACGCTGACCGTGAAGGAAAACATACTCCTGCCGTTATCCATTACGAAAATGTCTAAGAAAGAGGCGGACCTGCGATTTGCCGAGACGGCAGAGGAGCTTGGGATCTATGATTTGAGACATAAGTATCCGAGTGAAATTTCCGGCGGGCAAAAACAGCGGACGTCTGCCGCAAGAGCTGTTATTCACGAGCCGGGCATTATTTTTGCTGATGAGCCGACCGGAGCGCTCGATTCAAAGGCTGCCACGGATTTATTGAATAAACTCAGCCGTCTGAATCAAAAACGCCGCGCCACCATTGTGATGGTGACGCATGATCCGGTTGCCGCCAGCTATTCCGGACGTGTGGTTTTCATTAAAGACGGCCGTGTGTATACACAGCTGAATAAAGGCGGCCAGGACAGACCGGACTTTTTTCAGGATATTATGAAAACGCAAAGTGTATTGGGCGGGGTTCAGGCATGAGTATTCATCATTTGATCTTCCAGAACCTGAAAAAGAATATGAAAAACTATTATCTTTACGTTTTTGCGCTGGTGTTCAGCGCTGCCCTTTACTTCGCGTTTGTCACGATGCAATACGATCCGGCGCTTGATGAAATGAAAAGTTCCATAAAAGGAGCGGCGGCAATCCGGGCCGCCTCTGTACTGCTTGTGGCGATCGTTTCGGTATTTCTTTTATACGCCAACACCATTTTTATTAAACGGCGCGGCCGGGAAATCGGCTTATTCCGATTAATCGGAATGACGAAAATGCACATTTTCCGCATACTCAGCGCAGAAAATTTCATTTTGTATTTCGGATCGATTTGGATCGGTATTTTTGCCGGCTTTTCCCTCTCGAAATTATGTATGATGATGCTGTTTCATACAGTCGGTGTGAAAGCCTCTGTCTCACTGTTTTTTTCAAGCAAGGCGCTCGTTCAGACGTTAATTGTGTTCGGGGCAATTTACGTGCTGATTATGATGATGAATTACTTATTTATTAAACGGCAAAGCATTTTGTCTTTATTTAAAACCGCGTCATCGTCAGAAAGCGGCATAAGACGGCTTTCTTGGGTGCAGATGTTGATCGGCGTTGTCGGTATTGCGGCCATTATCGCCGGCTATGCCGTGTCCGCGGATTTATTCGGAGGCAGTTTTACGAGCATGAATGAACTGTTTTCGGCAATGGTGTTTATTCTAGGCTCGGTCATTATCGGAACCTATCTGTTTTATAAAGGTTCGGTCAGCTTTCTGGCAAATCTCATCCGGAAATCAAAAGGCGGGTATCTGAATGTCAGTGAAGTGCTGTCTTTGTCATCCATCATGTTCCGGATGAAGTCAAACGCCGTGCTGCTGACGATTATTACGACTCTTTCGGCGCTGGCAATCGGTTTACTGTCTTTAAGCTATATCTCGTACTACTCCGCGGAAAAATCGGCTGAGCAAAATACAGCTGCGGACTTTGCGTTTGATAACCAAAAGGAGACTGACTCATTTACCGCTTTATTGAAGAAAAACGGAATTGAACACAAAGTAAAAACAATCAAGACCATTCAAGCCGGTGTCAATATGAAGAACATCATAAACGGCGACATGAAAAGTTTTAAACAAGACCCGTCCAGCCTGGCGCTGCCGATTATAAGCGAGAAAGACGCAGAAGGGACGGAGCTTTCTGACGGAGAAGCCGTGTTTACCGGATATAATGATATGATGAAAAGATTTCTCGACCTGAAAACGTCAGGTTCCATTGATATAAACGGCAAAACGGATAAAATACCGCTGGCGTATAAGGGCTTGAAGAACGACTTCCTCCTGTCATATACATTTACAAGCGGAGGGCTGCCGACCGTTATCGTCACGCAGCAGGTATTCGACCGGATCGAGAAAGATATCGACCCGTCCATTCAGGGAAAATCAAATCGGTTCTTCGGCATTACACTCAAACGAGAAGAGGACATCCAAAAAGCTGATGGTCTGTTTCAGGCGCAGCACTATTCAGACGGCGCGCTTTCACAATTTGAAACGGCTGACACGCAAAAGAAAAACATGGGGCTGATCATGTTTATTGTCGGCTTTTTGGGATTAACCTTTCTGATCACCTCAGGCTGTATCCTTTATTTTAAACAAATGGGCGAGTGTGAGGATGAGAAGGCTGATTATACGATATTGCGGAAGCTCGGCTTCACAACGGGAGATCTGCTGAAAGGCATCCGCCGGAAGCAGGCGTATCATTTCGGAATTCCGCTCGTTCTCGGGCTGTTCCACAGCTATTTTGCCGTTCAATCAGGATGGTTTTTATTCGGAACGGAAGTGTGGACGCCGATGATCATCGTCATGGCGCTGTATACGCTGCTGTACTCCATCTTCGGCATGCTGTCGGTGCTGTATTATAAAAAGGTCATTCAATCCGCCTTGTAAAACAAGTTGAGAAGCCTCCGCATAAGCGGAGGCTTTTTTTGTATGAATAGAAGAAAGCGATTTTTAAAAGAATAGACATACGTCATTTTTTCGCACGGGGGAGCCTTATGCAGAAGTATTTTCAATTGAAATCTGAAACAGGGGCCTTTCATCTTTTTTCCAAGGAACACATTTTCACGCTGTTGATCATCGGATTGCTGGGGGCGGGCGTGATCGTATTCCGGAAAAAGCTCAACCAGAGCCGCATGATCCGCTATGTACTATTCATTCTCCTTGCCGTGTCGCAGATCAGCTATCATATATGGCTGCTTTGTCATCATGCATGGTCGCTGAAAACAGCTCTGCCGCTGCAGCTGAGCGACCTTTCCGTCTATTTGGCGATGCTGATGGTCATGACAAAAAGCAAAAAGCTGTTCGCCTTCCTCTATTTTGCCGGTTTGGGCAGCGCCGTACAGGCGATGGCAACACCTGATTTAGGGGCGTATTCTTTCCCGCATTTTCGGTATATCGTGTTTTTCGTCTCCCACGGCTCTGTTTTTCTCACCTGTCTATTCATGGCAGCTTCAGAAAGGTACAGGCCGTCGGCGCGCGGGCTGTGGGTATCGGTGCTGATCGTAAATCTGTACGGGGCGTGTGTCTTTTTTATTGATCGTGTGCTGAATGCAAATTATCTATATTTAATGAAAAAACCGAAGACCGCTTCGCTTCTGAATGTTTTCGGACCTTGGCCGTGGTATCTTCTATCAATGGAAGCGGCGGTGATATTGAGCTTTTTCATTCTGTATATTCCGTTTTGGCTGCTGAGGAAAAGAGCATGAAGCCGGTCTGTTTTTGCGAATCCAATCATTTGTAATTTTTTCAACATTCCGGCATTATTTTTTTCAGATTCTGATGTTGAAAAAAGACGTCCGCGGCGATAGAATGAATGTGCTATGATAACGTGATCGATACGGAGCCGCGGCTTGCGGTTTCCGTTTTTTCATGGGGTTTTTTATAGAGAGAGGGGGATCGGTATGCCGCGCGCTTTGAAGATATTAATCATCGGAATGTTTATCAATGTGACGGGCGCATCTTTTTTGTGGCCGCTGAATACGATCTATATTCATAATCATTTAGGGAAATCGCTGACTGTTGCGGGGATTGTTCTGATGCTGAATTCCGGGGCCAGTGTGGCGGGGAATTTATGCGGCGGATTTTTGTTTGATAAAATCGGCGGATTCAAATCCATTATGCTGGGCATTATGATCACATTGGCAAGTCTTCTCGGACTCGTTCTGTTTCACCAATGGCCCGTTTATATTTGGCTGCTCATCATTGTCGGCTTCGGTTCCGGTATCGTGTTTCCGGCCAGTTACGCCATGGCGGGAGCGGTATGGAAAGAAGGCGGGCGGAGAGCTTTTAATGCGATTTATGTAGCTCAGAACGCAGGTGTCGCCGTGGGCTCGGCACTCGGCGGGATGGTTGCAGCATACTCGTTTACGTACGTGTTTTTAGCCAATGCTTTGCTTTATGTGCTGTTTTTCCTTATCGTATTTTTCGGGTTTCGAAATATCAAAACCGGAAATGCGAGCCAGGTTTCTGTTCTGGACTACGAGCCTGTCAGCAGCAGAACGAAATTTACGGCGCTTCTCATATTGAGCGGCGGGTATGTTCTCGGGTGGATTGCCTATTCGCAGTGGTCCACAACCGTTGCGTCACATACTCAAAGCATCGGTATGCCGCTTTCATTATACAGTGTGCTCTGGACCGTAAACGGAATATTAATTGTCGCCGGACAGCCTCTCATAGGAGCTGTTCTGAAAAAATGGTCCGGCGCGTTAAAAACGCAGATGGTCATCGGCTTTTGTATTTTTATCGTTTCGTTCGGCGTGCTTCTTAGCGCCAAGCAATTTCCGATGTACCTCACCGCAATGGTGATTTTAACCGTCGGAGAAATGCTTGTCTGGCCTGCCGTGCCTACCATTGCCAATCAGCTTGCGCCTAAGGGGAAAGAAGGGTTTTACCAAGGATTTGTCAACAGTGCGGCGACGGGCGGCAGAATGATCGGGCCGCTCCTTGGCGGTGTGCTGGTTGATCAGTACGGCATGAGCGTGCTGCTGTTGATCCTGATGGTGCTTCTTGTTGTCAGCATCGCAGCGACGGTGCTGTACGACAAACGCCTGAAAACCGTTAATAAACAAAACGTCCAAGTGCGATGACGACATAAAAAATCCCGCTGTTTCGGCGGGATTTTTTTGTTTATACGACCGGAAGCACGTTGACGGCGTCCTTAACGTTTAAATATGTCTTTAATGAAGAAAAGCTGGCATCAAGCTGATTCATTCTCATGGCGAGGGAAGGCTTGATACCCGTGATAATCAGTTCTGTGCCGATTAATTTAAGCAGGTGGTGCAATTTGAAAATCCGGTCTGCGGTCTGTTCGTTTACCTCGGCCAAACCTGATAAGTCTATAATTAAGTAATCATCTTTAGATGCGGTTAATATGTCCGTCAAAGTTGTCACAATTGAATCAAATCGTTCTTCCGTTAAGTTTCCCACTAACGGCAAGGCGGAGATGCCGTTTCGGATCGGAACAATCGGTGTTGAAAGCGTCGTGATTTCTGTGAGGGAATCCTCAAGGAGCTTTTCGTATTCTTTCTGCTCTGTAATGTCTTTTTGAAAACCGACAAAATAGAGCTTGTCTTCAACATACAGAGGATCAATGTTGAGTTCATTCCAAAACGGGGTGCCGTCTTTTTTGATATTTTTCAGCCGCACCGTGATCTTTTCTTTCTGGTTTAAGCTCTTTCTTATTTTCGCGACTTGTTGACGGTCGGTTTCTTTGCTTTGCAGAAATCTGCAGTTCTTACCTAATATCTCTTCGGAAGAGTAGCCTGTCATATCCATAAATCCCTGATTTGTATATATGATGGGATTGTCCTCAAGAGAGGGGTCTGTAATCACCACGCCGATGCGTGCGTGATCAAGCGCCTTTTTGATAAGCTCCAGCTGCTCCAGTTTTCCGGATACATTTGAGTCAGCCATGTAAAACCCCCTTTTGGCCGTAAAGCTGCGCGCTTTTTTCAGCCGTTGTTTCTCCCCTTTTTAAATGAATCTACAGTAACCGTAGCATAACATATGTTCTGATTCAAGCAGCCGAAGTTTGCAATTTGTCATTCGGGCTTGTCCTCATATACACTGAATATATAAGGGGAAGGCACATCATCGCTAAGTAAGTGACTAGGTCATTGTCACTGGGTGAAAAATGAATCTAATGCATCAAGCTTACCGATCATGTGTTCACATATAATGGAAGAAACAAGCTTTTTACATTCCTGTTCAATCGCCGGTATGTAGATATCGAAAATCATCGTATTCGTAAGGGGGCTGGATGGCCTGAAGTCGCTTTACTAAATAAGGGCTTTAGGAAGGTGATGAAGATGCTGCATCAGGTAATAATTGCTTGTGTAATTGGAGGCATCATGGGGGTTCTCGGCCATGTGAAAAAGAGAGGCAGGCTGGAGAAACCCAGAATGACAAAGCGGTTTATCTATCTCGGTTTTTTGGAAGATGGTTTTATCGGAATGGCTGCTTCCATCTTACTTGTCTTATCCGCTGACCCCGATTCAGGAATTCAACTCGTCATCTTATCCATAATCGCAGGCTACGGCGGAGAAGCTGTTCTCAGGAGCTTTGATTTTGTCAGAGAACAAAACAGTGATTCGGCCGAAGCAAAACCACACCAGCAAAAAAATCCTCCATCAAAATAATATCCCCGCTCACGACCCGTTCCGGGTACATTCCCATTGTATACAAACCTGCTTGCACTTATGAACAGAATTCTATAAAATACAGGTAAGATTACGGTAGCGATAAGAACAGTGAAGAGGAGCAGTAAGAAGCAGATTTCGCACTCAGAGAGTTGACGGCCGGTGCAAGTCAATCAAGTCTGTTTCCGAACTCGCCTCAGAGTTGCAGCGGCAAAACCGCTGACGCATAACTGCGTTAAAAGTATCAAGTGAGTGCGGCTTAAAACCGCGCTAACGAGGGTGGTACCGCGGGAAACAAAAATCTCTCGTCCCTTTTAGGGATGAGGGAGTTTTTTTTAGTTTTAGAATAATCTGAATATAATCTTCCTCATCCCGTCAATACTTGGACTACATACGCCGTATTCAATCAGAAGGAGGTTTTTACGTTGAGTTTTCAGCACGAAAAAATAGAAAAGAAATGGCAGAATTACTGGTTGGATCATAAAACGTTCGCCGTCAGTGAAGAGAATGACAAGCCGAAGTTTTACGCGCTTGACATGTTTCCGTATCCTTCAGGAGCCGGCCTTCATGTCGGACATCCGGAAGGCTATACGGCAACCGATATCCTTTCTCGCATGAGACGCATGCAAGGGTACAATGTGCTTCATCCGATGGGATGGGACGCGTTCGGGCTTCCTGCCGAGCAATACGCGCTTGACACGGGAAATGATCCGGCTGAGTTCACAAAACAAAATATAGATAATTTCCGCCGCCAGATCCAATCACTCGGATTTTCTTATGATTGGGATCGTGAAATCAAT
Organism: Bacillus sp. YH3-2-B2; assembly: GCF_053663335.1. Lineage (NCBI taxonomy): Bacteria > Bacillati > Bacillota > Bacilli > Caryophanales > Bacillaceae > Bacillus > Bacillus sp. YH3-2-B2. The sequence continues at coordinate 884,274 of NZ_JBSJQE010000003.1, read as the reverse complement.
ACGACTGATCCGGACTATTACAAGTGGACGCAATGGATCTTCACCAAGCTGTACGAAAAAGGGCTCGCATACGTAGACGAAGTGCCGGTCAACTGGTGCCCGGCGCTCGGAACGGTGCTTGCGAACGAAGAAGTCATTGACGGCAAAAGCGAGCGGGGCGGCCATCCGGTTGAACGCCGCCCGATGAGACAATGGATGCTGAAAATCACCGCTTATGCGGACAGGCTTCTTGAAGATTTAGAAGAACTTGACTGGCCTGAAAGCATTAAAGACATGCAGCGCAACTGGATCGGACGCTCAGAAGGCGCAAACGTGCATTTCGCGATCGACGGCACTGATGACACGTTTACGGTGTTTACGACAAGACCGGACACGCTGTTCGGCGCGGCTTATGCCGTACTGGCTCCTGAGCATGAGCTTGTGGAGGCCATCACGACGCCTGAACAAAAAGAAGCGGTAGACGCTTATGTTAAAGAAGTTCAGGCGAAAAGTGACCTGGAACGGACGGATCTTGCGAAAACAAAAACGGGCGTCTTCACAGGTGCATATGCCGTAAACCCTGCAAACGGGGAAAAGCTGCCGATCTGGATAGCGGATTATGTCCTCGCCTCTTACGGAACGGGCGCTGTAATGGCCGTGCCGGCGCATGACGAACGGGATTTTGAATTCGCCAAAGTGTTCAGCCTGCCTGTCAAAGAAGTCGTAAAAGGCGGAAACACGGAAGAAGAAGCGTACACGGGAGACGGAGAACATGTCAATTCCGGCTTTCTGAACGGACTGAATAAAGCGGAAGCGATTGAAAAAATGATCGCCTGGCTTGAAGAAACGAAAAACGGTGAGAAAAAAGTGACATACCGTCTGCGTGATTGGCTGTTCAGCCGCCAGCGCTATTGGGGCGAGCCGATTCCGGTCATTCATTGGGAAGACGGCACGTCAACAGCCGTTCCGGCGGAAGAGCTGCCGCTGATTCTGCCGAAAACCGATGAGATCAAACCGAGCGGAACAGGTGAATCACCGCTTGCCAACATTAAAGAGTGGGTGGAAGTCACTGATCCTGAAACGGGCAGAAAAGGCAGAAGAGAAACGAACACGATGCCGCAATGGGCGGGAAGCTGCTGGTATTTCCTCCGCTTTATCGACCCGAAAAATCCGGATCAGCTCGCTTCACCTGAGAAACTGGATAAATGGCTGCCCGTTGATATTTACATCGGAGGAGCGGAGCATGCCGTGCTTCACCTTCTGTACGCTCGTTTCTGGCATAAATTCCTCTATGATATCGGTGTCGTGCCGACGAAAGAACCGTTCCAAAAGCTGTATAACCAAGGGATGATTCTCGGGGAAAACAATGAAAAAATGAGTAAATCCCGCGGAAACGTCGTCAATCCGGATGAAATTGTAGCGTCTCACGGAGCAGATACGCTCCGCCTGTACGAAATGTTTATGGGGCCGCTTGATGCATCTATCGCCTGGTCTGAATCAGGCCTTGACGGAGCGCGCCGCTTCCTTGACCGCGTATGGCGTTTGTTTATCGAGGAAAACGGCGAGCTGACGGGTAAAGTGACAGAAGGCGCGGGCGAAACTCTTGAGCGCGTCTATCATGAAACGGTCATGAAAGTGACAGAAAACTTCGAAGCCCTTCGTTTTAACACGGGCATTTCTCAGCTGATGGTCTTCATTAATGAAGCTTACAAAGCGAATGAACTGCCGAGAGAATATATCGAAGGTTTTGTGAAGCTGCTTTCTCCTGTTGCGCCGCATTTGGCGGAAGAACTGTGGGAAAAACTCGGCCACGAAGGTTCGATTGCATATGAGGCTTGGCCTGCTTATGACGAATCAAAACTGGTGGACGATGAAGTGGAAATCGTCGTCCAGCTGAACGGAAAAGTAAAAGCGAAATTAATGGTTCCGGCTGATGCTGATAAAGCAGCGTTAGAACAGCTCGCACAAGCTGACGAAAAAGTAAAAGAGCAGCTTGAAGGAAAAACGATCCGAAAAATCATTGCCGTACCGGGCAAGCTTGTCAATATCGTGGCAAACTGACCGGACGAAGCCCCCTCTCTTACAGAGAGGGGCTTTTTTATCAGGCCTCTATCATAGAAATTGCACCGCGGGCTTTGGTATACTTAACACCATAAAGATGAATGGGAGTGTCACGCATTGAAAATAAATGAAATCAGCACAGCCGCACTGGAAGAAAAATTAAAAGCGGGAGAAGAGCTGTATCTGATTGATGTCAGAGAAGACGAAGAAGTTGCCGAAGGAATGATTCCGGAGGCCGTTCATATCCGCATGGGGGACATCCCTGAGAAGATGGATGCGTTAGACAAGGACAAGGAATATGTATTTATCTGCCGTTCCGGAAAAAGAAGCATGAACGTTTGTATGTATTTACATGAGCAGGGCTTCCGTACAGTTAATGTTGAAGGCGGCATGCTGGAGTGGGAAGGTGAAACAAAGCCGAAGAAATAACGCTTTGAAGTGAAAGAAGAAAAGGGACGTGCGTCTTTTTCTTCTTTTTTTATAAAAAAACGGGAGGCGAATCAGGTGAAACCGATGATCCGCGCGATGAAAACAAACGATATCAAACAGGTCCGGCAAGTCGCAGAACGAAGCTGGCATCATACGTATGAAGGGATTATTCCCAGACACATTCAGGATCAGTTTCTCGAATCCGCCTATCAGGATGAGATGATGGAACGCCGGCTCTTGCATTCTTTGTTCTTTGTGGCAGAAGAAGAGGGGCGAGTGCTCGGTTTTGCAAATGTCACCCCGGTTCAAAAAGACGGAAATGCGGAGCTGACCGCCATCTATATTGACCCGGATTGCCAGGGAAGCGGGATAGGCACGGCACTTCTTAAAGAATGCATCAGGCAGTCCGGCGGGGTAAAAAAGCTTTATGTCCATGCAGAAAAAGAGAACCGCATCGCCTTGTCCTTTTATCAAGCGAAAGGGTTTCAAAGGGTATGTGAATTTGAAGAAGATTTTAAAGGACACACCTTACAGACGGTCAAACTGGTGCTGAACATATAAAAGCGTCCGGCCCGCCCAGGACCGGATCGCGAATGATCAATGATAAGCCGGAAGCCGGTCTTTGTGCGCTTCAAATAAGTCATCGCACAAAGAGATGATGTCATTCATGGAAAGCTCGGCGCTCGTATGCGGATCAAGCATGGCCGCTTGATATAGGGCTTCCTTTTTTAATGTAACGGCTGCTTCGATGGTTAAAAGCTGTGTGTTAATGTTTGTTCTGTTGAGCGCCGCGAGCTGCTCCGGAAGTTCGCCGGAATAGCACGGCATAATTTGGTTTTTGACGGCGGCGCACGGCACTTCAACGACCGCTTTCGCCGGCAGATTCGGTATCAGCCCTGTATTCAGCACATTGCCGCCGAATGTGAACGGACGGCCCGTCTCCATCGCTTCTATAATTCTCGAACCGTATTCTTTCGAGCGTTCATGCGTCAGGTTTTGGTTGTTGATGATGCCGTCTCTCATCGTTTCCCAATTTTTGATTTGTTCCGCGCATCTCCTCGGATATTCATCAAGCGGAATTTGGAGTTCATCTATCAGCTCCGGATACCGGCTTTTTATAAAATACGGGTGATATTCGGCATTATGCTCAGATGATTCCGTTACGTAGCAGCCGAATTTATCCATCAGCTCAAACCGCACCATGTCCTTATGTTTCGTCTTTTGTTTTTCGCGTGCCCGTCTTTTAATTTCCGGATATAAATCAATTCCGTCTTTTTTAATCTCCAAAAGCCAAGCCATATGGTTGATGCCGGCAATGCGTTCTTCCGTACCTTCGTGATCCATGCCGAGTGAGTCAAACAGATCTTTGGTACAGACCTGGACGCTGTGGCACAGGCCGACCGTTTTGACATTTGTATGTCTGAGCATCGCTCCGGTCAGAGAGGCCATCGGATTTGTATAGTTTAACAGCCACGCATCCGGGCAGACCTCTTCCATGTCTTTTGCGATGTCAAATAAAACGGGGATGGTGCGGAGGGAACGGAAAATGCCGCCTATTCCGACGGTATCGGCAATCGTCTGGCGGAGACCGTACCGTTTCGGGATGTCAAAGTCAATGACCGTCGCGGGTTTATAGCCTCCGACCTGAATGGCGTTTATCACATAGCCGGCGTGTGTAAGCGCCTGTTTTCGGTCATCGTAGGAGATGATGGATATACTCGGATTGTAGCGGTCTCTCATGTTTTCCAGCATGAGCTGAGATTCTTTCAGCCGTACAGCGTCAATATCATAAAGCGCGAATTCAAATCCGTTTAATGCTTCAGTCAGTAAACAGTCCCCCAATACATTTTTTGCGAAAATCGTGCTCCCCGCTCCGATAAACGTAATTTTCTTCAACAGAAATTCCTCCCTTTTCTTCTCAGCCTTTGACTGCCCCGGAGGACAGCCCTGAGATAAAATATTTTTGAAGTGCCAAAAACAATACGACCATCGGCAGCATCGCCATAATTGCGGCTGCGGCGACTAAGTGAAGATTGTTCGCGTTTTCGCCGAAGAATCCCGCCATGGCCACGGTCAATGTCTGCACCTTTTGATCTTGTAAAAAGAAAATCGCAAATTGGTAATCGTTCCAGATAAACACGCAGGAAATAATACAGACCGTTGCGGTAATCGGTTTCAACAAAGGAAACACGATCGTATAAAAAGTCCTGATCAATCCCGCGCCGTCCATCCTGGCGGCTTCCTCAAGTTCTTTCGGAATAGAGGAGCGGATAAACCCTGAATATAAGAAAACGGTCAGCGGCATATATGCAGCCGTATTAATGAGAATGGCTGCGGCATGCGTATTGACCAGCCCCGCATCAGCGACCATCTTGTATAAAGGAACCATGGAAGTCAAAGGCGGGATGATCATGATTGAAATCAAAAGGCCGAAGACGATTTTGTTCAGCTTTGTATTTCTTCTTGCGAGCGGGTATGCGGCAAGCGAACCCATGAAAATTAGCAAGGCGGCGGAAACGGCTGTAATGATGATCGTGTTCAGAAAGGATTGCCCGAGAGAGGCACGCTCCCATGCTTCACGAAAATTCTGAAATGAAAAGGCGGATGGCAGCGACCATTTTGAACTGTAGTCTCCTTTTGCTTTTAATGACGTGGTCAGCAAAATATAAAAGGGGACAATATGAACGCACGAGATAACGGCAGCCAACAGCGTAAAGATCCGCATTCGGGCTGTTTTCATGACATTTCCGTCTCCTTTCGCTTGAAATACACGAGAGCCGAAAAGCTGATGACAAGAATAATAACGGACATAAACACGCCTTGGGCGGCGGCATATCCCGCATCCTGCCGTTTAAAATATAAATCATACATAAACGTCGACATCGATTGAGAGGAATTGCCCGGCCCGCCTGCGGTCAGCGCGAAAATGACATCAAACAGCTTCAGCCCTCCGATGATATTGATGACCATGTTGATGGTGACAGCCGGCATCAATAATGGCAGGGTGATGGTGAAAAACGGCTGAAGACCTCCCGCGCCATCCATTTTTGCGGCTTCGTAATAATCTTTCGGAATGCTTTGCAGCCCCGCCAAATATACAATCATCGCAATGCCTGCGTATTGATACGTGTTAATCATGACGATAATCCAAGGGTTTGCCGCAGGGCTTGCCAAGGCGTTGACAGGACCGAGTCCCAGTGCGCCAAGTACATCATTCAGCGCACCCCCGTCATATGAGAAAATAAAATACCAAATGTATCCCATAATCAGGGGACTGATAATGACGGGCAGGTAGACGATCGTTCTTGTGAGCGCCTTCATTTTTAAGCTCTGATTCAAAAGCAGCGCATATAAAAGTCCGAGCATATTCTGAAAAAAAGTGCTTCCGATGCCGTAAAGCAAAGTGTTTTTCACAACAAGCCACGTGTCCGGATCTGTAAAAAGCCTTTTATATTGAGTGACCCCCACCCATTGATACGTCTGTGAGAAGCCGTTCCAGTTTGTAAATGTGATAAAAGCGCCTTTGACAAACGGAAAAATCATAAAAATAAAAACCGTGGCAAGAGCGGGAACGTACATCCACCACAGTGACGCGGGTTTTACCGGCTTTTGATGCTGAAATCCTTGGGTTTCTCTTGCAAGATCACTCATTCTTTTTCAGCTCCTTGTGAATCAGATTGAAGACGGAGCCGCTTATATTCCCTGCCGAGTTTCGCCGAAATTTCCGCGGGGGTTAAGATATCGGCCATCAGCTCCTGCCCGGCTGTCCCCATCACATCCCACATTCCGTTCGGCAAATAAAGGCGGTCAAAATAAGGCTGCACCTTAATATGCTGATAGCGCTTATAGTCATTTGCGTAGAAAATGTCCGTTTGCACATTCACTAATCCGGCCGGAAGCGAGGTCGCTTCGGCAATTGATTTCGCATGCTCGGGACGGGCCATAAATGCGATGAACTGTTTCGCTTCTTCAAGCCGCGGGGAATCCTTGAATGCCGCCAGCGTGTAACGTTCGCCTCCGATCCAAACCGGCGCGTCTCCCTTGTGGATGGCCGGAGTCGGTATGATGCCGACTTTTACCTTCGGATTGATTTGAGCGACGTCTTGGCCGAGGGTGCCGCCCTGCAGCGTAAAGGCGATTTTGTTTTGCGCCATCAGTTCAATGAGCTGGGACCGTTTTGCCGTCACGGCATCTATATTGAGCAGGTTTTCCTTTTGCATCTCTTTCAGTTTGTCAGATAAATAGGTGAAGTGTGTCCAGCGGAAGGTTCCGTTTAACAGCTGTTTTTTGAAACGGTGTGCGGGATCTGTGATGAGAAGCGGTGCGGCGAATTGATCGTAATATTGGGCAAATGAGCTTTTCTCATAGCCGGGAAACCAAAAGGGGGTGACTGTTCCGCCGCTTTTTTCTTTAATCTGTCTCAGTGCCTTCATAAAATCATCCATTGTTCCCGGCGGTTTGATTCCGTATTTTTCCAACATTGTGCGGTTGTAGGCCAGTCCGTCCTTTGCCTGATTCAGAGGGAAGGCGTATATTCTGCCTTTGGCGTCTTTGAGCATGCTGTTTAAATTCGGATCGAGCCGCTTCGTCCAAGACATGCCGCTGAGGTCGGCGGTATATTCTCCGTAGCGGATTTTGGCCCAGCCGTGTGTGTCGAAAAGATCGGGCATGTCACCGGCCGCCATTCTGACCCTCATCATATTTTCGTAGTCATTGCCTGGGAAATGAACGTTTACTTGAATGTCCGGATGTTCTTTTTGGAATGAATCAGCCAACTTTCTGAATACGGCGCGTTCGCTGTCTGAGGATATTGTGGAATAGACTGTCAATGTTTTCTGCTTTTCTCCGGCGCCGCTCCGTTCTGCCGAGCAGCCGGGAAGTATCATGCAAGTAAAAGAAAGAAACAAAGCCAGTAAGCGTTTCATCTTTTCCTCCTTTAAATATGATATAAACGCTGCGGGACATGTCACCTCCTTTCTTGTGAGCCGCAGCTTTGTCTGACAATCAATGAAGTGGGGAGCGTCACGGCCAGCGGGACGGTTCTGCCGTTTAAACGGTCGAGAAGCAATTTGACACCCGTCCGGCCCATCTCTTCCGTGTATACTTTTACCGTTGATAACGGCGTGCTGGCGTATTCTGCCTCATCAATTCCGTTGAAGCTGACAATTGCCGTATCGCGCGGGACTTGAAGGCCGGCTTCCTGCAAGGCTTTTAAAGCGCCGACAGCCATCGAATCACTTGCGATAAAAAAGGCATCGGGGAGACTTCCGCCTTTGATGGCTTCATTCATCAGCCGGAACCCTTCGTGCATGCTGTATTCGCCGATCAGTACATGCTCCGGCCCGGCGCCGGCCATTTGTAAGAAAGCGGTCAGACGCTTATCCTCAATCGTTTTATTGCTGTTTACACCGTCTATGACGGTATGCTCCCGCTCCCGGCCGCCGATATAACCGAGCCGCTGGTAACCGAGCGACAGAAGATGTTCTATCGCCTTTTGCGCTGCGGCATAAAAATCCACGCTGACGGAATCGTAGCGGACGGGATCGGGGGTGCCGTTAACAAATACCGCGTGCCTGAAAGCGGCGCTGATATTCGTAAGCGCCTCGTCTTGCAGGCTGCCGATTACGATCACGCCGTCCAGATCGTGAAACATATGCTCTTGAAAAGACCCGAGATGGATAGAAGATGTGATAAAAACTTTTTGCCGAAAGCATTCTTCCTCAATGCCTTTTCGGATCGCTGAAAAATAAGGATCCTGCCGTTCTTCTTCCGGTGACAGACAGCTGACAACGCCGATCAGGGGCGCTGAATCGCTGCGGCTGCGGTTCTTCCGTTTTTTTGCCGACGGCTGATAGCCCAGCTCATCGGCGATCCTCAGAACTTTTTCTCTTGTTTCATCAGTCACGGCCAAAGAGTCATCCTTATTCAAAATTCTCGATACTGTCGCGCTGGATACAGATGCCTGTAAGGCAATATCTTTGAGACGGACCATTTCGCATCTCCTTTTTACTAAATATTTACTAAACAGAAATGACCTGGTTATTGTTAAAATGATATTATCATATGTTAGTAAGCGTTTTCAACACCTATTTTTGGTTACTTTTAGTAAAAATCAGTAAAAAAGAAAATCTGTTTTTCTCTATCATATTTCAATTGAACCGGAATAAATTGATAGAGAAAGGAGAGGGTGATGTGCTGAAGATAGCTGTTTTTGATGAGGAGCATGAAAAGGATCTGCAGACTGAAGTCAATACATTTTTAAAGGGGATTTCTGATGAACAGCTCGTTGATATTAAATATACGGTAGCGGCGGCCTGTGATCCTGAAGGTGAGCAGCTTTATTGTTTTTCCGCTCTCATTTTATACCGAAAATAAAAAAGCCCGGATGAAATGCCGGGCTTCTTTGTGCATTATGCTTTTTTGACGCGGGGACTTCTCGGTTTTTGGTATTTCTCCGCTTGTTTGATTCCTTTTCTTTCGCTCGCTAATGACTTGTACAGAGACACGATCATCAGAAGGATCACGACTGAAAACGGAACCGCGGCGAGAATGGCCGTGTTTTGCAGTGCGGCCAGACCGCCGGAATATAATAATACAGCTGCCACGGCGGACTGGATGACGCCCCAGATGATTTTCACCCGGTTTGACGGGTCCAAAGAGCCGTAAGACGTTTGCATTCCAAGCACAAATGTCGCTGAATCCGCTGATGTAATAAAGAATACAGCGATCAGAACAAGCGTTAATACGGATGTCACCATTGTCAGCGGATAGTGGCTGAGTGCGCCGAACAGCATCGTATCCGTTGACATTCCCGCGACATTGAATACGCCTTTCTGCTGAAGATCCATCGCGGATACACCGAAAATCGCAAACCATAAGAAAGCCAATATACAAGGTGTCACCAACACCCCGATTAAAAATTCCCGGATCGTCCGGCCCCTTGATACACGGGCGATGAAAATGCCGACAAACGGCGACCAGGATATCCACCAGGCCCAATAGAAAATGGTCCAGCTGTTAATCCATTCGCGTTTTTGGGGATCATTCGGAGACAAGCGAAAGCTCATCTGCACGATATTTTGGATGTATTGGCCGATAGAATCGGTAAATGAGTTCATAATCAGCACCGTCGGGCCTGCAATGAGCATAAAGATCATTAAAATAGCCGCGAGCGCCCATGTTGGTATTGCTTAAGTATTTAATCCCTTTGCCGATTCCGCTCCACGCAGAAATCAAAAATAACACGGTCACGACAGCGATCAGGATCAGCTGAATGGAAAATGTTTTCGGAATGCCGAATAAATAATGCAGGCCGCCGTTGATCTGAGTCGCTCCGAGCCCTAAGCTTGTCGCCACACCGACAACGGTCGCAAACACCGCGATACAGTCAATTGCTTTGCCGATCGGCCCGTTTACTTTATCGCCCAAAAGCGGTGTCAGTGTGCTGCTGATCAAACCGGGCGCGTCTTTTCGGAATTGAAAATATGCGATACATAAAGCGACGACCGCATAGATGGCCCAAGCGTGCAGCCCCCAGTGGAAAAACGTGTACCGGAGCGCATCACGAAATGCTTGGGGTGTTTCTGTTTCACCTGAGGGAGAGCTGATGGCGTAATGGCTGATCGGTTCCGCAGCCCCGTAAAATACCAAACCGATTCCCATGCCCGCGCTGAAAAGCATGGCAAACCATGATAATAAGCCGAATTCCGGTTTTTCCCCGGGTTTTCCGAGTTTTATTGTGCCGATCGGACTCACAATGAGAAAGAGACAGAAACCGACAAATATAGAAACGACCAGCAGATAATACCAGCCGAAAGAATCCGTAATAAATTTTTGTGCCGTATCAGTGACTTGCTGCAGGCTGTCAGGAGAAATGGCCCCCCATAAAACCGCAGCGGCTGTGATGACAATCACAATCCAAAAAACACTGGAGATGTTCTTCTTCAAACGTTCTCACCCTCTGACTATTTTTTTCAATACGCCACTTTTTAGTATGGTCGCACGATTGCAGATCATTCCTTTCTTCCTGTTCCCTCAATCAGGTGAAACAAAACGCAGAAAACTGTATCATGCTTTTGGTCAATTATCAACGGGGACGCTCAGGTAAATGCGCTTTAAACCATTTACAGCGAGCGTGAGAAACGTCCTGCATTCAAACCGGCGAGACGCCCCGTGACAAAGGCTGAAGTGATATTGTAGCCCCCGGTATAGCCGTGAATGTCGAGTATTTCTCCGCAAAAATATAAGCCTTCCATTTTTTTAGACGCCATTTGTTTCGGCTCAATCTCTTTTACGGAAACACCTCCGCCTGTGACAAACGCTTTGTCCAAAGAAAGCGTTCCGTCAGCGGCAACCGTAAATTGTTTGCAGTCTTTGACAAAAGCCCTGAATTGATCCTTCGGCAGTTCCGTAAAGCTTGTCTGCGGATCAAGACCGTTCCGTTCCAGAAGAAAAAGCAGATACCGTTCCTGCATCCACGGCTTCAGCGCGTTTTTGAGCGCTTTTTTCGGTGCGTCTTTCAGTTCCTTGTGCATCTTTTGAAATAACTCTTCCTCGTTGATGCCGGGAAACAGATCGATGCGTAGTTTGACATCGGGCTGCTTTTTCAGTTCTTTGACGACAAACTGGCTGCAGCGGAGAATGGCGGGGCCTGACAAGCCGAAATGGGTAAACAGCATGTCCATCACGTGTGTGACGATTGGTTTGCCTTTTTTATTCAGGACGCTGACGGCCGCGTTTCTAAGGGACAGCCCCTGAAGTGTTTTTTGTTTAATAAACGGTTCTGACGACGTAACCGGCACTTCCGTCGGAAAGAGTTCGGTCACGGTATGACCGGCCGCTTCCGCCCATGCATAGCCGTCTCCGGTGCTGCCGGTATGCGGGACTGATTTTCCGCCGACCGCGATAATGACAGCGTCTGCGTTAATGTGTTCGTCATTGTTTGTCGTAATGCCCGCTGTCCTGCCGTTCTCGTACCGCACCTCTTTGATTTTTTCATTTGTGCGGATGGTGACATTCAGTTGTTTTAATCGGTTCAAAAGCGCATCGACAACGCTTTGCGCTTTGTCCGTCACCGGGAACATGCGCCCATGGTCTTCTTCTTTCAGCTGAATGCCGAGTTTTTCAAAAAAGGCGATGATATCTTCATTATTAAATTCGGAAAACGCGCTGTATAAAAAGCGGCCGTTGCCGGGGATGTGTTTGATGATTTCTTCAACAGGTAGGCGGTTGGTCACGTTGCAGCGCCCGCCGCCGGAAATCGCCAGCTTCCGTCCCAGCTTGTTTCCTTTATCGATTAATAATACGTCCGCCCCTTCTTCGCCTGCCGCAATCGCAGCCATTAAACCGGACGGGCCGCCGCCGATCACAATGACGTCATAATGTTTCATATTTCATCAACAACTTTCTTTTTCACGTATAATAGGCGGAAAAGTCCGCTTTCTGCTATTATAGCGAAAGAAAGGGATTCCTTAAACGTATTTTGTTTTTTAAAGAGCTTTCCCAAAAAGTTTCCCGCTGTAATTATTACCGTCTAATTGCCCAGTTGTGTTAAAATAGAAAAGTTGAATCTTCGTAGAAAATGGTGATGAGGAAACATGTCAAGCAAATTGTTAAGGGGCACGTTCGTGCTGACGCTCGGCACCTATATATCGCGGATTTTAGGGATGATTTATCTGATCCCGTTCGGAGCGATGGTCGGAGCGACGGGCGGAGCTTTGTTTCAATACGGATATAATCAATATACACTGTTTTTAAACATTGCCACGATGGGATTTCCCGCCGCGGTTTCAAAATTTGTCTCGAAATATAACTCCAAAGGAGACTATGAGACGAGCAGGCGGATGCTGAGAGCGGGAATGTCGGTTATGCTCGTAACCGGGATGATCGCTTTTTCAATTCTTTATATTTCGGCGCCGTTTTTTGCGGAAACATCTCTCGGCGGCACGAGTAACAACGGACTTACGATTGACCACGTCGTTTATGTCATCCGGATGGTCAGTCTGGCACTTTTGGTCGTGCCGATTATGAGTCTTGTGCGCGGTTTTTTCCAAGGTCATCAGATGATGGGGCCCACAGCCGTTTCACAGGTTGTGGAGCAGCTTGCCCGGATCATCTTTTTATTGGGCGCAACGTATTTGATTTTAAGAGTGATCAACGGCGGCCTTGTCATCGCAGTCGGATACGCGACTTTCGCGGCGCTGATCGGATCATTCGGAGGGCTTGTCGTCCTTTATATTTACTGGAATAAGCGGAAGGGCGATCTTCTGGCGATGAAGCCGAATCTCGTCCCGTCTGCGAACTTAAGTTATAAAAAAATGTTCATTGAGCTTTTCAGTTATGCCGCTCCTTACGTATTTGTCGGACTGGCGATTCCTTTGTATTCATATATCGATACGAATACGTTTAATAAAGCGATGATTGCGGCGGGCCATAAGGATATCAGCCAGGACATGCTTGCGATTGTCACCCTTTATGTGCCGAAGCTTGTGATGATCCCGGTTTCTCTGGCGACCGCTTTCGGTCTGACGCTGATTCCGACGATTACTGAATCGTTTACGAGCAGGAATTATAAGCTTTTGAACCAGCAGATTAACCAGACGATGCAAATCATTCTGTTTTTGGTTATTCCCGCCGTTGTCGGGATGTCCGTGTTATCGGGTCCGGCCTATACGTTCTTCTACGGCTCTGAAAGTCTTCGCCCGGATATCGGACAGGATATATTGTTCTGGTACGCGCCTGTCGCGATTCTGTTTTCTCTGTTTACCGTAAACGCCGCGATCCTGCAAGGGATTAATAAGCAGAAATTTGCTGTCGTGAGCCTTTTCATCGGCGTCATTATAAAAGTGGTGCTGAACGTGCCGCTGATCAAGCTGTTTCAGGGAGACGGGGCCATCTTGGCAACGGCGCTCGGTTATATCGCTTCTCTTCTGTACGGTTTTATCATGATTAAGCGCCATGCGGGCTATTCGTATACGGTACTTATAAAACGGGTCATTTTAATCGCAGTCCTGTCCGTCGTGATGGGAGTCGCGGTCAAGCTGACTCAATGGCTGCTCAGCTTCTTTGTAACATACCAAAGCGGCCAGGTGCATGCGGCGATTGTCGTCTTTGTCTGCGCCGCTGTCGGCGGTGCGGTGTACATGTTTGCCGCGTACCGAATCGGATTTTTACAGAAAATGTTTGGAAACCGTCTGCCCCGCGTTTTGAGGAGAGGCAGGCATTCCGCCCATTGAGAAATAATAAATAGTCCGCTTATCGCGGGCTTTTCTTTTTAAAGGAGAGGATCAGGATGAGACTTGATAAGCTGCTTGCCAACAGCGGATTCGGCTCAAGAAAAGATGTGAAAAAAATCGTCAAGGCCGGGGCTGTCATGATTGACGGAGAGCCGGCGAAAGATGTGAAAACCCATGTCGACCCGGAAAAACAGGACATCACGGTATACGGAGAGCCGGCAGACTATCGTGAATTTATTTATGTCATGATGAATAAGCCGCAAGGAGTGCTGTCCGCTACAGAAGACAGCCGCCAGCAAACGGTGGTTGATCTGCTGACGCCTGAAGAACAGCGATTTGAACCGTTTCCGGCGGGACGTCTTGATAAGGATACGGAAGGCTTTTTGCTTCTCACCAATGACGGGCAGCTCGCTCATCGCCTCCTTTCTCCGAAAAAGCATGTGCCTAAAACATATGAGGTCCGGTTAACTTCACTTCTGTCACCGGAAGACATTGTTCATCTGGAAAGAGGCGTCGTCATTGAAGGAGGCTATAAGACGAAGCCGGCAGCCGTTGAAATCATTACAGAAAGCCCGGATGAAACGGTGATTCACTTGACCATTACAGAAGGCAAATATCATCAGGTGAAGCTGATGGCAAAGGCTGTCGGAAATGAAGTGGCTTATTTGAAGCGGCTTTCGATGGGGGCTGTTTCTCTTGACCCGGATCTTAAACCGGGAGAATTCCGCGAGCTGACTGAAGAGGAGCTCGAAACGCTGAGAGGCGCTGAAGTGTAATCGATATCAGAAAAGCCCAAAACAGATTTGTTTTGGGCTTTTTATATAGAGGAACAAAAAACAAGGCAAAGACGCTGCTTTGCCTTGCAGCATGTCAGGCCGAAAAGGGCCTTATGTAATTGTTCGCTTAAGATGTAATTTTCACTTTTTTTCGTGTTGTCTCCCACTTGCCTCGGCTAGGACTATGAACAAGATCATTGTATGCTAACACATTTAAGTCTCGCTGAATGGTTCTAGGTGTAATGCCGAATTCATCAACCAGTTCCTGTGTTGTCACAAGGCCTTTTTCCTGGATGAACATGTAAACTGATTTAATCCGAGTCAGCATACGATTTGTTGAAGGTTTCAAAAAACCACTCCCTATCATAAGATCGGATGGACTTGATATACCACAACTTTCGACTCTAAAACTTCGTACGAATAAGCAACAAAGGATGACATTCTGTTTTTTCTCTTTTAACTGCCTCCATTATACACGATATGGACGACATGAATCTAGGAATAAGCGCAGGTAATTTTTTCAAATGGGTGCAGCCTTGGTGCATTACTATGTCCGGCCCGCTTTTATTATTATGGAAACTGAAACTTTTTTTATACATGTCCGTATGAAAACGGGGGAGTGAGAAGTTTGGGAGAATTATTGAATGCAAACATTGTCTGCGCCGGTTATGCTGACAGGCCGAAGGTGATTTCTGATGTATCTCTGTCAGTCAACGCTGGTGAAATTGCCGGTTTAATCGGAGCGAACGGCGCGGGGAAAAGTACAGTGATAAAGGCGGTTCTCGGGCTGTCCCGGGATATTGAAGGCGGTATTGAGTGGAATGATTCGTCTTATGCTTACATACCGGAGCGTCCGAGTTTTTACGATGAACTGACGCTTTGGGAGCACCTCGAGCTGACCGGGTCATTGCGGGGTATAGAAGGGGAAGAGTGCCGTGAGCGGGCAGGGCGGCTGCTTGAAGAGTTTTCGCTGACGTCTGTAAAACATGATTTGCCTTCCGGTTTTTCAAAAGGGATGCAGCAAAAGCTGATGCTCATACAGGCATTTTTGGCGAAGCCGGATATTTACATCATTGATGAGCCTTTTATCGGACTTGATCCGATCTCAACAAAGCTGTTTACCGACATGCTGATTGCTGAGAAAGAAAGGGGCGCGGGGATTTTGATGTGCACGCATGTTCTGGATACGGCGGAAAAAATCTGCGACCGATTTTATTTGCTGGATCAGGGCGCTCTGCTTCTTCAAGGCACATTAGAGGAGCTTCAGGAAAAAACGGGGAGCCGTTCACTGCTGGATTGCTTTTATTCAGCGGTTCGGAGCAGTCAGCGATGACCGGGCGGGCTCTGTTTTTTCAAAGGCTGTTTCATTATTGGCGGTATCAATGGAAGGTGTTTCAGACGGTCATTGATTGGACGGTCGCGCTGTATATCGTTCTTCCCGCTGCCGCATTTGCCGTTTATCAATATGCTGAATGGCTGAACGGCAGGGGGCTTCTTAATGGAGCGGCAGGTGTATTGGGATGGGGCTGGCTGTATGTATTCAGTGCCCTGCTGTTGTGCACGGGTTTTATTCATACCTTTTTGCTGGAAGCGGATCACGTGTTTTTGGTGCATGCAAAACATCTGATGCAAAAGCTGAAACGGTACGCGCTTTTGTATTCGATGTTCCTTTCCCTTATCAAATGGGGTGCGCTTGCCGTATTGTTATTTCCCTTATGGCTCCAGTACGGTGACTGTACCTTACCGGCATATTCAGGTATGTTTTGCTGTCTGTTCGGCTTCCATACCGCGATATTAGCGGTGCACCGGCACAGAAAAAACAGCAGGCGGACATTCGGGAATCAGGCGGCGGGCTGGCTGAAAGTGATGGTTCTGATGGCGGGTGCGTTTTTTATGATCGCCTTTGCCGCCGAATGGTATTGGCTTTGGCCGGCGGGATGTATATTGTTCATCTGCTCCGCTTTTTTGACTTGGAAAGGGACGGAGACATTATCAGCCTTTGAGGAAGAAGTGCTTGAGGAGAACAGGCGGAAGCTTTCATTCGCGGCCTCTGTTTTGATGCTCAGCCATGATGTGCAGCTCCCGAATGGTAAAAATAAAGGGCGGAACAAGCCGTTTTTATATCCCGGCTCAAAGCACATCTTTACAAAACGGTCGGCGTATACGGCGTGGAAAGAATTGTTCTTTAAAGTACTGATCCGAAACGGCGGGTATCTCCGGCAGCTTTACCTTTTAACCGCGGCTTTTACGGCTCTTATTCTCGTTCTTCCGCTCTTAGTGAAGCCGGCAGTCCTTATTTTATTTGCGATCGTCAGCCGCTATGCCGCGTCACTTTTATTTGACCGGATCACGGATAAACCGGTTTTAAGCGGTATCAAGAGAGACAGCGATGACTATTTCCGGGCGCGAAACAGCGCATTAACCGTCATTCAAATTATCTGTTCCGCCTGGTGTCTCATTGCCGCGATTCTTTCCGTTCTTTATATGTAAAAATCCCTTTCCGAAAAGGAAAGGGATTTTTCTTAATGTCCGTTCAAAATAAAAAGCTGAATAAAAAACAGCACGGCGAAGATGAGGACTAGAGGATGGATTTCGCGCCATTTTTTCTTAGCTGCTTTAACAAGCGGATATGAAATGAAGCCGAGAGCGATTCCGGTTGAAATACTGGACGTTAAAGGCATTGCCAAAATGACGAGAAAGGCCGGGAACGCTTCGTCAAGCTCATTCCAGCGGATATTCGACACAGCACCCATCATCAGGCTGCCGACAATAATCAGAGCCGGTGACGTAATCGCGGACACTTCCGATAAGACACTGACAAGCGGGCTGAAAAACATGGAAACGGCAAACATAACGGCAATCGTCAGCGCTGTCAGACCCGTTCTTCCGCCGGCGGCCACACCTGCTGAAGATTCAACGAACGCGGTCGTCGGGCTGGTGCCGAAGATGCTTCCGACCGTCGTAGCTGTCGAATCAGCCAACAGCGCTCTTCTGGCATTCGGCAGCTGATTGTTTTTGATCAATCCCGCCTGTTCGGCGACACCGATCATGGTGCCGGTCGTGTCAAAAATCGTAACGAGAAGAAAAGAAAACACAACGGCGTACAGACCGTGATGCACGACATCCCCGAGGGCACCGAACGGATTTGTGATCAAAAGCCCCTCCGGCAGGCGCGGGAATGAAACGAACCCTTTCGCAAAATGGATCTGTCCGGTCAAAAAGGCAATGACGGCGGTCAGCGCCATTCCGATGAACAGAGCCCCGTTTACATTCAGCACCATCAGCACGATACTGATGATAAGTCCGATAAGCGTTAAAATGACGGCGGGCGAATGAAGATCGCCGAGTGCGACCAGATTGGATTTATCAGCCGTGATGATTCCGGATTGGCGTAAGCCGATAAAAGCGATAAATAAGCCGATGCCGGTCGTAATTCCGTATTTTAAATTGTCCGGAATCGCTTCTATAAGTTGTTTTCTTAAAGGCGTTAACGATAAAATAATAAAGATGACTCCCGCGATAAAAACGGCGCTGAAAGCCGTCTGATACGTAATGCCGCTGCCTGTGCCGACAACGTGAAAGGCGAGATACGCGTTTAAGCCCATGCCGGGGGCAATGGCGATCGGAAAATTCGCAGCGAGAGCCATCCATAAAGTTCCGACAATGGAAGCGATAATCGTCGCGGTGAACACCTGGTCAAACGGAATTCCCGCATTGGAAAGGATCACCGGATTGACGACAATGATATACACCATTGTGAAAAAGGTGGTCAATCCCGCGGTAATTTCTCTTTTTATTGTCGTTTGATGCTTGTCGAGATGAAACATAAGTACCTCCAATGACGAACGTTTTTTCAAAACATCATCTATATTATTCGTTTTATCGACATTTTGCAAGTCTTTATCAAGAAAGGGGATTTGTGATGAACTGGGAAGTTGAAGTCATCAGAAACAAAGAAGATCTGATCCGTGACACGCAGAAGTTTTTGCAGATCAACAGCGTAATGGACGAATCAACAGCCGGTCCCGGCCGGCCGTTTGGAGAAGGCGTCAATGCCAGCCTGACGTCACTGCTGGAATTCGGTAAAAAAGAAGGCTTCACCGTAAAGAATCTTGACGGCTATGCGGGCCATATTGAATGGGGAACGGGTGACGAAATCGTCGGTGTTTTGTGCCACGTCGATGTCGTTCCGCCCGGAGACGGCTGGACGAGCGATCCGTTTTCAGCCGATATCAGGGCCGGCCGGATATATGCCAGAGGCGCCATTGATGATAAAGGGCCGACAATGGCGGCGTTTTATGCGCTGAAAATCGTCAAAGACATGCAGCTTCCTTTATCCAAACGCGTGAGAATCATCATCGGAACGGATGAAGAAAGTGATTGGAGATGCGTGGATCACTACTTCAAACACGAAAAAATGCCTGACATCGGCTTTGCTCCTGACGCAGATTTTCCGATCATTAACGCGGAAAAAGGAATTATAGATGCGTCACTGCGCATTGCAAAAAGCGCTTCTGACAAAGACGCAAAAAACGTGCTTCTGTCATTCCGTTCAGGACTGCGCTTGAACATGGTGCCGGATGCGGCTGAAGCGGTTATTGAAGGGAACGGTCTTGATGCCGTGCACGCATATTTCAGCAAATGGCTTGAGCAGTCAAAAACACAAGGTGAAGCAGTTTCGGAAAATGGAAAACTGACGCTTCGGGTGTACGGAAAATCATGCCACGCGATGGAACCGGATAATGGTGTCAATGCCGGCTTAAAGCTTGCTGAATGCCTTAACGGAACAGAGCTGGATGGAGCCGGAAAGCGCTTTGTCAAAACCGTCAGTGACTATTTTTCAAATGATACACGAGGCAAAAAGCTGAAAATTGATTGCAGGGATGACATCAGCGGAGAGCTGACATTGAATGTCGGCACCTTTACATACAGAAAGGGTGAGGAAGGAGAACTCGGCATCAACATCCGTTATCCCGTCACTTCAGACAGCAAAGCCATCCGTGATGCTTTTACGTCTGCTGAAGAATTCCGGCTTGAAGAATTTAAAGACAGCAAACCGCACCACGTTTCTGCCGATCATCCGCTCGTAAAGACGCTTCAAAAGGTTTACGAAGGACAAACGGGAAAGAAAGCGGATCTGATTTCAATCGGCGGAGGAACGTATGCGAGATCCCTTTCGGCGGGCGTCGCGTTCGGGCCGCTGTTCCCCGGCCGGCCTGACAGCGCGCATCAAAAGGATGAGTACATTGAAATCGATGACCTTCTCAGGTCAACGGCTTTATATGCCGAAGCCATTTATGAGCTTGCCAAGTGATAATAAAAAGGGACGCCGAATGCGGCATCCCTTTTTATCATTCAAATGACCATAAATCCGTTGATAAATAACGTTCTCCCGTATCGGCCGTCATACAGATGACGATCTGTTCGGAAGGGAGGCGTTTGGCGGTTTCAATGGCGGCAAAGCAGGCGGCGCCTGAAGACGGGCCGACGAGTATGCCTTCTTCCCGGGCCAGACGCCGTGTTGTCGTATACGCATCTTCATCAGATATTTTCATGATTTCATCGTAAACGTCCTGATTCAATATGCCGGGAATAAATCCGGGGCTTGTCCCGACAAGCTTATGAGCGCCGGGTTTTCCGCCAGACAGGACGGGAGATCCCGCAGGCTCGGCGACATGAACAATCATATCCGGGAAAAGCTCTTTCAGCGTTTCTCCGGTTCCGGTAATGGTTCCGCCCGTTCCCGCCGTTGCCACAAAAGCACCGAGCGGTCTGTTGAGCTGCTGAACGGCCTGATAGATTTCAATGGCTGTCGTTTTTCGGTGGGCATCTGGATTTGCGCCGTTATCGAATTGCATCGGGATAAAACTTCCCGGAATCTGTTCGGCGAGTTCTTTCGCTTTTTTGATGCTGCCGGGCATTCTTTCCGCCCCCGGTGTTAACACAACCTCCGCGCCGTACGCTTTCAGGAGGTTGATGCGTTCTTTCGTCATCGTGTCAGGCATGACGAGGATTGCCTTGTAGCCGCGCGCCGCCGCGTTCATCGCCAGGCCGATGCCTGTGTTGCCGCTTGTCGGTTCGATGATGACAGAGCCGGGTTTTAAATGCCCGCTGTTTTCCGCTTCAATGATCATATTGAAAGCCGCTCTGTCTTTGACACTGCCGCTCGGGTTAAACGATTCTAATTTTAAATAGACCTGTGCTGCATGTTCTGGCTGAAGGCGATTGAGCTTTACGATCGGTGTGCCGCCGATCAGCTCCGCCGTGCTGTTTACGATTTTCAAGGCCGGCTCATTCCTTTCTGTATAAAACGTTCGGTACATAATATCCTATCATAATGAGCGGACAGGGTTCTCCTCTCCGCTTATCCGTTTTATAATAACACCATAACCAAAGAGGGGGAGATCCTCGTATGAAAGCTTCATTGCCGCATTATTTTATCGGCATTCCGATTCCGGCTGATATTGCTGAACCGATTTGGGAAGCAGCCAAAAAGGAGCCGGCGTTATCATTCAAAAAATGGGTGCACCCGCATGACTATCATATTACACTCATTTTTCTCGGAGCCGCGGATGAAGAACGGCTTGCGAAATTATCGTCTCTGCTCGCAGATGCTGCGTCGGCAGCGCAGCCGTTTACCGTACAGTTTCAGCATCTGGATATTTTCGGCGACCGCAGACAGCCGAGAGTGCTTCACCTTGAGCCCGAACGGAATGAACTGCTCTTTGATTTGCGGGAAAAAACAAAACAGGCTGTTTTGAAAGCCGGTTTTCAAGTGGAAAAACGGCCGTATCACCCTCATATGACGATGGCGCGGAAGTGGGCGGGAGACCGGCCGTTTCCTGACGATGTGCCGTTTGAAAGCGGCAGGGTGCAAAGTGCCGTCAGCCGGTTTTCCCTGTTTCAGACCCATCTTGACCGGTCGCCTAAATACGAAGAAATCGCACAGTTTCAATTGACATAAACAAATATTCGGAGTGGAGAAATCACATGGCACAGATCATCAAAATTCACGACTGCATATCCAGATATGAACTTGATCCATACCATTATATGAACCAGTTTATCCGGCTGAAGAAAGAACGCTGGGAGGCGCTTCTTGAAGCGTTTGACCGGATAACGGAAGAAACGGAAACGGAAACGGCTGCCGGCGGGGAAACCGATCAAGCGCCGGCCAGGAAAAAATTTTCCTTAAAAAAGAGAAAAGAAGAAAATACGGCCGATATAAATGAAAAGAGGCACCAATGGTTTGATGAACCGGAGGGAGAAGAGGCGCTGTTCGGGAATCTTCCGTCTCAAAAGTCTGAGCTCGCGCCTTTTTTCAAAGATCAGCTGTATGACTTTCAATTAAAATGGGCGAGCTCCACGCTTTCTCAAAAGTCTGAGCTTTCGCAGGCGGTCAAAAGGGACAGGATGTTAAAAATGCTGGCTCAAAAGCTGCCCGATTCCTATTTTGTGATGTATCATCCGGTTCTGCAAATTCAGCAGGCGTCCGTCGAACTGAGCATTATCATCATCTCGCCGCTGGAGATTTTCTGCGCCGCTTTTATGGAAGCGGAAGAGGACAGCGTATATATCGGATCAAAACACCGTTTTTGGGAAGAAAGAGGCTCCGGCAGCACGCGCCAAGTATTGAATCCGTCTCTCAGCCTGCACCGGACGGGCTCGGTCGTTTCGCAAATCATAAAAGAAAAGCAGGCCGACATTCCCGTGCGGAAGCTTTTGCTCAGCAGAACGTCTTATATTGATTACCCGGAGCCGCCGTACGGGCTGGAAATAGCTGATAAACGGACTGCCGCAGGGTGGCTGGAAAAGCAGCAGAAAAATACGGCGCCGATCAAGCACCACCAGCTGAAGGCGGCGAAGGCTCTTTTGTCTTACGGCTTGAGCGATTCAAGCCGGAGACAGGAATG
This sequence comes from Bacillus sp. YH3-2-B2, assembly GCF_053663335.1. Taxonomy (NCBI): domain Bacteria; kingdom Bacillati; phylum Bacillota; class Bacilli; order Caryophanales; family Bacillaceae; genus Bacillus; species Bacillus sp. YH3-2-B2. The sequence continues at coordinate 861,882 of NZ_JBSJQE010000003.1, read as the reverse complement.
GCTTGATTAAAGCGGACGTTTGCCGGCTGTCTCTTCATCTATGAAGCAGGTGAGAACAAACGATGAGTCAATGGTTTTTTATTATTAATCCGGTCTCAGGAGGCGGGCGGGGCCGGCGTGTCTGGAAATCAGTTCAAAAAGAGCTGACCAGGCGCGGGGTCAGCCACCGCTCTTTTTTGACCGGGCATCCCGGACATGCGGAGGTGCTGGCGAGACAGAATTCAATGATGCAGGATCATAAGCTTAAGCGGCTGTTCGTCATCGGCGGTGACGGGACGATGCATGAAGTCATTAACGGACTGAAAGGAACGGATCAGATTGAGCTGACCTTTGTGCCCGCCGGTTCGTACAATGACTTTTCCAAAGGGCTCGGTATTAAGAAGTCGGCGCTCCTCCAAGAAATCAAAAGTCTGCACCGCCCGCTCACACGGAAATTTTTTGCGGGAAACATCAACTTTTTTCATGACAAAGCGCAATCACTTTATTTTATTAACCACCTGTCTGTCGGTTTCGATGCCTCAGTTTTGAAGGCAGCCGCGAATTTTCCGTTATCGCGCGTTCTTCGGTTTTTGCGTCTCGGTTTTGTGATTTACCCGCTCGCGCATTTACATACGGCCTCGGGGTTTCAGCCGTTCAGATTTGTTTGCACGGCAGACGGCCAGAGGCGTGAATTCCGCAATGTCTGGTTTGTCATTGCGGCTAATCATCCTTATTACGGAGGCGGCATGAAAGCGGCGCCTTCAGCAAATCCCCGTCAAAACCATTTTGATATTGTCATTGCAGAAAACCTGTCCTTTTTCTCGCTGTATCGTTTTTTATGGGCGATGAGCTTCGGCCGGCATATCAAAATGGACGGAGTGACGATGATAAAGGGGAAGGAATTCGTTTTTGAAACAGATGGGAAAATTCCGTTTCACGCTGACGGCGAGCTGATCGGAACGACGCCGTTTCGGCTTATGCCGGGCGGCGCGCCGTTGAAAATAAAAACATAATAAACAAATGAAACCCGTCAAATGTTTCACGGCAAAGAGCGGTTCGCGGCATAAATCTTCAGAATTCACAGGTGTTCTTGCTAGTTTTGCTTGACGAAGTTTGTGCTGTAGCGCTAAAATTTATAGGACGGCTATTGATTAGCATATGAGACTCTCAATAGCTGTCTTTTTTATTCTCATGAAATTGTTTATGACAGGCCGCTCCGCCAATAGAGAAAGGCTGGAGGCCTATTCTAAAATATTTTAAGAAATGATGGGTTGAACATTGATATGAACTGGTTGGGACAATTACTAGGTAGCGATTGGGAGATCTTCCCCGCCGGAGGAGCTACAGGAGATGCATATTATGCGAAACATAACGGCCAACAGCTTTTTTTAAAACGTAATAGCTCGCCCTTTTTAGCCGTGTTATCCGCCGAAGGCATTGTTCCGAAGCTGGTTTGGACAAAACGGATGGAAAACGGAGACGTCATTACGGCTCAGCATTGGATGGCGGGCAGGGAGCTGAAGGCAAAGGATATGAGCGGACGCCCGGTGGCTGAGCTGCTCCGCAAAATCCACACATCAAAAGCTTTGCTCGACATGCTGAAAAGATTGGGAAAAGAACCGCTTGATCCGGGCGCCCTTTTGTCGCAGCTGAAGCAGGCCGTCTTTGCTGTGCGGCAATTTTCGCCGCTTATTCAGGAAGGCCTTGCTTATTTGGAAGCTCATGTGGATCAGGTGCAATTCGGTGAAAAAGTCGTTTGCCATTGTGATGTGAATCATAATAACTGGCTTCTGTCAGAAGACAACCAGCTGTATTTAATAGATTGGGACGGCGCCATGATAGCCGATCCGGCCATGGATCTCGGCCCTTTATTGTATCATTACGTCGAAGAGCCAGCGTGGGACAGCTGGCTTGGGATGTACGGCATGAAGCTCACGGAAGGGCTTCGGCTGCGGATGGCGTGGTACATGTTATCGGAGACCATCACCTTCATCGCCTGGCACAAATCAAAAGGAAACGACAAAGCGTATCATGATGCCATGGAAGAGCTTCATGCCCTGATGAAGCGGATTGTCAAGTAGTCAGGAGTACGAATCCATCTGCTCCACCCATTGGGACAAATGGTTTTGGTGCTCCTGAATATGCGTGTCGATGGAATCGGCCGTGATGCCGGACTGGCTGTAGCGGTAGACATCCTCGAGCACGTTTTTTATATTTGAATCAAGCCCGGTGTTGGCCATCAGTGATTTGATGACGCGCTCCAGCTGTTCATACTCGGCAACCGTGCCGCAGCAATCCAATTGATGGTCGGCCAATATGTCCTTTAATAACCGGACCTGATGTTCGCTTGTTAAGCCCATGATTCATATACACATCCTTTCTGTGTCATACATTGTGCAAAGCGGTGCGGTTTTATGCATCACATGAGTGTTCCGGACCGGGGGAGCCTCTTTTTTTATGCAGCCGGCGCCTTTAAAAGGCGCTTGCGGCTCTTTATGTTTCATGGTATGTTGTTACTCGAAATTATAGATAGAGGTGTCAATCATATGAGAATGCGCCATAAACCTTGGGCGAATGATTTTCTGGCAGAAAACGCTGACATCGCCATCAGTGATCCGGCCCAGTATAAAGGGCGGTGGAACACGGTCTTTGGCAATGACAACCCGATCCATATTGAAGTCGGTACGGGAAAAGGGCAGTTCATTTCAGGAATGGCCAAGCAGAATCCGGATATCAACTATATCGGGATCGAACTGTTTAAAAGCGTCATCGTCACTGCCGTCCAAAAAGTAAAGGACAGCGGGGCTCACAATGTCCGTTTGTTAAATATAGACGCGGAAACACTGAATGACGTATTTGAACGGGGCGAAATCAAGCGCGTATATTTAAACTTTTCTGACCCGTGGCCGAAAAACCGTCACGAAAAGCGCCGTTTAACATTTAAAACGTTCTTGAAAAAATACGAAGAAGTGATGGGCGAAACAGGTGAGATTCATTTCAAAACCGATAACCGCGGTTTATTCGAATACTCTCTGAAAAGCTTTTCCGAATACGGCCTGCTTCTGACGGAAGTCAGTCTTGATCTGCACAACAGCGATCCGAAGGGCAATATTATGACAGAATACGAAGAAAAATTCTCCGCGCTCGGCCAGCCGATTTACCGGGCCGAAGTTGAATGGAGAACAAAAGACAGACTCTGATGCGAGTCTGTTTTTTTATGCCGCCATTTGCTACCATTACATCAGGAGGGATCAAGATGGAGACATTGAATATTGGGAATATTTCATTAACATGGCTGGACGGCGGTGTAACGCATATGGACGGCGGAGCGATGTTCGGCGTTGTCCCGAAGCCTTTATGGTCGAGAAAATACCCCGTAAATGACAAAAACCAGATTGAATTAAGAACAGACCCGATTCTGATCAGAACAAACGGCCTGAATCTATTGGTTGACGCGGGTATCGGCAGAGGGAAATTTTCTGATAAACAAAAAAGGAATTACGGTGTAACACAGGAATCCAATTTAAAACACTCTCTTCGTGAACTCGGGCTTTCCTGTGAGGACATTCATATTGCGGCGATGACCCATCTTCATTTTGACCATGCATGCGGCTTGACGGAATACAGCGGAGAGGAGCTTGTCTCTGTTTTCCCGAATGCCCGCATTATCACTTCTGCAACAGAGTGGCGCGAAATGAGAAACCCTAATATCAGATCGAAAAATACATATTGGAGAGAAAATTGGGAGGCGGTACAAGATCAGGTCGAAACCTTTGAGAACGAGTATCAGCTGACAGAAGGCATTACGATGCACCACACCGGCGGCCACAGCGACGGCCACAGCGTCATCGTCTTACAAGACGGCGGGGAGACGGCTGTGCATTTTGCCGACCTGATGCCGACGAATGCGCATAAAAATCCGCTATGGGTGCTGGCATATGATGATTATCCGATGACCTCTATTCCGCAAAAGCAGAAATGGCAGACGTTCGCGGCAGAAAAAGACGCCTGGCTGATCTTCTATCACGATGCGATTTACAGAGCGGTAAAATGGGGAGAAGACGGCGAAGTGGCTGCATCTGTCAGACGGGAGAAAAAATAGGCGGATCAATGATTTACCTGTATGAATTTCGGGAATAAAAGCAAACCTAAGACAAATTGCTTTGAAAGGAAGAGACAGGTGAATCAATTTCAAGTGACGAAAGATGGAGAAATCAAAACAACTCTGCGCGGATTAGAAGTGCTTTCTACGCCTTTTTTAAATAAAGGGGTGGCCTTTACACAGGAGGAAAGAAAGGAACTCGGGCTCGAAGGATTTCTGCCGCCGAAAGTATTGACAATCGAAGAGCAGGCGAGGCGGGCCTACGAACAATTCAGTTCGCAGCCTGATGAGCTGAGCAAAAATGTCTACTTGACCGCTCTCCATGATCGGAATGAAACATTATTTTACAGGCTGTTAAATGATCATTTAGGCGAAATGCTGCCGATCGTATATACGCCGACCGTCGGCACCGCGATCCAGCGTTACAGCCACGAGTACAGAAAACCCCGCGGTCTGTATTTGTCAATAGATGATCCTGAAGGAATGCGCGCCGCATTTCAGCAGTTCGGAAAAAATGAAAACATTGACTTAATCGTTGCGACAGATGCGGAGGGCATTCTGGGAATCGGTGACTGGGGCGTCGGCGGCATCGCCATTTCTGTCGGAAAACTCGCGGTGTATACGGCGGCGGCCGGAATTGATCCGTCACGAGTGCTTGCGGTCGTATTAGATGCCGGGACAAATCAAGAAAGCCTCTTAAATGACCCGCTGTACGTCGGAAACCAGCATTCAAGAGTGCGCGGCGAGAAATATGACCGCTTTATTGATGAGTATGTCTCGCTTGCCCGGGAAACATTCCCGAATGCGCTGCTTCATTGGGAGGATTTCGGTACGGCTAACGCCCGCGGCATATTAAAACGGTATAAAGATAAAGTCTGTACGTTTAACGATGACATTCAAGGAACGGGCGCGGTGTCGCTTGCAGCTGTTTTAGCGTGTGCGAAAGCGTCAAAAGTGCCTTTAAAAGAGCATAAAGTCGTCGTCTTCGGCGCGGGAACGGCTGGTATCGGAATTGCTGAGCAGCTGCGCGAAGCCATGGTGCATGACGGATTAAGCGAAGAAGAATCATACAGCCGCTTTTGGTGTATCGACAGAAACGGATTGTTAACGGATGATATGAAGGATTTGCGTGATTTTCAGGTTCCGTACGCCCGCCCTGCTGATGAAGTGAAAGAGTACGGCCGCAGCGGTGAAGGCGGATCAATTGATCTGGCGGAGACGGTGCGTCAGGCCAAGCCGACGATCCTGATCGGCACATCCACCGTCTCAGGCGCATTTACGGAAGAAATCGTCAAAGAAATGGCCTCACATGTCAAACGGCCGGCTATTTTGCCGATGTCAAATCCGACGACATTATCAGAAGCAAAACCTGAAGATTTAATTAAATGGACGGAAGGCCGCGCGCTTGTCACAACGGGAAGTCCGTTTCCGCCTGTTGCGTATAACGGCGTTACCTACCATATCGGACAGGCGAACAACGCGCTCGTATTCCCGGGACTCGGGCTCGGCACGATTGTGACAAAAGCAAGGCTCATTACGGACAATATGTTCGTTGCCTGCGCGAATGCCATCGCCGGTATGGTGGACGTCGGCAAGCCGGGAGCGCCGATGCTTCCGAAAGTGGAGGATCTCAGGACGGTATCGGCAACCGTGGCGGTAGCCGTAGCTAAAGCTGCGATTCAGGACGGTGTAGCGGAAACGGAACCCGAGGATCTGATCCAAGCGGTGCAGGACGCGATGTGGAACCCCGTATATAAACGAATTCGGCCGATGTAACCGAATAAAGCCCAAAACGCTGATGGTTTTGGGCTTTATTTTTTGCTTGTCCGAATTATGAGGCGACAGAATCAATGACATCGACAATCTGGCCTGTTTTTGCATTGACCATAACTTCATATTGCTCCAGTTCGCCGAATGCCGAACGTGTCACGCCGGTTTTGTATACCTGGATGGTTTCTCCGTTTACCTGGTAGGGCTCGGGCTCTGTGTAAATCCATGATCCGTCTATCGGCCCGCGCTGTTTAAAAGCCGCTTTCACGATACGGAGCGCTTTTTCTGAAGAGATATAAGGTTTCATCGCATACTTTTTCACTGCGATGGCAGCGCATAATCCGACTCCTGCACCTAAGAGAAAATGACGTAATTTCAATATGAAGCACCTCCAATTATGTCGTAGTTTTTATTATACAGAAGATGCCAGACGGTGTTAAGTAAAGCGGCGGTTTTACAGCCCATTCAATCTGAGCGCTTGGAAAACGGTTGTTTTTCTAATAAAATAAAAGCATTACATAGAAATGAGGGGAAAATATGAATGAGGAAACGAAAACGCTTTTCCGGACGCTGACGCAGCTTCCCGGCGCACCGGGAAATGAACATCAGGTCCGCTCCTTTATGAAACGGGAGCTTGCGAAATATGCGGATGACATCGTGCAGGACAGACTCGGAAGTGTTTTCGGAGTAAGGCGCGGCGCTGAAGATGCGCCGACCGTTATGGTAGCCGGGCATATGGACGAAGTCGGGTTTATGGTAACACAGATTACGGATAACGGCATGCTGAGATTTCAGACGCTCGGCGGCTGGTGGAGCCAGGTGCTGCTTGCCCAGCGCGTCGAGGTACAGACGGATAACGGACCGATTATCGGCGTCATCTCAAGCATCCCGCCCCACATTTTAACAGATGCCCAGCGCGCAAAGCCGATGGAGATCAAAAATATGATGATTGATATCGGTGCCGATGACAGAGAGGACGCGGTCAAAATGGGGATCAGACCGGGACAGCAGGTCGTGCCTGTCTGCCCGTTCACCCCGATGGCCAACGAGAAGAAAATATTGTCCAAAGCGTGGGATAACCGCTACGGCTGCGGGTTAAGCATTGAACTATTAAAAGAGCTGCACGGAAAAGACCTGCCGAACAATCTGTACGCCGGGGCCACCGTTCAGGAGGAAGTCGGCTTGAGAGGGGCGCAGACAGCGGCCAACATGATTCAGCCTGATCTCTTCTTCGCGCTTGATGCCAGCCCGGCAAATGATATGAGCGGCGATAAGGAGCTGTTCGGCCGTCTCGGCGAGGGGGTGCTGCTCCGCATTCTCGACAGAACGACGGTCATGCACCGCGGGATGAGAGAGTTCGTCCTTGATATGGCGGAAACGCACAATATCCCTTATCAATATTTCGCTTCAGGCGGAGGAACGGATGCCGGACGGGTCCACATATCAAACAGCGGGGTTCCGTCTGCCGTCATCGGCATTTGTTCAAGATACATTCATACAAATGCCGCCATCATCCATGTCGATGATTATGCAGCGGCGAAAGAAATGCTCATTAAGCTGGTCATGGCGAGTGACAAACAGACGGTTGAAACGATCAGAGAAAATGTGTAAAAAAATAAGCAGTCAATAAGTCCCTTTGAATACTTATTGACTGCTTTGTCTAAATTCTGTTTTAAGTGGAATTATGTAGACAATTATTTGTTTTGAATATAAAAGTAAAGCACATTTAAAATAGAAATATGTAACAAATATTGCTTCTCAGATTATTATCATAAATAAAAAATCTCGAACCTTTATTGCACTGATAAACATAGTGTCACAAGAAGTGCTGAACAGGTTGTGTATTGGGTATCATGATGAACATCTAAATCAATTATTTTTGAGATGGACTACCTAAAACTTTTCAGAGAGAATAAATGAAATACCTTACTTACATGAATGGCTGGTGAATTGAACGTAAAGAGGTTCGATTCACCAGCTTTTTTATATAAAAAAGTTAAAACATATAAAATTCCCGCTATTTGAAATTTTAGAATTGTACCTAGTGTAACTCTAATATTACAGGTAATCCTGCTGAAGTCTTAATGACTATAAGTTCATCTGACTTCCTTAATCTAAGCTACTTCAATACTACTAGTCCTCCTGAAGACTGCGATTTTTAAATGATTGAATGAATAATAAGTCTGTAATCTGAATTTATTTTAAATTAACCTTTCAAAAAATAATTGACAGGTTATGGTTATATGAATTATTATCTTTTTAAGGGAATATATACATAATATTACTTATTGTGGATATAATCCTATTAAAAATACAGGAGTGATTAAGTAATGGAATTAACTAGTGAAAAGTATCATGTAGTATCAGAGGAAGAACTAGAAAGAGTAAGAAAACAGCATTCATGGGTTGCAGATCCTATTATTAAAGCATCAGAAGAAATTCTAAATGAACCGTTTTTCAAATGGTTAGAAAATGTACAGCATGTAAAGGACTTAAAATCAGTTGTTACTCAACTCTGGTATCATTCAGCCACTTTTCCGAAAGTTATGGGCGTTATGCTGGGACTTACATCACTTAAAGAAAATCACATGATGCCTTTCTATGCATTACATATTTATGGAGAAGCAGACCATCATGAAATGCTAATGCAATGGATGTTGAAACAAAATATTTTAGAAAATCGAGAAGAAATAGATAGACATATACCTAGTAATGCTACAAATGCTTGTGTTAATCTAGTTTATCAGTTGGCTATTGAACAAGATCGTTCGAAATGGTTGGCATGTTTGAATTCTGGAATAGAAAGATGCTCAAATCACTTTTTTATTAAAATGTCAGAAAAGTTAGAGGAATTGGGGGCGAATGATCCTTACTTCACTGTCCATGTTGAAGCGGACGAACATCATTCAATTTTAGGATTGGAGCACTTAGAAGAGGACCAAAATGAATTTAGACGTGAAGTGGTTATTCGTAAGGCATTAGAGGGAATTTCATTGTGGGGTTTTATGTTAAATTCATGGATTGGTGTTAATAGAATGCCGGAATTTGATCTGGAAGGTAACGTTTTAAATCAAAAAACATGTTGCAAGCATTAACTTGAAATTGATAGTTGATTTTATTTCGGAGGATTTATATGGTTAAAGTATGTAAATCTCATGTGAAAGACATAGTATGCATATTAGATACTCCTCATGTACAAAGAGTTAAAAATTCCAAAGATCAATGCTCAATTTGTAATAAAGAAGCAGAGTATCATTTCTTTTATAGAAATCCATTACAGGAGTACGTTTTGGCACTTAAGGTAAAAACGAAGAATCAGTTAATTATTTAAAACAGATTACTTAAATGAGGATCAGAAGCTACTATAAACCTTAAACTAGACTTTTAAACCGTCGATATAATACTTTTCCAAAACAATTTAGACAAATCAAAAACACCTTTCTGTTGAATATAGGTATATGATATCTATAAGACAACTTGAAGGTGTTTTTTCTATGGAGAAAAGAGTCAATAATATAGTGAAATGAAATGGTGAAAATATTCCTTGAATGTTTTTTCTATTGGCCTCAAGGAAACCTTCTCCTGTTAAATATAAATTAAGGAGAATGCTCTTTGATTCCGTATAAAAGTGATATTCTTGGTGGTTTTCGGAATCTTTCTTAGAATAACACATCATAAATACGAGTATATATTTCCTTGTTTCTTATAGTTAATTGTCACGATTCCTTACTTTATTTATCTTTTTAGATTATAGTCTATGTTTATCGAGAAACTTCAAGTCTAAAAATTAATATACTGAATTTAAACATAATCACTGGTAAACGGTTACTACAATGCAGATACTGTGTAACTTCATTACGTAGGATCTGCAGATAGCTTCAATATCTAAATGATTAACTTTACTTATAGTTAATCATATATGTTATTATCGGTTTGAAGAGTAGCTATTTCACAAAGTCGAGTGACATTTGCATTTTTTATTTGTTCTGCAAGGAGGTATGATTATGACAAAAAAGACAAACATAAAATTTCCTCTCATCTCTAACAATCTTCCTCTTGATCTGGTTAATACTGAGGTGGTCAGTTATGGTAAACGTCATAATTTGTTAAAGTCAAAAGAGGATCTTTTAGAATGGTTAAGGTTAATGAGTAAAGTAACCCCTTTTTTCAATCAATTAACATTAAAAAAAGCACAAGATGAACTGACTACTGTGATGGTTGAAAAAATACTTGAGTTACGATCAACACTAAGAGAAATTTTTGAGAAAATTGCAGATGGTGAAGAACCTGGAGAATCTTTTATCACTTTTTTAGAAAAAAAGATTGAATTGGCTCCATTTACATATAAGATTCTCGATACTAAACTTGCTCGTATTCCAATTGGAAATATTGATGATGCAATTATTTCGCTCATTGCTTATGATGGCTTATCGCTAATATATACAAAAAAGATTAATTTAATTAAGCGATGTGCTAATGAGGAATGTGTTTTATTATTCATTGATAACACTGGAAGGAGAAAATGGTGTTCAATGAAGATATGTGGTAACAGAGAAAAGGTTTCCCGTCATCTTAAAAAAACATAGAACAAATTTTCTTTATTGTATTGTCGAAATCATCTTGCACTTTACTTTAATTTTGAATAATCACATATAAATAAAAAGTTAATGAACAGCCTTATTTCAATATTCTCTTGAGTAAGGTTGTTTGTCTTTTTTAGAAAAAACAATCAATAAGTAACTTAACGGCTTTTACGGAAAATTAAAATGTCGCTCATAAAACAACCAATTTGCAGCTAAAACCCAGTTGAATTATAAAAAAAGGTTAAAGTAACAAACAGGAAAATGATATTTCAAGCGTTCTTAAAAGATCATTTTTGAATAGAAGAACAATCTTTGAAAGAGAGAAGGATTGTAATTTCAGATTTATAACCCTTTAAAATTAAATTGACAGGTTATTTTAATTGTTTTAAACTTAGTGAAAAGGAGGGGTTATATTGAAGATTGAGCAAACAGCAGAAAATCCACAAAGTAAAAAAGGATATTATTTCAAAAAAATGAAAGGAGGAGGAAAAAGTCCTTTAAAAGTAAATGTTAAAGATGCTTCAACAGGCTTATTAGGTGGTTTTATAACAATTTTAATCTTGTCATTGATAACCTATAAAACTGGATCTCTGTGGCTGATGGCGCCTTTTGGGGCAAGTTGTGTACTGGCTTTCGGAGCGTGGAATGCCCCTTTATCACAACCTAGAAATATTATTGGCGGACACTTCATCTCGACATTGACTGGACTTGTTATATATAATCTTCTTGGTTCTCACCCCTGGACATTGGCTTTAGGAGTGGGGCTAGCTATATTTTTTATGGCGGTTACAAAGACTACTCATCCACCTGCTGGAGCGGACCCTATTGTAGTTATTCAAGGGGCGTATGCTTGGAGCTATTTAGCTTTTCCGGTTTTTGTGGGATCTGTAATTATTGTTGCGGCAGCAGTTATTATTAATAACTTGCGAAATAATCGGCAGTATCCCACTTTTTGGTTTTAATCAATTTCAACGAGCAGCATATGTATCCGTTATTGCGCAGATTTCGCTCTCCTTCCTTACATATAAAGAAAACAATATATAGTTAGTTTGAGGTTGAGTAAAATAATTCATGAATGAAGTGAAGAAAAAGAGGGCTGTGGGAATAATTTATTGCGGACAAATTCTTTTGGATTCGAGAAAAAAGTCTGAAAAGTAAGATCTGATACCATTCTATTGTAAATAGGTAAGCAGGACCGCATAAAGGCGGCCTGCTTATTCTGTTTCAAATAAATAAGAGAGTGCTTTCATCGCTTGATTTACGGTTTCGACCGTGATATTCGCTTTTCCGGAAAGCTCTTTCAGCGGATGATGAAGTTCTTTCGGGCGGATGAGAATGAGCGGCTTTCCTTTTGCGACGGCATAAGAAGCATCCATCGCGGTATTCCACTGTTTATATTTCTCGCCAAACAGGGCGATCACAAAATCGGCTTTTTCCATCAGCACCTCTGTACGGAAATTGTTGATATCAGAAGCTCTGGCGTCTTTTAAAACAGAATCGGGCTGCACGCCCATAATCTCTTCTCCGATATTGTCTGAGCGTTCATGGTTTTCCATCGGACCGACAAACGTAATCGGCAGGTTCAGCGCTTTTGCTTTTTGTTTGATTTCATCCCGCCAATCACTGTGGATTTCACCGGCTAAATACACGACAAACTGCATCTTTTGCCCCTCCTTATGTACATATTCAGAATTTCGTACGGCTACAAGCAAAATGGTAAACGAAACTTGCTTGATAATGCAAATGAAATATGATAATGATATTGCATATAGTTGGTCTTGCCGTAAACAGTCTGGTATGATCCAATTGGACAAACATCAGCATATAAAAAACTCATAATCCAGATGGAGGAATGACAATGAAAAAGATTGAAAGCACGGAAGAATTGCAAAAAGCGGTACAAGACGATTGGGCGGTATTTATGTTTTCAGCGGATTGGTGCCCGGACTGCCGCTTTGTGGAGCCGTTTCTCCCTGAGCTGGAAGCGGACTTTCCTGAATTCACTTATTACTACGTAGACCGCGATCAATTTATTGATACATGCGCGGAATGGGAGATTTACGGCATTCCGAGCTTTGTTGTGTTTAACGGAGGAAAAGAAGTGAACCGCTTCGTCAGCAAAGACCGTAAAACAAAAGAAGAAATTGAGCAATTTTTAACCGATTCCCTTGCTAAAGCATAAAGGAGGCCACGGGCTTTGAAAATGACGTCAAGGAAGCTGGCGGATTTATTAAAACAGCGCCTGCAGCACGAGAACCGATCCTTCTTTTTTGACAGAGAAAAAGACACCCTCCGTGTTGAGGATCAAACGACCAAAAAAGGCATCACATTGGAGCTCCCGCCGATCATTGCGAAATGGGAGACGAAAAAAGAAGAAGCGATCGACGAAATCGTCTACTATGTGTCAGAAGCGATGGAGGCGATGGAAGGCAGCGGACAGGAGATGTCCGGAAAGGAAGCCGGAATCTATCCGGTCATTCGCTCCACGTCATTTCCCGATCAAACGAGCGACGGCATTCCGCTCGTGTATAATGACCATACGGCCGAAACGAGAATCTACTACGCGCTTGATCTCGGTAAGACGTACCGCTTAATTGACAGCCGTATGCTCGAGAAAGAAAACTGGACAAAAGAACGCATCAGGGAGACGGCGTCATTCAATCTCCGCTCTCTTCCTTCGGTCGTGAAACAGGATACGGTTGCGGACAATTATTTTTATTTTTTCAGGGCGAATGACGGCTATGACGCCAGCCGGATTCTCAATGATTCGATTCTTCATGAATACAAGCAGGCCGCTGAAGGCGAATTGGCGATTTCCGTTCCGCATCAAGATGTATTAATACTTGCTGACATTCGAAATGAATCGGGGTATGATATTTTAGGGCAAATGTCCATGAGCTTCTTTGCAAGCGGCACGGTGCCGATTACGGCCCTTTCATTTCTGTATAATGAAGGCAGACTGGAACCTGTGTTTATCATGGCGAAAAGCCGGCCGAAAAAGGATTAGAAAGGATTTTTCTTATGAACGCTTTTTACAATAAAGAAGGTGTGGGAGATACGCTTCTGATCTCTCTTAAAGATGCAGCACGCGAAGAAATCGGCTATGAAAGAGAAGGCGATGTCGTCAGAATCTTTAACAAAGAAACAAAAGAAACGACGGGCTTTAACATTTTTAACGTGTCTTCTTACTTACAGATTGAGGACAACGGCCCCGTCGCTTTGTCTGAGACATTCGTTCAGGATGTGAATGAAATACTGAACAGAAACGGCGTTTCAGAAACGCTGACGGTTGACCTTTCTCCGAAATTTGTTGTCGGTCACGTTGAATCGAAAGAAAAACATCCGAATGCGGATAAACTGAATATCTGCCAAGTGAATGTCGGAGAGGAAACCCTTCAAATCGTTTGCGGCGCGCCGAACGTGGACAAAGGGCAAAAAGTCGTCGTCGCTAAAGTCGGTGCGGTAATGCCGAGCGGACTTGTGATTAAAGACGCTGAATTAAGAGGCGTTCCGTCAAGCGGCATGATCTGCTCCGCGAAAGAACTCGCTTTGCCGGATGCGCCGGCGGAAAAAGGGATTCTTGTTCTTGAAGACAGCCGCGAGGCCGGCGAAGCATTTCAATTCTAACTCCCATAAATAAGCGCACAGAATCGAATGATGTGAGAGAAAGCCGTTAAGCAGGCCTGCTTAACGGCTTTCTTCAGTTGGGAGCTTAATCTTTTCTGAGCCGCCCGGCAATGGTATACTAAATATCGTCCCAGACTACTAAAAAGGGAGTTAGAGAGTGATTAAACATGAGTTGGCTGAATAAATTTTTTGACTTATTTTTAGGTGAAAAAGAAGAAGAGCATGAACGTGAACCGAACACGCATGCCCAAATCCCGAAACAGCACATACCGGATCAGCCAGAAGGCAAATTAACGCGCATGGAAGATCCTAAAATATATTACGAATATCCGAAAGGGAATTTCCGCTTCCCGGTCGTTCCGGACGGCTATAAGCGAACGGAGCAAAACCAAAGACAGCGGGAAAGGCACGAACGCCGCCAGCCGTCCCGGGGTTATGCCGCCGGGAAGGAGCAAACCGAGCGGAAACAGCATACACATAAAGAGCCTGATGCCGTGAAAAAGCCCTTTAAACCGTCATCCATTCCTTCACCGGTTTACGGCTTTCAATCTCAGCACAGCATCAAAAAAGCGCCTATTTCCGAAAAGCGGCGTGAAGAGAACGTAACATTGCTGTCAGAGGAGCAATTTGTTCCGCCAAAATCCGGTCAGGAAACGGAAAAAGAGCCCGTCTTCACAACATCCGGCATAACAAAACAGACGAATGACCGGCCAGACCCGTTTGCGAAACAAGAAACGGAAGAAATCCAGGCCGTTAAAAAAGAGGAGCTTCACACCGAGGCAGAGAATGCAAAAGAGCAAGTGTTTGCAGCACCAGAACCGCAGCAGGCTGAAGAGCGGGAGCACACCGAAAGCGCGGAGTCTGCCGGCTTTACAGAAGAACAAGAGCATGAACAAACCCGACCGCAGCCTATTAAAGAGCCTGAGTATGAAGCATCCCGAACGGCTGAAAACACAGAGGAATATCAGGAGCCTGAGCCGGAAAAAGCACCTCCTTTTGAAACCGCAGAAGAACCGGTGTATACATACACAGAACCCGGATACGATGAGGAAGTTCAGCCGCAGTCTGAAGACAAGCCCGAATCAGCTGAACCCGACGCGAAACAGGAAGCAGACTCTCAGCCTGAGTACAATGAAGCAGAGCGGCATTCAGACTTCGAGTCTGAACCTGCAAGCATTGAGACGGCTGATGCCCCGTCCCGGCTCGCCGAGGAAAAAACGGAGCATCACGGACAGCCTCAGACTGTGAGAAAAGCGGAGCGGCCGAAAGAGCGCAATGTTCCGTTTAACGTCATGATGCTTAAAAGCGATAAACACAAGCAGACGAAGACGCCAGAGGGCGGAGCGAGCTATGTCTTTCCGAATCTGTCGCTTCTGGACGTACCGCCGGCGCAAAGACATGACGACCAATCGTGGATTGAAGAACAGCGCGAGCTTTTAAACGTTACGCTGAAAAACTTTAATGTGCGCGCCCAAGTCGTTCATGTCACACAAGGCCCGTCCGTCACACGTTTTGAAGTGCATCCTGAGCCCGGAGTGAAAGTGAACAAAATTACAAACTTAGCAGATGATATTAAACTGAGCCTATCTGCCAAGGATATTCGGATTGAGGCGCCGATTCCCGGTAAAAACACGATCGGCATTGAAGTTCCGAACCGCGTAAGCAAAGTCGTCGATTTAAGGCAGATGATCAGAAGCGCCGCTTTCAGGACGAATCCGTCTCCGCTTACAGCCGCGCTCGGTGTCGATATTTCCGGAAACCCGGTCGTCATTGATTTGAAAAAGATGCCGCACGGGTTGATAGCGGGTGCGACAGGATCGGGAAAAAGCGTCTGCATCAATACCATTTTGGTCAGTCTGCTTTATAAGGCGGATCCGAGTGATGTCAAAATGCTTCTGATTGATCCGAAAATGGTCGAGCTTGCGCCTTATAACCAAATACCGCATTTGGTCAGCCCCGTCATCACGGACGCCAAAGCCGCGACCGCCGCGTTAAAATGGGTTGTGGAAGAGATGGAACGGCGGTATGAACTGTTTGCCCATTCGGGTGTGAGAGATATCGGCCGCTTTAATGAATTAACGGCCGATCATAAGACAGGCGAAAAGCTCCCGTACCTTGTAGTGGTCATTGATGAGCTTGCCGATTTAATGATGGTTGCGCCGAACGATGTGGAAGAAAGCATCGCCAGAATCGCGCAGAAAGCGAGAGCCTGCGGTATTCATCTGCTTGTCGCGACACAGCGTCCGTCTGTCGATGTCATTACCGGAATGATCAAGGCGAACATACCGACGAGAATTGCATTCTCCGTCTCAAGCCAGGTAGATTCCAGAACGATCATCGACATGGCGGGAGCGGAAAAGCTGCTCGGAAAAGGCGACATGCTGTACTGGGAAAACGGTACCGGAAAACCGGTGCGCCTGCAGGGCAACTTTGTGTCCGACAGAGAAATTGACCGCGTCGTCTCTCATGTCAGAAAACAGCTGCCGCCTTCTTATTTGTTTGAACAGGAAGAACTGATCAGGCAGGGAACCGCCCTTAAGGAAGAAGACGAACTGTTTCCTGAGGCGTGCCAATTCGTCGTGGAGCAAAACAGTGCCAGCACCTCAAGCCTTCAAAGAAGGTTCAGAATCGGTTATAACCGCGCCGCGAGGCTGATTGACATGATGGAAGCCGAAGGCATGATCTCAGAAGCGAAGGGCAGCAAACCGCGTGAAGTGCTGATTACGGCCGCTGACATTTCTCAAGAATAAGAATATCGTTCATTTTTCTCACAAACATGGTATGATAGTGGATGGACCATCAAAACTGCATCACTGTCACGCGCTGAAATATCATGCGGCAGGTTTAATCAAAAAGAAAGTTACAGATACTGACGATAACGTAAAAATAAATGGAAGCGCCGCTGTGCGGGCTTTTCGCCCGCTGCGGTCGCAAAATGAAATGAGCGTCATATACTGGGGAACAGATAGACGTTTGTTGGAGGTACGATTATGACTGTTTATCATTTTGTTGGAATAAAAGGGACAGGTATGAGCCCGCTTGCTCAAATCCTGCATGATACGGGGTATCAGGTGCAGGGATCGGATATCGAGAAGCAGATTTTCACTCAGGCTGCCCTTGAAAAAAGAAATATCCCGATCTATCCGTTCAGCGCCGATAACATCAAACCCGGCTTAACGGTAATCGCCGGAAACGCATTTCCTGATTCTCATCCGGAAATCGCAAAGGCGCTCGCTGAAGGGATTCCTGTCATCAGATATCATAAATTTTTAGCTGAATATATGAAAAAATATACAAGTGTCGCAGTAACGGGCGCACACGGCAAGACGTCCACAACGGGCCTCTTGGCACACGTGATGCAGCAGGCGAAGCCGACTTCGTTTCTTATCGGGGACGGGACGGGCAGAGGAAATGAAAGCAGCGAATACTTTGTATTTGAAGCTTGCGAGTACCGCCGTCATTTCTTAAGCTATCAGCCTGATTATGCGATTATGACGAATATTGATTTTGACCACCCTGATTATTTCGCCAACATTGACGATGTGTTTGATGCTTTCCAAAACATGGCGCTTCAAGTCAACAAAGGCATCATTGCCTGCGGTGATGACGAGTACCTGCCGAAAATTCACGCCAATGTGCCTGTCGTTTATTACGGCACGGGAGAAGAAAACGATTTTCAAGCGAGAAACATCGTAAAAAATACGGAAGGCACGACATTTGACGTCTTTGTCCGCAATACGTTTTACGATACGTTCTACATCCCGGCATACGGCCATCACAATGTCCTCAATTCCTTAGCGGTCATTGCGCTCTGCCACTATGAAGAGATAGACGTGAACATGATTAAGCTCGGACTTGAATCATTCGGCGGCGTCAAACGCAGATTCAATGAAAAAGTGATCGGCAGCCAGGTACTGATCGACGACTACGCCCACCATCCGACTGAAATCAAAGTCACGATTGAGGCGGCGCGCCAAAAATATCCCGAACGTGAAATCATCGCGGTATTTCAGCCGCATACGTTTACACGGACGCAATCATTCCTGGATGAATTCGCAGAAAGCTTAAGCGCGGCCGACCGCGTGTATCTGTGCGACATTTTCGGCTCTGCCCGCGAGAACGTCGGCAAGCTCACGATCACGGATCTTCAGGAAAAAATCGATAACGCAGAACTCATTGAAGAAAATGACACATCCGTGTTAAAAGCGCATGAAGGCGCAGTGCTGATCTTCATGGGCGCCGGAGACATTCAAAAATATATGAGAGCCTATGAAAACGTCATAGCGTAACAAAAAAGCAGTGGGGCTCTCACTGCTTTTTTGCGCGTGCTGCAAAAGGGATTTACCGATAAACGGAGAAATAGTATACATACAGACCTTTCATATATGTTTATCATTTTGAGAATTGGGTATATACCACTATATCCTGCATTATAAGGAGGTATTAGATGATCATCATTCTTTACTTAAGCGTCGCACTCATTGCCGTTGCATTTCTCATCCTCGTCATCTATCTGTCCAAAACATTAAAGTCCGTGCAGATGACTTTAACAAACGTAGCCTCGACTTTAGACGGCCTTGAAGGGCAGATGAAAGGCATTACCGCAGAGACAGCCGAGCTGTTACATAAGACAAACCGTCTCGCGGAAGACATTCAGGAAAAATCAGAGAAATTAAATACGGTTGTCCATGCTGTTCAGGAAGTGGGAACTTCCGTCCAGCAGTTTAATACATCCATAAAGCAGGCAGCAGGTTCCGTTACGGCCTCTGTAAGAGAGAATCAGGATAAGATCAGTCAGGTTGTCACCTGGAGCCAGGCCGCTATGGAAATATGGGACAAGTGGAAGCAAAAGAAAAAAACATCGCTTTAATCATAAGAAAAATCCACTAAGGAGGAATCATAATGAGCAAAGATGGAATCAATAGTAAGGATTTTTTAATCGGAACGCTGATCGGGGGAATTATCGGCGCGACAACGGCGTTGTTTCTGGCGCCTAAATCAGGTAAGGAGCTGCGCGACGATCTCGGCAGTCAGGCTTCTGCGTTAAAGGATAAGACGGACAGAATGACGGCCGATGCGAAAGAAAAAGGCTCTCAATATGTCAGCATCGCCAAGGACAAAACTTCTAATATCACCCAGCTGGTAGCTGATCAGTCAGGCCAGATTATGAATAAAGTGAAGGATTTAAAAGACCGTTCTAAGAGCACACTAACCGAGAAAGCCGAAGAGACGAGAAGCGAAATGCAGGACACGGCCCAAAGCATCAAGGCCGAAGCGGAAGACGCCGGGGAAAAAGCCGGTCAGGCAAATCGCTGACCTTCAATAAGGAGAGATAACCGACATGACAAAACAGCTGATATCATCTGAAGAAGAGTTCAAAAATGCCGCTGAGAAAGAAAACACGCTCGTGTTTTTGAAACACAGCACAACCTGCCCGATCAGCCAAGCCGCGTTTCAGGAGTTTGACGCCTTTGCATCGGAGCATTCAGAAGTACCTTCTTATTACCTGCATGTGCAGGACAGCCGGCCGCTTTCAAACTATATCGCCGAGACATACGGCGTGAAACATGAAAGCCCGCAAGTATTCGTCATTACAAACGGCGAAGTGAAATGGCACGCGTCTCATTCACAAATCACAAAAAACGCAATAGAGCAGCACCTTTCATAATTGCTGGCCGCCGGTTGATACCGGCGGTTTTTTTTTTGAAAAAAACTATTGATCATTTCAGCCGGATCATGTAGGATATCAATATATACTGCTTCAACGCATAAAAGCTTAAAAGCGTTTTGGTGATAAAGTCGAATGTGAAAAAATTTATTATTTCATATTCCTATTTTCGCATAACTGTAGTAAGATGCATGTTAACCATTAAAATAAAACATAGCATAGAAGGGATGAAAAAGATGAGCAACAAGGAATTAGAGAGCCTAAGACAGCAGGCAGACGCACTAAACTTAGAAATCCTTAAATTAATCAATGAACGCGGAGCCGTTGTAAAAGAAATCGGTAAAGCAAAGGAAGCACAGGGTGTCAACCGATTTGACCCTGTCAGAGAGCGTACAATGCTTAACCGCATTATTGAAAGCAATGACGGCCCATTTGAAAACTCAACGATCCAGCATATTTTCAAAGAAATTTTCAAAGCCGGACTTGAACTTCAAGAAGAGGATCACAGCAAAGCGTTGCTCGTCTCCCGGAAGAAAAAAGCAGAAGATACGATCGTTGACATTAAAGGCGAAAAAATCGGTGACGGCGATCAGAGATTCATCGTCGGACCTTGTGCCGTAGAAAGCTATGAGCAGGTTGCCGAAGTCGCGGCCGCCGCGAAAAAACAAGGCATTAAAATCCTGCGCGGGGGCGCGTTTAAACCCCGCACAAGTCCGTATGATTTCCAAGGTCTCGGCGTAGAAGGCCTGCAAATTCTTAAACGCGTCGCTGATGAATATGACCTCGCGGTGATCAGTGAAATCGTAACGCCCGCCCACATTGAGCAAGCGATTGATTACATTGACGTCATTCAGATCGGCGCGCGGAACATGCAAAACTTTGAATTGCTGAAAGCCGCCGGCTCCGTTAAAAAGCCGGTATTGTTAAAACGCGGTCTTGCCGCAACAATTTCAGAATTTATCAATGCAGCTGAATACATCATGTCACAAGGAAACGACCAAATCATTCTTTGTGAACGCGGAATCAGAACGTACGAAACGGCAACGAGAAACACGCTCGACATTTCTGCCGTGCCGATTTTGAAACAGGAAACTCACTTGCCGGTGTTTGTTGACGTCACACACTCAACAGGCCGCCGTGATCTCCTGCTTCCGACAGCAAAAGCGGCGCTTGCGATCGGCGCTGACGGCGTGATGGCCGAAGTTCACCCTGATCCTTCCGTTGCCCTGTCAGACTCTGCGCAGCAGATGGATATCCCTGAATTCGAGAAATGGCTGAACGAATTAAAGCCGATGCTGAAAGTAAAAGCATAATACAATGTTCCGCTCTTTAAAGGCCGCCTCGCGCGGCTTTTTTTCGTATCTTCATTTTATTTAATTATAAAATGAAAGTGAACGTTTTCATCACTGGGAAAAACGTGTATAATTTCATGAGAGATATTTAAATTTGATGAATAATGAAAAATAATGTACACTACTGACTTACGCTTACAATCATAAACGACAGAATGCGAAATCGTACGACATTTCTTTACATAAAGTGTTTATGCTATAGATAAGGATAAGTGTATCCAGTAAAAGGAGTGGTTTCAGTGAGCAACATTACGATATACGATGTGGCCAGAGAAGCAAATGTCAGTATGGCGACTGTTTCCCGCGTCGTGAACGGCAACCCGAATGTAAAACCGACGACCAGAAAAAAAGTATTGGAAGCCATTGACCGGCTCGGCTACCGTCCGAACGCGGTGGCAAGAGGGCTTGCAAGCAAAAAAACGACAACGGTCGGCGTCATCATCCCTGATATCTCAAGCATTTTCTACTCGGAACTTGCGCGTGGAATTGAAGATATCGCGACGATGTACAAATATAATATTATTTTAAGCAACTCGGATCAAAATCTTGAGAAAGAACTGCATCTGTTAAATACGATGCTCGGCAAACAAGTGGACGGTATCGTATTTATGGGCGGCAACATTACGGACGAGCATGTCGAAGAATTTAAGCGCTCTCCTGTGCCGATCGTCTTGGCGGCATCAGTGGAAGAACAGGGCGAGACGCCTTCTGTCGCCATTGATTATGAACAGGCGATTTATGATGCCGTTAAGCTTTTCATTGATAAAGGGCATCGTGATATTGCATTCGTCTCTGGACCGATGCAAGAGCCGATCAACCGTTCGAAAAAACTGCAAGGGTACAAACGGGCGCTTGAAGAAGCGGCGATTCCGTTTAACGAGCAATTCGTAGCGGAAGGCGATTACACTTATGATTCCGGTATGGAGGCGCTTCAAAGTTTGATGGGCCTTGACCGGAAACCGACGGCGATTCTTTCTGCGACGGATGAAATGGCCCTCGGCATTATCCATGCGGCCCAAGATCAAGGTCTTTCGATACCTGATGATCTTGATATTATCGGTTTTGACAATACGAGATTGAGCCTGATGGTCCGCCCTCAGCTTTCAACAGTCGTGCAGCCTACGTACGATATCGGCGCCGTGGCGATGAGACTTTTGACAAAACTGATGAACAAAGAGCCGGTTGAAGAGCATATCGTCGAATTGCCTCACCGCATCGAATTAAGACAATCAACCAAGTCATAAAAAAACGGAAAAGCAAGCTTCACTCTGAGGGGTGGAATCTTGCTTTTTTACTTGAGTAAGGAGAAGATATGAAACGTTTTGATTATCTGACGCCCGTTGGCTTTATGTTAGGCTGTATTATCGTCGCAATCGGTATTCTGTCAGGGACGGGACTGGCGGGAATCAGTTCATTTTTGGATCTGACTTCTTTTTTAATCGTCACTGGCGGCCTTGCTGCGGCGATTTTTATCAGCTTTCCGCCGAGGGATTTAAAGAAAACCCCTTCTGTTCTGAAACAGGTATTCTCCCGTCAGGATGACAATGTGAAAGAGCTTGTCAGAGTATTTGTCAGCCTTTCGGAGCAGGCGCGCAGGCAGGGGCTGCTGTCTCTGGATGACCAGGCGCGGGAGATCAATGATCCGTTTTTAAAAAAAGGGCTTTTGCTTGCGATTGACGGCTGGGACGAGGAAACGATCCGGCTGGTGATGGATTCTGAGATCGCCGCAATGGAAGAAAGACACAGAAAAGGAAGACGCGTTTTTGAAAAAGCCGGTGATTTCGCACCCGCCTGGGGAATGATCGGGACGCTCGTCGGACTCGTTCTTATGCTCAAAAATTTAAATGACCCGCATACCCTCGGACCGAACATGGCCGTTGCGCTATTGACGACGCTGTACGGAGCGCTGCTTGCCAATTTGGTGTTTATTCCAATCGCGGCAAAACTTGAAGAAAAAACGGAAAGTGAAATTTTCATCAAACAGGTCATGATCGAAGGGGTTGTCGGCATCCAATCGGGCAAAAATCCCCGCAACCTCGAAAGTCAGCTCGTCGTCTTCAGCTCAAGAGAAGACTGGCGTAAAGGACAGCCTGCGAACAAGAAAAAGGGCGCTGTCCATGAAGCTTAGAAAAGAGCGTTTTGAAAGAAGAAACAAACCGGAACATTCCGGCGGTTCACCAAGATGGATGGTGACGTTCGCTGACTTGATCACGCTCATTCTCGTGTTCTTTATCTTGCTTTTTTCGATGTCGCAAATAGACGCGGAAAAATTTCAATCTGCCGTTTCATCGATTCATACAAACGGCGGCGGGGGTGAACCGGCGTCATCAGACAAAGCAAACGAAAATAAAGAACAGGATTTGCTGTTACAAAACGTGAAGACATACATAAAAGCGCATCATTTGAGTTCCAAATTGACGGCGAAGCGCGATGAGCGCGGAGTGGTTCTTGTGCTGCAGGAGGCCGTTCTGTTTCAGACGGGAAAAGCGGATGTGCTGAAAAACGCCGAGCCGGTTCTGCATCAGATCGCGGTGCTTTTAAAAACAATTCCGAATGACATACAGGTAGAAGGCCATACGGACAGCCGCCGGATTTCCACCTATCAATTCCCGTCGAACTGGGAGCTGTCGTCTGCAAGAGCGGCGAGTGTGATCCGGTATTTTACCGCGAATGAAGACTTTTCCGCCAAACGGTTTATCTCTGCCGGGTATGCGGATACGAAACCTGTGAAGGACAACAAAAGTCCCGGACATATGAAAGAAAACCGCCGTGTAGAAATTGTGATCAAAAAAACGACCTCCTCATAAGGTCGTTTTTTATTTTGTTTTATACCGCTGCTCAGACCGGATGGCAAAAAGAGCTTTTTCCACGGTTTGGGCATTTTTTTCTGAAATTTCTTCTTTACGGGGAATCGGAGGATATAATTGTTCAGGATCACTCCAAAAAGCGGGCAACGTGCAGGGGGAATGCTTCTGCCATTTATCAATCCATTTCTGCGGTATGCGCTCCCCGGGATCAATCCCTTTCATCTCAAGCCAAATGCGGCTCCATGCTCTCGGGACGACTCTCCAAATATCGTATCCGCCGCCGCCGACCGCGATCCATCTGCCGCTGCAATATTGATGGGCTAATGAATGAGCGAGCCGCGGGATCTCCTGATAAATGGAGATTGTATTGGACAGGTGTGTCAACGGGTCGTAATAATGGGCGTCCGCACCGTTTTGGGTAAGTATGACATCCGGCTTAAAAAAAGCCGCGATTTCTGAGGCGGCCGTTTTGTAAGCGTGGAGAAAGGAATCGTCCTCTGTGAAAGCGTCCAGCGGAATGTTAAAAGAATAGCCGTAGCCTTGCCCGCTTCCTTTTTCCAGTACCTGCCCCGTCCCGGGAAATAAATAACGCCCGGTCTCGTGAAAAGAAACAGTGCAGACATCAGACCTGTCGTAAAACGTAAATTGAACGCCGTCGCCGTGGTGGGCGTCTGTATCAATGTATAACACTTTTGCCCCGTAGTTCTTCTGGATGTATTGGATGGCCACGGCGCTGTCATTATAGATACAAAAGCCTGACGCCCTGCCGCGGAAGCCGTGGTGAAGGCCGCCTCCTAAATTGCAGGCGTGCCTGGCTTGTCCCGTCATGACGTAATCAGCCGCCGTTAAGGTGCCGCCCACCAGAAGCGACGCAGCTTCATGCATGCCGGCAAAAACGGGGGTGTCTTCCGTTCCGAGACCGTAGCTTTCTCCTTCTGCGGCAGGGAGCCGGCCCGCACCCGCAAGTTCCACCGCCTGTATATAATCCTCTGTATGAACGAGAGCCAGCTCTTCTTTAGAGGCCGTGCGCGGAATGACGATGTCTCCTTCGTCAAACGCGTCCGCCGCCTGAAGCAGATCGTATGTTAAAAGCACGCGCTGCTGATTGAACGGATGATCCTGATGAAATTGATACGTCTGATAAGAAGGCGAATAAACAAAAACGCTGTCTTTCATGGCTGATCCCTCAAATGCTTCGGCCATAAGACATTGTATCCGGCTTCATGAACGGCACGGATAAAAGGGAGCGGATTCATCGTCTTCACCCGGAAGACGAGAATGTTCGACCCGGCGGAATCATGGGGATAGACGAGCACACTCAGGATTTGAAGCTGAAGATCACGGCACAAGCAGCTGAGATCAGCAAGGCTTTTTGTCATATCCGTCACCAGGATTTCCACCTGGGATCCCGGCTGGGCCGCGCCTGTCAGGCTGACGAAAGTCCGGAGCACGTCGGTTTTCGTTAAAATGCCCGTCAGCTTATGGTTTACCGTAATCGGCAGACAGCCGATGCCGTGCTCATAAAAGGAGGCGGATATTTCTTCCACAAAGTCAAGCGGATGGGCGCAGATGACATCCCGCTTCATAATGGTCTCCACTTTGTTTGTCAGAAACGCGCCGCGTTCCTTTTGTTCAAAGCTGCCGGGGCCGGCCTGTTTAATGTCTCTGTCTGTGACAATACCGGTGACGTGCAGCTCGTCGTCGATGACAGGGAGATGGCGGATATGATATATCTTCATTTTCCGGACGGCTGTTTCAATGGAGTCGTGTTTTGAGACGGTGATGACGTCCCGTTTCATGATTTGTTCTGCAATCATCTTTTTATCCCCTTTGTATGTCAGTCAATACATAAATCGCTGATAAAAACGAAGCCTGTCGAACTGTTCAATTGACTCCTGACTGACGTGCCTGCCGATGCGGGCCATCAGACAATTGGCCGGATGAGAGCTGATTTCCGGTTCATCCGTTGCAAACCAGACAAGACCCCCGGCATTCATCATCTTTTCCATGATCTTTCTGTATTCCCACACATCTTTTTTCATTCCTTTTAAATCCCAATGCCAGTAATATTCCGTCGTCATGATGATGTACCGTTCCATCTGTTCATCCATCATGCTGACTGTCAGCAACGTTTTTCCGACAGAACAGCCCCTGTAGCCGGGAGCGACCTCGATCGCACCGAGTTCAAGGAGGTCTTCCATATTTCCGTCAGACCACCGTTCAAGCGGATCAGGATATAAATACGTCACATAGCCGATAATCGTCTGTCCGTCCCTGGCGATAATGATCCGACCTTCAGGAAGCCCGGCGATCTCGATTAACGCTTTGTGCTGTTCATGAGGAAGGCGAAAGGCTGTCAGGCCTTCATGAAACTCATACTGTGCTAGGTCCTTTGGAGGAACGGGCCCTTCTACCAATAGAGGGCCGGCTGCTGTCTGAATTGATGAAGAATGGTACGTTTTATGATGTTTCACTGATTCACCGCCTGTCGGTTCTTAATAAAAACACATCTCTCTTAAGCATAACAAAATATAAAGCGTTTTCAATAGTGTTGTAATTTATATTTTAAAAATTGAGAAAACTGTGAACATCTACTA
Source organism: Bacillus sp. YH3-2-B2 (assembly GCF_053663335.1). Taxonomy (NCBI): domain Bacteria; kingdom Bacillati; phylum Bacillota; class Bacilli; order Caryophanales; family Bacillaceae; genus Bacillus; species Bacillus sp. YH3-2-B2. The sequence continues at coordinate 835,397 of NZ_JBSJQE010000003.1, read as the reverse complement.
TAATTAGTCTATAGATAAGCAAAGGGGGATGTTGCATGAATTTGAAAGCGTTGCCGGCGGAAAAGGGGAATTATCATCTGCGAAATTATGAGGAAACGTACCGCAGCTTCGATTGGAAAGAGGTCGAAGCGGAGTTTTCCTGGCATCAGACGGGGAAGCTGAATGCGGCGTACGAAGCGATTGACCGTCATGCCGAATCATTTCGAAAAAACAAAGTAGCGCTGTATTACAAGGACGCAAACCGGGATGAAAAATACACATTTAAAGAAATGATGGAGGAATCGAACCGGGCGGGAAATGTACTGAGACGGTATGGAAACGTGGAAAAAGGGGACCGCGTTTTTATTTTCATGCCGCGTTCGCCGGAGCTTTACTTTATCATGCTCGGCGCAATTAAAATCGGTGCGATCGCCGGCCCTTTATTTGAAGCGTTTATGGAAGGCGCCGTCAAAGACCGCCTGTTGAACAGCCAGGCAAAGGTTGTCGTGACGACACCTGAACTGGCCGAACGGATTCCGGCGGACAGCCTGCCCGACCTCGAGCATATTTTCATTGTCGGCGGCAGCAAAGAAGCGGGAGATAAAATCATCCATTATGATAAAGCGGCTGAGGGAGAAAGCACGAGACTTGATATTGAATGGATGGACAGAAGAGACGGCTACCTGCTTCACTACACATCAGGGTCTACCGGAACGCCCAAAGGTGTGCTCCATGTTCATGAAGCCATGATTCAGCAATACCAGACCGGCAAGTGGGTGCTTGATCTTAAAGAAGACGATATTTACTGGTGCACTGCGGACCCGGGCTGGGTGACCGGGACGGTGTACGGGATATTTGCGCCGTGGCTGAACGGAGCGGCGAACGTGATCGTCGGCGGCAGATTCAGTCCGGAAAACTGGTACGGCACGATTGAGAAGCTCGGTGTCAGCGTCTGGTACAGCGCTCCGACGGCTTTCAGAATGCTTATGGGCGCCGGAGATGAAATGACATCCAAATTTGACCTTACTTCACTTCGTCACGTCCTGAGTGTCGGAGAACCTTTGAACCCCGAGGTCATCAAGTGGGGACATAAAGTATTCGGCAAGCGCATCCACGACACGTGGTGGATGACAGAAACGGGCGGACAGCTCATCTGCAATTATCCTTGCATGGAGATCAAGCCGGGCTCAATGGGGAAACCGATTCCGGGAGTGGAAGCGGCGATCGTTGACAATCAGGGAAATGAGCTTCCGCCGTACCGAATGGGAAATCTCGCCATTAAAAAGGGCTGGCCGTCGATGATGGATTCCATTTGGAACAACAAAGAGAAATATGATTCTTATTTTATGCCGGGCGGCTGGTATGTTTCCGGAGATTCTGCTTATATGGATGAAGACGGTTATTTCTGGTTCCAAGGCAGAGTCGATGATGTCATCATGACATCCGGCGAGCGCGTCGGCCCGTTTGAAGTCGAAAGCAAACTTGTTGAACATCCGGCGATTGCCGAAGCCGGCGTCATCGGAAAGCCGGACCCTGTCCGGGGAGAAATTATTAAAGCGTTTATCGCGCTCAGAGAAGGGCATGAGCCATCCGATCAGCTGAAGGAGGACATTCGCCTCTTTGTAAAACAGGGGCTTGCCGCGCATGCCGCACCGCGGGAAATTGAATTCAAAGATAAACTTCCGAAAACACGGAGCGGAAAAATCATGAGACGTGTGCTGAAGGCGTGGGAGCTGAACCTGCCAGCAGGCGACCTGTCCACAATGGAAGATTAAAGACGGCGTTGACATCGTATTTTATTTATGTTAAAAATGAGTAAGCTTCATACGAAAAGGTTTTGATTGAGACAAGTAGGATATCTGATTGTTCCAGAGAGCTGATGGCCGGTGAAAATCAGCACATAAGATATGCCGAATACACTCATGAACCGCTTTTGCGAACAAAGCTATTCCAAGGCTTTCAGTAGTGAAAGAACGGACACGGTCCGTTATCAAAAAGAGTGATAAAAGCTTTTTTATGTTTTTATTAGTAGGGTGGTACCGCGATTATATCGTCCCTTCGTTTTAAACGAAGGGGCGTTTTTTATTTTCATAAACAAAGGAGCAGACAAAATGACTAACTTATTAGAGGATTTATCATTCCGCGGCTTAATCCAGCAAATGACGGATGAAGAAGGACTGAATAAACAGCTGAGCGAAGAAAAAATCCGTTTATACTCAGGGTTTGACCCGACGGCTGACAGCCTGCACATCGGACACCTTCTGCCGATATTGACACTGCGCCGTTTCCAGCTTGCAGGCCACCATCCGATTGCGCTTGTAGGCGGCGCGACGGGACTGATCGGCGATCCGAGCGGCAAAAAAGCGGAGCGTACGTTAAATACTCAGGATATCGTTGTCGAATGGTCGCAAAAAATTAAAAATCAGCTTTCCCGATTTTTAGATTTCGAGGCGGGAGAAAACCCCGCTGTCATAGCGAACAACTTTGATTGGATCGGAAAGCTGAGCATCATTGAATTTCTCCGCGACGTCGGAAAGAACTTCGGAATTAACTACATGCTTGCGAAAGATACTGTAAGCTCAAGAATTGAAACCGGAATTTCTTACACGGAATTCAGCTACATGATCCTGCAATCCTACGATTTTCTGAATCTGTACAGAGAAAAGAACTGCAAACTCCAAATCGGAGGCAGTGACCAGTGGGGCAACATCACGGCCGGTCTTGAACTGATCAGAAAATCAGAAGAAGAAGGGGCGAAAGCTTTCGGTCTTACCATTCCGCTCGTCACAAAAGCTGACGGCACGAAATTCGGCAAAACGGAAGGCGGCGCCATTTGGCTTGATAAAGAAAAAACATCGCCGTACGAATTCTACCAGTTCTGGATCAATACAGATGACCGCGACGTCGTCAAATACTTAAAATACTTTACTTTCTTGTCAAAAGAGGAAATTGAAGCTTATGCTGAAAAAACGGAGACGGCTCCTGAGAAAAGAGAAGCGCAGAAACGTCTCGCTGAAGAGGTGACGGTTCTTGTACACGGCCGCGAAGCGCTTGAGCAGGCTGTTCATATCTCCCAGGCGCTGTTCAGCGGCAATATTAAAGAGCTTTCTGCTCAAGACGTCAAGGTAGGATTTAAAGATGTACCTTCGTTTGAAAAAGACCGCTCTGAAGAACTGTCTTTAGTAGACGTGCTAGTGGAATCTAAATTATCGCCTTCAAAACGGCAGGCCCGCGAAGACATTCAAAACGGAGCTGTTTACATTAACGGCGAGCGCCAGACGGACATCGGGCATCTTCTGACTGCGGAAGACCGCATTGAAGATCAATTTACCGTACTGCGCCGCGGAAAGAAAAAATACTTCCTGATCACGTACTGAAAATAAAAAGCAGTCCGGCCGCTCCATGCGGCAGGCTGCTTTTTTATGTTTTGTGAATACTGCACGGGGAAATGAGTACAGTACATGGTATAAGCAAAACAGGGAAGGGGTGCTGCGCCGTGAATTTTATGTTTACCATCGCCAAAGAAAGATTGCAGCGGGATCATTGGGAACAGCAGCAAAGCATAAACGCCGAAGCCGAAGCCGAGGAATCAGAGACGGAAGAAGAAAATCCGATATCATAAAGGTAAAGCCTCCATTCTGCGGAATGGAGGCTTTTGATTGTCACCATATCAGTCTGACGGCGGCCATCAGCACGACTCCTGTGATGACCGTGATGGATAAGCTTTTTGTCAGCATCGCGCAAAGCAATGTCGGGATGAGAACGATCATTGCTTTCCAATCAAAGGTCAAAGCGCTGTTTGTTTTCACAATCATGCTTTCCGTTACCAGAGCCGTCAAAATGCAAAGCGGAATAAAGGAGAGCCATTTTAAAGCCAATTCAGGCATCTGAATGTTCCGGACAAATATAAACGGAACAATGCGCGGCACAAGTGTAACAATCATGCAGCCGAGTATAATCCAGATCATTTGTGTGCTGATGCTCATTTGTCCGTCACCACCCCGATCGTTGCCACAATCACGGTTGAGACGATGACCGCGATGTGTGACGGGACGAAATACGATAACAAGACCATAAAAATGATCATATAGAGAATTAAGGAGAGGCTGTGCTTCAGCTTTTCCGAAGCGGATGACTGCAATTGCAGCACAAGCAGCGCCGCGAACATAGCGGGCAAAGCAAAGTCCAGGCCGAGCGCGTAAGGATCAGATATCCATTGCCCGAGAAGCCCGCCCATCACGCAGGAAATAACCCAGCACATGTAAGCGGTTATATTGAGGCCGTTCATCCACTTATCGTGTAACCTGCCGTTCTGAGCCGCTTTGTTCACCGCTACTCCGAAAGATTCGTCAGTAAGCAGAGCCCCGAAGCCGATATTTTTCGCCAGAGAGTATTTCGTGAAATACGGCGCGATGGTCAGGCTCAGCAGAAGGTGCCGCAGATTGACGATAAACGTCGTTAAAATAATGGCGGAAATCGGACTCCCGGAAACAAGGAGCGAGCAAATAATAAATTGGGCGGCGCCGGCATAGACACACAAGGATAACAAACAGATTTCAAGAATGCTTAGATGAGAGGCAACGCCGACGATGCCGAAAGCAAAACCGATGCTCATATAGCCCAGCAGCGTAGGCACACAATCCCGCACCCCCTGTAAAAACGTATCGTTCATTTCCCGGGAAACGGCGGTTTTTTGCACTTCTGTGTTAATCATTTTTTATACTCCTTTCATAGAGATTATAATGATAACGACTAATGAAAAAATCAAAGAAAATACGGTTCACATTTATATGAACCGATTTCCGGTGACGACATGAAATAACGAATGGTTTTGTTTCATCAGGCCTTCAACTTTTTCAGCCCCGACTTCTTTCACAAGCTCTGCGAACATCAGATCGTGCCTCATATATTCCATGGCCACGAGAACGAGAGCGGGATCTTCTGATTTAATGGCCCAGGCATTCGTCTGCGGAGAAAAATTGGCGATTAAGACTTCTTTATTATCTCGGGCAGCTATCGTTAATCTTCCGCCCATCCGTTTCTCCGCCACTTCAGGAGACATATTATGATTTGTCGTATTTCCGAGCTTCACTTCCGGAGGGCCGAACACAATCGAAAAGACGGGCAATTGTTCGGCGGCGCGTTTATTAGCGGCTTCTTGAATAAAGGGAATCTGCTGTTCCCAGACAGACAGCCACAACTCTTCCTCGGCTTTTTCAATCATATCCTTCATCTCATTGATGACATGATCATTCGTGCTGATGCGGCGGATGACATTCATCTCCTGCTCGCTTTCCAGCGCCAATAACTTTTCCTCAAGGTAGCCGAATGAGTTCTCGAAATCGTGCCGGAGCCGGTCGATTAATTCCTTTCCGGCCAGCGGGGCATATGTAACCGGATCAGACGGTACAATATGGACAGCGCCTTTATCAACTAATTTCCCCAATACCTCATAGATCATTGAGCGGGGGACGCCTGACCTTTTGCTGATTTCATATCCGGTAACAGGCGAGTGTTTCAACAAGCCGATATATGCTTTACATTCATATTGAGAAAATCCAAACTTCTGTAATTCTTTCAGAACATCGTCCATAAACATCCTCCGTAGTGGTTATTCATGAAACTACTATAATGTAAGCGGTTATATCTTGTCAATGGGACTTGAGTGCTGAAAGAAAGGTTCGCCTGTTTTGTCGCTTTCCAACTTAGTTTATGATGAGTTACATGTATGGCTTTTGTGAAAAACGTTGCCGTAGACCCACACGAATGCCGTTTGATACGATAAATACAAGAAGTCAAAAAGAGGAGGATCACGGTGGAAAACACCTCTAAAATCGCTTTTTTATCGGTTATAAGCAATTCCCTGGTCGTCATGCTCAAAATAGTGGTGGGGATAATAACCGGATCTGTCGCTATACTTTCTGAAGCCATTCATTCTTTTTTAGATTTGATCGCCGCCTTCATCGCCTTTATCTCCGTCAGGATTTCAAAAAAGCCGGCTGATACAGGGCATCCGTACGGTCATGGAAAAGTCGAGAATCTGTCGGGGACCATCGAGACGATTCTGATTTTTGCGGCAGGGATTTGGATGATATATGAATGCATTCAAAAACTGGTGAACCCGGCGCCGGTTCATCTGCCCGTATTGGGAATTGTTGTGATGCTTGCTGGGGCTCTCATTAATTTGATCGTTTCGAAGTTCGTAAAAAGAGAAGCCGAAAAGGTTAATTCCGTGGCAATGAAATCAAATGCCCTGCATTTACTGACTGACGTGTACACATCATTAGGCGTAGCGGCAAGCCTTTTGGTCGTTACCTTAACGGAGTGGTACATACTTGATCCCATTATAGGTATGGTGCTGGCGGTGTATATCATATATGAAGCGTTTAAATTAATGAAAGAAGCATTCCCGCCGCTGATTGATACCCGTTTGTCGGAAGAGGAAGAAAAAACAATTTTAAAGATTATCGAAACATTTCAACAGGAATTTATTGAAATTCACGATTTTCGTACAAGACGCTCCGGCCCGCAAGAGTATATTGATTTTCACCTGGTCGTAGCCTCTCACGTGACGATTAAAGACGTGCACGACCTGTGTGACCGCATTGAAAGAGATATTACGGATGAATTCAAACAAGCACAGGTAATGATTCACCCCGAGCCGGAGAGCGAGAGGAAGAAATAAATCGATCTTATGTTTGCGTTTGTTCCCGGCAAAATGCCTGCAAAAGGCCCGTTCCCACGGGTCTTTTTGTTGTATAAATGTCCATTTCTCGCTCATATGAGAGAGAAGCTTATACACGTGAGGGATACATTTCATACGTTATGTTGTAAAGAAAAAGGGAGGTGAACAGAATTGAACGCTATTTCTGTTAAAGAAATTGAACATGGAGTTGCCGTTGCGGAAAGAGAAGGTTTAGGGGAGTATTTATACCAAGAACCGGTTTCCAAAAAATGTTCGGGCCGTTCCCGCAGCAGAAAACGGACACACCGCTCCCGCAGCAGAAAACGGAGTCATCACCGGACACACCGCTCCCGCAGCAGAAGACGGAGCCATCACCGGACACACCGCTCCCGCAGCAGAAGACGGAGCCATCACCGGACACACCGTTCACGCAGCAGACGGTCCCATCAAAAACGTACCCGCAAGCGCTGTTTTAAATGCTGACTGCAGACTCTATTACAAGTAACGGAGATCTGCTATAATGGCAAGAGAACTGCATAAAAGATCCGGTATCATCATCTGCGGACACTGAACTGACAACATGGCGCTGTTTGTTCGTGTCCGTTTTTTGTGTCAAAAAAAGATGCCGGAGGATAAAAAGGAAGGGATGACGCCGAATGAAGCTGAATGAGGACTTTTATAACTCTGAAGGAAAGACAGTCTCTTCGCAAAACATAAGCAGCAAGCTTTTGCATATCACGGACAGCGGGCATATCAGCGTTGACTTCATCAGCATAAGCAGGCTGCGGAAGGCTTCAAAAATCGCGATCTTAGGTGACAGCGTCGCCCGGGGGCTGCGTGCGGAATACGGCTTTGGTGACATTCTGAAAGACCGGACAGACGCTGAAATAACCAATCTGTCTGTCAGCGGCGTTAATATGAGCAACAACGGAAGCGATAACATTTATCAGCAAGCGCTTAAAACAAAAGGACATGATGTCATTATTGTCCAGGGAACAGATGATGATTGGTGCAACCACATTCCCATCGGCACAGATGAAAAGGATATCACCACATTTTACGGAGGCTTCTGTCAAGTGATTCAGCAGCTGCGAAGCGGAAATAAAGGCGCGAGCATCATTGTGGTGACCCCAACGAGACAAGCAAAAATATCAAAAGGAAAAATCGTCCGCCGTGATACTGATAAAAATAAACTGGGCCTGAAGCTGGCTGACTATGTGAAAGCCCAAAAAGAAGCCTGCACACTCCTCTCTGTACCGTATGCCGACCTGTTTGATACAGATCTCATCGACCCGTATAATCCCGCTTTCCGAAGCATGTGCATGTCAGAAGGTCTTCATCCGAACGAGAAAGGGCATCAAATCATATTTCAGGAAATCTGCCGGAATTATTATTACTATTATGGGTAACACAGCGCTAACAGATTATTTTCGGCCTTGCTTTTCTAAAAGCTCAATTATTCTTTGAGATGCGTGTTTTTGCGCTCTCAAAAGCGAGACGATATTACCGGTAAAACCGATTAAAATGATCAGCAGCAAAATGATCATCCACATAAGTGAACCTCCCGTCGAGTGTTGAAAAACCCACTCTTTATTTTACTTATTATGGATGGGGAAGAGAATAGGTCTAACTATTGGTGTTTCTTTATCAATCCATAAAAAAATGCACAGACTGAACGGGTCTGTGCATTTTTATTCGCTTATTTCAGCAGGTTCAATGATTCACGATTAAAGGCTTCCAAATCGTCAGGCGTTCTGCTCGTTACGATGTTATGGCTCACGACGACTTCTTCATCTTTATAATGTGCGCCGGCATTGATTAAGTCTTTGCGGATGCTGCGGAATCCCGTGATATCTTTTCCTTTAAGAAGGTCGGTATCAATCAGCAGCTGCGGGCCGTGGCAGATCGCGAAAACGGGTTTCTGATTTTCCACGAATGCTTTAGTGAATTCACCCGGGCGGTCATCTCCGCGCAGAAGATCCGGTGAAAAGCCTCCGGGAATCAATAACGCATCGAATTCCTTTGGGTCTGCGTCTGAGATCGCTTGATCGATCTTTACTTTCTCACCGTGCTTGCCCGTCACTTCTTTCCCTGCTTCTAAATCTATTGTCACCACACTGTGGCCCGCTTCTTTAAATGCTTCCGCCGGGCTTGTATATTCAATATCCTCAAATTGATCTGTCATCAGAACTGCGATTTTTTTGCTCATACATCATGCCTCCTGTGAATTTGTATATGACAAGAATATCAGGCGGATTGCCGCCTCACAACGTATTTGCTTGAAGATACGGCATGAAAAAAAGACCCCTCTGAAAAAGAGGAGCCAAAAGGTACGGAGGTCTGCTGAAACTTACGTGTTTAACTTGAGATAAGGCAAGAAATCGAACCAATTACTTTTTGCGTCTTTTTTTATCCTTTTTACACCCGCATTTCCCCGGATCGCCCGGATCAATGACTTCGTGAATTGTTTCTTCCTGATAAACGTGGCGGGGAACATAACGGATATGTTCTCTGTTAATGTGTTTGATGGGATGGACGTAAACCACTTCTTTGTCAGTATACTTGTCAGTCACAATATACTTAGGGTCACAGTAATACACTTTCGATTTTTTACCCATTCATCTCACCTCCCGTACTTTATTAAATGCTGAAAAGGAGGGTTTTGCATCGGACAAGTACACCATGGCAAGTCCACAATTTTTCAGCTGCAATTTCGTTTTTCTGGTTTTTCCTGAAGCCGTCTCAAATTGGTATGGCTAACCCTTTTTGAACGGGGAAATCTATAAAAAAGAATTCAAAAACGATTCTTTTCTCAGGTCAATCGAGATGCATACATCTTTAGGGGGATTTCAGAATGCTCGATGAAAAAACGATTGAAATCATTAAAAGCACAGTGCCGGTCTTAGAAGAGCATGGTGAAGAAATCACAGGCCGATTTTATGACCTGCTTTTTCAGCATTACCCTGAGCTGCTGAATATCTTTAATCAGACGAATCAAAAGAAAAAAACACAGCGTACGGCCTTGTCGAATGCTGTGATTGCGGCCGCAGCCAATATTGACCGGCTGGAAAACATAGTCCCCGTCGTCAAACAAATCAGCCATAAGCACCGGAGTATCGGTGTTAAGCCCGAACATTATCCGATTGTTGGAAAGTACTTGTTAATCGCGATAAAGGATGTGCTAAAAGACGGGGCTGCTCCTGAGGTCATTCAGGCATGGGAAAAAGCATACGGCGTCATTGCAGATGCTTTTATCGGAATTGAGAAGGACATGTATGAACAAGCGGAAACGCAAAAAGGCGGCTGGAAAGACGATAAGGCGTTTAAAATTGATAAAAAGGTAAAAGAAAGCAAAGAGATAACGTCGTTTTATTTAAAACCGGAAGACGGACAAGTTCTCCCCGAATTCAAAGCGGGACAGTATATCAGTGTAAAAGTATACATTCCGGACACAGGCTATACGCATGTCCGCCAGTACAGTTTGTCGGATGTATCCGGTAAGGATTATTACCGGATTTCCGTGAAAAAAGACGGAATTGTTTCTTCATATCTGCATGACCAATTACACGAAAAGGATTCAATTGAGATCAGCGCTCCGGCCGGGGATTTCGTATTAGACCCTGATTCCAAAAAGAATCTGGTTCTCATCAGTGCCGGTGTCGGAATTACCCCGATGATCAGCATGTTAAAGACGGTTGCCAAAACCCAGCCGCAGCGAAACGTTCTCTTTATCCATGCGGCAAGGAGCGGAGAGTATCATGCGCTGCGGCATGAAGCTGAAGAAGCCGCAGAACACTCATCTGTTGACACCGTCTTTATTTACAGCGAGCCGTCCGAACAAGAACGTTCAGAAAATATTCGTTTTCGGGAAGGTCGGATTGACAAACAGCTGTTAGAAGAAGTGATGACAGATAAAGATGCTGATTTTTACCTGTGCGGATCCCCGTCGTTCATTAAAGAAATGAAAAAACTGATTTCTGAATTCAATACAACGCCGGAATCCATTCACTATGAATTATTTGAACCGCAGCTGAGTATGGTGTGATTGAAGAAGGAAGGACGATGATTTTAATGTATGAAGCACCCGGGTTGGGTGCTTTATTATTCTAGATAACAGAACGAACAGGGAATTAGAGCGGGTTGTCCCGTCGATGGCTGCCGCTGAGTATGTCGGTTTGGATGATATAGGCACGCACACGCTGAGGAAAATATTCGGGTACCATTTTTACAAGCAAACAAAAGATGTTGCCATGCTGCAGGACGGACAACCCTTCGATTCATTGGAATCAATCAGGATGCCATGAACAACGCTATGAAGAAATTCAAGATATAAGCAGGCTCATCTCATAAACAAGATGAGCCTTTTTTTTTGCATATTTTTATTGATTCCCTTCAAAAAGCATATGTGGAATTCATTTTAGTCATATTGCTTGAAAACAAGGGTGGCGAGGGCTGACGGGCTTCGGGCAGTTGCACAGTATATAACATATGGGTAATTCGTGGATAAATGTGGATACTTCCTGTAAATGTTATATAATAGGGGAAAAGTTTAGGAGTGAAAAATTTGAACTTTGATACGAAGTATCTTATTAGGTGGGGAATACCAGGATGGGTATTCATTATGTTAATAAGCTTGCCAATCTTATTTTTATATCATAATGAATTACTTAAATTAAAAATAGATATATCCAAGACCTTGGGTCTTTTTGTATCATTAGCTTTTTTCGGAGTAACTATCGGATACATAATGCAACAAATTCACTTTTCTAGTCGGTGGTCTAAAAATAAACAAATCATAGATGAAGCTGCTAGAATGATAAATGCTGTTGAGGAGCACGTTAAGGGTGTAAGTCTGTTTGAGTGGGGCGAAAATCATCATCAAGATTATTATGTATTTGAATATGTTTGGCATAGGGGGTTATTGAGATTAAAAGATGCTCAAAGAGATTATGTAGCTGATCGATATAGGCATATACTTAGCACAATTCATAGTTTAGGTACTCTTAGAGTTTCTCTGGTGATTTCCTTTGTGATTAATTTGGTCACTTTAACAAAATATAATTTTGATAGTTATTTTAATTCAACCTTCAATCCAAATATGTATATATTCAATTTAGTTATATTTATAATTTATCTTGGACTTATAGGTTGGTTGTTTAAAGTAGTATCAAAAGGTTACGAGCATTATTCAGCTAACTTAAATGCGTTTCAAGGTTATTTTTTGAACGAGCTAATAAATTGGGGTACTCTCAAAGAAAATAAGCAACAAGAGGAAGAGGAAGAAGTAGAAGTCAGTTATTAAAATGGCACAAACTTGGCAGAATAACGGCACACCATTTTCTTTTAAGTGAGGTATTATGGTAATAGGTAATAAATTTAAGAAGGTTCTCTGGTTCTCAAGAAAGCAGATAATAATTATAGTATTCTTCTCGATCCTATGAGAAGAGATTATAGGAGGATTAGTATGAAAATAAAAATCATTATGGATAGTGGTAAAGAATATGTAACAGTGAAATTTGAATCAAAAGAAGACTTAGCGACTAAATTAGGACAATCACCAGATGAGGTTTTGTATTTTTCTGTAGATGATGAAGAAAAAATATATTTGAATGCAGAACACGTCTCCTCTTTTGAAATTCTAGATTAGCATCCTTCGGGTGCTTTTTTGTTGCATACAATCGAAGGATTTCAGGGGAAAGGGAGGACTACTGCGAACAGCATAAGAGAACCACGCAAGCCTATGACCAATACCGGGAATCATCAGCTGCCAAACGGGGGTATAACAGCAAGTGGAGGCAGGCGCGCGCTGGCTACCTGTCCAAGCATCTGTTATGTGCTGTCTGCTTAATGCAAGGAAGAAGAACCCCGGCGACAGTTATCAATCATATCGTTCCGCATAAAGGCGGTATGAACCTCAAGTAAATGGGCCCTTATGCGCCTCGTGTCATGGCCGGTAGACAACGACGGAGGATGGAGGATTTGGGAACAGAACATCAAATGAAAGAATGTACAAATTCCCCAAGACTAAAAATTAAATTCTTTTGCGTACACTTAACTTCATCTGTTTCGATGTTATTGTCTTCACTGTCATATACCGAGCATAAAAGAAAGATGGGTAAAAACAAATTTGTGAAGCTTGTGTGTTTAAAAAAGATAGGAGGATGTAACCCCCTATCTTCTCATTCTTCCTATTCTGATTAACTCCCCAATAATTGATCCAGCGATGAAAATAATCAATGGGACTGGAGTGAATTTATTACCCAAAACGCCCATGTAAACAAAATAACATGCACATAAAACAAGGAACAGTAGGATATATCTTTTTAATATCCTGTTAATATTAGACGTTGTTTTTTCTTGTTGCATATTTTTTCACCTCGTTTTTATGGTCGGCAAGTTGATGGGATTGGCCTGCTTCCAAAGAATTTGGGACTGTCTGCCGTTTTAAGGACTTTCTTTCTTTTAGAGTCTTCGTAGAATTTTGTTCTATTAGCATAAGGGTATGCGCTGCATTTAAAGGCATAACGATATTGGAATACTGTATAGTATGCAGTTGTTTGGGTACCTGCTAAAAACCCTACAATAGCGAATACTACGTTGTAAGGTGTTTTTGTTATTGTTGAAATAGCTGTGGCTGCCACACCGACAGAAACGCCTTTCAAATTGTATTTATAATTGTATTTCCCCATGTATTTTCCACCGGGCGGTATCTTCATAGTTGACATATTAGAAGAAGAAAATACCCCATCTCCCTCCATAGTAAGGTTAAAATCGACCTCACCGTTTTTATAAAGTGTGTTTGTTTCGTTGTTGTATTCAAATTTTGTAACTGCCCCATTTTCCTCAGTAACTTTAGCTTTATTCACAGCTGGGTCAGTAAAGTCGTAAGAATAGACATACTTTTCCCCATCAATCTCAAAAACATTCTCACCTACAGTATCATTTGACATTGATGCAGGGATGTTCAACATTTCATTGCTTTCTGCTTTGGCTTTAAAGTTGGGCATAATACCTACAACCAATGCAGTGACCAAAAACAAAAGTAAAGCTGACCTGAATTTCTTCAAACAATCACACTCCCTATTGTATATTCGTTACGACCTAAATTATACCGGTATTGTTATTTTTTAAGAATAGGGACAGCGAAGTGTAAATTCGACAATGGAGATAAATAGTCCGCTATAATACCGTTCTGAAAAAGTGGGTAAATAGCCTTTTTTTGTAATTGCGCGATGTCGAAAGAGAAAATTGCGTGATGTCGAAAAAAATCCTATTAATTACATTTTATGTTAAAGGTATGCTAGAATATTGTTTGAGAAAATTTAGAATATTTGTAGAAAGAGGGGTTTATCTTATGAGTAAACTGGCTTCTGAATGTGTTGCAAATATATTAAATGATTGGTATATCGCGATAAAACAACAAGACGCTGAGTCTGCTGAGAAATATTTTGAAGAGGTCAAACCATTGTTTGATGAGATGGAAGAGGATCAGGAAGTTTTGATGTATTATTCTTTGTTGGAGGAAAGGCATAAAATGCTTTTGTATCAGGTGAAAGGGGAGGAGCTTCCGCCTCATTCATATTTTAATGAAAACCACGCTGAGGAAATAAAAAAAACAGACCATATGATTGAATATTATTTCTTTCTATTTGAAGCGTTATATGAGTCGCACAAAAGGAATTTTGAGAAAGCAATTACTTTGTTCAAAATAGCCGAGAAAAAATTGAAAGATATACCCGATTGTATAGAGCGGGCTGAATTTTATTCGAAAGTGGCGTCTATGTATATGATGCTGCGGCAGAGTCTAATTTCTTTGAATTATATCAATGACTCTGTACAAATTTATAGAGAGAACGAAGGCTATAAACGAAAGCTTGCCACGTCTCTTATGATTGTCGGGCAAAACTACACTGATTTAGGGCTTTACGAAAAAGCGGAGGAAAGTTTTTTAGAAGCAATCAGAATTTCGAGAGTTCTACACGATTCACTATTTACCGCATTAATACATCATAATTTAAGTATTACATATTCTGCAGCAAATCGTTCCCAAGACTGTATAAATGCCTTGAAAAAAGCCATCAGAAATAAAGATTGGAGGGACTCGGTTTATTATATAAATTCCCTGTATATGTTTCTGAAAGAGCTTTATAAAATAGGGGATGTAAATAAAATGCCATATTATTATAAAAAGACAAAGGAATATTTTAAACGAAAAGAGAATAAGGTGTATGAGGCTAAAATAAATATTATTTACGGACTTCTGCAGCAGGATCAGAGTAAAAGCATTGAAACTTGTCGAGGTGGTATTTCTTACTTATATGAAGTAAATGACCTTGATAGCGTCTTTGATCTTTCTTTGGTTATTTCAGAACACTGTGAGAAGCATGGACTCTATAAAGAGGCGCTTGAATTTTCTAAACATGCTATTTTAGCCGAGGAGAAAATGAGGCACCTGGAGGGATTGTAATTGAAAAAAGTTATTCTTTGTGCAGCTCTCACCTTCGTTACGTTAAGTGGTTTAGCTGCAGTCAAAATGAATCATGCATCATCGGATGTTAAGATAACAGAGCGCCCGGTCGGTACTCTGCAATTAGCAGAGCGGCCGGTTGGCACATAAAAAAAGCCCCTGTCCGGGGCTTTTTTTAATAAAGAGAGGGAGCATCTGTCCACCATTCTGACAGCCCAAAAGAAAAACCCTAGAAATGTTGATATAACAACGTTTCTAGGGTTTAATCCAATGCTCTTTAAAGAGCGTTTTACTTAACGGGAGTAGAACTCAACGATAAGCGCTTCGTTAATTTCCGGAGCAAGCTCAGAGCGCTCTGGAAGACGAGTGAATGTACCTTCAAGCTTTTCAGCGTCGAAAGTAAGGTACTCAGGAACGAAGTTGTTTACTTCTACAGATTCTTTGATGATAGAAAGGTTTCTTGATTTTTCGCGAACACCGATTGTTTGACCAGGTTTTACTTGGTAAGACGGAATGTCAACGCGGCTTCCGTCAACAAGAATGTGACCGTGGTTAACTAATTGGCGAGCTTGACGGCGAGTGCGTGCAAGACCGAGCTTGTACACAACGTTATCAAGACGTGCATCTAAAAGAATCATGAAGTTTTCGCCGTGTTTACCAGTCATTTTTGCAGCTTTGTCAAACAATGTGCGGAATTGACGTTCGTTTACACCGTACATGTGACGAAGTTTTTGCTTTTCTTGCAATTGCAAACCGTATTCTGATAGTTTTTTACGCTGTCCCGGACCGTGGGGACCTGGTGCGTAAGGGCGTTTTTCTAATTCTTTACCTGTACCGCTAAGAGAGATTCCTAAACGGCGGGACAGTTTCCAAGATGGACCTGTATAGCGAGCCATAATGTGACTCCTCCTTTGGTTTTATTTTGTGGAAAATAAAAACCGTCTGTTCGATCCGACCGTGCACATTTTGTTTTCATGTATCCTCGCTCCAGCAGCAGAGAGTTACACGATACACCTTACAGCTAAGGAACAAAATGCAAACACAGAAGCTGAACAAAAAGGCTGCAATATTTCACACAAAGAACATTATATGATTTTTCCCCGCCGCCGTCAACCATTTCTCCATGAAGAGTGCAGGTTTATGATATAATGTACAAAAATGAGTAGTACATGTTTAGGTGATAAAAATGAAAAAACAAACAATTGATGAAGTGACGGCCTTTCATCAGAAAATGCTTTCTTTTTTCTTAACGAAATCTGAATCCGTCTCATTATCCGACTCGCTGTTATGGCTGGCCTCAGCTCTAGAATCCTGCTTTACATCTCTTTCATTGACCCTTTCACCGGCAGAATCAACACGTTTCACCATAAAAACAGAAGATGAACCGCATTATGCTCCGCTGAAAGAGAGTGACGGCCGTTTTATGATC
Source organism: Bacillus sp. YH3-2-B2 (assembly GCF_053663335.1). Lineage (NCBI taxonomy): Bacteria > Bacillati > Bacillota > Bacilli > Caryophanales > Bacillaceae > Bacillus > Bacillus sp. YH3-2-B2. The sequence continues at coordinate 818,837 of NZ_JBSJQE010000003.1, read as the reverse complement.
AGGAATCAGACGTCCGGCAGATCCTTTTATCTGCGCTCGGAAGGCGGGCTGCCGATCCCGGAATCATTGCCTGAGATCGTTACTCAGTTTATCAATCAATCTGTGAGACAAAGCGGGCTGTTTGACAAAACGAAGCATCAGCGGAAAATTCACAGAATGACAGAAATGTTCCATTCGCTTTTGGATCAAAATGAGGTTTTGGAAAAACTGCAGGCAAGTTTGAGTACGGCTTTCCGGTCTTTCCGCTTTTCACTGTTTATCACGCAGGATCAGGATACGGACAGACAGCTTCCCGCAAAAGAATTACATATGGACGGAAAAGATGCCGACCCGTCTGCCCTGAAGGTTTATTTATCGGGGAGACTGCTCAGAAAAGGCAGGTCATCTGCTTACCTGCCGATCAAAGGCCAGCAGGGGACTTACGGGGTTCTGAAGACGGAGGGGCTGCAGGATGCCGTTCTTTCGTGCAGTACTCTCAGTGAAATGCTGCTGCTTGCGGGCGCAGCGGGAAAAGCATTTGAAAATGCGCAGCTCTATGAGCAATCGAAAAAAAGCATTGCGAATCTGGAGCTCATTAATGAAACATCGCGCCAGCTGAATCAGCGCCTCAGACTCACTGACACGATGCGGGAACTCGCCGCCATTATGACCCAATCATTTCATGCGGAAGAAGTGGCTTTTTTTCATATTGATCATTTTGAGACGCAAAATCTGCTTCCGGGACATACCGCTTTTTTTAAGACAGAACGTGCGAACCCGTATATCAGCATTGTGAAAGAAAAGCTGTTCGAGGGAGAAAAGGGCGTGTTTATCGGCAGCGGAAAGACTGTATTCGGCGAAAACGGCTTCGGCTCGCTGATGGCGGTGCCGATGATCGAAAATGACACCGTCTTCGGGTTCGCGATTTTATTGAAAAAGGATTTGTATGCTTTTACGTTTGAAATGTATAAGCTTTTTCAAGCGCTCATTCACCATGCGACATTGGCGGTCACGAACTCCATGCTGCGCGACAGGCTTGAGCATCTTGTTCAGACAGACCAGCTGACGGAGCTGTATTCAAGAACCTATTTGGATGAGAAAATTCAATACAGCATGAAAATTCATAAACGGGGTGTATTCATCCTCGTTGATATCGATAATTTCAAAACCATTAATGATACATACGGTCATCAAACGGGAGATTCGATCCTGATTCAGGTGGCCTCCGTTATGAAAAACCATATTCGTGAGCACGATGTCGCTGCAAGGTGGGGGGGCGAGGAGCTGGCTGTCTATCTGCCGAATATCAACGTGTCATCCGGAGAACGCATCGCTAAAAGGCTTGTTCGCGCCATCCGGGAAAACACCGAGCCGCGCGTGACGATTTCCTGCGGCGTTTCCTGCTGGTCAAAGACAGGCCCGATGCCGTTGAAAATGCTCGTTCAGCAAGCGGACGAGGCGCTTTATATCGCCAAACGGAACGGCAAAAACCGGCTGATCATCCATCAAAACAGCACGACGACATAAAAAAGGAGCCGGCCTGCCGGCCGGGCTCCTTTTTTTATCCTAATCGTTTTTCAAGCGTTTCAACAAACTTTGCTAAATAGGCTTCGTCCGTTTCATCAAAACGGTTTTTCACAGGGCTGTCAATGTCCAGCACACCGATCACTTCACCGTTTACGCGGATCGGGAGGACGATTTCTGACTGGGAAGCCGCGTCACAGGCGATATGTCCCGGGAACGCATTCACATCGGCAATCCGCTGCACGTCGCCGTTAGAGTAGGCAGTGCCGCATACGCCTCTGCCGAACGGAATGCGCACACAGGCAGGAAGCCCTTGAAACGGTCCGAGCACAAGCTCGCCCTCTTTAGCGAAGTAAAACCCCGCCCAGTTGACTTCATGTAATGAATGGTATAAAAGCGCTGATGCATTCGCGTAATTTGCGATCGCATCCGTTTCATCTTCTGTCATGGCTTCGAGCTGTTTAAGCAGAAGCTGATAACTTTTTTCTTTATCTCCGGATTGTTTTTCGACATGAAACATGGAAAACCCTCACTTTTTCTATAATATCAAACAAAGTTCCGGCCGTTCTGCCGGCATTTGTCGAGAAGTTCTTACAGGAACGGCGCCTTTCTGCTTGAATTGTTACACATAAAGGGGTGAGCCGTATGAAAGTAAGCACCAAAGACAAAATTATTAACGCCGCTGTCCAGCTGTTTAACCAAAAAGGTTATTCCGGCACGTCCGTCCGTGAAATCGCAAAGTCAGCTGATGTAAATGTTGCGCACATCTCCTACTATTTTAAAGGGAAAGGCGGATTAATGGAACATTTAGTTTCCGAGTTTTACGAAGGCTATACTGAAGCGCTGGAAAAAGCCGCCGTCAGTATGAACGGTGAAGACGCGCAGGAACGCATCCTGCGGGTGATTTTCGATATTTTATCCTATCAGCACGATAACCGTCAATTAACGCGGTTTGTGTACCGGGAAGTGACGATTGATTCCGTGCTTATCAGGGAAATTATGTCTACTTACTTAATGAAAGAAAAATATATTTTCCAGCTGGTGATTGAAGAAGGGCAGTCACGCCACAGACGGCTGACGCTGCCCGTGCCGCATTTTATTCTGCAATTGAAATCCCTCTTGATGATGCCGTATCTTCAGCCTCAATACATTACGGAGGTGCTCTATATGCAGCCTCATGAACCGTACTTTTATAAAAGGTATTTTGAAGAAGTGAAGATATGGATCGAAAGCGTGTTCCGACGGCCTGATGCGGCGCTTATGAAGTAATGATGCTTTTGTACGTTTCATAGGAACTGCCGACATCTTCCGCTTGATGGGCGTCCGACCCGAATATGAGCGGGATTTTTTTTTGCTTCGCCGTCTCAGCCATCCAATCCTCCATGTATACTTCCCCGGCAAACTTCTTTCTGAGCCCGGATGTATTCACATCCAGCTCCATTCCGTGTTCTTTCACGGCGTCAAGACAGCGGGCCGCAAGCTCTCTTATTTGAGGTGACATGCTGTAAGGGAAAAGGCGTGCGAATTTTTTGACGAGCGTGATATGGCCGACCCGTTTTGGCTTAAAGGGGCCGAGAGGTGTTACAATGGAAGAATACACAGTTTCATAGTATTGTTCATATACGGCTTCAACGCTTCCGAAGTGGTCGGCAAGCTGCCGAAACGCATGCTCGTCAAAATCGAGGCAGATATAAGACGGACCGGTCTTCAAAAAATGAACGGATAAAATGCCGTCATCCAGTGAGGGGCCGTACGTGTTCAGAAACGCCGCGGTTTCCTCTTCATACCCTGTGATAAAATCAGTTTCTAGCCCGGTCAGAATGCTGATTTGTCCATCATATTCCTTTTTCAGCTGTGAAAGCCGCTCCAAATAAACCTCCATCTGTCTGAGATCCATCGCGCTGTCCTGAAGCGGTACGGGATCTTGAAATGACGGAGGAAGGGGGGCGTGCTCTGTAAATGTGATCGAGTCAAAGCCTCTTTCCAGGGCCTTTTCGACATATTCTTTCAGCGCATCCTTCGAGCCGTGAGGGCAAAAAGGCGTGTGGATATGAGCGTCTCGTTTTTCCATTTGTGTCACTCCATTAAAAAATTGCAGAATCCTGCCGAAATTATGCAAAAAGTTTTTGATTTCTGGTCAAAAAATGTTGGTTACATGGTATCATAATAACAATGAAAACGACAGATTTTCTCAATACATATATTGAAATCTTTCTGAATACATAAAACACCCTGACAGATTAAGAGAACAACAAGGGGGCTCATTATGGAGTTAGTCATCGGATTATTGGTTATACTGCTCGCGCTCTTTGCGGCGGGCTACTTTTTCAGGAAAAAAATTTATACGGAAATTGACCGGCTGGAGTCATGGAAGATTGAAATTTTAAACCGTTCGATAGTGGAAGAAATGTCCAAGATCAAACATCTGAAAATGACCGGAGAGACGGAAGAGTTCTTTGAAAGATGGCGCGAAGAGTGGGATGAAATTGTCACAGCCCATCTGCCGAAAGTAGAAGAGCTCCTTTATGATGCCGAAGAGAACGCCGACAAATACCGGTTCAAAAAAGCGAATCAGGTGCTTGTCCACATCGACGACCTCCTCACTGCAGCCGAATCAAATATAGAAGGCATACTGCGTGAGATCAGCGACCTTGTGACGAGCGAGGAAAAAAGCCGCGGAGAGATTGAACAGGTGCGTGAGCGGTATTCAAAAGCGCGAAAAAACCTTCTGGCGTACAGCCATCTCTACGGAGAGCTATATAACAGCCTGGAGACGGATCTCGACGAAATCTGGAGCGGCATAAAAAAGTTCGAAGAAGAGACGGAAAGCGGCAATTACATCAAAGCGAGAAAAGTGCTGCTTGAACAGGACCGCAGACTGGATCAGCTTCAAACATACATAGATGACGTTCCGAAACTGCTCGCGGACTGTAAACAGACCGTGCCGAACCAGATTGCCAAGCTGAAAGACGGCTACCGGGAAATGACGGAAAAAGGCTACAAATTGGAGCATATTCAAATCGAAAAAGAGCTGGAGACACTCACAAATCAATTGAAACGGGCCGAAAGCGCGCTTTTGGAAGAATTAGATGTCGACGAAGCGTCCGCCATTCTTCAGCTGATTGATGAAACCATTCAATCGATGTATGAACAGCTGGAAGGCGAAGTGGAAGCCGGACAGTCCGTATTAAGCAAAATGCCTGAGCTGATCATCGCGTATGAGAAGCTTGAGGAAGAAAAAGACCGCACAAAAACCGAAACGGAGCTCGTCAAGGAAAGCTATCAGCTGACGGCGGGAGAAATCGGCAGACAGCATGCTTTCGAAAAACAGCTGGAAACGATAGGCCGGCTCCTTGAGCAGGCGAGAGAAAAGCTTGACGGCGAGCATGTCGCTTACTCGCTGCTGATTGAAGAAGTCGAGGCCATCGAAAAGCAGATGGAAGAGGCTCAGAAAGAACATGCCGAATACCGTGAAAATCTGCAGGCGCTCAGAAAAGAAGAACTGCAGGCGCGGGAAACGCTGATGCATCTTCGGAAAACCATTTCTGACACGGCCCGAATGCTGCAAAAAAGCAACGTGCCGGGAATTCCTGAACAAGTCAAGGACAAGCTCGAGACGGCAAATCATCATATAGAAGAAACCGTCAGCCAATTGGAAGAGCTGCCGTTAAACATGGAGGAAGCCGCCAAACATCTGACCGAAGCTGAAAAGGTGGTTGCGGAAGTCAGCGAAGAGGCGGAAGAACTTGTGATTCAGGTGAAGCTGATTGAGCGGATCATCCAGTACGGCAACCGCTTCCGAAGCCAGAATCATATTTTATCCGAACAGCTGAAAGAAGCGGAACGGCTGTTTTACGCTTACAGCTATAATGAAGCTTATGAGATGGCGGCAGCTGCTGTTGAAAAAGCAGCTCCCGGCGCCGTGAAAAAAATTAAAGCTGATCAATCTGCTTCATAGACGCACAAGCAAAAACTGCACCCTGATGGAAATCAGAGGTGCAGTTTTTTTGTTTCTCACGGAATATAAAAAGCGCCTATGGCTGATATACATCAAACCGCAGGCGCTGAATGTTACGATTTTGCTTTATTTAATTCGATGGGCGGGCTGATAAAAAACGTGATGATGCAGCCGATGATCGCTCCGGCAATGCCCGGAAGCACCCAGCCGATTCCCATGCTGTAAAGCGGAAGATTTGCGTTTAAGAATGAATCTAATGATCCGAGCGGAATGCCTGCTGCCTTCAAACCGTCCAGGATACTGAACAGTCCCGTTCCGATCAGGCAGGCGATATAGACTTCGCGTCTTTCCTTAAAGATTTTATCAATAAAGGAAAGGACGATAATGACAATCGCCAGCGGGTAAATGGCTGATAAAATAGGAACTGAAAATGCAATAATCTCAGCAAGTCCGAAATTTGAAATCGCCAGACTGAACAGCGTGACAATCGTAACCACCATTTTGTATGATAAAGCGGGAATCAATTTTGAAAAATATTCGCCGCAAGATGTGACAAGCCCGATGCTTGTCGTTAAACACGCAACGGTGATGGCGGCGCCGAGAACGATGTTTCCCAGTGAACCGAACAGGTAATCAGATGAAGCTGATAAAATCTTTGCGCCTTCGCCGAGCGGCCCGACAGCGTCCGTGCTTGTCGCTCCCAGATAGGCCAAAGATAAATAAATGAATGTCAAACCAGCCGCTGCAATCAGACCCGCTTTAATACAAGCGGCCGCGAGCGCTTTACGCTGGGTGACGCCCCTGCTTTTAACAGCGTTGACGACAACGACGCCGAAGACGATTGAGGCGAGCGCATCCATTGTTTTATAGCCTTCCAAAAATCCTTTGAACACCGGCGTTCCGGAATATGCCTGATGTACGGCGCCCAGCCCGCCCATCGGAGTGACGATGGCTTTTACGACAATGATTAAAATGATACCGAATTTAATGGGAGTCAAAATCTTTCCGACTCTGTCCACGATTTTGGACGGGTTAAGAGCTAAATAATACGTAATAGAAAAAAAGATCAACGTGAAAACAAATAAAGATAATCTTTCCGGAATGCCGCTTAAAAACGGAACTGCACCGATTTCATATGAAACGGTTCCGGTTCTCGGAATCGCGAAAAGCGGCCCGATTGATAAATAAAGCACAACGGTGAAAATAGTGCCGAATACCGGGTGAGCTTTATCGGCAAGTCCTTTCGCGTCTTTGCCCGTTAATGCGATGGCGATAATACCTAAAAGCGGCAGTCCTACGCCGGTCAGTAAGAAACCGCCCATCGCTTTCCAGACATTATGCCCCGCCGCTTGCCCAAGCTCCGGCGGATATATCATATTTCCTGCCCCGAAAAAAAGTGCGAAAAGCATGAAACCGATAATAACGGTATCTTTGACAGGTAGTGAGTGTTTCATAAAAATCCTCCTAAATACTATGTTGAAATATTCTGTCAATTAATTGTCAGATAATATAACAAAATGAACATTACTTATTATATGGCAATGTACAGAGAAGTCAATACTCGATTTATTGCAAATTTCTATTTACTTTTGTTATGGTAGCATAAATATCATACGATGTACCGTTTTCATAAAAGGAGTAAAAAAAATGATATATTTAGACAACAGTTCAACGACCGAGCCGTATGAAGAGGTTTTGGAAGTGTATAAACAGACGAGCAGCCGTTATTTCGGCAATCCTTCGTCTCTGCACCAGTTAGGAACTGAGACGGAACAGCTCCTTGAAGCGGCCGCTCAGCAAATAAAAAGAACCTTACGTTTAAAAAATTATGATATTGTATTTACATCAGGCGCGACTGAAGCGAATAACGCTGCGTTAAAGGGAGCGGCCTGGGCAAACATGAGTAAAGGAAGACATATCATTGCTTCGGCGATTGAGCATCCTTCTGTGACGGAGACGCTTGATCAGCTGACAGAGCTGTTCGGCTTTGAAGTCACATATCTTCCGGCCGATCAAAACGGCTTCGTTTCTTTGAAAGACGTCAAATCGGCTATCAGGCCGGATACGATAATCGTCAGCGTCATGCATGTCAATAACGAAGTCGGCTCCATTCAGCCCGTAAAGGAAATCGGCGGGTTTTTGAAGCAGCACCGGAATATTCTGTTTCATGTTGATCATGTGCAGGGCATTCATAAAGTTCCTCTGTCTATAGAAGAAGCGGGCATTGACCTTTGCACCGTTTCAGGGCATAAGTTTCACGGCTTAAAAGGGACCGGAGCGCTTATCGTCAAAGAAGGAACGCGGCTCATTCCGCTTATAACGGGCGGCTCGCAGCAAAAAGGCGTCCGCGCCGGAACAGAACACACGGCAGGCGCCGTTTCCCTTGCGAAAGCGATCAATCTTTCCGCGCGTGACATGAATGAGCGGCTTTCTTCCGTGGAGGCTGCCAAGAATGCGCTCATGGAAAGGCTGAGCGGGACGGACGGGGTCGTCATCAACACTCCCGCCGAAAATAGCGCGCCGCATATCATTAATTTTTCCGTTCCGGGTGTGAAGGCGGAAGTGCTGCTGCACATGCTTGAGGAAAAAGGAATATATGTCTCCACAACCGCGGCATGTTCGGCAAGAGAGCACAAACCGAGCCGTGTTCTTCTGCAAATGAATAAAGGCGAACAGATTGCATCAAGCAGCATCAGAGTCAGCCTGAACTTCAGCCATACGGCTGACATCACGGAGCCGTTTATGGCCGCGCTGGTGCCGGCTGTTCAAAAACTAAAAAAAATGATGAGGTAGCATATGAATTACGATCATATTTTAATCCGTTTTGGTGAAATATCCACAAAAGGAAAAAACAGACGCAGTTTTATTGAAAGATTAAAACAGAATATCCGCCTGGTATTAAAGGATTATAAAAAAGTAAAATACTTTTCAAACCGGGACCGGATGTCAATTACACTTAATGGAGAAAACCCGGAGGAAATTTGTTCCTTATTAAAGAATATATTCGGCATTCAAAGTTTCAGTCTCGCAATTAAATGCGAAAGCAAGCTGGAAGACATTAAAAAAACGGCTTTAGCCGCGATAGAAGGCGAATATAAACCGGGGAATACGTTTAAGGTCGAGACCAAACGGGCTTACAAGCAGTTTGAATTAGATACGAATGCGATGAACGCTGAAATCGGCGGCCATATTTTGAAAAACACGGATGGATTAACCGTCGATGTGAAAAATCCCGATATTCCGCTTCGGATTGAAATCAGGGAGGAAGCGACATTCCTGACCATTCGTAACGAAAAAGGCGCCGGAGGCCTTCCTGTCGGTTCCGCGGGTAAAGCGATGCTGATGCTTTCCGGCGGTTTTGACAGTCCGGTAGCCGGTTTTTACGCGATGAAACGGGGATTATCAGTTGAAGCCGTACATTTCTTCAGTCCGCCGTATACGAGCGAACGGGCAAAGCAGAAAGTCATGGATCTCGCGGGATGCCTCGCGAAGTTCGGCGGCAGTATGACACTTCATATCGTGCCGTTTACAAAGACGCAGGAACTCATCCAAAAACAAATCCCGGAAAACTATACGATGACGGCGACGCGGCGTCTTATGCTGCAAATCGCGGACAGAATCAGAGAAGAACGAAAAGCGCTCGCGATCATTACGGGAGAAAGCCTCGGGCAGGTAGCGAGCCAGACCCTTGAAAGCATGTATGCGATCAATGCCGTGACGGCAACACCGGTTTTGCGCCCTTTAATCGGAATGGACAAAACAGAAATCATCGAGAAATCAAAAGAAATCGGCACTTATGAAACAAGCATTCAGCCGTTTGAGGACTGCTGCACCATCTTTACGCCGCCAAGTCCGAAAACACGTCCGAAAAAAGAAAAAATCGAGCACTTCGAAAGCTTCGTTGATTTTGAACCGCTGATTGCAGAGGCCGCTGCCGGTATCGAAACCATCACTGTTTACTCAGAGCAGGAAGCTCACGATAAGTTTGCCGGCCTGTTTTAAAACTGTATACAATTACCAAAGTTTTTTTGAATGAAGACATGTGTTTTATCACATTCTATACTCACAAGGAGGTGATACACATGTCACAATCAAACAGCGGAAACAGCAACCAGCTTTTAGTGCCAGGCGCTGCTCAAGCTATCGACCAAATGAAGTACGAAATCGCTTCTGAATTCGGTGTAAACCTTGGACCGGAAACAACTTCTCGCGCCAACGGTTCTGTCGGTGGAGAAATCACAAAACGTCTTGTCTCTTTTGCTCAGCAAAGCATGGGCGGAAGCAGCCAGCAGCAGTTTTAATCACAACTTCACATAATGGCTAAGAGAGCGGGGAATTCCCCGCTCTTTTTTCATGAGTATAGATAGAAGCGGGAAGCAATTTATGCATATTTTTATTGTAATGGCCTATGTTTATGTATAATGGGGAAAGAAAGTGAGGAGTTGTTCGTGTTAAAACGAGAAGATTTAATCGCCCCAAAGAACTATAACCTTGTAAATGAAATCGAAAAGTTCAGCCGTTCCAAAGAGAAGAACGCGCTTATTTGGGAAGATCAAACAGGCGGCAAGAAAGTCTGGACGTATGAAAAATTGATGGAAGAAACGAATAAAATCGGAGCCCGCCTGAAAGGTCTCGGATTTGAAAAAGGCGATAAGCTGATTGTCATGGTTCCGAGAGTGCTTGAAGCGTATGCCGTTTATTTAGCGATCTTAAAAGCGGGGATGGTCGTCATTCCTTGCTCGGAAATGCTGCGCGCCAAAGACCTTGAATACCGGATCAAACACGCCGAAGTGAAAGGCGCTATCGTTTTTCCTTCATTTATAAACGCGTTTGACGAGGTGAATACCGAGCAGCTGGTGACATTGTCAATCGGTGAAAATGATGCCGGCTGGAAAAACCTCCTAACGATTGAAGCGGACGGAGACAGTTTTCAAACAGCTGATACAACAAGAGAGGACATGGCGTTTTTGTCCTATACTTCAGGCACGACCGGCCAGCCTAAAGGCGTTGTACATACACACGGCTGGGCCTTTGCCCATTTAAAAACATCAGCCGGTGCATGGCTGGATATTTCCGAAGACGATACAGTGTGGGCCACCGCGGCGCCCGGCTGGCAGAAATGGGTGTGGAGCCCGCTGCTCGCCGTTCTGGGAAGCGGCGCGACAGGATTCATTTATCACGGCAGATTCAACGCCAAGACGTATTTAGAGCTGCTGGAGCGCCATCAAGTAAATGTCTTCTGCTGTACCCCGACGGAATACCGCCTGATGGCAAAAGTGGAGGAGCTGGACAAATATGATCTTTCTGCTCTTCACAGCGCAGTTTCTGCGGGTGAGCCATTAAACCGGGAAGTCATTGACGTATTCCGGAAGCATTTCGGCATTAAAGTGAGAGACGGATACGGCCAAACGGAGAGCACCCTGTTAGTCGGCGTCCTGAAGGATATGGATATTAAGCCGGGAAGCATGGGCAAACCGACCCCCGGAAATCAAGTAGAGATTGTAAACGATAAAGGCGAAATATGCGAAACAGGCGAAACGGGCGATATCGCCGTACATTTGAGCACACCGGCTTTATTCAAGGAATATTATAAAGATCCCGAAAGAACGAAAAAGCAGATTCGCGGAGATTACTTTCTTACAGGAGACCGCGCGAAAAAAGACGAGGACGGCTACTTTTGGTTTGAGAGCCGCAATGATGACATTATCGTCAGCTCCGGATATACAATCGGGCCTTTTGAAGTAGAGGACGCGCTCGTGAAGCATCCGGAAGTGAAAGAATGTGCAGTCGTGGCAAGCCCGGATGAAATCAGAGGTTCAATCGTAAAAGCTTATGTCGTTTTACAAGACGATGAAAAGCGCAGTGACGAACTTGTCAAAGAACTGCAAAACCACGTAAAAACAATTACGGCGCCTTACAAATATCCGAGAGAAATTGAATTTGTCGAAAGCCTGCCGAAAACGGCGTCCGCAAAAATCAGACGTGTGGAGCTGAGACAGCGTGAAGAACGGCTGAAGGCTGATAAAAAAGCATAATACAGGATAAAGGGTGAGCGGGGATGAAAGCGATTTGGCACGGCGGCACCATCTATACAATGCTTGACAAGAATCATGTCACTGAAGCCGTTTATACCGAAGAAGGCGTCGTCAGGCAGACGGGCAGCTACCGGGAGCTCCAAGGAACATACGGTTCGCCTGATACGGAGGAAATCGATTTACATGGAGCTGTCATGTTCCCGGGGTTTACGGACAGTCATATGCATTTAATCGGACACGGGGAAAAACAGCTTCGCCTCGATTTGTCGCAGCTGACGTCAAAAGAAGCGATCCTGCGGGCCGCAAAAGAAGCAGAGCGTGAATTGGAAGATGGCGAATGGCTGATCGGCGAAGGCTGGGATGAAAACCTGTTTGAACGGCCGGATTACGTCACGAAGCATGACCTTGACCCGCTCTTTCCCGACCGCCCCGTCCTGCTGAAGCGGGTATGCCGGCACGCCGTTGCGGTTAATTCGGCCGCATTGCGCGAGGCGGGAATTACAACCGAAACACCTGATCCAAACGGCGGGATTATCGTCCGGGACGGCACCGGTCCGACAGGCCTTCTGCTGGATAAAGCCCAAGAGCTTGTGACACAGGCCCTTCCGCCCGTCTCACTTCACTATGTCAAACGCGCGCTTCAAACGGCGATTACGGACTGCTGGTCAAAAGGCCTGACAGGCGGGCATTCAGAAGATCTGGCATACTACGGAGACGCGTCCGTTCCCGTTGCCGCGTACGAGTCTTTAACCGGCAGCGGCCTTTATCCTTTTCGCGCCCATCTGCTCGTTCATCACGAAGCCGTCGACAGCTGGAGCGCTCTGGATAAATCGACCGGACCTTACCTGGAATACGGAGCGATGAAAATTTTTGCTGACGGCGCGCTCGGAGGCAGAACCGCTCTGTTGAAAAAGCCTTATCATGATGATCCGTCAGTTTCCGGCGTTCAGGTGCACGATGACGAGACCCTTGCCGCTCTTGTTTATAAAGCGAGAGAGAAAGGAATGGAGATCGCCGTGCACGCGATTGGCGACCTTGCATTTGAAAAGGTGCTCGATGTTATCGAAAGATACCCGGCAAAGCCCGGACAGCTAGACAGGCTCATTCATGCGCAAGTATTAGATGCCGGATTGATTGAAAGAGCCGCCCGGCTGCCGATCGGACTTGATCTTCAGCCGCATTTTGTGGCCAGTGACTTTCCGTGGGTGATTGACCGGCTCGGAGAAGAGCGGATGAAAACGGCTTTCGCCTGGAAAACACTGCTGTCAAAAGGGCTGCTGTGCGCCGGAGGCTCAGACGCCCCGATTGAGCCGGCCGATCCGCTTCTGGGCATTCAATCGGCTGTGCTCCGTACAAGCAAGCAGCATCCGGAAGGTCCGGCCTATTATGAAAAAGAGTGCCTGACCGTGTACGAAGCCATTCAGCTTTACACGGAGGGAAGCGCGGCCATCATCCATAAAGAACATAGCCGCGGACGGATCGCCCCCGGCTATGATGCCGACTTTACCGTACTCAGCGGTGATCCGTTCGGGATGGATCCGAAAAAGCTTCATGAATTGGAAGCTGTCAAAACCGTCGTCGGCGGCCGTATCGTATATGAAAAAGAGGACAGGCAGTGATGCCCGTCCTCTTTTTTTATGATAAAAATGATCGCTTTACTTTTTCCCAGAAAGAGTTGTCTTTCAGTTTCACCGTTTTGATTTTTTTATCGGATAGTGTAATCTCAACCTTTTTGACATTCCGCGTGCTGAGCGCTTCATTATCAAGCCCGATAATCGGATGCTCATTGCCGTCCTGGACCACCTGCAGTGTCAGCTTCCGGTCTGAGCTTAAAATAAACGGAGATCCGAGTGTACGGTATGTGTTGTTGTTCAACGACGCCAGTTCGGATACCTGCATGCAGGAAATCAAAGGATCAACAACGGCGCCTGAGACAGACTTATTGTAGGCGGTGCTGCCCGTCGGGGTGGAAATGATCATCCCGTCTCCTCTGAACGTCTCAAAATGAAGATCATCAATTAACACATCCATCACAAACGTTTTAATAATGCTTGAACGGATGGAAACCTCGTTTAAACAGTGAAAATGATTGCTGCCGTCCACCGTTACGTGAATGAGCGGGTATTTTCTGACCTCAAGCTGTTCCGCGGTCATGCTGGCCGCCATTTTTTCAGGCTCATCGCTGTGAAAATCACAGTACAAATGGGCTTTCCCTTTTTTAGCGATGCCGACATACAGGCAGTCATCACGGAATCCGGTTTTTCTGACGGCTTGCAGAAATGAGCCGTCGCTGCCGATGCTGGCGATAATACCGGCATCCTCCGGGTGAGCCGCAACTGTAAAACCGTGCGATTCAGCAAGCTGCTTCAAAGAGCTGACTTGTTCTTTTGTTTCGTTGTTTTGTTTGTGAAAAAAATAAACATTGCGGCGAAGATCGGTCATATCCCCATTCCCCTTTGCTGTCATATTTACGTTTTTCTCCCAGCAGGTATTGTGTTAAAATACCTGTGGCAATAGTGTAACATGTTTCCTGTTTATCCGTTAAGAGAAAGCGCTTCATGAAAAAAATGAATCTTTTTTTACGGGGGAACGTACGAATATTGACAGAAAAGGAGGAGAACAAATGAATGCAAAAAGATGGATTGCGCTCGTCATCGCGCTCGGCATTTTCGGCGTATCGGTCATTGCAAGTGTGACCGTCGGGGTGCTGAAGAATATCGGAGATACAGGGTCTGACTTTGCATCACTGACAGATGACACAGAGGAAGTGACGCTGGATAAGGGCAGCCCCGGCAGTAAAATCGCCGTGCTTGAAGTGGACGGCACGATTGAGGATAACGGCGGGTCCGCTGGCCTGCTCAGCTCAGGCGGGTATGATCACAGATCATTTTTAAAACAGGTTGAGCGTGCGAAAGAAGATAAAAGCGTCAAAGGAATTGTACTGAAAATCAATTCCCCCGGCGGAGGCGTTTACGAAAGCGCGGAAATACATAAAAAACTGGAAGAACTAAAGAAAGAAACGAAGAAACCGATTTATGTATCCATGGGCTCCATGGCGGCATCGGGAGGCTACTATATTTCAACGGCCGCCGATAAAATCTATGCTTCACCGGAAACGCTCACGGGTTCACTGGGCGTCATCATGGAAAGCGTCAATTATTCCAAGCTCGCCGATGAACTCGGCATCAAGTTTGAAACCATTAAAAGCGGCGCGCATAAAGACATCATGTCCCCGACCCGCGACATGACGAAGGAAGAAAGAAAGATCATGCAGACAATGGTCAACGATTCTTATGAAGGATTTGTCAATGTCATTTCAAAAGGCCGGCACATGTCAAAAGCGGATGTGAAAAAAATTGCCGACGGCCGTGTTTACGACGGCAGACAAGCGAAAAAAATCGGCCTCGTTGATGAGCTCGGTTTTTACGATGATACGATCAGCGCGATGAAAAAGGACCATAAAAATATGAAAAACGCTTCAGTCATCACATACGAGGAAGGATTCGGATTAGGCTCGCTCTTTTCCATGAGCGCAGCGAAAATGTTTAAAAGCGAAATTGATTTTCTGAATATGAAAGAACTCATTTCGCAATCCGGTTCGCCGCGGATGATGTATCTCTATGCAAAGTAGGGGGGAAGAAAGAATGGACGCGACTTACGAAGGCTTTCACGGCAAAGAAGAGGAAGCCGAACAACAGAAGGCGCCCGAGCAGGCATATGCGGGCTTTTGGATCAGGTTTTGGGCGTTTCTTCTTGATTGGCTGGTGGTCTGGGGACTTAACCATCTCATCGTTTCACCGATTTTCACGCTGATGAAGCTCCCGGCAACAAGCGGAATGTTTACAATCTCAGCTTATTCCGTCACAACCCTGATCGTCTACCTCGCCTATTTTGTGTTCATGACGAAATGGTTTCATCAGACACTCGGCAAAATGGTCTTCGGGTTAAAGGTCACTTCTTTGACGCCCGGAAAGCCGCTGACTTGGAGCACCGTCATTTTCAGAGAAGCGGTGGGGCGTTATATCGATAAAATCTGGATTCTCTATATCGTCATTGCGTTTACGCCCAAAAAGCAGGGCATTCACGATTTGATCGCCGACACAACGGTGATTCACGAAGCGCTGTACCGCAAATAAAAGCAGTAAACCCGGAATAAACGTCCGGGTTTATTTTTTTGGGTTTTGGCGATAATGCTGCTAAGGAAGTGAAGCTTATGGGATATGCCGCAGCAGCTGTAATTCTCATTCTCATTTTGGTCTGGCTGCTCATGAGGATGAAAATCTATCTGACTTTCGAATATCTTCACGATAAAGATAACGACAAACTGACGTATAAACTCTCGGCCTTATACGGGCTGGTCCGTTTTAAAAAAACGCTGCCCGTCATTAAAGTAAACAGCGAAGACGCGTCTATTGATGTCAAACAGGACACGAAATCAGAAATGAAAGGTCAGAAAAAAGAGAAGAAAAAAATCACATATGAAGATGTCAAACAGAGCATTCACAGAATAGAAATGATTCTGCACCAAGTCTTTCAGATGCGCCAAATCGCCGCCTCATTTCTTGCGGGAGTCCGTGTTACGAAGTTTGAATGGGTGACGGTTATCGGAATAAAAGACGCCGCCGTTACGGGAATCGCCGCCGGCGGATTGTGGGCCGTAAAGGGAGGCCTTACGGCGATGCTGTATGATCATCTGCGTTTCATACATAAACCGGTGTGCGAAGTCATTCCGTCTTTTCAAGTGCCTGCATCCAAGACGCATTTGCAGTGTATATTCTTTTTTCGTTTTGGACATCTTATAGGTGCAGCTTTCAAATTGCTCAAATACGGGCGGAACGGACTTTCTATCATACGAAAGAAACAGCCGGTTCCGGTTGCTTCAAAGAATGATTCATCAGTTTAAGGAGGAGCGCATATGGCAGACCACCCCATTCAAGGTTTAATGAAAACCGCTATGGAAAATTTAAAAGAAATGATTGACGTGAATACAATCATCGGCGATCCTGTTGAAACGCCTGACGGCAGCGTAATCTTAACGGTTTCAAAGGTCGGATTCGGATTTGCGGCGGGCGGAAGCGAGTTTGGAGGAAAGCCGGCTGAAAAAAGAACCGATGATGATGAAAGAAAAGAGCAGAAGCTCCCGTTCGGCGGCGGAAGCGGCGGCGGAGTATCCATTACGCCGATTGCGTTTCTGATTGTCGGAACAAACGGCGTGCGTATGCTTCATTTAGACGAAAACACCCATCTGATTGATAAACTGTTAGACTCCGCGCCTCAAACGATTGAACGCATCCAGCATATGTTTAAAAAGAATGAAAAAGGCCGGAACCAAAAAAGAACGGATATCGATTTATAACAGAAAAGTTAACTGCCGCCCGCAGTTAGCTTTTTTTACGATGCGGCATAACCTTTGCAGTTTGCATAAAACTCGACTATGATAGAGCTATACATAGATAAAGGGAGGAATCAGAATGGCTGAAATTACATTTAAAGGCGGAGCCGTGACGCTGATCGGACAAGAAGTGAAACCGGGTGACCAAGCTCCTGACTTCACGGTTTTGACAAACGGATTAGAAGAGAAGACATTAGCAGATATGAAAGGGAAAGTAACGATCATATCCGTTATTCCTTCCATTGACACAGGCGTATGTGACGCGCAGACACGCCGCTTCAACGAAGAAGCCGCAAAACTCGGTGATGTGAACGTTTATACAATCAGCGCCGACCTTCCGTTTGCACAAGCGCGCTGGTGCGGAGCGAACGGAATTGATAAAGTGGAAACATTATCGGATCATAAAGAGATGTCATTTGGTGAAGCATTCGGTGTTCACATCAAAGAACTTCGTCTTTTGGCACGTTCCGTATTTGTCCTTGATCAGGACGGAAAAGTCGTTTACGCGGAATACGTAAGCGAAGCGACAAACCACCCGAATTATGAAAAGCCTATCGAAGCTGCAAAAGCGTTAATCAAGTAAAGAGAGAAAAAGAGCTCCGGGTGCTGCCGCGGAGCTCTTTTCATGGCAAGGAGGAAACAGCATGCAACACGACCATGTCGGTCAGATTTATGAACTTTTAGATGAAGCCGCCCAAGTGATAGCAGAAGGCCTTGAGATTTCTTATATTGAGGGGCTTGCGGAGGCGGGAGAGATGTATTTTCTTGAAACGGCCGACCAGCTTCCGCTTCAGGAAAAGCAAGCCGGCGAGCTTAAAAGCCTGCTTGCGAAAGCAGACTTCAGAAAATGGGAGCATGAATGGATCCGCAAGGCGTTCCAGCTCGCCATTTTAAAAGGACTGAAAGATAAGTCCCATCCGAACAGACAGATGACGCCTGATACGATCGGCCTTTTCATCAGTTACCTCGTGAATAAATTTACGGGCGGCCGAAAAGGCCTGACATTGCTGGACCCCGCCTGCGGCACCGGAAATCTTCTGCTGACCGCGGCAAACCAGCTTTCTGACAAAGCGGCAAAAAGCTTCGGCATTGAAATCGACGATGTCCTTCTGAAGATCGCTTATGCTCAGGCGAATCTGCAGGAAAAAGAAATGGAGCTGTTCTGCCAGGACAGTCTTCAGCCGTTATTTATCGAACCGGCCGATGCGGTTATCTGCGATTTGCCGGTCGGCTACTATCCGAATGACGAAGGCGCTCAAGCGTTTGAGCTGAAAGCGGATGAAGGCCACTCATTTGCTCACCACTTATTTATTGAGCAGAGCGTCAAACATACAAAACCGGGCGGATACTTATTTTTTATGATTCCGAACCATCTGTTTGACAGCGCGCAAAGCGATAAACTGAAGCGGTTTTTTGCGGAAAAAGTGTATATCAACGCCCTTCTCCAGCTGCCGGCTACGATGTTTAAAGACGAAGCGCAGGCAAAGAGCATTTTAATCTTGCAGAAAAAAGGCGAAGACACAAAGCCGCCGAAACAAGCGCTTTTGGCGAATCTTCCTTCTTTTGCGAACCAGCAGGCGATGCGGGAGATGATGGCAAAATTGGATCAATGGATTCAAAAAGAAAAATAATGACGAAAAAGCAGTGTGAGACGCAAAATCCCGCGCTGCTTTTCGCTTTTTAAAATGAATGGAAATCAGGGCGAAAACACAAATTAAGGAAAGAAAATAATATTCCGTAAGGCCGTGCCGTCCATTTGGCACAAATGAGATTTATCAGAAAATATCGACTTCGTGTTGTAAGCGGTACCAATGTGGATGTTGACTTGAAATGCTGGGTTGACAATGTTTAAATGGAAAAGTCAGATATTTTTTGGACCGCAGTTATGGTCTGGGAAAAAAGAACGAACAAACGAAGAAGAATTTTGATAGGAGCGTCATTTATGTCTAAAATTATTGCAATTAACGCAGGAAGCTCATCTTTAAAATTTCAGTTATTCGAAATGCCTTCAGAAAAGGTGCTAACAAAAGGTTTAGTAGAACGGATCGGTATCGCCGACAGCGTTTTCACTATCTCTGTTAACGGCGAAAAAAATACAGAAGTGACAGATATTCCGGATCATGCGGTTGCGGTGAAGATGCTGCTTCACAAGCTGACTGAATTCGGTATTATAAAGGATTTAAATGAAATTGACGGAATCGGCCACCGTGTGGTTCACGGCGGAGAAAAATTCAGCGATTCTGTTTTGCTTACGGATGAAACAATCCGTGAGATTGAAGAGATTTCAGAACTTGCGCCGCTTCATAATCCGGCTAACATCGTCGGCATTAAAGCCTTTAAAGAAGTGCTTCCGGATGTGCCTGCGGTTGCAGTGTTTGATACGGCGTTCCACCAAACGATGCCTGAGCAATCTTACCTGTACAGCCTTCCGTACGAATACTACGAGAAATACGGCATCCGCAAATACGGTTTCCACGGCACTTCTCATAAATACGTGACACAGCGCGCAGCTGAGCTTCTCGGCCGCCCGCTTGAAGATTTGCGTCTGATTTCCTGCCACCTCGGTAACGGCGCAAGTATCGCGGCCGTAGAAGGCGGAAAATCCATTGATACGTCAATGGGCTTCACACCGCTTGCGGGTGTTGCGATGGGAACACGTTCAGGAAACATCGACCCTGCATTGATCCCGTACATTATGGAAAAAACGGATCAGACGGCAGATGAAGTATTAAATACGTTAAATAAAAAGAGCGGACTGCTTGGCATATCCGGTTTCTCCAGCGACCTTCGCGATATCGTAGAAGCTTCAAAAGAAGGAAACGAAAGAGCGGAAACGGCTCTTGAAGTGTTTGCAAGCAGAATCCATAAATACATCGGTTCTTACGCTGCGAGAATGAGCGGCGTTGACGCGATTATTTTCACTGCGGGTATCGGTGAAAACAGCGTTGAAGTCAGAGAACGCGTGCTTCGCGGCTTAGAATTCATGGGTGTATATTGGGATCCTGCGCTGAACAACGTGCGCGGCGAGGAAGCGTTTATCAGCTACCCTCACTCTCCTGTCAAAGTCATCATCATTCCGACTGACGAAGAGGTCATGATCGCACGCGACGTTGTCCGCCTTGCACAGTAATGATCGAAAAAAGCACATCCTTTAGGGTGTGCTTTTTTATTGAATGCCCCAGAGTCAAACGTTACGATATGTTTAATACATAAACGATGAGGTGAAGCAATGAGTGTGCATGAACATAAACAAGAAGCCCCGTCAGCCGTGCGCTGCAAGGTGATAACAGTCAGCGACACGAGAACGAAAGAAACCGACAAAAGCGGTCGCGTCATGATGGATTTCATCAGAGAAGCGGGATTTGAAACGGTCGCTTATGACATTGTAAAAGATGAAAAAGATGAATTGCAGAAAGCCGTTTTATCCGGCTGTATGGATGAATATACAGATGCGGTGCTGTTAAACGGAGGGACGGGCATTGCCGAAAGGGATGTCACAATTGAAGCGGTCACGCCGCTGTTTTCAAAAGAACTCCCGGGATTCGGCGAGCTGTTCCGCATGCTGAGCTATACGGAGGACATCGGTTCCGCCGCCATTTTGTCCAGAGCGGCAGCGGGTGTGATCCGAAATACCGCAGTCTTCTGCACGCCCGGCTCCTCAGGCGCCGTAAAGCTTGCAATGAGTAAACTGATTATTCCTGAACTGCCTCATGTGCTCCGGGAAATCCGAAAAGATTTATAAATGTATAAAAAGGCTTTGCTCCGCTCAAAAAATTGGGTGGGGTTTTTTTTATAAAAGGCTTGAAAAAACAGAATTTACTTGTTACAGTGTATACATACAAAATGCATTTTTATTAATTAAAACTAATTTTTATACAAAGGGAGCTTTTAACATGGCAGAACAAAAAAAGGTTGTATTGGCATACTCAGGAGGTCTTGATACTTCTGTAGCGATAAAATGGCTGCAAGAACAGGGATACGATGTTGTTGCCTGCTGCTTAGATGTTGGGGAAGGAAAGGATTTGGCATTCGTTCAGCAAAAAGCGCTGGAAGTTGGCGCCGTAAATTCGTATGTGATTGATGCGAAAGAAGAATTCGCCCGGGAGTACGCGCTCATTTCTATGCAGGCCCATACAATGTATGAAGGCAAGTATCCGCTCGTATCTGCACTATCCCGTCCGTTAATCGCGAAAAAACTCGTTGAAGTGGCGGAAAAGGAAAACGCGGTGGCCGTAGCGCACGGCTGCACGGGAAAAGGCAACGATCAGGTTCGTTTCGAAGTATCCATTAAATCATTAAATCCTGATCTGGAGGTCATTGCTCCGGTCCGTGAGTGGCAATGGTCGCGTGAAGAAGAAATTGAATACGCTGCAAGCCGCGGCATACCGATTCCGATCAATCTTGACAGCCCGTATTCCATCGACCAGAACCTATGGGGACGCGCCAATGAATGCGGTATATTAGAAGATCCGTGGGCGGCGCCGCCTGAAGGGGCATATGACCTGACAGCATCTCTTGAAAACACGCCGGACGTTCCGGAAATCATCGAAATCGCATTTGAAGCCGGTGTTCCGGTTTCAATCGACGGCGTAACCTACCCGCTCGCTGATTTAATTCTCAAGCTGAACGAGACTGCCGGGAAACACGGCATCGGCCGGATTGACCATGTGGAAAACCGCCTGGTCGGCATTAAGTCCCGTGAAGTTTATGAGTGCCCGGGCGCCATGACTTTGATTACGGCTCACAAAGAGCTTGAGGATCTGACTTTAGTGAAAGAAGTGGCCCATTTCAAACCGGCAATTGAACAAAAACTGTCTGAAATCATCTATAACGGTTTATGGTTCTCGCCGTTAAAAGACGCGCTGCTTGCATTCCTGAAAGAAACCCAAAAGCACGTCACCGGCGTTGTGCGAGTCAAGCTGTTTAAAGGCCATGCCATTGTAGAAGGACGTAAGTCGGAATATTCACTCTACGATGAAAAACTTGCGACATATACAAAAGACGATGCGTTTGACCATCATGCGGCAATCGGCTTTATCGAGCTTTGGGGACTGCCGACAAAAGTAAACAGCATTGTGAAAAAGAAGGAGCAGATTGAAGCATGAAGAAGCTTTGGGGAGGCCGTTTTCAAAAAACACCGGAAAAGTGGGTCGATGAGTTCGGCGCATCCATCACATTCGACCAAAACTTAGTCAAAGAGGATATTACAGGATCTCTCGCTCATGCGGCAATGCTAAAAAAATGCGGCATTCTGACGGAAGAAGAAGAAGGCGCCATCCGACAGGGGCTGCAGACCCTCCTGCAAAAAGCAGAGGAAGGAACGCTTGAATTCTCTGTTGATTATGAAGATATCCATTTGAATATTGAAAAAATACTGATCGAAGAAATCGGACCGCTAGGCGGCAAGCTCCATACCGGCAGAAGCCGGAATGACCAGGTTGCGACAGACATGCATTTGTATTTGAAAGATCATGTCTCGCATATCATCGTGCTGATTGAACAGTTCCAAAAAGCGCTGATCGAAAAAGCGGAGGCCAATGTCGAGACCATTCTGCCGGGGTACACCCATTTGCAGCGGGCTCAGCCGATTTCTTTCGCCCACCATCTGCTTGCTTATTTTTGGATGCTTGAACGGGATAAAGAGCGTTTTCGGGATGCTATGAAGCGGATTAACATATCGCCGCTCGGATGCGGGGCGCTTGCCGGAACTACGTTTCCGATAGACCGTAACTATTCGGCGGAGCTGCTCGGTTTTGACTCCATTTATGAGAACAGTCTTGACGGAGTCAGTGACAGAGATTTTATTCTCGAGTTTTTAAGCGGCAGCAGCATGCTGATGATGCACCTTTCACGTTTATCAGAAGAAATCATTCTATGGTGCTCGCAGGAATTCAGATTCATTGAACTGGATGATACGTACGCGACGGGAAGCAGCATGATGCCGCAGAAGAAAAACCCCGACATGGCGGAGCTGATCCGCGGTAAAACCGGACGCGTATACGGCGATATGATGGGTCTTTTCACGATTATGAAAGGGCTCCCGCTCGCTTACAATAAAGACCTGCAGGAAGATAAAGAGGGCATGTTTGACACGGTGAAAACCGTAGAAGGAAGCCTTCAGATTTTCACGGGCATGATTGAAACGATGAAAGTAAACAAAGACATCATGAAACAAGCGACAAAACAAGATTTTTCAAACGCGACGGAACTTGCCGATTATTTAGCTAAAAAAGGCATGCCGTTCAGAGAAGCGCATGAAGTGGTCGGCAAGCTTGTGTACAGCTGTATTGAAAAAGGAATCTATTTAAGTGATATGGCATTTGAAGAATTCCTTCAAGCCAGCAGTCTCTTTGAAGAAGATATCTATACAGTGCTAGATCCGCATCATGCGGTTGAAAAAAGAATGAGCGCCGGCGGAACGGGTTTTCAGCAGGTAGAACAGGCGCTCGTAAAAGCAAAAGCCTGCGCCGGCATTTAATTTGCTGAAATTTCCTTCATATTTTCCCATCATATCAGACACCCTACATCTATAAAAGATGGGAGGTAGAAGGAATGCGCAAAGAACAAGACCGTTACATCTATGATGAAAAAGAAAGTGAAGAAACGGCCAGGCTCATCTCAGAGGCATACCAAAGCGGTTATGTCGGCATGGAGGAAGCCTCTGCTCCTTCAGAAAATTAAGCTGTCTGTAAAGACGGCTTTTTTTTCGTGCAGACGAAGTGCAAAAAAGTGATATTGCCGTTTGTTTATAGTAAAGTAGAGGGAGAAACGTCTTGATTTTATTGAAGCGGCTACGTTGCCTGGGGAGGGTATTCAATGTGCGACATGCTCTAATCACTGCCGGTACAAAGGGATTGGGCCGAAAAGTGACTGAAATGCTTCTGGAAAAAGGATTTTCTGTCACAGTGAATTACAGACAGGACGAAGAAGCGGTCGCTTGTCTGAAGGCGGATTATCCCGGGTGCCATGACAGATTGCAATTCGTTAAGGGCGATGTAACCCGGAAAGAAGATCTCATGCGGATCGCCGATGCAGCCCTTCAGCAGTTTGGAAGGATTGACATACTGATTAACAATGCCGGGCCGTACATATTTGAGCGCAAAAAGCTTGCCGATTACTCCGATGACGAATGGTATGGCATGCTTGAAGGGAATTTAAGCGCCGTTTTTCATCTGTTTAAAGCGGTTATCCCGGTCATGAGACAGCAGCGGTTCGGCCGGATTATTACATACGGTTTTCAAGGAGCGGACCATGCCCCCGGCTGGCTTCACCGTTCCGCTTTCGGAGCGGCTAAAGTCGGATTGGCTTCGTTAACGAAAACCATTGCGATTGAAGAAGCCGAATCAGGCATTACAGCCAATATGGTCTGCCCGGGCGATATTGTAGGAGATATGAAAGAAGCGTCTATAGAGGAAGCAAGACAGAAAATCGGCAAAGAAAAGACGCCGATCGGCAGGTCCGGAACCGGAGAGGACATTGCGAGAATCATCGCCTTTTTATGTGAAGAAGATTCCGATCTTGTAACCGGAACGGTCATTGAAGCAACAGGCGGGCTGAATGTGATTAACAGGCATCAATCCCTGTAAGTTTTTTCGTTTGTCAAAAAGGGAACTTGATAAATATTAATTTTTTATGAGGTGAAAACGATGAAAGTGACTTATCACGGACATTCTGTCATTCAAGTGGAAACGAAAACCCATAACATTATTTTTGATCCGTTTCTGACCGGAAACAGTCTGACAAATTTGAAACCGGAAGAAGTGAAAGCGGATGTCATCCTGCTTACTCACGGACACAATGACCATGTCGGAGATACAGAGCAGATCGCCAAACAAAACGATGCGCTCGTCATTGCGCCGAACGAGCTGGCCGTTTATCTCGGCTTTAAAGGTTTAAAGGTCCACCCGATGCATATCGGAGGGGCGCACCAATTTGATTTCGGCAAAGTAAAACTGACACAGGCGTTCCACGGATCGGCGGTCACTGATGAAGAAAACAAAACCATCACATACACCGGGATGCCGGCCGGGATTTTATTAACGATTGACGGCAAAACGATTTTCCACGCCGGCGATACGGCGCTGTTCTCAGATATGAAACTGATCGGGGAACTGAATCACATTGACCTGGCGTTTCTGCCGATCGGTGATAACTTCACCATGGGGCCTGAAGATGCGAAACTCGCGGCTGAATGGCTGAGAGCGAAACAGGTCGTTCCCGTTCATTACAATACATTCCCCGTCATTGAACAGGACCCTGACGCTTTCGCTGAAAGTCTGCCCGGAGGCGTCGGCAAAGTCATGGCGGTCGGCGAGACCATTGAGCTTGCCTGACATATGTGTCAAAGACCTTCTGAATCAAGCATTCAGAAGGTCTTTTTTGTGATGCCGCCTTTTTTCGGGCGTCTCATTGCGAATGAATCCCCCGTACCCTTATAATAAAAGCAGAAGACTGTCCTTAGAGGTGAAACGCTTGGCAACAAAGCATGAACAAATCCTATCATACATAGATTCGCTTCCTGTCGGTGAAAAAATTTCGGTCAGAAGAATTGCGAAAGAAATGAAAGTCAGTGAAGGAACGGCTTACAGAGCCATTAAGGAAGCCGAAAACAAAGGATTCGTTTCCACTATTGAACGTGTGGGGACCATCCGGATTGAACAGAAGAAAAAAGAAAATATTGAAAAGCTGACATACGCTGAGGTCGTCAATGTGATCGACGGCCAGGTGCTCGGCGGAAAAGCAGGTCTGCATAAAACGTTGAATAAGTTTGTGATCGGGGCGATGGAGCTTGACGCGATGATGCGTTATACGGCGGCGGGGAACCTGTTAATCGTCGGGAACCGAATCAACGCCCACCGCCAGGCGCTTGAAGCGGGCGCGGCCGTTTTGGTAACAGGAGGGTTTAATACCGACGACAGCATTATCGAGCTGGCCGATATGCTTGAGCTTCCGATTCTCTCCACGAGCTACGATACCTTTACGGTAGCCGCGATGATCAACCGGGCGATCTATGATCAGCTCATAAAAAAAGAGATTGTGCTCGTGGAAGATATTTTGACGCCCGCAGATCGGACAGTGACGCTGTTCCCTAAGGATAAACTGGAGAAATGGTACGAAAAGAACTATGAAACCGGACACGGCCGCTTTCCGGTTATCGATCAGCAGATGAAAATCCACGGAATCCTCACGCCGAAAGATATCGCGGGGCATGACCGGTCAGTTCCCATTGAAAAAGTAATGACCAAAAACCCTGTCACGGTGATCGGAAAAACATCTGTCGCCTCAGCGGCTCAAATGATGGTTTGGGAAGGAATTGAAGTGCTTCCGGTGACAGACGGGCATCACAAACTGATCGGAATGATCAGCCGCCAGGATGTCTTAAAAGCGCTTCAGATGGTTCAAAAGCAGCCTCAGGTCGGAGAAAAGCTGGATGATATTGTTTCAAGGGGATTTAAAGAAGAGGAAGATAACAAAACGCCGGCCGTTTATCAATATGAAGTCACGCCGCAAATGACCAATCAGCTCGGCACGATTTCTTACGGGGTGTTTACCACGATTTTAACCCAGGCCGCCAGCCGATTTTTACGCTCCCGCAAACGCGGCGAGCTGGTCATTGAAAGCATTACGATTTTCTTCCTGAAGCCCGTACAGATGGAGTCGGTCATTGAAGTGAAACCGCGCATTTTAGAGGCGGGCCGGAAATTCGGGAAAATGGAAGTGGAAGTGTCAAGCCAAAGCGGCATCGTTTCAAAAGCGATGCTCATGGTGCAGCTGATGGAGAGAAGTTAAGGGACACACCCGGGTCCCTTGGCATTCATTATGCGTGGTCCCTCTCCGCTTCCTTTGCATGGATGGGCTCATAATGCTTATAGGCTTTATACCCGGCCCATGCGCTGCCTGCTCCGATTAAAATGAAGACGCCGCCGATGACCAGGGTCAGAACGGAGTGGAACAGAATCATTTGGTTTACTCCGTACAAAAGCACCAGCGCGCCTAATGCCATACTTGATTTAGCCGAAAAACATTCCTTCTCCAGCGCCCGTTTCGTCTGGATTCCTTTTACTTTGTAATACACGTAAAAGCAGGCAGAAAGCCCGATGAGAAAAACAAAAACCAGCATAAATGAAATCCTCCATTATATGAGTTTGCAAAACCGTTTATACCGTTGCTGAAAGATTTTCCTTTTCCATGGATAAAGAGTATGATTAAATGAATAAAAACGAAAAGGAGAAAACGATGAAATCCGAACTGATCAGAACCATATCATTATATGACACCATTATCTTACATAGACATGTGAGGCCTGACCCGGACGCCTACGGTTCGCAGTGCGGCCTTACGGAAATCCTGCGGGAAACGTATCCCGAAAAAAATATTTTTGCCGTCGGACAGCCTGAACCGTCCTTGTCTTTTTTATATTCCCTCGATGAGGTGGATGACGAAACCTATAAAGATGCTCTTGTCATCGTGTGCGACACCGCAAACCAAGGCAGGGTCGACGATCAGCGCTACCATTCCGGCGCAAAGCTCATGAAAATAGACCACCATCCAAATGAAGATCCGTATGGCGATCTGTTATGGGTCGATACGAATGCAAGCTCCGTAAGCGAAATGATCTATGAGCTGTACCTGGAAGGAAAGCAGCACGGCTGGAAACTGAATACGAAAGCAGCTGAGCTGATCTACGCGGGTATCGTCGGTGATACGGGGCGCTTCTTGTTCCCGAACACCACAAAAAAGACATTAAAATACGCGGGAGAGCTCATTGAGTTCCCATTTTCATCGTCAGAGCTGTTCAATCAATTGTATGAAACAAAGTTAAATGTGGTGAAGCTTAACGGCTTTATTTATCAAAATGTGTCACTGTCTGAAAACGGCGTCGCTTCCGTTTTCATTAAAAAAGACATTTTGGAGACATATGGAACCACCGCTTCTGAAGCGTCGCAGCTTGTCGGAACACTCGGAAATATTTCGGGTATCCGCGCTTGGGTGTTTTTCGTAGAAGAAGACGATCAAATCAGAGTCCGGTTCCGTTCAAAAGGTCCGGTCATCAACGGAATTGCCCGGAAATACAATGGCGGCGGACATCCGCTTGCGGCCGGCGCATCCATCTTCAGCTGGGATGAAACCGATCAGATTCTTGCTGATCTGGAAGAGGTATGTAACGAACACAAGTAGAGGGGAGACCCTCTTTCTTAGTGTTCATCTGTCACGGGGATGAACCAGCAGCCGAATTCAGTCAGGTCTTCGTAGACGCGGAGATTACAGATTTGGAGTTCTTTTTTTATGAGGGAAGCGAGTGTGTCTGTTTCTGCATATGCGGAATAGCCTTGTCTGATTCGGGCTGCATGATCTTTTGCCAAGCGGCGTTCACTAAAAACCTCCATTTTCCCTTCCTCCCTTCAGAATCGTTGAAAATGTCTCATCTACAGTTTATAAAAAAGCGGAGAAAAAAGCGACAGATCTATGGAAAATTTTTAAAAATGACATAATTACGTCGCAAAAGAAATATGAATTTCGACAGACAATCTCGTATAAATCGTCAGTTCCTTTACTTCAGCTTTAAATTCCTTCTCATTTATGGTGTATATTTTGTTTTCGATCGTCCGTTTTAAAAGTTCCTTTGTTTTATACACGCTT
Source organism: Bacillus sp. YH3-2-B2 (assembly GCF_053663335.1). Classification (NCBI taxonomy): domain Bacteria; kingdom Bacillati; phylum Bacillota; class Bacilli; order Caryophanales; family Bacillaceae; genus Bacillus; species Bacillus sp. YH3-2-B2. The sequence continues at coordinate 790,309 of NZ_JBSJQE010000003.1, read as the reverse complement.
TCAATATCCTTTGTGATGACTTCAGAAATATTATCTTTCACCTGCTCCTCAAATTTCATCTTGTCAGGCTGGGTAATTCTGTATTTTTCCCCATTAATCAGCTTCACATCAACACTTTGGATGAGAAGTCTTTGCTTATTATCCTCATTTAATTTATGAAGATCTTTCTGATAGATGGAGATTTGGTTTTTTAAATCCCGCGCGTGCTCCCGCTGCTTTTCAATTAACGTCACCTGTTCTTCCTGAAACGTTCCGTATGTAAACAGAAAGAACAGCCAGCTGACGATGGCTCCGCACATCATTCCCGCAAAAAAACGCTGCCATCCCGGTTTTTTATAATACTCTGGAATTCTCATGATGACATATTCTCCTGGGTCAGCCATGAAATAATCAGCCAGCCGGTCTGCGCGCCGCCCATTGCTGAAATAATTAAAAGAAGCTGTTTGAAGATGTCGCGCGTGTTGCCTTCAAACAGCCCCCGCTCGAAACTGTATACCGCGTCAAATGTTCCCCCGATGGCCGCGACAAGCGCCCAGATCTTCAGTCTGTTCGCCAATTTTGTGATCGCCGTCAGCGGAGGCTCGCCTGATAAATAAGCTCCTAGTCCGCCGATCAGCGCGCCTCCGAGCAACACACCGAGAGCGATAAAATAACTGCTGATGAAATTCGCCATAAAGCCGGCTTCCTGATCCATATATACACCACCTCACTTTTCTATCATATTGAGCGAAACGGACAAGTATGATGATGAGTCAAAAAAGAACATTTGTTTCTTAAGAAAACCCGTCTTATAATGTAGAAAGGCAAAATGAACGTATGGGAAAGGAGTGGCGGCATTGTCTTTTGTTCACCTGCAAGTACATAGCGGCTACAGCCTGTTAAACAGCGCCGCTTCTGTAAAAGAGCTTGTTACACAAGCGAAGAAACTCGGATATTCATCATTGGCGCTGACGGACGAAAATGTGATGTACGGCGCCATTGAGTTTTATAAAGCATGCAAATCAAACGGAATTAAGCCGATTATCGGTCTGACGGCTTCTATATACACGGACGATACAGAGCTTGAAGCACACCCGCTCATTCTTTTAGCGGAGACAAACACCGGTTATCAGAACCTGGTGAAAATCTCAAGTGCGCTGCAATCCATGGCAAAGGGCGGCATGAAGCGAAAATGGATGAAGAGCTATCATGAGGGGCTGATCGCCATTACGCCCGGTGAAAACGGGTACATTGAAAGCCTGCTTCAAGCCGGGAAGTTTGAAGAAGCTGTCCGGGCTGCCGAAGGATTCCGGGAGCTGTTCGGAGACGGCCGTTTTTATTTAGGGTACCAGCCGTTTAAAGGACATGAGACGCTATCAGAAGAGATTCTCCGCCTGTCAGCCGAGACGGAAATCGCTGTCTGCGCTGCGGGGGATGTCCGCTATATCAAGAAAGAAGATCAAGATGCGTACCGCTGTCTGTGCGCTATTAAAGCCGGAGAGAAATGGGAGGATCAGAGCGGGAATCTGCCGGACTTATACTTGAGGGCGCCTGAAGAAATGACAGAGCTTTACACGCGGCATCCGGAGGCGATTGAAGCAGCCTCGCGTATCGCCCGGCAATGCCGGGTCGATGTCAGCCTCGGACAGACACAGCTTCCGTCTTTTCCGGCGCCGGACGGCAAATCAGCCGATGACTATTTGGCGGAAGTCTGTCATGAGGGGCTGCGTCTCCGTTTCGGCACTCCTGATGAGCGGGCTGTCCGCCGGCTTGAATATGAGCTGGACGTCATCAGGCGCATGAAATTCAGTGATTATTTTCTCATCGTATGGGACTTTATGAAGTACGCGCATGAAAAGGGCATTGTGACAGGCCCGGGAAGGGGGTCCGCGGCAGGCTCGCTTGTCGCTTACTCGCTTTTCATTACCGACGTGGATCCGCTTAAACATTCTCTGCTGTTTGAGAGATTTCTTAATCCCGAGCGGATCAGCATGCCGGATATTGATATCGATTTCCCTGATACGAGAAGGGATGAGGTCATTCAGTATGTGCAAAATAAGTACGGGGCCATGCACGTCGCCCAGATTATCACCTTCGGGACATTGGCCGCAAAGGCGGCGTTAAGGGATACCGGGAGAGTGTTCGGAATCAGCCCGAAAGAAGCCGACCAGCTTGCCCGCCTGATTCCGTCAAAACCGGGAATGACGCTTAAGGAGGCGAGGCGGCAGTCCGCTCAGCTGAACAGGCGGCTGTCCGAATCCTCCGTTCTTCATAAAGTGTTTCAGATCGCAAGGAAAATTGAAGGTCTTCCGAGACACACGTCAACACACGCGGCCGGGGTCGTTCTCAGTAAAGAGCCGCTTTCGGAAGTTGTCCCTCTTCAAGAAGGGCATGACGGCGTGTATTTAACGCAGTATGCGATGGATCACCTGGAAGATCTCGGTCTTTTGAAAATGGACTTTTTAGGTTTGCGCAACCTGACGCTTATTGAATCCATTAAAACGATGATTGAAAAAGAGACGAATACGAAAATTGATTTTTCCGAGATTTCTTATCAGGATGAAAAAACGTTCTCGCTATTGTCAAACGGTGATACGACGGGCATTTTTCAGCTGGAATCATCAGGAATGAGAAACGTGCTGAAGCGCCTGAAGCCGTCAAGACTGGAAGACATTGTCGCGGTGAACGCGCTTTACAGGCCGGGACCGATGGAAAATATTCCGTTATTTATCGATCGGAAGCACGGCCGCGCGCGTGTGGAAGTGCCGCACGAGGACGTAAGAAATATTCTCAGTGACACTTACGGCGTCATCGTCTATCAAGAGCAGATAATGATGATCGCCTCGCGCATGGCAGGGTTTTCATTAGGTGAAGCGGATCTGCTCAGACGGGCTGTCAGCAAAAAGCAAAAGGACATTCTGGACAGAGAGCGAAGCCATTTTGTTGAAGGGTGCTTAAAAAAGGAGTATTCTGTAGTCACTGCAAACGAGGTCTACGATCTGATTGTAAAATTCGCTAACTACGGCTTCAACAGAAGCCATGCTGTCGCATACAGCATGATCGGCTATCAGCTCGCCTATTTAAAGGCGCATTATCCGTTATATTTTATGTGCGGGCTGTTGACGAGCGTCATCGGCAATGAGGACAAAATATCGCAATATCTGCATGAAGCGAAGGGGAGCGGGATTCAAGTCCTTCCGCCGTCAATAAACAAAAGCGGTTTTCCGTTTGCGCCGGAAAACGGAGCCGTCAGATACAGTTTGCGGGCCGTTAAAAACGTAGGCGTCTCGGCAGTGAAAGATATTTATAAAGCAAGAACACATAAACCGTTCGAGGATCTTTTCGATTTCTGCTTTCGCGTACCTGCAAAAAGCGTGAATCGGAAAACCATCGAAGCCCTTATATTTTCTGGCGCCATGGACGAATTCAATCAAAATCGCGCCGCCTTGCTGGCTTCCGTTGATGTGGCTTTAGAGCACGCTGAACTTTTTCGTGCAGACGATGACCAAATGGGATTGTTTTTGGAAGAATCGTTCTCCATTAAGCCAAAATATGTAGAGGCTGAGGAATTTCCGCTCGTGGACAAGCTTCGGTTCGAAAAAGAAGCTCTCGGTGTTTATTTCTCAAGCCATCCTTTGTCTGCTTTCAGGGATCTCCTGAACAAACGGGGGGCGCAAGCGATCACAGCAGCGCGGCAGATGCCGAAGGGACAGCTGTCAATCGGCGCTTTGCTCGCGGGCATCAAAACGATTCGGACAAAGACAGGTCAGCATATGGCGTTTCTCACATTAAGCGATGAAACGGGAGAAATGGAAGCCGTCGTGTTTCCTGACCAATATAGAAGGCTGTCTCCGCTGTTAAAAGAAGGCGCGCTTTTATTCGCCGCCGGAAAAATGGAAGAGCGTCAGGAGAAGACACAATTCATCATGTCATCCGCCTCTCTTCTTGAGCAGACGGAGGCAGACAGAGCGCCGTCTGTTTACATCAAAATCGAAGGCAGCCGGCACAATCAGGAGTTTTTGGAAAAGATGAAGCGTATTTTACTGGAGCATAAAGGGGAAACCGGCGTTTATCTATATTATGAAAAAGACAAGCAGACGATCAGGCTGCCGGATACTTTTCATATTCAGGCGGACCATCAGGCGTTATACCGTTTAAAAGAGCTGCTGGGCCGCGAAAACGTCGTGTTAAAATAGTGGTAACAATAATCGTTTTGTTATACAATTGAAACAATTGTGCTATCTTATTTAAAGATTCTGAAATTTTTCACCTCCAGCGATTGTACCAGTCTATGCGGCAGAATATGTAACAAAGTACTTAAAAGGAGTGTTTAGAATGTCATTAAGAGAAGAAGCGTTACATTTACACAAAGTAAATCAAGGAAAGCTGGAATCAAAAGCAAAGGTAGAAGTCAGAAACGCGGACGACTTAAGCCTTGCCTACTCTCCCGGAGTAGCTGAGCCTTGTAAAGAGATTTATGACGATAAAAATAAAGTATATGATTATACAATGAAGGGGAACATGGTAGCAGTCGTAACAGACGGATCAGCCGTTCTCGGTCTCGGTAATATCGGGCCTGAAGCTTCACTTCCGGTCATGGAAGGGAAAGCGGTGCTGTTCAAAAGTTTCGCGGGCGTGGATGCATTCCCGATCGCGCTTGACACAAACGATGTGGACAAAATCATTGACACTGTAAAGCTGCTTGCACCGACATTCGGCGGTGTCAACCTTGAAGATATTGCGGCGCCGAACTGCTTCATTATCGAAGAGCGCCTGAAAAAAGAAACAAACATTCCGGTTTTCCACGATGATCAGCACGGCACTGCCATCGTAACCGTTGCCGGACTTGTAAACGCGCTGAAATTATCAGGAAAATCCATGTCATCCATTAAAGTTGTGGCAAACGGAGCGGGAGCGGCAGGCATCGCGATCATCAAGCTTCTTTACCATTTCGGCGTACGCGACATCGTGATGTGCGACTCTAAAGGAGCGATTTACGAAGGGCGTCCGGCCGGCATGAACGCGGTGAAAAACGAAGTGGCCAAGTTTACAAACCAAGACCGCAACGACGGTTCGCTACAGGATGTCATTAAAGATGCAGACGTCTTTATCGGCGTATCAGTCGAAGGCGCGCTGACGAAAGAAATGGTGGAGAGCATGGCGAAAGATCCGATTATCTTCGCAATGGCCAACCCGAATCCGGAAATCATGCCTGAAGACGCGCGCGCAGCCGGCGCTAGCGTAATCGGAACAGGCCGTTCTGATTTCCCGAACCAGGTTAACAACGTGCTGGCATTCCCTGGAATTTTCCGCGGGGCGCTTGACGTTCGCGCGACTCACATCAACGAAGAAATGAAAATTGCTGCGGTTGAAGCGATTGCTTCCCTTGTTTCAGAGGAAGAATTAAGCGCTGATTATGTCATCCCGGCTCCGTTTGACAAACGCGTGGCTCCTGCCGTTGCGAAAGCTGTTGCGAAAGCAGCGATGGAAACGGGCGTCGCCAGAATTACGGTCGATCCTGAAGAAGTGGCTGAAAAAACAAGACAGCTCACGGTCATCGGCGAATAATAACACAAAAATTGAAATGGCAGCGCGTTGGAAAAAACAACGCGCTGCTGTTCAATATACGGACTGCCGGCATTTTTTTAAGGGCAGGTCTTAAAAAAATTTCAGCAGAATCCTTATTTCTTTTGAAAACGCTGACAGATAAGGCTGAACAACGCTTTTGACGGTATGAAATCCGTCCGTTTCCGTCTGTTTTGCAGCAAAAAATGTCGAATGGAGGATGACACCGTTTGACAAAAAAAGTACAATAGTTTCGGTAAAGTTATTATTAAGTCTATCTAATCGGAAGACATGCAGTGAAGAGAACCCTTCACAAAAGGGAGGTAATCATTTGTTAAAGGATATATTCACAAAAAAGAAAAAATATGCTTCCGTGCCGTCTGAGCAGGCAAAACATGATGTTCCGGAAGGCATTATGACAAAGTGCCCCAAATGTAAAAAAATCATGCTCACAAAAGAGTTAGATAAAAACCTGCGCGTCTGCATGAACTGCGGGCACCATTTCCCGATGAATGCAAAGCAGCGCATTGAAAGCCTCCTGGATGAAGACTCATTCGAAGAATTCAACCAGGGAATGATATCTGAAAACCCGCTCGGTTTCCCGGAATACTTAGAAAAAATCGAAAAAGACCGTGAGAAAACATCGCTGAATGAAGCGGTGGTTACCGGCAAAGGAACCATCAGCGGATTCCCTGCCGTGATCGCAATCATGGATTCAACATTCCGAATGGGCAGCATGGGTTCGGTTGTCGGCGAAAAAATCACGCTTGCAATTGAAAAAGCAAAAGAGGAAAAAGTCCCATTTATCATCTTTACCGCTTCCGGCGGCGCACGTATGCAGGAGGGGGTCTTAAGTCTTATGCAAATGGCAAAGACAAGCTCTGCATTAAAACTGTTCAGTGAGGAGCAGGGACTGATTATTTCTGTCATGACCCACCCGACGACAGGCGGCGTATCGGCCAGTTTCGCGTCTCTCGGTGATTATAATTTCGCTGAACCGGGCGCCTTGATCGGATTTGCCGGAAGACGTATTATTGAACAGACGATCGGGGAAAAACTGCCGGAAGATTTCCAGACGGCGGAATTTTTATTAAAGCACGGCCAGCTTGATGCGGTGATTCACCGAAACGACATGAAAGACAAACTCGCATTTCTGCTGGACATGCACCAAACAGGAGGTGAGCATGAGTGGCTGCAAGATTAGAATTTGAAAAACCGGTGATTGAACTGCAGACGAAAATCGCCGAACTGAAAAAATTCACCCAAGATTCGGAGATGGATTTAAGCGCTGAAATCGCAAGGCTTGAAGACCGGCTCAGCAAGCTCCAGGATGAGATTTATAAAAATCTGAAGCCGTGGGACAGAGTGCAGATCGCACGCCTTCCCGACCGGCCGACGACGCTTGATTACATTCAATACCTGTTTACCGACTTTTTTGAGTGCCACGGAGACAGAACATACGGAGATGATGCTGCGATTGTCGGCGGAGTCGCCAAATATCACGGCATGCCGGTCACCGTCATCGGACATCAGCGCGGAAAAGACACGAAAGAAAACCTTGTCCGCAATTTCGGGATGCCTCACCCTGAGGGCTACCGCAAAGCGCTTCGTCTCATGAAGCAGGCGGATAAGTTCAACCGCCCGATTATCTGCTTCATCGACACGAAGGGAGCGTACCCGGGTAAAGCGGCGGAGGAACGGGGACAAAGTGAAGCCATCGCCAAGAACCTGTTCGAGATGGCCGGCCTGACAGTGCCTGTCGTTTGTATCGTCATCGGGGAAGGCGGCAGCGGAGGCGCGCTTGCGTTAGGTGTGGGCAACCGCATGCTGATGCTTGAGAACTCGACGTATTCCGTTATTTCTCCTGAAGGAGCCGCATCCATTTTGTGGAAAGACTCCAGCCTTGCGAAAAAAGCGGCCGAAACCATGAAGATTACTGCGCCCGATTTATTAGAATTAGGAATTATTGATGATATGATTAAAGAAGTGAAGGGCGGAGCTCACCATGATATCAAGCAGCAGGCGGGCTACATTGACGGTATTCTTAAAGAAACGTTAAAATCTCTTCTTCAATTGAACGCCAAAGAATTGATCTCACAGCGCTATGAAAAATATAAAGCAATCGGGAAAGTTTCGGTTGAGGATCAATATATCGGGGTAAACTGAATAGACGTGAAGCCTATGGCTCACGTTTATTTTTTGTGATTTTTGTGATATTCCTTAAATTTTATTTAAAAACAATTTATTTAATTGTATAATAGGTAAGGTTTCATGGGAGCTCAGGCGTCCCTTTTCATTGTTTTAGGGCAATGATCATGATATGTTTAACATATATATGTTGCTGAGGTGAATAGGAAATGAAGCGTATAGGAGTACTAACGAGCGGCGGGGATTCCCCGGGTATGAACGCTGCGGTGCGCGCGGTTGTGCGGAAAGCTATCTACCACGACGTCGAAGTGTACGGAATTTATAACGGTTATTCAGGATTAATCAGCGGAAAAATAGAAAAACTGGAGCTGGGTTCGGTCGGTGACATCATCCACCGCGGCGGAACAAAGCTGTATACGGCCAGATGTCCTGAATTCAAAACAGTTGAAGGCCGTGAAAAAGGAATCGAAAATTTAAAGAAACTCGGCATTGAAGGTCTTGTCGTCATCGGCGGAGACGGTTCATACATGGGTGCGAAAAAATTAACGGAACACGGGTTTCCGTGTGTGGGTGTACCGGGTACGATAGATAATGACATCCCGGGAACTGATTTTACGATCGGATTTGATACGGCGTTAAACACCGTAATTGATGCGATTGATAAAATCCGTGACACCGCTACGTCTCATGAGCGTACATACGTTATTGAAGTGATGGGGCGCCATGCGGGCGACATTGCTTTATGGGCAGGTCTTGCAGGCGGAGCGGAATCAATTTTAATTCCTGAAGCGGACTACGATATGGAGGAAATTATCGGCCGTTTGAAGAGAGGGCACGACCGCGGCAAAAAACACAGTATCATCATCGTTGCAGAAGGGGTAGGCAGCGGGGTTGAATTCGGAAAACGCATCGAAGAAGAAACGAACCTTGAAACACGGGTATCCGTTTTAGGGCACATCCAGCGCGGCGGATCTCCAAGCGCTTCTGACCGGGTTCTTGCAAGCCGCCTCGGCGCTTACGCGGTTGAGCTTCTGCTTAAAGGAAAAGGCGGACGCTGCGTAGGTATACAAAACAACAAGCTTGTAGACCATGATATTATAGAAATTTTAGAATCAAAACATACTGTTGAACCAAACATGTATCAGCTTTCAAAAGAACTGTCTATTTAAGGCGGAAGAAGCTGAAGATTTCAGAAGGAAGTGAACGAGTTGAAAAAAACAAAAATCGTTTGTACAATCGGTCCGGCCAGTGAAAGTGTAGAAATGCTGACAAAATTGATGGAAGCGGGTATGAACGTTGCTCGTCTGAATTTTTCACACGGTGATTTCGAAGAGCACGGCGCAAGAATCAAAAACATCAGAGAAGCCAGCAAAAAGCTCGGCAAAAACGTGGGGATTCTCCTCGATACGAAAGGTCCGGAAATCCGCACGCACGATATGGAAAACGGCGCGCTTGAGCTTCAGGCGGGAAATGAAATTATCGTTTCTACGAAACAGGTGCTGGGAACGCTTGAAAAATTCTCAGTTTCTTATGAAGGCCTGGCAGACGACGTGTCAGCAGGGTCTATCATCCTGCTGGATGACGGTTTAATCGGATTGGAAGTGCTGGAATCAAATCCGGAAAAACACGAAATCAAAACAAAAATCTTAAACAGCGGCACGCTGAAAAATAAAAAAGGCGTAAACGTTCCCGGCGTCAGCGTCAACCTTCCCGGAATTACTGAAAAAGACGCCAAAGACATCGTATTCGGTATCGAGCAAGGCGTTGATTTCATCGCTGCGTCATTTGTACGCCGTTCTACGGATGTCCTGGAAATCCGCGAACTGCTTGAAGAGCATAACGCGTCTGACATTCAAATCATTCCTAAGATCGAGAACCAGGAAGGCGTGGACAACCTGGATGCGATCCTGGAAGTATCTGACGGCCTAATGGTAGCGCGCGGAGACCTCGGCGTAGAGATTCCGGCCGAAGAAGTGCCGCTCGTGCAAAAAGAAATGATCAAAAAATGCAACGCGCTGGGCAAACCGGTTATTACTGCGACACAAATGCTAGACAGCATGCAGCGCAACCCTCGTCCGACACGTGCTGAAGCAAGTGACGTTGCTAACGCCATTTTCGACGGCACAGATGCGATCATGCTTTCCGGTGAGACGGCTGCGGGACAATATCCTGTTGAGGCGGTTCAAACAATGTTTAACATTGCCACACGCACGGAAGAATCTCTGAACTATAAAGAAATTCTGTCTAAACGCAGAGATCAGGTCGGCATGACGATTACCGATGCGATCGGCCAATCAGTTGCGCACACGGCGATCAATCTGAGTGCGGCAGCTATCGTGACGCCTACAGAAAGCGGCCATACGGCGCGTATGATCGCGAAATACCGTCCGCAGGCTCCGATTGTAGCCGTTACGGTTAATGAGTCTGTATCACGCAAACTCGGCCTTGTATTCGGTGTATTCCCGTCAAGCGGCCAAAACGCGAATTCTACAGATGAAATGCTTGAAGACGCGGTTCAAAAATCACTTGACAGCGGCATCGTGAAACGCGGTGATCTGATTGTCATTACAGCAGGTTCTGTCGGTGAATCAGGCACAACGAATCTGATGAAAGTCCACACTGTCGGCAGCATTATCGCGAAAGGGCAAGGCATCGGACGCAAATCTGCATTCGGTCCGGTCGTTGTTGCAAAAAATGCGAAAGAAGCTGAACAAAAAATGACAGACGGCGCAGTATTGGTTGCTTCAAGCACTGACCGCGACATGATCGCTTCACTTGAAAAAGCATCAGCGCTCATCACTGAAGAAGGCGGTCTGACAAGCCATGCAGCCGTTGTCGGTTTAAGCTTGGGCATTCCGGTTATTGTCGGCCTTGAGAACGCAACTTCAGTTTTAACAGAAGGACAGGTTATCACAGTTGACGCTGCCCGCGGCGCTGTGTATGAAGGCCGCGCAAGCGTTCTTTAAACAGCTTTAAAAAAGAGAGGGGGGTTCTCCCTTCTCTTTTGTCTTTAGGTTGATTTTCCTATTCCCATGCGGGCGGTGACGCGCTTTTAGAAGGGCAGGAGGGCAGAAAAATGAGAGTGTTATTCTTACTGTTTATCGTATGTCCGGCAATTGAAATCGGTTTGTTTCTGCTGGCGGGAAAATGGCTCGGTATTTTTCCGACCTTCCTTCTCATCATTTTGACAGGCGTGTTAGGCGCTTTGGTGGCAAAAAGACAGGGAACCGATGTGTATCATCGGGTGATGCGCGACCTGCAGCACGGCAAAATGCCGGGGGAAGCGCTTCTTGACGGAATATGCGTCTTTTTCGGAGGCCTGCTTTTGATGCTTCCGGGTTTTCTGTCCGATATTGCAGGGGCCTGTCTTCTGATTCCGTTCACTCGGAACCGCATGAAGCCGTTTTTGTTCAAATGGCTGAGAGGGATGTCAAAAAACAAGCGGATCATTATCAAATAAAAAACGGCAGCCTTCTTACAGGGCTGCTGTTTTTATTTGGATTGAACAGTAATATAGGCCCATATTTCTTTTAGAGCGCCCGTTGTGATAAAGGCCTGAATGAAAACGAGCAGCGCGGGCCCGGCAGCCAGTCCTAAAATTCCGAACAATTTAAAGCCGGCAAACAGGGCGATTAAGGTCGCAAGCGGATCAAGTCCGATTGACTTGCTTAAAATTTTCGGCTCCGTCAGCTGGCGCTGAATGAGAACCACAATATATAAAACACCGAGACCGATCGCTTGGGGAAGCTGACCGGCAATGGCCAAATACATAATCCAGGGAACAAAGACCGACCCGGCGCCGAGATACGGGAGCAGATCAACCAGGCCGATAAAAAAGGCGATGGTTGCCGCATGCTCAATCCCTAAAAGAAAAAGTCCGATAAAGACAATGATCATCGTGAAAAGTATGAGCACGGCTTGCGCCTTAATGAAACCTGCCATCGCTTTTTTCAGCTCTCCCGATACGGCCTTGGCGTTTGCTGAAACCCGTTCCGGAAAAATGGAATAAAGCAGCGCCTTCAGCTTATGCCAGTCCTTTGTCATAAAAAAAGTCGCCAGCATTGCGAAAATGAAGACGGCAGCTGTATTGGGAAGGAAGGCAATCCATTTCGGCACCAGCTCCAAAAGATGTGAAAGCATGAGTCCCGCATTTTTAGCGGCTGTATCACCGAGGGTCTGAATATGCGTCACGATGGAAGCCTGCTGATTGGTTTCCAGCCCGTTAAATAGGACGGTCAGCTCGTGGTACAATGGCTGAATGCGGGAAGTGAACAGCTCTTCGCAATACGTCATAAAGGCGCTGATATGGGGAGGGAGCGTTTTGGCCAGATAGGCGGTTCCCGAAATGATTTCCGCAACGAGAAATGTCGCCGCGCCGAGAAGAATAAGCAAAAAGAAGACCAGGACAATGACTGTATTGACTGACCGGGGCAGCCCCGTCAGTTTGTCCAGCCAGTCAACAACGGGAATGATCGCTGATGACAGAATAAGGGCGATCAGAAACGGATAAGTTAACGGAAATGAGGCGTAACCGGCCGCTAAAGCGCCGCCGGCCGCAGCGAGTACAAACAGCGCGCGGAAAAAAACAGTTGCATAGTGCGGATTCACATCGATCCTCCTCTCGGTCGGCACGTCCTATTACATTAGTTTATTCGTCAAAAAAAAGGATATGATTACAGATATGATGAAAGAGGGTGCTTTCAGGATGTTTACACAGGCGAATTTATTTTTACTATTATTGCTGGCCATCGCATTGGTAGCCAAAAATCAGTCATTGCTTTTTGCCGTCGGCTTTCTCATTGTGATAAAAGCTGTCGGTCTTGATCAGAAACTATTTCCGGTTATTCAGTCAAAAGGCATCAACTGGGGGGTCACCGTCATTACAATCGCCGTTTTAGTGCCGATTGCCACAGGTGATATCGGTTTTAAACAGCTCGGAGAAGCGATGAAATCATATTATGCGTGGATCGCTCTCGGTGCCGGGATCGCGGTTGCCTTAATCGCCAAAAACGGTCTTACCTTATTGGAAAACGACCCTCATATTACAACGGCGCTGGTCATCGGCACGATACTTGCCGTCGCGCTTTTCGGAGGCGTCGCCGTCGGCCCGTTAATCGGCGCCGGAATCGCCTACTTGGCCATGCAAATCGTTAAAATATTCACTCCATAAAGTAAAAAAGCGGCGTAAAGCTGCTTTTTTTTGCGAGTGAAAATAAGAGTTTGCAGCGCATTTTGTAGTTCAGACAAATGCCATTTGCATTATTCCGAGGAATGAAGTGGCTTACCATGTAACAAAGAACTTCGGAATCGCCGGCGCATATTTTGCGATGACAGCGATGCAGTAAGGCGGTTCCAATTGATGAATGGATTAAAAGCTGATGGAATTTATGCACTTGAACCAAATCAAAACTTGAAGTGTTGTTAAAATAAGCGGAGACCCTTTCCTTCAATTTGAAAGTTTGTTAAATTTATAATGAGAATGAAAAAACACAATTCGGTTGGTAGTCCGGATGCATGATTTAAAATGTCAGTAACCTTCCCCTCCTCGGGATGTCCATCATTCTTCAGTAAATTTAGGAGGAGGGAATCGTTATGAAATTAACGGTTTACTACGATGGTCAGTTTTGGGTAGGAGTCATTGAAGTTGTGAATAATGGGAAATTAAGAGCAGTTCGTCATTTGTTTGGACAAGAGCCCAAGGATTCAGAAATCATGCATTTTGTTCATAATCAACTTTTACAGACTCTCTCCCGCACTGGACAAGAAGGGGTTTGTGTTAAAGCAAAATCTAAGAAATTAAATCCAAAAAGATTGCAACGACAAGCTTCTAAAGAGATGAAAAATATCGGGATATCAACTAAGGCGCAAAAAGCGATAAAACAGGAGCTTGAAGCAAGAAAAGAAAAGAAAAAACAACTGAATAGAAAACAAAGAGAAAAAATAAAGGAACAAAAATATTTAATCAGAAAACAAAAAGCAAAAGAAAAGCATAGGGGCAAATAATTGGAGAACCCGATGAAGCCCTTCGATTGAAAAGTTGAGCGGCATCAGTTTTTTCTTCGGACTGATTTAGAAAAAAGAAGCAGAAATCGAGCCCTTCTCGAGATGAGGAGGGTTTTTCTGCATTTATTTAACTTCACTTACATCAGTAAATGAGTCAGTTTCAATTGATGAACGGTTTGATGAGGATATTTACGGGCTGAGTGCAAAAGCGAAAATCTTGTCTTAGCTGAAGTAATCATAAACTCTCTTTTTTATGAAGGGAGATGATTAATTTGAAAAACTAATTGTATTGTTGATCTTATATTTTCGTTAAGCTCTATCACAGTGGCTGCTGTTAAAACAGAACACCGCCAGAACCTAAAAGATTCTCAAGAGCTATTTGATGTTTTTATGTAAGAACTTTTATGTAAAGATATATTAACAATGTCCGTAAATTCTATAAGGCTGCCACTAAGAGACATTAATGGGAAGGCTTTATATTATAGCAAGGACCATATTTTCGTCTTTGTCTTTGGCCCATAAATGCCGTCAGCAGTCAGGCCGTACATTGGACTGGAATCGTTTGACTGCATTTGCTGTTTTCGGTCCGATAAAATTGAGAACTCTGCCCCATTCATATTATTCACTTTCCTAAGAAGGGGATTAAATTTGCGGTGAAGTTGTCGCGCCTGTCCTTTTAATGTTTCCCCAAAGCTCCCCCAAATGAAAACATGAGAATACATGGTTTTACAAAGCATCTGAAAGCAAGCGATTAAATTTATCAACGCCAAGCCTTGATATATAGGGCTTTTAAAACATTTTTAGTTAAAAGTCTACAAATTAATCAGATTATTGTTTATAATAAGAATAGGCTTAAACTTAAATAAGCTTATAAGAATTTGTTATGTTCCTCTATAAGCATACCGGTTATGTAACCGCAACCAGTGAAATGTAAGCATTTTCTTAAAGGGGAAAGGGATTGTTTGCATGACTCATTTTAAGTAAGCCGTATGTTTTATATACTCTTTAAAGGGGAATTTTGATTGAAAAGGAGAGGTTGAATATGACAGCAACACGCGGTCTTGAAGGGGTTGTAGCAACAACATCATCTGTAAGCTCTATTATCGACGATACCCTTACATATGTAGGGTACGATATTGACGACTTGACAGAGAATGCAAGTTTTGAAGAAATCATTTATTTGCTGTGGCATCTGCGCCTGCCGAATAAAACGGAACTTGCTGAACTGAAAAAACAGCTTGCGAAAGAAGCTGCCGTTCCACAAGAAATCATTGAGCACTTCAAATCCTATCCCCTCAATAACGTACATCCAATGGCTGCGCTCCGGACGGCGATTTCATTACTCGGTCTGACTGACAGTGAAGCCGATGTCATGAATCCGGAAGCGAACTACAGAAAAGCCATCCGTCTGCAGGCGAAAGTGCCGGGCATTGTCGCCGCTTTCTCAAGAATCCGCAAAGGACTTGATCCTGTTGAACCGAAGGAAGAGTACGGAATCGCGGAGAACTTCCTTTACACCTTAAACGGTGAAGAGCCTTCTCCGATCGAAGTGGAAGCGTTTAACAAAGCGCTCATTCTTCATGCGGATCATGAGCTGAACGCATCAACATTTACGGCGAGAGTATGTGTCGCCACCTTATCTGATATTTACTCAGGCATCACTGCCGCCATCGGCGCTTTAAAAGGACCGCTTCACGGCGGAGCCAATGAAGCCGTCATGAAAATGCTGACAGAAATCGGCGAAGTGGAAAACGCCGAGCCTTATATCCGCAGCAAAATGGAGAAAAAGGAAAAAGTAATGGGCTTCGGACACCGTGTGTATAAGCATGGAGACCCGCGCGCCAAACACTTAAAAGAAATGAGCAAACGCCTGACGAATCTGACGGGTGAAAGCAAATGGTACGAGATGTCAATCCGTGTCGAAGAAATCGTGACGTCGGAGAAAAAACTTCCGCCTAACGTTGATTTCTATTCCGCATCTGTATACCACAGTCTCGGCATTGATCACGATCTGTTCACGCCGATCTTTGCGATCAGCAGAATGTCAGGATGGATCGCCCATATTCTTGAACAGTACGATAACAACCGCCTCATCCGCCCGCGCGCTGATTACACGGGCCCGGATAAGCAGACTTTTGTTCCGATTGATGAAAGAGCCTGATCAAACGGGAGGCTGGTGATTTTCATGTCGTTAGCCTCTTGTTAATCAAGCCCGGATTGGTTTACAATTTTGATAGAATCTTGAGAAAAGTCATTTTATTTTTTATACAAGAAAAATAAAATGTTTTCTAAATATGAATTACATACTGGGAGGTAATATTGTGTCACAAGGTGAAAAAATTACAGTCTCTAATGGAGTATTAAACGTACCAAATAATCCGATTATCCCGTTTATTGAAGGCGACGGCACAGGCCCTGATATTTGGAACGCCGCTTCTAAAGTATTGGAAGCCGCTGTTGAAAAAGCATATAAAGGCGAGAAAAAAATCACGTGGAAAGAAGTTTATGCCGGTGAAAAGGCTTATAATAAAACAGGTGAGTGGCTTCCTGCCGAAACGCTGGAAGACATCAGAGAGTACTTCATCGCCATCAAAGGTCCTCTGACGACGCCGGTCGGCGGCGGTATCCGTTCTCTGAACGTGGCGCTGAGACAGGAGCTTGATTTGTTTACGTGCCTGCGCCCTGTCAGATATTTCACGGGAGTGCCTTCTCCGGTCAAACGTCCTGAAGATACGGATATGGTCATTTTCCGCGAGAATACGGAAGATATTTACGCCGGAATTGAGTATGCGAAAGGTTCTGAAGAAGTTGAAAAGCTGATCAGCTTCCTGCAAAATGAAATGGGCGTTAACAAAATCCGTTTCCCTGAAACGTCAGGAATCGGGATCAAGCCTGTTTCTGAAGAAGGCACAAGCCGCTTAGTCAGAGCTGCCATTGAGTATGCGATCGAAAACGGCCGTAAGTCTGTCACGCTTGTCCACAAAGGAAACATCATGAAGTTCACTGAAGGGGCATTTAAAAACTGGGGCTACGAGCTTGCCGAAAGAGAATACGGAGATAAAGTATTCACTTGGGCTGAATATGACCGCATTGTCGAAAAAGACGGAAAAGAAGCGGCTGATAAAGCGCAGAGCGAAGCGGAAGCGGCAGGAAAAATCATCGTCAAAGACAGCATCGCTGATATTTTCCTTCAGCAGATCTTGACCCGTCCGAGCGAATTCGACGTCGTGGCGACAATGAACTTAAACGGAGACTATATCTCTGACGCGCTTGCCGCTCAGGTAGGCGGAATCGGAATCGCGCCGGGAGCGAACATCAACTATGAAACAGGGCATGCGATTTTCGAAGCGACTCACGGAACGGCTCCTAAATATGCCGGCCTTGACAAGGTCAACCCGTCATCCGTCATCCTTTCAGGAGTGCTTCTTCTTGAACACCTGAACTGGAATGAGGCTGCTGACTTGATCATTAAATCTATGGAAAAAACGATTGCTTCAAAAGTAGTAACGTACGATTTTGCTAGATTAATGGACGGTGCAACCGAAGTGAAGTGTTCAGAGTTCGGTGAAGAGCTCATCAAAAACATGGACTGAACCTAAAGCAGACTTCTAATGAAGCCAAAAAAGGAGAAGAGAATCATGGGAAAAACACGCAGTAAAGTTTCTGTTATCGGAGCAGGATTTACGGGAGCGACAACAGCCTTTCTTACAGCTCAAAAAGAGCTTGCGGACGTTGTGCTCGTTGATATTCCGCAATTAGAAAACCCGACAAAAGGAAAAGCGCTAGACATGCTCGAAGCAAGTCCGGTTCAAGGATTTGACGCGAAAATCACAGGCACGTCCAACTACGAGGACACAGCCGGTTCTGATATCGTCGTCATCACAGCCGGAATTGCGAGAAAACCAGGCATGAGCCGTGATGATCTCGTATCTACAAACGAAAAAATCATGAGAAGCGTCACACGTGAGATCGTGAAATACTCTCCTGACTGCATTATCGTTGTATTGACAAACCCTGTTGATGCGATGACATATGCGGTGTACAAAGAATCAGGCTTCCCGAAAGAACGCGTCATCGGACAATCCGGAGTGCTTGACACTGCGCGATTCAGAACATTCGTCGCTGAAGAATTAAACCTGTCTGTAAAAGATGTGACCGGTTTTGTTCTTGGCGGACACGGTGACGACATGGTTCCTCTCGTCCGTTATTCCTATGCGGGCGGCATTCCGCTTGAAACGCTTATCCCGAAAGACCGTCTTGATGCGATTGTAGAACGCACAAGAAAAGGCGGCGGGGAAATCGTCAACCTTCTCGGAAACGGAAGCGCCTACTACGCGCCTGCTGCATCATTGACTGAAATGGTAGAAGCCATTTTGAAAGATCAGCGCCGCGTGCTTCCGACCATCGCTTACTTAGAAGGCGAATACGGTCATGAAGGCATTTACTTAGGCGTACCGACGATTATCGGAGGAAACGGCCTAGAGCAAATCATCGAGCTTGAACTGACAGACTATGAAAAAGCGCAGCTGAGTAAATCAGTTGAATCTGTCAAAAACGTGATGAAAGTATTGTCATAAGAAAAAAGGGAAGGCTTCCGAATCAGAAGCCTTCCTCTTTTTACAATTAATGAAAGCGTTTTCTTTTTCCCTAAGCGATCCTTTCTCTGAAAATGATCAAAAAGGCGAATTGTCTGAACGGGCAGTATTGGATAAAATGAAATCATAAAGTGATATGCAGCACATAAAATAGAGAAAATTGGATGTCGGGGAAAATAGACAGCGGAGGGCGCAGCATGAACAAAAAAATTTTAGTTGTAGATGATGAACAATCTATCGTTACTCTTTTACAGTATAATCTGGAACGGTCCGGCTATGATGTCATAACCGCATCAGACGGCGAAGAGGCTCTGGAGCTGGCAGAGAATGAAAATCCGGATTTAATCGTACTGGATGTCATGCTGCCGAAAGTGGACGGAATCGATGTCTGTAAACAGCTCAGACAGCAGAAAATGATGGTCCCGATCTTGATGCTGACAGCAAAAGATGAGGAATTTGATAAGGTGCTGGGACTGGAGCTCGGAGCGGATGATTACATGACAAAGCCGTTCAGTCCGCGGGAAGTCACTGCGCGGGTGAAAGCCATTTTAAGAAGGGCTGACATTTCTTCGCTGTCACAAGGCAGAGAAGAGGAAAAGGACGGGCAGATCCTCATCGGCGAGCTGAAAATTCTTCCGGAGCATTACGAAGCGTACTTTAAGTCAGAACAGCTGGAATTGACGCCTAAAGAATTTGAACTGCTTCTGTATTTGGGAAAACACAAGGGAAGAGTGCTGACGAGAGATCTTCTGCTGAGCGCGGTCTGGAACTATGATTTTGCCGGGGATACCCGGATTGTTGACGTTCATATCAGCCATCTGCGCGACAAAATCGAATCAAATACCAAAAAACCCATCTATATTAAAACAATCAGAGGTTTGGGGTATAAACTGGAGGAGCCAAAAATGAATGAATAAAGTCCGTGTGCGTCTGTTCGCTTTACTCGTTGTATGTATCATATTGGTTTTCAGTGTTCTCGGCCTTTTTTTACAGCAGCTTATTTCTTCATCCGCTGAAGAAAGAACGGCGGATCAGCTGAAAAAGGAATCGGTATACATAGCGGGCCTTCTTGACACCGGCCGAATCGGCAATAAAAGCAATGAAACGGTAATCCGTGACGCCGGCCGCACCCTCGGTATAAACGTCTCCGTGCTCAACGAGAAGGGTGACGCCGTATATCATTCCGGCAGTCGTGCTGATGATTCAGCCGTAAAGGAGTTCATTTCTCACAATAAAAGCGAGGAAGCCGTACAGTCGAAAAGCAAAGTCATCCGCGGCACTGCCGTAAAAAATGACGCCGGGAAAATTGCGGGGCATGTACTCGTTTCCTCGGATATCAACGGCGGTTCAAGCGTTACCGGAGAAATGTGGGGCATGCTGGCAGCAAGTCTTTGTACCGCTTTTATCATTATCGTTTTCTTTTATACAAACATGACGTCCCGTTACAAAAAATCAATCGACGCCGCGACAAAGGTGGCGACGGAGCTGTCCAAAGGGAATTACGACGCCCGCTCCTACAGCGGCTACGCAAGGCGGTCGGACCGTCTCGGGCGTGCGATGAACAGCCTGGCGGTTGATTTAATGGAAATGACAAGAACGCAGGATATGCAGCGCGATCGTCTGTTAACCGTCATTGAAAATATCGGATCCGGTTTGATTTTAATAGACGGGAGAGGTTTTATCAATCTCGTGAACCGGTCATACACGAAGCAGTTTCATACAAAGCCTGAACGTCTGCTTCGGCGCCTTTACCACGATGCGTTTGAACATGAGGAGATCATTCGGCTTGTCGAAGACATTTTTATGACGGAGACGAAAAAATGCCAGCTGCTCAGACTTCCCATCAACATTGAGCGGCGCTACTTTGAAGTTGACGGCGTTCCGATCATGGGCCCTGATGATGAATGGAAGGGCATCGTCCTCGTTTTTCACGATATGACGGAAATTAAAAAATTGGAGCAGATGAGAAAGGACTTCGTCGCCAATGTCTCCCATGAACTGAAAACACCGATCACCTCGATTAAAGGATTTACGGAAACACTGTTAGACGGAGCGATGAAAGACGAAAAGGCGCTTTCAGACTTTCTGTCTATCATTCTGAAAGAAAGTGAGCGGCTCCAATCTCTCGTGCAGGATTTATTGGATTTATCCAAGATGGAGCAGCAAAACTTTACGATGCGCGTAGAGTCCTTTGATGCTGCAAAAATTCTGCATGAAATTGAGGCGCTTTTGCAGCATAAGGCTGAGGAAAAAGGCATCAGCTTTCAGCTCGATCTCCCGGAAGAGCCGATTTTTGTGACGGGTGATGCGCACAGGCTGAAGCAGGTATTTTTGAATCTGGCGAACAATGCCCTGACCTACACGCCTGAAAAAGGGACGGTGGGGATTTCGGTACATGTGAAAGAAACCGTTGTCGATATCAAAGTGTCCGATACGGGAATCGGCATTCAGAAAGAAGAGATCCCGCGGATATTTGAGAGATTCTACCGCGTGGATAAAGACAGAAGCCGCAACTCGGGAGGAACCGGCCTCGGCCTCGCCATCGTGAAGCACTTAATAGAAGCCCATGAAGGTAAAATCGAGGTCACAAGCGAGCCTGGACAGGGAACTGTGTTCACTGTGACGCTGAAGCGGCCGCCGGCAGCGTGATCAGCTTTACAAAGGATTAACAATTTCTTCATGACCTGTTAAACCTATCTTGTTAGGATATAACAGAACCCCTTCATCCAAGGAGCCAATTTTGACGGCGGGAACGCGTTTTCTTGTTCCCGTCCTTTTTTGCGTTTTCACGGGGTCCGCTCATTTTCCTTTCAAATTGAACTTTGTTAAAATAAGAGAAGCTGTGAGATTAAAAAACAGAGGAATGACGAGCTTTTGCTCTTAGGAGGATATTGAATGACGGAACGAAAAAAATTAGTGCTTGTCGACGGAAACAGTCTGGCGTACCGGGCGTTTTTTGCATTGCCGCTTTTAAGCAATGAAAAAGGCATTCATACAAATGCCGTATACGGGTTTGCGATGATTTTAATGAAAATGCTGGAGGATGAAAAACCGACCCATATGCTGGTGGCTTTTGATGCGGGAAAAACCACTTTCCGCCACAGCACGTTTAAAGAATATAAAGGCGGAAGACAAAAAACCCCGCCGGAGCTTTCAGAACAGATGCCGTTCATCCGCGAGCTCCTCGATGCCTACAACATCAGCCGCTACGAGCTTCCTGAATATGAAGCGGACGATATTATCGGCACGCTTGCCGTATCTGCTGAAAAAGACGGCTTCGAAGTGAAGGTCGTTTCGGGGGACAAGGACTTAACCCAGCTTGCCACCGGGAAAACGACCGTTGCCATTACGAGAAAAGGCATTACCGACGTAGAAGATTACACGCCGGAGCACGTGCAGGAAAAGTACGGTCTGACCCCTTTGCAAATCATTGATATGAAGGGATTAATGGGGGATTCATCCGATAACATACCGGGCGTCCCCGGCGTCGGAGAAAAAACCGCGATTAAGCTCTTAAAGCAGTTCCATTCGGTTGAGAAACTGCTTGATTCCATTGATGAAGTCAGCGGAAAAAAATTAAAAGAAAAGCTTGAAGAATATAAGGAACAAGCCCTGATGAGCAAAGAGCTGGCGACGATTATGACAAATGCGCCGATTGAAGTCAAGCCCGAAGATTTAGATTACCAAGGGTTTGACCGTGAACAAGTTGTTGCCATTTTTAAAGACCTCGGTTTTAATACGCTTCTTGAGCGGCTCGGAGAAGAAAGCGGGGAAACGGCGGAAGAAAATTTTGAAGACATCAATGTCGAAACGGCAGAAGAAATCACCGAAGATATGCTCGTTTCGCCGTCCGCTTTGGTCGTCGAACAAATCGGTGATAACTATCACGAAGAACCGATCCTCGGCTTTGCCATCGTGAATGAAACAGGTCTTTATTATATTCCGAAAGAAATCGCCATTCAGTCTGAAGCTTTTAAATCTTGGGCTGAAGATGAATCAATGAAAAAATGGGTGTTCGACAGCAAACGTTCCGTCGTCGCTTTGCGCTGGCAGGGAATTGAGCTGAAGGGAACGGAATTTGACGCGCTTCTTGCTGCCTACATTATAAACCCGGGCAATTCGTACGACGATGTCGCGAGCGTAGCGAAAGAATACGGGCTGAATATCGTTTCAAAAGATGAAGCGGTATACGGAAAAGGCGCAAAACGCGCCGTTCCGGCTGAAAAAGAGCTTGCCGATCATCTCGCGCGGAAAGCGTCTGCCGTTAACAGCCTCCGTGACAAACTGCTTGACGCTTTGGAAGAAAATAATCAGCTTGAGCTTTATGAAGATCTTGAACTCCCGCTTGCGCTAATTCTCGGAGAAATGGAATCAATGGGCGTCAAAGTGGATGTTGAAAGACTGAAGCGAATGGGAGAAGAGCTCAAGGCAAAACTGAAAGAATATGAAGAAAAAATCCATGACATCGCCGGTGAGCCGTTTAACATCAATTCACCAAAACAGCTCGGCGTCATTCTGTTTGAAAAACTCGGCCTGCCGCCAGTAAAGAAAACAAAAACAGGCTATTCCACTTCAGCTGATGTGCTTGAGAAGCTTGCAGACAAACATGATATCGTCGCGTACATTCTGCAATACAGACAAATCGGCAAACTCCAATCGACTTATATTGAAGGGCTGCTGAAAGTCACGCGCAAGGATTCTCATAAGGTGCATACACGATTCAATCAGGCATTGACGCAAACCGGACGCCTCAGTTCAACGGATCCGAACCTGCAAAATATTCCGATCCGGCTGGAGGAAGGGCGGAAAATCCGTCAGGCTTTCGTACCGTCCGAACCGGACTGGCTTATTTTCGCCGCCGATTATTCACAAATTGAATTAAGGGTGCTTGCGCATATTTCAAAAGATGAAAATCTGATCGAAGCGTTTACGAATGACATGGACATTCACACAAAAACCGCCATGGACGTGTTTCATGTCAGTGAAGATGAAGTGACACAAGCGATGCGCCGCCAGGCAAAGGCCGTCAATTTCGGGATCGTTTACGGCATCAGCGATTACGGGCTTTCGCAAAACCTCGGCATCACCCGGAAAGAAGCGGGCGCTTTTATTGACCGCTATTTGGAGAGCTTCCCGGGCGTCAAGGCATATATGGAAGAATCGGTGCAGGAAGCGAAACAAAAAGGATATGTGACGACACTTATGCAGCGCCGCCGCTATATCCCTGAGCTGACCAGCCGCAACTTCAACCTGCGGAGCTTTGCGGAACGGACGGCCATGAATACGCCGATTCAGGGAAGCGCCGCTGATATTATTAAAAAAGCCATGATTGACATGGCAGCTGAGCTGAAAGAGAAAAACCTGAAGGCGCGGCTGCTGCTTCAGGTGCACGATGAATTGATTTTTGAAGCGCCTAAGGAAGAAATTGAAATATTAGAAAAGCTGGTTCCTGAAGTGATGGAGCATGCTTTGGCATTAGACGTGCCGCTGAAGGCTGATTATGCTTCAGGGCCGTCCTGGTACGATGCAAAATAAACAGAAAAAAAGGAAGTGATGATTGTGCCGGAATTACCAGAAGTTGAAACGGTCCGGCGCACTCTGACCGGTCTTGTGAAGGGGAAAACGATTGAATCGGCGGATATCAGATGGCCGAATATCATCAAAAAACCCGCCGAGCCGGAGGAATTCGCGCGGCAAATTGCAGGAGAAACGATCCGATCCATCGGAAGAAGGGGAAAGTTTTTGCTTTTCCATTTGGATCATTATGTCATGGTGTCCCACCTGCGGATGGAGGGGAAATACGGTCTTCATCAGGCCGATGAGCCTGACGATAAACATGTGCACGTCGTGTTTCACATGACGGACGGAACACAGCTCCGCTACCGGGATGTCCGGAAATTCGGCACGATGCATTTGTTTGCGCCGGGAGAGGAACGGAATGCATTGCCGCTTTCACAGCTCGGGCCCGAACCAGATGATGAAGCATTTACCGCCGATTATTTAAAAGAGCGGCTTGCAAAAACGAACCGCGCGGTGAAAACCGCCCTGCTCGATCAAAAAGCGGTCGTCGGCCTCGGCAATATTTATGTCGATGAAGCTTTATTCCGGGCGCGGATTCACCCTGAGACAAAAGCGAACAGCCTGTCTGACGGGCAGATAAAAACGCTTCATACAGAAATTAAAGACACCCTTCAGGAAGCGATTGACGCGGGCGGGAGCACCGTCCGGTCTTATATCAATTCTCAAGGGGAAATCGGAATGTTTCAGCTCAAACATTACGTATACGGCAAAAAGGATGAACCGTGCAAAACGTGCGGCACGATGATTTCTAAAATCGTGGTCGGCGGAAGGGGGACGCATTTTTGCGCCCGCTGCCAAAAAAAATCATAAACTGAAGCTGTTCAAGCAGGCGGCAGCAGAATGACTTTTTTCTAACACAGTTGATGACCTTTCTCCATATATATATTGTGATTCACCCAATAGGCATATGCCACAATTGCCGATCAAGAGAAAGGGAGAAACGGATATGGAGATTGTTTCTTTGCTGCTTTTGGCTTTTGCTGTCAGCTTGGACAGTTTTTCAGTCGGGTTTACGTACGGTTTGAGAAAAATGAAAATCCCGTTCAAAGCGATTGCCGTGATCGCCTGCTGTTCAGCCTCTGTGATGTTTATATCCATGCTGATCGGCCATTTTCTGACAAAGATTTTTCCCGTATCCGTCACGGAGAAACTGGGCGGGCTGATCTTAATCGGAATCGGGGCATGGGTCATCTGGCAATTTTTTAAACCGGCTAAAGAGCCGGATTACTTATTGCATGAAAAAACGCTGCTTAATCTTGAAGTGAAATCGCTCGGCATCGTCATTCATATTTTGAAAAAACCGACCAGCGCCGATATTGATCGATCCGGAACCATTAACGGAGTCGAGGCGCTTCTGCTCGGTATCGCCTTATCCATTGACGCGTTTGGCGCCGGGCTGGGAGCGGCCATTCTCGGCTTTTCTCCGGTTATGATGAGCGTGACTGTCGGGGTGATGAGCTCGCTGTTTGTTTCACTCGGCATAAACGCTGGGCATTTGCTCTCAAGATGGGATTGGATAGATAAAATGACATTTTTGCCGGGAGTCCTGCTGATTATCATCGGGATTTGGAAAATGTAAGAAGGAGTGGGCTTTTTGAGCTTGGTCATCGGTTTAACGGGAGGCATCGCAAGCGGCAAAAGCACGGTAGCGCGTATGCTGATCGACAAAAAAATAACAGTCATTGATGCGGATGTCATCGCGAAACAGGCGGTGGAAAAAGGAATGCCGGCTTACGGACAAATTGTGGAAGCATTCGGAAAAGACATCCTGCTGGAAAACGGCGGCATTGACAGAAAAAAACTCGGTTCTATCGTTTTCACTGACGAACAGAAGCGTCTGAAGCTGAATCAGATCGTTCATCCGGCAGTGCGTGCGGAAATGCTGAAACAGCGGGATGAAGCCGTTGCGAGAAAAGAGCAGTTCGTCGTTTTGGATATACCGCTTTTGTATGAAAGCGGGCTTGATTATCTTGTCGGCAAGGTGCTCGTCGTCACCGTACCGGCAGACATTCAGCTCAAACGGCTGATGGAGCGGAATTCCCTTACAGAAGAAGAAGCGATGAGCCGGATAACGTCGCAAATGCCTTTAGCGGACAAAGCAAAAAAAGCTGACGCCGTCATTGATAACAGCGGCAGTCTTGAACATACAAAGCACCAGCTTGAGGAAGTATTGAGCGGCTGGGCATAAACAAACACCGTTCGGAAAGCCGAACGGTGTTTTTCTGGTTAAAAATCAAAATTGTCAGGGTCCGGACCGACACGGAGATTTTCGTTCAGATCATCAATCCGCTTCATATCGTCAGCTGACAGTTCGAAATCAAAGACATTTGCATTTTCTTCAATACGGTGTTTTTTAGTTGATTTCGGAATGGTGATGACACCGTTTTGCAAATCCCAGCGCAAAATCACTTGAGCGGCTGATTTGCCGTACTTCTCAGCGATCTCCTGTAAGACGGGGTGATCAAGCAGCTGCCCTTGCATCAATGGCGACCACGCTTCAAGCTGAATGCCTTGTTCAGTGCAGAAAGCAAGCAGTTCTTTCTGTGTCAGGCGCGGGTGGTACTCCACCTGGTTGATCATCGGCTTGATTTCCGTTTCTTTCATGAGATGTTTCAGATGGTGAATTTGGAAATTGCTGACCCCGATCGCCTTAATGCGTCCATCCCGGTAGAGGGTTTCGAGCGCCCGCCACGCATCGATGTACTTTCCTTCGACAGGCCAATGGATCAAATATAAATCTAAATAATCTAAACCGAGTTTTTCTAAGCTTGTGTCAAACGCTTTTAACGTTTCTTCATATCCTAAATCGGCATTCCATACTTTTGACGTGACAAAAATGTCTTCACGTTTTAATCCCGCTTCTTGCAGCCCTTGGCGGATGCCTTCGCCGACACCTTCTTCATTTCCGTAAATCGCGGCGGTATCAACGCTGCGATAGCCGTGCACCAATGCCGTTTTCACCGCGTTGACGAGTTCCGCGCCTTCCTCTACTTTGAAAACTCCGATGCCGAACCAAGGCATCTCTACTCCGTTATGCAATGTTGCTTTTGCTTGTAAATGTGTTGTCATGTATATATTCCTCCTATTATTTGTCTGTTGAAAAAATCAAAATGCGCTGAAGAAAAACTCACCTCCTTTCAATGGCAGTGCGATCCCGCTTTTCAAGCTTCCTGCTCCATCCGGTTAATACGACCGCGCTGAGCACCATCAGCGCCCCGATCCAAGCGGTATGAATGATTCCGATTGAGTCTGTAATGATTCCGCCGGCAAACGAGCCGATCGCGATTCCGGCATTAAATGCCGCGATATTTAAGGCTGATGCTGTATCAACGGCGCTTGGCGCAAAACGTTCACTCAGCATCACGACATATACCTGAAGGCCCGGCACATTCATAAACGCCAACAGCCCCATGAAAATAATGGTGATCAGCCCGGCTGTTTTAAACGGTGCGGTAAAAGTCAGGACAAACAGCACAGCAGCCTGGACAATGAACATATAAAACAAGGCTTTCAGCGGATTCCGGTTTGATAAACGGCCGCCAATCATGTTTCCGATGGCAATCGCAATTCCGTAAATGAGCAGGATGGCTGCGACGGTTTCTTTCTGAAAACCGGTTACCTCCTGAAGAAGCGGAGATAAATACGTAAACACGACAAACGTTCCGCCGTAGCCTAACGCTGTAATAATAAATAAAAGCAATAACCGGCCGTTTGTGACGAGTTTGACCTGCTCGGAAAATGCGGTTTTCGTCCCTTTGCGCAAATGTGACGGAACGAGAAGCGCGTTTGTGAGGAATGCGATGATTCCTACCGCCACAATGACGGCAAATGCGATTCTCCATCCGAATTGCTGGCCGAGATAGGTGCCGAACGGAACGCCGGTCACCGTAGCCACCGTCAGCCCCGTGAACATAATGGAAATCGCGCTTGCTCTTTTATGCTCCGGCACGATATTGGCGGCGATCGTTGCCCCGATTGACATGAAAATGCCGTGGGAAAAAGCCGAAATGACCCGTGCCGCCAGTAAGACGCCGATTGAGGAAGCGCTCGCTGCGAGTGTATTTCCGGCGATAAAAATCAACATCACCCAGAGCAGCAGCGTTTTCCGCGACATGCCGGATGTGAGAGACGTTAAAACCGGCGCGCCGAATGTCACGCCCAGAGCATACATGGAAACGGTAAGTCCCGCCGTTGTCACAGGTATATGCAGATCTTGAGATATAAGCGGCAGCAGTCCGACGCTGATAAATTCGGTTGTGCCGATCGCAAAAGCGCTGACGGCTAATGCCAGCAGCGCTGGTAAATAGCTTTGGCGATGTGAAGACATCTGTTTTCCTCCTTGAACGATAATGTATGGTTGAAATGATGCCGGGTAAACGATATAAGTATAAGAGTACATTCCTTTTCAGCCGGCAAATGTCATTATGATTGATAGAAGTGTCATTGAAAAGAACGTACTTTTAAGTGCCATAGGCACTTTTTAGTTCCTATAGATGAGGAGGAATTACCGTTGCTGAAGAAAAAATACAATATATCCGTAGAGGCAGCGCTTGAAGTGATCGGCGGAAAATGGAAGTGTGTGATCCTCTGCCACCTCATGCGCGGGAAAAAACGGACAAGCGAATTGAAGCGGCTTATGCCGGACATCACCCAGAAGATGCTGACACAGCAATTGCGGGAGCTGGAAGCTGACGGCGTCATCAACCGGATCGTGTACAATCAGGTGCCGCCGAAAGTGGAATACGAGCTGAGTGAATACGGGCACAGTCTGGAAAGAATTTTAAATGCGCTGTGTGACTGGGGCGCGATGCATATTGCTAAACGGTACGGCGAGGTGTCTTCCGTTTTAGAGGACAGCATTTTAAATGACAAATTTAAAGAACCGGGACAAATATAAGAAAAAAGCAGGCAGCCTGAGACGCTGATCCTGCTTTTTTTATGGAAGAAAGATCATTTTATATGCAAAAAAACCGATTGAACAACATATTGATCGGTATAAGGGTGGATTTTTATCAAGTTGTACTGGCGGATTTCTTTTAATGTGTTATACTATATATAAATAAAGGTAAATTAGAGTGGCATATTAAAAAGGGGTGACCTGAGCATGAAGGTAAAAGTAGCAATCAACGGGTTTGGAAGAATCGGAAGAATGGTGTTCAGAAAAGCAATGGAAGATGATCAAATTCAAATAACAGCCATTAATGCAAGCTATCCCCCGGAAACGCTTGCTCATTTGATAAAGTATGACACAATTCACGGCAAATACGATCAAGAAGTTGAGACCGCCGACGACAGCCTGATCGTCAACGGAAAACATATTATGCTGTTCAATCGCCGGGACCCGAGAGAGCTTCCGTGGAAAGAATGCGGAATAGACATCGTCGTAGAGGCAACGGGGAAATTTAATTCAAAAGAAAAAGCGATGAGCCATATTGAAGCAGGGGCGAAAAAGGTCATTTTAACGGCTCCGGGCAAAAATGAAGACGTTACCATTGTCATGGGAGTAAATGAAGAGCAGTTCAACCCCGATGAACATGTCATTATTTCAAATGCATCCTGCACGACAAACTGCCTTGCGCCGGTCGTCAAAGTGCTTGATCAGGAATTCGGGATTGAAAGCGGCCTGATGACGACTGTTCACGCTTACACGAATGATCAAAAAAATATCGACAATCCGCATAAAGATCTGCGGAGGGCGAGAGCGTGCGGAGAATCCATCATTCCGACTTCTACAGGCGCCGCTAAAGCGCTGTCGCTCGTGCTGCCTCATTTGAAAGGAAAACTTCACGGTCTTGCTTTGCGTGTTCCCGTTCCGAATGTGTCATTAGTGGACCTTGTCTGCGATCTGAAAACAGATGTGTCTGCCGAGCAAGTGAACGCCGCTTTCCAAAGAGCCTCAAAAACGTCGATGTACGGAATTCTTGATTATTCGGATGAGCCGCTCGTTTCTTCGGATTATAATACGAATTCACACTCTGCGATCATCGACGGACTGACAACGATGGTGATGGAAGACCGAAAAGTAAAGGTGCTCGCCTGGTATGACAATGAATGGGGATATTCCTGCCGGGTCGTTGATCTTATCCGTCACGTCGCCGCGCGAATGAAACACCCGTCAGCTGTGTAGACTAAAGATCATGGACATTTGTTAGAAAAAAACCCTTAACGGCATATTCGCAAAAAACACACCTTGCAAAATAAACTTAAACACAGTATACTATCTTTCGTGAACTTCTTGCTCGTGACTGCTTCGGAATTACTTAAAGGGTTAGGACCTCTCCGGACTAACTTTCCCCCGTGGTAAATGGCCGGGTCAGTTCTCGGAAATTCACTTTTTTAATTCTTGTTAAGGGGGGTCCATGATTATGGAAACAATGGGGCGTCACGTCATCTCCGAGCTGTGGGGATGCGATTTTGATAAGCTCAATGACATGGATTTTATTGAAAAAACGTTTGTAAATGCTGCTTTGAAATCAGGAGCTGAGGTGCGCGAGGTCGCATTTCACAAATTTGCACCGCAAGGCGTAAGCGGAGTCGTTATTATCTCTGAGTCACATTTAACGATTCACAGTTTTCCTGAACACGGATATGCAAGCATTGATGTTTATACTTGTGGAGACCTGGATCCTAATGTGGCTGCGGATTACATTGCGGACGCATTACATGCAGATACAAGAGAAAACATTGAAATACCGAGAGGAATGGGGCCTGTACAGATTAAACAGGCACAAGCGAAAGTACTGTAATTTTCAAAACGCAAACACAAGGGAGCTAAGCTGAAAAAGCCATTACGCGCTTTGAAGCTGATGCTCCTTTTCTAATGTAAAAAAACAGCATTGCTTTTTCTTTAAGCATTTTTTTTGTAAAATAGAAAAGATAAGGCCGGTCTATCGGCTCTCCCAACAAATAGGCTCATCCTAGAAACGTTGGCGGGCATTTACCGGAAGCTTGCGAACCGCATTACAGCAACGAAACAGATGGGAGCTGATCCAATTTGAAATGTCCTTCATGCCAGCATAACGGTTCCCGCGTACTTGATTCACGGCCTGCGGACGAAGGGAAATCAATCCGCAGAAGGCGGGAATGCGAAGCCTGCCATTACCGCTTCACTACATTTGAGAAGTTTGAAGAGATGCCTCTGATCGTCGTGAAAAAAGAAGGCGTCCGGGAAGAATTCAGCCGTGAAAAAATGCTGCGCGGGTTAATTAAAGCTTGTGAAAAAAGGCCCGTTCCTTTAAAAACATTGGAAGACATGTGCTTTGACATTGAAAAAGAGCTGAGAAACCAAGGCGTATCTGAAGTCAAAAGCGAACTTGTCGGAGAAATGGTAATGGACCGCCTGGCGAAAATCGATGAGGTGTCTTATGTCCGCTTTGCCTCCGTCTACCGGCAGTTTAAGGATATAAACGTGTTTATCGATGAATTGAAAGATTTAATAAAGAAAGAACGCTGAGAGAGCTAAGAGATTGTGTCTGGCTCTTTTCTCATGAGCAAAATTGGCATTTGATAGATCGCAGAAACGGTGTAAAATGAGAGTAGAAACATATCGGAAGGTTTGAGAATCATGGCTGACTATTGGAATGACGTATTGCCTGTAGATCCTTATACGGTCAAAAGCCGTTCGCTTCTTCAGGATGTCGACAGACAGGTTTTGACACATCTGTACCAGCCGCTGATCGGTTCTTTTGCATTCTCCCTTTATATGACCTTATGGGGGGAGCTGGAGCAGAACCGCTTGTGGGGAGCGGAATCCACGCACAGGCAGCTGATGGGCATGATGCAGTCAAATTTAAAAAAGATTCATCATGAACAGGGAAAGCTTGAAGGAATCGGGCTGCTGAAAGTGTATATCCGGGAGTCCGAGCAAAAAGAGCGGATGTTTATTTATGAGCTGCTGCCCCCGCTCAGGCCGAATGATTTTTTTGAAGACGGCATGCTGAATGTCTTTCTTTATAACAGAGTCGGTAAAACGAAATACCAGCAGCTGAGACAATTTTACACGCACCCTTCCGTCGGCGCGGGCGCAAGGGAAATTACCCGTCCGTTTAATCACGCTTTTGCCTCTTTTCAGCCGAGTGAATGGAAAATGACGCCTGATATGGAAGAGGCGATGAAGCTCCCCGAGGACTATGAGACGGCGTCTGTCGGACAAGCGCCTTCCTATACGGTGACGGAGGAAGTGTTTGATTTTGAGCTGTTTTTGGCGGGGTTATCAGAAACGATGATACCGCGCAAATCAATCACACAGGATGTGCGGGAGAGCATTAAAAAGCTTTCATATTTATACGGAATAGATCCTATCTCCATGCAGCACGTCGTCATGACCGCAATTAATGAACAGGATACGATAACGGCCGAAGCGCTGAGGAAAGCGGCCAGCGACTGGTACCAAATTGAAAGAAGCGGCAAGCTTCCGGAACTGATTGATAAAACACAGCCTGTCACCTTGAGAGAAAACCGGACGGAAAAGGACGATTCATTGAACGGCGAACTCATCGCACAGCTTGAGACCATATCACCGAGAAAGCTTCTTCAGGACATTGCGGACGGGACCGAGCCGTCAAAAGCCGACCTGCAGATCATCGCCGATATTATGTTCGAACAAAAGCTTGAGCCCGGCGTCACCAATGTGCTGATTTATTATGTCATGCTGAAAACGGATATGAAGCTGTCCAAAAACTATATCCAAAAAATCGCCGCCCACTGGGCCAGAAAGAAAGTCAAAACGGTACGGGAAGCAATGAAGCTCGCAATCGAAGAGCACAGGCAATATCTTGATTGGGCGGACGGCAAAACAAACGGCGCGGCGCGCGGCAAAAAAAACGTCCGGGAAGAAAAGCGCCCTGATTGGATGAAAGAAGAAGAAACCGGGAAGAAACAAGAACAGACGGCTCTTTCCGCACAGGATCTTGAAGAACAGAAGAAAAAAATGATGGAAGAAATGAAAAAACTGAAAAAATACTCTGCCTATTGAGACAGAGAAGCGGGGTGATATTGAATGGAACCGATCAGCCGATCCTTAGAAGGCGTGACGAAAAGACCTGACTTTCAAAAACGCCTGGAACGAATGCAGCAGCAAGTCATGGCCGACGAAGACGTCCAGGCTTTTTTGAAGGAACAGAAAGATGTAATCAATCAAAGCATGATTGACAGAGGGTTAAATAAACTGTACGAATTCGTTCAGCAAAGCAAACAGTGCGCCTTCTGTTCGAAAGACAGCCGGACGAACAGCCTGCTTGAAGGCTACCATCCGAAGCTTGTGATCAACGGGCGTTCCATTGATATTGAATATTACGAATGTCCGGAAAAGAGAAAGCTCGACCGCCAGAAAAGGCAAAAGTCCCTGATGAAGAGCATGTATATCCAGCAGGATCTTCTCGGCGCGACGTTTCAGCAGATCGACATTACCGATCCGAGCAGACTCGGCATTTTCCAGCATGTGACGGATTTTCTGAAGAGCTATAATGAAACGGGAAAAGGCAAAGGCCTGTATCTGTACGGAAAATTCGGAATCGGAAAGACATTTATTTTAGCCGCCATTGCCAACGAACTGGCGGAAAAAGAGTATTCATCAATGATCGTATATGTTCCCGAATTTGTCAGAGAGCTGAAAAACTCGCTCCAGGATCAGTCGTTGGAGGCGAAACTGAATATGGTGAAAACGACGCCCGTACTGATGCTTGATGACATCGGAGCGGAATCAATGACAAGCTGGGTCAGGGATGAAGTCATCGGCACCGTGCTTCAGCACAGAATGAGCCAGCAGCTTCCCACTTTCTTCTCGTCTAATTTTTCACCAGACGAGCTGAAGCATCATTTTACGTATTCACAGCGGGGAGAAAAGGAAGAAGTAAAAGCGGCAAGACTGATGGAGCGGATTTTATATTTGGCTTCGCCCGTCCGTCTTGACGGGGAAAACCGCCGCCGTTCATGATGCCGGCGTCCAATGGGAAGGATTTGAGGGAATGAGGAATAAGAAGGCTGTCACTTGGGCTGCGGCTGCGGCGGGAGCGGGTCTTTTGCTGTGGGCAAACCGCAAATATCTGAATCTGTCGCCTAAGGAGATCCGGCTGTGGGTGTTATCGTTCGGTGTTTTTGCGCCGCTTGTGTTTATCGGAATTTCCATCGTCAGGCCTTTTGTGCTGTTTCCCGTATCAATCGTTTCCGTCGCCGGAGGATTGGCGTTCGGCCCGTTTTTCGGCACCATGTATACGCTGGCGGGCTCAATGGGCGCTGCCGCCGCGTCTTTTTTTGCGGCGGGGCTGTTTGCCTTTAATGAGAAAAGCCGTCATGGAAAAATGGAAGCCATTCAAAAGCAGATGAAAACCAATGGCTTCTTTTATATTTTTATCTTGCGCATTCTGCCTGTTAACTTTGATGTGATCAGCTATGCCGCGGGCCTATCGAAAGTCAGGCCGGTAACGTATTTTTTGGCGACCGCAGCGGGCATCATTCCGGGGACGATCGTCCTGAATGTGCTCGGCGCGAGCTTTATGTCCGGCAATGTGCTGACCGTACTCTGCGTGATCTGTCTTTACGTCGTATTTTTATCGCTTCCCGTTATATTTAAAAAGAAGGTGCGTCATTTGTTCGGCGGTGAAAGCTAACCTTTACGTCTATTTTAAAAACATCCCCCATATACTTGTAACAGATGCCGTAAGGGGGGACAAATATGCTTGAAGTGATCTTTGAAGATGACCACGATACCGCCGCTTTTTTACATCTCATTCAGCAATCGGACGACCGGAGACATTTTATTGTCCGTGAAGGCATAAAAAAAGTCGGAATCGCAAGGTCTGAAACGGCTTTTTGCGTTCAGCGCTTTATTGAGCCGATACTTGTCAGGTTTTTTTTGGAATGCAAAGAAGACGAGCATATGCTTTCGCTTATTGAGGACGCATACTGCTTCACCGATCAGGATGAACAGCAGCAAATCCTTCAGCTTGCACACAGCATTATGGAAGGAGAGCTTGAGGATCATCCGTTTGAGCCGAAGAAAGAGCCGCGCACACAGTTTATTTCAGATGCGCTCCGGACGATTTCACTTGATGCGGGTGTTTTTTCCGTGCGTTCGTTTCAGACGTTCCGGCTCGGCAGGTATTATGAGAGGCTCAGAGAATACGCGGAGGCTGCGATAGATGAATACCGGATGGAACAGGAATATCAAAACTTTATCCAGTCTCTGAGAGATTATGTGACATCCAATCCGCCGCGGATGAAGAAAGTCCGCATCGTACATGACCGGGCTTTTACGCTGTGGGAGCTGCGCTATGTGTCAGAACGGGAACAGAAAAAATACATAGACAGACGGTTTGTGCGGGAGCACCCGATGTATATAGATTCCCATCTCCTTGCGCCGCTGATCTCCATTGCGCCTGAGACGGTAGAACTGTATACGGACAAACCGGAACATATGATGTCCAGAACGATTCAAAACGTGTTTCAGGAGAGGGTGCGCCTTTTTCCGCTGGGCGCGTTTGCAGCCGAGAAGACGGAAGGATAGCCGCTCGGACGGCCTTGTGTAAGCGGCAGGGCTGTCTGTGTGAAATCAGACGGAAAACCGAGTTGCATTTTTCTCACAGACATTTTATAATACATAAAAGATTAATGATTGCTACACGTATTGATAAGGACATGAAGCATTGATACCGGCTTTATAAGAGAGGAGAGCCCAGGCTGAAAGCTTTCCAGCTATGGATCATTGTCTTTACCGCCTTTGAACTTCAGCTGTGAACGCCGGAATAAGCGCCAGTAATAGCTGACGGGAACTCCCGTTACAGAGTTTAGAGCCGCAGGTGCCGAAACAATCGGCCGCGCGGAAAAAAGGGTGGAACCACGATTCCGTTTATTTAACCTCGTCCCTTTCATAGGGGGCGGGGTTTTTGATTTGCATAAAAAAAGGAGTGACGAAGATGTCAGATATGATCAACATCACATTTCCGGACGGAGCGGTAAAGGAATTTCCGAAAGGAACAACAACAGAAGATATCGCGGCATCCATCAGTCCGGGATTAAAGAAAAAGTCTTTAGCCGGAAAACTGAACGGACAGGAAATTGATTTAAGAACGCCGATTCAAGAGGACGGTGCCGTAGAAATCATTACAGAAGGCACAGAAGAAGGTTTGAACATCATGCGGCACAGCACGGCGCATTTATTGGCCCAGGCGATTAAACGCATTTATAAAGATGTGAAATTCGGAGTCGGCCCCGTCATTGAAAACGGGTTCTATTATGACGTTGAAATGGAGCAGGCGCTGACGCCGGATGACCTTCCGAAGATTGAAAAAGAAATGAAACGCATCATCGGTGAAAATCTGCCGATCATCCGAAAAGAAGTGAGCCGTGATGAAGCAAAAGCCATGTTTGCGGAAATCGGCGATAATCTGAAGCTTGAATTGCTGGATGCCATCCCAGAAGACGAAACGGTCTCCATTTATGAGCAGGGCGAATTTTTTGACCTGTGCCGCGGCGTGCATGTGCCGTCTACAGGCAAAATTAAAGAATTTAAGCTGCTGAGCCTTGCGGGCGCATACTGGCGCGGCGACAGCAAAAACCAAATGCTTCAGCGCATTTACGGCACGGCCTTCTTTAAAAAGGATGACTTAAAAGAGCATTTGCGCATGCTTGAAGAAGCGAAAGAGCGTGACCACCGAAAACTGGGCAAAGAATTAAAATTGTTTGCCAACTCTCAAAAAGTCGGACAAGGTCTGCCGCTCTGGCTGCCGAAAGGCGCGACCATCCGCCGCGTGATCGAGCGCTACATTGTGGATAAAGAGCTGAGCCTCGGTTATGAGCACGTCTATACGCCTGTTCTCGGAAGCAAAGACCTGTACGAAACATCGGGCCACTGGGATCATTATCAGGATACAATGTTCCCGCCGATGGAAATGGACAATGAAACACTCGTGCTCCGTCCGATGAATTGTCCTCACCATATGATGATTTACAAACAGGACATTCACAGCTACCGCGAGCTTCCGATCCGGATTGCAGAGCTGGGAACGATGCACCGATACGAAATGTCCGGGGCGCTTTCAGGTCTTCAGCGCGTACGCGGCATGACGTTAAATGACGCGCACATTTTCGTCCGCCCTGATCAGATTAAAGAAGAATTCATCCGCACCGTCCGTTTGATTCAAGACGTATACGAAGACTTCGGCCTGAATGATTACACATTCCGCCTGTCTTACCGCGATCCTGAAGACACGGAAAAATATTTTGATGATGATGAGATGTGGAACAAAGCGCAATCCATGCTGAAGGCGGCAATGGATGAGATGGGGCACGACTATTATGAAGCGGAAGGCGAAGCGGCGTTTTACGGCCCTAAGCTTGACGTGCAGGTGAAAACGGCGATCGGCAAAGAAGAGACATTGTCAACTGTACAGCTTGACTTCCTTCTTCCGGAACGCTTTGATCTCACTTACGTCGGAGAAGACGGCAAACAGCACCGCCCTGTCGTTATTCACCGCGGCGTCGTGTCAACGATGGAGCGTTTCGTTGCTTTCTTAATCGAAGAGCACAAGGGCGCCCTTCCGACATGGCTTGCGCCGGTGCAATTCCAAGTCATTCCTGTATCACCGTCCGTGCATCTTGACTATGCGAAAAAAGTGCAGGAGCGCCTGCAGCGCGAAGGCCTGCGTGTCGAGCTTGACAGCCGGGACGAAAAAATCGGCTATAAAATCCGTGAAGCGCAAATGCAAAAAATCCCGTACATGCTTGTGGTCGGTGACCAAGAAGCGGAAAACGGCGCGGTAAACGTCCGGAAATACGGCGAGCAGAAATCAGAAACCGTCTCATTGGACGATTTTGTGAAAAAGGCTGTAGCCGAAGCGAAAAAATAACCGGAAATACAAAAACCCCGTTCATTCAGAATGGGGTTTTTTTGCGTATAAAATTATCTTTCTTTTTGTTTCTCTATAATCGCAAACAGCTCGTGAAGATCGCTGATCACGTAATCAGGCGCAATGTCCGTATCATTTTTCTTTTGTGTCCGGTTTACCCAGACTGTCGTAATGCCTGCCCGTTTCGCTCCCAATATATCAGTATTGAGGTTATCTCCGACCATCATGGCGTCTTCTTTTTTCAGGTTCAGGAGGCTGAGGCAATGTTCGAATATGGAGGCATCGGGTTTCCCTTTTCCGAAAGCGCCTGAGATGACGATTTCATTAAAATAAGGCGCGAGCTCAGGAACGCCGGCTAGTTTTTCTTTCTGCAGGCTGGGATCGCCGTTTGTCAGCAGAAGCAATTCATAAACACCTTTCAGCTTATCAAGCACCGCAAACGTTTCATCATACACATACGGGCGCTGTCTGCGTTCCGCCGCGAAAAACTCCGCCAAATATTCGCCGTAAGCCGCATCGTCTATACCGACGCTTTTTAAGCCGTTCGTCCAGGCGTTTCGTCTGTATTCCGGCGCAATCCGATTCAGCTGTTTAAATCCTTCGCTGACCGGCTCGGAAAAATTCGCCCACAATCCTTCAAACGGATTAATGCCGATCATGACCGTATAAGGATAGGTTTCGTATGACATATACAATTCCCGTGCCGCTTTCCGAACCGCCTCTTCAAATGTATGCGGGTCAAGGCCATATTTTTTTTCCGCTTGTAAACATGTTTCCCTGAATGTTGTTCTGACGCTTTTTTCATCCCATAACAGTGTATCGTCCAAATCAAAAAATACGGCTTTCATGATCTTCTCCTCTTTGTTATATTCTGAAACTCTCTGCCGCAAGGCTCCCGTTTATTCTACAATAGATACATAGACTGTGAAAGATGTTTTCAGATGATTTGAAAAAAACAGGCAGGTTTGTGTCAGATTCTGTCTCAGGCTCTAAAACGTGATAAAATACAATTTGAAAGAACAGGTGAAAAGTATGCTGCATTTGATCATCATGATGCTGGAAAGAGTCGGAATTATCGTCATATTGGGATTTGTTCTGGCTCATACCAGATTGTTCAGACAGGCGCTCCAGCAGCCTGAGAGCTATAAAGGCAAAGCGGTGCTGATTTCAATTTTCTCGCTGTTCAGTATCATCAGCAACTATACGGGAATAGAAATTCAGCGGAATACAATCATGAATAATGACTGGGTGTTCCAAATTAATCCGTCCGGTTCAATTGCCAATACAAGAATTATGGGCGTTGAAATCGGCGGACTCTTAGGCGGTCCGTATGTGGGAATCGGCGTCGGCATACTGGCCGGCCTGCATCGTTTATCACTCGGCGGCGCGACCGCAGTCAGCTGTGCCGTCTCATCCGTTTTAGCGGGCATTTTGTCCGGCTGGATCGGACGGTATTTCAGAAAACGCTATGCGATGCCGACACCGCGTGTGGCCGCGCTTGTCGGACTCGGAATGGAATCGCTGCAAATGCTGCTCATCCTCTTGATGGCCAAGCCGTTTTCTGATGCTTGGACGCTTGTGAGCATCATCGGCATCCCGATGATATTGGTAAACGGGTCAGGGACTTTTATTTTTCTTTCGATCATTCAGTCGATTATCCGGAAGGAAGAACGGGCGAGAGCCCTTGAAACCCACAGGGTGCTGATGATTGCCGATCAGACGCTTCCGTTTTTCCGCCAGGGGCTGAATGAAAGCTCATGCAAAAGCGTCGCCGCCATCATTCACAGGCAAACAGGAACCGACGCGGTATCGCTTACGGATAACGAAAAGATTTTGGCGCACGTCGGGGCGGGTGCCGACCATCATATTCCGTCTGAAAGCCTGATCACCGGATTGTCAAAACGCGTCATTAAAACGGGTCATATTATGAAAGCGACATCAAAGGAAGAAATTGAATGCACGCACGATCCCTGTCCGCTGCATGCGGCGATCGTATTGCCGCTGACGTCAAACGGCAAAACGATCGGGACGTTGAAAATGTACTTTAAAAGCCCGTCAGGATTAAGCCGGGTTGAAGAAGAGCTTGCAGAAGGACTCGCCATGCTGTTCTCAACCCAGCTTGAACTCGGCGAGGCGGAACTGCAGAGCAAATTGCTGAAAGACGCAGAAATAAAAGCGCTTCAAGCACAGGTCAATCCGCATTTTCTGTTTAATGCGATCAATACGATTTCTGCACTTTGCCGTACGGATGTGGAAAAAACCCGAAAGCTTCTGCTGCAGCTCAGCGTCTATTTCCGTTCCAATCTGCAGGGAGCAAGGCAGCTGCTCATCCCGCTTTCTAAAGAACTGAACCATCTGCAGGCGTATCTATCATTGGAGCAGGCCCGTTTTCCCGGGAAATATAAAATCAGTCTTGAAATCGAACGCGGTTTGGAGGACATCGAAATTCCTCCTTTTGTGCTGCAGATTCTCGTCGAAAATGCGCTTCGCCATGCATTTTCAAGAAAGCAGGACAGCTGTGCCGTCAATGTCAGCGTGGTATCCGCCGGTCAGTCGGTTTTAATGCGGGTTGGAGATAACGGAAGGGGAATTGATCCGGAATTGCTGTCCGTGCTCGGAAACCGTCCGCTCCCGTCTAAAGAAGGGACGGGAACCGCGCTTTACAATTTAAATCAGCGGCTGATCGGGCTGTTCGGCCCACAAGCAGCCCTGCGATTGGAAAGTGAGGCCGGCAAAGGTACGGACGTATCATTTGAGCTGCCTTTGAAACTGATGACTAAAGGAGAAGAACATGCTGAAGGTGTTAATCGTTGATGATGAAATGCTGGCAAGAGATGAATTAGCTTATTTGCTGAAACGGACGAATGAAGTAAGTGACATAAACGAAGCTGAAAATATTGAATCCGCTTTTGACAGTATGATGGATCAAAAACCGGATCTGCTGTTTTTGGACGTTGATTTGTCAGGAGAAAACGGATTTGACATTGCCAAACGGCTGAAAAACATGAAAAATCCGCCGGCCGTCGTTTTT
Organism: Bacillus sp. YH3-2-B2; assembly: GCF_053663335.1. Classification (NCBI taxonomy): domain Bacteria; kingdom Bacillati; phylum Bacillota; class Bacilli; order Caryophanales; family Bacillaceae; genus Bacillus; species Bacillus sp. YH3-2-B2. The sequence goes on along the minus strand of NZ_JBSJQE010000003.1, from coordinate 749,564 downwards.
GCGACGGCGTATGACCAATTTGCTTTAAAAGCTTTTGAAGTCGACGCGCTCGATTATTTAACGAAGCCTTTTGATGAAGAAAGAGTGCGCCAGACGATCAGAAAGTTTAAAAGAGTGAAGCTGGACAGGGCAGGAGCCGTCTCGGAGCAGCCGTCCGCAGCCGGAGCGCATAAACTGGCTGTATCAGCCGGTGAATCTATTGTCATTTTAGATACGAAGGACATTATTTACGCCGGCATGGAGGACGGACACGTTTCCGTCAAAACGTTTGCCGCGTCTTATTCCGTTCATGAAACTTTGGCGGTCATTGAGAAAAAACTGCCTGATACGGGTTTCTTGAGAGTGCACCGCGCGTTCATCGTGAATACGGAGCATATTACGGAAATTCATCCGTGGTTTAATTCGACTTACAATCTGATTCTAAAAGACGGCTCTAAAATTCCCGTCAGCCGTACATACGCCAAGGACTTAAAAAAGCTGCTTCATATTATATGAGGCGGCTTTTGCATTTCAGCAGCCGTTTTTTGCATTTCAGAATGAATATTCAGCCGTTTGTTATGAAAGCGCTTTAAAAAGCGATTTCTCTTTTATAATGGACCTAACAAAGAGAAAGAGGTGAAGAAAATGAGTGCGAAAAAAGTGTACGGATTTCTGACACAAGCATTTATTTTTGCCGTAATTATGCTCATATCTAATGGGATTGCAGCGATTGTTCCCATTCCTATACCCGCTTCCGTAGTAGGTTTGGTGTTATTATTTGTCCTCTTAGGCCTGAAAGTGATTAAGCTTGAACAAGTAGAAACGCTGGGAACATCATTAACGTCACTGATCGGATTTTTATTTGTCCCGTCGGGCATCTCCGTGATGAATTCACTTGGCGTCATGCAGCAGTACGGCGTGCAGATCGCACTCGTCATCTTACTCGCCACCATCATTCTGTTAGGGGCGACGGGCCTTTTTTCTCAGCTGATCTTGTCTGTCAGCCAAAAACGTCAGAAGGCTGCTCCGGCTGATAAACAAACGGTGCGCCGTTCCAATCAGGAAAACGAACTTGTGCAGCATTAGGAGGGAAAACGGATGAGTCCATATTTCGGTATTGTCGTTTCACTTGCGGCCTTTGGCATCGGCACGTATTTATTTAAAAAAACGAGAGGCTTTTTCCTCTTCACCCCGCTGTTTGTCGCGATGGTGCTTGGAATTCTTTTTCTGAAGCTCGGCGGTTTTTCATATGAAGATTATAAAAGCGGAGGAGACATTATTAAATTCTTCCTGGAGCCCGCGACGATCGCTTTTGCCATCCCTTTATACAAACAGCGTGACAAGCTGAGAAAATACTGGTGGCAGATCATGTCTTCCATCATTGTCGGCTCTATCTGCTCAGTCACGATTGTCTATTTGATCGCAAAAGGCATTCATCTTGACGCGGCCGTTATGAAAAGCATGCTTCCGCAGGCGGCGACAACGGCAATTGCCCTTCCGCTGTCAAAAGGGATCGGCGGCATCACCGACATCACCGCTTTCGCCGTTATTTTCAACGCCGTTATCGTCTATGCTCTTGGCGCTTTATTCTTAAAACTGTTTAAAGTAAAGCACCCAATCTCTAAGGGACTGGCTCTCGGCACATCAGGACACGCACTCGGTGTTGCGGTCGGCATTGAGATGGGGGAAGTAGAAGCGGCAATGGCAAGTATCGCGGTTGTCGTCGTAGGAGTGGTGACGGTGCTGGTCATTCCGGTATTCGTTCAGCTCATCGGAGGATAAACCCGGGTTATAGACCCGGGTTTTTTATTGTGTTGGCACGCCCGCGGGCGGCATATAACGAAATTTCACATTTTTCCTTGCGCTCGCCCCGGCATCGTGTTAAAATGAAAAAGTTGATCCGGAGAAGTCATTCTTGACTAATGATCCGGTATTGTGTAGAATAGTTATTGAATTGAATATAAATCACAAGCAGAGGCACCCGCTTCTCACCTGATTGACACATTCATGTAGTTGGCAGGTTGACCGTACATTTTTATTTATGCAGATGTTCGTAGTGTGGGTGTGTTGTCATGCCCGCACTTTTTGTTTGCCTGCAGAATGCAGTCAAAAAGCGTTGTGAATCAATTCGAAGAAACTATGGAGGTGGCTCATTATTAGCAAAGATCAATTGGTTAATGAGGGTATCCGTGCACGTGAAGTTCGTCTGATCGGACAAAATGGCGATCAGCTCGGCATCAAGTCCCGTCAGGAAGCACTTGAAATCGCCGGCCGCGCAAATCTTGACCTTGTGTTAGTTGCAGCAAATGCAAAACCGCCTGTCTGCCGCATCATGGACTACGGTAAGTTCCGATTCGAGCAGCAGAAAAAGGACAAAGAAGCACGCAAAAATCAAAAAATCATTAACTTAAAAGAAGTTAGATTAAGTCCGACGATCGATGAGCATGACTTTAACACGAAATTGCGCAATGCGATTAAATTCCTTGAAAAAGGCGATAAAGTGAAAGCTTCTATCCGCTTTAAAGGGCGCGCAATCACTCATAAAGAAATCGGCCAGCGCGTATTGGACCGTTTCTCTGAAGCATGTGCGGAAGTTGCGACAGTCGAAACAAAACCAAAAATGGACGGCCGCAGCATGTTCTTAATGCTCGCGCCGAAAAACGAAAAGCAATAAGGAGGAAATCCCATGCCAAAAATGAAAACTCACCGCGGATCTGCTAAACGTTTTAAAAAGACAGGTTCTGGGAAGTTAAAACGTTCTCATGCATACACAAGTCACTTATTCGCCAACAAATCCCAAAAGCAAAAGCGTAAGCTTCGCAAGGGTGCTATTGTGAGCGCAGGAGACTTCAAACGCATCAAACAACAGCTTGCCAACATCAAGTAATCGGACAAGGAACAATTAGGAGGGAAATCTAATGCCAAGAGTAAAAGGCGGAACTGTTACACGTAAGCGTCGTAAAAAGGTTCTTAAATTAGCAAAAGGTTATTTCGGTTCAAAACATACATTATACAAAGTAGCAAACCAGCAGGTCATGAAATCAGGAAACTATGCATTCCGTGACCGCCGTCAGAAAAAACGTGATTTCCGTAAGCTTTGGATCACTCGTATCAACGCTGCTGCACGTATGAACGGTCTTTCTTACAGCCGTTTAATGCACGGTCTTAAGCTTTCAGGCATCGAAGTAAACCGCAAAATGCTTGCTGATCTTGCTGTAAACGATCTTACTGCTTTCAATCAGCTTGCTGATGCTGCTAAAGCTCAGTTAGACAAGTAAGTTGAAAAAGCCGCTCTCTTTCCGGGAGCGGTTTTTTTACGTAAAGGGTGACAATCAATGGCTCTCTTCATTTACGCCGTATTGATAAACGGATACGGCTTTTGGATCATGGGCGCTGATAAAAGAAGAGCAAAGGCGCACAGGTGGAGAATATCAGAGAAACGAATATGGCTCACAGCCGCCATGTTCGGCTCACTCGGCGTATGGATCGGCATGCGCACCTTCAGGCATAAGACGAAGCACAAATCCTTTTTATACGGGGTGCCGCTGCTTTTTCTCACTGAAGCCGCCCTTGTGCTCATGTATTTGATGTATAAAAAATAAAAAGCAGGAGAGCTTATCGCTCGCCTGCTTTTTTCGCTTTTTTGATGGGCTGGTCCCAATCAATCTTGCAATTCGGGTAACGCTCCAATACCTTTTTTTCGACTTCTTCAAAATCACCTGCAGAAAAGCGGTTCAGCTTTTCCGGATTTTCGGTCCATACAAATATCGTATGAATAAACAGCGGATGATCTTTGGAAGGGATATGCTTTTCTCCTTCAAAGAGCACTCCTTTATAAGTAAGCTGGAGATTTTTTCGCGTGTTTTTCTGTTCGTCAATAAAATAAAAATTCTCTTTTGATTGCGCCAGTCTGAGCCTTCTTTTCGGGTTTGCGTAAAATTTGACGCACATGTAAATAAAATAAATAAGAAGTGCAAGCAAGACAATCCTTAATACTGTAATGGCCATATGTGTGAAGGCACCTCCTCACCTTTGTCATGATCTGATGTAATACGAAAAACAAAACAAAAAGTTTCATTTTTTTAAAAGAAATAGATAAAAACATTTACCCGTTTTTCAGGCGAATTAATCGTATGCTTCAGCATTGGTTTTGTATAATAAGAAGGGTAGTGAAAAAAAGGAGGTTTATTGATGACAAAATTAGATGAAACGCTCACCATGCTGAAAGCGTTAACGGATGCAAAAGGGATACCGGGAAATGAGAGAGAAGTAAGACAAGTGATGAAATCATACATAGAACCATTTGCCGATGATGTCACAACAGACCGGCTGGGAAGTTTAATCGCCAAAAAAACCGGCAAAGAAAACGGTCCGAAAATCATGATCTCAGGGCATTTAGACGAAGTCGGTTTTATGGTGACGCAAACCACTGATAAAGGCTTTCTCCGCTTTCAAACCGTCGGCGGCTGGTGGTCTCAGGTCATGCTGGCCCAGCGCGTTACCGTCGTGACAAAAAAAGGGGACATCACGGGGATCATCGGTTCGAAACCGCCTCACATTCTGCCTCCTGACGCCAGAAAAAAAGCCGCTGATATTAAAGAGATGTTCATCGATATCGGGGCGTCCAGCCGTGAAGAAGCAATGGAATGGGGCGTTCTTCCGGGTGACCAGATTGTGCCGTATTTTGAATTTACAGTGATGAACAATGAAAAGCATTTATTGGCGAAAGCATGGGACAACCGTATCGGCTGTGCGATTGCCATCGATGTATTAAAAAATCTGAAAAACAGTGATCACCCGAATGAAGTATACGGGGTCGGAACGGTTCAAGAAGAAGTCGGGCTGCGCGGGGCGAAAACAGCGGCACATACGATCCAGCCTGATATCGCGTTCGGTGTGGATGTCGGAATTGCCGGAGATACACCGGGAATTTCTGAAAAAGAGGCGCAAAGCAAAATCGGCGAAGGGCCGCAAATTATTCTGTATGACGCGTCAATGGTATCTCACAAAGGGCTGCGCGACCTTGTCGTGAACACGGCGGAAGAAGCGGGAATTCCGTATCAATTCGATTCCATTGCCGGAGGGGGCACGGATTCAGGTTCCATTCATTTAACCGCAAACGGAGTGCCGGCGCTGTCCATTACGATCGCGACGCGCTACATTCACACTCATGCCGCTATTTTGCATCGGGATGATTATGAGAATACGGTAAAATTGATCACAGAAGTGATTAAAAAATTAGACCGGGAAACGGTTGACCGTATTACTTATCAATAAAGATACGGAAGAATCTGCTTTTTTAAGCAGATTCTTTTTTTTGTCTGTACAAATATGAGCCTTGCGTCTACAATAAGAAAAGACATAGAAAAATCTGACAACATGTTTTTGAAAGCGCTTTAAAAAAGGGGAGGATTTACAAATGAAAAACAGATTCAGACGCATGATCCGCTTTTCGTGCGCAGCCGTTACAGCCGGTCTGCTTCTGATGTCTTCATCTCCGGCATCTGCCGCGTTTTGGGGGGCATCAAATGAATTGCTTCATGATCCGACAATGGCGAAGGAAGGAAACACGTGGTACGCTTTCGGAACCGGTTTGGAAGGGGAGAGGGGGCTTCGCGTCTTAAAGGCGGGCAGCGGCGGCGTATGGACCGTTCAGAAATCAATCTTTACTTCCCCGCTGTCATGGTGGGGCAATTATGTGCCGAATTACGGGCTGAATCAATGGGCCCCCGATGTTCAATATTTTAACGGAAAGTATTGGCTGTATTATGCCGTTTCTTCATTCGGCAAAAATACCTCCGCGATCGGTCTTGCATCATCTACAAGCCTCAGTTCGGGAAACTGGAAGGACGAAGGGCTTGTCATCCGTTCGACAAGCGCCAATAACTACAATGCAATTGATCCGGAGCTGACAATTGATAAAGACGGAAACCCTTGGCTTGCCTTCGGTTCTTTTTGGAGCGGCATTAAACTGACAAAGCTTGATAAAAATACAATGAAACCGACGGGATCACTTTATTCCATCGCTGCCAGGCCGAATAACGGCGGAGCTTTGGAAGCGCCGGCCATCACCTACCAGAACGGCTACTATTACTTAATGGTGTCGTTTGATAAATGCTGTTCAGGCGTGAATAGTACGTACAAAATCGCTTATGGAAGATCCAAAAGCATCACCGGCCCATATCTCGATAAAAGCGGGAAAAGCATGTCTGAAGGCGGAGGGACGATTCTTGATTCCGGCAATGACCGCTGGAAAGGCCCGGGCGGTCAGGACATTGTGAACGGGAATATTTTAGTGCGTCATGCGTATGATGCCGAAAACAGCGGAATTCCGAAGATGCTCATCAATGATATCGATTGGAGTTCAGGCTGGCCTTCCTATTAATTGATCAGCCGGGCATGTGTGTCCGGCTTTTTTACTTGCAATAAAAGATTGACAGTTTGATTCCTCCTTAACTATAATGAAGTTGTTCGTACAAATAAAAGAATAAAAGTTTTATTATTTATATTCGTACGTATATTTATTTAAAAATGCAAGCGCTTTATTTTGATGGGAAGGGGAAATGAATGTGCTTCAGAACAAAGAATATGAATTTTGGTTTGTAACGGGAAGCCAGCACTTATACGGAGAGGAAACGCTTCAGCTTGTCGATAAACACGCAAAGGGAATATGTGACGGTCTCAGTGGGGTGTCATCAAGATACAAGATCAGGCATAAACCGGTTGTCACGTCATCTGAAACGATCAGAGAGGTTTTGCGGGAAGCGCAGTATCAAGAAAACTGTGCCGGGGTCGTGACATGGATGCATACATTTTCCCCTGCGAAAATGTGGATTGAAGGTCTTTCCGCTTTTCAAAAGCCGATGCTTCATCTGCATACCCAATATCACCGCGACATCCCGTGGGAAACGATTGATATGGACTTTATGAACAGCAACCAATCCGCTCACGGAGACCGGGAATACGGATATATCCAGTCAAGAATGGGGCAGACGAGAAAAGTCATCGCAGGCTATTGGAATGATGAGGAAGTCAAACATGACATTTCACAATGGATGAACACGGCTGCCGCTTGGAATGAAAGCAGGAATATTAAAGTAGCCCGGTTCGGCGACAATATGCGGAATGTGGCGGTTACTGACGGAGACAAAGTCGGCGCCCACATTCAATTCGGCTGGCAGGTTGACGGGTACGGAATCGGCGATCTTACCGAGGTGATGAACAATGTCACCGACGCAGAAATTGAGGCGCTTTATGAGGAATACGACAAATTGTATGTCATCAGCGACGAAACGAAGCGGGATGAAGCAAAAGTTGCTTCCATTAAAGAACAGGCGAAAATTGAACTCGGATTAACGGCCTTTCTCGAACGGGGCGGATATACAGCGTTTTCGACCTCCTTTGAAGTTTTGCACGGAATGAAGCAGCTTCCGGGTCTTGCCGTTCAGCGTCTCATGGAAAAAGGGTACGGATTTGCCGGCGAAGGCGATTGGAAAACGGCTGCCCTTGTGCGAATGATGAAAATAATGGCGGACGGAGAACAAACCTCCTTCATGGAAGATTATACGTACCATTTTGAACCGGGTCGTGCGATGATTCTCGGATCACATATGCTTGAAGTATGTCCGACGATCGCCCTTGATCAGCCGAAAATCGAAGTCCATCCTCTCTCAATCGGAGGGAAGGAAGATCCGGCCCGGCTGGTCTTTAACGGGATTGGCGGTTCAGCCATCATCGCCAGCATCATTGATATCGGCGGGCGATTCCGTCTCATTCTGAATGAAGCGGAAGGCAGGGAAATTGATCATGATATGCCGAATCTCCCTGTGGCGCGGGTGCTGTGGAAGCCGGAGCCATCACTGAAAACAGCTGCGGAAGCATGGATTTTGGCGGGGGGCGCCCACCATACCTGTATGTCCTTCCGGCTTACGGCTGAACAGATGCTTGACTGGGCTGAGATGGCAGGCATTGAAAGCATCTTTATTTCCCGCAATACCGAAATACATGAGCTGAAAAAAGAGCTGAAATGGAATGACGTATTATACCGGCTGGGAGGGAATTGATATGGCGTATACGATTGGTGTTGATTTCGGCACATTGTCCGGCCGGGCGGTGCTTGTCAATGTCCGCACGGGCGAAGAAATCGCGTCTGCGGTAAAAGAATACACTCATGCCGTCATCGACCGCACGCTGCCGAAGACGGGTGAAAAACTCCCTCGGGACTGGGCGCTTCAGCATCCTGCCGATTATATCGAAGTTCTGGAAACGGCGATTCCGAACCTGCTTGAGCAGGCGGGCGCTGATCCAAAAGACGTGATCGGCATAGGAATTGATTTTACTGCCTGCACGATTTTGCCGATAGACGGCGCGGGGCAGCCGCTTTGTATGCTGCCGGAATTTGAACGGGAACCCCACAGTTATGTGAAGCTGTGGAAGCATCATGCGGCTCAAAAACATGCAGACCGTTTGAACACGATTGCCGAAGACACAAAGGAACCATTCCTTAAAAGATACGGCGGTAAAATTTCTTCTGAATGGATGATCCCGAAAATCATGCAAATCGCGGAAGAAGCGCCGCATATATACAAGGCGGCAGATCGGATTGTGGAAGCGGCAGACTGGATCGTCTATCAATTGTGCGGTTCATTGAAGCGAAGCAACTGCACGGCCGGCTATAAAGCAATCTGGAATGAGGAGACGGGATATCCGCCGGATCATTTTTTCGAAAGGCTCAACCCGTTAATGAAAACGATTACACAGGATAAATTAAGCGGCACGATTTATTCAGTCGGGGAAAAAGCAGGAGGTTTGACCGAAAAAATGGCGGAGCTGACCGGGCTTCTGCCGGGGACGGCCGTTGCCGTCGCCAATGTCGACGCTCACGTGTCAGTGCCCGCGGTCGGTATTACAGAGCCGGGGAAAATGCTGATGATCATGGGAACGTCTACCTGCCATGTGCTGCTCGGCGAGGAAGAACATATCGTCCCCGGTATGTGCGGAGTCGTCAATAACGGTATTTTGCCCGGATATGCGGGATATGAAGCGGGGCAGTCCTGTGTCGGCGACCACTTTGAATGGTTCGTCAAAACGTGCGTTCCGAGCGACTATGAGAAGGAAGCTGAGGATAAACACATAGACATTCACGAGCTGCTCAGCAAAAAAGCAGCTGAACTTGTTCCCGGGGAAAGCGGCCTTCTCGCGCTTGACTGGTGGAACGGAAACCGCTCAACCTTGGTGGACGCCGATTTGACGGGCATGATGCTCGGCATGACGCTGCACACGAAGCCGGAAGAAATCTACAGGGCATTGATTGAAGCGACGGCGTTCGGAACGAGGATGATTATCGAAACGTTCCGGGAAAACGGCGTTCCGGTCGAAGAGCTTTACGCAGCCGGAGGAATCGCCGAAAAAAATCCGTTTGTCATGCAGATTTACGCAGACGTCACAAATATGGACATTCAATTATCCGGATCTCCGCAGGCACCTGCACTGGGCTCCGCGATTTTCGGAGCGCTCGCCGCGGGACGGGAAAACGGAGGATTCTCCAATATTGCTGAAGCATGCGCGCATATGGGGAAATTAAAAGACGGCTTTTATGCCCCGAACCGGGAAAGAGCTGAGATTTATGACAGCTTATATGCGGAATATAAAGAGCTCGTACACTACTTCGGTAAAGAAAACAATGTCATGAAACGCCTGAAAGCCATTAAAAACCGTGATTTTGCGAAAGGGGGGAGCCGCCATGCTTGAAGCGTTAAAAGAAGAAGTGCTCGCCGCCAATCTGAAGCTTGAGGAACATAACCTTGTCACGTTTACATGGGGGAATGTCAGCGGCATTGACAGAGAGAGCGGGAGAATCGTCATTAAACCGAGCGGTGTCGATTACAGTGAGCTGACTGCTGACAAACTGGTCGTCCTGAATGAGGACGGAGACATTTTGGAAGGCTCGCTGAAACCGTCTTCTGACACGCCGACCCATCTTTATCTATATAAAGCGTTTCCGGCTATCGGCGGAATCGTTCATACTCACTCCCGCTGGGCGACGAGCTGGGCGCAGTCCGGAAGAGACATACCCGCTCTCGGAACGACTCACGCGGATTACTTTGAAAGCGCTATACCCTGCACGAGGGAAATGTATGAAGAAGAAATTGTCAAAGATTACGAGTATCATACAGGCAAAGTTATAGCCGAAACCTTTCAAAACGAACCGTATGAACAAAATCCGGGTGTCCTCGTCCACAGCCACGGCCCGTTCTGCTGGGGGACGGACGCGCTGAATGCCCTGCATAACGCCGTTGTGCTCGAAACGGTAGCGGAAATGGCCTACCATTCGCTTATGCTGAACAAACAGCTCAGTCCGATCGACAGAGTGCTGCATGATAAGCATTTTTACAGAAAACACGGGGCGAATGCTTATTATGGCCAAACTTGACGCAGCCGGGTTTCTGATTGATTTAGACGGAACCGTATTCAGGGGGCGGGAGCTGATTGACGGCGCAAAAGAAGCCGTTCATACCCTTCAGTCACTGGGCAAAGCCGTTGTCTTTTTAAGCAACCGCGGCAATCTATCAAGAGCAATGTGCCGAAAGAAACTGTTGGGTGCCGGTATCCGCACGGATGAACGGAGCATCGTGCTGTCCTCCAGTGTGACGGCATCATTTTTAAAGAAGCATTATCCTTTGTCAAAGGTCTGGGTGTTAGGAGAGAAAGGGCTGACTGATGAACTCGCTTTAGCGGGTGTCACCCTGGCGCAAAATCCGCAGGCGGCAGACTGGCTTGTCATTTCCCTGCATGAAACCGTCACCTATGAGGATCTGAATCTCGCTTTTAAGGCGGCTTCCTCCGGCGCGCGCATCATCGCCACGAATCGGGACCGCTCTTTTCCGAATGAAGGCGGCCATGCCATGGATGTCGCGGGAATGATCGGGGCCATTGAAGCATCCGCCGGAGCAAAAACGGAGCTTGTCATCGGCAAACCGTCTTGGCTGATGGCTGAGGCGGCATGTGAAGCGCTCGGACTTCCCCCTGAGGAATGCGCCATTATCGGAGACAGCCTCGAATCTGATATCGCAATGGGCAGGCTGTACGGAATGAAAAGCGTATTGGTTCTGACGGGGTCGGCCAAACTTGGGGAGCCCCGTCTATATGAACCTGACATCGTCCTTAATTCTATTAAAGACCTGACAGAATTAGCGAAGGAGGGAATCCTTTTATGAAACGTTCTCCTGAGGACATTCAATCCGAGTTTGACAAGGAAGGGGCCAGCCGCTCACCGATTCAAATAGAAGATATCGTGATCGGGGCGAATGCAAAAGAAGAGCTTCTCAGATTTCTGCAAAAAAAATGCTGGAATCATCCGGTCCTCGTCTGTGACCGGAACACGTACGAGGCGGCGGGACGTCTGCTTGCGGACGAATTAAGGGCAGGCGGAATCAAAGCATCAAAAGTCATCATTCCGGAGCATGAAGCCGGGGCCGCCGCGGCTGATGAGAGGACATTGGTCTATACGCTGATCAATCTCGCGGAAGAGACGGATGTCATCATTGCGGCCGGTTCAGGAACGATTCACGACATTACGCGGTTTGCCGCTTATCAGCGCGGTTTGCCGTTTATCTCATTCCCCACCGCTCCGTCAGTCGATGGTTTTACATCGGCGGGAGCGCCGCTCATATTAAACGGAATCAAAACGACGATCCAAACGAAAGCACCGATCGCCTTATTTGCCGATACGAATGTATTAAAAGAAGCGCCCCGTTCAATGACAGCCGCGGGCTTCGGAGACATGCTCGGAAAAATAACATCGCTGGCAGATTGGGAGATTTCCCGCAGGCTTGCGGGTGAGCCGTACTCAGAAGCAGGGGCGAAGCTTGTGAAAGACGCGCTTTGGCAGTGCATTGATCACCGCGCTGACATTGCCATGGGAACGGAGGCCGGCATTCAGATACTGATGGAAGCGCTGATCGTTTCGGGTCTTGTCATGCTTGCTCTCGACCACTCCCGCCCCGCCTCAGGAGGAGAGCATCACATCTCGCATTGGATTGAGATGGAAATGCTGAAGGCAAAACAGCCTCCGATTCTCCACGGTGCGAAGGTCGGCTGTGCGTGCGCGGTGCTGAGTGATATTTACAAAGAACTGGCTTGTCACGAAAAGCTTGCTGAACTGCCGCCGCACTTTCGCGAGGCGATTCAGTCTGCATATGAAGGGCTTCCCGACGGCAAAACAATTGCCGGGTGGCTCTCATCTGCGGGAGGTCCCGCCTGTTTTGATGAGATCGGTGTAAAAAAGGACCTTGTCAGCGATGCGCTTAAGCATGCGTACACACTGCGAGACCGTTATACCGGTTTAACCATCATAAATGAAAATGCAGCGCTCTTTGCACATCATTTGCATCAATAGCCGCACGGCCTAAAGTGGAAGGGGTAATGACATGAAAAAAACGACCGCTGTATGTTTGGTGCTGATGATGCTCTTCTTGTTTACCGCCGGCTGTTCACAAGAACGGACTGCCGGCCGGCCGGGAGAAACGGAGCTGACGTTTTGGACGTTTAACGGCCTGCACGAACAGTTTTATCAGGAAATGGTCAAAGAATGGAATCAGAAGTATCCGGATCGCAAAATCAAGCTGAATACCGTTGTTTATCCTTATGGACAAATGCATGATAATTTATCGGTTTCGCTGATCGCGGGTGAGGGGCTTCCCGATATAGCCGACGTGGAATTAAGCCGGTTCTCGAACTTTCTGAAGGGGAAGGATATCCCGCTTGCCGATCTGACGCCGCTGATTGAAAAAGACCGCGATAAGTTTGTGGAAGCGCGTCTGGCCTTATACAGCAAAAACGGAAAATTGTACGGCCTTGATACACATGTGGGGACGACAGTCATGTTTTACAACATGGATATCATGAAAAAAGCGGGCGTTGATCCCGCCTCCATTAAGACATGGGAAGATTACCGGCGGGCAGGGAAAAAAGTGCGTAAGGCTGCTGGGAAACCGATGGGAACGGTTGAAACAAACGATTCCGCCACATTCCTATCCATGATTTCGCAGCAAGGGTCAGGCTACTACAGCAAAAACGGAAAAGTGATTCTGAACAGCAAGACGAATACAGATACACTGAATGATGTAAAGGACATGGTAAATGATAAAACCCTTCTGCCGGCTCCCGGCGGCGGCCATCACAGCGAAGAATACTACGGTTTTATGAATCAGGGCGGGGCAGCCTCCGTGCTGATGCCCATTTGGTACATGGGACGGTTTATCGATTATATGCCTGATTTAAAAGGAAAAATGGCGATTTACCCTATGCCGGCCTGGAAAGAAGGCGGTGACAGATCAGCGGGTTTAGGCGGAACAGCCACCGTCGTGCCGAAGCAGGCTGAACATCTGGAGCTCGCGAAAGAATTTCTCGGATTTGCGAAAGGTTCAAAGGAAGGGAACATAAAGCTGTGGACGGTGCTCGGCTTTGACCCGCTCCGCTGGGACGTGTGGGATTCAAAAGAATTGAAGGAGAAAAACAAGTACACGGATTTCTTCCAGAACGGTACGTCAATTTTTTCCTCGCTTCTTGAAATAAAAGATGAGATCAATCCGATTTATCTGCATGAAGACTTCTCTAAAGCGGCTGATCTCGTTGTCAGACAGGTGCTGTTCGATGCGCTGAAGACGCAGGAAAAAACACCTGAGGAAGCCTTGGACGAGGCGGCAGAGCAATTGGAAAAATAGGAGAAGCCGCCCTATTTAACAGTGAAAGCGGGGGAGCTTTTATGAGACCTGTAAAGACAGAGACAGCGCAAACCGTTTCTGCAGTCCGGAAGAAGCCGCGCCGGCGCAATGTGCTGTATTCAAAAAAAGCGGCGCCTTATCTTTTTACGGCGCCATTTATCATTTCGTTTCTCGTTTTCTTTTTGTATCCGATCATCAGCGTGTTTATCATGAGCTTTCAGCGGATACTGCCGGGAGAAATTACATTTGTCGGGTTTTCCAATTATACCGCTCTTCTTAATCCAACCTTTTATACGGCATTATTTAACACATTGGAATATACTTTCTGGACGCTGATCGTGCTGATTCCGGTGCCGCTTCTTTTGGCGGTGATTCTGAATTCGAAGCTCGTCAGGTTCAGAAATGTGTTTAAATCGGCTCTGTTTGTACCGGCTTTAACATCGACGATCGTAGCGGGGATTATTTTCCGGCTGATGTTCGGAGAAATGAATACGTCGCTTGCAAACGAGCTGATGATGAAGCTTGGCGCATCACCCCAAAACTGGCTCAACAACAAAGGTACCGGCATGTTTTTAATGGTGCTGCTTGCGTCATGGAGGTGGATGGGCATTAACATTCTTTACTTTCTGGCCGGATTGCAAAACGTGCCGAAAGAATTGTATGAGGCGGCTGAAATTGACGGGGCAAGTACGTGGAAAAAGTTCCGGCATATCACCCTTCCATTTTTAAAGCCGGTGTCCGTTTATGTGTTAACGATCAGTATGATCGGCGGTTTCAGAATGTTTGAGGAAAGCTATGTGCTTTGGCAGAATAATTCCCCGGGCAATATCGGCCTCACGCTTGTCGGTTATTTATATCAGCAGGGGCTTGCATACAACGAAATGGGGTACGGTGCCGCAATCGGAATTGTGCTTTTGCTTGTCATCTTACTAGTCAGCCTTGTTTCACTGAAACTGTCCGGTTCGTTTAAAGGGGAGGGATAAGCGTTGCGTAACAATTACATGTTTTCCGTGTACAGAGTCGCGTTTACCTTGTTTTTTATCATGCTGAGCCTGCTGTATATCTTTCCGATGATCTGTCTATTGCTCGGTTCTTTAAAGCCGTCATCTGAGCTGATGCGCATCGGGCTGAATCTGCGTCTTGATCCAGATGTGATGAGCCTTGATAACTACACCTATTTGTTCAACGGGGGGAGCATTTATTTCAAATGGTTTTTTAACAGCCTGCTGCTCGGCGTCCTCACCACGGTTCTCACGCTGTTTTTTTCCTCTTTGATCGGCTACGGACTCGGTGTCTACGAGTTTAAAGGCAGAAATATTATTTTCGTTCTTGTGCTGATCATTATGATGGTGCCTCTTGAAGTGATGATGCTTCCGTTGTTCAAATTGACGGTGGGTCTTCATTTGATCGATTCTTATACGGGGGTGATTCTGCCGTTTATTGTGTCGCCTGTCGCCGTGTTCTTTTTCCGGCAATATGCGCTCGGACTTCCGAAGGATCTGCTTGATTCAGCGAGAATGGACGGCTGCACCGAATTCGGCATTTTCTTCAGAATTATGGCGCCGCTCATGAAACCGGCATTCGGAGCAATGATCATTCTTCAATCTTTAAACAGCTGGAATAACTTTTTATGGCCGCTGATCGTGCTTCGGTCGAAAGAAATGTTTACGCTTCCAATCGGACTTTCAGGGCTGCTGAGTCCGTACGGCAACAACTATGACATGCTGATTTCCGGGTCCGTTTTTGCGATACTGCCGGTGATCATCATATTCTTGTTTTTCCAAAAATACTTCATTTCCGGCCTTACAGTAGGCGGAGTGAAGGGATAGAGAGAGGGAGGAAATGTAATGAAAAAAGCGGGAATTACAGCAGATAAAGAATATATCATCGGTGAAGTGGACAAACGGATGTACGGATCATTTATAGAACATATGGGCCGGGCGGTGTATGAAGGCATTTATGAGCCCGGACACCCGAAAGCCGACAAGGACGGCTTCAGAACAGACGTGCAGGAGTTAATCAAAGAATTGCAAGTGCCGTTCATCCGCTATCCGGGAGGGAATTTTCTCTCAGGCTACAATTGGGAGGACGGCGTCGGGCCGGTGAAGGACCGCCCGCGGAGGCTTGATTTGGCATGGCAGACGACAGAAACGAACGAAGTGGGGACGAATGAATTTTTAACGTGGGCGAAAAAAGTGAACGCCGAAGTGAATATGGCGGTCAATCTCGGGACGAGAGGGATCGATGCCGCCCGGAACCTCGTCGAATACTGCAACCATCCTGAAGGGTCATACTGGAGCGACTTACGAAAATCGCATGGATATGAAAAACCTTACGGCATCAAAACATGGTGCTTAGGAAATGAGATGGACGGCCCTTGGCAGATCGGTCATAAAACGGCGCATGAATACGGACGGCTCGCCGCTGAAACAGCAAAGGTGATGAAATGGACGGACCCGACGATCGAATTGGTGGCTTGCGGAAGCTCAAACAGCGGCATGCCGTCCTTCATCGAGTGGGAGGCCGAGGTGCTTGAGCATACGTACGAGCATGTGGATTACATTTCACTGCATACGTATTACGGCAACCATGAAAATGATCTTGAGAACTATTTGGCGAAGTCTATGGATTTAGACCATTTTATTAAATCCGTCACAGCCGTATGTGATTATATGAAAGCGAAAAAACGCAGCAAAAAAACGATTCACCTTTCTTTAGATGAATGGAATGTGTGGTATCACTCAAATGAAGCGGATAAAAAAGTGGAGCCATGGATTACGGCCCGGCCGATTCTCGAAGACATCTACAATTTTGAAGATGCGCTGTTGATCGGTTCACTGCTGATTACGATGCTGCAGCATGCGGACAGACTGAAGATCGCCTGTCTCGCCCAGCTTGTCAACGTGATTGCGCCTATCATGACTGAAAAGGGCGGAGAAGCATGGAGGCAGCCGATCTTTTACCCTTACATGCACGCCTCAGTCTACGGGAGAGGGGCTTCAATGAAGCTGCTGATCACCTCCCCGAAATACGACTCGGCGGACTTTACGGATGTGCCGTATGTTGATGCCGCGGCCGTTTACCATGAAGAGGATGAAGCACTGACCATTTTTGCCGTCAACAAAAGCAAGGAACCGATGGAAACGGAGATCAAACTGAGGGGGTTTGAAGATTACCGCATCATTGAGCATATCGTGCTGGAGCATCAGGATATGAAAGCAACCAATCAAAAAAACAGAAAAGAAGTCATTCCTCACTCCAACGGAACGTCTTCGGCAAACGCTGAAGGGATAACGGCACATTTTACTCCGCTGTCCTGGAATGTCATCCGTTTATCAGGAAAATAATGTTCCGAAAAGCCGGGCTGCCGCTGCCGGCTTTTTTTTACGCAAAAATCATCTCCTGTTATCTGATAATTATGATAATATTTAGAAAAAGAGAAAAGGGGCTGGGATTAAATGAATGCGATTACAATCGTCATAGCGTCTATATGTATTTTGGCGATCGCCTATCGGCTTTACGGTACCTTTATGATGGTCAAAGTATTAAAAATCAATGATCAGACACCGACTCCGGCCCATGTGCTTGAGGATGGGAAAGATTATGTGCCCACGAATAAGTGGGTGTCATTCGGCCACCACTTCGCGGCAATCGCCGCTGCCGGCCCGCTTGTCGGACCGATTCTGGCAGCTCAGTTTGGCTATCTGCCCGGGCTTTTATGGCTGTTAATCGGAGCAGTGATCGGGGGAGCCGTGCACGATATTGTCGTATTGTTTGCATCAATGCGGAAAAACGGGAAAACGCTTTCTGAAGTCGCCAAAGAAGAGCTCGGCCCGGTGGCGGGCTTTTGCACCGGTCTTTCCATGCTGTTTATCATTACGATCACGATGGCGGGTCTGTCCATGGTTGTGCTGCACGCGCTTGAGAAAAACCCGTGGGGAACGTTTGCGGTGGGGATTACGATTCCGATCGCGATGGGGGTCGGCCTCTACTATAAAAAAACGGGCAATCTCAAACTCGCATCAACTGTCGGGTTTCTTTTGTTAATGGCCGGTGTTGTAATCGGGCCGCGGCTGCAGACAACGGCTCTCGGGGACATGCTGACACTTGACGCGAAAACGCTTGCAGTGGCGCTTCCCGTCTATGCGTTTTTCGCCGCGGCGCTTCCGGTTTGGCTTTTGCTGGCTCCGCGTGACTATTTAAGCAGTTTTATGAAAATCGGGGTTTTTGCCGCTTTGATCGCAGGCGTCTTTTTCGTCAATCCCGCCATTAAATTCCCGGCCGTAACGGAGTTTATTCACGGCGGAGGGCCGGTGATCGCGGGTCCTGTCTGGCCGTTTATTTCAATAACGATTGCCTGCGGCGCCATTTCGGGCTTTCATGCATTTGTCGGTTCTGGCACAACGCCGAAAATGCTGGATAAATGGAGTGATATAAAACCGGTTGCTTTCGGAGCGATGCTTGTGGAATGTCTCGTCGGAATTATGGCGCTCATTGCAGCTGCCGCTCTTGAGCCCGCCGACTATTTTGCCATTAACAGCACGCCTGAAATATTCCGCGCCCTCGGGATGAATGTCGTCCATCTGCCTGAATTGAGTAAAGAAATCGGGCTCAGTCTGGAAGGAAGAACGGGCGGAGCCGTTACGCTTGCCGTCGGAATGACGTATATCTTTACGGAGATTCCGTTTTTCAGTCATTTGGCTTCGTACTTTTTTCAATTCGTCATTATGTTTGAAGCGGTGTTTATTTTAACGGCGATTGATGCGGGAACCCGTGTCGCCCGGTACTTGATTCAAGAGTTTTTCGGAGAAGTCTATAAGCCGCTGAAAAAAACAGACTGGCTGCCGGGCTCGATTTTCTCAAGCGCGCTCGCCTGCCTGCTGTGGGGCTATCTTCTGTATTCGGGCGACATCAGTTCCATTTGGGCGCTGTTCGGCGTATCCAATCAGCTTATGGCATCTGTCGGCTTAATCATCGGTGCGACCGTCGTATTAAAAATAGCGGATAAGCGGCGCTATATGCTGACATGTCTGATTCCTCTCGCTTATTTGTACGTGACCGTCAACTATGCGGGTTATTGGATGGTGCGGTATGTGTATTTGAACCCCGAAGCGGCGGGATACAGCGTGCTGAATGGCGTTTTATCCATTATCATGCTGATTCTCGGGCTTGTGATTATCATTGCGGCTGTGAAAAAATGGGCGAATGTATGGCGTGATCCGAGTGCCAGACTGGAAGCTTCAATACCCGGATAAATCCGCGGCCGATCCGAACATTGCAGCATCATAAAAGCAGAGAGCCGATCGGTCTCTCTGCTTTCGGCTTATGACAAATCCGCCGCTTCCAAAAGGTAATCCGCCAAATGAACCGCGCGGACACGGTCTGTTAATCCTTCGCGTAAAATGCCGAGCTGCATTTGCAGAAGGCATCCGGGATTGGCTGTCACGATGACGGCCGCCTCCGTTTTTCCGGCGGCTTTCATCTTGCTGTCTAATATTTTCATAGACATTTCTGACTCTGTTATATTATAAATTCCCGCCGACCCGCAGCAGCTGTCGGCCTTTTCCATTTCTCTGTACTCAGCCCCTTTAATGCTTTTCAAAAGCGTGCGCGGTTCCTCTGACGTATGCATCACATTGCGGAGATGGCAGGAGTCCTGATATGTGACGATATGAGGAGACTGCGCCCGCAGGTTTTTTTGATGGAACTTCAGATCAACCAGTACGGATGAAAAATCTTTGAGCTTCCGGACAAATTGTTCGGCACGTTCCGCCCATCCAGGTTCATCTTTCAGTAAATGCGGATATTCCTGAAGAAAGGCGCCGCATCCGCCGGCGTTTGTAATGATATAATCAGCGTCAAGCGCCTCAAAAGCGGCGATATTCCGCTTGGCCAGTTCTTTTCCCATCTCTTTTTCTCCGCTGTGCCCGTGAAGCGCGCCGCAGCACGCCTGGCCGTCCGGAACCGCGATTTCACACCCGGCCGCCTGTAAAAGCGCCGTTGTCGCATGATTTGTCGCTAAAAACATCGTATCCATTAAGCAGCCCGAGAAAAAAGCGGCCCGTTTTTGGACGGGACCCGCGGCAGGAAGAAAACGCGGCCTTTCCTTCATGTCTTTCCGTTTCGGGGCGGGCGGGAGCACTTGTTCCATTGTGCGCAGATGTTCAGGCAAAACGCGCAGCATACCGGTTTTTCTGATGGCGGTCTGCAGTCCCGATCTTTGGTATATTCCGAGAAGATTCACGGCTGCCTGCATGCGGTTTTGATGAGGGAAAAGCCCGGTGAAGGCGGCTTTCCGCAAGAGGCGCACGCCCGGCTTATGTTTTTTATTTTGATGAATGATATCCCTCGCTTCTTCAAGCAGCTGTCCGTAATTGACCCCTGCCGGACAAACGGGCTCGCATGCCCGGCATCCGAGACACAGCGAAAGTGAGCGCTCGACATCTTCATCCGGTTCGATCAGTCCGTCTGTGACGGCTTTCATCAGGGCGATCCGGCCGCGCGGCGAATGGGATTCTTGAAATCCCGATTCGATATAGGTCGGACAGGAAGGAAGGCAAAAGCCGCAGCGCATACAGTTCAGCAATTCACCTTCATCCATGCGGGTTTTGAATTCTGTTTGAATGTGTTGCTGCTCTTTAGCCGTTGTCATTTCATCACCACCACGCGTTTCCTTGATGAATTGGCGAATATTTTTCCCGGATTCAGCAGATTTTGGGGATCAAGCGCTTGTTTGATCGCTTTCATGGCGGTGATGCCTTCTGTTTTCAGCTTCATTTCTAAATACGGCGCTTTTACGATACCGACCCCGTGTTCACCCGTTATCGTCCCGCCCAGCTCAATCGCTTTTTCAAAAATGGCGGCAAAAGCTTTTTCGACACGTTCCATCTCCTCTGCATTTCGGATATCGGTGGTGCACGTCGGATGAAGGTTGCCGTCTCCGGCATGGCCGAATGTGCAGATGGACAGGCCGTATGTTTCTGCAATCTCGTTAATGGCTCTGACCATATTGGCAATTTGTGATCTCGGCACGGTGGCATCTTCCAGAATCGTCGTCGGTTTCAGTCTGGCGAGAGCTGATAATGCGGACCGTCTGGCCTCTGTAAGCGCGAATGCTTCCTCCTCGGTTTCAGCCGTTTGGACGGATACGGCTGCTCCGTTTTTACAGATGGCTTCGATTTTTTCCATATCGCGTCTGACCGTGTCGCTGTCACCGTCCTGTTCGATCAGCAGTACGGCTTTTGCGTCTGTCGGAAGCCCGATCTTGGCGTAATCTTCAATGACCTGCAGTGTCGGCTGATCCAGAAATTCGAGTGTGGCCGGAATGATTTTTTCAGCGATGATGGCAGAAACAGATTCCGCAGCCGCTTCAATATGTTCATAGAGTGCAAGCAGCGTTTTTTTCGTTTCCGGCTTCGGAACCAGCTTTAAAGTCGCTTCCGTCACAACGCCGAGCGTCCCTTCTGATCCGACGAAAAGCCGGGTCAGATCATAACCGGCGACATCCTTTGTCAGCTTCCCTCCTGTGCGGATGATATCGCCTGAAGCCAAGACGGCTTCAAGGCCGAGGACATAATCCCGGGTGACGCCGTACTTCAAACCGCGCAGTCCGCCGGAATTTTCATTAATATTCCCGCCGATCGTCGATATTTTCATGCTGCTCGGATCAGGCGGATAAAATAAACCTTTTTGCTCAACCGCACGGATCATATCTTGCGTAATCACGCCCGGCTGGACGGTTGCCGTCAAATTTTCTTCATCAATTTCAAGAATGCGGTTCATATGTTTGAATAAAAGCACAAGACCGCCTTCAGACGGACATGTGCCGCCGCATAAGTTTGTGCCTGAACCCCTCGGCACAATCGGAATGTCATGCCTGCTGCAAATCGTTAATATACGGGACACGTCATCCGCGCTGCGGGGGGCGATTACCGCATCCGGCATGGCTTGCAGCTGAGGAGCCGCATCATAAGAATACACTAGACGCCCCGCCGCCGAATCATCATAATTCTCCTTCCCGACCGTCCGGATGAACGCTTCTTTTGCCTCTCGTGAAATCATGTTCTCCCAACCTCCCTGATAAGAAAAGCGTTTTCATTTAATTGTAAAGAAAAACGATTCCGCACACTATGGAGAAACATATGAAAAATGATGATATGATTACGTACTTTTTGTATGTTGATCTAAAAAGCGGAGCGCCAAATAAAAAGCCGTTATGTCTTCGGGATGGTCAAGCTTCATATTTGTCAGTGATTCCAGTTTGGAAAGACGGTAGCGCAATGTATTGATATGAATATGCATGTCGTCGGCGGTGCGCTTTAACGATAATTGCCGGTCGAAAAAGGCACGCAGCGTATCCAGAAGTTCTTCCCGGCCGAGTACATGCTTGAGAACCCGCCGTGAAAATTCCGACCGCGTGCCGGGTGCGATATCGGCAATACACATATCCAGTTTTAAATCTTCTTCAAAGACGGCCTGCTTGTCACCGATTCCGGCTGAAAGTGCTTTATCCGCCTGTTCGTATGATTCCGCGAGGCGCTCTCCCGGAACGATCCGTCCGATGCCGGCGGTGACAGGCTGCCCAAAAACGGCGCCGATCTTTTTGATGAGCTGTGTTTTGGAAGCCGAATTTGCTTCATGATTAATGAGAATGCGTTCATTTCCCCAGCGGACAAACAGGTCTTCAGGGCATTCGTTCTGCCAGAGCCGCCCGAGCTCCTCCGCTTTATATTGCTCATAACGTCCTTGAATGAGTATGATCCGGCGGTATGCGTGAAGGTCTGCGCCGATGAGCTTTGCTTTTTCTAAAAAGCCCGGAGACCATTCTTTCAGCTGCAGCCAATCAACCATAAAGGATTCAAGCATTCTCGCACGCCACTGCGCTTCTTCCATATGGCGCGTTTCTTTAATAAACAGCTCCGTCATTTTCCTGAGCAATTCTCCGAAAGGCAGGATATCGTCAGGGTCTCCTGTCAGACCGAACACTCCGATCACCTCATGGCCTGAAAAAACGGGGAGGTTCAGTCCTGCTTTTACGCCCTGGAGCCGTTTTTCATCTTCTTTCGTAATGATGACATTCCGTTTTTCGCGGGCGCAGATCAGTGCGCCTTCATGAAACCATCCGGCGCGCGCCTCGTTGGTGCCCGCGATGATCATCCCTTTTGTATCGGCAATAATCACTTCGCGGCTGTACATATGTTTGACTTCGGCAATCAATTTTTTTGCCAGTTCCGGCTGTAACTGCATGGCGATCCCCCTCGCCATTATTATACAAAAAAAACCGGGTGTGCCATCACCCGGTTCATGCTTATTGCGCAGGTTTTAATCCGCCTTCAAGTGTTTTGAGCATTTCATTTTTTTCTGAGTCTGACGCATGCTGCCAAAGAACTTCGAATAAGACGCCGAGGCCCGGAAGCATTTTTTCTTCACCGCTTTGGATGGCGTCAACGATAGTATGCTCCAGCTGATCCTGGTTATTGCCGGTTACATTGGCAATAACGGCGTTGCGTAAATTAAGATCCATTACAACCGCTCCTTTTTCCTGAATGTGATACGCATATTCTTACCGCGCACGCGGTTTATTATGTGCTGTTCTTGAGATATAATAACAACATGCATGAAAAAAGGAGAGCACAGACATAAAGTGAAACGAATCGACTCTGCAAAAAACCAAAAAGTGAAGGACTGGAAAAAACTTCACACAAAAAAAGAGAGACTTAAAACGAATACATTTCTGATAGAAGGAGAGCATCTGGCAGAAGAAGCGCTCAAATCAAAGGGAACGGTAAAAGAAATTCTCGTAAACGATGAGAGCGCCATCCCGGCCGATCTGGACATGAGCATTCCGTGCTACGTGCTGAGCGAAGACGCGTTTTCAGCCGTGACGGAAACGGAAACGCCGCAGCGGATCGCCGCGGTCTGCCATATGCCGGATAAGCAGCCTGATCAGCTGAAACGGCTGCTTCTGATTGATGCCGTGCAGGACCCGGGGAATTTAGGAACAATGATCAGAACGGCAGATGCGGCGGGAATCGACGCCGTTGTCCTTGGTGAGGGAACGGCAGACCCGTACAACGGAAAAACGCTGCGTTCAGCACAAGGTTCTCATTTTCATATTCCCATTTTAAAACGTCCGCTTGATGAGTTTACCGCTGAGCTGAAATCACAAGGCGTCGCGATCTACGGCACGGCGCTTGAAAACGGTGCCGCTTATCAAAGCGTGAAGCCTGAAGAATCGTTCGCGTTAATCGTCGGGAACGAGGGGGCGGGAGTGGACGCCGGCCTTCTGCAAAAAACCGATCTCAACCTGTACGTTCCGCTGTACGGACAGGCGGAATCGCTGAATGTGGCGGTAGCGGCCGCCATCCTCGTTTATCATCTCAGAGGATAGGTTGCGAAAAGCCTTGGATTTCACTATAATAGATAGCAATAATGTAAAAACCGTGACAGAGGACGTCAATTTTTGCACACGCTGCCTTCCAGGGAGAAAATGCCGCTGACTGAGAGCATTTTTATCGCAGCACAGAAATTGATTTTCACCTCTCGAGTTGTCACCGGGACCGCGCCAAACGCGCGTAAAGGTGAACCGGAACGATCGTTTCCGTTATGTCAATGAAGCTGTCGGCAGATGAAGTCTGCCTTAAAAAGGGTGGTACCGCGGCCACAACTCGTCCCTTCTCTCAAGGGGCGGGTTTTTTTGTTTTCTGAAAAAGGCATAGAACGGTTTGGTTTACATAAAAGGAGGATGCATGATGGAAGAGAAGCTTAAACAGCTTGAACTGGAAGCTGCAGAAAAAGTAGAAGCGGCGGGTTCATTAAAAGAAGTTAACGACATTCGGGTGCAATATCTCGGAAAAAAAGGGCCGATTACAGAAGTTCTCCGCGGCATGGGCAAACTGTCCGCCGAAGAGCGCCCGAAAATGGGAGCGCTCGCCAATGAAGTGAGAGAGCGCATTGCAGCAGCCATTACGGCGAAAAATGAACAGCTTGAACAAGAAGAGATGAATAAAAAACTCAGCAGCCAGACGATTGACGTCACATTGCCGGGCAGTCAGGTAAACATCGGCGGGCGCCATCCGCTGACGGTCGTTATTGAAGAAATTGAAGATTTATTTATCGGCATGGGATATACCGTCGAAGAAGGCCCTGAAGTGGAAACGGATTATTACAACTTTGAGGCGCTGAACCTGCCGAAGGAACATCCGGCCCGCGACATGCAGGACAGCTTTTACATTACAGAAGAAATGCTGATGAGAACGCAGACGTCACCGGTGCAGACGCGCACGATGGAAAAGCATAAAGGAAAAGGCCCCGTCAAAATCATTTGTCCCGGTAAAGTGTATCGCCGCGACAACGATGACGCGACACATTCCCATCAGTTCATGCAGATCGAGGGTCTCGTCGTGGACCGCAAAATCAGCATGAGCGACCTGAAAGGCACGCTTGAATTGGTCGCCAAAAAAATGTTCGGCCAAGACCGTGAAATCAGGCTCCGTCCGAGCTTTTTCCCATTCACAGAGCCTTCTGTCGAGGTGGATGTAACCTGCTTTAAGTGCGGCGGCCAAGGCTGCTCCGTCTGCAAAAAAACAGGCTGGATCGAAATTCTCGGCGCCGGCATGGTTCACCCGAACGTGCTGAAGATGGCCGGATTCAATCCTGAGGAATACCAGGGTTTCGCTTTCGGAATGGGTGTTGAACGTATCGCGATGCTGAAATACGGCATTGAAGATATCCGCCATTTCTATACCAATGATGTCAGATTCATTTCGCAGTTTAAACAGGCGTAAGAGGAGGATACACATGTTTGTTTCATATAAATGGTTAGAAGATTACGTTGACTTGCAGGGAATCGACCCGGCCGTGCTTGCAGAAAAAATTACAAGAGCCGGTATTGAAGTTGAGGGTATCGAGTATAAAGGGGAAGGCGTAAAAGGCGTTGTCATCGGACACGTGCTTGAGCGTGAACAGCACCCGAATGCCGACAAACTCAACAAATGCCTTGTTGATATCGGTGCGGAGGAACCCGTGCAGATTATCTGCGGCGCCCCGAATGTTGATAAAGGACAGAAGGTTGCCGTTGCAACGGTCGGAGCCGTGCTTCCCGGCAATTTCAAAATTAAAAAAGCCAAGCTGCGCGGCGAAGCGTCTCACGGCATGATCTGTTCCCTTCAGGAGCTTGGCATTGAAAGCAAGCTCGTGGCGAAAGAATATGCGGAGGGCATTTTCGTTTTTCCGAATGATGCTGAAACGGGAGCTGACGCAATGGCGGCCCTTCAGCTTGATGATGCGATTTTAGAATTGGGCTTAACGCCGAACCGCGCCGACGCGATGAACATGCTTGGCGTGGCTTATGAAGTTGCGGCTATCCTCGGCGCAGAGGTAAAGCTTCCGGAGGCTTCATATGAAAAAGCGGCAGAAAAAGCGGCGGATGCTGTTTCCGTCAAGATTGAAGATACGCAGGCCAATCCGCATTATGCCGCAAAAATCATTAAAAACGTCAAAATCGGCCCGTCACCGCTTTGGATGCAGACGAAGCTGATGAATGCAGGCATCCGCCCGCATAATAACGTCGTGGACATTACAAACTTCGTCCTCCTTGAGTACGGACAGCCGCTTCACGCTTTCGATTACGACCGATTCGGTTCAAAAGAGGTCGTCGTCAGAAAAGCGGCGGAAAACGAAACCATCGTGACGCTGGATGAACAAGAGCGCAAGCTGTCAAGCAGCCATTTGGTCATCACAAACGGAAAAAAAGCGCAAGCCGTTGCGGGAGTCATGGGCGGAGCTGAGTCTGAAGTCCGTGAAGATACCACTGCGATTTTACTGGAAGCCGCTTATTTCGACGGACAGACCGTCCGCAAAGCGTCGAGAGACCTCGGACTGAGAAGCGAAGCGAGCGCCAGATATGAAAAAGGCATTGATCCGGCCCGCGTTTTGCTGGCGGCTGAACGGGCCTGCAGTCTCATTCAGGCATATGCCGGCGGAGAAGTGCTCTCAGGCACGGTTGAAGAAAACCATCTGAAAATCGAAGCAAACAACATTCACGTGTCTGTTGAAAAAGTGAACGCCGTGCTTGGCATGGCAATCGCTAAAGAAGAAATCATCAGCATTTACAAGCGCCTCGGGTTTGCAGTCGGTGAAGCTGAAGACGTTCTCGTCGTAACGGTGCCGTCGCGCCGCGGAGATATTAGAATAGAAGAAGACCTGATTGAAGAAGCGGCGAGATTGTACGGATATGACAATATTCCGTCCACGCTTCCGGAAACGGCCGGCACGACAGGCGGCTTGACACCGTATCAGGCAAAACGCCGGAAAGTGAGACGTTTCCTTGAAGGAGCGGGTCTTTCACAAGCGACCACTTATTCATTAACGAATGATAAAAAAGCGGCCGCTTTTGCGATCGAAAAATCATTCAACACGATGCTTTCTCTGCCGATGAGCGAAGAAAGAAGCATTCTCAGACACAGCCTCGTGCCGAATCTTCTTGAAGCCGTTTCATACAATCTGGCCAGACAGACTGATTCCGTTGCTTTATATGAAACGGGTTCTGTATTTCTGACGAAAGAAGAAAACACAAAACCGGTTGAAAAAGAACGGGTTGCCGGAGCTGTAACCGGATTGTGGCGCAAAAATTTATGGCAGGGTGAGAAAAAGCAGGTTGATTTCTTCGTCGCCAAAGGAATCGTTGAAGGCCTGCTGCATCAATTGAATGTGTCAGACCGGGTTGAATTTGTCCAGTCTGAACGCAAAAACATGCATCCCGGCCGGACGGCAAACATTCTATTGAACGGTTCGCTTGCCGGATTTATCGGCCAGGTGCATCCGGCAATGGAAAAAGAGCTGGATATCAAAGAAACGTATGTGTTCGAGCTTGATCTGCACGCGCTTCTGACCGAGGAAACAGAACCTGTCGTGTATACGCCGATTCCGAAGTACCCGTCTGTCACGCGCGACATTGCGCTTGTGGCAGATAAAACCGTTACAAGCGGACAGCTCCAAGCCGTGATCAAAGAAGCCGGCGGCGTGCTGCTGAAAGAAGTCACCGTATTTGATGTGTACGAAGGTGAGCATATGGAAGAGGGCAAAAAATCCGTCGCCTTCTCGCTCCAATATGTTAACCCTGAACAAACATTGACAGAAGAAGAAGTGACAAAAGTACATGAAAACGTGCTGAAAGCGCTGGAAGAAACGTATCAGGCGGTATTAAGAGGATAAAGAAAAAGCTTGCAGATCATTCTGCAAGCTTTTTTATTATGACCGTTTCCGTTCTACAAGGCGTTTCGCTTTTTGCGTATTGGCAAAATGAAGTTTGGTGAACGTTCTGAGCGCACCTTCTCCCTTATTGATGATCAGCTTGGCGGCAGCTTCATCGACGTGCGGCCCCGCGCCTTTTGGAATCGTCATCCCAGCCTCACGGGAAAGCTTATCCATTTCAATTAAGAAAGAATATCGCGCAATGATAGAGGCTGCGGCGACGGAAAGATGTATGCTTTCCGCTTTCGTGCTGAAAAACGTTTTTTCTTTTACGATATCCCGTCCGGAAAGATGCTTAAAATAAATGCCGGGCTCTGCGAATTGGTCAATCAGAATCGCTTCCGGTTTAACGCCGTTCATTTTTCTCAGCAGATTGGAAATCGCCTGATTATGAAGGAGCGCCTTCATTTTTCCTTGGCTCATGCCTTTTTCCTGCATCTGATTGTATTTTTCGTTTTTTAACACAAGCAGGCTGTAAGGAATGGTTTTAATTAACAGTTTGGCGATTTCAATAATCTGCGGATCTTTTAAATCCTTCGAATCCTTCACACCGAGTTCTTTCATTAAAGAAAGCTTTGTTTTGTCGGCGTAAGCGCAGGCAACCGTTATCGGCCCGAAGTAATCGCCTGTTCCGACTTCATCAGAGCCGATCACTGACATGGAGGCAATGCCCGCCGGGGGAGCGTAAAGCGGGTCGGCCGCTTTTTTGACGGTTTTCTTTGCTTTCGGCGCCTCAGCCGTTCCCCAGCGGGCCGCTTCTGTGCCGGCGTTTTTTCCTTGAAAGAGAACCTTGCCCGAGCGGTAGGCTGTAATGGTACAGCCCGGAGGCTTGGCCTGGAAGACGGCGCCCTGCGGAACGGCGGGAGTTAGGGAGCCGGCATAGGATTGTTTCATTTGTTCCATAGCGGAAGCGGATACTTTTATAACAGAATGGGACACGATATAATCTCCTTTTTTGGCACTTTTCACTGTATATACCAGTGTATCATAACAGCCCGAGGCTCGTCTTTCCATTCAAACGATAATCGTGGTATGATAGGAACTAGGATTCTCGCGGAATGGAGGAGAAACGTTGTCTGACGGCAAAAAAACCAAAACGACAGTAAACATTTACGGCCAGCACTTCACCATTATCGGAGAAGAAAGCAAAGCGCACATGCGCCATGTGGCCGGAATGGTTGATGATAAAATGAGAGAAATCAACGAGAAAAATCCATATCTTGATATAAATAAGCTCGCTGTATTGACTGCGGTCAATGTCGTGCATGATTATATGAAACTGCAAGAAAAATATGAAATACTGGAGCGGCAGCTTAAAGAAAAGGAATGAACACCATATGATAGATATCATCATCTTAGTTCTGCTCTTAATGGGCACATTGCTTGGATTAAAAAGAGGGTTTATCCTCCAATTTATATATTTAACGAGCTTCATCCTCTCGATTGCGTTTGCGGCGCTTTTTTACAAAAATCTGGCCCCGCATCTGAGTTTTATACCCGCGCCTGATTTTTCCGGCGGGCAGGCGGCTCTGTCTTTTATTAAAGGAAACGTGGAGACGGCTTATTACAACGCGATCGCGTTTGTCATTTTGTTTATCATCGCAAAGATTCTGCTCCGGATTATCGGAGCGGCGCTTAATATCATCGCCGGCATTCCGGTCATTAAACAGATCAACAAACTGCTGGGCGGGGTGCTTGGATTTCTGGAAGTCTATTTATTTGCGTTTATCCTGTTATACGTCGCATCCGTACTGCCGGTAAGCGCGCTTCAGGATATGCTCGCACAATCGACGCTTGCAAATATCATCACACATCATACGCCGTATCTGTCAGGGCTCCTGCAAGAACTGTGGGCCCAGTACGGGGCATAAAAAACTTCTCTTGACCGGAGAAGTTTTTTTCAAGCTCTGCGTCAGTTGTGCCGGAGGAGAAAAATTTGTATGATGAAAAGCAGGAAACGACTGGGGGTTAACAGTATGCATAAAAAAGATATCATCAGGCTGCTTGAAACGATTGCGGTCTATATGGAACTGAAAGGGGACAACCCGTTTAAAATATCAGCCTTCCGAAAAGCGGCAGCGGCGCTTGAGCAGGATGACCGCAGCCTGTCGGAAATCGACGACATGATGTCTTTATCCGGAATCGGAAAAGGCACCTACGGCGTCATTCGTGAATATATGCAGGAAGGTGTGTCCGGCACGCTTCTCCAATTGCAGAAAGAAGTCCCGGAAGGCTTGGTTCCTCTTTTGAAGCTTCCGGGCCTCGGCGGCAAAAAAATCGCCAAGCTGTACCAGGAACTGGGTGTTCATGACGCGGAATCGCTGAAAGAAGCATGCGAGCAGCAAAAAGTACAGGGGCTCGCCGGTTTCGGCAAAAAAACGGAGGAGAAAATCCTTCAGGCTCTCGGAGAAGCCGGAAAACAGCCGGAACGGTTTCCGATCGGCTATGCGCTCAGCATTGCTTCAGTCATTGAAGAACATTTGGCCCGGCTGACGGATATTCAGAAATATTCCCGGGCCGGCAGTCTCAGAAGAGCGCGGGAAACCGTAAAAGATCTGGATTACATTATCGCTACAGATCATCCGGAGGCTGTCAGAGAACAGCTTCTTTCCCTCCCGAACGTAAAAGACGTGATAGCGAGCGGGGATACAAAAGTATCGGTTATCCTCACATTTGAATATGAGACGAGTGTGGATTTCCGGCTTGTGACAGAGGAACAGTTTGCCACCACACTGCATCATTTTACCGGTTCTAAAGATCACAACATTAAAATGCGCCAGCTGGCGAAAGAGCGCGGTGAACGGATCAGTGAATACGGAGTAGAAACCATAGAAACGGGAGACGTCAAAACATTCCCGAGCGAAGAAGCGTTTTACGCCCACTTCGGTCTGCCGTTTATTCCTCCTGAGCTCAGAGAAAGCGGGCAGGAGGTCGACACGTACCGGGAAGAAACGGACCTTGTGGAGCATAAAGCGATAAAAGGCGATCTCCACATGCACTCAGCCTGGAGTGACGGCGCTTTTTCCATCAGAGAAATGGCAGAAGCATGTATGGCAAAAGGCTACCAGTACATGGCGATCACCGACCATTCCCAATATTTAAAGGTAGCCAACGGGTTAACGGCCGAACGGCTCAAAAAACAGGCGGAAGAAATTGACGCGTTAAACGCTGAATTTGAACATTTTCATATTTTTAAAGGCGTAGAAATGGACATTCTCCCCGACGGTTCGCTTGATTATGATGACAGTGTTCTGTCTGAAATGGATCTTGTCATCGCATCTATTCATTCAAGTTTCAGCCAGCCGGAGCATGTCATTATGAAACGGCTTGAACAGGCGCTGACGAATAAGCACGTGGACATTATCGCCCACCCGACGGGCCGCCTGATCGGCAGACGGGCCGGCTATGAAGTCGACATCGATATGCTGATTGAGCTCGCCGCCAAAACAAATACGGCGCTTGAACTGAATGCAAACCCCGCGCGCCTCGATTTACGGACTGAGCATCTGATCAAAGCAAATGAAAAAGGTGTGACTTTGGTCATTAATACCGATGCCCATAATATCGAGATGCTCGATGATATGAAAACGGGCGTGACCGCTGCGCGCAAAGGCTGGACGGAGACAAAACATGTGTTAAACGCCCGGCCGCTACATGAGGTCAAAGCATTTCTGACGCGCAATGATTAAGTAAGGAGGACCATAAAACCGTGCAGCAAAAAGTGTTATCATCACTTGAATTTCATAAAGTAAAAGAACAGATTACCGCACATGCCGCCTCATCGCTCGGCCGGGAGAAGCTTCTGCAGCTGAAACCTTTGACGGATCTCGCAGACATCCAAAAACAGCTGGATGAAGTCGAAGAAGCATCCGCAATCATGCGCTTGAGAGGCCATGCTCCGTTCGGCGGCCTGACCGACATAAGATCCGCTTTACGGCGGGCGGAAATCGGCAGTGTGCTGACGCCGACGGAATTCACCGAATTGTCCGGGCTGCTGTATGCCGTTAAACAAATGAAGCATTTTATCAGCCAAATGACAGAAGACGGCGTCGGCATACCGCTGATACAGGCCCATGCAGAAGAGCTGATTACATTAGGCGATTTGGAAAGGGAGATTAACTCCTGCATTGATGACCATGGTGAAGTGCTTGATCATGCGTCTCCCGCTTTAAGGGGAATCCGCACGCAGCTCAGGACGCTTGAATCAAGAGTCAGAGACCGGCTTGAATCGATGCTGCGTTCATCTTCCGCTTCTAAAATGCTGTCTGACACCATCGTTACGATTCGGAATGACCGCTTTGTCATCCCGGTCAAACAGGAATACAGATCAAGCTACGGCGGAATTGTCCACGATACATCTTCATCCGGTGCTACACTGTTTATTGAACCGCAGGCGATCGTAGATATGAACAACTCGCTTCAGCAGGCGAAAGTAAAAGAAAAACAGGAAATCGAACGGATTCTCCGGATGCTGACGGAGCATACCGCTGAACACACACAAGAAATCGCTCAAAATGTGGAAGTGCTGCAGACACTGGATTTCATTTTCGCCAAAGCGAGATACGCAAAAGCGATGAAGGCGACAAAACCATTCATGAACGGAGACGGCTTTATCCGTCTGAAAAAAGCGCGCCATCCGCTGCTGCCCCAAGATCAAGTCGTGGCCAACGATATTGAACTGGGCGGAGATTATTCAACGATCGTCATCACGGGACCGAATACGGGCGGTAAAACCGTTACGTTAAAAACACTCGGGCTGCTGACGATAATGGCGCAGGCAGGATTGCACATACCGGCTGATGAGGGATCGGAAGCAGCCGTATTTGACAATGTGTTTGCCGATATCGGCGATGAACAGTCGATCGAACAAAGTCTGAGTACGTTCTCATCCCACATGGTCAATATCGTCAATATATTAAAAGACGTGTCTGAAAACAGTCTTGTGCTGTTCGATGAACTCGGTGCCGGAACAGATCCGCAGGAAGGGGCGGCGCTTGCCATGAGCATCCTTGACGAAGTTCACCGGACAAACGCCAGAGTGCTTGCGACCACGCATTATCCGGAACTGAAAGCATACGGATATAACAGACAAGGCGTCATGAATGCCAGCGTTGAATTTGACATTGAAACGCTTTCGCCTACCTATAAGCTCCTGATCGGAGTGCCGGGCCGAAGCAACGCATTTGAAATCTCAAGACGCCTTGGGCTTCCGGAGCATATCATCGGCCAGGCGAAGTCAGAAATGACCGCCGAACATAACGAAGTCGATTTGATGATTGCATCGCTTGAAAAAAGCAAAAAAAGAGCGGATGAAGAGCTTTCTGAAACCGAATCACTCAGAAAAGAAGCAGAAAAACTGCACAAAGAGCTTCAGCAGCAAATCATTGAGCTGAATGCCCAAAAAGATAAAATGATGGAAGAAGCCGAGCGGAAAGCTGCTGAAAAACTGGAAGCCGCCGCAAATGAAGCCGAACAGATTATCCGCGAGCTCAGGTCCATCAAGCAAGAACACAGATCCTTTAAGGAACACGAGCTGATTGACGCCAAAAAACGTCTCGGAGACGCGATGCCGGCTTTTGAAAAATCAAAGCAGCCGGAAAGAAAAACAGAGAAAAAACGCGAGCTGAAGCCGGGCGACGAAGTAAAGGTGCTCACATTCGGACAAAAAGGGGCGCTGCTTGAAAAAACCGGCGAGAAAGAATGGAACGTCCAAATCGGCATCCTCAAAATGAAGGTGAAGGAAAAAGATCTCGAGTTTCTCAAATCGGCTCCTGAACCGAAAAAAGAAAAAGCAATCACCGCCGTAAAAGGGAAGGATTATCACGTATCCCTTGAACTTGACCTCAGGGGAGAGCGTTACGAAAACGCCCTCAGCCGCGTCGAAAAATATTTAGATGACGCGGTGCTTGCCGGCTATCCGAGAGTGTCCATCATTCACGGAAAAGGCACGGGCGCCCTCCGAAAAGGGGTGCAGGATCTTCTGAAAAACCACCGCAGCGTGAAAAGCTCGCGGTTCGGGGAAGCGGGAGAAGGAGGATCAGGCGTAACGATTGTCGAACTAAAATAAAAAGGGAGAAAACGTCATGAATGCTTTTTGGGAAAATGAGCTTGTTGAAATCGCGGCTTATTACAGTGTGGCCGTCTTGTGTCTCGTCATTTTTCTGACCGTGTTTGAATTGGTGACATCCTATAAAAACTGGGTGGAAATCCAACAAGGCAATCTTGCGGTGGCAATGGCGACCGGAGGGAAAATTCTTGGTATCGCGAATGTCTTTCAGCACAGCATCGCCCAGCATAATTCGCTTTTGCAAATGATCGGCTGGGGCGTATACGGATTTATTATGCTTTTAATCAGCTATTTTATCTTTGAATTTCTGACGCCCCGGTTTAAAATTGATAAAGAAATTGAAAAAGATAACAGAGCTGTCGGCTTTATTTCATTTGTCATCTCAGTCGGCCTGTCATTTGTGGTGGCCGCCGGGATTTAAGGGGACGGGGAAAAATGGAGAAGCTTGCGAAAGTGCTGCTGTCGGCAGCGGGGATTTTTCTGTTCATCGGACTTATTTATCTGGTCATGACATCTTAATACTGAAAAAAGGCTGCCGAACTCAAATCGGCGGCCTTTTTTATTGAGAATACCAGTTTATGCAGGCCGTATCAGAGCAAATGACGGCTTCCCAATTCATGGCGTGGACAACAGACGGCATGTCTTGTTCTTCCATAAGAAAGAGTGTCGTAAAAGAATCATATATGCTCATAAAAGCGGCGCGCCGCTTTACATCGGCAATGATCATGTCAGCCCGCAGCAGTCCGCATACATCCGAAGCCGCCGTTTGATTGAGTGAAAATATGCCTTTCTCTTCGACAGGTTCATAATAAGTGCAGCGCTTTATGCCTTTTGAACGGAACACATCCAAAAGTCCCGGAATCAAAAATGGCGAAGTGACATCATCGCTCGGCAAGTACAGATCGGGATGATGGAGCCGATTTAACCGCTCGGCGGATTCAGGATGTGCATATTCCTCCCGCAATGCCATGACAGCAGTCATAAGCGCAAGCGCCGTTTCTTTTTCAGAACGCAGGCCGCAAATGCTCATGACGGTTTGCCAGGAAACGGGTCTGCCCATCGCGATGATCTCCTCATCACTCGGATACATATATTCATAAGGCCGTTTGCGCTTTTGCTCTTCCCGACCATCCGGCATCCGGACAAAGGGATGGAGCAAAAAGGCGGCCGACGTAAACGGCTTCGGCAGCTGGCGCAGGGTAGGAACTCCCTCTTCAAAATGCAGCGTTTCCAGCAAACTCAACACCTCCCGAAACTCGAAATTTCACATGAAACGCTTTCCCATTCCAATCACCCTTCTGCTATAATAATAGCGTATAGGAAAACAGAAGGGAGAGGTATTATGCAGTCTGAAAAGCCATGGCTTTCTCAATATCCCGAAGAGATTCCGCATGAGCTTGAATTTACCGATCAAACCCTGCCATCCAATCTGACAAACTCCGCAGCTCAATTCCCGAACCATACCGCCATTTATTTTCTCGGAAAAAAACTCACATTCCAAGACGTTCTCACAGATTCATTAAAGCTAGCCGCTTTTTTACGCAAAACAGGCCTGAAAAAAGGTGACAGAGCCGCCATTATGCTGCCCAATTGTCCGCAGTCGGTCATCGCTTTTTACGGCGTATTGTTTGCCGGCGGCATTGTCGTTCAGACCAATCCTCTCTACACGGAACACGAGCTTGAGTATCAGCTGAAAGACAGTGCGCCGCGCGTGATCATCACCCTCGATATGCTGTTTCCGAAAGTGATAAAAATGAAAACGTTATCACTCGTCGAACGCATTATTACAACAAGTATAAAAGACTTTTTGCCGTTTCCGAAAAATATGCTTTATACGCTCACGCAAAAACAACAGGTGCATATTGATTATGACGGCTGCGAACAAATTCACAAATTAGCGGATATTTTAAAAAACGAAAAAGCGGAGGAAGCGGAGCCATTTGATATTGACCCTGCGCATGACATCGCCGTGCTTCAATACACGGGCGGAACAACCGGCTATCCGAAAGGCGTCATGCTCACACACCGAAACATTCAGGCCAATACAGAAATGTGCGCCGCCTGGATGTACAAAATGAAAAAGGGAGCCGAAAAGGTGCTCGGCATCGTGCCTTTTTTTCATGTGTACGGATTGACCGCCGTGCTCAATTTTTCCATTATGCAGGGATGTGAAATGATCCTTCTTCCCAAATTCAATCCTCTTGATACCCTGAAAACAATCGACAGGCTGAAGCCGACGGTTTTCCCCGGGGCGCCGACGATTTACATCGGGCTGCTGCATCACCCGGGGCTGAATAAGTATGATCTGTCCTCCATTGAAAGCTGTCCGAGCGGTTCAGCGGCGCTTCCGGTTGAGGTCAAACAGAAATTTGAAAAAGTGACCGGAGGAAAGCTTGTGGAAGGCTACGGATTATCCGAAGCATCACCGGTTACCCATTCAAACTTCATCTGGGGAAAAAATAAACCCGGCAGCATCGGCTGTCCCTGGCCCAATACCGATGCCGGAATCTATTCAGAAGAAAAAGGCGGGCTTGCGGAGCCGTATGAACACGGCGAGCTGATCGTAAAAGGCCCTCAGGTCATGAAAGGCTACTGGAATAAGCAGGAGGAGACGGCGCGTGTCAACAGAGACGGCTGGCTGTTTACCGGAGATATGGGATATATGGATGAGGAAGGATTTTTCTACATCGCCGACAGGAAAAAAGACATCATCATTGCCGGCGGATACAACATTTACCCCCGGGAGGTGGAAGAGGCCCTTTATGAGCATGAAGCCGTTCAGGAAATCGTCGTGGCGGGCGTTCCTGATTCCTACAGGGGGGAAACGGTGAAAGCATTTATCGTTTTGAAAAAAGGCGCTGAGGCAGATCCCGATGAGCTTGATGCGTTTGCAAGAGAGCGGCTTGCGCCGTACAAAGTCCCGAAGCTGTACGAATTCAGAAAAGAGCTTCCGAAAACGGCCGTCGGAAAAATATTAAGAAGGCGTCTGGTCGAAGAGGAAGATGCTTCCCATGAAAACAAGGTGCCTTAAAAGAAAAACTTGACAAAATCGGGAATCCTTTTTATCATGAAGTTATGAATGAATAGTCATTCATTTATTGAAGGAAGGAACGATGACATTGAACCAAAAACGGCCAAAGTATATGCAGATTATTGATGCAGCAGTAGAAGTCATAGCGGAAAACGGCTATCACCAATCACAGGTGTCCAAAATCGCCAAGCAGGCCGGCGTTGCGGACGGCACCATCTATTTATATTTCAAAAACAAAGAGGATATACTCATTTCTCTTTTTAAAGAAAAGATGGGCCAGTTCATTGAACGCATGGAAGAAGAAGTGAAAGAAAAAACGACGGCAAAAGAAAAACTCGCTCTCGTTATTAAGCAGCATTTCACACTGCTCGGCAATGACCGCCACCTCGCGATTGTGACTCAGCTTGAGCTCAGACAGTCGAATATCAAGCTGCGCCTGAAAATCAATGATATTTTAAAAGGTTATTTAAACATGCTGGACACCATTTTGACCGAAGGAATCAAGTCGGGGGAATGGAAAGACAATCTCGACGTCCGCCTCGCCCGGCAGATGATATTCGGGACGATAGATGAAACAGTGACAACATGGGTGATGAACGATCAGAAATATGATCTTCCGGATTTGTCAGACAAGGTATTGGAGCTGTTGGTGTCAGGGATTCATCAAAACTAAAGGGGGTTGACGGATGAACAGCCTTTCGATGGTGGTGGAACAATCTGTTGCGGTGATCACCATTAATCATCAGCCGGCCAACGCGCTGTCCGGTGCGGTTTTAGATGAGTTGTCCGGTCTGTTCGACCGCTGTGAAACAGATGACAGCGTCAGAAGCATCATCATTCGCGGAGAGGGGAAATTTTTCTCGGCGGGCGCCGATATAAAGGAATTTACGTCGCTTGAAAATCTTGAGCAATCTTCTGCCATGGCGGATAAAGGCCAGCAGCTGATGGAAAGAATTGAAGGGTTTCCGAAGCCCGTTATCGCGGCGATTCACGGCGCTGCGCTCGGCGGCGGCCTTGAGCTTGCCATGGCCTGCCATATCAGAATCGCAACATTGGATGCAAAGCTCGGCCTGCCCGAGCTGAATCTCGGCATTATTCCGGGCTTTGCCGGGACGCAGCGGCTTCCCCGGTACGTCGGTACGGCGAAAGCGCTTGAAATGATCGGCACTTCAGAACCTGTGACCGGAGAAGAAGCGCTCAGCCTCGGTCTTGTCACGATAGGCGCCGAACATGAGGAAGAGCTGCTGCAAAAAGCGAAAACGCTCGCGGGCAAGTTTGCGGAAAAAAGCCCGCAGTCGATGGCTTCTCTGCTTGAGCTCCTTTATTCAAACAAGGTCTATTCTTATGACGGCGGCTTAAAGCTTGAAGCAAAGCGATTTGGGGAAGCATTTGCATCAGATGACGCAAAAGAAGGCATTCAGGCATTTCTCGAAAAAAGAAAGCCTCAATTCGGTGGGCGAAGATAAAGGGGATAAGAATATGAATCTATTTGTACTGATGAAACGGACGTTTGACACAGAAGAGAAAATCGTCATTGAAGCAGGAAAGATTCAGGAGGACGGGGCCGAATTTATCATTAATCCGTATGATGAATACGCCATTGAAGAAGCCATTCAGCTGAAGGAAGAGCACGGCGGAACCGTGACCGCCGTAACCGTCGGCGGAGAAGATGCGGAGAAAGAACTGAGAACCGCCCTTGCGATGGGCTGTGATCAGGCGGTGTTAATCAATATTGAAGATGATTTGAGCGATCCTGACCAATACTCCATTTCAACTATCTTATATCATTATTTCAAGGACCGGGAATATGATCTGATTCTCGGCGGAAATGTCGCGATTGACGGCGGTTCCGGCCAAGTGGCTCCAAGGCTTGCCGAACTGCTTAACATTCCTTGCGTCACAACGATTACAAAACTGACAATCAGCGGCGATGAAGCTGTGGCAGAGAAAGACAACGAAGGGGATACCGAAATCATTAAAACCTCACTTCCTTTAGTCATCACGGCACAGCAAGGCTTAAACGAGCCGCGCTATCCGTCGCTTCCGGGCATTATGAAGGCGAAGAAAAAACCGCTGGAAGAACTTGAGCTCGATGATCTCGGCATTGATGAAGATGATGCCGCACCGAAGCTCAAAACGATCGAACGTTTTCTGCCGCCGCAAAAAGAAGCGGGCAGACTGATCGAAGGAGAAGCCGCTGAGCAGGCGAAGGAGCTTGTATCACTGCTGAGAAAAGAAGCCAAAGTCGTATAAACTGATATTAAAGAAACTGGGGGATGTCAGAATGGGAAAAAAAGTGATCGTACTCGGAGAAATTCGTGACGGCGCCTTACGGAACGTCACCTTTGAAGCCATAGCCGCAGGCAAAACCATTTCCGGCGGAGGAGATGTCATCGGCGTGCTGATGGGAAAGGGCGCGGCTGATGCAGCATCAGAACTCATTCAGTACGGCGCCGACAAAGTATTTACGGCCGATTCGCCGGGGCTTTCTCAGTATACGGCGGACGGATATGCCGCGGTTCTCGGGGATTTGATCGAAAATGAAAAGCCTGATGCGGTCATTTTCGGCCACACTTCTATGGGAAAAGATTTGTCACCTAAGCTTGCGGCCCGGTTTGAAACGGGGCTGATTTCAGACAGCACGGATGTAAG
This sequence comes from Bacillus sp. YH3-2-B2, assembly GCF_053663335.1. Lineage (NCBI taxonomy): Bacteria > Bacillati > Bacillota > Bacilli > Caryophanales > Bacillaceae > Bacillus > Bacillus sp. YH3-2-B2. The sequence continues at coordinate 709,858 of NZ_JBSJQE010000003.1, read as the reverse complement.
CGTTACCGGAGATAACATCGTTTTTACAAGACCGATCTATTCCGGCAAAGCCTTTGAACAGGTGATTTCAACTGATCCTTTCATTCTGGCGACAATTCGTCCGAATAATATTCAGGCATTAGAAAAAGACGCGAACCGGACGGGTGATATTGAAGAGCTTGCGGCGCCTCCGGCAGATTTGCGGACGGTCATTGAAGAAGTAGTCAAAAAAACGGCGGACGGCGTGGATTTATCAGAAGCGAAAATTATCGTAGCAGGCGGCCGCGGTGTAAAAAGCAAAGATGGATTTGAACCGTTAAAAGAACTTGCCGAGGTGCTCGGAGCAGCGGTGGGCGCTTCGCGCGGCGCGTGTGACGCGGACTACTGCGACTATTCTCTTCAAATCGGCCAGACGGGAAAAGTTGTCACGCCGGATTTGTATATCGCCTGCGGCATTTCCGGAGCGATTCAGCATTTGGCGGGCATGTCAAACAGTAAGGTCATCGTTGCCATTAACAAAGACCCGGAAGCGGAAATATTTAAAATAGCGGACTACGGAATTGTCGGCGATTTGTTCGAAGTGGCACCGCTTCTGACCCAGGAATTTAAAAATGCCAATATTCATTCATAATCAAAACCCTCTGGCTTATTTGTCAGAGGGTTTTGATTTGTGTTAATTAGTTCGTACAAATTACAGATTAATAAAACAATAGATTGACATGTACGAACCAATGTAATAAGCTTTTGTAAAGCGCTTACAAACTTATCCATTCAGCATACATCCCAGATAGATCGGCTCTAGTGCTTTCATTCTTATTAAGGGGAAGGAATGATCAAGTTTGTCTCACAATACGGCAGTCATTCAAACTGATATCACACGGGGAACCATTAATAAAAACATATACGGACATTTCGCGGAACACCTGGGAAGAGGCATATATGAGGGCATCTGGGTCGGAAAAGATTCCGATATTCCGAATACCGGAGGGGTCAGGACGGATGTCGCCGCCGCCCTCAAACAGCTTCAGATTCCCGTCCTCAGGTGGCCGGGCGGCTGTTTTGCTGATGAATATCATTGGGCGAACGGCGTAGGGAAACGCAAAACCATGCTGAATACCCATTGGGGCGGGACGATTGATTCTAATGAATTCGGCACGCATGAGTTTATGATGCTTTGTGAACTGCTCGGATGCGAACCGTACATCGCCGGAAACGTCGGCAGCGGAACGGTTAAAGAAATGGCTGATTGGATTGAATACATGACGTTTGAAGCAGGCACCCCGATGTCCGACTGGAGAAAAGAAAACGGGCGGGAAAAACCGTGGAAGCTGAAATATTTCGGAATAGGAAATGAGAACTGGGGCTGCGGCGGAAACATGCATCCTGAGTATTATGCCGACCTTTACCGAAACTTTCAAACCTATGTCCGCAATTACAGCGGTAATGAAATCTATAAAATTGCCGGCGGCGCGAATGTCGACGATTACCGCTGGACTGAAATTTTAATGAAAAAAGCCGCGGATCTCATGGACGGGCTGAGCCTGCATTATTACACAATACCGGGCGACTTCTGGAAGGGGAAAGGATCAGCGACGGAGTTTACGGAAGATGAATGGTTCATCACGATGAAAAAAGCGGCGCATATGGATGAATTGATCACAAGGCACAGCGCCATCATGGATCAGTACGATCCCGAAAAAAGAGTCGGGCTGATCATTGATGAATGGGGCACGTGGCTTGATCCTGAGCCGGGCACGAATCCGGGCTTTCTGTATCAGCAGAATACGATCCGCGACGCCCTTGTCGCCGCCGCGCATTTTCACATTTTTCATCAGCACGCAGACCGCGTACAGATGGCCAATATCGCGCAAACCGTCAACGTGCTTCAGGCAATGATCCTGACAGAAGGGAACGATATGCTGTTGACGCCGACGTATCATGTGTTTGATATGTTTAAGGTGCACCAGGACGCATCTCTTTTAGCCTCAGAAACAATAGCGGCCGGGTACGAATGGAATGACGGCCGGCTCCCGCAAGTCAGCATTTCAGCGTCCAAACAGCAAAACGGAGACATACATATCAGCATTTGCAATATCGATCATCTGCACAAAGCTGACGTGAAGATTGAACTGCGGGGCATGAAAAAGACAGGGACGCCTTCGGGAACGATTCTGCACGCGGAAAAAATGAATGCCCGCAATACATTCAGCAGTCCGGAAAACGTCAAACCGAAGCCGTTTTCCGGGTTTGCTCAAAAGGGAGGAAAACTTGAGGCGGAGCTTCCTCCGATGGCGATTGTATTAATCACGCTGCCTGCGGATCCATCTTAAGTTTTGAACGCCCGCCGCCCGGTTATAATACACTGTATAAATAAGATTATTTCCGGCGGGTTCGGGAGAAAATAATATAAGCATTAAATTAGCATGAACGAATGGGAGATGCTATACTAAAAATCATCATTTGACAATTGGAGGAATAACAAATGGCTATCGTAAAAGCAACTGATCAATCGTTCTCAGCTGAAACAAGTGAAGGTGTCGTATTGGCTGATTTCTGGGCTCCTTGGTGCGGACCTTGTAAAATGATCGCGCCCGTTCTTGAAGAGCTTGATCAAGAAATGGGAGACAAATTGAAAATCGTCAAAATCGACGTGGATGAAAACCAAGAAACTGCCGGTAAATACGGCGTCATGAGCATCCCGACACTTCTCGTGCTAAAAGACGGAGAAGTCGTTGAAACATCTGTCGGCTTCAAACCGAAAGAAGCTCTTGAAGAGCTTGTAAACAAACATCTGTAAGCCGAAAGCTTCCGTTACGGCAGGGCGATTCCTTTGAAAGGGAATCGCCTTTTTTTGATCTTCCAAAAGCTGAGAATGGAGAAAAACAAATGTTCGTGATACACTGAATGGACACGAGAAATGAATGTAAGGAAGGGTAACGTATGAATAAACAACTGAAAGAAAAGCTGGCCCTCCTTCCCGATCAGCCGGGCTGTTATTTAATGAAAGACCGTCAAAAAACAGTCATCTACGTGGGGAAAGCGAAAGTCTTGAAAAACAGGGTGCGGTCTTATTTCACCGGTTCTCACGACGCAAAAACCCAACGGCTTGTGACGGAGATTGAGGACTTTGAATATATCGTGACTTCCTCCAATCTTGAAGCGCTTATTTTGGAAATGAATCTGATTAAAAAATACGATCCGAAATACAACGTCATGCTGAAAGATGATAAAACCTATCCCTTTATAAAAATCACCCATGAACGCCATCCTCGGCTGATTGTCACCCGGAATGTCAAAAAAGACAAAGGACGCTATTTCGGCCCGTATCCGAATGTGCAGGCGGCGCGGGAAACGAAAAAACTGCTGGACCGCCTTTACCCGCTCAGGAAATGCTCAAAGCTTCCGGACCGCGTCTGTCTTTATTATCATCTCGGACAATGCCTCGCCCCATGTGTAAAGGATATATCTGAGGAGACAAACCGCGAGATTGTTGAAGACATCACCCGTTTTTTAAAGGGAGGGCATAACGAAATCAAAAAAGAGCTTGAAGCGAAAATGGCAGAAGCGGCCGAAAAGCTTGAATTTGAACGGGCTAAAGAATTCCGCGACCAGCTTGCTCACATCGAATCGACGATGGAGAAGCAGAAAATGACCATGAATGACCTTCTGGACCGCGATGTGTTTGCATATGCCTACGATAAAGGCTGGATGTGCGTCCAAGTCTTTTTTATACGCCAAGGAAAACTGATCGAACGCGATGTCAGCATGTTTCCGATGTATCAGGAAGCGGATGAAGAGTTTCTGACCTTCATCGGCCAGTTCTATTCCAAAAACAATCACTTTCTGCCTAAGGAAATTCTGGTGCCTGACAGCGTTGACAGGGACATGATCAGCGAGCTGTTGGAAACCGCCGTGCATCAGCCGAAAAAAGGCCCGAAAAAAGAGCTGCTTTTGCTTGCGCACAAAAATGCGAAAATCGCCCTGCGGGAAAAATTCTCGTTAATCGAGCGGGATGAGGAACGGTCAATCGGTGCAGCCGAACGGCTTGGCGACGCACTGAATATTTACACGCCGCATCGGATTGAAGCGTTTGACAACTCCAATATTCAAGGCACAAACCCCGTATCGGCCATGATTGTCTTTATAGACGGAAAACCGAATAAAAAGGAATACCGCAAATATAAAATTAAAACCGTAACAGGGCCTGATGATTACGGCTCAATGAGGGAAGTCGTCAGAAGAAGATACACGAGGGTGCTCCGCGAAAACCTTCCGCTGCCGGATTTAATCATCATTGACGGCGGAAAAGGGCAGATTAACGCGGCGCGCGACGTGCTCGAGAATGAGCTCGGCCTTGATGTCCCGGTAGCGGGATTGGCGAAAGATGATAAACACCGGACATCGAACCTGTTGATCGGCGACCCGCTTGAACCGGTGTTTCTGGAGCGGAACAGCCAAGAGTTTTACCTGCTTCAGCGCATTCAGGACGAAGTTCACCGTTTTGCGATCAGCTTTCACAGACAGATCCGGGGAAAAAGCGTCTTTCAATCCGTTCTGGATGATATCCCCGGAATCGGCGAAAAACGCAAAAAAATGCTCTTAAAACATTTCGGATCTGTCAAAAAGATGAAGGAAGCAAGCCTTGACGATATCAAAAAAGCCGGTGTCCCGGCCGCGGCGGCCCAGCTGCTGTTTGAAAAATTAAAAAAATAGTATTGTGCTTTCCTGAAAAATCTGCTAGAATGTGAACTAATTTCATAAGATCGTGTTATATGGTGAAGATAGAGGTGCGAACTTCAATAGTAAGCCTTTGGAGAATGATGGATTCTGTGAAAAAGGCTGAAAGGGGAGCGTCGCCGAAGTGTATCACATCCCATCGGTGTGATTTGCTGGCCTTGCATTAAATAAATGTAAGGCTGTCAAGAATTCATTTTCTTGGAGGGCTATCTCGTTGTTCATAATCAATCGTAATGATATGAAAAAGCAATGAGAGCTATTCCTCTCATTGCTTTTTTTATTGTGGACAAAACGCTCTTTTCTCCTCACCCGCACGAACCAAAATGTAAAGGGTGGTCTAGTATGGGTCTTATCGTACAAAAATTCGGAGGCACTTCCGTGGGCTCTGCCGAAAAAATTCAAAATGCCGCAAATCGCGCCATTGCTGAAAAGCAAAAAGGCCATGATGTCGTAGTCGTCGTTTCGGCAATGGGAAAATCAACCGACGCGCTCGTTAACCTCGCGGCTGAAATCACATCTGAACCAAGCAGACGCGAGATGGATATGCTTTTGTCTACGGGGGAGCAGGTCACGATTTCGCTTTTGGCCATGGCGCTTCAGGAAAAAGGATATGACGCCGTCTCTTATACGGGCTGGCAGGCGGGTGTCCGCACGGAAGCCGTTCACGGCAATGCGAGAATTACGGATATTGATATCACGGCGATTCGTTCGCAGCTTGCAGAAGGCAAAATTACAGTCGTTGCCGGTTTTCAGGGCGTAACGGAAGACGGCGGCATCACGACGCTCGGACGGGGCGGTTCCGATACGACGGCGGTCGCTCTTGCAGCAGCGCTGGATGCGGATAAATGCGACATTTATACAGATGTTCCGGGCGTATTTACGACAGATCCGCGGTATGTCCGGTCAGCGAGAAAACTGGCGGGGATTTCTTATGATGAAATGCTGGAGCTTGCAAATCTCGGAGCGGGTGTTCTTCACCCGCGGGCGGTTGAGTTCGCAAAAAACTACCAAGTGCCTTTAGAAGTGCGGTCAAGCACGGAGCATGAAGCCGGAACATTAATTGAGGAGGAATCATCAATGGAGCAGAATTTAATCGTCAGAGGAATTGCATTTGAAGACCAGATCACAAGGGTGTCCGTTACGGGCCTTGCAAGCGGACTGACAACACTTTCAACAATCTTCACCGCGCTGGCAAAACGAAACATCAACGTTGACATTATTATTCAGACACAGTCGGACGATGGGGAAGCGGATATTTCTTTCTCAGTGAAAACGGAAGATGCCGCGCAAACGGTCGCCGTGCTTGAAGAATATAAAAACGCGCTTAACTATGAAAAAATTGAAACCGAAAGAAAACTGGCGAAAGTCTCCATTGTCGGGTCGGGCATGGTTTCAAATCCCGGCGTCGCCGCGGACATGTTTGCCGTACTGGCGGAAAAAAATGTACAAGTCAAAATGGTAAGCACATCCGAAATAAAAGTATCAGCGGTTGTCAGCGAAAATGATATGGTGAAAGCGGTCGAAGCGCTTCATGACGCGTTTGAGCTTTCTAAACAGCCGTCTGCCGTATAAACGGGCAGGCAAAAAGGCGGGACTTGGAGTCACCGCCTTTTTTCAATTATACAGGGTCCTTCATATCCCATTTTACGGTCAGGACGACTTTATCCGCTCTCTTTTTTACCTGTTCATAAGATTCTGCAATCTGATCGTTCATCAATTGAATCTGTTCGGCTATAAAACCGGCTTCAAGCTGGAAACAAGGCTCTTTCTGATGTTTGAGCCTGTTGGACACGAGCGGTCCTTCCAGTTCAAATTCCAATTCTTGTTTTTTTGATCCTGCGTTTGTCAAAGTTCCCCAGCCGGCTTTTTCAAAAAAGGCGGGGATTTCTTCCCACGATTGAAGAGGAAATTTGCGGGCGAGGCGTTTTCCCGCCCAATACATCATCGATGAATGCTCCGGGCCGAGGATATCCGGAAGCATGATTTCCCGGATTAATTCGTAGCCGTATGCGCTGACGTCGAGTTCAGTTAAAGGTTCTAAAGCTGCTTCATAATTATTCTTCATATTATGTATTCCCCTCTCTCCTTCGTTTATTATAGCTTAAACAGGGGGGAGGATTACAGGATGATCCTATAAAACCCGTGAAAAAAAGTGAGAAAGATATCGCAGGAAAATAAAATTTTCCCTCCAGATAATCAATTCCGAAAATTATAATTTATGTACACGTTTTCTTGACGCCCTTTTGAGGGAGGAGTAAAATGAAATTGTCAATAAATTTTAATAAAGTGCTTACAATTGAAACGAAGTGGGGGCAGAGATTTTAGTACATTTCGCACTTAAATCAAACAGGGGGTAAAGTAATGTCTGGGAACAGAGAGTTTTATTTTCGAAGATTGCATTCCTTGCTCGGTGTTATTCCGGTCGGCATCTTTTTGATCCAGCATTTAGTCGTCAACCAATTTGCCGCAAGGGGAGCGGATGCGTTTAACAAGGCGGCCGGCTTTATGGACAGTCTGCCGTTCAGGTATGCGTTAGAAATTTTTATTATTTTCTTACCTTTAATTTATCATGCGGTTTACGGTGTGTACATAGCATTTACTGCGAAAAACAACGCTGGCCACTACAGTTATTTCAGAAACTGGATGTTTGTGCTTCAGCGTGTCACTGGTATTCTCACCCTTATTTTCGTCAGCTGGCATGTGTGGCAGACGCGGATTGCCGCGCAGATGGGCGCTGAAGTCAACTTCGATATGATGGCGAATATTCTGAGCTCGCCGTTTATGCTCGGTTTTTACATTGTAGGCGTTTTATCGGTCATTTTCCACTTTTCAAACGGCTTATGGTCTTTTGCGGTCACATGGGGGATCACGGTCACGCCGCGTTCTCAAAGAATTTCGACTTACGTGACGCTGATTATATTTTTAGCGCTTTCATACGTAGGTTTAAAAGCGATTTTTGCGTTTGTGTAAGAGAACTAGATTACTAGAGGGAGAGGGGCTATCATGAGTCAATCAAGCATTATCGTAGTCGGCGGGGGTCTAGCCGGCCTCATGGCGACAATTAAAGCAGCGGAATCAGGCACGGCCGTGAAATTGTTTTCCATCGTTCCTGTCAAACGCTCTCACTCGGTCTGCGCGCAGGGCGGGATAAACGGAGCTGTCAACACAAAAGGGGAAGGAGACTCTCCGTTTGAGCATTTTGATGACACGGTATACGGAGGCGACTTTTTGGCAAACCAGCCTCCTGTAAAAGCGATGTGTGAAGCGGCACCGTCCATTATCCACTTATTGGACCGCATGGGGGTTATGTTTAACAGAACGCCGGAAGGGCTCTTGGACTTCCGCCGTTTCGGGGGTACACAGCATCACAGAACCGCTTACGCGGGAGCGACGACGGGTCAGCAGCTTCTTTACGCACTGGACGAGCAGGTGCGCAGATATGAAGTGGCGGGTCTCGTCACAAAATACGAAGGCTGGGAATTCCTCGGCGCCGTTCTTGACGATGAGCGCACGTGCCGCGGTATCGTAGCCCAAAATCTGACCAATATGCAAATCGAGTCATTCCGTTCTGACGCCGTTATTATGGCGACGGGAGGACCCGGAATCGTATTCGGAAAATCAACAAACAGTATGATCAACACGGGATCTGCCGCATCAATCGTCTATCAGCAGGGCGCTTATTATGCAAACGGCGAATTTATCCAAATTCACCCGACAGCAATCCCGGGGGACGATAAACTGCGTCTGATGAGTGAATCGGCGCGCGGCGAGGGCGGTAGAGTCTGGACGTACAAAGACGGAAAACCTTGGTACTTCCTCGAGGAAAAATATCCGGCTTACGGAAACCTCGTGCCGCGGGATATTGCGACACGTGAAATCTTTGACGTGTGCGTGAATCAGAAACTCGGCATCAACGGAGAAAACATGGTGTATCTCGATCTGTCGCACAAAGATCCGAAAGAGCTTGACGTTAAGCTTGGCGGCATTATCGAAATCTATGAAAAATTCATGGGCGATGACCCGCGCAAGCTTCCGATGAAAATTTTCCCTGCCGTTCACTATTCGATGGGCGGACTGTGGGTTGATTATGATCAGATGACAAGCATCCGCGGACTGTTCGCAGCGGGTGAATGTGATTATTCAATGCACGGAGGAAACCGTTTAGGGGCGAACTCTCTGCTTTCCGCCATCTACGGAGGAATGGTGGCCGGACCGAATGCGGTGAAATATGTTTCCGGACTTGAAACATCAGCGGAAGACCTGTCTTCTTCATTATTTGATTCCTATGTGAAAAAAGAAGAAGAAAAATGGGCCGATATCATGAAGATGGACGGCGACGAAAATGCCTACGTGCTTCATCGTGAGCTCGGAGAATGGATGACGGCCAACGTCACGGTGGTCCGCCACAACGACAAGCTTTTGAAAACGGATGACAAAATCCAAGAGCTGATGGAACGCTTTAAGAAAATCAATATCAACGATACGACAAAATGGAGCAACCAAGGGGCGATGTTCACCCGCCAGTTCTCCAATATGCTTCAGCTTGCCAGAGTCATCACGCTCGGCGCATATAACCGAAATGAAAGCCGGGGAGCGCACTATAAACCGGATTTCCCTGAAAGAAATGACGATGAGTGGCTCAAAACGACGATGGCTAAACATGCCGGTCCGTTTGAAGCTCCGGAATTTGAATATCAGGATGTCGATGTATCACTGATTGCGCCCCGTAAACGTGACTACTCGAAGAAGAAGGTGGCGAAATAATCATGAGTGAGAAAAAGATACGGTTTATCATTACACGCCAGGATACGCCCGAAAGCGCGCCATACGATGAAGAATTCGAAATCAATTACCGCCCGAATCTGAACGTGATTTCCGCCCTGATGGAAATCCGCAGAAATCCCGTGAATGCAAAAGGAGAGAAAACCACTCCGGTCGCATGGGACATGAACTGTCTTGAAGAAGTATGCGGCGCCTGCTCCATGGTCATCAACGGAAGACCGCGCCAGTCATGTACGGCGCTGATTGATAAGCTGGAACAGCCGATCCGTCTGAAGCCGATGAAAACATTCCCGGTTGTCCGTGACCTTCAGGTTGACCGCAGCAGAATGTTTGATTCACTGAAAAAAGTGAAAGCATGGGTGCCGATTGACGGAACTTACGATTTGGGGCCGGGGCCGAGAATGCCGGAAAAACGCCGCCAGTGGGCATATGAATTGTCTAAATGCATGACATGCGGCGTCTGCCTCGAAGCCTGCCCGAACGTCAACAGCAAGTCGAAATTCATGGGGCCTGCCCCGATGTCGCAAGTGCGTCTGTTTAACGCCCATCCGACGGGCGCGATGAACAAAGCAGAACGTTTAGAAGCTTTAATGACAGACGGCGGCCTCGGAGATTGCGGGAATTCACAAAACTGTGTTCAATCCTGTCCGAAAGGCATTCCGCTTACGACTTCAATCGCTGCTTTGAACAGAGATACCAATTTACAAGCATTCCGTAATTTCTTCGGAAGCGACAGAGTATAAGAAAGAGAAAAAGAGCCTCTTCCGCACGGGAGAGGTTTTTTTATAAGGAGCTGAAGGTGATGAAACAACCGCAATATATTGATATCCCGTTTGAAGAATGGAGACAGTCGTTTTCTTTCTTTACTGAAGTATCGGTTCGTTTTTCAGAAACGGATATGTTCGGCCATATGAATAATGTAACCCCTTTCATCTATTTTGAAGAAGCACGGATCGCTTATTTTAAACAGCGGGGCATGACGGCGCAAAACTCGGAAACGATGACGGTCGTCGCAAGCCAGCAGTGCGACTATATGCGTCAGGTGATGCCGTATGAAAATCTGCGGATTTATGTGAAAGCAAGCGCTGCCGGAAATGCGTCCGTCACCCTTCATTACCTTGGAGAAAATGAGTCGGGCCTGCCGTGCTTTACAGGTTCCGTCGTTATGGTTCAAGTGTCGAAAAAAAGCGGCAAAGCGGTCAGCTGGACGGAGCGGGAGAAAGGCATTCTGCTCGCCTGAACGGATAACTATTTCTCTAAGAGACGTCACCTCCGAAGCGCCCTTTACATATGATATCTTGACTATATAAACCCATTCGTTTCAGATTCGCTCTCACCTTAGCAAGGAGGGTTACAATACTTGAAGGAGAAAGATTTTCAATCAAAGCCGCTGCTGACCAAAAGAGAAAGAGAAGTATTCGAATTGCTCGTTCAAGACAAGACAACAAAGGAAATTGCAAGCGAGCTATTTATCAGTGAAAAAACTGTACGGAATCACATTTCAAATGCCATGCAGAAGTTAGGTGTGAAAGGGCGTTCGCAAGCTGTTGTCGAGCTTCTTAGAATGGGTGAGCTAGAGCTCTGATTCTTGCCGGTTTTCCTTCTTTACGAGAAGGAGCCGGTTATTTGCGTTGGCGCCCGGGCTGATGGGCATGCGGTGAAAATCCCGGTTTTTCCTTTTTCTCCGTCAGTCTTGCATTTTCTTAAAAAAAGAAGGAAAATAGACACGGAGCGCATAGCCCAGAAAGATCCTTGAGTGAGGGATGGACAAATGACATCAAAATCTGTAGAGCATGTTGCGGATATCGAAAAATCACTCCGCCATATCGCTGCGATCATTAAACAAAAAGGAAGAGAAATCCTTAACCAATATGCAATTACACCGCCGCAATTCGTGGGGCTTCAATGGCTTTATGAATTGGGGGATATGACAATAGGCGAATTATCAGGCAAAATGTATTTGGCTTGCAGCACGACGACGGATCTGATAGACCGCATGGAAAAAAATAAGCTTGTCGAGCGGGTCAAAGACCCGGCTGACAGACGGGTCGTCAGAATTCATCTTCTCGCTGAAGGAGAGCGCATTATCCAAGAAGTGATTTTGAAAAGACAGGCTTATTTGCGGGATATGTTTGCGACATTTTCCGAAGAAGAAACAGCCGCTTTCGAAAAATCATTATTGAAACTGCAGCATGAAATGAAAAGAAAATGAGGCGATTTTGTTGGAACAGCCGATAGGAGTCATTGATTCCGGGGTTGGCGGGTTAACCGTTGCTAAGGAAATCATGAGACAGCTACCGAAGGAAAATATCATCTATGTGGGAGATACAAAACGCTGCCCGTACGGCCCGCGTCCTGAAGAAGAAGTTCTTCAATACACGTGGGAAATGACCGATTACCTGCTGGAAAACCACCATATCAAAATGCTCGTGATCGCCTGTAATACGGCCACGGCCATTGCCTTGGAGGATATTCAGCGCAAAACGGATATTCCGGTTGTCGGCGTCATTCAGCCGGGTGCGAGAACGGCGATAAAGGTCACGAAAAACCAGCATATCGGCGTCATCGGCACGGTCAATACCATTAAAAGCAGAGCGTATGAGCAGGCGCTGCTCGGGTTAAACGCAGAACTTCAAGTTGAGAACACGGCTTGTCCGCTGCTCGTGCCGTTTGTGGAAAGCGGACGGTTTCTTCAGGAATCAGCGGAGGAAGCGGTTGAAGCATCGCTTGAACCTTTAAAAGGTACATCAATTGACACCTTGATTTTAGGATGTACGCATTATCCGATTTTAAAAGACCCGATTCAGAATTATATGGGAGAGCATGTGAAAATCATTTCCTCCGGAGACGAGACGGCGAGAGAAGTGAGCACCATCTTGTCTTATAAAGGTTTGTTAAACCAATCGAAACATGCACCGGAGCATCAATTTCTTACAACGGGAGAGCGGAACGGCTTCGCAAAAATTGCCGAAGACTGGTTCGGCCACGAAATCGGCCATGTCGAGTGCATCTCCCTTCAAGAGCCGGTCAGAAAATAAATCAAAAAAACCCCGCTGTTTACAGCGGGTTTTTTTGCGCTTCCCGGTCTATTTCCCGGACAGGGCTCGTATACATCATAGTACAAACAGCCTTAGGAGGGAAAAGTATGCTGAAAAAAGGACCTGCAGTCATTGCTGCAACATGTCTTACTTCGGCTTTTGTGTTATCTGGATGCGGTTTGTTTCAATCCGATAAAACAGCCGGGGAAATTGACCCGCCTCAAGACATTTCATATGTAAAGGATGAAGCGGGAATTCAGGCAAAACCAAAGCAGTCAGAGAAAAACGGCACTTCTAAAGCCGACCAGCCGGCCAATACAGTCATGCGAGAGCTGTATCTGATTGATAAAAACGGCTATGTCGCAGCACAGACACTGCCTCTTCCGAACAGTGAGGGAACCGCAAAGCAGGCCCTTGAGTACTTGGTTCAGGGAGGGCCTGTATCAGAAATCCTGCCGAACGGCTTCAGAGCGGTGCTCCCTGCGGATACGACGGTAAATGTCGATATTAAAAAAGACGGAACTGCCGTCGCTGATTTTTCGAAGGAATTTAAAAACTATAAAAAAGAAGACGAACAAAAAATCCTGCAATCGATTACATGGACGCTTACCCAATTCAGCTCAATAGATAAAGTCAAAATCAGAATCAACGGGCACGAATTGAAAGAAATGCCGGTGGGCGGCACGCCGATTACGGGCGACTTAAGCAGAAAAGACGGGATTAATATTGAAACGGCCGGAGTGAATGATCTGACAGACACCCATCCGCTGACTGTATATTATCTGGCGGAAACAGAGACAAGCGAATACTACGTGCCTGTTACAAAGCGGATTGACAATTCGGAAACAAATGACATCACCGCTGCCGTTGAACAGCTCACCGACGGACCGGGCAAAGCAAGCGGGCTTTTGACGGACTTTAATAACGATGTTAAGCTTCTCAGCAAGCCGAAAGTGAAAGACGGCCAGGTTACACTGGACTTTAACAGCTCTATTTACGGAAGCGCCGACGAAAAAACAAAAATGGTGTCATCGGGCGTACTGGACAGCATCGTTCTCACGTTAACCGAACAGCCGTCGATTAAAAGTGTTTCTATAAAAGTAAACGGAAAATCAGAACTGGTGAATGAAAAAGGAGAATCCCTTTCAAAACCTGTTTCGAGGCCGGCACAAGTGAATACGGGTAGTTTTTAATTTGCGATTTTTGATATACTAGTAAAAAAGAGGTTAGCGTTCCGGCTGCCTCTTTCTTTATTCACAATCCGGAACAAAAGGTTTATGTACATATAATCGGAGGTAAAATATGAGACACGACGGAAGACAGCACGATGAGCTGCGCCCTATCACATTTGATTTGGATTTTATCACTCACCCGGAAGGCTCTGTTTTAATTACAGCGGGAAATACAAAGGTCATCTGTAATGCATCTGTGGAAGACCGGGTGCCGCCATTTTTACGCGGCGGAGGAAAAGGCTGGATCACAGCGGAATACAGCATGCTTCCCCGCGCGACGAATCAAAGAACGATAAGAGAATCTTCAAAAGGAAAGGTCTCCGGCAGAACGATGGAAATTCAGCGGCTGATCGGGCGCGCGCTCCGGGCCGTCGTTGATTTGGAGAAGCTCGGCGAACGGACGATCTGGATCGACTGTGACGTCATTCAAGCTGACGGCGGAACAAGAACGGCTTCCATTACGGGCGCATTCTTGGCAATGGCCATTGCGACCGGCAAACTCGTAAAAAGCGGCGTTATCAAAACCTCTCCTGTGACAGATTATCTCGCGGCCATTTCTGTCGGGAAGGATAAAGAAGAAGGCCTTCTTTTGGATCTGAATTATGAAGAGGATTCGGCTGCTGAAGTCGACATGAATATCATCATGACGGGAAGCGGACGTTTTGTAGAGCTTCAAGGGACGGGCGAAGAAGCCACATTCTCCCGTGAAGATTTAAACGGACTGTTAAGCCTTGCCGAAAAAGGAATCCAGACGCTTATTCAAAAGCAAAAAGAAGTGCTCGGAGAAACATTGCCTGAACTGAAATAAGAAAGAGAGGCCTGATCAGCGTGAAAGAAGCCATTATTGCGACACACAATCAGGGAAAAGTGAAAGAATTCAAGGAAATACTCGAACCGAAAGGCTACAGCGTCTCTTCTTTGGCGGAAATCGGATTTACGGAAGAAATTGAGGAAACCGGACATACCTTTGAAGAAAACGCCATCTTAAAAGCGGAAGCTGTGGCAAAAGCCGTCAACAAAATGGTCATTGCAGACGACTCCGGTTTATCAGTGGACAACCTTGGAGGCAGACCGGGCGTTTATTCAGCCCGTTATGCCGGAGAAGCAAAAGATGATAAGGCGAATATGGACAAGGTGCTGTCAGAATTAAAAGGCATCGAAAAAGAGCAGCGCACGGCCCGTTTCCGCTGCGCCCTTGCCGTCAGCATTCCGGGGCAGGAAACAAAAACGGTCGAAGGTCATGTTGAAGGGTATATTGCAGAAGGACCCGAGGGAGATAACGGGTTCGGCTATGATCCCATTTTTATTGTGAAAGATAAAGATAAAACCATGGCCCAGCTGACAAGCGCTGAGAAAAACAAAATCAGCCACAGGGCTGAGGCGCTCAAGAAACTGTCAAAGCTGCTTGATTCATAAGGGGGAGCGTATGCAATGAAAGTGCTGATAATAAGTGACAGTCACGGCCTTGAAAACGAGCTGGAGACGATTGCAAAGCGGCACGAAGACGAAGCGGATCTGATGATTCATTGCGGTGATTCAGAGCTTGACGCCGCACATCCGGCGCTCACGCCGTATCACACGGTAAAAGGCAATTGCGACTTTGGCGGCGGGTTTCAGGATGAACTCCTTCTGGACGCCGGCTCAAAGAAAATTCTGGCCGTTCACGGGCATCTTCACGGCATTAAACAGTCACTTTTAACTGTTTTTTACCGGGCGGAAGAGCTTGGGGCGGATATCGTCTGCTTCGGCCACTCACATATTGCCGGGAGTGAAGTGCTTCGGGGCAAGCTTTTGATTAATCCGGGCAGCATCCGTCTTCCGAGAGTCCGCAATGTGAAAAGCTATGCCATTCTTACTCTTACAGAAAGAGAAGGCGCCGTGACATTTTACGATGAAACGGGTCGGGAATTGAAGGACTTGGGGAATACAATCAGTTTTTAACAAGTGATGGGGGAGATTTCATTCTTCCCCATCAAAAGTTTTTAAAAAAATATTGACTTATGATTTGAACCTGTATATAATAAATCTTGTCGCTGATACATAAAGCAAAAGCTGTCCCAGTAGCTCAGCTGGATAGAGCAACGGCCTTCTAAGCCGTCGGTCGGGAGTTCGAATCTCTCCTGGGACGTACAAAAAAAGAGCTGGTGACATCAGATTGAAAACTGATGCCGCTGGCCTTTTTTATCGGATGACTATATTGTCAATTCGCTGATATCATGGTAAAATGATCAGCAGATATTTGTTTTTCATGTCCCAGTAGCTCAGCCGGATAGAGCAACGGCCTTCTAAGCCGTCGGTCGGGAGTTCGAATCTCTCCTGGGACGTATAAAAAACCTCAAGCCCTGACAATGGGTTTGAGGTTTTTTTGTATTTTATTTTTATTTTACGAAACAAAAGTTCCGTATTTGATGAAAATTGTAAAGTAATTTTAATATAAATGAAACTTAATGTAATATTTACCGTAATAAATATATGTATAAAGATACTTAAGGCGCCCTTGAGTGATAAATTATCTGATTTCTATCATATGTTTTGTCGATGATTGATAGAAAGACAGCAGGAGGAATTAGCTTTTGAAGTACGCATTTGCATATAAAAATCACAATATAGAAACGATCTTTTGCGGAAAAGACGAGCTGTTTGAGGAACTGAAACAATTTTTAATCACTCAATGCGGTTTAATCATTGTTGAGGTTTCAAGGGCTGATTACTATACGGAGCAGGAAATGAATCAGTGGAATGACCGTTATACTCTGTGAATAAGAAAAGAAACCGGCCGTGTGAGACCGGTTTTTGTATCATCTGAATCCGCTCGGAGCGCTGAAGCCCCCGGCATGGCCGCTGAAACCGCCTCCGAGCGCGCCGGGATGTGCCCCGGCGCCGAGGCTTCCGCCGACGTCACTGAAGGTTTGGCCGTAGTACCCGGATGTATAAGGGTACGGAACGAATTGCTGTCCGGCGAATGACAGCGTGCTTTGCGGGGTCTGCTGTCCGTATCCGGATGACGGGAATCCCTGCTGAAAAGAAGGGCCGCCTTGATATGGTGCTGTATGCATCGGGGCCGGAGGATAGTAAGACTGCGGCGGTAAGACCGGTAAAGGCGGAAATCCAGGAGGCAGGCCCTGCATGCCTGATAACATCTTATTCATGACATCACTCATTTCTTACGAGATAAGAACAGTGTATGCGTATGTCTGTATAAAGAGCCTGTTCAATCGAACGGAATATCTGACAAGCATGCCGGAAGGACAGAGAAAAATCGCGTAATAAAATGTGACATATTCGTATATGAACGGAAAAATTTCATGTAATCTTGAGAGATTAATAAAAAAATGATAAAAACTTTTAATATTTACAGATCCCTTTGTACCAGTAATGAAAGCGTATACAAAGTAGATTGATTAATCTAAATTGTCTAATAATTATAAAAATGCTGTTGACACTGTCTGCAAACGGGCGTAATATGAGTTCAAACAAAAATAAATAAATGATTCACGCTAAAAAGAAAAATCATAAAACACTGAAAAAACAAACAAATGAAGGTTCTTTTTTAATAAAAGAGCTGCCATAATAAAAAGCGCAGAAGAGGATAAGTAGCTTTGCTGAAGTTTTTCACAGAGAGCCGGTAACGCTGAGAGCCGGTAAAACAAATCAAAGTGAACTCCCCTCAGAGTGCCGGTCTGAAATGTAAAGAGTAGGACTCGGCCGAGTGAACGCAATGTTTACTCGTTATCAAAACGGATAATCATTATCCATGAGACGGTCTGCATATGACCGTAAACAAGGGTGGTACCGCGGAGAGCAAAGCCTTTTCGCCCCTTTTGGCTATCGCATGAAATGCTTGGCTGAATGTGGGTGGGAAGGCTTTTTTATTTGCGTCAGCCGGCGCTGCGTTTTATGAATTGGATTTTAGAAGGGAACATTGAAAAGGAGGAACTGAAAATGGGCACAAATGTACAGGCGGATTCTTTGTCTGCCGATTGTACAAAAACAATGAACGGGGCTCTGATGCTGATTGAATCATTAAAGAAAGAAAATGTCGAGATGATCTTCGGCTATCCGGGGGGAGCCGTCCTTCCGATTTACGATAAACTGTATCAATCAGGATTGGTTCACATCCTGCCCCGCCACGAGCAAGGCGCGATTCATGCGGCAGAAGGGTATGCGAGAGTCTCCGGAAAGCCGGGGGTTGTGATTGCTACCTCCGGACCCGGAGCGACAAATTTAGTTACCGGTCTTGCGGATGCGATGATTGATTCGCTGCCGCTCGTAGTGTTTACCGGTCAGGTGGCCACTTCGGTCATCGGCAGCGACGCTTTCCAGGAAGCCGACATTTTAGGAATTACGATGCCGATTACGAAACACAGCTACCAAGTCCGCCGTCCGGAAGATCTCCCTCGTGTGATTAAAGAGGCGTTCCATATCGCCACGACGGGAAGACCGGGCCCGGTATTAATTGATATACCGAAGGATGTCGCAGCATTTGAAGGAGAATTCAGATATGATCACGAGATCAATCTTCCGGGTTATCAGCCGGTAAAAGAGCCTAACTATCTGCAGATCCGAAAGCTCGTGGAAGCTGTCAGCAGTGCGAAAAAGCCGGTTATTTTAGCCGGAGCGGGTGTTTTGCATGGTAAAGCTTCAGAAGATTTAAAAAATTATGCCGAACAGCAGCAAATTCCGGTAGCGCACACGCTTCTCGGTCTGGGCGGTTTCCCGGCAGACCATCCTCTTTTTCTGGGAATGGCGGGGATGCACGGCACATACACAGCGAATATGGCGCTTTATCACTGTGACTTGCTGATCAGCGTCGGGGCGCGGTTCGATGACCGCGTGACCGGAAATCTGAAGCATTTTGCAAAATCGGCCAAAGTAGCGCATATCGATATTGATCCTGCTGAAATCGGAAAAATTATTGAAACGCAGATTCCGGTGGTCGGCGACAGTAAAATCGTCCTTCAGGAATTATTGAAGCAAAACGGAAAACAGGGACAGACAGAGGAATGGAAACAGCAGCTTTCAGAATGGAAAGAAGAATATCCCCTTTGGTATACAGACGACAGAGAAGAGGGCTTGAAACCCCAAAAGCTGATTGAGTATATTCACCAATTCACAAACGGTGAGGCGATTGTGGCGACGGATGTCGGCCAGCACCAGATGTGGGCGGCTCAGTTTTATCCTTTCCGAAAGGCTGATAAGTGGGTGACCTCGGGGGGGCTCGGCACAATGGGCTTCGGCCTTCCGGCGGCTATCGGAGCGCAGCTGGCCGATCGTAACGCCACGGTCGTTGCCATCCTCGGAGACGGCGGTTTCCAGATGACCCTTCAGGAATTAGATGTCATCCGGCAGCTGAATCTTCCTGTCAAAGTGGTTATCTTGAACAACGAATGTCTGGGCATGGTCAGACAGTGGCAGGAAATCTTCTATGAAGAACGCTATTCTGAATCCAAATTCTCGGCGCAGCCTGACTTTGTCAAATTGTCAGAAGCCTACGGCATTAAAGGCGTCCGGATTTCATCGGAAGAAGAGGCGGAAGAAGAGCTTAAAAAGGCGCTTTCATCAAAAGAACCGGCCGTTATTGACGTCCGGGTCGCTAAAAGCGAGAAAGTATTCCCGATGATCGCGCCGGGTAAAGGACTTCATGAAATGGTGGGGGTGAAACCTTGAAACGCATTATCACATTAACGGTGGTCAACCGCTCGGGGGTATTAAACCGGATCACCGGCCTGTTTACAAAAAGACACTATAATATCGAAAGCATCACTGTAGGCCACACGGAAACAAGCGGTGTTTCAAGGATTACATTTGTCGTCCATGTGGAAGGCGAAAATGACGTAGAGCAGCTGACAAAGCAGCTTAACAAACAAATTGACGTCCTGAAAGTGACGGATATTACAAACCAATCGATTGTACAGCGTGAGCTGGCATTAATCAAAGTTGTTTCCGCACCGTCGGCCAGAACGGAAATTAATGGAATTATTGAGCCGTTCAGAGCTTCCGTCGTTGATGTCTCAAGAGACAGCATCGTCGTTCAGGTTACCGGCGAATCTAATAAAATCGAAGCGCTCATAGAGCTTCTCAAACCTTACGGAATTAAAGAAATCGCGAGAACGGGCACAACGGCTTTTGCGAGGGGAACCCAGCAGAAGGCGTCATCCAATAAAACAATTTCAATTGTATAACACAAAAAAGGGAGAGATTAAAATGGTAAAAGTATATTATAACGGTGATATCAAAGAGAACGTATTGGCAGGTAAAAAAGTAGCGATTATCGGTTACGGTTCACAAGGTCATGCACACGCGCTGAACTTAAAAGAAAGCGGAATTGATGTCATTGTCGGCGTCAGACAAGGTAAATCATTTACACAGGCCCAAGAAGACGGTCATAAAGTCTTTTCGGTAAGAGAAGCGGCTGCCCAGGCTGATATCATTATGGTTCTTCTTCCGGATGAGCAGCAGCAAAAAGTATATGAAGCTGAAATCAAAGATGAATTGACGGCGGGCAAGTCATTGGTATTCGCACACGGATTTAACGTCCATTTCCATCAGATCGTGCCTCCTGCTGATGTGGATGTATTCCTTGTCGCCCCTAAAGGACCTGGACACCTTGTCAGAAGAACATATGAACAAGGCGCGGGCGTACCGGCATTGTTTGCCATCTACCAGGATGTATCAGGCGAAGCGAAAGATACGGCTCTTGCTTATGCAAAAGGAATCGGCGGAGCGCGTGCGGGGGTTCTTGAAACAACATTTAAGGAAGAAACGGAAACGGATTTGTTCGGTGAGCAGGCTGTTCTGTGCGGAGGTTTAACGGCGCTTGTCAAAGCGGGTTTTGAAACGCTGACAGAAGCCGGCTACCAGCCTGAACTCGCATACTTCGAGTGTCTGCACGAACTGAAGCTGATCGTAGACTTGATGTATGAAGAAGGATTGGCGGGCATGAGATACTCTATCTCCGATACGGCTCAATGGGGAGACTTTGTATCAGGACCGCGCGTAGTCGATGCGAAGGTAAAAGAATCGATGAAACAAGTATTAACGGATATTCAAAACGGTACATTCGCAAAAGAATGGATCGTGGAAAACCAAGTGAACCGTCCTCGTTTCAATGCGATCAATGCAAGCGAAAACGAGCATCAGATTGAAAAGGTCGGCAGACAGCTTCGTGAAATGATGCCGTTTGTCAAACAAGGCAAAAAGAAGGAAGCGGTGGTCTCCGTTGCGCAAAATTAATGTTTTCGACACGACCCTTCGTGACGGTGAACAATCTCCCGGGGTCAACCTCAATTCCCGGGAGAAACTGGCGATAGCCAAGCAGCTTGAAAGACTCGGGGTGGACATTATTGAAGCGGGATTTCCCGCTTCATCCCGAGGTGATTTTTTAGCCGTGCAGGAAATCGCAAGAACGATTAAAAATTGTTCGGTAACAGGGCTTGCCCGATCTGTCAAAGGTGACATTGACGCAGCCTGGGAAGCGCTGAAAGACGGGGCCAGCCCGCGCATTCACATCTTTATCGCCACCTCTGACATTCATCTGAAGCATAAGCTGAAAATGACGCGGGAAGAGGTTAAGGAAAAAGCGGTTGAAATGGTGAAGTATGCAAAAGAACGCTTTCCGATCGTTCAATGGTCGGCAGAAGATGCATGCCGCACCGAACTTCCGTTTCTGGCTGAAATCGTAGAAAAAGTGATTGATGCCGGCGCGAGCGTCATCAACCTGCCGGACACTGTAGGTTACCTGACGCCTGCTGAATACGGAAACATCTTTAAATATATGAAGGAACACGTTCCGAATATCAGCCGGGTAAAGCTCTCAGCCCATTGCCACGATGATCTCGGAATGGCGGTTGCCAACTCACTTTCGGCAATTGAGAACGGCGCTGATCAAATTGAATGCGCCATTAACGGCATAGGAGAAAGAGCCGGGAACGCCGCGCTAGAGGAAATCGCCGTTGCGCTTCATGTCAGAAATGACGCGCATCAAGCCGATTCATCTCTCAATCTTCATGAATTGAAGCGGACGAGTGATCTTGTCAGCAAACTGACGGGCATGGCCGTTCCCCGCAACAAAGCAATCGTCGGAGATAACGCTTTCGCACATGAATCCGGCATTCACCAAGACGGTTTCCTGAAAGAAAAATCAACATATGAAATCATTTCACCGGAACTTGTCGGCGTGACTGCTGATGCGCTCGTACTCGGAAAGCATTCCGGACGCCATGCGTTCAAAGACCGCCTGAATGCGCTTGGATTCCAGTTTGATAGTGAGGAAATCAATAAATTTTTTACGATGTTTAAAGAACTGACCGAAAAGAAAAAAGAAATCACCGATGATGACTTGATTTCTCTTATTTTAGAAGAAAAAGTGACGGACAAAAAAATCGGCTATGAATTTCTGTCTCTGCAAGTGCATTACGGGACGTCTCAGGTGCCGACTGCAACAGTCTCTTTGAAAAATCAGGAAAACGAACAGCTGATGCAAGAGGCGGCAACGGGGGCGGGCAGCGTAGAAGCCGTTTATAATACGCTCGGGCGCTGCATCGATAAAAATATTGAACTGACAGACTACCGCATCCAATCCAACCGGAAAGGCGAAGACGCGCTGGCTCAAGTTTATGTCAGAGTGACCGTGAACGGAAAAGAAACATCAGGGCGGGGAATCGCGCAGGATGTTCTGGAAGCTTCTGCTAAAGCTTATCTGAACGCCGTGAACCGGCAGTTGGTGCTGGATTGCAATTTAGACGGATTAAAGAGACAGACTGCGGTCGGCTCGTAATAGAAAGGAGAACGTTTGATTTGAAAAAACGCATTGCTTTGCTTCCCGGTGACGGAATCGGACCGGAAGTGGCGGAATCAGCGGCAGATGTATTGAAAAGCGTTGCCGAACAATTCGGACATGAATTTGAATTTGAAAACGGACTGATCGGGGGAGCGGCCATTGACGCCCATCAAAACCCCCTTCCTGAGGAGACGGTGGCTCTTTGTGAAAGATCCGACGCCATCCTGCTCGGGGCAGTCGGCGGACCGAAATGGGACCAAAATCCTCCGGAGCTCAGACCGGAAAAAGGCCTGCTCGGCATCAGAAAAAAACTCGGCCTGTTTGCGAATCTGCGTCCCGTGACCGTATTTGAAAGCTTGTCTGAGGCGTCTCCGCTGAAAAAAGAATATATCAGCGGCGTCGACTTTGTAATCGTCAGGGAACTGACGGGCGGCCTCTACTTCGGAGAACCGAGCAGACAGTATGTCAATGAAGCGGGAGAAAAGGAAGCGGTCGATACCCTTTTTTATAAGAAAGAAGAAATCGCACGCGTTGTCAGAGAAGCCTTTAAGATGGCTGCCGGCAGAAAAGGAAAAGTGACGTCCGTTGATAAGGCGAATGTGCTTTCTTCAAGCAGGCTGTGGCGGGAAACGGCAGATGAAATCGCAAAAGAATTTCCTGATGTGACGCTTGAACATATGCTTGTCGATAATGCCGCGATGCAGCTCATCTACGCTCCGAGCCAGTTTGACGTCATCGTAACTGAGAATATGTTCGGCGATATTTTAAGCGATGAAGCCTCCATGCTGACAGGCTCGCTCGGCATGCTGCCGTCAGCCAGTTTATCAAGTTCAGGTCTTCACTTGTTTGAACCCGTGCATGGATCTGCGCCTGACATCGCTGGTAAAGGGATGGCCAATCCGTTTGCGGCGATTTTATCAGCGGCGATGCTTTTGAGAACATCTTTCGGACTTGAAAACGAAGCGCAGGCGGTGGAAAAAGCGGTCGCAAAGGTGCTTGCAGACGGCAGCCGTACACGTGATATCGCCCGGGACGGCCAATATGCCGGAACGCATGACATTACTGAAAAAGTAAAAGCCGCATTAGCCGGCTCGAATACAAAATCTATAGTATGACGCTTTAAAGAAAGCGGTCTTAGTTCATAGGTAGAGGGAGGAAACAAAGATGATGCCTCGAACAATCATCGAAAAGATTTGGGATCGGCATGTTGTAAAAAGCGGTGAAGGAAAACCCGACCTTCTCTATATTGATCTGCACCTCATTCATGAAGTTACGTCTCCTCAGGCGTTTGAAGGGTTAAGGCAGAAGGGAAGAAAGGTCAGACGGCCGCAGAACACATTCGCGACGATGGACCACAATATTCCGACCGTCAACCGTTTTGACATTAAAGATGAAGTCGCAAAGCGCCAAGTAACCGCGCTTGAACGGAATTGCGAGGAGTTCGGCGTCCGTCTTGCGGATCTTCACAGCGCAGACCAGGGGATCGTTCACGTGGTCGGGCCTGAGCTTGGTCTGACACTTCCGGGAAAAACGATCGTTTGCGGAGACAGCCATACATCGACTCACGGCGCGTTCGGAGCGCTTGCCTTCGGTATCGGCACAAGTGAGGTGGAACATGTTCTTTCCACACAGACATTATGGCAGCAGCGGCCGAAAACGCTTGAAATCCGCGTTGACGGAACGCTCCAAAAAGGAGTGACAGCGAAGGATGTCATCTTGTCGGTCATCGGAAAATACGGGGTGAAATTCGGTACCGGATATGTCATTGAATACACCGGGGAAGTATTCAGAAAAATGTCTATGGACGAACGCATGACCGTCTGCAATATGTCAATAGAAGCGGGAGCACGGGCGGGACTGATCGCTCCAGATGACACGACGATTGAATACTGTAAAAACCGTAAATACGCGCCAAAAGGCGAGGAATTTGAAAAAGCCGCCGCAGAATGGAAAGCGTTAAAAACCGATCCGGGCGCCGTATACGATCATTCCATCGTGTTAGACGGCAGCGAGATTTCTCCAATGGTAACATGGGGCGTCAATCCCGGCATGGTTCTTCCGGTCGATGCCCAAATACCGGCGCCGGAAACGATTGATTCTGAAGACGGTAAAAAAGAAGCCATCCGCGCGTACGAATACATGGGAATCTCACCGAATCAAAAAATTGAAGATATTAAAGTCGAGCATGTGTTTATCGGCTCCTGTACAAATTCGCGGATGACCGATCTTCGCCAGGCTGCGGATATGATCAAAGGCCGAAAAGTCGCCGACAGCGTCAGAGCCATTGTGGTGCCGGGTTCTCAAAGCGTGAAACAGCAGGCCGAGGAAGAAGGGCTGCACCGCGTGTTTCTCGAGGCCGGCTTTGAATGGAGAGAATCAGGCTGCAGCATGTGTCTCAGTATGAATAATGATGTCGTGCCTGAAGGGGAACGATGCGCTTCCACTTCCAACCGCAACTTCGAAGGCAGACAGGGAAAAGGCGCGAGAACACACCTTGTCAGTCCGGCGATGGCGGCAATGGCGGCCATTCACGGGCATTTCGTCGATGTAAGAAAGTTTTATCAAGAAAAAACAGTTGTGTAAGGAGTGCGCGAAAAGATGGAACCTTTAAAAACGCATACGGGAAAAGCGGCCGTCTTAAACCGGATCAACGTCGATACGGACCAGATTATTCCGAAACAGTTTTTGAAAAGAATTGAAAGAACCGGATACGGCAGATTCGCGTTTTTTGATTGGAGATACCTTGAGAACGGGGAGCCTGATCCTGAATTTGAATTAAACCGCAAAGTCTATGAAGGCGCGTCCATATTAATTGCCGGAGAGAATTTCGGCTGCGGATCATCCCGTGAACACGCTCCTTGGGCGCTGGATGATTACGGCTTCAAAATCATCATTGCTCCGTCATTTGCCGATATTTTTCATCAAAACTGTTTTAAAAACGGTATGCTTCCCATCCGTATGCCGTATGATCAGTGGAAAAAACTCGCCGGCCAATATGAAAATCAGTCTCTTAACATGACGGTTGATTTGGAAAACCAGCTCATTCATGACAGTGAAGGAAAAGAGATTTCATTTGAAGTCGATCCTCACTGGAAGGAAATGCTGATTAACGGTTATGATGAAATTTCATTAACACTTCTGCTGGAGGACGACATTCAGCAGTTTGAATCGAAAAGGAGTTCATGGCTTCAAGCCTGAAAAAAGCTGCCCGGCATCTGTCCGGCAGCTTTTTTTACCGTGTGCATCATCCTTTCTTGTGTTTCATGACGCGTGTTGATACACTTGAACAAAATAGCGCCTGAAAGGAAATAAAGTATGACGCATGACAAGAAAAAAGCTGATATCATTCCTTTCCCCCGTCTTAAAGAACGCTTGGTTGATAAAGGGATGGCCGCCATGAAGGATAAACAGTATGAGGAGGCCCTCGAACTGTTTTCAGAGGCGGTAAGCCACGGCGATACCGAGTCCGACGTACATTTAGGCATGGCGATTTGTTTTCTGGAACTCGGGGAATTGGAAGAAGCAAAACAAGTTTGCGAGAAAATGCTGAATGAAGGGTACGGCCATTATTTCACCGTGCTGCAGGTGTACATGACCATTTTAATTCAGCTGAAACAATATGAAGAAGTCAAAAGCACAATTGAAGCTGTGCTGGAAGAAAACCAGCTGCCCGCAGAAAGTGCGGAGCAATTCTACCGGCTGCTCGAATTCAGCCGCAAAATGACCGATCCCGATCAGCAGGATGAGGCGTGGGAGGAGGAATACGAGGACATTCTTGATGCGGAAAAAGTGCTGAACAGCCCCGCTGAACAAATGAATCTGATTCATTCTCTTAAAGACCGCAATATTGCAAAATACACGGGTCTCTTAAAAACAATTCTTCAAGATCCGGGCTCGCATCCGCTTATCAAGACGATGATTTTGACGCTGATGGCGGAGCATGACTACAGCAAGCCGGTTCATATTACAAAATTCGGCGATTCAATGACCGCGGTTCCGAGTGAAACGGTTCAGCCTGATGCGGCTCCGATTTTGCACCGCGTTCTTCGGGTGCTTGATGAAACGCTCGGCAATGAAAACCCTACATTATACGCTGCCGTCGAGGAGCTGTGGAGAAGGCATCTGTACGTCCTGCACCCTTTTATGCCGAAGTTTTTGAACGCGGATTTATGGGCGGCTGCGCTTCATAAGGTCGGTTACGAGATGCACGGCATTGACATTGAGCCGGAGGAACTTCATATGATGTACGAGTTTGACAGCCGCGAACTCGAAGAAGCCTGCACGATGATTAAGGATATTGAAGAAATTTCTTATTTGTAAATCACACCATATAGTTGAAAGCGGTAGGCGTTATGTTATAATATAGTGGTTGTATTTATGTATAGCGGTTTAACTGAAATGAGAATTACGGTTGGACAGGCTGCCAGTTCATTACATAATGATTCTGATTCAAAGCGGTTTTTTCTTTGACAAAGCCGCGGATTGCTTTAGAATGGAAGACCGACACAACCTGAATAGATTTTTGGAGGGAAACACATGTCTGTAAAATGGGAAAAACAAGAAGGCAACGAAGGCGTATTAACGGTTGAAGTTGATGCGGATACGTTCAAAACAGCTCTTGATGATGCATTTAAAAAAGTAGTAAAACAGGTTTCTATTCCTGGATTCCGCAAAGGGAAAGTTCCCCGCGGTTTATTCGAACAGCGTTTCGGCGTTGAAGCTCTTTACCAGGATGCTTTAGATATTTTACTTCCTGTAGAATACCCTAAAGCGGTTGAAGAAGCCGGCATTGAGCCTGTAGACCGCCCTGAAATCGATGTTGAAAAAATCGAAAAAGGCGAAAGCTTAATTTTCACTGCAAAAGTGACTGTAAAACCGGAAGTGAAACTTGGCGATTACAAAGGCTTAGGAATCGAAAAAGATGACACTGTCGTTACTGACGAAGATGTACAAAACGAACTTAAAGCGCTTCAAGAGCGTCAGGCTGAGCTTGTCGTGAAAGAAGAAGGCGCTGTTGAAAACGGCGATACAGTCGTTCTTGACTTCGAAGGTTTCGTTGACGGCGAAGCGTTTGAAGGCGGAAAAGCTGAGAACTACTCACTTGAAGTAGGATCAGGTTCATTCATCCCGGGCTTCGAAGAGCAGTTAACAGGCCTTGAAGCAGGCGCTGAAAAGGATGTTGAAGTAACATTCCCTGAAGAGTACCACGCTGAAGAGCTTGCCGGAAAACCAGCTGTTTTCAAAGTGAAAATTCATGAAATCAAAGCGAAAGAGCTTCCTGAGCTTAACGACGAATTCGCAAAAGACATTGACGAAGAAGTTGAAACGCTTGCTGAATTAACTGAGAAAACAAAAAAACGCCTTGAAGAAGCAAAAGAAAACGAAGCTGACGCTAAATTGCGTGAAGAGCTTGTTCTGAAAGCATCTGAAAACGCTGAAGCTGATGTTCCTCAAGCGATGATCGACACTGAGCTTGACCGCATGCTGAAAGAATTCGAACAGCGTCTGCAAATGCAAGGCATGAACCTTGAGCTTTACACTCAATTCTCAGGCCAAGACGAAAACGCGTTAAAAGAGCAAATGAAAGAAGATGCCGCAAAACGCGTAAAATCAAACCTGACTCTTGAAGCGATCGCTCAAGCAGAAAACCTTGAAGTAACGGACGAAGAAGTTGAAGCTGAGCTGACTAAAATGGCTGAAGCTTACAACATGCCGGTTGAAAACATCAAGCAGGCAATCGGTTCAACTGACGCGATGAAAGAAGATTTAAAAGTTCGAAAAGCAATTGATTTTCTTGTAGAAAACCGTTAATATGGTTCATAATAATAGACATAATAAAACAGGGCGCGATTAATTCGTGCCTTGTTTTGTACAATTATGATATAACTCTTTTTCTTGGGGCAAGATAGTCATTGCCGGGCTGTTTTTCGTCATACATATAGAATGTGCAAGTGCGAAACACATTGTTACCGTCTTACTGGAAAGTATGGTAAAATGCAATACATACTCGATCGTAGCAAGAACCGTTTTCTTTTGCCCTTCAGGTAAAAGAAAAAGTGAGACAAGATTAAGGGGTGAAAGAATGTTTAAATTCAACGAGGAAAAAGGACAATTGAAATGCTCGTTCTGCGGAAAAACGCAAGATCAGGTTCGTAAGCTGGTTGCAGGACCGGGTGTATATATATGCGACGAATGTATTGAGCTCTGTACAGAAATCGTAGAGGAAGAGCTTGGTACAGAAGAAGAAGTCGAATTTAAAGACGTTCCGAAGCCGCAGGAAATCCGTGAGATTCTGAATGAATATGTCATCGGACAGGATCAGGCGAAGAAATCACTTGCGGTTGCGGTATACAACCATTACAAACGCATCAATTCCAACAGTAAAGTGGATGATGTCGAGCTTTCTAAAAGTAATATTTCTTTAATCGGACCGACTGGAAGCGGGAAAACACTTCTTGCCCAGACGCTTGCGCGTATTCTGAACGTTCCGTTTGCGATCGCGGACGCTACATCTCTGACTGAAGCCGGATATGTCGGTGAGGACGTAGAAAACATCCTCCTCAAGCTGATTCAGGCAGCAGACTATGATGTGGAAAAAGCAGAAAAAGGCATTATTTATATCGATGAAATCGATAAAGTAGCGCGGAAATCTGAAAACCCGTCCATTACACGCGATGTATCAGGCGAAGGCGTTCAGCAGGCGCTGCTGAAAATTCTTGAAGGAACGGTTGCAAGCGTGCCGCCTCAAGGAGGACGTAAACATCCTCATCAGGAATTCATCCAGATCGATACGACGAACATTCTGTTCATTTGCGGCGGTGCATTTGACGGCATTGAACAAATCATCAAACGCCGTCTCGGACAAAAAGTCATCGGCTTCGGCTCAGATAATAAAGCGGCAGACCTGGAAAAAGAAGAACTGCTTTCTAAAGTTCTCCCGGAAGACTTGCTCCGTTTCGGTCTGATTCCTGAATTCATCGGCCGTCTTCCTGTCATTGCAAGCCTTGAGCAGCTTGACGAAACGGCACTGGTTGAAATTCTGACTAAACCGAAAAACGCACTCGTCAAACAATACAAGAAAATGTTAGAACTTGATGATGTCGAGCTTGAATTTGAAGGCGAGGCATTATCTGAAATTGCGAAAAAAGCGATCGAGCGTAAAACAGGCGCACGCGGCCTGCGTTCTATCATTGAAGGCATCATGCTTGACGTCATGTTTGATCTGCCGTCCCGTGATGATATTGAAAAATGTGTCATTACCGGAGCGACAGTCGCAGACGGTGAAGCGCCGCGTCTTGTATTAAAAGACGGCACTGTTGTCGGCCAAGATAAAACATCAGCATAACACGACAAAACCTCCTGACCCGATTTGATCAGGAGGTTTTTTTCTTGTCCTGACCCTTCTGAAAATGTTTATTCCGGGCTTTGCTGGGAGATACTAGCGGACAGAGGAATGAATTGGATACATAAATCGTTTTTTCAGGAGGGACCAGTATGAGTTGGACAGGGATCGCATTATTTGTACAGCTGTTTTTCGGGATAGTCATCGGACTATATTTTTGGAATCTGCTCAAAAACCAGCGAACACAAAAAGTGACGATAGATAAAGAATCAAAAAAGGAAATGGAACAGCTGCGCAAAATGCGCGCCATCAGTTTATCAGAACCTTTATCAGAAAAGGTGCGGCCGAAAAGCTTTCAGGACATTGTCGGCCAGGAAGACGGAATTAAAGCGTTAAAAGCAGCGCTTTGCGGACCGAACCCGCAGCACGTCATTATTTACGGTCCTCCGGGAGTCGGTAAAACGGCTGCGGCGCGGCTGGTATTGGAAGAAGCGAAAAAACATAAACAGTCACCGTTTCAAAAGCAGGCTGTTTTTGTTGAACTTGATGCGACGACCGCGCGGTTTGATGAACGGGGGATTGCCGATCCGCTTATCGGTTCAGTGCATGATCCGATTTATCAGGGAGCGGGTGCGATGGGCCAGGCGGGCATTCCGCAGCCGAAACAGGGGGCTGTGACTCATGCGCACGGCGGGGTATTGTTTATTGATGAAATCGGCGAGCTTCACCCGATTCAGATGAATAAAATGCTGAAGGTGCTTGAAGATCGAAAAGTATTTTTAGACAGTGCGTATTACAGTGAAGAAAATACGCAAATACCGAATCACATCCATGATATTTTTCAAAATGGGCTTCCGGCAGATTTCCGTTTGATCGGAGCGACAACGAGAATGCCGACTGAAATTCCGCCGGCCATCCGTTCGCGCTGTCTTGAAGTATTTTTCCGCGAGCTGGAAAAGGATGAACTTAAAATCGTTGCGAAGAAAGCAGCCGACAAAATTCAGAAAGAGATTTCTGATGAAGCTCTCAGCGTGCTGACCGCATATACGAGAAACGGACGTGAAGCCGTCAATATGATCCAGATCGCCGCCGGCATGGCGGTGACTGAGGACAGAAAAGAAATCACGACTGAAGATATAGAATGGGTTGTTCATTCCAGTCAGCTCACACCTAAAAATGAGCAGAAAATCGCCGATGAACCGCAAGTCGGCATCGTGAACGGACTTGCCGTCTACGGGCCGAACAGCGGCGCATTGCTGGAAATCGAAGTGAATGTCACACCTGCGCAGGACAAAGGAAGCCTGAATATCACGGGAATTGCAGAGGAAGAAAGCATCGGCAGCCAATCGAAGTCGATCCGCCGCAAAAGCATGGCGAAGGGATCTGTGGAAAATGTGCTGACGGTTCTCCGCACAATGGGCATCAAACCTTCAGACTATGACATTCACGTCAATTTTCCGGGCGGAGGCCCGATTGACGGACCTTCAGCAGGTATCGCGATGGCCGCGGGGATTTTTTCCGCGATTCACCGCATCCCGATCGACCATACGGTGGCGATGACGGGAGAAATCAGCCTGACGGGGCTTGTCAAACCGATCGGCGGCGTCATTCCGAAAATTAAAGCCGCAAAACAGGCCGGAGCAAAAACGGTCATTATCCCATATGAAAATCAGCAGTCCATTCTGAAACGAATAGACGGAATCACCATTAAAGCGGTAAAAACGTTCCAGGAAGTGCTTGACGTCATATTGGTGGACCCTCCTTCAGAACAAAAACCGTTTGATATCCAAATGAATAAAGAATCTGTATAAACCCCATTTTTATAATGGGGTTTTTTTATGGAGGACATCTTTTCCTTTTTCAGAACAGAAAGAAAGGGTATACTACGAAGAGACTGTTTTATATACAGGGCAGGCGGATAAGCCGATTAAAGCCCGATCCCGGAATTGTACAACGATGAAAAAGTTGTATTATAATGGTTCATACTAAAGTCACGGAGGTGTCAGTCACATGGCAGAAGATACAAAACGCAGCATCCCGCTCCTCCCTTTAAGAGGCTTATTGGTATACCCGACAATGGTTTTACATTTAGATGTAGGCCGTGACAAGTCGGTTCAGGCTCTTGAACAGGCAATGATGCATGATCATATGATTTTTTTAGCCACTCAGCAGGATATTTCGATAGACGAACCGGGTGAAGAGGATATTTTCGCCGTCGGCACTTATACAAAAATTAAACAGATGCTGAAGCTGCCCAACGGTACGATCAGAGTGCTTGTAGAAGGCATTCAGCGGGCGCAGATCCTTGAATACACCGAACTCGAAGATTATACTTCGGTCGATATACAGCTGATGCATGAGGATGATTCAAAAGACGTGGAAGACGAAGCGCTTATGCGGACGCTGCTGGACCATTTTGACCAGTACATAAAAATTTCTAAAAAAATCTCCGCAGAAACGTATGCGGCTGTGACTGATATTGAAGAGCCCGGCAGAATGGCGGATATCGTCGCTTCTCATCTCCCGCTGAAATTAAAGGACAAGCAGGACATTTTAGAAACGGCGGATATTAAAGAACGTCTGAATAAGGTCATTCGTTCCATTCATAATGAAAAAGAAGTGCTGGAGATTGAGAAAAAAATCGGTCAGCGCGTCAAACGTTCGATGGAACGCACTCAAAAGGAATACTATTTGCGTGAACAGATGAAAGCCATTCAGAAGGAGCTTGGCGACAAAGAAGGAAAAACCGGCGAAGTTCAGTCGCTCACGGAAAAGATAGAAGAAGCAGGCATGCCTGAGCGTGTCAAAGAAACGGCGCTTAAGGAATTAAGCCGTTACGAAAAAGTGCCGTCAAGCTCAGCGGAAAGCTCTGTTATCCGCAACTATATCGACTGGCTCATCGCCCTTCCGTGGTCGGATGAAACAGAAGATAAACTTGATATTAAAAAAGCCGGGGAAATCTTAGATAAAGAGCATCACGGCTTAGAGAAAGTGAAAGAGCGGATTTTGGAGTATTTGGCCGTGAAACAGCTGACGAAAACGCTGAAAGGGCCGATTCTTTGTCTCGCCGGACCTCCGGGAGTCGGTAAAACATCTCTTGCAAAATCAATCAGTACGAGCATGGGACGCCGTTTTGTGAGAATTTCACTGGGCGGAGTGCGCGATGAGTCTGAAATCCGCGGGCACCGGCGCACATACGTCGGGGCGATGCCGGGCCGGATTATCCAGGGAATGAAAAAAGCCGGCAAACAAAATCCGGTCTTTCTCCTCGACGAGATCGACAAAATGTCGTCTGATTTCAGAGGCGATCCGTCTTCGGCGATGCTTGAGGTGCTGGATCCGGAACAAAACAGCACATTCAGCGACCACTATATTGAAGAGACGTTCGATTTATCGAAAGTGCTGTTTATCGCGACTGCGAATAACCTTGCTTCCATCCCGGGCCCTCTCAGAGACAGAATGGAGATTATCAGCCTGTCAGGCTACACTGAAAACGAAAAGCTGGAGATCGTGAAAGACCACCTGCTTCCGAAACAAATCAAAGAGCACGGCCTCACAAAGAGCAGCCTGCAGATTCGGGATCAGGCGATTACGGACATCATCCGCTACTATACGAGGGAAGCCGGCGTGAGAACGCTTGAACGCCAGATTGCCGCCATTTGCCGAAAGGCTGCAAAGGCCATTGTGTCTGAGGAGAGAAAACGCATTACCGTTACAGAGAAAAATCTGGCCGACTATCTCGGAAAACGGATATTCAGATACGGACAGGCGGAAACCGAAGATCAAATCGGGGTTGTCACGGGGCTCGCGTATACGACGGTCGGCGGAGATACGCTGTCAATCGAAGTGTCATTGTCACCGGGAAAAGGAAAGCTGATTCTGACCGGGAAGCTTGGAGATGTCATGCGGGAATCAGCGCAGGCCGCTTTCAGTTATGTCCGCTCGAAAGCGGAACAGTTCGGAATCGACCCGAAATTCCATGAGAAGTATGACATTCATATCCATGTCCCTGAAGGAGCGGTGCCGAAAGACGGCCCTTCTGCCGGAATTACGATGGCCACGGCGCTCGTTTCAGCATTAACGGACCGTGCGGTAAAACGCGAAGTCGGTATGACGGGAGAAATCACGCTGCGGGGCCGCGTGCTTCCGATCGGCGGACTGAAAGAAAAGGCGCTCGGCGCGCACAGAGCGGGCCTGACCACTATTATTGCGCCTAAAGATAACGAAAAAGATATAGAGGATATTCCAGAAAGCGTCAGAGAAGGACTGAAGTTTATATTCGTTTCTCACCTGGATGACGTTTTGGAACATGCCTTAGTAGGAGAGAAGAAATGAAAGTCACAAAGTCAGAAATCGTGATCAGCGCGGTCAAACCTGAGCAGTACCCAGATGGGGGGCTTCCGGAAATCGCGCTGGCGGGAAGATCAAATGTAGGAAAGTCATCTTTTATCAATTCATTAATCAATCGGAAAAACTTGGCCAGAACGTCATCAAAACCGGGGAAAACACAGACTTTAAACTTTTACATCATCAATGATGAATTGCATTTTGTCGACGTTCCCGGGTACGGATTTGCGAAAGTTTCCAAAAGCGAGCGGGAAGCATGGGGGAGAATGATTGAAACCTATATGACGACCCGCGAAGAGCTGAAAGCCTGCGTGCAGATTGTCGACCTCAGGCACGCGCCGTCTGCTGAAGACGTGAACATGTATGAATTCCTGAAGTATTACGGCATTCCCGTCATCGTTATCGCGACAAAAGCGGATAAGATTCCAAAAGGAAAATGGGACAAGCACTTAAAGGTTGTCAAACAGACGCTTGATATGGATCCTGAAGATGAGCTGATTTTATTTTCCTCTGAAACGAAAAAAGGCAAAGATGAAGCATGGGGAGCCATTAAAAAAATGATCAGCCGGTAATGAAAAACCCAAAACGCAGTGCGTTTTGGGTTTTATCGTATAGTTTTGTTCCGCTTGATAAATAATAATAAAAGGCTGATTCCGATGAAAACATACGGCCAGTATGTTTTGAAGTGTTCCGTCGGAATATGGACGGACTCCAGCCACGCCGTAATTTGTTTAAAGAAGTATAAAAAGAGGGAAAAACCAATCATGGCAGCCGCTTCGTATACATATTCTTTTCTGGCTGCCGCAAATAAGGAGAATCCGAAGACGAAGAGAATCATTTCAAAATCTCCCGGCCACCATGAGAGCTCAGGTTTGGCGAAAAAGTGTAAACCTATGCCGAAAAGAAGCATGCCGATCAGGACGTGAGGCCCGGCCGCTTCCTTTTTGCCCTGATACAAGAGCACGGCCCCCAAGAGCATAAGGAGCACCGGCCATTCCCCCTGATTCGCAAACAGGTGAACCTGTCCGCTCTGAAGCCATGCGAATAATGAAGCGGCTAGCAGAAGTCCCGGTAATAAAATTGATGTTTTTTTCATCCTGTCACCTACCCGCAGTAAAGGATTTTTAGTATGATGATTACAGTGGAAACGAGCTTTTTATACTATAGCATAACATTTTTGAAATCTGTTCACATTTTCCCGAAGAAACTATGTTATAATTATTATAAATAATAAATTCTATGTTAGAATGATTATAAATAAATTGCGATGTACGGGGGTGCATGAAAGCGATGCATATTCTTGTTGTGGGAGTAGATTATAAATCCGCCCCTATTGAAATACGCGAAAAAATAAGTTTTCAGCCGGATGAGCTTGCAGAAGCGATGCTCCGTTTAAAAGAAGAAAAAAGCGTTCTTGAAAACATTATCGTGTCAACCTGCAACCGCACCGAAATATATGCGGTGGTCGACCAGCTTCATACCGGCCGTTATTATATAAAGACATTTTTATCCGAATGGTTCTCGCTGCCGAAAGAAGAGCTGTCTCCGTTTCTGAAATTTTATGAGAGCGACGCGGCGATCGAGCATTTATTCCGTGTGGCGTGCGGTTTGGATTCCATGGTCATCGGAGAGACGCAAATACTCGGCCAGGTCCGCTCGAGCTTTAAAACGGCGCAGGCAGAAAAGACGATCGGCACCATTTTCAATGAGCTGTTTAAACAGGCGGTGACCGTCGGCAAACGCACGCATGCCGAAACCGATATCGGCGCCAATGCCGTTTCCGTCAGTTACGCCGCCGTTGAACTCGCGAAAAAAATCTTCGGCTCATTGTCAAATAAGCACATTTTGATTCTCGGTGCGGGAAAAATGGGCGAGCTCGCCGCAGAAAACCTGCACGGTCAGGGTATCGGCAAAGTAACGGTCATCAACAGAACGTTTTTGAAGGCAAAAGCGCTTGCTGACCGTTTCTCCGGAGAAGCGCGCAGCTTAAACCAGCTTGAACATGCACTTGCTGAAGCTGATATTTTAATCAGTTCGACAGGCGCAAGTGATTTCGTCGTGTCTAAAGAAATGATGGAGAGAGCGGGCAGACAGCGTAAAGGCCGTCCGTTATTTATGGTGGATATCGCTGTGCCGAGAGACCTCGATCCGGCGCTGAACGATCTTGAAGGTGTTTTTCTGTACGATATTGATGACCTTGAAGGAATCGTTGAAGCCAACTTACAAGAACGCCGCGAAACCGCTGAAAAAGTCGAGCTGTTTATTGAAGCGGCAATTGTTGAGTTTAAGCAGTGGCTTAATACGCTCGGGGTCGTGCCGGTCATTTCGGCGCTGCGTGAAAAGGCGCTGTCCATCCAGTCCGATACGATGCAGAGCATTGAGCGCAAGCTGCCTCATCTGACGGTAAGAGAGAAAAAACTTCTCAGCAAACATACGAAAAGCATCATTAACCAAATGCTGCGCGACCCGATTCTGAAAGCGAAAGAGCTTGCGGCTGAAGCGGATTCAGATGAAAAGCTGAAGCTGTTTATGCAGATTTTCGATATTGAGGAAGAGGCCGGCCGCCAGCTGGACAAAAGCCTGGATAACCGCCAGACGGTTCATTCGTTTCAAAAGGCAGAAGCAAAAACGGGCTTACGTCCGCTTGTAAGTGAGTGAGGGCTGTATGATTGATACAGCAATGGCAAGACTTAATGAAGCGACAATTGTTATTTATGCAGTAAGCGTCCTTTTTTACTTTATAGATTTTCTTCAACACAACCGGAAGGCTGGAAAAATAGCCTTCTGGTTGCTTTCTATTGTCTGGACTCTGCAAACCGTCTATCTTTCTTATTTCATGTGGCAGACGGGCAGATTTCCGGTCTTGAATATTACAGAGGCCCTTTACTTTTATGCGTGGGTGCTTGTCACGCTCTCACTTGTGGTCACGCAGATTCTGCGCGTTGATTTTATCGTGTTTTTCACGAATGTCATCGGTTTCTCGATGATTGCGATCCATACGTTTTCACCGACGGATCAGCATTCGGCCGCCTTTTCCGGCCAGCTGGTCTCAGAGCTTTTGGTCATTCATATTACAATGGCGATTCTGTCTTACGGCGCTTTTTCCCTTTCTTTTGTCTTTTCGCTTCTTTATCAGTTTCAATATTCTTTATTAAAGAAGAAAAAATGGGGAAAATGGCTGTTGAGAATTGAAGATTTGTCAAAACTTGATTATATGGCTTACGTTTTAAATGTCATCGGGGTTCCGATGCTGCTGTTGAGCCTGATATTAGGCGTGATCTGGGCGTATGTGTCGCTGGAAACGCTGTACTGGTTTGATTCAAAAGTGCTCGGCTCGTTTATTGTGCTGCTTTTATACAGCTACTATTTATATATCAGAATGATTAAGGAACTGCAGGGAAAAGTGGCGGCGTTATGGAATTCAGCATGTTTTCTCGTGCTGATGATTAATTACTTCCTGCTCGGAAGCCTGTCACAATTCCATTGGTTCAGTTAACGCACGCGCCCAAACAGATTCGGGAGGAAAGAAAATGAGAACGATTAAGGTAGGTTCCAGACGGAGCAAACTGGCTATGACCCAGACAAAATGGGTGATTAACAAACTGAAGGAATTGAATCCTTCCTATGACTTTGAAATCCGGGAGATTGTCACAAAAGGCGACCGCATCCTCGATGTTACACTGTCAAAAGTGGGCGGCAAAGGTTTGTTTGTCAAAGAGATTGAACAGGCACTGCTGCATCAGGAGATTGATATGGCGGTTCACAGCATGAAAGACATGCCCGCCGTTTTGCCTGAGGGTCTTGTCATAGGCTGCATACCGAAACGTGAGGATCCGCGTGATGCGCTCATTTCAAAAGGGCATCAAAAGCTGGACGGCATAAAAGAAGGGGGCATCATCGGCACCAGCAGTCTAAGAAGAAGCGCCCAGATTCTTGCTGAACGCCCTGATCTTACAATTAAGTGGATCAGAGGCAATATCGATACGAGACTTCAAAAGCTTGAAACGGAAGATTACGATGCTATTATTTTAGCGGCTGCGGGGCTTTCGAGAATGGGCTGGAAAGATGATGTCGTATCTGAATTTCTCGAACCGGACCGCTGTCTGCCTGCGGTCGGCCAAGGCGCTCTTGCCATTGAATGCAGAGAGTCGGATGAAGAGCTTTTGAAGCTGTTTGCGCAATTTACCGATGAGTATACGCAGCGCACGGTAGCAGCCGAACGGGCTTTCTTACACGCGATGGAAGGCGGCTGCCAAGTGCCGATAGCCGGGTATGCGTCCGTCAATGACCGGGATGAGGTTGAATTGGTCGGTCTTGTCGCGTCTCCGGACGGAAAGACGATTTATAAAGAAACAGCGGCGGGACATGATCCGGTAGAAATCGGGAAACGCTGTGCGGCGATGATGTCTGAAAAAGGAGCCAAAGCACTAATCGACAGCGTGAAACAGGAGCTCGAACAGGATGGCAAATGACCTTCCTTTACAAGGAAAGACCGTGCTCGTCACCCGGAACAAAAGACAGGCAGCACCGTTCCGAAAAAAAGTGGAGGCGCTCGGCGGAACGGCTGTTTCCGCCTCTCTGATCGCTTTTCAGGAAGCGCTCCCGGATGAATGTGCGGACAGTCTGCGGGAAGACCTTTCTGAACCGGGCTGGCTTGTGTTTACAAGCGTAAACGGTGTCCGGTTCTTTTTTTCCTACCTTGATCAGCATGGCCTTGCGCTTTCGGGACGGAAAAAAATCGCAGCCGTCGGTGAAAAGACAGCGCGCGCCCTGAAAGAGCGGGGAGCCCGGACGGATGCGATGCCTGACGAGTATGTGGCGGAATGTCTGGCTGATACTTTAAAACGGCACGCATCAGCTGCCGAACCCATTTCAGTGATAAAGGGCAATTTATCACGCGATGTCATAAAAGCGGAGCTTGAGCCGCTTGGCTATCAAATAAGGGAATGGGTGTTATACAATACCATTCAGGATGAAAAAGGCATGGACGAGCTGAGACGGGCTGCATCCCGCTCTCATTTTGATTTTATTACGTTTACCAGCTCATCGGCGGTGCATACGTTTATGCGCGCGGTCGGAGACGGAGAAAAAGCGTGGGAAAACAGCGGTGCGAGCTATATCAGCATCGGCCCTTTGACAGAGAAAGCGCTCTTGGAATACGGGATCTCATCCCATGTGCCTGACACCTATACGATTGAAGGCATGCTGGACGTCATGTGCAGCATGTCGGGAAAGGATAGATAATGATGAATCAAACATTTAACAGACACCGCCGTTTGCGCGCGAACGCTGCGATGAGAGATTTAGTAAAAGAAACACGTCTTCACCCTTCAGATTTTATTTACCCGTTATTTGTCGTTGAAGGACTCGAAGGAAAAAAAGAAGTTCCTTCCATGCCGGGGGTTTATCATGTATCACTCGATTTGTTAAAGGATGAAATGGCTGAGCTGATATCGCTCGGCATTAAGTCGGTCATCGTTTTCGGCGTGCCGGAAGAAAAAGACGCCTGCGGAACCCAGGCTTTTCACGACCACGGCATTGTGCAAAAAGGGATTGCTGAGATTAAAAAGCATTATCCTGAAATGATCGTCATCGCTGATACATGTCTTTGTGAATACACGGATCACGGCCATTGCGGCGTCGTGAAAGACGGAGTAATCCTGAATGACGAGTCGCTTGAACTGCTGGCGCAGACAGCCGTCAGCCAGGCTAAAGCCGGCGCTGACATCATCGCTCCTTCAAATATGATGGACGGTTTTGTCACAGTGATCAGGGAAGCGCTCGACAAAGAAGGATTCACGAATGTTCCGATCATGTCTTATGCCGTGAAATATTCAAGTGAATTTTACGGTCCGTTCCGCGACGCGGCTGACAGCACGCCGCAGTTCGGTGACCGAAAAACATATCAGATGGATCCGGCCAACCGCCTGGAAGCGCTACGTGAGGCTGAATCAGACGCGGCAGAAGGCGCTGACTTTTTAATCGTCAAACCGTCTATGTCATACTTAGATATTATGCGTGATGTGAAAAACCGCCATCACCTGCCGCTGGTCGCATATAATGTGAGCGGGGAGTATTCCATGGTGAAAGCGGCAGCCCAAAACGGCTGGATTAAAGAAAAAGAAATGGTGCTGGAAATTTTAACGGGCATGAAACGTGCAGGAGCCGATCTGATTATGACGTATCATGCAAAAGACGCAGCAAAATGGCTTGCTGAGTAACGATTTCATTTGACGGGAGCTGAGGCAGATGAGAAGCTATGAAAAATCAAAAGCCGCTTTTAAAGAAGCGCAGAAACTGATGCCGGGCGGAGTGAACAGCCCGGTGCGCGCGTTTAAATCAGTTGATATGGACCCGATCTTTATGCAGCGCGGAAAAGGATCGAAAATTTTTGATATTGACGGCAATGAATATATCGACTACGTCCTGAGCTGGGGGCCGCTCATTTTGGGCCACACGAACGACCGGGTCGTTGAAAGCCTGAAAAAAGTAGCCGAGAACGGGACAAGTTTCGGGGCATCCACTGAAGTGGAAAACGAACTGGCCAAATTGGTCATTGACCGTGTGCCGTCTGTTGAAATCGTGCGGATGGTCAGCTCCGGCACAGAGGCGACAATGAGCGCCCTGCGTCTGGCAAGAGGATATACCGGCCGCAACAAAATTTTGAAATTTGAAGGCTGTTACCACGGCCATGGTGATTCGCTGCTGATCAAAGCGGGATCCGGAGTGGCGACACTCGGCCTGCCGGACAGCCCGGGCGTACCGGAAGGAATAGCGATGAATACGATTACCGTTCCATACAACGACTTGGAAAGCGTTGCACTCGCATTCCGGGAGTACGGTGAAGATATTGCCGGGGTCATTGTTGAACCGGTAGCGGGCAATATGGGCGTTGTTCCGCCGCAGGAAGGCTTTTTACAAGGACTTCGCGACATTACGGAACAGTATGGCGCGCTGCTCATTTTTGATGAGGTCATGACCGGTTTTCGCGTGGACTATAACTGTGCGCAAGGATATTTCGGCGTGACGCCTGATTTAACGTGTCTCGGCAAAGTCATCGGCGGCGGTCTTCCTGTCGGTGCGTATGGCGGCAAAGCCGAAATCATGGAACGAATCGCGCCGAGCGGTCCGATCTACCAGGCGGGAACATTGTCAGGAAATCCGCTTGCCATGACAGCGGGACTTGAGACGTTACAGCAGCTCACACCTGAATCTTACCAAGAATTTGTGAAAAAAGGCGATATGCTTGAAGAAGGCATTTCAAAAGCAGCTGCAGCACATGGCATTCCGCACACGTTTAACCGGGCAGGGTCAATGATCGGCTTCTTTTTCACCAATGAGCCTGTCATTAACTATGAAGCAGCCAAATCTTCTGATTTAAAGCTGTTCGCCAAGTATTATAAAGGGATGGCCGACGCAGGCGTATTTCTGCCGCCGTCTCAATTTGAAGGATTGTTTCTCTCCACTGCGCATACAATGGAGGATATTGAAAATACCATTCAAGCCGCTGAGAAAGTGTTCCAGGCGATCAGCCGCTGATACCGAAAAGCCGATGCAAGCAAGACTTGTATCGGCTTTTTTCAATGCCTCCATTATCATATTTTCCCGGATTGCGGCATACACCTTTAGTGACATCTAATTGTATGGATTAGATGAAAGGAGGATATGAACTTGCCGCATAATCACCGATTGCAATTTTCTGTTGAAGAATCAATCTGTTTCCAAAAAGGACAGGAAGTTTCTGAATTACTTTCGATTTCATTAGACCCTGACATCAGGGTGCAGGAAGTAAATGATTATGTCTCAATTAAAGGGTCATTAGAACTTACTGGCGAGTACAACATAGATCACAGCAGTCATTTTGAAAAGCTTAATAGTGAGCTGAGGCATGTAGAGGAAGTGAGGGCAAGGGAGGATGGCACGGCCGAGCTCATTCATTGTTTCCCGGTGGACATTACGATTCCGAAAAATAAAGTGAGCCACCTCAATGATGTTTTCGTATTTATTGATGCCTTTGATTATCAGCTGACGGATTCAAGGATCTTAACCATTCAAGCTGATTTGGCAATTGAAGGGCTGCTTGAGGAATCCGAGCCAAAAGAGCCGGAGATCCCTTTGTACGTGGCGCCTGAATTTGCCAGAGAAGAAATGATCAATCTTGCCGGACATCATTCAGAGGACGAAAATGAACCAGAATTAATGATACGCCATGAGCCTGAAATACCTTTGACTGTATCAGAAGAAGCAGCACAAGAAACAGAGAAAAACGAGGAAGAAATCCCGTCTTCACTCAGGCAGGAGGAAGAAGAACAGGAAGCAGCCCCGATTCTGAGGGAGCGGGAAGAAGAAGAGCAGGAAGCAGCCCCGATTCTGAGGGAGCGGGAAGAAGAAGAGCAGGAAGCAGCCCCGATTCTGAGGGAGCGGGAGGAAGAAGAGCAGGAAGCAGCCCCGATTATGAGGGAGCAGGAAGAAGAGCAGGAGACTGCCCCGATTTTGAGGGAGCGGGAAGAAGAAGAGCAGGAAGCAGCCCCGATTCTGAGGGAGCAGGAAGAAGAGCAGGAGACTGCCCCGATTTTGAGGGAGCGGGAAGAAGAAGAGCAGGAAGCAGCCCCGATTCTGAGGGAGCAGGAAGAAGAAGAGCAGGAAGCAGCCCCGATTCTGAGGGAGCAGGAAGAAGAGCAGGAAGCAGCTCCGATTCTGAGGGAGCAGGAAGAAGAGCAGGAAGCAGCCCCGATTATGAGGGAGCGGGAAGAAGAGCAGGAAGCAGTCCCGATTCTGAGGGAGCAGGAAGAAGAGCAGGAAGCAGCCCCGATTATGAGGGAGCAAGAAGAGGTGCCGAAACCTGTTTCCTTTACTGAGCCTCCTCCTCCCGTTTCCTTCCAGCACGAAGAAGAGCCGGAAGAAGCTGAGGAGCCTGCAATCATGTCAGCCGTGAGGAATGAACCCGTATTTGAGGATGATTCAGCAGAAGCGCAGGAAGAGCCAAAAGATGATATCGAACCGGTTTTCCCTGCATTCACTCTGACTCCGCATGCAGAAAAAACAAAAATTGCGGAACAGCCCTTCCTTCAAAAAGAAGAACAGCCAGAGGCCGAGCCGCTTCTCCGTCAGAGCGATCATAAGGCGGCAGAAGACGAAGATGAGCCTGCGGTTTTTCAAGAAGAGCAGGCGCCCGTTTATCGTGAGTTCGTTCCGGAACGGCAGGAAGAGGAGTTTTACAGCGCTCCTAAGCTGCTTGAAGAAGAGGCTCATGATGAAGAAGGGTTTGAAATTGAGGTAAGGAAGATGGCGCCGCCGGAGGAGGAAACCGGGAAGCCTCTCGATTTGTCTTTTCAGTTTTCCAAACTGCCGCCGGAGGAGCCGGCGCAAGCGGAACAGCCTGAGCCGCTTAAGCCTGAAAGAAAGAATGAAGAAGCGGCACCGGGAACCGAGCAGAAGGAAAATGACAACTCTCATTACTTGACAAAATTATTTACAAGGGAAGAAGAAAAGTTTTCAAGAATGAAAATTTGTATCGTGCAGCAGCAAGATACAATCGACCGGGTGTGTGAACGATATGACATTACATCCCAGCAGCTCATCCGAACGAATGCTTTATCGTTTGATGACGAGCTTGAGGAAGGTCAGCTTCTGTATATACCTG
Organism: Bacillus sp. YH3-2-B2; assembly: GCF_053663335.1. NCBI lineage: Bacteria > Bacillati > Bacillota > Bacilli > Caryophanales > Bacillaceae > Bacillus > Bacillus sp. YH3-2-B2. The sequence goes on along the minus strand of NZ_JBSJQE010000003.1, from coordinate 665,979 downwards.
AATATAATAACAGCCATGTGTAAGCACAAAGAGGCCGTAAAAATGTGGTGAATGGAATGGAAGCAGTCCAATCAGTGCTTCAGGAATATGGGCTGACGGCTGAGTACATTGAGCCTGTCAGCCCGCATGTTTGGAAGGTCTACTCAAACTACGGCATTTTTGCTTTGAAACAGCTCAAGCCGGCCCGCAGCAGTGAATTTACGGATCTTATGATTGAGATTGAGGAGAAAGGCTACCGATCATTTGTGCCGATCTGCCGCACGTATGCAGGCGATTTTTTTGCGGGAAGACAGACGGAGAATTCTTATTATTTAATGCCTTGGCTTCAGTACGATCAGGAAGAAGAACGGGACCAAAAACATGTTTACCTTTTTAAAGAGGTCGCGAAGCTCCATTCTGCGACTGTGCGGGACATCCAAATCCGGACTGAAGATATCAGCCGCTTTTATGAAGCAACGAAAAGAGATTGGGAAAATGATAAACTTGTCTATGAACAATTCGCCGACCGGGCGGAAAAAGAGTGGTACCTTTCACCTTTTGAACTGCAGGCTGTTACGTATCTTACAGAAACGGTTTCCGCCGTCAATTTTGCTCTCGAACGTCTGGAAGAATGGTTTGACGCGGCAAAGGATCATGACAAGACGAGAGCGGTGATCAACCACGGCAGTTTATCGAGCCGCCACTTTCTGTATAATGATGCGGGATCAGGCTTTTTCACAAATTTCGAGAAAGCTGCGCTGGGCCCTCCGCAAAATGACCTGCTCAGCTTTTACTCCAGAATGTTCAGAAGCTATCCGAAAGCATGTCCGGAATGCCTGGACTGGTTTTATACGTATCACAAATCATTCCCGCTCCGTGAAGCGGAAATCAGCCTGTTTCTCAGCTATATGGCTTATCCGTCCGCCATGTACAAAGTGCTGAAACGGTATCAGACCGGCCAAAGGGGCTCTGAAAAAGAAGAATGCACGCAATTATTAAGAGCGTTTTGGCAGATGAAAAATGTTGAGCCTTTTCTCATGAAGGTTCATCAGATTGAGCGGGAGAAAAAAATAAAAGCGGAAAACGAGTCCTCTTCATAACGGGACTCGTTTTTTTATATCCATTCCAAATGCAGGGCGCACGCTAAAAACAGCAGGATGGCAAGCAGCAGGACATCAAAAGTCGTCGGAAAGAAAATCGTCCTGATCCCCTGAAAGATCGTAATCGGGATAATGACTTGCACGGATACAAGGCGGACCTGTCTGGCCCACTGGGGGAGCGAATAAGAATTGAATTTTTTTCTCACGGGCAATTCCTCCTCACATTCGCCTTTCTATGTATCGTATGTAAGGGGAAGAGCGGGGTGCATGCCCATTTATGTATGACGGCAGCGGTTTTTGGAAAAGATGATTGACGAATCAAAAACACTTTTACTATAATAAAGAACATAATAAATAAGATCATGAGCTGATATAAATACACCTGCTTTGAACGGGAAGAGTACAAGAAAGACGCATGAAGAGAGAGAAGCTACTGTGCTGAAAGGCTTCTTATGCCGTCTCATTGGAAGGTCGCCCGGGAGCATAATTTCTTGAACATACAGTAGAGAAATTCGGGCCGCACCCGTTATCCGTTTAAGTGCATGAACAAATCTGTTCATGAAAAAAGGTGGTACCGCGAAAGAGCTTTTCGTCCTTTATCAGGATGAAGGCTCTTTTTTAGTTGCTCAGCCATTTCTAAACATGCTGGAGGGTTATCATGGATACAAACGAACAAACAATGCCGACAAAATATGATCCGTCTGCGATTGAAAAAGGCCGCTATGATTTTTGGTTGAAAGGAAAATATTTTGAAGCGGGCGGCGATCAAACGAAACAGCCGTATTCTGTCGTCATTCCGCCGCCGAACGTGACGGGCAGGCTGCACCTCGGACATGCGTGGGATACGACGCTGCAAGATATCGTTACGCGTATGAAACGCATGCAGGGCTATGACGTGCTCTGGCTTCCGGGCATGGACCACGCCGGCATCGCCACTCAGGCAAAAGTCGAAGCGAAACTCCGCGAGCAGGGCACAAGCCGTTATGACCTCGGCCGTGAAAAGTTTTTAGAAGAAACGTGGAAGTGGAAAGAAGAGTATGCTGATTTCATCCGCAGCCAATGGGCCAAGATGGGACTCGGACTCGATTATTCACGCGAACGTTTCACTCTTGATGAAGGGCTGAACAAAGCCGTGCGTGAAGTATTCGTCAAGTTGTACGAGAAAGGCTTGATTTACAGAGGCGAATATATCATCAACTGGGACCCTGCCACAAAAACGGCTTTATCCGATATTGAAGTGATTTACAAAGACGTACAGGGCGCGTTTTATCATTTGCGCTACCCGTTAGCAGACGGCTCAGGCTCAATTGAAATCGCGACCACCCGTCCGGAAACGATGCTTGGCGACACTGCTGTCGCGGTTCATCCTGAAGATGAGCGCTACAAGCACTTAATCGGCAAAACGGTGATTCTGCCGATTACAAACCGCGAAATTCCGATCGTCGGCGATGATTATGTTGATATGGAATTCGGATCAGGCGCCGTTAAAATCACGCCTGCCCATGACCCGAATGACTTTGAACTCGGAAACCGCCACAATTTAGAGCGGATTCTCGTCATGAATGAAGACGGAACAATGAATGAAAAAGCGCTGCAATATAACGGCATGGACCGGTTTGAATGCCGCAAAAAACTCGTCAAAGATCTTCAGGAATCCGGCGTTCTCTTTAAAATCGAAGACCATATGCATTCCGTCGGCCACAGTGAGAGAAGCGGCGCTGTTGTTGAGCCGTACCTGTCCACACAATGGTTTGTCAAAATGCAGCCGCTGGCCGATGCTGCGGTTGACCTTCAGGCAAAAGAAGAGAAGGTTCACTTCGTTCCTGACCGGTTCGAGAAAACGTACCTGCACTGGATGGAAAACATCCGTGATTGGTGTATTTCCCGTCAGCTGTGGTGGGGCCACCGCATCCCGGCTTGGTATCATAAAGAAACAAAAGAAGTGTACGTCGGCCTTGAAGCGCCTGAGGACAGCGAAAATTGGGAACAGGATTCAGACGTGCTTGATACATGGTTCAGCTCCGCGCTTTGGCCGTTTTCTACAATGGGCTGGCCTGATGAAAACGCTGAAGACTTTAAGCGGTATTACTCAACCGATGTTCTTGTAACGGGATATGACATCATTTTCTTCTGGGTATCCCGGATGATTTTCCAAGGTCTTGAGTTTACCGGCGAGCGTCCGTTCAAAGACGTGCTGATTCACGGCTTAATCCGTGACGAGCAGGGCAGAAAAATGAGTAAATCCCTTGGGAACGGCGTGGACCCGATGGATGTCATCGACAAGTACGGAGCGGATTCCCTGCGCTATTTCCTGGCAACCGGAAGTTCACCGGGACAGGATCTCCGTTTCAGCTATGAAAAAGTGGAATCCACATGGAATTTCGCAAATAAAATTTGGAACGCCTCCCGTTTTGCATTAATGAACATGGACGGCATGACGTATGACGAGCTTGATCTGTCCGGTGAAAAATCAGTTGCTGATAAGTGGATCCTGACAAGACTGAATGAAACGATAGAAGACGTAACACAGCTTGCGGATCGTTATGAATTCGGTGAAGTCGGACGCCACCTGTACAACTTTATCTGGGACGATGTGTGCGACTGGTATATCGAAATGGCGAAGCTTCCGCTGTACGGGGAAGATGAAGCGGCGAAGAAAACAACCCGGTCTGTTCTGGCATACGTGCTTGACCAGACGATGCGTCTTCTTCACCCGTTTATGCCATTCTTAACGGAAGAAATCTGGCAGCACCTTCCTCATGAAGGCGAGTCAATCACGATCAGCTCTTGGCCGGTTCCGGTGCCGGAACATACGGATAAAGAGGCAGCGGCGGATATGAAACTGCTCGTAGAATTAATCCGTTCTGTCCGCAATATCCGGAGCGAAGTCAACACGCCGATGAGCAAGCAGGTTGAACTTTACATTAAAACATCTACCGAAGACATTGCCGGCCGCCTTGAGAAGAACCGTTCTTACGTTGAACGCTTCACGAATCCGAGCACGCTGAAAATCGGGACGGATATCACTGCGGCAGACAAGGCGATGACAGCGGTCGTCACCGGAGCGGAAGTCATTCTGCCGCTTGAAGGGCTGATTAACATTGATGAGGAGATCGCCCGTCTGCAAAAAGAATTCGACAAGCTGACAAAAGAAGTCGAACGCGTTCAGAAAAAACTCGGCAACGAAGGATTCATTAAAAAAGCTCCTGAGCATGTCATTGAAGAAGAACGCGGAAAAGAGAAAGACTACACGGCAAAACGCGAAGCTGTCCGGCAGCGGATTGCAGAGCTGAAAGGCTGATAAAACAGCGGGGCGGTTTCCTAAGAAACCGCCTTGTCGTATAAAAGAGGGGATTTCATTGTTTAATACGTACAAAGAAGCGATCAGCTGGATTCACGGCAGACTCAAGTTCGGCGTTAAGCCGGGCCTTCTCCGTATGGAAAAGCTGATGGAAAAACTGGAACACCCGGAAAAGAACATCCGCGCCATTCATGTGGCGGGCACAAACGGCAAAGGATCAACCGTCTCTTTTATCCGTTCCGTGCTTCAAGAAGCCGGTTATACGGTCGGCACGTTCACATCGCCTTACATGATTACGTTTAATGAGCGTATCAGCGTCAACGGCACGCCGATTACCGATGAGGAATGGAGAACGCTCGTTAATGACATAAAGCCGATAGTCGATGAGCTCGATAAGACTGATGCCGGAACGGTGACAGAATTTGAAATCATTACAGCGTGTGCATTTTTATATTTTGCGAAGCGGGCTGATATCGATTTTGTTATTTTTGAAGCGGGGCTCGGCGGCACATTTGATTCAACCAATATTGTGAAACCGCTCCTGTCGGTCATTACAAGTATCGGACATGACCATATGGCCATTTTAGGCAATACCATCGAGGAGATCGCCGGGCAGAAAGCCGGTATCATTAAAAATTCCATTCCGGTCATTACGGGTGTCAATCAGCCGGAAGCACTCGGCGTTATTGAAGCGGAAGCCGAAAAAAAGCAGGCTCCGTATCAGTCACTTTATAAAACGTGCAGACTGTTTAATGAAGCGGCGCTTCCGTCCGGCGAAAGCTTTTCGCTGGAAACAGAAACGAAATGCTATGAAGACATTCAAACGTCGCTGATCGGCATTCACCAAAGGCAGAATGCGGCATTGGCGATATTGGCCGCTGAATGGCTGAATCGCCTGGAAGCCGCAGTCATTTCAGAAGAAGCGATGCGAAACGGCCTGAAAAAAGCTTCCTGGCCGGGCCGGTTTGAACGTCTTCAAAGCCGCCCTTTAGTGTTTGCGGACGGCGCGCATAACGAAGAGGGCGTTGAAACGCTGACAGAAACGATCAGGCAGCGCTTTGCCGATAAAAACGTCCATGTCGTATTCAGCGCATTAAAAGACAAACCGTATCAGGAAATGATTAAAAAGCTTGAAACCGAAGCAGATTCCATTCACTTTGTATCATTTGACTTTCCGCGTGCTTCAAGCGCCGAAGCTCTTTACAATGCAAGCAGTCATGCGTCTAAGAGCTTCGATGAGAACCCGGACAGTGTGAAAGAATGGATAGAACAAAAAGACGGGGCGGATGATGTCATCATCATTACCGGCTCCTTATATTTTATTTCAGAAATGAGAAAGCGGCTTATCTGAAAGCCCCTCGGATGCCCGGCAGACCATTTTCCGGTTTTGCCGGGTGTTTTTATGCTGAAAATATATTTTCAGCCATTTCAGTCATGGTGTTTTTCTTTGCTATAATCTGAGCCAGATTGATAGTAAAGGTGTGGTCTGAGTGCTTTTGATTCTGTTTTTTCTCGGCTTGATTTTCGGTTCTTTTTTTTATACAGCAGCGTGCCGTATCCCGCTTCGAATCTCGGTTATTTCGCCGCGTTCAGCCTGCTCGTTCTGCGGCTTGCCGCTCTCCTGGGGGGAGCTTGTGCCCGTCGTCTCCTATATTCTGCAAAGAGGCAGATGCAGAAACTGCCGTGCGAAGCTGTCGGTTATGTATCCGGCGGCGGAATGCTGGACGGCGTGTTTATTCACGGCTGCAGGCATTCATTTCGGTTTCTCAAAAGAACTGTTAGTCGCGCTGTTATTTCTGTCTCTGCTCATGATTGTTACTATGACGGATCTGCAATATATGCTGATTCCTGACAAAGTTCTGCTGTTTTTTCTTCCGCTTTTCATCGCCGGCCGTATGTTTTCTCCGCTGGATTCATGGTATGCGGGGTTTGCCGGAGCTGTTTGCGGATTTTTTCTGCTAGTTTTTATCATGTTTGTCAGTAAAGGAGGCATCGGCGCAGGTGATGTGAAACTGTTTGGGGTGATCGGCCTGACGCTCGGCGTGAAGCTCGTGCTCATTGCATTCTTTCTTTCCGTTATGATCGGAGCCGTATACGGTATGTGCGCCGCAGCCCGGGGCAGGCTTGGTAAAAAGCAGCCATTTCCGTTTGCGCCGGCCATCTCAGCCGGGAGCGCTTTGAGTTATTTATACGGTGAAGAGCTGTTTTCGTTTTACATCAAGCTCGCTTCAGGCGGGGCTTGAAAAATTTGGCGAACGTTTTTTGGACAAGACGACAAAAGTCTTGTTCTTTTTTTTTACGCCTATGCTAAAGTGTGAACCATGATCAGTTCAAGGTACGGCCAAGACGAATGCAAGGGGGAAGAGACGTTGAAAAAAAGGAAGAGCAAAAAGCACAGCAAAGCTAAAAACAGTGCCCTTAAAGTAACCATTAACGGACAAGAAGAAACGATGTATGGACAAGAAGATGTGAATGAAGGCGGGGAGAAAACCGTCACATTTTCCAATTGGGAAGAAACAAAAAAGGCGGAACAGGAGACCGCCGCTTCCCATGAAGATCCGAAAGAAGAAGATTTCAATTGGGATCATGAGAAGAATTCTGAGGTATTTGAAGATGACCCTAAAGTCGTTCCGCCATACCAGAAGAAAAAAACAGGCCCTCATTTTCCGAAAAAAAAGCAGCCGTCTTCTCCAGTTAAAAAAGCGGTCACGACAATTGCCGTTGCGGCTGTTTTAGGCACCGGGCTCGGCCTTGTCGCCTTAAATATGTCGGGAAGTAAAGAAGCCTCCGCTCCGGCATCAGCTGACAAAGGTTCACAAGGGCAGACGGTGAAAGCGGGAGATGTTTCTAAAGACAAATCTGAAACAGCCGGCACAGGAGATGCGGAATCTTCAGTGGGAAACTATAAAACATATGCGGTGCAGGCCGGAAAATTTTCATCAGAAAAAGGAGCGCAAACGCTTGTTGACCAGCTGACTGAAAAAGGATACTCGGCCGTCTCTCTGGCAAAAGAAGACGGATACACATACGTGATCGCCGGGCTTGCAGCGGAAAAAAGCTTATCACAGCAATTGGGTCAGACACTGATAGACCATGATTTTGAGGCTTGGGGCGGAAAAGAGCTCAGCTTTGCGGTCGATTCAGGGCTGGAAGACTCTTTTAAACAGGCATCTGAGCTCTCCGCCAAAGCGATTACCGGCAAAGATCTTTCAAAAACGGAAGTGGCTGAAGCGGCAAAAGCGGCAGACGGCGCAGACGCCGCTGACAAAAAGCAGAAGGAGGCCGTGCTTCAAGCGCTGAAAGAGCTGGAAACGTCGGGGGCAGAATCCGGCTGGAAAGCCCAAAAAGAGCTTTTAAGTGTTGTAAAATAGTATCTCATTTCCCGTCATCCGGCGGGATTTTTTATTTTGTCATCAAAAAGTTATTTTTCTGAAATTGTGGTTGCCCGTTTGATTTGGTAGGATAGACAAGTATCTTTTTTTCTTAAGCAAACCCTGAAAGGATGACAACCATGACAAAACGCTTAATACTCGCATCACAATCTCCGCGAAGAAAAGAACTCCTTAATCTTCTTCAGATTCCTTACAGCATTATTGCGAGCCGCACAGAAGAAAAATTAAATCGAAACCTTTCGCCGGAAGAAAACGTCCAATGTTTGGCCGAGCAAAAAGCCGGTGCTGTATTGGCCGAAAATCCCGATGCAGTCGTTATCGGGGCTGACACGATGGTGTGCATAGACGGCGAGTGCCTCGGCAAACCGCGTGACAGGGAAGAAGCGGCACAGATGCTGCGGAGGCTTTCCGGCCGAAGCCATCAAGTCATTACGGCGGTCAGCATTCAGACGCATGACCGGAAAGAAACATTCTGTGACACGACGGAAGTGACGTTTTGGCCGCTCAGTGAAGACGACATACAGCTCTACATTGAAACAAAAGAACCGATGGATAAAGCAGGTGCATACGGCATCCAAGGAAAAGGCGCGCTTTTAGTGAAAAAAATAGACGGTGATTTTTATTCTGTCGTCGGGCTTCCTGTCGCTAAAACAATGAGAGCCTTGAAAGAATTTAATATAAAAGCTTGATGTTCAAACCGGGAAGGGGAACAAGGAGGGGTTGATCATCCGTGATCTGCCGTTAAAATTAAGAGATTTCCCCGAAAAAGAAAAACCGAGAGAGCGGCTTCTGCACTTTGGAGCTGAACATCTCTCTAACAATGAATTGCTCGCCATCCTGCTGCGGACGGGAACGAAACATGAGTCCGTCATGAACCTCGCTCACCGGCTGTTGCGGACGTTTGACGGGCTGCGCCTGTTAAAAGGCGCCTCTGCCCAGGAGCTTTCCAGCATTCCGGGAATCGGCACGGTGAAAGCCGTTCAGATTCTTGCCGCAATTGAGCTGGGGAGCCGTATTCATAAGACATCCGCCGGGGAGCATTGCGTCATCCGCTCTCCGGAAGACGGGGCGAAGTATGTGATGGAGGATATGCGCTTTTTATCCCAGGAGCATTTTGTCTGTTTATATTTAAATACCAAAAATCAAGTCATTCATAAACGCACCGTTTTTATCGGAAGTCTGAATTCATCTATTGTCCACCCGCGGGAGGTGTTTAAAGAAGCTTTCAAACGATCCGCCGCGTCCTTCATTTGCGTTCATAATCATCCTTCAGGAGATCCTACACCGAGCAGGGAAGATATAGAGGTAACCAGGCGGCTTTTTGAGTGCGGAAATTTAATCGGCATCGAGCTGCTGGATCATTTGGTCATTGGTGATAAAAAATTTGTGAGTTTAAAGGAAAAAGGATATTTGTAACACTTTTTTTTTCGTTGATTTAAGATATAATAGATTTTATGAGTTTTTCCCTTTAGGGTATTTTTGCTTTAAGAAAGGAAGATACATACATATGTTCGGAATTGGTACAAGAGACCTTGGTATAGATTTGGGAACCGCGAATACGCTTGTGTTTGTTAAAGGTAAAGGAATCGTAGTGAGAGAGCCGTCTGTCGTTGCTCTGCAAACGGATACGAAGTCAATCGTTGCGGTCGGTAACGATGCGAAAAACATGATCGGAAGAACTCCGGGCAACGTGGTTGCGCTCCGTCCGATGAAAGACGGCGTTATCGCTGACTATGAAACAACTGCGACAATGATGAAATACTACATTAATCAGGCTGTGAAAAATAAAGGATTGTTTGCGAGAAAGCCGTACGTTATGGTGTGTGTGCCGTCAGGTATTACGGCCGTTGAAGAACGGGCGGTCATCGACGCGACAAGACAAGCGGGCGCACGTGACGCTTATCCGATTGAAGAACCGTTTGCGGCAGCAATCGGCGCGAATCTTCCGGTATGGGAGCCGACGGGCAGCATGGTCGTTGATATCGGCGGCGGAACAACTGAAGTGGCGATCATTTCTTTAGGCGGCATTGTCACGTCCCAGTCAATCCGCGTAGCCGGTGACGAAATGGACGACTCAATCATCAGCTATATCAGAAAAACATATAATCTGATGATCGGTGACCGTACGGCGGAAGCCATTAAAATGGAAATCGGTTCAGCCGAAACCGGTGAAGAAAATGCGTCAATGGAAATCCGCGGCCGCGATCTTCTGACAGGTCTGCCGAAAACGATCGAAATCACGGGAACGGAAATTGCAAATGCACTGCGTGATACAGTTCTCTCAATCGTTGATGCGGTGAAGAGCACGCTTGAAAAAACACCGCCTGAGCTGGCCGCTGACATTATGGACAGAGGTATTGTATTAACAGGGGGAGGCGCCCTGCTCCGCAATCTCGACAAAGTCATCAGCGACGAAACGAAAATGCCTGTTCTTATCGCTGAAGATCCGCTGGATTGTGTTGCGATCGGCACTGGAAAAGCACTGGAGCACATCCATCTTTTCAAAGGAAAAACAAGATAATCAGGAGTTAAATAGAAGAGGTGTATCACGATGCCGAACAAACGGTTAATGCTATTACTTCTGTGTATTATCATATTGGTGGCTATGATTGGATTCTCGCTGAAGAACGGCCGTAATACCACCTGGCCTGAAAAGCTGATCGGTGATACGACGGGAGTATTTCAAAACATTTTTCACACGCCTGCCGAATATTTTGCAGGGTTCTTCGGGGACATAAAAGACCTGAAAAACACGTACAAAGAAAACGAACGCTTAAGACAAAAGCTGGACGGACAGACACAATATGAAGCGAAGCTCCAAGAACTCAAAGATGAAAACAAGAAGCTGCGTGATGAACTCGGGCATGTCAAATCAATTTCCGACTATGATCCGATTTTAGCGACCGTTATCGCCAGAAACCCTGATCAATGGTACAAGCAGATCATGATCAATAAGGGAACGAAGCACAAAGTGGCCAAAGACATGGCTGTCACGAACGAAAAGGGTGCGCTGGTCGGGAAGATCAAAAGCAGCGGACTCAACAGTTTCACATCCGCCGTTCAGCTGCTGAGCGATGTTGACCGCAATAACAGAGTGGCCACCAAAATCTCCGGCAAAAAGGGAAGCAAAGGCTACGGTTTAATTGAAGGGTATGATAAAAAGAAACAGACCCTGAAAATGACCATCCTTGAACCGGATGAAAAACGTGAAGTGAAAAAAGGCGACCTCGTGGAGACCTCCGGAACGGGCGGCGTATTTCCTCAAGGGCTGACGGTCGGCGAAGTGACCGATGTAGAATCAGATGCTTACGGCCTGACGAAAATCGCTTACGTGAAACCGGCTGCCGACTTGTACGATCTTGACCATGTCATCGTCGTGAACCGAAGCGTAGCAACAGGGGAGGAAGGATCGTGAAACGTTTCCTTCTCCCTTTGATTATGATTTTGGTCTTTTGTGCGGAAAGCATCTATACCGATCTGGTGCGTTTTCCTTTCGTTTCCGTCGAGCAGCAGGTCGTTCCGCATTTTCTTTTGCTTGCGCTGATTTTTATGTCGGCTTATATCAACCAAAAGCATGCGGTGATCTACGGTTTCATTTTCGGATTTCTTTATGACATCAATTATACGGGTGTTTTAGGCGTTTATATGTTTGGTTTTGCCGGATTATGCTATCTGGCGGCCAAAGCGTTTAAAGTGCTGCAGACAAACGCCCTGATGGTCATTCTGGTCGCGGTGCTGAGCGTATGTGTGCTTGAATTTTACGTCTACGGCATTCAGACGTTAATCCGCAGCGGCACTATGACGTTTAACGATTTTGTCATTCAGCGGTTCTTGCCGACCGCTTTGCTGAATATCGCGGGAGCCGTTATATTAGTCCTGCCCTTCAGGCTGTTTTATATAAGTCTGAAGAAAGAATTAAGAGATGAGTAAAAAGGATTTTATCTTTTTTTGACGAAAAGAGTATGTTGTTGAGGTGAACATTGATGAAGACCAAAAAGCAGCAATATGTAACAATAAAAGGAACAAAAAACGGCTTAACATTGCATCTGGATGATGCGTGTTCTTTTGATGAGCTTCTCGATGGTCTTCAAAACATGCTGTCGATTGAACAATATACTGATGGCAAAGGCCAAAAAATCAGTGTTCATATTAAACTCGGGCATCGGTATCTGTATCAGGAACAGGCAGAGCAGCTGACTGATCTGATAGCGTCAAAGAAAGATTTAGTCGTGCATTCAATTGACAGTGAAGTCATCGCCAAAGAAGAAGCGCAGCGGATGAAAGAGGAGCAGGAAATTGTTTCGGTTTCCAAAATCGTCCGTTCGGGCCAGGTGCTTCACGTGACGGGAGATTTGCTTTTAATCGGAGATGTGAATCCCGGCGGTACGATCAGAGCCGGAGGAAATATATTTGTTCTCGGTTCATTAAAAGGGATTGCCCACGCGGGTTATAACGGAAATAACCGGGCTGTGATCGCCGCATCCGAAATGATGCCGACACAATTGAGGATCAATCACGTGTTAAATCGCTCCCCAGACCACATTCAAAAAGGGAACGACATGGAATGTGCTTATTTAGATACTGACGGAAATATGGTCATTGAACGCCTTCAGCAATTGGCTCATTTAAGACCTGATCTAACAAGGCTTGAGGGAGGAATGTGAAATTGGGTGAGGCTATCGTAATAACTTCGGGAAAAGGCGGAGTAGGTAAAACAACAACATCTGCAAACCTCGGTACCGCCTTAGCCATTTTAGGGAAGCGCGTCTGTTTGGTAGACACAGATATCGGACTGCGCAACCTTGATGTCGTAATGGGTCTTGAAAACAGAATTATTTACGACTTAGTAGATGTAATTGAAGGCAGATGCAAGACGCATCAGGCGCTTGTCAAAGACAAACGTTTTGATGATCTGCTTCATTTAATGCCGGCTGCCCAGACAAGCGACAAGACGGCTGTTGTCCCTGAGCAGATCAAATTGCTTGTGCAGGAGCTTAAGCAGGAATTTGATTATGTCATTATTGATTGTCCGGCCGGAATTGAACAAGGCTATAAAAATGCCGTCTCCGGAGCTGATAAGGCGATTGTTGTGACGACGCCGGAAATATCAGCGGTGCGGGACGCTGACCGCATTATCGGACTTTTGGAGCAGGAAGATATCGAACCGCCGCGCCTTATCGTGAACCGCATCAGAAATCACCTGGTGAAAAACGGTGACACGATGGATGTGGATGAAGTTGTTCATCATCTGTCTATTGATCTCCTCGGAATCGTTGCTGACGATGATGAAGTGATCAGGGCTTCAAATATCGGCGAACCGATTGCCATGAATTCCAAAAACCGCGCCAGCATTGCGTACCGCAATATCGCCCGGCGCATTTTAGGAGAATCCGTTCCTTTGCAGGTGCTTGAAGAGCAGCAAAAAGGGATGATGGCGAAAATCAAGTCATTTTTCGGCGTGCGTTCATAATATATACCAGAATACAAAGATCTGATGAAGCCCAGCTTATCAGGTCTTTTTTGTTTTTTAAGAGCGCATATTTGCAATGGACAAGACATAGGATGTACAAACCCAACGATTGCAAAGGATGATGGCGATGAGTCACAGAGCTGATGAAATTAGAAAAAGACTGGCCAAAAGAAGAAAACAGCGGCCTGAATCAAAACGGACTTTCGTTCAAAACGCTCAAACGCAGAATTTTCCCGCGTGGCAGATGGTCAAGGAGCAGGAAAAGCACAAGCTTCTTCCGGACTACGAATATCAAACGGAACACCCGCCCGAATTTAACGGGCGGCATCCATTGATCAGCGCTCATTCTATTATTTTAAAATGCCTGCTGGCCGCCTGTCTCGTACTGATCTCCGCTATTGCCTATAAAACTGACAAACAGCCGCTGAGTCAGATCAAACCGGCAATCGCACAAACCTTTCAAAAAGAATTTCAGTTTGCTGCCGTAAGCAATTGGTTCGTATCTTCCTTCGGAAACCCGCTCGCTTTTCTTACGCCGGGAACGAAAAAGAAGGACGGTCAGGTGGCGGTCAGTCAGGATATGGCCGTTCCTGCCGCGGGGAAAATCCAGCAGGACTTTCAAAATAACGGAGAGGGCGTCGTCGTCGAAACCGCCAGTGAAGCCATTGACAGCGTAAAAGAAGGCTACATTATGGAAGTGAGCAAAGATAAAAAAACAGGGCTGACGGTGAAGGTGCAGCACGCCGACAATACAAGCAGCATTTACGGCAGGCTAAAAGATGTTAACGTTTCATTGTACGACTTTGTCGATAAAGGGAAAAAGATCGGTTCGATCAAGCTCAACGATAAAAGTAAAGGCCAGTACTATTTCGCGATCCAGGATGGCGATAAATTCATAGATCCGATCCAGGTGATCACATTTGATGAATAAATGGCTCATCCTCCTTTTTAAAATTCATGTCCATCCTTTTCTTTGGATTATTATGGGGCTCGGTCTTATGACGGGGCACATCAAAGCGCTGCTGTGTCTTTTGCTGGTCGTATCCGTTCATGAGCTGGGGCATGCTGCTCTGGCTGTGTTTTTTTCGTGGCGCATTAAACGCATCTTTCTGCTGCCTTTCGGCGGGACGGTTGAGGTGGAGGAGCACGGAAACCGGCCGCTAAAAGAGGAATTCGCGGTCATTTTGGCGGGCCCGCTTCAGCATGTGTGGCTTCAGGCGGCAGCCTGGCTCTTTTTCATGTCAGGCTTTGCAAGTGAGCAGACATTTGAGATGTTTACCTTTTATAATCTCTCCATTCTTTTCATCAATCTTTTGCCGATCTGGCCGCTTGACGGCGGCAAGTTCGTGTTTTTATACTTCTCTAAACAAATGGCTTTTCAAAAAGCGCATCTCCTCAGCCTGCAGACATCGGCCGTTTCCGCGCTTTTGCTCTGCTGCTGGATTGTGCTGGCCGTCCCCCTTCAGGTCAGCGCATGGGTGCTGTTCGTCTTTCTCGCCGCTTCTTTATGGGATGAATACCGGAAGCGGCATTATATTCAGCTGAGGTTTCTTTTGGAGAGATACTACGGCAAAAACCGAGATGTCACCATGCTGCATCCTTTGACGGTCGCGGCCGATGCCAAAGTAAAGCATGTCATGGCCGAATTCAAACGGGGATGCAAGCACCCCATTATCATTGAAAAAGCCGGCGAAAAGCTCAGCCAGCTCGATGAAAATGAAGTGCTTCATGCGTATTTTGCCGATAAACGGACAGATTCCTCTATGGAAGACCTGCTGCTGCCTTACTAGAAATAGATTGACATATCCTTTTGGTTCTGATATATTTTTTAATGTTATGGATGTAGCACCAATGCTACAACCGCTCGGGACAGGTGATAAGAGCTTTAAAGCCCCCTGTTGCTGGCGAGTCTTAGTCTAATAGGAGGTGCAGAGAATGTACGCAATCATTAAAACAGGCGGAAAACAAATCAAAGTTGAAGAAGGTCAAACTGTTTACATCGAAAAACTTGCTGCTGAAGCAGGTGAAACAGTGACGTTTGAAGACGTATTGTTTGTTGGCGGAGACAGCGTGAAAGTCGGCAACCCAACAGTTGCAGGCGCGACAGTTACAGCTAAAGTTGAAAAACAAGGCCGTGCGAAAAAAATCACTGTTTTCCGTTACAAGCCAAAGAAAAATGTTCATAAAAAACAAGGTCATCGTCAGCCTTATACTAAATTGACAATCGAAAAAATCAACGCGTAAGCATGATTGAGGCAACAATTCGAAGATCTCGGAATGACGGGGGCATTTTGTCCTTTGAAATGACGGGACATGCCGATTTTGCTGAACATGGACGAGATCTCGTTTGCGCCGGGGTCACGGCTGTCGTTTTCGGAGCGGTCAATGCGGTTATCGCGCTGGCTTCTCTCGAACCGATTCTTGATATAGGCGAGGACGGGGGTTATTTCTACTTTGAATTCCCTGAAGCCGCTGATCAGGAAGCTTTGCAAAAAGCGCAGCTGCTGATTGAAGGCATGATTGTTTCTCTTGAAACGATCGAGCGGGATTACAGTGAACACTTACGGTTGACTGCAAACCAAATATAGGAGGTGAGTTACATGCTTAGATTAGATCTTCAGTTTTTCGCTTCTAAAAAAGGTGTAGGTTCTACAAAGAACGGACGTGACTCTGAATCTAAACGTTTAGGCGCTAAACGTGCAGACGGTCAATTCGTAACAGGCGGATCTATCCTTTACCGTCAACGCGGAACGAAAATCTACCCAGGTGAAAACGTGGGCCGCGGAGGAGATGACACTCTTTTTGCTAAAATCGACGGAACTGTTAAATTCGAACGTTTCGGCCGTGACCGCAAAAAAGTGAGCGTATATCCTGTAGCTCAATAATGACACAAAAAACTCCGGTCGTTGACTGGAGTTTTTTTTGCAGTAAGCGGAGTAACATCAAGAATGAAAAGCAGAGGATGCGTGAGTGAACCCCGCCTTGAATGAGGACATCAGCTTCTCATACCCACTGGATATGTTCCCCAAGCAGTGATACCAAAAATGTTTCTGCCTGGCATCCGCATTGTATGCGATCCGAAAAAGGAACATGATGAACCAGGAAAAACAAGTGTTTTTTTAACAAAGCCTTCTCTGTTATAATTCATAGTACACACTTATCAAGACTCCTAAAAAGAAATTAAACGATTGGGAGTGCGAAAATGAAGGATGTATCGAAGAAACAAGAAGAACCTGTAAGCGATGCGGCTCTGATCAATGAACTGATCCAATTAATGGGCCATTTCCGTCATGATTGGATGAATAAGCTGCAGCTGATAAAAGGAAACTTAAGTTTGCAGAAGTATGACAGGGTCGTTGAAATAATCGACGAAATGGTCATAGATGCAAAGCACGAGTCAAAGCTCTCAAACCTGAAAACCCCGCACTTGGCGTTTGACTTTCTGACATTTAATTGGAAGTCCCGTTATATGAGGCTCGAATACGAAGTGCTCGGAGAAATTAAAGATTTATCGGCATATGATCAAAAGCTGTCGAACCTGATGAGAAAACTGTTTCATCTGTTCGGTCTGGCGGTAAGCAATGAAAGTGAAAATCATCTGACCGTATCGCTGCAGACGGATCACCCTGACAGACAGCTTATTGTATATCTCGATTTTCATGGAACGATTGCAAATGCAGATGTGTTTGATGAATTTCGCAAATCGCGGTATGAGGACTTTGATGTCATGCAATTTGAGCTGACCGGCCATGAATGTGTGGCCGAAATTGGAATGAACTAGCGGTTTTTTACGGTTTAGAACGGAGGATATTATGTTTGTAGATCAGGTGAAAGTATATGTAAAAGGCGGCGACGGCGGTAACGGAATGGTTGCGTTCCGCCGTGAAAAATATGTGCCGAAAGGCGGGCCTGCCGGCGGTGACGGAGGTAATGGAGGCGACGTCGTTTTTGAGGTTGATGAAGGACTGCGCACGCTCATGGACTTCCGGTACCAGCGCCATTTCAAAGCGATACGCGGCGAGCACGGCATGTCTAAAAACCAGCACGGCAGAAATGCGGACGATATGGTTGTTAAAGTTCCGCCCGGCACAGTCGTAACGGATGACGATACAAAACAGGTCATTGCCGATCTGACTGAGCACGGACAGCGCGCCGTCATCGCAAAAGGCGGACGCGGCGGACGCGGAAATACCCGCTTTGCGACCCCGGCCAACCCGGCACCGCAGCTGTCAGAGCACGGAGAGCCCGGAAAAGAGCGCTATATCGTGCTTGAACTGAAAGTGCTTGCAGACGTAGGTCTCGTCGGCTTCCCGAGCGTCGGAAAATCTACGCTTCTGTCTGTCGTTTCATCGGCAAAGCCGAAAATCGCCGATTATCATTTTACAACGCTTGTTCCGAATCTGGGCATGGTGGAAACGGATGACGGAAGAAGCTTCGTCATGGCGGATCTGCCCGGTTTGATTGAAGGAGCGCACGAAGGAGTCGGCTTAGGCCACCAATTTCTCCGCCATATCGAACGGACGCGCGTCATCGTTCACGTTATTGACATGTCAGCGATGGAAGGCCGTGATCCGTATGAGGATTATGTGACCATTAATCAGGAGCTCAGTGAATATAATCTGCGGCTGACGGAGCGTCCGCAAATTATCGTTGCGAATAAAATGGACATGCCCGAAGCGGCTGAAAATCTTAAAGCGTTTAAAGAAAAGCTTCAGGATGACCATCCTGTCTTCCCGATCAGCGCGGTGACGAGAGAAGGGCTCCGCGATCTTCTGTTTGAAGTCGCCAACCAGCTGGAAACAACGCCTGAATTCCCGCTGTATGATGAAGAAGAACTGGCGGAAAACCGCGTAATGTACACGATGGAAGATGAAGAAATTCCATTTGACATTACCCGTGATCCGGACGGCGCGTTTGTGCTTTCAGGTGACAGTCTGGAACGCCTCTTTAAAATGACTGACTTCTCCCGTGACGAATCCGTCAAGCGTTTTGCAAGACAGATGCGCGGTATGGGCGTTGATGAAGCACTCAGAGAACGCGGTGCTAAAGACGGCGATATCATCCGGCTGCTGGAATTTGAATTTGAATTTATTGATTAAAAAAATGGAGAGCTTGCAATGCAGGCTCTCTGATGTAAAAGGGAGGGGTGCAGGTGAAAGAAGAGACATTTTATTTAGTGCGTGAAGACGTTCTGCCTGATGCGATGCGGAAAACCCTTGAAGTCAAAAAGCTGCTCGACAGAAAAAAGGCTGAATCGGTTGCAGATGCCGTGCAGAAAGTTGATTTAAGCAGAAGCGCTTTTTACAAATACCGAGATGCGGTTTTCCCTTTTTACACGATGGTTAAAGAACAAATAATCACACTTTTCTTTCATTTGGAGGATCGGTCAGGCGCGTTATCCCAGCTTTTGCAGGCGGTGGCTGACTCAGGAAGCAACGTGCTTTCCATTCACCAGACGATTCCGCTTCAGGGCAGGGCGAATGTCACGCTCTCAATCAGTACGTCCGCAATGGAAGAAAACATTCATACGTTAATGAATAAACTGAGAAAATTTGATTTTATAGAAAAAGTTGAGATCTTAGGGTCAGGCGCGTAAGGAGAGAAGAGACATGAAAGTCGGTTATTTAGGGCCAGAAGCCACATTTACACATCTAGCAGTCAGTTCCTGCTTTCAAAACAGCGTGACACAAGCACCTTATCAAACAATACCGGCATGCATGGATGCGGCGGTTGCGGGAGAAGTTGATCTTGCATTTGTTCCTTTGGAAAACGCGCTGGAGGGCTCGGTTAACTTAACGATTGACTACTTGATTCATGAGCAGCCTCTTGCGATCGTGGGGGAAATGACGCTGCCGATTCACCAGCATCTGCTCGTTCACCCTTCGAGAGAAAATGAGTGGAAAAAGCTTGAGAAAATTTATTCTCATTCCCATGCGATTGCGCAATGTCACAAATTTCTTCACCGGCATTTTTCGTCCGTTCCTTATGAGTATGCGAAGTCAACAGGTGCGGCTGCCAAGTATGTCAGTGAGCATTCGGACCTTCCGATCGGCGTGATTGCAAATGAAATGGCGGCCGCTACATACGGATTGAGCATCGTGAAGCGGGATATTCAGGATTATCAGGACAACCACACGAGATTTGTCATTCTTTCGCCTGAAAAAGACGTCTCATTCGAAGTGAATGCGAAACTGTCTTCACGGCCGAAAACGACGATGATGGTAACGCTTCCCCAAGATGACCAATCAGGCGCGCTGCACAGGGTGCTGTCCGCTTTTTCATGGAGAAACCTGAATTTATCAAAGATCGAATCGCGCCCGACAAAAACGGGTCTCGGCAACTATTTCTTTATTATTGATATTGAACAGGCGATGGATCAGGTTCTCATTCCCGGTGCCGTTCAAGAGATGGAAGCCCTCGGCTGCCGGGTCAAGCTTCTGGGAACATATCAATCCTATTCGATATAAAAAAAGCCCTTCAGGGGGCTTTTTTTTTAATCTTTTATTAAAATACCCGCGTCGTCCAGCGCTTGGCAGGCTTGGTCAATCCGCTCTTTTGTCGGGGCGCTTAACGTATGGAGATGCACGCCTCCGGTCAGCTGTGAAAGGTAAGCGGCATTTGTCGAGTTAATGTGATCCATGAATTGTTTGACTTCTTTCCGTGTGCTGACTCTTATGGCGGCGGTTAAATCGCCGTATACGGGGTGTTCAATAATGACGTCCTTTATGGTGACGCCTTCATCGACAATGAGTTCAAGCTCTTCTTCCGTCCGCTCCGGGCCGTGCAGACAGGCGACAATCCGTTCGGCGTTTTTTTCGCCGCCGGCATTCATGCTGATGTATAAATAGCCTTGGCTCGTCGCGATAATCGGTTCGCTTTTTGCTTTCAAGAGCGATATGTCCTGCACGATCACCTGTCTTGAAACATTTGCTTTTTTGGCCAATTCGCCTCCTGTTAATGGCGAGCCGGCTTCTTTCAGCCAATGAAGCAGCATGTCGCGTCTTTTCGCCCCAGTAAGCTTCGTTCCTTCTGTCAAATTGCTGATTCTCCTTTCTTTTGCTCCCATAGCGCCGTAAATGTATGTATCAGCATATCGAGCTGTTCACATGTTGTTTCGTTTCCGAATGAGATCCGGAAAAACTGCCGCGCTTCCCGTTCGGTTTTTCTCAGCGCCTTCATAGCTGAAGAAGGGCCGTGGCTGCCGGCGGAACATGCGCTCCCGGTTGAGATGCAAATATCGTTACGATTACATTCTAACATAATATATTGTCCTTCAAAGGAGTGAAAAAAACACCCGACAATGTGGGGCAGGCATTCACCGCCGGTTTCTTCCTCTGAAAATGAAATGGGGAGGCCTTGACGCCGAATTTGGTCATACAAATAATTCCTCAGCCTGTCAGCATGCTCACGGTGTTCCTCCATATGTTTCACTGCGTACTCCGCAGCAGCGGTAAAAGCGCCGATGGCCGGCACATTCACCGTACCGGGCCTGAACCCGTTTTCATGCACGGTATGCGGATAAACCGGATTCCAGCTGACACCGGGCCGAATGTAAACAGCCCCGGTGCCTTTCGGGCCGTATACTTTATGACCGGAGACGGAAAGGGCGTCGATTCCCGCCTGATCCGCATCAATCGGCAGTTTGCCGAAACTTTGAACACAATCGCAATGCAGCAAAATGTTTCTCTGGTGAAGAAAAGCGGCCAGACGATTCACAGGCTGGATGAGGCCGGTTTCTGAATTGGCGTGCTGTATGGAAACGAGCCCCGTGTCAGGACGGATATGAGCCGCCAGTATGTCCTCGGTTATAAGGCCGTTTTCGTCGGGATATATGATGGTGACATCAATTCCCCGGTCAGCCAAAAACGCCGCGGCATTATGGATCGAGTGGTGTTCCATTGCGGTCGTAATAAAATGTTTTTTGTGGTCGGGCAGACCGTACAGCAATGATTGGACGGCCAAGATGTTCGCTTCCGTTCCGCCGCTTGTAAAGTAAATGCCGTCTGCCGCTCCGCCGATCAATTTTCCTGCAGAATGTCTGCAATATTCCAGCACGTCCGCCGCTCTTCCTCCGGCGTCATGAAGGCTGCTTGCATTGCCGTATACCTCTGTGCTGAGATGCTGAAAGACTTTCGCGGCTTCTTTGTTTAAAGGCGTTCCCGCCGCGTAATCAAGATAAATCATACAGCCCGTCTCCTATCCGTTTATGTTAAAAAAAGCTTGAGTTTATTTTATCGTTGTGTAAATATAGGTGTCAAGACAGTTGTAAATATAATAGGAGGGTGATGTATGTCTGAAAAAACAATTATCGTCATTGGTACGGGGACGGCGGCCCTTGCCTGTGCTTCCTCATTTCCTCCGTCATACCAAGTAACCGTCATCACAAAGAGAAACGTAACGAACAGCAATTCGCATTATGCTCAAGGCGGGATTGCTGTTTCATACGCAAAAGATGACTCGATAGAATCCCATGTGAACGATACACTGTATGCGGGATGCGGACACAATGACGTGACAGCCGTGCGGCATTTGCTGCAAAGCGGACAGAGCATGATAAACAGGCTGATAGAAGGCCATTTCCCTTTTGATACGAAGTCGGACGGAACGTTTTGTCTCGGCAGGGAAGGCGCTCATTCCAAAAGGAGGATTCTGCACGCCGGGGGAGATGCGACCGGACGGATGCTGGTTGAGTTTCTGGTTCGGCAGCTGAGGGACGGCATTCGGATCATTGAACACGAGACGGTTGTTGATCTGCTGATTGAACACGGGCGATGCGCAGGCGTTGCCGTAAAGGATGCTTCAGGCGCCGTTTCTTACAGAAGAGCGGATTGTGTAGTGCTTGCTTCAGGCGGCTGCGGCAGTCTGTACCAATATCACACAAATGATTCCGCCATAACGGGAGACGGCATCGCTCTTGCCTTCCGCGCGGGTGCTGAGATCACGGATATGGAGTTCACCCAATTCCACCCGACCCTCCTTGTGAAAAACGGGACTGTGTACGGTCTGATTTCTGAAGCAGTGAGAGGAGAAGGCGGATATTTAGCGGATCGCTTCGGGCGCAGGATCATGGCTGACAGACACGCGCTTGAAGATTTGGCGCCCCGGGATGTGGTTTCACGGGCGATTTATGAAGAAATGATGAAAGAAAATCCTGTTTTTATAAATTGCAGCCGAATAGCCGATTTTAACAAACGTTTTCCGACCATAACAGAAATTTGTCAAACAGCCGGCGTTGATCTTGAAAGCGGGATTCCTGTAGCACCCGGAATGCATTTTTTAATGGGCGGAGTAAAAGCCGATACATGGGGGAAAACGTCCGTGCCTGATTTGTACGCTATAGGCGAGACCGCCTGCACAGGCTTGCACGGGGCGAACCGCCTTGCGAGCAACTCACTGCTGGAAGCGCTGGCAAGCGGGCAACGATGTGCTGAACATATCATTCAAACACCGTTAAACGGAAGATATAAAAAAACCCCGAAGAAAACTGATGTCATCTTACAAGTGCCGGACACAACGCTTCATGTCCTTCAAGCCAAAATGACAACCGGAGCGGGCATCGTCAGGGAAAAAGAAAACCTGCAGGCGCTGGCATCCTGGCTTAACAACGTATCTGTGCGTCATATGAATGTGAAGGATATCACAATGGAACAAGCCGAGCTATCCTGCCTATGGAAGACTGCGCAATTTGTTGTGACCTCAGCCCTTATTCGGGAAGAAAGCAGAGGCGCTCATTTTCGCACTGATTTTCCCGGGACGGAGAAAGAGTGGCACGGAAAACAAATCATTCATTCAACATCTGGAACAGTTATCAGAAAAAACGAAAGGATTGGGGAACTATGGACATTCTGCAGCTGAAACAAATGCTGACTCATTTTTTTCAGGAAGATATCGGAACGGGTGATGCGACGTCACAAGCGATTTTTTCTGATCAGCAATGTAAAGCGCGGATCATCGCAAAAACAGACGGCGTGTTTGCCGGAGAAGACGTTATCCGTGAAGGATGGAAGCTTTTACACGATGATATCCGCATCCGCTCCCTGAAAAAAGACGGAGAACGGATGAAAAGAGGAGACGTGCTCGCTGAAATGGAAGGCCGGGCGGCAGCTCTTCTTACGGGGGAGCGGGTCATTTTGAATCTCATACAAAGAATGTCAGGCATTGCGACCATGACGGATGAGGCCAAAAGGCGTCTTGATGATCCGTCCATCAAGCTTTGTGATACGAGAAAAACGACACCCGGGCTCAGAATGCTGGAAAAATACGCTGTTCGCATCGGAGGCGGCTTTAATCATCGCTTCGGCTTATATGACGGCATCATGATTAAAGATAATCATATTGCCGCCTGCGGATCGATAAAGGCAGCTGTGGAGCGGGCAAGAAAAACGGCGGGGCAGATGCTTGCGGTGGAAGTCGAAATCGAATCCGAACAGCAGCTGCTCGAGGCAATAGAAGCGGGCGCAGACATTATTATGTTTGACAACTGTCCGCCTGAGTCCGTCCGGCGTTTTGCAGGCATGACACCGGGTCATATCAAAACGGAAGCATCCGGAGGCATAACGCTCGATACATTGCCCGCTTATAAAGGGACGGGCGTCCAATATATTTCACTCGGATTTCTGACTCATTCAGTAAAAAGCGCCGACATCAGCATGGATGTTGAGGCTGCGGAACAGGGGGATTTTTAAGATGTCTATTTTTGACGTGCTAACTGCATCAGCCGAAATGATGCCGAGCCATTATAAAGACATGAGCACCGGAGAAATGGAAAAGCGTGTCGCCGCCATTAAACGGGATTTCGGAAAGCGCCTGTTCATTCCGGGACATCACTATCAAAAAGACGAAGTGATACAATTCGCCGATACGGCAGGTGACTCTCTGCAGCTTGCTCAAGTGGCGGAAAAAAATAAAGAGGCGGAATATATTGTGTTTTGCGGCGTGCATTTTATGGCGGAAACCGCTGATATGCTGACTGATGATAACCAAACCGTCATTTTGCCTGACATGCGCGCCGGATGCTCGATGGCTGATATGGCAGATATTCAGCAGACGGACAAAGCATGGCAAGAGCTTCAAGAACTGTACGGTAACACCATCATTCCGTTAACATATGTTAACTCGACGGCGGAAATTAAAGCATTCGTCGGACGGCACGGAGGAGCGACCGTCACCTCTTCGAATGCCCGGAGTGTGCTGAAATGGGCTTTTAAACAAAAAGAAAGAATTTTATTTTTGCCGGATCAGCATTTAGGCAGAAATACGGCCTATGACCTCGGCATTCCGCTGACAGAAATGGCTGTATGGGACCCGGGGCAGAACCGATTGCTTACTGAACATCCGGAAAACATTAAAGTCATCCTTTGGAAAGGGCATTGCTCCGTACACGAAAAGTTTACAGCGGAAAATATTTCTCAGCTGCGGCAGCGGGATTCCGGCATCCGCATTATCGTTCATCCGGAATGTTCGCGGGAAGTGGTCTCGCTCAGTGACGACAGCGGGTCTACCAAATATATTATTGATACGATTGAACAGGCAGAACCGGGAAGCAAGTGGGCGATCGGCACGGAAATGAATCTTGTTCAGCGCCTCATTCACTCGCACCCGGATAAACAGATTGAATCATTGAATCCCGATATGTGTCCGTGTCTGACAATGAACAGAATCGACCTGCCGCATTTATTGTGGTCGCTTGAGCAGCTTGAAAAAGGCGAGCCGAAGGGTGTCATTAAAGTTCCGGAAGCGGTTCGGACAGAAGCGCTTCGTGCTTTGAACAGAATGCTGAGTCATACGTAATCATAAAAATTTCCCCTCCTTCCCAAATTTTTTATCATCATGCCCAGTCCACCGGCATATAGTGTGAAGAAACGTATTGTAATGACAAATGTACCGTTCACGTTTTGTGCATAGGAGGGGAAAACGTTGAAAATTCATATCGTTCAAAAAGGCGATTCGCTCTGGAAAATAGCTGAAAAATACGGAGTTGATCTTGAAGAGTTAAAAAAACTGAATCATCAGCTTAGCAATCCAGACTTAATTATGCCTGGAATGAAGATAAAGGTGCCTTCAGAAGCCGTTCCGGTCAGAAAAGAGCCCAAGGCCGGCTTCGGAACGTCTGCGCATAAGCATGAGCATCCATATGCCAAAGAAAAACCGAAATCAGTTGTGGACATTGAAGACACCATACCGGAAGAACCGAAGCCGTCAATTCCGTATGTGCCGCCAATCCCTGAAAAGCATGAAAATGTGCTGCCGGAAGCTGATATGAACCAATATTATCCGTCCAATCAGCTGTTTCAGCCGTGGTCGCCTCCTAAGCCGGAGGAACCGGTGACACATTTTGTCGAGCCGAAAGAAAAAGAGCATGACAATAACATTCCACAACAGGAGGAAATGATCAACATGGAAAACGCGAATTACCCGAATATGCCGAAGGCGCCTGAAGCCGGAAAGATGGAAGAAGAAAACGCCGCTTATCATCTGCCGAACATGCCAAACATTCCGAATGTCCCGTTTCCGAATATGCCGGCCGTTGAACCGCCTTTTATGCATTACCCGATGCCGTGCATGCCTTGTCCTTGTCCGGTTCCGGTGACACCGATGCTGCCGGGTTCGGGACTATGCCATCCGTGCTTCCCGGTAGGCGGAGGTTTCGGCGGTTTTGGAGGAGGTTATGGAGGCTTTCCGGTAATGCCGATGCCATTACCGTACGGATTCCATCATCACGGATTCCATCATCCGGGATTTGGGCCGCAAGCGGGTTACGGTGAATATGAGAACCAGGCCCATGAAAATGCAGAGCATTATGATGGTTCTGCATCAGGTTTCGGCGGTGCTCCGTACGGTCAAATGCCGTATTACGGCGGATATTCGTCACATTACGCAAACGCGCCTCATCATGATGGAAAATATAAGGATGATGATTGCGGCTGCCATGATTCACATCACCACCACCATCATCACCACGGTTCACATCACCATCACGCAAATGTGCCTGTGCAGCCGTATCCGAATGTGGGTGCAAACGCCGGATATTTTATGCCTTACGGCGGAGCAAATCCTAATGCCGCGCCGAATCAGCCGAGTCCAAATCAAGTATTCGGACGGCCGGAGGAAGAAGAAGATTAATGTTTCGGGACGATGTATGTCGTTCCTTTTTTTATGTCCAACTGAGGAATGGACATAACTGACAAGCTTAAACCCGCCGTCGGCCGCACATCCTAAACATGAGCGGAAAACGCTCAAACAGCGATGAATCCACGGGGGGTTTTTCCATTGGGTAAAAAACTGATGACGATCGCAGGCGTTTTAGCCGTGACGGCAAGCTTAACGGCATGCGGAGCAAATAATGCCATGAATGACGGACGCTACAATCAGTCAACACGTCCGGTCGGATATTATTCGAATGATAATGATAACGGCAGACGCCAGTACGGAATGGACCATCAAGGACCCGTTTCTGAAATGATGGAAAACCGAAACGGCCGTCATAATACGACAAACGTGTCCGACCAGTATGCGCCTAATGACGGGGTTCCGTTAACGACGGACGGCACATATAACGGCCGAAATGTCAATACGCCGCCGGCAGCAATGTCTTATAATGGGTATGACAACGCCGAAAACATCAGGCTGGCGGCAAAAGTTGCAAACCGCGTGAAAAAAGTAAAAGGCGTACAGGATAGTCAGGTCATCGTGACTGACACGAGAGTCGTCATTGCCGTCAGAACAAATCATCCTTTTACGAAAAATGATGATAAACATGTCAAACATGCGGCCAAAAAATTTGCGGACGGCCGTACAATTCAAGTGTTTACCGACAACGCTACTTTTACAAAGCTGCAAGACATGAACAGAAACAGCCGTTAAACGGGACTGCCGGATGATTTCATCCGGCAGTATTTTTATGGATAAAGCTTCATCATTTCTTTACATATTCTTAAAACGCTCTTTATGTTGCGGTGGTAACATAAAAGTAATAAAACGTAACGGAGGGGCCGGAATGAAAAAAACGGAGCATGACAAAAGCCGCGGAGCAAAAACTGTGTATCTGACCGTAAGGGGATACCGGCTCAAACTGACGCCCGGACAAATGAAACTGATTTCAGCCGGCCGGGCATAATCATCGGGGCAGCCCTCATATAGAGGCTGCTTTTTTTCGGCTGAAACAGACAAATGAAAGAAAACGGTTAAGCACCGGCATCTTTGGTCAAACTAGCATCAAGAGTTTGATTGAATAAAGAGGTGTTATTGGTGAAACGAATTTGCGGTGCTCGTCTATTGTTTATGCTTATCTTATCGGCTGCAGTCCTGATTTGCGGAGGAAAAGGCGCATACGGGGCGGAGGTTGAGCATTACGGGCCGCTTCGGGTGCACGTCCAGCTGGAAAAGGTCTATCTGGACGGTGATGTCGGCATCGAACATACGGATGAAACCGTTTTGGCGATGGAGGATTTTTGGGCCGCATATGCGGGCTGGACGCTCGTTGAGCAGAAAAAAGGCTTCGTCCTTTTCCGTAAGCATGTTGATGACATTTCTCCGCTCAGTAAGGTTAACGGTTATATCGGCGTCACGGACGGAGGCGTCATCTCCACTTTTCACGGCCGTCCCGGATCGCTGGCCGAGCCGATTCAATCTTTCTTCCAGATTGATATAGAAAGGCTGGAAAGCCGATTGCAAAAGCACTTGGAACACGGCATACCGTACAGGACAAAAGCGGAGTTTGAGAGCGTGATCGATCATATTAAGACTTACAGCGGCTGACTTTGACGCAAGACATGTGACACATGTCTTTTTTTTTCTGAATGGAAGGTGTCAAAGCGAACATACGTTAACTTTTCTATAAGACTTTGGCTGTTTTTGTGTTACAATGATAAGCAGTCAAAGAGGTGAATAGGTGTGATTGAATTCGTGAAGGGGACGATTGATTATGTATCTCCCCAATACATCGTGATTGAAAACGGCGGAATCGGCTATCAGGTCTTCACTCCGAACCCGTTTATTTATAAGGTAAGCAATCAAGAGACCATTTTTACGTATCATCATATAAAAGAAGACGCCTTTTCTTTGTACGGTTTTTCAACCCGGGAAGAAAAAGCGCTTTTCACAAAGCTGCTGAACGTCACCGGCATCGGGCCGAAAGGGGCGCTCGCCATCCTCGGTTCCGGTGACCCCGGAGCCGTCATCGAAGCGATCGAACAGGAAGATGAAGCCTTTTTGGTGAAATTTCCGGGTGTGGGCAAAAAAACGGCGCGGCAGATTATTCTTGATTTGAAAGGCAAACTGGCCGACGTCGTGCCTGAAATGATTGACAACCTGTTCAATCATGAAGCGCGCATTGAAAAACAAGAGGCTGAAACGGCGCTTGACGAGGCGCTTGAAGCGCTTAGGGTTCTCGGCTACGCCGAAAAAGAAATTAAAAAAGTGCTTCCTCACTTAAAAGAGGAAACGGCGCTTTCAACAGATCAATATGTGAAAAAAGCATTGCAAAAATTATTAAAGTAAGGTGATGTTCATGGATGAACGGCTCGTTTCAAGTGAAGCAGACAGCCATGAATCAATAATCGAGCAAAGCCTCAGGCCGCAGAATCTCGCCCAGTATATCGGCCAAAAGAAGGTGAAAGAAAATCTGCGCGTGTTTATCGATGCGGCGAAAATGAGGCAGGAAACGCTGGACCACGTTCTTTTATACGGGCCTCCGGGTCTCGGGAAAACAACGCTTGCGTCTATCGTGGCCAATGAGATGGGTGTGGAGATGCGGACGACGTCAGGTCCCGCCATCGAAAGACCGGGAGATTTGGCAGCCATTTTGACGGCGCTCGAACCAGGGGATGTGCTGTTTATAGACGAAATTCACAGGCTGAACCGCTCGATTGAGGAAGTGCTGTACCCGGCGATGGAGGATTTCTGCCTTGATATCGTCATTGGAAAAGGCCCGTCCGCCCGCTCCGTCCGTCTCGACCTTCCCCCTTTTACGCTTGTAGGAGCGACGACAAGGGTCGGATTATTGACCGCACCGCTCAGAGACCGGTTCGGGGTGCTGTCGCGCCTTGAATACTATACGCAGGAAGAGCTGACAGATATCGTGTCAAGAACGGCTGACGTTTTTGAAGTGGATATCGAAGAAGCTCCGGCTCTGGAGATCGCCAGACGGTCAAGGGGAACGCCGCGGGTTGCAAACCGGCTTCTCAGAAGGGTGAGAGATTTTGCCCAGGTGCTCGGCGACAGCCGCATCACGGAAGAAATCGCTCACGACGCGCTCGAACGTCTTCAAGTCGATGCGCTCGGCCTTGACCATATCGACCATAAGCTGCTGATGGGCATGATCGAAAAATTCAGCGGCGGTCCTGTCGGCCTTGATACGATTTCCGCGACAATCGGCGAAGAACCGCATACAATAGAGGATGTGTACGAACCGTATCTGCTGCAGATCGGATTTCTCCAGAGGACGCCGAGGGGACGGGTCGTGACTCCGGCTGTGTATGAACATTTTCGATTGGAGGCGCCCGCCCGTGACTGACTTTCCGAAGGTTCTCATGGTTCTCGGTGCCGTTTTGCTTATTGCCGGCGCAGTCTGGCACTTTGTCGGAAGGCTGCCCGGAGATATTTTCGTTAAGAAGGGAAATGTTACATTTTTCTTTCCCGTTGTCACTTGTATTGTGATCAGTGTGATACTATCCATTCTGCTTAATTTTTTCGGCAGAATGAAATAACAATAGATAGAATAAAGGTGAAATGATGAAAGTCGATTTATTTGATTTTGAACTGCCTGAACGCCTCATTGCCCAAGTGCCGCTGAAAGAGCGTGACGCATCACGGCTGATGGTGCTCAACAAACAGACGGGCGGGCTGACGGACAGTTCGTTTAAAGAGATTGTAAGCTTTTTTAATGAAGGGGATTGTCTCGTCTTGAACAATACCCGTGTGCTGCCTGCAAGATTATTCGGCACAAAAGAAGATACGGGAGCGAAAGTGGAGCTTCTGTTATTAAAACAGGAAGAAAATGATACATGGGAAACGCTCGTAAAGCCGGCGAAACGCGTAAAAAAAGGAACGGTCCTGACATTTGGCGACGGCCGGCTGACAGCGGTCTGCACGGAGGAGCTTGATCACGGAGGCAGAAAAATAGAATTCCGGTATGACGGGATTTTTTACGAAGTGCTTGAATCACTCGGTGAAATGCCGCTGCCTCCTTATATTAAAGAGCAGCTTGATGATAAAGAACGGTATCAGACCGTCTTTTCAAAAGAAATCGGATCTGCCGCAGCTCCGACGGCCGGACTTCATTTTACGGAAGAGATTCTGGACGAGCTGCAGCAAAAGGGTGTGCGGATTGAATTTATCACACTTCATGTGGGACTCGGCACATTCCGCCCGGTCAGTGCGGATGATGTGGAAGAGCATAACATGCACGCGGAATTTTATGAAATGACGGAAGAAACCGCCGCCTCTTTAAACGAGGTCAGAAAGGCGGGAGGGCGCATCGTGTCGGTCGGGACGACATCAACGCGCACCCTGGAAACCATTGCCGGCGAGCATGACGGCGTATTTACCGCTTCAAGCGGCTGGACGTCCATCTTCATTTATCCGGGATATGAATTTAAAGCGATTGACGGCATGATCACCAATTTTCATCTGCCGAAATCTTCCCTTATCATGCTCGTTTCTGCGCTTGCCGGCAGAGAGCATGTTCTTTCCGCCTACCGTCATGCGGTAGAAGAGGAATACCGTTTCTTCAGCTTTGGCGACGCCATGCTGATTATCTAATTTGAATGACAGGAGGCCTCATACAAAGTGGCTGAACAACCGATACGTTATGAATTTATAAAGGAATGCAAACAAACGGGAGCGCGGCTGGGCAGAGTTCATACGCCCCACGGCTCCTTTGAGACGCCTGTATTTATGCCGGTCGGCACGCTTGCTACGGTAAAGACGATGTCTCCGGATGAGCTGAAATCTATGGATGCGGGCATTATTTTAAGCAATACGTACCATTTATGGCTCCGCCCGGGACACGACATTGTAAAAGAAGCGGGCGGGCTTCATAAGTTTATGAACTGGGACCGCGCGATTTTAACAGATTCCGGCGGTTTTCAGGTCTTTTCATTGAGCAAGTTTCGTAATATAGAAGAAGAAGGCGTTCATTTCCGCAATCACTTAAACGGAGACAAGCTGTTTTTATCTCCGGAAAAAGCGATGGAAATTCAAAACGCCCTCGGCTCTGATATCATGATGGCGTTTGATGAGTGTCCGCCGTATCCGGCAGAGTATGATTACATGAAACGCTCTGTGGAACGGACCAGCCGCTGGGCGGAACGCTGCCTGGAGGCGCACGGGCGCTCAGATGAGCAGGGTCTGTTCGGAATCGTACAGGGCGGAGAATACGAAGACCTGCGGACACAAAGTGCAAACGACTTGGTTTCGCTTGATTTTCCGGGGTATGCCATAGGCGGATTATCTGTCGGCGAGCCGAAGCACGTTATGAACCGAGTGCTTGAGTTTACAACTCCGCTTTTACCGAAGGACAAGCCGAGATATTTAATGGGTGTGGGTTCACCGGATGCCTTAATTGACGGCGCCATCCGCGGCGTGGATATGTTTGACTGCGTACTGCCGACCCGGATTGCCCGAAACGGCACGGTGTTTACGAATGAAGGGCGTCTGAATATGAAAAACGCCAAATATGAGCGTGATTTCCGTCCGATTGACGAAGAGTGCAGCTGCCATACATGCAAAAATTACTCCCGCGCTTACATCAGACATTTGATCCGCTGTAATGAAACGTTTGGAATTCGATTAACAACTTACCATAACCTTCATTTTCTGTTACACTTAATGGAGCAGGTCAGACAAGCCATCCGGGAGGATCGTCTTGGTGATTTCCGAGAAGAGTTCTTTGAGCGTTACGGCTATAATAAGCCAAATGCGAAAAGCTTCTAAATAAAACCATTCTTGAAAGGAGGGAAACAGATGGGTACTTTAGGCACAATCGTTCCTATTATTTTAATGTTTGCAGTGCTTTATTTCCTGCTCATCCGTCCGCAGCAAAAGCAGCAGAAGGCCGTACGCCAGATGCAGGAAGAGCTGAAAAAAGGGGATTCAGTGGTGACAATCGGAGGATTGCACGGCACTGTTGATTCAATTGATGAAAGCAAGGTCGTCATTAAAACAGGTGATAACACCCGTTTAACATTTGACCGCCGCGCAATCAGAGAAGCTTCCGCTGAATAACAGCGAAGCTCATACATACAAAAAAAAGAGCGGAGAATCCGCTCTTTTTTTTATTACGCTGATCTGCTTCCTTTCAAATTCACTCCGAAAATGCCGCCCAGCATACTGACTCCCAAAAAGCCGAGATGAAATAAAAGCTGACCGGATGTAAACGTTTTTCCGAACCCTAAATATTGAAACAGCAAGATGATTAATGAAAAACAGACGGCGGTTAACGCTCCGATCATCCAGCCTTTTTCCTTCGCTTTGCCGCCCGATATAAAACCTCCCGCAAATAAAGAAAGAAAAGAAAGCGCGGTGATCAGCCAGCTGAAAGATGATTCTTCCATTGAGGTAACCGTCAGTAAAAGCGAAATCGCCAAACTTGTAAGAAGCATCACCGCAAAAATAGCCACTAAACCGTACAAAACGCCTCTTCCCACTTGTTTCGTTTCTTCCATTTTTATCTCCTCTCCGCACTGCGGCCTGATATATGACAAGCCGGAGCCCGTCTTTTTCTAAATGTATTCTCTGAATGTTCGAATTAGACGTAAATGCATGATGTTCAGCCCGTTTATTACATAATTCAGAGCCGATGGCAAATGCTATGACCGTTGGAGGTGCGATATGGAAGATATTTTCATTATTACGTTTCGTACGATTGTGCTTTATTTTATCATTCTTGTGATTTTCAGACTGATGGGAAAACGGGAAATCGGAGAACTGAGCATTTTAGACCTTGTCGTCTCCATTATGATTGCCGAGATTGCCGTATTGGCAATTGAAAATGTAAAAGATAAGCTTTTGCACACAATAGTGCCGATTGTCGTTTTAATGATTATTCAAGTAAGCCTTGCTTTTATTTCGCTCAAAAGCCAAAAAATACGGCAGCTGCTTGACGGAAAACCCACCATTATTATAAAACAGGGAAAAATTGATGAACGGGCGATGAGATCGCAGCGCTACAATTTTGACGATCTTCTTATGCAGCTGAGGGAGAATAACATCGATAGAATCTCTGACGTGTCGTACGCCATTTTGGAGTCTTCGGGCAAACTGTCAATCGTCAAAAAGAAAAACAATAAGGATAAGCAGATGGAAACATCGCTTATCGTTGACGGGGTCATTCAGAACGAGCATCTGGACAGAATCGGGAAAGATAAACACTGGCTTGAAAAAAATTTAGCAAAAAGAGGATATCGCGATCTTTCGGTTATATCATTCTGCACGTTTACGGACGGCGCTTTTTTTATTGATCTTAAAGATGAAAAAGGGGAGCCATAAATCGGTTTCACCGCGTCACGAACTTGCCGATGACCGGAATCCGGATCAGCTCTTCCCTTTTAATCAGCCTGAATAACAGAAGAAGCGCAATGTACAAAATCGCGGTCATTGCAATCCAGCCTGTGAGATTAACAGCCTCTGATCCTGAAAAATGAACGGCGTGCTTGATGATGCGGCTGATATAACCGCAAATGAATATGACGGCAAAACAGAGCGCGTATTCTTTTATTTTAATGCTGATCGGAAGCACCTTGCTTACGGTGGCCGCATGCAGTAGGGTGACAAGGACCATCCCCGTTACAATCGCAAGTGCGGCGCCCATGATGCCTAAGGAAGGCCTGGTCGCCAAAACAAAAATTAGGCCGGTTTTGACAGCGGCGCCGATAAAACTGTTCATCATGGCGGCCCCGGCTAAATTGAGAGCCTGCAGCACCGCCTGAAGAGGCCCCTGAAAATAGTAAAGCAGAAAAAACGGCGCCATCACTTTAACAAATACCGCCGCATTAGTTGATCCGTACATGACGGACATCAGTTCATCAGCGAAAGAGAATAAAATAACCACCGAAATGCCTCCGCTTAAAAGACACAGCCTCATCGCCTGTTCCAGACGGTATTCGACAACTTGCAGCTTTTTTTGCTCCATTCCTTCACTGATCGCAGGAACAAGCGCCGTTGACAGAGAATAGGTTATAAAGCTGGGCAGCGTCAAAACCGTCATGGCAAATCCGGTCAGCTCCCCGTACTGGCTGGTGGCGGCAGCGGTGGCCACTCCTGCAATCGCAAGGCTCTGCGCGACGACAATAGGTTCAAAAAACCAAGATAAATTTCCGATGAAGCGGCTTCCGGTTGTCGGGAGCGACACGCTCATCAGCTGGCGGAAGGTTTCTTTTCCATTTGCAATCGACTTGAAAAATTGTTTTCTGATTCTGATTGTTTTATTTGCTTTAAAACAAATGAATAAATAAATAAGAGAGGCAAGCTCCCCGATGACAGACGAAATCATGGCTCCTGCTGCGGCATATTCAATCCCGTACGGCAGAAACACCGTCGTGCAGACTGCGACAAGTGAAATCCGCACGATCTGCTCAAGCACTTGGGAAAACGCCAGCGGGTTCATATTCTGTCTGCCCTGAAAGTAACCGCGGAGCACGCTGGAGATCGCGATAATCGGCACGACGGGCGTAATCGCCAGAAGCGGGTAAACCGTGCGCTGATCCGTCAGCATCGTTTCTGACATAATCGGCGCAAAGCATAAAAACAGCGGCGTGAAGATGAGACTTAATATCCCGGTGACGGTAAGCGCCATCACTAAAATGTGTTTCATTTTCTGCCGGTCCCCCCGCGCGCTTGCTTCAGCGACAAGTTTGCTGATGGCAACGGGGAGGCCGAATTGAGTCAAAGTGGTGGCCAAGAAAAATGTCGGGGCAGCCATCATGTATAAACCGACCCCTTCTTCACCGATAAACCGGGCGATAACCACCCGGTTGACAAAGCCGAGCATTCTCGTAATCATCCCGGCTGCAATGAGAATAAGAGTGCCCCTTAAAAAAGTCTGTTTTGCCATTTTATAAACCCCTGCCTTCTCAAACTACCTGGAATCATATACAATAAAGATATGCGCCGATGTCGTCCGAGCATGACAAGTCTTCGAGAAAAATGGAAAAAGGAGCGAGCGCCCAGTGGAGAAACATCCCGCCGAAATGTACAAAGATCATTTGCGGCCTTTCTTGTACAGTAAACTTGAAGAGTTCAAAATCCTCGGATACGATGATGTTGAGCACGAGAGTTTATGGTCATACTTAATACATAAAAAGTGGAAACAGAAAAAGGAACTGCCGCTGCATGAATTGGCCGGTAATATTTTATCAGTTAAAATTGGCGATTTTATGAACTATGCAACCGTTGAAGCTTTTAAGTCGTCTAATTGGCTGGAAAGCGATGAGGGTCAGGAAGCTTTGGATGAACTGCTGAGATAATGATTTGACGGCATAGGTTTAAGGAGGAAATACATAATGAAAAAAGGACGCTTGATTGCGTTTTTCCTGATCGTATTATTGATCGGCACAGGGCTGGGGTATTTTACAAAACCGGCTGCCAATAATATTACGTTAGGATTGGATTTACGCGGCGGGTTTGAAGTTCTGTACGATGTGCAGCCCGTCAAAAAAGGCGATAAAATCACAAAAGACGTGCTCGTCAGCACGGTGCAGGCGCTGAACCGCCGGGCTAACGTTCTCGGCGTAAGCGAGCCGAACATTCAGATTGAAGGAAATAACCGCATACGCGTTCAGCTGGCGGGCGTCACGAATCAGAACAGGGCGCGCGAAATTCTGTCAACGGAAGCGCAGCTCTCGTTCAGGGATACGAATGATAAAGAGCTGTTAAACGGCTCTGATCTCGTGGAAAACGGCGCGAAGCAAACCTTTGATCCGACGACGAACGAACCGATTGTCAGCGTTAAGCTGAAGGATGCGGATAAGTTCGGAGAAGTGACGAAAAAAGTCAAGAAAATGGCCCCTAATAATCAGCTTGTGATCTGGCTTGATTACCAAAAGGGCGATTCATTTAAAAAAGAAGTCGGCAAAAAACATCCGAAATATGTATCCGCTCCGAATGTGAGCCAGGAATTAAACACGAAGGATGTCACGATTGAAGGTCAGTTCACCGTTCAAAAAGCGAAGGACTTGGCCAATATTTTAAACGCGGGTGCGCTGCCTGTGAAACTGACCGAAAAATACTCTACTTCAGTAGGGGCGCAATTCGGACAGCAGGCTTTGCATGATACGGTAGAGGCCGGCATCATCGGTATTGCAATTGTTTTCTTATTTATGCTGCTTTATTACAGACTGCCTGGACTCATAGCGGTCATTACGCTTTCTGTATACGTGTATATTACGCTTCAAGTGTTTGACTGGATGCAGGCGGTGCTGACGCTTCCGGGTATTGCGGCGCTCATTTTGGGTGTCGGGATGGCGGTTGACGCCAACATCATCACCTATGAACGGATAAAAGAAGAACTGAAACTCGGCAAATCCGTCCGCTCAGCTTTCCGTTCAGGGAACAGACGGTCATTTGCGACGATCTTTGATGCGAACATCACAACGATCATCGCAGCGGTCGTGCTCTTTATTTTCGGGACAAGCTCTGTAAAAGGGTTTGCGACGATGCTGATTTTGTCAATACTGACAAGCTTTATTACAGCTGTCTTCCTTTCAAGATTCCTGCTCGCCCTTCTTGTGGAAAGCAGATGGCTTGACCGGAAAAAAAGCTGGTTCGGCGTCAAGAAAAAACATATTATGGACATTCAAAAAACAGATGAAAATACTGAACCGCATACGGCATTCCAGAAATGGGATTTCACGAGCAAACGAAAATATTTCTTTATTTTCTCAAGCGCTGTAACCATTGCGGGAATTATCATCTTACTGGTCTTTAAACTCAACCTGGGAATCGATTTTGCAAGCGGTGCGCGGATTGATGTGCAGAGCAATCATGCATTGACGGCGCAGCAGGTTGAAAAAGACTTTGACTCTCTCGGCATGGATCCGGAAAACATCGTGCTCTCGGGTAAAGAGAACCATGTTGCCGCGGCCCGTTTTGTCGGAGAGCCATCTAAAGAAAAAATCGCTGAAATCAAAACGTACTTTAAGGACAAATACGGATCTGAACCGAACGTCAGCACGGTATCGCCGACAGTCGGAAAAGAACTGGCCCGTAATGCTTTATATGCCGTGGCAATTGCATCAATCGGCATCATTATTTACGTGTCAATCCGTTTCGAGTACAGAATGGCAATCGCCGCGATTGTATCCCTGCTGTATGACGCTTTCTTTATCGTCGCGTTTTTCAGCATTACAAGGCTGGAGGTTGACGTAACCTTTATCGCCGCTATTCTCACCATAATCGGTTACTCGATAAATGATACGATCGTTACATTTGACCGGATACGCGAGCAGATGAAAAAACGCAAGCCGAAGTCATTTGCCGATCTGGAACATATCGTGAATCTGAGTTTGCAGCAAACCTTTACACGTTCGATCAATACGGTCTTGACCGTTGTGATTGTTGTCGTCGTGCTGCTCATTTTGGGCTCATCGTCAATTACAAACTTCTCCGTCGCCTTATTGGTCGGTTTATTGACGGGCGTTTATTCCTCTCTTTACATCGCCGCGCAGCTGTGGCTTGTATGGAAAGGAAAAGAATTTAAAGGGAAAAAATCAATCGAAGAGTAAAAGGAAACAGGCTGTCTTCCGGAAGGCAGCCTGTTTTTTTTAGGCCGCATTGAACTTAAAACCTGCATTTGCTATAATGACATACGCTTACATAATCAATCATCATTGTAAAAACATGTAGGAGGGTTCTTATGAACGTTCGTGAGTCGGAGCTTCCGGGCATCGGCCAGAAAGTAGAAGTCATTACGAAAAATCATGATAAAATCAGTATTATTCTTCATGATGACGGCAGAAAAGAGCTCTATTACTTCGATGAGAATGATCATGACGAATGCTTGGCATCCGTTGAATTTAACGACGAAGAGGCAAGGCAGATTTCCGCTATTTTAGGCGGGATGACGTATAAGCCGAAAGCGCTGGAATCTGTGGAAGTCGCGCTTGATGACCTCGTCATTGAGTGGTTTAAAGCCGAATCTCATGCACCGGCTGTCAGCCGCACAATCGGAGATTTGGAGATCAAGAAACATTACAACGTCCAGATTATTGCGATCGTGAAGAAAAACCGGCAAAAACAGCTGAGTCCCGGTATTGATACCGTAATTGAAGAAGGGGACACCCTCGTCATATCGGGAGAAAGAAGCGGACTGAAAAAGCTGGTCCGCGAGCAGTTGACGGCCCGGATTTCCTGAGGCCGGGGTTTACTCCCGGGAAAATGGGGGAAAAGATAAGAAAATAATTGGGGGCAGACGCATGAATAAACAATGGACTATTATATTCGCTTTACTATTTACTCTGATTGTCGCCATCTTTGCTGTCATTAACGTGCGGGCGGTTGAGGTTGATTATCTGTTCGGAACCGCTGAATGGCCGCTGATTTTAGTCATTTTAGGCTCTGTGTTAATGGGAGCGCTGATCGTGTTTTCAGCCGGTATATTTCAAGTGATGAAACTGAAGCGCGAAATTAAAATGCTGCGGAAAGAAAACAGATCCGCAGGTGAATTGACGGCTGATTCGGACGGCAAAAAAACAGCCGCTGCGCCGGAAGAAATGCTTGAAGAGAAAAAAGGATCAGAATAACATTTGAAACCCCTCAGTCCGCTCTAGTATAATAGGGTGGTTGAGGGGTGAATTTATGTTAGCGTCAAAAATGCGCTGGGAAATCCAGCAGCCGGATCAGGAAAAAGTCAAATCACTCACAGAACAATTGGACATAACACCTCTTGTGGCATCACTGCTTGTAAAAAGAGGTTTTGATACTGCCGAAAGCGCAAGGCTGTTTTTACATACAAAGGATGCAGACTTTTATGACCCGTATGAATTAAAGGGAATGCGGGAAGCAGTTGATCGGATAAAACTGGCGGTTTCTCAAGGGGAACCGATTATGATTTACGGAGATTACGATGCAGACGGCGTTACAAGCACGTCAGTGATGCTGACGGCACTCAGACAGCTGTCGGCGGACGTTGACTTTTATATTCCCGACCGTTTTACAGAAGGCTACGGCCCGAATGAACAAGCTTTCCGCTCCATAAAAGAGCGGGGATTTTCGCTGATCATTACAGTGGATACGGGAATCGCCGCCGTCCATGAAGCTGAAGTCGCAAAAGAGCTGGGCTTAGACGTCATTATTACCGACCACCATGAGCCGGGACCCGAGCTTCCTGACGTATTTGCGATCATCCACCCGAAGCAGCCGGGATGCGGCTATCCGTTTAAAGAATTGGCCGGCGTCGGTGTGGCGTTTAAGCTTGCCCACGCGCTTACGGGTTCTTTGCCGGAAGCTATGCTGGACTTGGCGGCAATCGGTACGGTTGCAGATCTGGTGCCTCTTCATGATGAAAACAGATTAATTGCGTCACTCGGAATTGAAAGGCTTCGGACGACAAATCGGCCGGGCCTCAAAGCTCTGATTAAGCTTTCCGGCGGAGATATCGGACAAGCTGATGAGGAAACGATCGGATTTCAGGTCGCACCGAGGCTCAATGCCGTCGGAAGAATAGAACAGGCCGATCCCGCCGTTCACCTGCTGATGACCGAAGATCAGTTTGAAGCGGAGGAACTGGCTTCGGATATTGACCGGCTGAATAAAGAGCGGCAGAAAATGGTGAAAACCATGACCGAAGAGGCTGTTGAAATGGTTCAGCAGCAAGGCGGAAACCCGTCTGCCATTGTAGTGGCAAAAGCCGGCTGGAATCCGGGAGTCGTCGGTATTGTCGCATCGAAGCTGGCTGAACGTTTTTACCGGCCCGCTGTTGTGCTTGGAATAGATGAGGAGCAGGGAATCGCCAAAGGGTCGGCGCGAAGCATCAGAGGCTTCAACCTTTTTACGAGCCTTTCACAGTGCAGAGACATTCTTCCTCATTTTGGCGGGCATCCGATGGCGGCCGGAATGACGTTGAAGGCTGAAGATGTGGCGGAATTAAGGGACAGGCTGAATCAAATGGCTGAAGAAACCCTTACGGAAGAGGATTTTATTCCCGTTCAGGAGGTTGATCTTGTCTGCGGCGTTGAAGACATAACCGTTGAAAGCATTACAGAATTGAATATGCTGTCGCCGTTCGGCATGCTTAACCCTAAACCGCATGTGATGGTGAAAAATGCCGTGCTTGATGATGTGCGCCTGATCGGAGCGAATAAAAACCACGTAAAAATGACGGTGAAAAGTGATTCCGCCGTCCTTGACTGCGTCGGCTTTAACAAAGGAGAGCTGGAAGCCGGAGTTGTTCCCGGATCAACGATTTCCATTGTCGGCGAGATGTCCATTAATGAATGGAACAACAGAAAGAAGCCCCAGCTGATGATTAAAGATGCTGCGGTGCCGGAATGGCAGCTTTTTGATATCCGGGGCAAGCGGACGTGGGAAGACACGGTCACCGCGCTGCCGAAGGAAAAACGGGTGCTCATCTGCTTTAACGAAAAAACCGCTCAGAAGCTCCGTGAAAAAGAGCTGTCGGGCGAGCTTGCCGAGATCACTTCGGAATCCGAGGCGGAAGTTCTCCAGCTTGACGGAAAATATGCCGTTTTTCTGGATGTGCCGCCGTCAGCGGATCGCCTGCAGCATTTGCTTGACGGAAAGAAGCCGGAACGGATTTATTTTGTTTTTATCAATCATGAAGAACATTTCCTGTCCTCATTTCCATCGCGGAATGATTTCAAGTGGTTTTACGCATTTCTCTTGAAAAGGGGCGCTTTTGACTTCGGCAAGCATGGTTCAGAGCTTGCGAGACACAGAGGATGGTCAATTGACACAATCAATTTTATGACAAAGGTGTTTTTTGATCTCGGTTTTGTTAAAATAGAAGATGGTGTGCTGTCTGTCGTGAGCGGCGCGAAAAAACGCGACCTGGCAGATTCGCAAACCTATCAGGTAAAACAGCAGCTGATGGAATTAGACCAGAAGCTCAATTATTCCGCAGCCCATGAGCTGAAGGAATGGCTGAATAAGCTGATGAACCAAGGTTCAGAGGCTTATGAAAGTACGAGGAGGACATAGAACAGATGGATCTTAAAAAATACGTAACAATTGTGCCCGATTACCCGAAAGAAGGCGTACAATTTAAAGATATTACGACATTGATGGACAAAGGCGACGTATACCGTTACGCCACTGACCAAATTGTTGAATATGCAAAAGAAAAAGAAATTGATTTAGTTGTCGGGCCTGAAGCGCGTGGCTTTATTATCGGCTGTCCGGTTGCATACGCGCTCGGAGTCGGCTTTGCCCCGGTTCGGAAAGAAGGGAAACTTCCGCGTGAGGTCATTAAAGTCGATTACGGTTTGGAGTACGGAAAAGACGTACTGACGATTCATAAAGATGCGATCCTGCCGGGACAGCGCGTGCTGATTACTGATGACTTGCTTGCAACAGGCGGCACGATCGAAGCAACGATTAAGCTTGTCGAAGAACTGGGCGGCGTCGTAGCCGGTATTGCATTCTTAATCGAGCTTTCTTACCTTGACGGCAGAGACAAGCTTGACGATTACGATATTTTAACATTAATGAAATATTAACCGCATATGGAAAAAAGCACTCGTGTCAGGGTGCTTTTTTCCTATTATTTCATCATCCTGACAGATTCTTTAGGTGTTTTGAACTTCTGCCCTTTACATCTCTCGTTTTTTTCTTGATAATAAACTAATACAGTTTACATTTAAAAAAGGTGATTCCATGGCGAACGAACAAGTATTGACTGCCGAGCAAGTAATAGATAAAGCGCGCACTTATCTGCCGGAGGAGCAGATTGCGTTTGTTGAGAAAGCTTACCTGTATGCGCAAGACGCGCATCGCGAACAGTACCGCAAATCAGGTGAGCCGTACATCATTCATCCGATTCAGGTGGCGGGGATCCTCGTCGATCTGGAAATGGACCCTTCCACAATTGCGGGCGGATTTCTGCATGATGTGGTGGAGGACACGGATGTCACCCTCGACGACCTGAAGGAAGCATTTTCTGAAGAAGTGGCGATGCTTGTCGACGGCGTGACGAAGCTCGGTAAAATTAAGTATAAATCTCAAGAGGAGCAGCAGGCGGAAAACCATCGAAAAATGTTTGTCGCTATGGCTCAGGATATCAGAGTCATATTGATCAAGCTGGCGGATCGCCTTCACAATATGCGGACGTTAAAGCATCTTCCGCAGGAAAAGCAGCGGAGAATTTCAAATGAGACGCTGGAGATTTTCGCTCCGCTGGCCCATCGGCTCGGGATTTCTAAGATCAAATGGGAGCTGGAAGACACCGCTCTCCGTTATTTGAATCCTCAGCAATATTACAGAATCGTCAACCTCATGAAGAAAAAGCGCGCGGAACGCGAACTTTATGTCGAAGAGGTTGTCAATGAAGTGAAAAAACGCGTTGAAGAAGTGAATATTAAAGCGGACTTTTCAGGACGTCCGAAGCACATCTACAGCATTTACCGCAAGATGGCGCTGCAAAATAAACAGTTCAATGAAATATATGATCTGCTCGCCGTCCGTATTCTTGTCGGAAGCATTAAAGACTGCTACGCCGTACTCGGCATTATTCATACGTGCTGGAAGCCGATGCCGGGCAGATTCAAAGATTATATTGCGATGCCTAAGCCGAATATGTATCAGTCTCTGCATACGACCGTAATCGGGCCTAAAGGCGATCCGCTGGAAGTGCAGATCAGAACGTTTGAGATGCATGAGATCGCTGAATACGGGGTGGCCGCACACTGGGCATATAAAGAAGGCAAGGCTGCAAACGAAGAAGCGACATTTGAGAAAAAACTGTCCTGGTTCCGTGAAATTCTGGAATTCCAAAACGAGTCTACCGATGCGGAAGAATTTATGGAATCGCTGAAAATCGATCTGTTTTCTGACATGGTATACGTATTTACGCCAAAAGGCGATGTCATTGAACTGCCGTCAGGCTCTGTGCCGATTGATTTTTCCTACAGGATCCATTCGGAGATCGGCAACAAAACAATCGGGGCGAAAGTGAACGGAAAAATGGTGACGCTTGACCATAAGCTCCGGACGGGCGACATCGTCGAGATTCTGACGTCCAAGCATTCTTACGGTCCGAGCCAAGACTGGGTCAAACTGGCGCAGACGTCCCAGGCGAAACACAAAATCCGCCAATTCTTTAAGAAACAGCGCCGGGAAGAAAACGTCGAAAAAGGCCGTGAGCTTGTCGAGAAAGAAATTAAAAATCTTGATTTTGAAGTGAAAGATGTTTTAACACTCGAAAATCTTCAAAAAGTTGCCGACAAGTTCAATTTCTCAAATGAAGAGGATATGTACGCGGCGGTCGGATATAACGGCATTACCGCTCTTCAGGTGGCCAACAGGCTCACCGAAAAAGAACGGAAGCTGCGTGACCAGGAAGAGCAGGAAAAAATCGTTCAGGAAGTCACTTCCGAGCCGAAACATTATCCGCAAGGGAGAAAACGGGAAGCGGGTGTGCGCGTAAAAGGCATTGACAACCTTCTCGTCCGCTTGTCGAAATGCTGCAACCCGGTGCCGGGCGACCATATTGTCGGTTTTATTACAAAAGGGCGCGGTGTATCCGTTCACCGGGATGACTGTCCGAACGTCAAAACGAATGAAGCGCAGGAACGTTTGATCCCCGTTGAATGGGAGCATGAATCACAGGTTCAAAGGCGCAAAGAATATAACGTTGAGATTGAGATTTTGGGGTATGACCGTCTCGGGCTTTTAAATGAGGTGCTCCAAGCCGTAAATGAAACGAAAACCAACATCTCCTCTGTCTCCGGCAAATCCGACCGCAATAAAGTCGCTACGATTCATATGGCGATTTTTATTCAAAACATCAATCATCTGCACAAAGTGGTCGAGCGGATTAAACAGATCAGAGACATCTATTCAGTCCGCCGGGTAATGAACTAAAAGGAGCTTGCTATGAAATTAGTTGTTCAGCGTGTAACAGAAGCGAGTGTGACGGTTGACGGCGCTGTCGCCGGCCGGATCGGACCCGGTATTATGGCGCTTGTCGGTATCACTCATGAAGATACAGAAGAAGATGCCGCTTACTTGGCGGATAAAATCGTGAATCTTCGGATTTTTGATGATGAAAGCGGCAAGATGAATTTATCGCTTTTGGATACGGGCGGGGAGATTTTATCCGTTTCCCAGTTTACGCTTTACGGCGAAACGAAGAAAGGGAGACGCCCGAATTTTATGAATGCGGCTAAACCGGATCAGGCTGTGCTCCTTTATGAAAAGTGGAACGAACTCCTTCGGGAAAAAGGAGTCAAAGTGGAAACCGGAATAT
Organism: Bacillus sp. YH3-2-B2; assembly: GCF_053663335.1. NCBI lineage: Bacteria > Bacillati > Bacillota > Bacilli > Caryophanales > Bacillaceae > Bacillus > Bacillus sp. YH3-2-B2. The sequence goes on along the minus strand of NZ_JBSJQE010000003.1, from coordinate 621,320 downwards.
TCGGAGCCATGATGGATGTTCAGCTGACGAATTCCGGGCCGATTACATTGATTATGGATTCTAAACAATAAAAAAGCTGCCGTTCGGCAGCTTTTTTTATGATTGAAAATAATGTTCCAATCCGCTTTCAATTCCGTCTGTCACTTTTTCCTGGTAAGAGCCGCTATGTATGATTGTTTCTTCTTGCGGTTGACTGAGATAGCCGAGCTCATACAGCATGGCAGGCCGTTTATTTTCCCTCAGAACGTAATAATCGCCAAACAGAACGCCGCGATCAGGAATAGGGGAACGCTTCACTACTTCAGAATGGACGTCTGAGGCAAGCTGGCGGTCCTTAGACGGACTGTAATAATAAGCCGTGCTTCCCCGCGTTGACGTATCGGCATAGCTGTCATAGTGGATGCTGATAAAGGCATCCGCATTCCGGTAATGAGAGGTTGAAACCCTGGCCTGCAGGCTGATAAATGTATCATCCTGTCTGGTGATATACACGTTTGCACCGGCCGCTCTCAATTTTTGGGCCAGCAGCTTAGCGGTTTTAATCGTTACGTTTTTTTCAAACTTTCCGGAGTAGCCGATCGTTCCGCTGTCTTTTCCTCCGTGTCCGGGATCAACGACGATCGTTTTGTTTTTAAGTGAGCCGCTGCCGCCTGACGTGTTGGGAGAAGGTGCTTCGCCTGTTTCCTCACCGCTTTTTGACGTTTGTACGACCCAGTCTGCCACATATGCGGTTTGTCCGTTCTCAAGCCGGACTTCATACCATTTGCCGCTTGAGCCGACAATCGGGTAGGCTGCGCCTTTATCTGCCCTTTTTACGATAGAAGCGGAAGTCGAGGCCGAGCTCCTTAAGTTGGTGCCGCCGTAAACAATATACGCTTTTTTCGAGGAGCCTGAGCCCGCAGAACCGTCTCCCGAGCCGGATGCGCTGCCCGATGAGTCAGAATCCTTTATGATGTAGTGGCTTGCTGCCCAGCCTTTTTGACCGTTTGCTTCAATTTTCAGCCAGCCGTGGTCTTCACTTAAGATGGAAACCTTTGTTCCGCGTGATAATTTAGTCATAATCGCTGAATCATGTGACGCTGCACTTCTGACATTCAATGAAGAAACGCCGACAGTCCCGCTTTTTGACCCGCTTCGGGCCGAAGTTGCTTTCGTATCCGATCCGCCGCTGTCCGCGGTGACGTATTCGGAAGAAACCCACCCGGTTGTGCCTTGATAAGAAATGTTCACCCATCCGCTGTTCTTGTCCAGCACGGATGCATGCGCGCCTTGCGGAAGTTTGCCGATGACTTCATACGATGTCCCCGGGCCTTTTCTGATGCGGAGGTCAGGATCGGTGGAAGTGACCGTTCCGCTTGTTGCGGATGAATTGTCTGCTCCCCCGGCTGTTTTTGATATCAGCCAGGAAACGACCCATCCGGTTTTACCTGGGCTCAGCTGAAGCTGTACCCAGTCTCCCTCTTCTTTAGTGATCGGGTATCTTTCCCCTTTTTTCACTTCAGCCTTAATTCCGTAGCTCAGGCCGGGACCGCCTCTGACATTGATCTTGTCTGTCGCGATGACCGCTTCTCCTTCGGCGGCGATTGCGGTGTGAAATGACGGAAGAAGCGCTGTGATGATGACGCCGCATAAAATAAGAGCAAGAGTTCTCTTCTTCATGGCTGTCCTCCTTTCTGAACTAACTAAAATACATTCTTGTATAATATCGTATTTTCCTTGCTGAATGTTAAATAAAAATAAAATGGTTTGTTTATACTAGTCATAAATACAGCGAAAAGGTGTGCAAATCATGAAATATCAACCAAAAATGGGACGCGCGCTGCACGATGCGGAAGGAAATCTGCACTTCAGTGATCAGAGCGATAGAGAAAAGGCGGGTTTTCTAGAAGAGACGTCGACGGAGTTCGGTCTCTTATCGAAAGAAGCGGTCGCAAGGAAAAACAGACGGAATAAAACTTGACAGGGGAGTGCAATCCCATTATTATAATAGAAATTGATGTACATAAGTCATGATAACGATTTTGAACCGATAATGGAGAAGAGTAGGTCAGAATGCATGGAGAAGAGAGGAACCGTCCCGGGCTGAAAGCGGATCCGCACTGCATCTTTCTCGAAACAACACTCCGGAGGTTCCCTGCTGAACGCTTTTGCAAGTCATTAGGCAGCGGACGTGAACCTGCGTTAAAGGTCAGAGCGGGGATGCTTCGGCATTCCAACTAGGGTGGCACCACGGGTATAACTCTCGTCCCTACTATACATGTATAGTAGGAGCGGGAGTTTTTTTATTTGAAGAAAGACATTAAGGAGGCCTGTAACATGGCATATCACATTCCAAGAGGCACACAGGACATACTGCCGGGTGAATCAGACAGATGGCAGTTCGTCGAACAAATTATGAGAGAGACGTGCCGCACTTATCAATATAAAGAAATCCGCACGCCGATCTTCGAGCATACGGAATTATTCGCAAGAGGCGTCGGTGAGTCTACAGATATCGTGCAGAAAGAAATGTACACGTTTGAAGACCGTAAAGGGAGAAGCCTGACGCTTCGGCCGGAAGGAACAGCCGCCGCAGTCCGCGCGTTCAATGAAAATAAATTATTTGCGAACCCGGTGCAGCCGACGAAGCTTTATTATGTCGGACCGATGTTCCGTTACGAACGTCCGCAGACAGGGCGTTTCCGCCAATTTTATCAATTCGGAATTGAAGCGATCGGCTCCAAAGATCCGGCCGTGGATGCAGAAGTCATTGCGCTTGCGATGAGTATTTACCGTAAAGCCGGTTTGAAACATGTCAAGCTTGTGCTGAACAGCCTTGGTGACCAGGAGAGCCGCAAATCCTACCGGGAAGCGCTCGTCAAACATTTTGAACCGCGCATCGGAGAATTTTGCTCAGACTGCCAGTCGCGTCTGCACACAAACCCGCTCAGAATTCTTGACTGCAAGAAAGACAGAGAGCATGAACTGATGAAAACGGCTCCGTCCATTCTTGATTACTTAAATGAAGAATCAGCCGCTTATTTTGAGAAAGTAAAACAATACTTAAACGATCTCGGCATCCCGTTCGAAATAGATCCGAACCTTGTCAGAGGGCTTGATTATTATAACCATACCGCTTTTGAAATTATGAGCAATGCCGAAGGATTCGGAGCGATTACAACCCTTGCCGGCGGGGGCCGCTATGACGGGCTTGTTGAACAGATCGGCGGACCTGAAGCGCCGGGTATCGGATTTGCGATGAGCATCGAACGTCTGCTGGCAGCCATTGACGCTGAGAAAACAGAGCTTCCCGTCAATCAGGGGATTGATTGCTACATCGTGACGCTCGGAGAAAAAGCGAAGGATTATTCCGTTTCCCTTGTGTACAAACTGAGAGAAGCGGGCATCTCAAGTGAAATCGATTATGAAAATAAAAAGATGAAGGGCCAATTCAAAACGGCTGACCGTCTCGGCGCACGTTTTATTGCGATTTTAGGGGAAGATGAGCTTGCTCAAAATAAAATCAATGTAAAAGATGCGGAAACAGGAGAGCAGCGTGAAGTGGTGTTAGACGAGCTGATACAAGTGTTAAAGGCAGATCAAAAGCAGTGAAGGAGAGGAACGCTATGTTTGGAAGAACATATTATTGTGGCGAGATAACTGAAAAAGCGATTGGCGAAACCGTCAAACTGAAAGGGTGGGTGCAGAAACGGCGCGATCTCGGCGGCTTGATTTTCATTGATTTGCGGGACCGCTCGGGTATTGTGCAAGTCGTGTTCAACCCTGACGTATCGAAGGAAGCCCTTGCCGCAGCGGAAGCAATCAGAAACGAATATGTGCTTGATATCGAAGGCACGGTTTCTGCCCGTGAAGAAGGCACGGTGAATCCCAACCTGAAAACCGGTAAAATTGAAATCAAAGCTGAAGCGGTGACGGTGCTCAGTACGGCGAAAACGCCTCCGTTTCCGATCAGTGACCAGGCGGCTGACGTTTCTGAAGACGTCCGGTTAAAACACCGCTATTTGGATTTGCGCCGCCCGGCGATGTTTCAAACATTGCAAATGCGCCATCAAGTCACAAAATCCATCCGCCATTTCTTGGATGAAAACGGATTTCTTGATATTGAAACACCGATTTTAACAAAAAGTTCTCCCGAAGGCGCCCGTGATTACTTAGTGCCGAGCCGGGTGCATGAAGGGGAATTTTACGCCCTTCCGCAATCGCCGCAGATTTTTAAACAGCTTCTGATGGTGTCGGGCTTTGAACGGTATTATCAAGTGGCCCGCTGCTTCCGCGATGAAGACTTGCGTGCCGACCGCCAGCCGGAATTTACGCAGATTGATATTGAAATGTCCTTTATGAGTCAAGAGGACATCATGGCTCTGGCGGAAGAGATGATGGCGAAAGTCATGCTTGAAACAAAAGGTGTTGAAGTACCGTTGCCGCTTCCGCGAATGACATATGAAGAAGCGATGAACAGCTACGGTTCCGACAAACCCGATACCCGCTTCGGCATGCTGCTGACGGACGTGTCAGACATAGTGAAAGATACTGAATTTAAGGTGTTCTCATCAGCCGTGGCAAACGGCGGCGTTGTAAAAGCGATCAATGTCAAAGGCGCTGCCGGCGACTATTCCAGAAAAGATATCGATGCGCTCGGCGTTTTTGCCGGAAATTACGGCGCGAAAGGTCTCGCTTGGGTGAAAGTTGAAGCTGACGGCGTAAAAGGCCCGATTGCGAAATTCTTTGATGAAGAGAAGCAGGCAAAACTGGCTGAAGCGCTTAATGCTTCTGAAGGCGATCTGCTCCTGTTCGGCGCTGATAAGTTTGAGGTTGTGGCTCAATCCCTCGGCGCGCTTCGCTTAAAACTAGGCAAAGAACGCGGCCTGATTGACGAAAGCCTCTTCAACTTCCTGTGGGTTGTGGACTGGCCGTTACTGGAGCATGACGAGGAAGAAGGCCGTTTCTATGCGGCTCACCATCCGTTTACAATGCCTGTCCGTGAAGATCTTGACCTGATTGAAACGGCGCCTGAAGATATGAAAGCGCAGGCTTACGACCTTGTCTTAAACGGCTATGAACTCGGCGGAGGCTCAATCCGTATTTTTGAAAAAGACGTTCAGGAAAAAATGTTCGGGCTTCTCGGCTTTACAAAAGAAGAAGCGGAGGAGGAGTTCGGATACCTTCTTGAAGCCTTTGAATACGGCGCCCCTCCGCACGGCGGAATCGCGCTCGGCTTAGACCGGTTGGTTATGCTTCTAGCAGGCCGCACTAACTTAAGAGATACGATCGCTTTCCCGAAAACGGCAAGCGCAAGCTGCCTTCTTACGGAAGCGCCCGGCGAAGTGAGCGACGCCCAGCTTGAAGAACTTCACCTTTCTGTCAAAAGAAAAGTGAAACAGTAAAGATCGGCAGTTTGTTTCTTGAAAATCAAAATCTGCTGTGATATGATTTTGACAAGTTAAATAAAGTCCTGATGTGTTAGTTGTACACCTAGTTTTGACCGAACATTTTTTTGATTTGGGAGCCCGCATTTTTAAATGGCGTACATGCCTCTTTTCATTCGCTAAAGAGGACTTACAAGATTTAAAAAAGGGCACCCACCTGCTGAGAGCGGGTTCAAAACGAAGGAAAGCTGCAACGGCACAATTGGGACTTTATTTTTTGTGCGCTAAAACCAGCGGCTTTCTGACAAGCCGAGTTTATAAAACCAGAATGTGGAGTGAGTCTCTTGTTACATCAGTTTTCCAGAAATGAGCTAGCGATTGGAAAAGAAGGGCTGGACACGTTAAGAAACAGCACGGTTGCCGTTCTCGGCGTCGGCGGAGTCGGTTCATTCGCAGCCGAAGCATTGGCGAGGTCCGGAGTGGGGCGGATCGTGCTTGTCGATAAAGATGATGTTGACATTACAAACGTAAACCGCCAGCTGCATGCGCTCTTGTCGACGGTGGGACAGCCGAAAACAGAATTGATGAAAGAGCGGATCGCTGATATTAATCCGGATTGTGACGTCGTCGCCTTAAAAATGTTTTATACAGAAGAGACGTATGAGCAGTTCTTTGAGTATCCGCTCGATTACGTCATTGACGCGTCGGATACGATTCATTATAAAATTCATCTGATGAAAGAATGTCTGAAACGGAATGTTCCGCTGATTTCAAGCATGGGAGCGGCGAATAAAACAGACCCGACACGCTTTCAGATTGCTGACATTTCAAAAACCCATACTGATCCGATTGCCAAAGTCGTCCGCACAAGGCTTCGTAAAGAGGGCATTAAAAAAGGCATACAGGTCATTTTTTCTGATGAAAGCCCGATCGTCATCCGTGAAGACGTCAGAAAAGAAGTCGGGAATGATGAAGCGAAAATCCGCAAAGCGCAAATGCCGCCGTCTTCCAACGCCTGGGTTCCGTCAGTGGCCGGTCTGATTATGGGCGGACATGTTGTCATGGAGCTCTTAAAGGACATTGACATTAAACGGGTTAAAGATAAGTAAAAAGAAAAACAGCCTTCTTCAGGAAAGGCTGTTTTTTTATTTTAATCCGCCGTTTACACGAAAGATCTTGTCCGGTTATTTTTTCTGCTTCATCAGTTTTTCATACACTTGCTTTATGGCGGCTTCAAATTTCCCCGTTTGTTTCGGTTTATAGTATTGCTTGTTTTTTAACGGATCGGGCAAATATTGCTGTTCGACCCATCCATTCTCGAAATCGTGAGGATATTGATAGCCGATCCCGCGTCCGAGCTCTTGGGCCCCTTTATAGTGGGCGTCTTTTAAATGTTTCGGCACATCGCCGATTTTACCAGTCCTGATGTCTTTGAGCGCCTCATCAACGGCTGAGATGGCGGAGTTTGATTTTGGCGAGAGGCATAATTCGATTACCGCATTGGCCAGCGGAATTCTCGCTTCCGGAAAGCCGATCCGTTCTGCGGTCTGAATCGCGCTCAGCACCCGGGGGCCTGCCTGCGGGCTTGCGAGGCCGATATCTTCATAGGCGATCACGAGAAGTCTTCTTGATATGCTTTCAAGGTCTCCGGCTTCGATCAGACGGGCCAGATAATGAAGGGCGGCGTTTGCATCCGAGCCCCGGATCGATTTTTGGAACGCGGATAAGACGTCATAATGCGCATCGCCGTTTTTATCATGGGTATAGCTTTTTTTCTGCAGACATTCTTCCGCCGTTTCCCGTGTAATCCGGATCGTGCCGTCGCTTGATTCCTTTGTGGAGAGCACGGCAAGCTCCAGTGCGTTCAAAGCGGAGCGGACGTCTCCTCCGCATCCTTGTGCGAAATGATCCATCGCGTCGTCGTCCACCGAAACGCTGTAGGAACCGAGTCCCCGGTGTTCATCTGTGAGCGCTCTTTTCAATGCCTGCTTGATCAGATCGGGTGTTAACGGTTCAAGCTCAAATATCTGGGTTCGGCTTCTGATGGCCGGGTTAATGGCATGATAAGGGTTGGCGGTCGTCGCGCCGATTAAAATAATCATGCCGTTTTCTAAATAGGGCAGCAGAAAATCCTGCTTTCCCTTATCAAGCCTGTGCACTTCATCAAGGATTAAAATGACCTGGCCTGACATTTTCGCTTCCTGTACGACAATCTCCATGTCTTTTTTATTATGAATGACGGCATTCAATTTCCTGAATGCGATGCTTGTCGATCCTGCGATCGCTGTGGCGATGGACGTTTTTCCGATGCCCGGCGGTCCGTACAGGATCATGGATGATAAGTGCTTCGCACGCACCATTCTGCCGATGATTTTATCTTCTTTGACCAAATGTTCCTGACCGATAATGTCTTCGATATTGGCAGGCCGCATCCGATACGCCAATGGTTTCATGAACATCTCTCCTTACATATACAGGGTAACGGAAAACGGCCGATTAGAAAAGCGAATTGCGGCGGGCCCCGTGTTTCAATGAAAATTAGGATAAGTTATGTTATAATAACAGTTGGTCTATAAGATACTAAACAGATTATTCATATCCATTTACTTGTATAAATTAACAATTAGAATTGACTGGGGTGTTCATATTGAAAATATCGACAAAGGGAAGATACGGGCTCACCATTATGATTGAATTGGCGAAAAAGCACGGAGACGGTCCGACGTCGCTCAAAAGCATCGCCCAAACAAACAGCCTTTCTGAGCATTACTTGGAACAGCTTGTATCACCGCTCAGAAACGCCGGACTCGTAAAAAGCATCAGAGGCGCTTACGGGGGTTACGTGCTCGGGGGCCAGCCTGAAGAGATAACGGCCGGAGATATTATCAGAGTGCTGGAAGGGCCGATCAGCCCGGTAGAAGTGCTTGAGGATGAAGAGCCTGCCAAGCGGGAGTTATGGATCCGCATCCGCGACGCTGTAAAAGACGTGCTGGACAGCACGACGTTAGAAGACCTTGCGAGCTACACGGACGGCGAGCAGGAAGCTTATATGTTCTATATTTAAACCAGAGGTGTAAAGACAATGGAACGGATTTATTTAGATCATGCCGCGACTTCCCCGATGGATGAACGTGTGCTCGAAGAAATGAAGCCCCATTTCTTCGGCAGTTTCGGCAACCCGTCAAGCATTCATTCATTCGGGAGAGAATCCCGGAAATGGGTCGATGAAGCGAGAGCGGACATCGCGCGCGAAATCAGTGCGAAAGAACAGGAAATTATTTTCACAAGCGGCGGCACGGAGGCTGATAATTTAGCGATTTTCGGAACGGCTGCCGCCCGGAAGAATGAAGGAAAGCATATCATTACGACCGCTGTTGAGCATCATGCTGTATTGCACGCCTGCGAAAAGCTGGAAGAAGACGGCTTTGAGGTGACATACCTCATCCCCGGCCCTTCAGGACGGATCAGTGCAAATCAGGTGAAAGAAGCGCTCCGTGATGATACAATCCTTGTTACCGTCATGTATGGCAATAACGAAGTCGGAACCATTCAGCCGATTGACGAAATCGGAGAGCTGTTAAGCGGGCACCAGGCCTATTTTCACACAGATGCCGTTCAGGCATTCGGTTATATGCCGATTGATGTGAAAAAAAGCAGAATTGACATGCTGTCTGTTTCCGGTCACAAGCTTAACGGGCCTAAAGGGACAGGCTTTTTATATGTAAATCAAGAGGTGAAGCTGTCACCGATTCTTCTTGGGGGAGAGCAGGAACGAAAGCGCCGCGCGGGGACGGAAAATGTACCGGGCATCGCCGGCTTAAAAGAAGCGGTCGTCCTTTCAAACCGTGAGAGGGAAGAGAAAACAGCGAAGTATAAGGAGTTTAAGAACATCATCATGAGCACGCTGGAAGAAGCCGGCGTCACAGCGGAGGTGAACGGAGATGCCGAGAAATGCCTGCCTCATATTTTAAACCTTTACTTTCCCGGTGTGCCGGTGGAAGCGCTGCTGGTCAATCTTGACATGGAAGGCATTGCCGTATCCAGCGGATCTGCTTGTACAGCGGGATCCGTTCTTCCGTCCCATGTGCTTACGGCCATGTTCGGAAGTGAAAGCGGCAGGCTGACTTCGTCAATCCGCCTCAGCTTCGGCCTCGGCAATACGGCGGAACAAATCGAAACAGCCGCCGAAAAGCTTGCCGCCGTCGTTAAACGGCTTGCTTAAAACGGCGGACTTACGTTTTTAATGGAGTGAATGCAAATGGAAAAACGGCCGGAGGATACAAGAGTCGTAGTCGGCATGTCCGGCGGCGTGGACTCTTCCGTGGCGGCCCTTCTGCTGAAGGAGCAGGGCTACGATGTAATCGGAATCTTTATGAAAAACTGGGATGATACGGACGAAAACGGTTTTTGCACGGCAACGGAAGATTATGAAGACGTCATCCGGGTCTGCAACCAGATCGGAATTCCGTATTATGCCGTCAATTTTGAGAAGCAATATTGGGAAAAGGTATTTCAATATTTCCTTGATGAATATAAAGCCGGAAGAACCCCCAATCCGGATGTCATGTGCAATAAAGAAATTAAGTTTAAGGCTTTCTTGGATCATGCTCTGTCACTCGGCGCGGATTATCTTGCGACGGGCCATTACGCACGCGTGGATAGAAGCGCAGGTACAGTGCGCATGCTCCGCGGTCTGGATGAAAACAAGGACCAGACTTATTTTCTGAATCAGCTCAATCAGGAACAGCTCAGCAAAGTCATGTTCCCGATCGGTGATCTGCAAAAAAGCCGCGTGCGGGAAATCGCCAAAGAAGCGGAACTTGCGACAGCTGCGAAAAAAGACAGCACGGGAATCTGCTTTATCGGCGAACGCAACTTCAAAACGTTTCTCAGCCAATATCTCCCCGCTCAGCCGGGCGATATGATGACAATGGACGGAGAAATAAAAGGGCGTCATGACGGTCTGATGTATTATACAATCGGACAGCGCCACGGTCTTGGAATCGGCGGAAGCGGCGAGCCGTGGTTCGCCGTCGGTAAAGATCTTGAAAAAAACATTCTGTATGTTGATCAAGGATTCCATAATCCGCTTCTGTATTCCGATAAGATCACGGCGACAAATGTCAGCTGGACGCGTCCCGGTCTGATGGACAGCGGCGAAATGACATGCACGGCGAAATTCCGCTACCGTCAGGAAGATCACAAAGTAACGGTGAAAATGACGGGTGATGATGAAGCGGAAATCATTTTTGACGGGCAGGTACGCGCCGTTACGCCGGGACAAGCCGTCGTTTTTTATGACGGAGAAGAGTGCCTCGGCGGCGGAACGATAGATGACGTTTATAAAGACGGAACAAAACTGTGGTACGTATAACACATGTAAAAAACCTCAACTCGCATGTTGGGGTTTTTTAGCGAAAGGAAGTTAAAAATGGATTATAATAAAATCGGGATTGACGCCATGCAGGAGGGCGATTTTGAAAAAGCGGCAGAGGCTTTTACGAAAGCGATTGAGGAAAACGGCCAAGACCCGGTGCCGTACATCAACTTCGCAAATCTGCTTTCTTCTGTGAACGAACTCGAACGGGCGCTTGCATTCTATAACAGAGCGCTTGAATTGGACAATTCGGCGGCAGCCGCTTATTACGGTGCGGGAAACGTATATGTGATGAAAGAATCGTTTTCCGAAGCGAAGGATATGTTTGAAAAAGCGCTTCGCTCCGGAATGGAAAACGGAGATTTGTTTTATATGCTGGGGACCGTTCTCGTTAAATTAGAGCGGCCGAAGCTTGCGCTGCCGTATTTGCAGCGTGCCGTTGAATTAAACGAAAATGACACGGAAGCGCGCTTCCAGTTCGGAATGTGTCTCGCAAATGAAGAAATGCTGGATGAGGCTCTTGCGCAGTTTGAGAAGGTGGTCGAGCAGGATCCAAGCCACGCGGACGCATTTTATAATGCCGGGGTCGCTTACGCGTACAAAGAAAATCGTGAAAAGGCGCTTGAGATGCTGGAAGGCGCAATCGGCATACAGCCTGATCATATGCTTGCGCTTCATGCGAAACAGCTTATCACCCAGTCATAACAAAAGGAGGGAAGGCTCGTGGATCAGCTGAACATCGAAGAACAGCCGTATGTAAAAGGCGTCATTCATACGGTCATTTATCATAATGACACCAACCTGTATACAGTGCTGAAAGTCAAGGTTGCAGAAACGTCTGAGGCGATCGAAGACAAGGTCGTATCCGTAACGGGCTACTTCCCTCTGCTGCAAGAAGATGAGACCTACACATTTTACGGAAAAACCGCCACGCATCCTAAGTTCGGCCTGCAATTTCAGGCTGAACACTTTAAAAAAGAAATTCCGACCACAAAAGAAGGGATCATTCACTATTTATCAAGTGATCTGTTTGAAGGAATCGGAAAAAAAACGGCGGAAGAAATCGTCAAAAAGCTTGGAGACGGCGCGCTCAATAAAATTCTGGCTGATGCATCGGTGCTTTATGATGTGCCGAAAATGTCAAAAAAGAAAGCGGACAAACTGGCGGGAGAGCTGCAGCGGCATCAGGGTCTTGAGCAGATTATGATCTCTCTGAACCAATACGGTTTCGGGCCCCAGCTATCCATGAAAATATATCAGGCCTACGAAACGGAAACCTTGGAGAAAATTCAGGAAAATCCTTATCAGCTTGTAAAAGACGTTGAAGGCATCGGCTTTGTGAAAGCTGACGAGCTGGGCGGAAAAATGGGTCTGTCAGGAAACCACCCGGAGCGGATCAAAGCGGCAATCTTATATACGATTGAATCGACCTGTCTTTCAGAGGGCCATACGTACATAGAGACAAAGCAGCTGATTATCAATACGCAAACGCTCCTGAATCAGTCAGCTGAAGGCGGCCGCGTCACGGAGATGGATGCGGCTGACGGCATCATCGCCCTCGGGGAGAGTAAGGATATCGTCATTGAAGGAGAGCGCTGCTATTTTCCGTCCTTGTTTTACGCCGAACAAAACGTCGCAAAACGCGTGCTCGACATTGCGGCCCAGACGGAGTATGCCGATCAGTTTCCTGAATCGGAATTTCTTCTTGCGCTCGGTGAACTGGAAGAACGGATGAATGTTCAATACGCACCAAGCCAAAAGGATGCCATTCAAAAAGCGCTGTCCTCGCCGATGCTTTTACTGACCGGAGGACCGGGAACGGGGAAAACGACCGTTATTAAAGGAATCGTGGAATTATACAGTGAACTGCACGGCGTATCCCTTGACCCTGGTGATTATAAAAAAGATGAAGCATTTCCGGTGCTGCTTGCCGCGCCGACCGGAAGAGCCGCAAAACGAATGAGCGAATCTACGGGTCTGCCGGCTGTTACGATTCACAGGCTGCTTGGCTGGAATGGCGCTGAAGGCTTTACCTACAATGAAGATCAGCCGATTGAAGGGAAACTGATCATTATAGACGAAGCGAGTATGCTCGATATTTGGCTCGCCAGCCATTTGTTTAAGGCGCTTCCTAAGCACATTCAGCTCATTATAGTCGGTGATGAAGACCAGCTTCCTTCAGTAGGACCGGGGCAGGTGCTCAGAGACCTTTTGGCTTCTGAGGTGCTGCCGACCGTGCGCCTGACAGATATTTACCGTCAGGCTGAAGGATCATCCATTGTGGAACTTGCCCATGATATGAAAAAAGGGCTGCTTCCAAAGGGGCTGACCGCGCCGACAAAGGACCGCTCATTTATCCGCTGTAATTCTTCACAGATTAAAGAAGTCGTGGACCAGGTCGTCTCGAACGCGTTAAAAAAGGGGTATACCTCCAGAGATATTCAAGTGCTTGCCCCGATGTACAGGGGAAAAGCGGGAATTAACGAGCTGAACATGCTTCTTCAGGACATCATGAATCCGCCGAAAGAAAAAAGGCGGGAGCTGAAATTCGGGGATGTCGTCTACAGGACGGGCGATAAAATATTGCAGCTTGTCAACCAGCCGGAAAACAATGTGTTTAACGGCGATATCGGCGAAATCGTGTCCATTTTTTATGCCAAAGAAAATACGGAAAAAGAAGACATGGTCGTCGTCTCGTTTGACGGCAACGAAATCACCTTTACGAAAAAGGATTTCAGCCAGTTTACCCACGCTTACTGCTGTTCCATTCATAAGTCGCAGGGAAGCGAATTCCCGATTGTCGTCCTGCCTGTCGTCAAAGGCTACTATCGAATGCTCAGGAGAAATCTGCTTTATACCGCCATTACAAGAGCGAAAAAATTCCTGATTCTTTGCGGAGAAGAAGAAGCGCTTGAATGGGGCGTCAAAAACAATGATGCCACCGTCAGACAGACGTCGCTTAAAAACAGGCTCACAGAGCAGACTGAAGAGATGGATGCAGAACTGGCCGCCCTGCAAAAAGAGCTGCCGTTCAGTGTATACGATGCGAACATCGGAATGGAAGGCATCACGCCTTTTGACTTTATGGAAGAAAAAGCGTAAATAAAACCCGGCACATGTTTATGCGCCGGTTTTTCGCCTGTGGAAGTCATTTCAAAGTATGCTGCCCGGCTTCTTGGCAAAACCTATACGTGTTCAACAAAAGGTGGTTGATCACACTTTGAGAACATGCCATGCAGCTGAAGGACGAACAGTATATGACGAAAACACCGGGCGCAGTCTCGGAATGATATCGGATGTATGTTTCTCTCTGGACGGCCGGTTTCTCGGTTTCGTGCTGGAGCAGAAACGCTTGTTTCACAACCGCCATCTTTTTTTAGGGGCAAGTGATATAAAAGAGATGGATCAAGAAGCCGTAGCTGCCGGTCATGCTCATTTGCAGCCTTTGCCGAAGAGCTGTTTCACCTTTGAACAGATTAAAATGCAGCCGGTGAAATCGCCTGATGGTGAAATGTTCGGTTTGCTGGAAGATGTATACTTTTGTTTGGACAGGGGCATAATCGTAGCATATGAACTCTCGGACGGCTTCTTTTCAGATCTGGCTGGCAGACGCCAAGTGCGCCGCGCCGCCGATACGCTTATTGAAGCGGGGAAAGAAGGCATCGTCCTGAACGGATAAGAGGTGTAGTCTGTGCTTGTATGTCCGAACTGCAAAAGTAAAGATATCGGCAAAATCGGCGTAAACCAATACTATTGCTGGGGCTGCTTCATTGAGCTGACGGTGGCCAAAGGCAAAATTGCGACACATCAAGTAGAGGAAGACGGCACGTTAAGCAGTCTTGATGATTTGTTTTCTGAAGACGAACGCAGTATCAATTTTTAAAGTTGAAAGGAGATACGCGCGATGGGCAGAACAATGACCTCTCTGTTGGCTTTAGGAGCTGGAGCCGTTATGTATCGTATGGCTTCTCAGTCCGATATGCTGAATAAAAAAGGGATGAAACGGATGAGAAGACGAGTCATGAAAATGTTTTAAGCAGAAAAAAGGATACTTCTCCGGAAGTATCCTTTTTACGTTTGTCTCGCTTCCAGCCGTCTGGCTGCGAGAGACAGGCTGTAATTGACCGCGAAATACATCAGGGCCGCCAGCAGAAAGATCGGGAAAAAATACCCCCCGTCAGCGCTTTGTCCGTTTAAAATCTGCGCGTTATGAATCAGTTCGGGCAGAGCGATGACGACCGCAAGTGACGTATCCTTTAATAAGGAGATAAACTGGCTCACAATCGGAGGAACCATACGCCTGAGCGCCTGCGGCATGACGACGAGAAAAAGAGTCTGCGTGTACGTCAGTCCTGAAGAACGCGCCGCTTCAATCTGTCCTTTGTCAACGGATTGCAAACCGCTTCTGATGATTTCTGACAGCATGGCCGATTCAAAAATCGTCAGCGCCGTGATGGCGGCCGCGGTAATTTCCAGTTTGATCCCGATTTCCGGAAGGGCAAAAAACGTAAAGAAAATGATTAATAACAGCGGCAGGTTGCGGATGGTTTCCACAATGGCCGCTATAATGCCCGAGACGATAGGAATTTTCGCATAGCGCAAAGTGCCGGCGGCAAGCCCGAAAATAAAACTCAGGACAATGGAGATCAGCGCAACATAAAGTGTGACCAAAAAGCCGTCCCATAAAAACAGCAGATGGTCAGGTGTATAGGCGCCGCTAAAATCCATGTTTTTCACTCTCCTTCTCTAATAACTCTTTCCGAGACGTCTTTCCAAATAGTGAACCCCGATGCTGAGCGGGATCGTTAATATCAAATAAAAAAGCGCGACGAAAATATAGACATCAAACACGACAAGAGTGCTCGAGGACACGAGATCCGCCTGATACATCAAATCGAGTCCCGCCACCACTCCGAGTATTGATGAGTTTTTGACAAGGTTGAGAAATTGGTTTCCGAGCGGGGGAATGACGATTTTTACGGCCTGAGGAAGAATGATATATCTCATCGCCTGACTGTAGGTGAAGCCTGACGATCTGGCCGCTTCCATCTGCCCATTGGGGACAGTCTGAATTCCGGCTCTGATGGCTTCTGCGATAAAGGCGGACGTGTAAATCGTAAGCGCAATTGTTCCCGCCTGAAAGCCGTCCAGTCTCAGCCCGGCGTTCGGAAGTCCGAAATAAAAAACGAATGTGATGAGGAGAAGCGGGATGTTCCGGATAAATTCCACATACGCAGTGCCGATCCATTGAAGGGGTTTGAAAGCCGTGATTCTCATGACTGCGATCAGAACGCCCACCGCAAAGCTGCCTGCCAGCGCGATGAAGCTCGCAAGCAATGTGTGCAGGAAACCGTCCATATACATATCGAAGTTTTCCGTTAAAATTGAAAAGTTCATCTATGTCACTCCTTATAAAACGGGGATGAGCATGCCTGCTCATCCCGCGATCCGTCCTATTTTGCCGGTTCTTCTTTTATCCATTTTTTATAGATTTTTTCGTACCTGCCGTCGGCTTTCATTTTTTTCAAAGAGGCGTTGATTTCTTTGACAAGGCCGGATTGGCCTTTTTTGACGGCGATTCCGTAAGGTTCATCGGTGAAGGTTTCGCCTGTCAGCTGATATTGTTTATTTTCATCCGCCATGCCGTATAAAATCGCATTATCGGTTGTGAGCGCATCTCCCTGTCCCGCTTTAAGCGCAGTGAACGCTTCGGCGTAATTTTCAAATTCCAGCACTGAGGCGTCAGGCGCTTTTTCCCTGATGTTCTGTGAGGAAGTGGAGCCTTTTACCGCCAATACTTTTGAGCCTTTTCCCAGGTCTTCGGTGCTTTTGATGCTGCTTCCTTTTTTGACGAGCAGGGATTGCCCGGCTTCAAAATAAACATCTGAGAAATCAACTTCTTTTTTCCGCTCATCCGTTATCGTCATCGTGGCGGTGATGGCGTCGATATCGCCGTTTTGCAGCATCGGAATCCTCGTTTTTGACGTCACTTCTTTAAATTCCGCTTTCTTCTCATCCCCCAGAATATCTTTTGCGAGCTGTTTTGAGATATCAATATCGAAGCCTTCAATATCACCGGAGCTTGGGTTTTTCAGCCCGAATAACCTCGTATCGGTTTTGACGCCGAAGATGATTTTGTCTCTGTCTTTAATAGAGGCTAACGTGTCTTTTCCCGTTCCTTTTGAATCCCCGGACGTTTCTTTCCCTCCGCAGGCTGCCAGCATAAAGACGGCCAGCAGTGATATCAATCCGAATGACAACCATTTTGTTACGCGTGACATAAGCGCTCCTCCGTTTCTTTTCAGTGATTTAAAATACGGCTTAAGAATAAACGCGCCCTCTCTTCACGGGGGCTTTCGTAAAATTCAGCCGGTGCAGCTTCTTCTAAGATGGATCCGCCGTCGATAAACACGATGCGGTCCGCCACTTCTTTTGCGAATCCCATTTCATGTGTGACGACTGCCATGGTCATGCCTTCCTTTGCGAGTGTTTTCATGACATCCAGCACTTCCCCTATCATTTCCGGATCAAGCGCGGATGTGGGTTCATCAAACAGCATAATCTCGGGCTTCATCGCAAGCCCCCTGGCGATGGCGACACGCTGCTGCTGGCCGCCGGAAAGCTGTGAAGGATAAGCGTCCGCTTTGTCCGGTATACCGACTTTTTTCAAATAGTATAAGGCCGTTTCCTTTGCTTCTTCTTTTGATTGCTTGAGCACTTTGATCGGTGCGAGCATGATGTTTTGCAGAACGGTTTTGTGCGGGTACAGATGAAAATGCTGAAACACCATGCCGATATTCCGGCGGACCTGATTGATATCCGTTTTCTTGTCATGGATGGAGACGCCGTTTACCGTTAAGGCGCCTCCATCAACTGTTTCCAGCTGATTAATGCAGCGGAGAAGCGTGCTTTTTCCCGATCCTGAAGGTCCGATGATAACGACGACTTCCCCTTTTTTAATGTGCAGATTAATGTTTTTCAGCACGTGGAAATGTCCGTAGTGCTTATTTACATCCTGAAATGAAATCATGGCCATCCTCCTTAAAAAAACATGAGTCATATTGACTGGACAGTTTTGAAATCCTTTAACACATTACGATGGTTATACAGACTTTTATGAATATTAGTTAGACTATTTCGTAATTTCTGATAATTATTTCCGTCAAGAGGTCTGCGTCATAAGGCGGAGTTTATGAATCGGGAATAATTCCGGCTTTCTGTCAAAAGATAAAGCAAGAGGTGAAACGTCATGCTTCAAAAACCGCTGCAGCTCTTAATGTGGACGGCTGTATGTCTGCTCGTTTTGTTAACAGTGTATGTCTTTTGCATGCTCGATATGTTATGGTCTCCCATTTGGCTTGTTATAAAATCTCTCTTTATTCCTATATTCATCGCAGTATTTATTGCTTATCTTTTACTTCCGATTACTGAATGGCTTCATAGAAAAGGGATGCCTAGAACTTTAAGCCTGCTTCTGATTTATTGCCTGTTTTTCGGCGGAATCGGCTGGGGGGTTTATAAAGGGGTTCCTGTTTTAATTGAACAGCTGCAGGATCTGTCTGAGAGCATTCCCGGTCTGGCCGAAAACTACAACAGCATGCTGAGGCATCTGCATAATCACACGGATCATTGGCCTGACGGCATGCACCATCGGATGGACAAAATGATTCAGCAGACAGAAACGTTTCTTGCCGGCACGATTGAAAGCACGATCAGAAGCATCCGTTTCGTGCTTGATTATATCCTGATCGCGGCGACGATTCCTTTTCTCGTGTTCTATATGGTGAAGGATATAGACGTTATGAAAAAGACGGTCTGGTATTTGACGCCGAAATCCTGGAGAAAAAGGGGGAGTGAATTTCTGCGGGATGTGGACGACTCTCTCGGTGATTACATCCGCGGTCAGCTTCTCGTTTGTTTTTTGCTCGGGTTCATAGCCGGCGTTTCATTTTGGCTGTTCGGGCTTCCTTACCCGCTGATTTTGGGCCTTGCCATCGGGATTACGAATGTCATCCCGTATTTCGGTCCGTTTATCGGCGCTGTGCCGGCGCTGCTCCTTTCGCTGGCGATTTCCTCCAAGGCTGTGATCATCGTAATCGTCACGATTTTTATTCTTCAATTTATAGAAGGAAACATTTTGAGCCCGCTCATTGTCGGCCGAAGTCTCAGGATGCACCCCGTCGTGATCATGCTTGCGCTTCTTGCCGGAGGGGAGCTCGCGGGCATTCCCGGCATGATTCTCGCTGTTCCGGCGGCAGCCGTTTTAAAAGTGACGGCCATTCACTTTTTGCGGATCAGGACGGAACATTGACATTCGGGTTCTGCTTGTCTATAATTTCGAGTAGAATACATACGAATCTCGAGTGACGGATATGAGTACGCCGAAGCCCTGTTTAAGAGAGAAGCTCCGATACGCTGAAAGGAGCTTCAGCAGAAGATCGGCCGAAGCTAATCCTGAGTGCAGTTAAAGGCTGCCGCAATCCTGCGTTACGGGATGAAAGGTGACAGGCCTTTTTCGGCCTGTAATCAGGGTGGTACCGCGAGACAGCTCTCGTCCCTGTGTGAACGCATGGTTTGCATAGGGAGAGAGCTTTTTTGCTGTCGCAAAAGAGAATTTCGGGTAGTGATAAGGAGGAATATAGATGAAACACTTAACTTCTGCTGAAGTGCGTCAAATGTTTTTAGATTTCTTTAAAGAAAAAGGCCATGCCGTTGAACCGAGCGCCTCATTGGTTCCGCATGAAGATCCGTCTTTATTATGGATCAACAGCGGCGTTGCGACGCTGAAAAAATACTTTGACGGCCGCGTTGTGCCGGAGAATCCGAGAATTGTAAACGCGCAAAAATCAATCCGCACAAATGATATTGAAAATGTGGGGAAAACGGCGCGCCACCACACGTTCTTTGAGATGCTCGGAAATTTTTCCATCGGTGATTATTTTAAAGAAGAAGCCATCACGTGGGCTTGGGAGTTTTTAACGAGCGAAAAGTGGATCGGCTTTGATCCGGAGCTGTTGTCTGTAACGGTTCACCCTGAGGATGAAGAAGCTTATACGCTATGGGCGGAAAAAATCGGCGTTCCGGAAGAAAGAATCATCCGTCTGGAAGGGAACTTCTGGGATATCGGCGAAGGCCCGAGCGGACCGAATACAGAAATTTTCTATGACCGCGGCGAGAAATACGGCAATGATCCGTCAGATTCTGAATTGTATCCGGGCGGCGAAAATGACCGCTATCTTGAAGTGTGGAACCTGGTATTCTCAGAGTTCAACCACAACCCGGACGGCACGTACACACCGCTTCCGAAGAAAAACATTGATACGGGCATGGGGCTTGAACGGATGGTCTCCGTGATTCAGGACGTCCCGACAAACTTTGACACTGATTTGTTTATGCCGATTATTGAAGCAACAGAGCGTATTTCCGGAGATACTTACGGAAAGGATGCAGTGAAGGATACGGCCTTTAAAGTGATCGCCGATCATATCAGAACGGTCGCATTTGCGGTAAGCGACGGAGCTCTGCCGTCAAATGAAGGGCGCGGGTATGTACTGAGACGCCTCTTGCGCCGGGCGGTGCGATACGCGAAAACCATCGGTATCAGCCGTCCGTTTATGTACGAGCTGGTTCCGACTGTTGCAGGAATTATGGACGCTTTCTATCCGGAGGTGAAAGAAAAGCAAGAGTTTATCGCCAAAGTCATCAAAACGGAGGAAGAGCGCTTCCATGAAACATTAAACGAAGGTCTGGCCATTTTATCCGACGTGATAAAGAAAGAGAAGGAAAAAGGCAGCGGCATCATCTCCGGAAAAGACGTATTCAAACTGTACGATACATACGGATTCCCGGTTGAATTGACGGAGGAATACGCGGAAGATGAGCAAATGAAGGTTGACCATAAAGGCTTTGAAGCCGAAATGGAAAAACAGCGTGAACGGGCGAGAAATGCGCGCCAAGATGTAGGAAGCATGCAGGTGCAGGGCGGCGCATTGCGCGACATTACCGCAGAAAGCACATTTGTCGGCTACAGTTCCGTAAAAGCTGAAGCGAAGGTAATCGAGCTTCTTCATGACGGTCAATTAATCAGCGAGGCGCAGGAAGGGGATACCGTCCAAATCCTTCTCGACAAAACGCCTTTCTATGCTGAAAGCGGCGGACAGATCGGTGACAGAGGAGTGCTGAGAAGCGAGCAGGCTGTCGTAACCATTAAGGACGTGAAAAAAGCTCCGAACGGTCAGCATGTACACGAAGGCACGGTGGATAGCGGCACGATTCAAAAAGGCGCAAGCGTGACGGCTGAAGTTGAAGATCAAATGAGAAGCGGCGTGGTGAAAAACCATACAGCAACCCACCTTCTGCACCAGGCGCTGAAAGACGTTCTCGGCACACATGTCAACCAAGCGGGTTCACTCGTTACCGAAAATCGTCTGCGTTTTGACTTCTCTCATTTCGGTCAAGTGACAAAAGAAGAACTTGAACGCATTGAAGGAATCGTCAACGAAAAAATCTGGGAGAGCATTCCGGTAGCGATTGATTTGAAACCGATCAATGAAGCGAAAGAAATGGGCGCGATGGCCCTGTTCGGCGAGAAATACGGCGATATCGTCCGCGTCGTACAAGTCGGAGATTACAGCCTTGAGCTTTGCGGCGGATGCCATGTCACGAATACGGCTGAAATCGGTCTGTTTAAAATCGTATCCGAATCAGGGATCGGCGCAGGTACGCGAAGAATCGAAGCCGTAACAGGAAAAGGCGCTTATCAGGAAATGAACAGCCAGCTCAGCCTTCTGCAGCACGCTGCGGACGAGCTGAAATCAAACGTAAAAGACGTACCGAAGCGAATTCAGTCTCTTCAAGCAGAGCTGAAGGAAGCGCAAAGAGAAAATGAATCATTGCTCAGCAAACTTGGCAATGTGGAAGCCGGAGCCATTCTGTCTAAAGTAAAAGACATCGGCGGCGTAAAAGTGCTGGCTGAAAAAGTAAATGCGAAAGACATGAACCACCTTCGCACTATGGTGGATGATCTGAAAGCGAAGCTCGGTTCTGCGGTCATCATTCTCGGCGCCGTGCAAAACGAGAAAGTCAACCTTTCAGCAGGCGTGACGAAAGACCTGATCGAAAAAGGCCTTCACGCCGGCAAAATGGTCAAACAAGCGGCTGAAGTCTGCGGAGGCGGAGGCGGAGGCCGTCCGGACATGGCGCAGGCCGGCGGAAAGCAGCCTGAAAAATTGGAAGAGGCGCTCGCATCTGCGGAAGATTGGATAAAATCCGTTTTATAATCCTTTCAACTAGTGTAGAATGATGATAAGATGAGGACCTCAGGCTGAACTTTGCCTGCGAATTTGGGAAAGAGGTGCAAAACGGTGAGCTCGTTTGATAAAACGATGAAATTTAATTTCTCCGATGATTCTGCTGAAACAAACGTCGAAGAAGTGCTGATTACGGTATATGATGCGCTTCAGGAAAAGGGGTACAATCCTATCAACCAGATTGTCGGATACTTGCTGTCTGGAGATCCTGCATACATTCCTAGGCATCGCGACGCCCGGAACTTAATTCGCAAACTGGAACGTGACGAATTAATCGAGGAATTGGTAAAATCCTATCTAGAACAGCATAAAGAGGCGTAAATACATTCATGAGAATATTGGGACTTGATCTTGGAACGAAAACACTCGGCGTAGCTTTAAGCGATGAAATGGGCTGGACCGCTCAGGGCATTGAGACGATAAAAATAAACGAGGCTGAAGGAGATTACGGTCTGGACCGTTTATCCGAGCTGATGAAAGACTATAATGTAGAGAAGATCGTGCTCGGTTTTCCGAAAAACATGAACGGGACGATCGGTCCGAGAGGCGAAGCCAGCCAAACATTTGCGAAACTGCTTGAAACAGCGTACAATGTCCCTGTTGTGCTGTGGGACGAGCGTCTGACGACGATGGCGGCTGAAAAAATGCTGATCGCGGCTGACGTCAGCAGGCAAAAACGAAAAAAAGTCATTGATAAAATGGCGGCTGTCATGATCCTTCAAGGATATCTGGACAGTTTAAACTAAGAGGTGAAAGAAATGGAACACGGCGAAAAACATATTACAATTGTCGATGATCAAGGCAACGAACAGCTTTGCGAAGTGCTGTTCACATTTGAAAACGACACATTCAACAAATCTTACGTACTTTATTATCCGATTGATGCTCAAGACGATGATGAAATCGAAATTCACGCTTCAAGCTTCGAACCGAACGAAAACGGTGAAGACGGCGAACTGATGCCGATTGAAACCGATGAAGAGTGGGAAATGATCGAAGAAACGCTGAACACGTTTTTAGCGGAAGAAGACGAAGAATAAAATGAACGGAAAAAGCCGGAGCGCATATGCGCTTCGGCTTTTTTTTTGTAATAAATTGCCGAATGCACATGAATCATGTAGTATAAGAGCTGTTGGGAGGAAAATACTTGTATGAATATCAATCAGACTAAAAATTCATTTCCGCGTAAAAACAAAAAAACAACGATAATACTGTCCTCCGTGATCGCTCTGCTTATCATCATTTGCGGTGCTTTTTTCTATGGAAAATCTCTGCTGTCCCCGGTTGACAAAGGCAGCAAAACGGCAGTCAATATTAATATTCCGAGCGGTTCTTCCGTTTCGGCAATCGCTGAAATTCTTGAGGATCAGCATGTCATCAAAAGCAAAAAAGCATTTCAGCTGTATGTGAAGTATAAAGGCGCTTCCGGGTTTCAGGCGGGATTTTACCACCTGAATAAAGGAATGGATGCGGATGCGATTATCAAAAAACTGACCGCGGGATCAACGGGATATGCCTTTCAGATCTCCGTTCCTGAAGGAAAACAGCTTACACAGATTGCGGATGCGATCGCAAAAGAAACATCATATTCAAAAGAAGAGATCATGGCAAAACTGGATGACAAAACATTCATCGGCAAACTGAAAAAACAGTTTCCTGATACAATAACGGACGCACTTTCAAACAAGAAGCTCAAGCATCCGCTCGAAGGCTATCTGTATCCGGCCACATATCCGTTTAATGATCCGGATGCATCGCTTGACACGATTTTGACGGCAATGGTTCAGGAAACAAACACCCGTATCGAAACGTATAAATCTGAACTGGAAAAAAAGAAACTTTCCGTCCATAACGCGCTGACGATGGCATCGCTTATTGAAGAAGAAGCCACCGCCAAAGCCGACCGTCACAAAATCGCCAGCGTTTTTTACAACAGGCTTGCAGAAAAAATGCCGCTGCAGACTGACCCGACGGTATTATATGCGGCCGGTAAGCATAAAAGCCGGGTCTACTACAAAGACCTGAAAATTGATTCTCCGTTTAATACGTATAAACATAAGGGGCTGCCGCCGGGACCGATTGCAAATGCCGGTGATTCATCATGGGAAGCGGCTCTCCGCCCTGACAAAACGGATTATCTCTATTTCCTTGCAAAATCAAACGGCGAGGTCGTTTTCACCAAAACATTAAAAGACCATAATAAAGCGAAGGAAAAGTATATTTCCAAAAAAGACAGCGAATAAAAGGAGGGCAAAAGCTCTCCTTTTATTCCATTCTGAAAGGTTTTATGATAAAATATATCGGGTTGTTTACTTATGGATAAAGAAGTGTCTTAAGAGAGTGTCCCCGCGGATTCGTCAGGGGCACTCCTTTTTAGAACGGAGGCTGTTTGCCGTGAATGATCGGTATGAACAAATAAACGAGTATATAAACGCGATGCTGAAGCCTCGGCCTGATAAAGTGAAAAAGCTTGAAGCCTATGCAAAAGAGCACCATGTTCCGATTATGGAAGAAGCGGGCATTGAAGTGCTGCTTCAAATGCTGTCGATTCAACAGGCGAAAAACATTTTGGAAATCGGCGCGGCAATCGGATATTCCGCCATACGGATGGCGCTTGAGCTTCCGGATGCGAATATTTACACGATTGAACGGGACGACAAACGCTATGAAGAAGCTGTGAACAATATAAAAGACTTTGAAATGGAAAAACGGATTCACGTAATGCACGGGGATGCGCTGGAACTTTCTGAGTCTGTCCGTGTCACGGCTCCTTATGATGCCATTTTTATCGACGCGGCCAAAGGCCAGTACACGAACTTTTTTGAGCTCTATGAACCGATGCTTGCGCCGGATGGAGTCATTTTTACGGACAATGTTCTGTTTAAAGGACTGGTGGCACAAAATCACTCGGACATTGAGCCGAAAAGAAGACGGAAGCTTGTTGAAAAAATTGATCAATATAACCAATGGCTGATGAACCGGCCTGACTATCAAACGGTCATACTTCCGGTCGGAGACGGCATCGCCATCAGTAAAAAGAAGAGGTGAATGATCATGAAAAAACCTGAACTTTTGGTGACTCCGACTTCTGTACAGGATATTCTTCCGCTCATTCAAGCGGGCGCAACGGCCCTGTTAGTCGGAGAACAGAGATACGGCCTGAGACTGGCCGGTGAATTTTCAAGAGAAGATATAAAAGAAGCCGTAAAGACAGCTCATCAGGAAGGCGCGAAAGTGTACGCCGCCGTCAATGCTATTTTTCACAACGAAAAAGTGGACGAGCTGAACGGCTATCTTGCCTTTTTGCAGGAGGCCGGCGTTGATGCGGCTGTTTTCGGTGATCCGGCCGTTTTAATGGCGGCGCGTGAAGCGGCTCCCGATCTCAAACTGCACTGGAGCACGGAAACAACGGGTACCAACTACTATTCCTGCAATTACTGGGGACGCAAAGGCGCACGGCGGGCAGTGCTGGCTAAGGAATTAAATATGGACAGCATCATTGACATAAAAGAGAACGCCGAAGTGGAAATTGAAATTCAAATCCACGGCATGACGTGCATGTTCCAATCGAAGCGTTCACTAGTGGGCCATTACTTCGAATACCAGGGAAAAGTCATGGACATCGAACAGAAGAAAAAAGAAGCGGGAATGTTTCTGCATGACAAGGAACGGGGCAATAAATACCCGATTTTTGAAGATGAAAACGGCACGCACATCATGAGCCCGAACGATGTGTGCATGATTGATGAATTAGAGGACCTGATGGACGCCGGCATCGATTCTTTCAAAATCGACGGAGTTTTGAAGTCTCCTGAATACTTAACTGAAGTGACCCGCATGTACAGAGAAGCAATCGATCTGTGCTTCGAAAGCCGAGAGACATACGAAGAGAAAAAAGAGAGCTGGATAGAGCGGATTGAAAGCATTCAGCCTGTGAACAGAAGCATCGACACAGGATTCTTCTTTAAAGAAACGGTCTATTAAAAAGGAGGGTGCAACGGATGACAGCCGTAAATCAAACCATTTCCAAAGTCGTAAACGGAAAACGCGTCATTACGAAAAAACCTGAACTCCTTGCTCCGGCAGGAAACCTTGAAAAATTAAAAATTGCTGTTCATTACGGAGCGGACGCGGTTTTTATCGGAGGACAGGAATACGGACTCCGCTCAAATGCGGATAACTTCTCAATAGAAGAAATCGCAGAGGGCGTAGAATTTGCCAAAAAATACGGGGCAAAAATATATGTGACAACAAACATTTTCGCCCATAATGAAAATATGGACGGTCTGGAAGAATACTTAAAAGCGTTGGGAGACGCAAAAGTTGCCGGAATTATCGTCGCTGATCCGCTGATTATTGAAACATGCCGGAGAGTGGCCCCGGACGTAGAAATTCACCTCAGCACACAGCAGTCCCTTTCAAACTGGAAAGCGGTGCAGTTCTGGAAAGAAGAAGGGCTTGACCGCGTGGTGCTTGCCCGTGAAACGAGCGGACTGGAAATTAAAGAAATGAAGGAAAAGGTGGATATTGAAATTGAAACCTTTATCCACGGCGCTATGTGTATCGCTTATTCAGGACGATGCGTGCTGAGCAATCACATGACGGCCCGGGATTCCAACCGCGGCGGCTGCTGTCAGTCCTGCCGCTGGGATTATGATCTGTATCAGACAGACGGTGCAAACGCGGTCGCGCTCTATGACGAAGAAGACGCTCCGTTTGCGATGAGCCCGAAAGATTTAAAATTGATTGAATCCATTCCGCAAATGATCGAGATGGGTATCGACAGCCTGAAAATTGAAGGCCGGATGAAATCGATTCATTACGTTGCGACGGTTGTCAGCGTGTATCGCAAAGTCATCGACGCATACTGCGCTGATCCTGAAAACTTTGTCATTCAAAAAGAATGGCTGGATGAGCTGGACAAATGTGCAAACCGGGATACCGCGCCTGCTTTCTTTGAAGGCACGCCCGGGTATGAAGAGCAGATGTTCGGCGAACACGGAAAGAAAACAACATTTGATTTTGCCGGTCTCGTGCTCGCGTATAACGAGGAAACTCAAATGGTGACGCTCCAGCAGCGCAATTTCTTTAAACAAGGTGACGAAGTGGAATTTTTCGGTCCTGAAATCGACAATTTCACATTCACAATCGGCACTATTTGGGACGAAGACGGAAACGAGCTTGATGCTGCCCGCCATCCCCTGCAAATCGTTACATTTAAAGTAGACAAAAAGATTTATCCGAGCAACATGATGAGAAAGGGGAAGTAATCACCAATGGGTAAGAGTCCTGTAGTTATAGGCATCGCAGGAGGGTCCGGATCAGGAAAAACAAGCGTCACCCGTTCCATCTATGAACAGTTTAAAGGACACTCGATTTTAATGATCCAGCAAGACCTTTATTATAAAGACCAAAGCCATCTTCCGTTTGAAGAAAGGCTGAACACAAACTATGATCACCCGCTCGCATTTGATAATGACTATTTAATCGAGCATATTCAAGAGCTTTTGAATTACCGGCCGATAGAAAAGCCGATTTATGATTATAAACTGCATACGCGTTCTGAGGAAACCATTCCGGTTGAGCCGAAGGATGTCATTATTCTGGAAGGCATTCTCGTCCTCGAAGATAAAAGACTTCGCGACCTCATGGATATGAAACTTTATGTGGACACGGACGCGGATCTCCGTATCATCAGACGGATTATGAGAGATATTAACGAAAGAGGCCGTTCAATCGATTCTGTCATTGAGCAGTATGTGTCCGTCGTCAGACCGATGCACAATCAGTTTGTTGAACCGACGAAACGCTACGCGGACATCATTATTCCGGAAGGCGGACAAAACCACGTCGCAATTGATCTGATGGTCACGAAGATTCAAACGATCCTTGAACAAAATGCAATTTTGTAATACCATAGCATAGACATAAATAACTCAGACCATATTATGTATAGGCTGGAAGGGAATGAGACAGTTCCCTTCTTTCCCTGTTTATAAACCGAAACATTTGCAGAAAACACACATTCAGTTTAAGATAAACAGTACCTATATGGGAGAGAAGAACGAGGACTGCCCTGTGTTCTCATTCTTGATTTTTTCGTTTATGCTCTCATACATAATCACACGTTATTGTTGAGGGACAACCACCAAGGAGTGAAGGAACATGGCACAAGAAAAAGTTTTTCCGATGACTCACGAAGGAAAACAAAAACTTGAACAAGAATTAGAGCAATTGAAAACGGTTAAACGTAAAGAAGTAGTAGAACGCATTAAAATCGCAAGAAGCTTCGGAGATCTGTCAGAGAACTCTGAGTATGATTCCGCAAAAGAAGAACAGGCATTTGTGGAAGGGCGCATCACGACGCTTGAAAACATGATCCGCAATGCGAAAATCATCGAGGATGACGGCGGTTCAAATGTAGTCGGTTTGGGAAAAACCGTATCATTCATCGAATTGCCCGACGGTGAAGAAGAATCTTACACGATTGTCGGAAGCGCTGAAGCTGATCCGTTTGAAGGAAAAATCTCAAACGACTCGCCAATCGCAAAAAGCCTGCTCGGCAGAAAAGTGGACGAAGAAGTGACAGTTCAGACGCCGGGCGGAGAAATGCTCGTGAAAATTGTGAAAATTTCATAAGATCCGTTTAACAATGAAACACCTCGTCCAAAATGTGGATGAGGTGTTTTTTATGATCGTATCAAAAAGGCTGAAAACGGCCGTGATTTGTTTTCTGCTCGTGTTTTTCTTTCTGCTTGCTAGGCTGGCTGAAATTCAGCTGTTTTTTACAGAATCTTTTTCAAAATCCAATATTAATCTGATTCAGGAAAGCGTCAAGCAGCGGACGGAAGAAGTCCTTATTTCAGACGGACGCGGCTCTTTTCTTGATCGGAACGGCAAAGAGCTGACCGGAAAAAAGCAGCCTGCCGTCATACTGTTTCCCTTTCTCGTGACGCAGGATTGGCCGGTTGACCGGGTATCAGACATTCTCGGAATGAAACAGGGGGAGCTCAGGCAGCTGCTCACGGAAGCAAAAAAACCGGTGATCCTGAACAGCAGAAAAATAAAACATCTGACGAAACAATCCGTGGCAAATATCAATTCTTTGAAATATCCCGGCATTTACGGCGTATATATGAAAGACAGCAAAGAAACAAACATAGCCGCTCATCTGTTGGGCGCGACAAACCAGGACCCTGAGCTTTTGAAAAAGAAATACCCCGGGAGGAAGGAACTGCCGATCACGGCAAAAATCGGGACAAGCGGGATGGAGCGGACGTTTGATGAGTTTTTACTGGCGGATCAGGACACAAAACTTTTGTATCATGTCGACGGAAGGGGAAACCCTTTATTCGGAATGGACGTCAAATATACGGCTGAAGCAAACGCGTTTTATCCGCTGCAAGTCAAAACCTCCATCGACCGCAATATTCAAAAAGCAATGGAAGATGTATTGAAAGACCGCGGGTTAAAAAAGGGGGGAGCCGTCCTTTTAGACATTGAAAAAAGCAGTGTGCTCGGAATGGTATCAAAGCCTGACGCCGACATGTCAAAGCAGCAGACACTGCAAAATTACATGCTGACGCCGATTTATCCGGGATCAGTGTTTAAAACGGTGATTGCCGCAGCCGCAATAGAACAAAACGAAGTGAAGCCGGGCACATCCTTTAACTGCAATCTCAACCTGTACGGAGAGCCGGGGGATGACAAAGGCACGCTCAGTTTTGGAGAAAGCTTTGCCCAAAGCTGCAATTATACGTTTACAAGTCTTGCGGAAAAATTGATCAAAAAAGATGATTCCGTTATTGAAAACATGGCGGAAAAACTAGGTCTCACACAGCGGGCGGGCTGGGAAGGCAAGCTGTACCGGGAAGACGGATTCAGGCAGCTGTATAATGAAAAAAGCGGGGTCATTTGGGGAGATGACAAAGACAAAACCGTAAAAAAAGCCGTCGCACAGACGGCGATCGGGCAAAAAAACGTGAAAGTCACGCCTCTTGAAGTCGCCAATATGATGGCGGCGATCGCGCGCGGCGGTGAAAAAAAACAAGTCAAAATCGCGGACAAAATTGAATACAAAAACAAAACGACGATGGCGTCATTCAGAGATCAGCCGTTAAAAGGGGAAAACATCGACAAATATACGGCGCAGCAGCTTCAAAAAATTCTCAGAGAAGTCGTCACCTCACCGAAAGGAACCGGCCGAAGGTTTCAGGATCTGCCGTATGAGATAGCAGGCAAATCGGGAACGGCCCAGACGGGAATGTTCACAAAAGAAAAACAGACGCTTTACCACAAATGGTTTGCGGGATACTTTCCCGCGGACAAGCCGAAATACGCTCTCGTGGTGCTGCACATGGACACGCCGGGGGATAAGGCTCTGACAAATACAGTGTTTTATGATATTGTTAAAAAGGTACATGAAAATGAAACAAATCAGACATAGAACAACCGCTCAGCCCATGTTAAAATATATGCTGAGCAAGAGGGATAAAGGAGTGCAGAATGATTGAGCAATAAACAATCTCGTTTTGAAAACCGTGATAAGCGCAGAAAAGCAAATATGGTGCTTAACATTTTAATTGCTATCGTATCTATTCTCATTGTCGTCGTTGCAGTCAGCCTCTTCATCAACAGTCCGTCGAGCGACGTGAGCGAAAAAGCGGACACGAGCCAGAAGCAGGAAACACCTGCATCAGGCAAGACGAAGCAGACATCCGATGAAGACATAAAAGACAGCAAAAAAGATAAGGCATCAGACGATGACAAAAAAGATAAACAGGATAAGGACACATCTGATTCATCTTCAGACTCTGACAGCAAAAAAGACGATGATTCATCGAAAAGTGATGACAGCAGCAAAAAAGACTCTGATTCAAGCGATCCTTTTAAAGGGGCAAAGATAACAGAGGGCGGCTCATCAAGCGAAGTCGAGAAAACAATTGTTAACCCAAAATGGAAAGCGGTCGGCACAAAGCAGACGGGAGAACATGCGGCGACGTATGACTCAAGCTCTGAAGACTGGTCCGAAATGCTTGACGCCATCTCTTACGCAACAGGCGTGTCAAAAGATCACATGACAGTGCTGTGGCTCGGAAACAATGGAAGCCCGCAAGATGCGAAGGGTAAAGTTTTAGACAAAACGAACGGCAAAAAGTATCAGGTCACCATCACTTGGAAAGACAAAAAAGGCTGGAAGCCGACAAAAGTAGAAACGTTAAAATAACCGCAAAAAAGCAGCTGATTATTCAGCTGCTTTTTTCTGTCATACGTCAGCTGAAAAATGCACCGACGCGCTGTAAAGGATTCTGCCGTCAACGGCCGTCACTTGATGGGATACAGAACGGACGCGAAGCATAATCGCCTGGTTGTTTTCAATCTGAACGTTTATTTTCTTTTCAAGCTCCTGCAAAGATGCCGCTTCGAAAAATTCTACTTTATCTTTGATTAAATCCAATTGAAAATTCATCAGTACAGATCCTCCTGATTTTTCTTCTGAGTCAATGAAAGTATAAGCCTTTCTGCCGTAATTGAGCAATAATCCCAAAGTATTTTAGTACCCTTCCATTCTTTTTTGTGATAGGATAGGAACTGTTCCACGATTAATCCATACTATACTCATAGGAATTATAAATTATGGAGAGTGAAAAATATGGGCCGTGAATTTATTCCATTATTTGAAGATTGGGCAGCGACTTATGATGCCACAGTGCACGGGGCAGACAAACAATATGCCGCTGTTTTTAAAGGGTATGACAATATTCTTGACAGCATCGTCGCACTTTCGGGTTCAAACGTTTTAGAGTTCGGACCGGGCACAGGGAATTTAACGGCGAAATTAGCCGCCGCGAACAAAAAGGTGTTTGGTGTAGAACCGTCTCCGTCAATGAGAAAACTGGCGGCTGACAAGCTTTCTGACAAAGCCGTGTTCAGTGACGGAGATTTTCTGGAGTTTCCCGCTCCGCCTTTTCAAATAGATACCATCGTCAGCTCGTACGCCTTTCATCATTTAACCGATGAAGAAAAGCAAGCGGCTGTAAAGCAATATGGCACAATCCTTCAGAAGCATGATAAAATAGTGTTTGCCGATACCGTCTTTAAAGATCATGAAGCTTATGATGAAACAATTAAAAAAGCAATCCGAAACGGCTATCATCAATTAGCGGACGATTTAAAGACGGAACATTATCCGACACTCGGGACAATGAAAAACATCTTTTCAGAAGAGGGATTTGCCGCGCGGTTTACGCAGCAAAATGACTTTGTCTGGATAATGGAGGCGATTAAACGGTAAATCGAAGGGATTGTGTATAAATGAAACTGGCAGTCATCGGAGCAATGGAAGAGGAAGTTACGATTTTAAGAAGCAAACTGAAAGACGCAAAACAAGAGATGATCGCTCACTGTGAGTTTACGACGGGCAGCTATGAAGGCGTCGAAGTTATCTTGCTGAAATCGGGGATCGGAAAAGTCAACGCCGCGATCAGCACGACGCTTCTGCTTGACCGTTTCAAACCTGATTATGTGATTAACACAGGCTCAGCGGGCGGTTTTCATCATACATTGAATGTAGGCGACATCGTCATCTCAACAGATGTCCGCCATCATGACGTGGATGTGACGGCGTTTGACTATGAATACGGACAGGTGCCGGGTCTTCCGGCAGCATACAAAGCTGATGAAAAGCTGATCAGTATTACTGAGGAAGCGGTTTCTGAACTGAACGGCATTCAAGTCGCCAAAGGCACAATCGCTACGGGAGATTCTTTTATGAATGATCCGAAGCGGGTTGAAGACGTACGCGCCAAATTTGCGGATTTGTACGCGGTTGAAATGGAAGCTGCGGCTGTCGCACAGGTGTGCCACCAGTTCAAAACGCCTTTTGTTGTCATCAGAGCTTTATCTGATATTGCCGGAAAAGAATCTGACGTTTCATTTGATAAATTTTTAGAACAGGCTGCCGTTCATTCAACTGAGCTTGTCCTGAATGTCATCAAACGAATTCACTAAGCGGGGGATTCTCGTTCTCCTCCGCTTTTCCAGGAGGAGGACATATATTGAACGTGATAACAGATATTACAGAACTGATCGGAAATACACCGCTGCTCCGTCTCAAGCATTTTGATATACCGGAGGGAACAGCGGTTTATGCTAAACTTGAGATGATGAATCCGGGCGGAAGCATTAAAGACAGGCTGGGCGGGATGCTCATTGAAGATGCGCTTCGCACGGGAAAGGTGAAACCGGGCGGCGTTATCATCGAAGCGACTGCCGGAAACACCGGGATCGGACTCGCTCTGTGCGCCAGAAAGCATCAGCTTCGCGCCGTTTTTTGCGTCCCGGAGCATTTCAGCAGAGAAAAGCAGCAAATTATGAAAGCTCTCGGAGCGGACATCGTGCATACGCCGAGAGAAGAAGGTATGCAGGGAGCCATTCGAAAAGCGCTTGAACTGGAGAGGGAGATTAGTAATTCTTATGCCGTTCTGCAATTTGAAAACCGAGTAAATCCATTGACTTACTATAAAACGATTGGACCCGAAATATGGAACGCGCTCGGCGGGGATATCCACACCTTTGTCGCAGGAGCGGGTTCCGGCGGCACCTTTGCCGGTACGGCAGCTTATTTAAAAGAGAAAAATCCTGCTGTCAAAACGGTGATCGTTGAACCGGAAGGCTCGATCCTGAACGGAGGAGAGCCGCATGCCCATAAAACGGAAGGCATCGGCATGGAGTTTATCCCGGAATATATGGACGAGAACCATTTTGACGCCATTTACACAGTGGAAGACGATACGGCGTTTTCGCTTGTCAGAGAAGCGGCCGAGAAAGAAGGCCTCTTAATCGGAAGCTCTTCAGGGGCGGCTCTTTATGCAGCGCTTGAAGAAGCGAAAAAAGCGCCCGCCGGATCAAATATCGTCACTATTTTCCCTGACGGCAGCGATCGATATATAAGCAAAAACATTTTTCAAGGAGGTCAGTAAGATGAAGAAAAAAACGCTGATGGTGCACGGAGGAATTACGGGAGATGAAAAGACAGGAGCGGTTTCCGTACCGATTTATCAAGTAAGCACGTACCGGCAGCCGAAAGCGGGCGAGCACACGGGTTATGAATATTCAAGAACGGCCAATCCGACGCGGACGGCGCTTGAAAGCTTAATTGCGGAGCTTGAAGGCGGCGCGGCGGGATATGCGTTCGGCTCAGGCATGGCTGCGATTACTGCCGTCATGATGCTGTTTGACAGCGGCGATCATGTTATTTTGACGGATGATGTATACGGCGGCACTTACCGGGTGATGACAGGTGTGCTGAACCGCTTCGGCATTGAAGCGGACTTTGTTGATACGAGCAGTGAAGAAAAAGTCAAAAAGGCCATTCGCCCGAATACGAAAGCCATTTATATCGAAACACCGACAAACCCGCTATTGAAAGTGACTGACCTCAAACTGATGTCTGACATCGCAAAAGAAGCGGGCGTATTGCTTATCGTCGATAATACATTTTACACGCCGTATTTCCAGCAACCGCTCAGCTTTGGCGCGGACATCGTGCTGCACAGCGCGACAAAATATCTCGGCGGCCACAGTGATGTCGTCGGCGGCTTAGTCGTGACGGCTGATAAAGAGCTCGGTGAAAAGCTTCATTACGTGCAAAACTCAACGGGCGGCGTTTTAGGACCGCAGGATTCATGGCTTTTAATGAGAGGCATTAAAACACTCGGACTCAGAATGGATGCCATCAATCACAGCGCCGGGAAAATCGCCGAGCTGCTTGAAGCGCATGATGCCGTTCAGACGCTCTACTATCCGGGATCAGCGAAACATCCGGGCCATGAGCTGACAAAAGCGCAAAGCTCCGGTTTCGGCGGAATGATTTCCTTTGATATCGGCAGCAGTGAACGCGTCGACGCATTTTTAGAAAAATTGAACCTGTTTACAATCGCTGAAAGCTTAGGAGCGGTTGAAAGCTTAATCTCCGTGCCGTCCAGAATGACGCACGCTTCGATCCCGCGCGACCGCCGGCTTGCGCTTGGCATTACCGACGGGCTCGTACGGATCTCAGTCGGTATTGAGGATACTGAGGATTTAACGGCGGATGTGAAACAGGCGCTTGATTCCCTTTTATAAAGAATGGATAGATTTACATTCTCTGTCGGCTGTCAGCTTGTATTATAATGTTGGTAGACTATAAAACTGGCAGGTGACCTTATATGGAGAAGAAAAGACTGAAATCATTAATAGAAGATTTTAAGCATTACGCATTTATTCTGCTTGCAGTCAGCACCTTCATTTATATCGGCGCGGTTCTTCCCGGACAAGGGCTGACTGCGGGCCAGAAAATGCTGATGTTTGTAACGGATTGTGCATTTTTAGCGGGCGCTTATTTCTGCGTTGACCGTTCACTTATTTATAAAAAGAGGCTGGAAGAGGCCGATGAATAAAAAAAAGCCATTGTCTTTTGACAATGGCTTTTTCATTTCTTATTCAGACGGGGTTTCGCGTAATTCTTTTCCCATTCCTTTTAAAAACTGCAGCCCGAAGCCGAGCGCGCGGTTAATATCAGGATCACCGACGGCTTTCATCAGTTCAAACATACTGACTTTCCTGTCCTCTTTTAAAAATCTTTGCGCCTGATCCGTCCCGGCCATGGCGCTTTCTAAAAGTCTGCCCATAAATTCGGGATCAGCTTTTGACAGCGCGCCTCCCGCGGCCATCATCGTATTCAGAAGATTGGTGACAGGTTCCCGGGAAATCTGTCCGAGTGCGATTTTGGCAATCTCCTCTTTTGCCTGGAGCATATAGCCGGCGGCATCAAAAATGCCCAAGCCATTCAGCTCTGCCATAATAGACATCGTTTTCGCGACGGCTTCTTCATTTTCTGCGAGAAGCGTCTTCAGTTCTTCCAGTTTTTCAGCTTTCAGCTGTTCCTCTGTTTTCGTTTCTTTTTGAATTTCAGTAATTGGGCTTGCCATAATGTTTCCCCCTTTCCTTAATCAGTTAAGTGCACATAGCCCGGACGGTTCCATTTTCGCTGAGCTTCCACACCGTTTTGCGGATGACGTTTTTTGTTCCGCGGATTCGTTTTCGGAAGCGGCGGTGTATCACAGGAACCGAGCACTTCCATGCGGACTTTTGTCTGTTTATAGGCAGGTGTATGTGTCCGTGAATCATACGCAGGCCCGGTCAGGAAATTAATCGCAGAATCTTTATCTGTAGAGTTCATCGGCAGATAAAGCTCATTTGCGCGGACACGGTCTGTCACAAGCGCATTCAATTTAACCGCCCCAAAAGGAGAGACGAGCCGGATCATTGTTCCGTCGCAAATTCCGCGTTCAGCCGCGAGCTCCGGCGATACTTCAACAAATACATCCGGCACTTTAGACTGAATGCCCTTCGATTTGTTTGTCATGTTTCCTTCGTGGAAATGTTCAAGCATCCGTCCGTTGTTAATATGCAGGTCATATTCTTCAGGGAATACGGCAGGCTCCACCCAATCGCTCAGCGCAAAACGGGCCTTTTTGTCCGGGAAGTTAAAGCCGTCTTCATAAAGAAGCGGAGTGCTTTCTCCCGTAAAGCTTCCCCACAGGAAGCTGTTCCAGCCGCTAAGAACGTCGTAGCTTGCTTTTCCGAACAGCGGAGAAAGGCTTGCCATTTCTGAGAAAATGTCGCTTGGATGCGTGTAATTCCAATCAGCGCCTAAACGATTGGCGACTTCCTGAATAATCCACCAGTCGGGTTTGGCATCGCCTAGTGTCGGAAGCGCCTGATACAATCTTTGTACACGACGCTCTGTGTTTGTAAATGTTCCGTCTTTTTCAAGAGATGGAACCGCAGGCAGGATGACATCCGCGTATTGCGCCGTTCTTGAAAGGAAAATATCCTGCACAACAAAGAAATCAAGGCTGGATAAAATGTCATGAACATGGTTGGCGTTTGAATCGACGAGCGCCATATCTTCACCGACAAGATACATGGCTTTCATGTTTCCTTCTTCAATCGCATGGAGCATTTCGATATTATCAAGACCCGGCTTGCCGCCAATTTCAACACCGTAAGCTTTTTCGAATTTAGCGCGTGCCGCATCATCGGTAATATGCTGATACCCCGGAAGCCAGCCTGGAAGAGTTCCCATATCGCAAGCGCCTTGAACGTTGTTATGTCCCCGCAGCGGATAGGCTCCGGCGCCCGGGCGGCGGTAGTTTCCTGTGGCAAGCAGCAGATTGGAAATCGCCGCTGATGTATCAGAGCCGCCTGTATTCTGGGTAACGCCCATGCCCCAAAGAACACAAGTGCCGTCTGCATCACGAATCATTTCGGCAATGCGGATGATCGTATCCTGAGAAAGTCCGGTGATGCGCTCCGCATATTCTAATGTATACTTTTTCAGCGTTTCTTTATAATCTTCAAAGTAGTTGACATTCTCATCAATAAACGCTTGATCGTGCCAGCCTTGGTCAATCATATATTTTGTCACTGCCATGAGCCAGACTTGGTCAGTCCCTTGTTTCGGGCTGATAAAGAGGTCGGACCGTTCAGCCATTTCATTTCTGCGCAGATCGGCAACAATTAATTTTTGTCCGTGCAGCTTATGGGCGCGTTTCACGCGTGTGGCTAGAACCGGATGTCCTTCTGCCGGATTGGCGCCGACGATGAGCACGAGGCCCGCTTTTGCGATATCTTTAATTGTGCCGGCGTCACCGCCCATACCGACTGTGCGGAATAAGCCGTCCGTTGCCGGTGACTGGCAGTAGCGTGAACAGTTATCCACGTTGTTGGTTTCAAATACTTGACGCGCTAATTTTTGAATAACGTAGTTGTCTTCATTCGTAATTTTAGAAGAAGAAATAAAACCGACAGAACCATTTCCGTGTTCGGCCTTGATCGAACCGAGTCTTGAAGCGACAAGATCAAGAGCTTCTTCCCATGACGATTCAACAAATGCGCCGTTTTTCCGGATAAGCGGTTTTGTAATCCGTTCTTCCGAATTCACGAAGTCCCAGCCGAATTTCCCTTTCACACAAGTGGAAATCGCGTTAACCGGAGCATCGGAAACAGGCTGAATTTTAAGGATGTCACGGCCTTTTGTCCATACTTCAAAAGAGCATCCGACGCCGCAGAACGTGCAGACTGTTTTTGTTTTTTTCGTCCGTTTATCGCGCATAGCCGCTTCCACTTCTGACACGGCGAAGATGCTTGTATAGTCGGGTTCAACATTTTTCACTAAATCAATCATCGGTTCCATGATATCTTCTTTTATTCCTGTCATAAATCCGGCTTGGCCGAGCATTGATTTTTCCATCAGTGCGTTACAAGGGCAGACAGTGACACATTGGCCGCAGCTGACGCAGGATGATTCATTAATGGCGACGCCTTCATCCCAAATGACCCGCGGGCGGTCGCGCTCCCAATCAATTGAAAGGGTCTCATTCACCTGAAGGTTTTGACACACTTCCACACATTGGCCGCAGGCGATGCATTGGTTCGGATCATAGCGGTAAAACGGGTGAGACATATCAACCGCGCACTTTGAATCATCTTTCGGCGTATACGGATATTTCTGATGCTCAATTCCCATCATTTCCGCTGTATTATGCAGTGTGCAGTTGCCGTTGTTGTTATCGCATACCGTACAGTAAAGCAGGTGATTCTCGAGCAGGCGGTCCATGGCCTCTGTCTGAGCCTCTTTTACCCTTCCCGACGTAAGCGAGATGGACATCCCGTTTTCTGCAGCCGTGGAACAAGAGCGCTGCAATTTCCCGTTTACTTCAACAATACAGGTGTCACATGTTTGAATCGGATCTACTTCCGGTACATGGCATATTTGCGGAATCTCAATTCCGTTTTGGTTTAAAATATCTAAAATCTTTGACCCCTCTGGTGCTTCATACTCCGTGCCGTCAATTTTGACACGGATAGACTGAACGTCTGTCACTTCCAATTCCCCTCCATCTTTTAAACTCGAAAAAAAGCCATGCACATAGATACCGGCCTCCTGTCCGGAGAACGGTATAAATACGCATGGCGGAATAGTTCACTAGCAAGTCTTACTAACAGACCAATCCTATTTGTATAAAACGATAGACTCATAACACGTTTCCTATTACAAATCCATCTTCACTGCTTTTATTATAAGGTGATATTTATTATAATACAATACGAAAGGAAAACTTTAACCAGGTGAAATGTCACAAAGGGGAACCGGGAATGTCTTTCATAGGCTGAAATCGGAGGGGACAATATGTCTAAAAAAATTCATGAATTTAACGATATTATCCGGAAATTGCGCAAAGAATTATTTGGAAAGGGGCCGGAACGAATTCACACCGTTTTTGTGGATAACATGGCGGTATCAACGCTTTACGGCAATCTAAGCGCAAGTGAGCAGTTTATCGCACGCACGCCTGAAGGAAGAGAAATGGTTCATGCGGCGCGGACCAGCTTAATTCAGGAACTGTATTCAAAACAAACGCCTGACGGAATGGAAGAGCTCATCGGAGCAAAGCTCGTGCATCTGTTTTCAGACATCAAGATCGAAGAGAATATTGCGGTGTCTGTATTTGTCTTTGACCGAACAATTGAAGAGCGCCGTGAAGAAATCAAAAGCTGAAAAAAATTCAATTGACACGAAATTGTCACATTTGATATGATATGAACTGCCTGCAGTGGCTTAAGGACGAATTTTATGGAATGTGTGCATGATCTGTACATTTTCTATAGCTGATATTTTCATTCTGCTTGATATTGTTGTATGGGTATGCATACAAGTTAGGCAGCATTCAAACCCGTTTTAGACGGGCTGTTTGAATGCTGCCTTTTTTGTTAGGCGTCTTTGGAAACTGCGGGGCTGAAATGATAAATGGAGGGGTT
The DNA here is from genome assembly GCF_053663335.1 of Bacillus sp. YH3-2-B2. Taxonomy (NCBI): domain Bacteria; kingdom Bacillati; phylum Bacillota; class Bacilli; order Caryophanales; family Bacillaceae; genus Bacillus; species Bacillus sp. YH3-2-B2. The sequence continues at coordinate 581,403 of NZ_JBSJQE010000003.1, read as the reverse complement.
ATTATGGCTTTTCGTAAACCGGACGAAATAGCGGAGCTTGCGGTCGAATCAGGGGTAAAAAAGGTGCATTCACCGCTTTCAGCACTGATTGTATTAGGATTTTTGGGAGGAGCGTTTATCGCACTCGGTTATTTGCTTGATATCCGTGTCATCGGCGACCTTCCGAAAGAATGGGGAAGCCTGTCGAGTTTAATCGGGGCGTCCGTGTTTCCCATCGGATTGGTGCTCGTCGTTCTTGCCGGCGCGGAGCTGATTACGGGTAATATGATGTCGGTATCTATGGCGCTTTTTTCCAGAAGAATATCCGCCGGTGCATTAGTGAAAAATTGGGTGATCGTGACGTTGATGAATCTTGTCGGCGCACTGTTTGTCGCTTACTTTTTCGGACATGTTGTTGGATTAACCGAAACAGGACCTTACTTGGAAAAAACGATTGCGGTCGCACAAGGCAAGTTGGATATGCCGTTTGGAAAAGTTATTGTTTCGGCGATCGGCTGTAACTGGCTTGTCTGTTTGGCCGTCTGGCTTTCTTTCGGCGCAGAAGACGGAGCCGGAAAAATCGCGGGTATATGGTTTCCGATTATGGCGTTTGTCGCGATTGGTTTTCAGCACGTTGTAGCCAATATGTTTATCATCCCGGCTGCGATTTTTGCAGGTTCTTTTTCGTGGGGTGATCTGATTGGCAATCTCATTCCGGCCTTTATCGGGAATGTAATCGGCGGGGCAGTGTTTGTCGGCCTTATTTATTTTATTGCATATTCAAAAAAAGATCAGAAAAAGCAAGGGATGAAAAGAGTTTCCTGAGGTAAGAAAGATGCCGGAAAACACGGACAATTGAAGCGGAATGCCAGCACATTTTCCGTCCAAATCTTGAAAAAAATGTTTACAAAATGGAAGCTGATGGATATACTTACAAAGTAAGAAAAAAGCAAAGGGAGGTTGAATCACATGACGACGTTAAACGGCAATCAAAATTTACAATTGAACCGATTCAGCCTGTGGAAGAGTTCGTGTCCTTCCTTAACCTCTGCCCGTCAAGCACGTTAATTTCGGAGTATCAGGACATTCGCAGCTCCCCGCAGGGAAAGAAGCACGTCTTCTTTTGTCTGCGGATTTAGTCTGCCCGCAGCGCATATGAAGTTTGCTGCGGGTTATTTTCGCTTGTGCGGATATTGAAAGGGGGTGAGCGATAATGACCATTAATCTTTTCTTTTTAACACTGACCATTTCAAAGCGTTTTAAAAGTGCGGAAGAGTATGAACGAGAACAGCAGGTCGAAGAGTTTTATAATGAAGCGAAAGAACGCCAGCTGAAACACTTTTATATGAACTGAACGGACACGAAGGGCCAAAACGGAGGAGAAGGAGGAGATCATCATGTTCAGAATTGAACTGCTGAATCATTACACAATGGAGAAGGACCAGGTTTAGCGAGGATGTTGCTGTCACGTCGCAGACGGCCTGCATACCATGGTAAAGAAAGAAAAATTGGTAAGCGGGTGATAGCATGCAAGGCGGTCAGAACAGGATTCCATCCATCGGGCACGGGTATGCGTCAATGCCCCATTCATTTAAACACGGCTACGGCAACCCGTATCGCCGGCAGAGAATGGCGGCGCTTTCCCGGCAGACAAGATATATAGCACCGTATTATTGGTACTAGAGCAGGCGGAAAACCTACGTTTTCCGTCTTTTTTTTTATGAAAACAAATATAAATTTCAAATAAATCGAAACGTTCATAAAGAGAAGTGCGTCTAGTTAGTACCTCATACTAATACGAGGTAATATTATTTCTGAATAATAAATCACAGGAATGGAAAAGCGGGTGTTATACAATGTTGCAACATACATCTTCAGCATTAAAACGAATGCGCGCGAAATACTTTGCTGCATCAGAACCGGCAGAGTCAGTCATTCAGCAAATCTTGATGGACATACAGGAATACGACCGCATTTTGGAAATCGGGACCGGAAACGGCTCAATGTTTAAACAAATCATCGGACAGCTTGAAAAGGGCAGTCTTAAAAGCATAGAAACATCGAAACGTAAAATACGGAAAACACAGCGCGCAAACCGTTCGGTTATAAAAGCCGGGCGCGGAAACATTCAGCAGGGGAGGCCTGAAAGCTTACCGTTCCGCGATCGCAGCTTTCATAAAGTTTTCTCATTACATACTGCTGAAACAGTCATCGATTACAGGACAGCATGTAAAGAAGTGTACCGCGTTCTTCAAATTGACGGGTGTTTCTATATGGTTTTGAAACCTTCGCGGATGAGTGAGAAGGATGTGATTCAGGTGCTCTATGATCAGCATTTCAGAGACATTTCAGTTGTCAGCAGAGATTCGTTCCATTTTATTACTGCCATTAAATAGAATATTTCTTGGGAAATAAAAAGAGCTGCTTAAGTCACTGCAGCTCTTTTTGTGAAATTGGGCATATTTCCTTATTTTTGGTTATTTCACATCTATTTTATATTAAAAAAAGTTTTTTTCTTATACAATGGTAATCAGATGACCGTACATTTTAAATATTTTGAACAAACGGAATGAATATTCATTCCGAATCTGGAAAGGGGGATGAAATGACAGCTTCAAACAAGGTTGAACTCATTATGAAAGCGTCGCTTACTTTGTTTACAGATAGAGGATTTGACGCAACGACGATTCCGATGATTGCCGCTCAGGCCGATGTCGGAACCGGCACAATCTACCGTTACTTTGACAGTAAAGAGACACTTGTGAACGTACTGTATCAGGAAAGTGCGCAGCGTTTTATGAAAAAAGTCAAAACGGACTTTCAGGGTATCTCTGTAAGAGAAGGGTTTCATCACCTGTTTTATTGTCTGATTGATTTTACGAAGGAAAGTGAGTATGCATTGTTTTTTCTTGAAACGAATAAGGACGCCTACTTTCTGAATGAAACGAGCCGTAAGCTTCTTGATGAAATAACACAGATGCTTGACGTCTTTTTTCAGCGCGGCAAGTCTGAAGGTGTGCTCCGCAATCTGCCGTCCAATGTGCTGATGGCGCTGCTGCTCGGGGCATATCTCAAACTCTATCAGCTTATCCGGACGGGAAGCGTCGAAATAACAAAACCGTTTCTGAAAGAATTGGAACAATGTTCTTGGGATGCCATCAGAACTCATTAACTATTCGCCGAAGGAAGGAAGATCGATATGAAACAGCTAAGCGCTATACCGCAGCCGAAAACATACGGACCTCTGAAAAATCTCCCTCACTTGGAAAAAGAAAAACTGTCACAATCGCTCTGGAAAATTGCCGAAGAATACGGCCCGATCTTTCGTTTCGAATTTCCGAGCTCTGTCGGGGTCTTCGTCTCAGGCCGCGAGCTCGCGGCAGAAGTCTGTGATGAAAAGCGATTTGATAAAAACCTCAGCAAAGCCTTGCTGAAAGTCCGTGAGTTTGGCGGTGACGGACTATTTACGAGCTGGACTCACGAAAAGAATTGGCAGAAAGCGCATCGGATTTTATTGCCGAGCTTCAGCCAGAAGGCGATGAAAGGCTATCATTCAATGATGCTTGATATTGCCATGCAGCTCGTGCAGAAGTGGAGCAGATTAAATCCGAATGAAGAAATTGACGTTGCCGAAGATATGACGCGCCTGACGCTGGATACAATCGGCCTGTGCGGATTTCATTACCGCTTTAACAGCTTTTACCGCGACACACAGCATCCTTTTATCACAAGTATGCTTCGCGCGCTGCAGGAGGCAATGCGCCAATCGCAGAGACACAGCCTGCAGGACAAGCTGATGATCAAAACGAGACATCAGTTCCAGCAGGATATTGAAGTGATGAATGAACTCGTAGACCGGATCATAGCTGAGCGGAGGGAAAATCCGGATGAGAATCTGTCTGACCTTTTAGCATTGATGCTTGAAGCGAAAGATCCTGTAACGGGTGAAAGGCTGGATGATGAAAATATCCGTTATCAAATCATTACCTTTTTGATCGCGGGGCATGAAACCACAAGCGGACTGCTTTCATTCGCGATTTACTGCCTGCTGAAAAATAAAGATAAATTGAAAAAAGCCGTTCAGGAAGCCGAGCGGGTGCTGACGGGAGAGACACCTGAATATAAGCAGATTCAGCAGCTGACATATATCCGCATGGTGTTAAACGAGACTTTGCGGCTGTATCCGACTGCCCCGGCATTTTCCCTGTACGCGAAAGAAGATACGGTTCTCGGCGGGAAATATCCGATTGCGAAAGGACAGCCGGTGACGATTCTGACTCCGCAGCTTCACCGGGATAAAAGCGCGTGGGGAGAAGATGCCGAGCTATTCCGTCCGGAAAGGTTCAGCGATCCCGCGGCAATTCCGGCTGATGCCTATAAGCCGTTCGGAAACGGACAGCGCGCATGCATCGGGATGCAGTTTGCCCTGCAGGAAGCGACAATGGTGCTCGGCCTTGTCCTTAAACACTTTGAACTGATTGATCATACTGATTATGAGCTTACGATTAAAGAAGCTTTAACCATTAAGCCCGGTGATTTTAAAATCCGTGTGAAAAACAAGGATGTGTCCAATCAGCAGTCCGCACAAAACCATAAAGCTGAAGTCAGCGGTCACAAAGAAGAAACGACAGAAATACCGTCCCACGGAACGCCGCTTCTCATTCTTTACGGTTCAAATTTGGGAACTGCGGAAGGAATCGCGGAAGAGCTGGCTGACATCGGCAGAAGCAAAGGATTTTCAACTGAAACCGGCCCGCTCGATGATTATACGGGGAAACTGCCTGTAAAAGGCGCAGTCGTTATTGTGACGGCTTCTTATAACGGGGCGCCGCCTGATAACGCAGCGGGTTTTGTGAAATGGATGGAAACCCTTGAAGATCAGGAATTAAAGGGTGTTTCTTACGCCGTCTTCGGCTGCGGAGACCGCAATTGGGCCGCCACTTACCAGAGGATCCCCCGCCTGATAGACAAAGTGCTTGAAGAAAAAGGGGCAAAACGGCTGACCTCTATCGGAGAGGGCGACAATGCCGATGATTTTGAGTACAGTCAGGAAGCCTGGGAAGACTCATTCTGGAAGGACATCATGAAGGCTTTTCATATAGAGGCCGCTCCAAAACAGACAAACAAATCACAGTTATCAATCGAATACGTAAGTGAAGCAGCCGAGACGCCGATTGCCAAAACGTACAAAGCATTTGAGGCGGAAGTCACCACAAACAAAGAGCTTCATACCGAAAGCAGCAAGCGTTCAGTCCGGCATATTGAGCTGCGTCTCCCGAAAACCGAAACGTATCGGGAAGGAGACCATCTCGGGGTGCTTCCGCAAAACAGCGGGGAACTGATCAGCCGTGTCATTCGCCGATTCGGTCTTGATCCGAACCAGCACTTTAAGATCAAGGGCCGGCAGCTGCCTCATCTGCCGATGGACCGGCCGGTTAATGCGCCGGCGCTTTTGGCGTCATATGTAGAGCTGCAGGAACCGGCAACGAGAGCCCAGCTTCGCGAACTTGCCGCCCATACCGTGTGCCCGCCGCACCAAAAAGAATTGGAGCATCTTTATTCTGACGATGCGGCATATAAAGAAAACGTGCTGAAAAAACGAATGACCATGCTGGACCTGCTGGAAGATTATCCGGCTTGTGAACTGCCGTTTGAGCGCTTTTTAGAACTTCTGCCGTCCTTAAAGGCGCGCTATTATTCAATCTCAAGCTCACCGAAGTCAAACAAAAGGGAGCTCAGTATCACGGTCGGCGTTGTGACGGCTCCGGCGTGGAGCGGCCGGGGAGAATACAGGGGCGTGGCTTCGAACTATTTAGCCGGATTACAAAATGGCGATTCTGCCGTCTGTTTCATCCGCTCGCCGCAGTCGGGTTTCGCATTGCCTGAAAATACGAAAACGCCTCTCATTATGATCGGAGCAGGCACCGGAATTGCACCGTTCAGGGGATTTATCCAGGCGCGGGCAGCAGAAAAAATGTCCGGTAACAGCCTGGGCGAAGCTCATTTATACTTCGGCTGCAGACATCCTGAAGAAGACGATCTGTACAAAGATGAATTCGACCATGCGGAGAAAAACGGCCTTGTCACCGTGCATCGGGCGTATTCCAGATTAGATCAGGACTGTAAAGTTTACGTACAGGATGTCCTGCTTCGCGAGGCTGCACAGATTATTGCGCTTCTTGACCAAGGCGGCCATCTCTATATATGCGGAGACGGAAGCAAAATGGCTCCGGCTGTCGAAAATGTACTGCTTCAGGCGTATGAAAAGGTGCATAACACTGATTCAAAAGTTTCCTCGAATTGGCTTGAACAGCTGCAGGCGGAAGGAAGATATGCGAAAGATGTTTGGGCAGGTGTGTAACAGAAGCGTAAGGCAATTGAAGATTGTGTTTTAATTGAAGAAAGCCGGCACGATATTTGAAATCTACTGAATCAAAAGGAATAGTTATAGGGAGTATCGTGCCGGCCTTATCTTTAGTATCGGACAAAAGACACAAATCTTTAATGTTTTTATTGATTTACATGCAGGCGGCTATGTCCCTTTTTTCTGAATTCCGCCACAAATAAAATTGGATAAGACAGCAATAGCAAAACCGAAATAAATGAAATGATACCGATCCAATGAAAATGCGTCCAAAAGAAACCGCCGCAAGACCCGGCCGCGCTTGACCCGATATAGTATGCAAGCAGATATAATGAAGAAGCTTGCGCGCGCTGATCACCGGCTGCTCGGCCGACCCAGGCGCTTGCAATTGAATGTGCGCCGAAAAAGCCGAAGGTAAACACGGCAATGCCCGCAATTTTAAGGGCAAGCTGGGGCAAAAGTGTCACCGCTGCGCCGGCAAGCATAACAAAAATCGCAATCTTAATCATTTTTGCACTTCCGAAAAGATCTGCTTTTTTCCCCATATAGACAGAGCTGAACGTTCCCGCGAGATAGACAATAAAAATAAAACCGATTACAGTCTGTGACAAATGATAAGGAGCCGCCATTAAATGAAAGCCGATATAATTATATAATGTCACAAAACTCCCCATTAATATAAATCCCAGAGATATTAACAAAAGCAGCCGTTTGCGGTGTAGAACCGCTCCGTATTCCTTACATGCCGCTTTTACGCCCGCATGCCGCTGAGATGAATGGCGCGGAGCCGGAAGAAAACGCCAAAACAAATAGCTTAATATAATAGAAAGAATGCCGATAATGGCAAGCGCCGGCCGCCAGCCGAATACATCAGTCAGAAGCCCCGTTAACAGCCTGCCGCTCATTCCCCCGATGCTTGTGCCGCTGATATACAGGCCCATCATTTTCCCGAGGCCCTTCGGATCAAACTCCTCGCCTACATATGTCATAGCGACAGCAGGAACGCCTGCCAGAAAAATACCGAGCAGCCCCCTCATCGCCAAAAGCGCCGGAAAAGCCGGACTGAACGCTGTTAATAGACCTAAAACAGAAGTAGCTGTTAACGACAGCACCATTAATTTTTTTCTGCCGAATCCGTCAGACAACGAAGCGGCGGCCAATAATGAAAATGCCAAAACGGCTGTTGAGATGGATAAAGTTAAGCTGGCAGCCGCAGCGGAAATATGAAACTCTTCCGAAAACAAAGGCATAAGCGGCTGTGTCGTGTAAAGCGTGGCAAATGTCACAAAGCCGCTGATAAACAGAGCCAAGCTGGCCTTTCTGTAAGCCTTTGTATGAGGCTGAATAAACGTCATGAATGTCCCTCTTTTCTCACTGTTGGTTATATATGTATCGTACGCTTTTCATTTCAATGTGTCTAATTTATAATAACTATAGAATTAATGCGTGTAGGTTATGAGGAAAGGGGAGAAGGAGAAAATGGAGCTTCATCAAATTGACAACTTCATTGCGGCGGCAACTCATCAGCATTTCACAAACGCGGCAAAAGAAAGAATGATTTCTCAGCCGGCATTAAGCCGATCGATTATCAGGCTCGAAGAAGAATTAGGCGCGCCGTTATTTTACAGAGAGACAAAAGCCGTCCGGCTGACAAGGCACGGAGAGCAGTTCTTAATAAAAGCAAAACAAGCGAGACGAGCTTTAAATGAAGGCGTTGAACAAGTGAAAAAAAATATGAGCCTGGAACACGGCGAAATATCTGTATCTTTTCTTCATACGCTCGGGCTGCGCTTAATGCCTCAGCTGATTGCCGAATTTAAAAAGCTATACCCAAACGTGACCTTCCGGCTTTATCAAGGCGCAAATGAAACGCTTCGCAAAATGGTGGAAACGGGAGATGCGGATATCTGTCTCAGCTCCCCGCCGCTTCCCAGCGAGCTTTTACAATGGACAGTGCTGGAGAAAGAGCCTCTTTATGCGGTGCTTCCTGAGAACCACCCGCTTGCAGGAAATAAAAGCATTCAAATGAAAGAGATGCAGGACGAGGATTTTGTCGGATTTAAACCGGGATACGGGCTGAGGTATATGTTTGATCTGATGTGCCGGGATTTGAATATACACCCGCATCTCGCATTTGAAGGAGAGGAAGTGTCAACCATATTAGGGCTGACCGCCGCGGGTCTTGGGGCTGCAGTGCTGCCGAAAACCGCGGAGCATTCATACTTTCCGGTCGTTTTTCTCCCGGTTGCAGATTACCAATGCGAACGCACCATAGCGTTAGCGCAGTTAAAAAACCATGCTCTCTCTCCCGCTGCTGAGCGTTTTAAACAGTTTGCACTTGATTATTACAAAGCACGCAACTGAGCGGTCATTTTATTAAAATCGAAGTTGAAAATAAAGCAGAAAGAAATACAGAAAACGGAGGATAACCATGGCGAAAAAAACAGTGAAAACAAATGCTGTCCGTATCATTGAGCAGCAAAACATTCCCTATGAGCTATTAGGTTACAAAACAGAAGGGGGACAGCCCGCAGACGGTCTTTCCGTTTCACAAAAAATCGGATACTCTGCCGAATATGTTTATAAAACCTTAGTGGCATCTGCAGGAACTGATCGTTATTACGTCTTTGTCGTTCCCGTTGCAAAAGAACTGAATCTGAAAAAGGCTGCGAAGGCGGCAGGTGAGAAGAAAATAGAAATGATTGCCATGAAGGACCTTTTGGGAGTGACCGGCTATATACGCGGCGGCTGTTCTCCGATCGGAATGAAAAAAAGGTTTCCGACTTTTATTGATAGATCCGCTGAAACACTGGGGTTTATGATTGTCAGTGCGGGGAAAATCGGAATGCAGCTGAAAGTAGCGCCTCAAGATTTAGCCGAAGCAAGCGGAGCGGTATTTACAGACATTGTATAAATGTCCGATGAATCTAATGGAATACACGTTTCAAAGGAGAATGATAATGAAAAAAAGATATGAAAACTTGAATGGCGTGAAGAATGAACATGGATTCAGAGATATGTGGAAATGGATGAAAGAACGAAGAGAAAAAAGTAAAGACTTAAGCGAGAACATTCCGAAAGCGGTCACAAGGGATGTCCGTGATGTTGCCGTCAATCGGACGGAAACCGCCATAACATGGATCGGCCATTCTTCATTTCTGATCCAAATACAGGGGCTTAACATAATGACCGACCCTGTATGGGCGCGGAGGATGGGTTTTCAAAAACGGCTGACAGAGCCGGGATATGAATTGAGCGAACTGCCTGACATTGATGCCGTGCTCATCTCACATGGGCATTATGACCATCTTGATTTTCCGAGTATAAAAAAACTGAGAGGAAACCCGGATTTTTACGTGCCTGCGGGATTGAAAAAGCTGTTCATCAAAAAAGGCCGCAAAAAGGTTCATGAAATGAATTGGTGGGATCGTTTTGAGATGCGGGGGGTGAATATATCATTTGTTCCGGCCCAGCACTGGACACGGAGAACGCTTTGGGATACCGATACCTCTCATTGGGGGGGCTGGGTCATAGAAAGCGAAAACGGCGAGTCCATCTATTTTGCAGGAGATACAGGCTATTTTGAGGGCTTTAAAGAAATCGGAGAGAGGTTTCGTATTAAGGCGGCTCTGATGCCGATCGGAGCATACGAACCCGAATGGTTTATGAAAGTGTCACATATCAATCCGGAAGACGCCGTGAAAGCGTTTTTGGAGCTGAAGGCTGACAGCTTCATTCCCATGCATTACGGGGCATTCCGGCTTGCTGATGATACAGGCCCGGAAGCATTAAGCAGACTGCACAGCGAGTGGGACCGGCGTGCATTACCTCCTGAAAACCTGAAAGCATTAGCGCTTGGCGAAACATTTTGGCTGTAACAGCAGGTTTTCGCTGCCGACACCAATCGTTTAAAAACGGTTGGTGTTTTGTTGTCAACCAAAGGTGAACAGCCTCAGTATAAAACATGATTTTTCCGGAATCTGCGGTAAAAAACAAAACTTTTTACTCTTTTGTTTCACTATACAATGAAAACGGTTTCGTATGCGCAGTATATTTAACCTATCATAATTGCTCCAGCAGAAACGGACAGGAAGGATAGAAAAACAGATGAAATACATGAATTCAAGACAGAAAAAGATTTTGTATCTGTTGTTATCTGAACCTGATGACTACTTAGTTGTGCAAGATTTCGCAGACAGGGTCCGCTGTTCTGAAAAAACGATCAGGAATGATTTGAAAACGATTGAAGATTTCCTGAATGAACATGCTCAAGCTCAGCTGATCCGCAAACCGGGATTAGGCGTCTATTTACATATATCTGAACAGGAAAGGTCACGGTTAAGCCGGCACATTTATAATGAGCACTTTACATGCAGGCACAAGACCGATGAAGAAAGAATACTTCACATCGCTTATGATTTATTAATGAATTCAAAGCCCGTTTCCGCAAAAGAAATTGCCGCACAGCATTTTGTAAACAGAGCTTCCATTAAAAAGGATATTAGTGCGGTTGAAGAGTGGCTGAAGCGATTTGACCTCATACTGGTTTCTAAACAGCGGCTCGGCTTAAAGATTGAAGGGGACGAAAAAAACAAAAGAAAAGCATTGGCGCGAATTTCAGATTTGATTGATAATGCGGAGTTTACAAGCCAATTTATAAAAAGTAAGTTTTTAAGTCATGAAGCGGACTTTGTGAGAAAAGAAATCAAGTTATTACAAAAAAACCATTCTATCTATTTTACGGATGAAACATTTGAAAATTTGCTGCTGCATACATTGCTGACCATCCGCCGTATCAAAATGAAACAGCCGGTCGCCATCTCTGCAAGACAGCTGGAGGCGGTAAAAAAGAAGAAAGAATATGAATGGACACTGGCTTGTTTAAAACGGCTTGAGCCGGTATTTGCCATCCGGTTTCCCGAGGAAGAAGCCGTCTATTTAACTTTACATATAATAGGCGGGAAAGTCCGCTATCCATTGCAGCAAGAAAAGAAGCTTGATCTTGAAGATTCTGAGCTTTCCAAAGTCGTCAGGCATTTGATCAATCGTGTTTCAGAACTGAAAATGCTGGATTTTCACAAAGACCAGGAATTGATCAACGGATTGAACATTCATCTCGATCCGGTGTTGAAGCGGCTGAGCTATGATCTCTCTGTTTCAAACCCCATGCTCCACGATATCAAAAAAATGTACCCTTATTTGTTTCATCTTATCATTGACGTTTTAGAAGACATCAATCAAACATTTGATCTTTATATTCCTGAAGAAGAGGCGGCCTATTTGACGCTGCATTTTCAGGCAGCGATCGAACGGCTGCGCCGAAGCAGTCATAACCCTAAAAGGACGATCATCGTCTGCCATATGGGCATTGGCATGTCGCAATTGCTGCGGACTAAAATTGAACGCAAATTTCATCACATTACGATAAAAGACTGTATCGCAAAAGCGGAGCTGACAGAGTATATCAAAAAGCATAAAGATATAGATTTCGTCATTTCTACGATAGAGCTTGGAAATGTAACGATCCCTCATATCGTCGTATCACCGCTTTTGGAGCCTGCTGATGAAAAGAAGCTCAGCGCATTTATGCAACAGCTTGATACATCATACCGCCGGGAGCAAAAAACGTTTAAAATGCTGAATGATACGACTCCGTTTCTCGTTTTTTTACAGCAAGAGACAGAGCACCGTTATCAGGTCATTGAAAAGCTGGCGCAGGCTTTGTATGAAAAAGGCTATGTAGAAAAAGAGTATGGCATTCATGCAGTAATGAGAGAAAAAATGTCGGCGACAAATATCGGGGCGGGTATTGCCATCCCTCACGCGAACTCTAAATATATCAAACAATCAGCCATTGCAATCGCCACCTTAAAAGAGCCCATTGAGTGGGGGACGGAAAAGGTGTCGCTTGTATTTATGCTTGCCGTCAAACACGAAGATCAAAACAAGGTAAAGCAATTATTCAGTGAGCTTTCCTATCTTAGCGAGCAGCCGGCATTTATTCAAAAACTGACGGAAGAAAAAAATGTGATGACGTTTTTATCGTATTTAAACTATTAAAAGCAGGGGATGGCTCCCTGCTTTTTTTCTGTTTATAGGGAAAAATGCCGTTATTTCCGGAACTTATGGTAAAAAAACGCGCTTATCACAGGCTGATTTCAGTATAAAGTTGAGACAAGATCTTGAAATTCAGACTGCAAAGGAGGATTTATATGAAACTGTTAGCGATTACATCATGTCCGAACGGCATTGCCCATACGTATATGGCTGCTGAAAATTTACAAAAAGCAGCCGGCAGATTAGGCGTTGAGATCAAAGTGGAAACCCAGGGCGGAATCGGGGTGGAAAATAGGCTGACTGAAGAGGAAATCCGGGAAGCAGACGCAATCATTATCGCGGCGGACCGTTCGGTGAACAAAGACCGATTCGCGGGAAAAAAGCTGCTGGCCGTCGGGGTTCAGGAAGGCATCCGCAAACCGGAAGAATTAATTCAAAAAGCGCTTAGCGGTGAAGTGCCGGTTTATCAATCTGCTTCAAAAGCTCAAACCGCAAGTCAGCAGGGCAAAAAACAAAACCCGATTTACCGTCATTTAATGAACGGCGTTTCTTTTATGGTTCCTTTCATTGTCGTCGGCGGATTATTGATAGCGGTTGCATTGACGCTTGGAGGAGAAAAAACACCAAAGGGCTTAGTCATTCCGGATGAGTCTTTTTGGAAAACGATTGAACAGATCGGCAGCGCTTCTTTTTCATTCATGATCCCGATTTTAGCCGGGTACATCGCGTTCAGCATCGCCGATAAGCCGGGTCTTGTCCCCGGAATGATCGGCGGATATATTGCGGCATCCGGCAGCTTTTACGACAGTGCGAGCGGCGCAGGATTTCTTGGAGGAATCATTGCGGGATTTTTGGCGGGATATGCGGCGCTTGGAATCAAAAAATGTAAAGTTCCTAAAGCAATACAGCCGATTATGCCGATCATTATTATTCCGGTGTTTGCCTCACTGATCGTCGGTTTGGCGTTTGTATTTCTGATCGGCGCCCCCGTCGCTCATATTTTCGCATCATTAACGGTTTGGCTTGCGGGAATGAAAGGCTCGAGCTCAATTCTCCTGGCATTGATTTTAGGAGCGATGATCTCCTTTGATATGGGAGGACCCGTAAACAAGGTGGCCTTTCTATTCGGATCGGCAATGATCGGAGAAGGAAATTATGAAATTATGGGCCCGATTGCCGTTTCCATTTGTATACCGCCGATAGGGCTTGGGATTGCGACGTTTTTAGGAAAAAGAAAATTCGCCGCCGCAGAAAGAGAAATGGGAAAAGCTTCATTTACGATGGGCCTTTTCGGTATCACGGAAGGAGCCATTCCATTTGCGGCCCAAGACCCCCTTCGAGTGATCCCGAGTATTATGGCGGGTTCTATGACCGGCTCGGTGATAGCGATGATCGGCCATGTGGGGGACAGAGTGGCACACGGCGGCCCCATCGTTGCTGTACTTGGAGCAGTAGATCATGTATTGATGTTTTTTATCGCTGTAACAGCAGGCTCTCTTGTCACCGCTCTGTTGGTTAATGTACTGAAGAAAGATATGGCGAAATCCCCCGCGCCCGGTGAGGTGCTGCCGTCTGCCGCATCAAATGAAGCTGCAGCGGCAAAAGAAACAAAGGAACCATCTCAGGCTGACAGCCGAAAAGCCGGGATGACCGAAATCAAAAAACTGACTGACATTATCAGCACGGACTTGATTGAACCGCATTTATCCGGCGAAACGAGGGATGACATTATCGATGAAATGATCGAGAAATTGTCCCGTAAAGGTATGCTGCTGTCTGACAGCGGATTTAAGCAGGCCATTTTGAGCCGTGAACAGCAGGGAACCACGGCGATAGGTATGAATATCGCCATTCCGCACGGAAAGTCTGAAGCCGTCAGAACGCCGGGTGTTGCATTCGGAATAAGACGTTCGGGTGTTGACTGGAACAGCCTTGATGGTTCTGATGCAAAACTGATTTTTATGATTGCTGTACCGAAGGAAAGCGGCGGAAATCAGCATCTGAAAATATTGCAGATGTTATCCCGAAAACTGATGGATGACAGCTATCGGGAAAGGCTGCTCTCCGTTCAGACAAAAGAAGAGGCGTATGAGCTTCTGGAAGAAATCGAATAAAGCGAGGGATGATCATGTCTACTGAACCGATATTTTTCAATCCGGTTTTCAAAGAAAGAATTTGGGGAGGCGCCGCCCTGCGTGATTTTCACTATAATATTCCGTCCGAGCGGACAGGGGAGTGCTGGGCCTTCGCCGCTCATCAAAATGGACAGAGCACAGTTCGAAACGGCATGTATAAAGGATGTACGCTCGGTGAATTGTGGGAGCATCACAGAGATTTATTCGGAAACCTTGAAGGAGACCGTTTTCCTCTTCTTACAAAAATTTTGGATGCGGACCAAGACCTGTCCGTTCAGGTGCATCCGAATGATGACTTTGCCAAAATGCATGAAAACGGGGAACTTGGAAAAACCGAATGCTGGTATATCATTGATTGTGAAAAAGATGCGGAGATCATTTTCGGCCACAGCGCAACAACAAAAGAAGAACTGATATCCATGATTGAGCGCGGAGAATGGGACGGGCTCCTGAACAGAGTTAAGGTAAAGCCGGGAGATTTCTTTTTTGTCCCAAGCGGCACCGTTCACGCGATTGGAAAGGGCACACTTATTTTAGAGACGCAGCAAAATTCAGATACGACTTACAGATTGTATGATTACGGAAGAAAAGATGCGGACGGCAGGATGCGCGAGCTCCATTTGGAAAAAAGTATAGAAGTGACAGACGTTCCAGCTGTCCGTGAACGGCCGACCGTTCAATATAAACAAACAGATGATCTGCTGGCAGCTGTTTTAATAGAATGTCCTTATTTTTCAGTCGAAAAGTGGGATGTAAAAGGTGAAGCAAATTTATTCCAGAATCATCCCTTCCTTCTTGTCAGCGTGATCGAAGGAGACGGAATAATGATTGCAGGCGGGCATGAACATCCCTTTAGAAAAGGTGATCATATTCTCCTGCCTTCCGGTTTGGGAGAATATAAACTGGCGGGCCATGCAAATTGTATTGTGTCTCATCTGTGATCTTCAAAACCCTTCTCTGGCAGCAGAGAAGGGTTTCTCGTTACTTTTACAAAAAGGCCGAAATTTCCGTGGTTCGTTCCTGAATTTATTCTCTCAATTTGTATATCTCCCGAGCCATCGATTCAAGTATGTACATCGCGGGGATTTGGGTGGTGATATTCGCATTTTCAACCCATTCTTCCGTCACGTAATATGAAATATTCACATCGGACATTTTGGCAATGGTTGAATGTTTATGATTTGTAATACTGATGACCCGGCTTCCTTCTTGTTTCAGCTGATTCAGATGAGTCACTGTAGAATCTCCTTCACCTGAAACCGATAATGCGATCGTGATGCTGTTATGGCGGAAATGGGAATGGGCCGGAAAGTAAGGATCTTTAATATACATTGAAAGTTTCCCTAAGCACGAAAAATATCTGGCTCCGTATTCGGCGAGAATTCCTGAACTTCCCACTCCGATAAAAATGACGCTTTCTGCATCGGCCGCAAGGGCAGCTGCTTCCTTCAGCTTTTCTTCCATGCCTCCGCTTACTGTTCTTTCAAAAAACTCGGCAACGGAATGATGGGGACTCTTTAAAATCGTTTTTTTATTTGCCTCCGCATACATTTTCAGCTTCACCTTAAACTCCGAAAACCCTTCACAGTTTATTTTTTTGCAGAAACGTAAAATAGAAGCCGTAGATACATGGGTTTCATTTGCCAATTCACGGATTCGCATATAGACGACTTTCTCGCTGTTTTGGGAGATGTAGTTGTATAAAGAAGTTTCAAGCTCGTTAAATGAAGCAATCATTTCGTGTGTGAACATGCAGGGGGATTCTCCTTTTTATGAGAATGGTGAATGTACATCTCATCGTAACATATCATTTTTAAAAGAAACATAGTGTTATTTTCATGTGACAAATCACTTTTTGTGTCATTCAAAACAAGACGTCAGCCAATGATTTACGGTGCAAAACAACTGCGGATATAATTCGTTCATACGCTTTATGCATGATCTCTTCAAGGGTCGCTGACAAGAGCGGCCGAAAAAAGGAGGACAATATGAGTATCAAACTGATAGCGGTTGATATGGACGGAACGTTTTTGAATGATGAAATGGCATATAACGAAGAGCGTTTTATGAATCAGTATCGTGAATTAAAAGCACGGGGAATTAAATTTGCCGTAGCAAGCGGAAACCAATATGCGCAGCTTACATCTTTCTTTCCGGAAATCAAAAGTGAAATCGCTTTCGTTGCCGAGAATGGCGCTTTCGTCGTGAATGCCGGAGAAGAAGTATTCGCAGGTAGCATGTCTGAAGACACTATAAAAGCAGTAATCCGTGCTTTAGAGCAGTATGAGGTGAAAAACGTCATTGTCTGCGGAAAAAAAAGCGCGTATATTCATGAAAATGCCAGTGAAGATGAATATCTGCATGCCAGTAAGTATTATTATGTGTTAAAAAGGGTGCCGCATTTTGAAAACATCGATGATGACATTTTAAAATTTTCCATCAGCTTTCCCGCCGAACATTGTTCCGCACTTCTGAGCCATTTAAAAAACGCAATCGGGTCTTTCGTCACGCCTGTATCAAGCGGGCACGGTGACATAGATCTGATCATACCGGGGCTTCATAAAGCAAGCGGGATTAAGCTTCTCCAGAAACAATGGGGAATAAATGCTGAAGAATGCGCGGCCTTCGGAGACAGCGGCAATGATTTGGAGATGGTGTCCGCCGTGAAATACGGAGTCGCCATGGATAATGCGCAGGAAAGCATTAAACAGGCCGCGGCGCATATCGCGCAATCAAACAATGAGGAAGGGGTCTTAAACGCGATTAATTCCATTCTCAAATGTGAAAAACCCTTTGTCTGAAAAAAGACATTTTAACTGCGGAGGTGCTGAACGATGATTAAATTAGTGATTACGGATTTAGACGGCACATTTTTAAATAATCAAGGCGATTTTGACAGAACGTTATTTGAAAAGACAAAAAGAGTAATGGAGGAACAGCATGTCGCTTTCGCCATCTGCACCGGGAAACAGTGTGAAAGGGTGGAAGCCTTATTCGGAGAAGACGCGAAAGATTTTTGGATTTTAGGAGACAGTGCTGCACGTATGAAAAAGAACGGCAAGTTCGTATATGAATCTTTAATCAGCAATAAAGCCGGACTGTCAATTATAGGCGCTTTAGAAAAAATCAGCTGCGGGCACACCATTATCGCGTGCACAAAAAAAGGCGCGATCGTAAAAGAAAATCTGTCTGAAAGTGAAATGAAATATGTAAATGCCTCTTATGCACATGTAACGAAAATAACTGATTTTACTGAGATAAAAGACGATTTTATCAAGATTACGCTTCATGACCCCGACGCCAACTGTCCGGAAACGAGAGAAAAGCTGCATGAATTTTTTCACCAATTATATATCGTAGCATCAGAAGATACCTGGATGGATATATCAAATATCGGAATACATAAAGGATCAACAGTACAAGAACTGCAGCGATTATTAGGGGTTTCGGCTGATGAAACAATGGCATTCGGAGACGGCCGCAATGACAAAGAATTGATGGAAGCGGCATCCTACAGCTTTGCGGTTAAGAACGCCGTTGACGAAATAAAAGATGCGGCGCACTTTGTCATCAAATCAAATGACGAAAGCACCGTCATGCACACGATTATGAGAATATTAGCGCTGCAAAAACAATGAGAAAGCAGATGGGCTAAAGCCAATGAGGCAGGACTTACTAGGAAAAGAAAAAGCGGGCTATTCTCAGACTTTAATTCACTCCTCATTTCCCTAAAATATGTTAAAAATGAATAAATATCTATATTTGACTCGGTTTTATTGGTATAATATGTATAAAATGAATGAAACGGCGTAATATCAAGATGAAAAAAATCACTTCATATCATTTGATATCAGACAAAAAGTAGGAACTTCCTCGTTTTGAAATTGGGAGGTGTTTGTATTAGCCCGCTGTTGAGTCCCGCGTATATCATTCTCATTTTTCTTCCGGCAGCTTCTTTTCTGTTAGGGATTTTAGGATATTTCATTTTCAAAAAAGTATGGATGATGGTTGTTATTGTATTGATTTTGTCCTTGATATTTATGTTTATTGTAATAGGTGCCGAACCGACATTTTTCATTTGGGTGGCTATGATGACGGGGAGCTGTTTTATCTCCGGTTCAATCACTAAGACGATATGGACTTTTGCAAAGCGAAAATATTAGACTGAAAAATCCTGTTTGAGCAGCGATCCTTTTTTGCCGATTGAAGAAAAGGAAGTATAGAGTGATCTGTTATGTTCTTATATTTTGTCTGTTATTGTCATGTCTGTCTATCGTTTTGTTCTTTTTTAACTAAACGGAGCACTATAATTGAACTGCAGATACATAGAAAAACAAAAAAGGATAAGGAGGATTTTTATGTTTCAAACCTTAGACCATTTTTTGAAATCTTGGGAATTCGAAGCCGATGCGACACAAAAACTGCTGAATCATCTGACTGATGAATCACTTAAACAAGAAATCACTTCACAACATTGGACTTTAGGCCGTATTGCATGGCATACTGTCGCGGCCATTCATATCATTACCTCAAACACAGATTTAACGTTTCACGCTCCGGCTGAAGATTATCCTGTTCCTGCGTCGGCGCGGTTTATTGCTGAGAGTTATCACCAAGCCAGTAATGCATTTGTACAGGCGTTAAAAACGCAATGGACTGATGATACACTTCAAGAATGTGTCAACTTTATTGGTCAGCAATTGCCAAATGGTTCACTTTTGATGTTTTTAATTCAACATCAAAACCATCATCGAGGACAAATGACTGTCCTTATGAGACAAGCAGGTTTACCTGTTCCGGGTATTTATGGTCCGGCAAAAGAGGAATGGACAACATTTGGTTTGGAAGCTCCGAAATAGGATGTTGTTGTAAGGGCTCGAACGAATAGATGATACCAATCGATGTTGGTATCTTTTTTGTTTTAGTCTTCGTGACATGCAGACGAATCAACAGTTCAAAAGGTGTAAAGTGAGTTCAATAACTGCAGAAAGGCGATTATGATGATAACTAAAATGACTCAATTCAATATGAAAGACTTCTATAAACCAAACGAACCTTTCGTTGTTTCAGGGAGAATCATCCCTTCATTTGAAAACAATGTTTGGACATATACAGAGGAGAAATTTGCTGAACCTTATGTCAAAAAATATGACGATGAAGACATTGATGTCAGTTATATTGAAGAAGCGGATAAAGTTGTCTTTTTTTATTACGCAGAGAACGACTGTGTCGGCCGGAGTAAGCTTCGTTCTAATTGGAATGGATACGCACTGATTGAAGACATTGCCGTTGCAAAAGATTATAGAAAAAATGGTGTCGGGACGGCTTTATTACATAAAGCGATTGAGTGGGCAAAGGAGAATCATTTATGCGGTCTTATGCTTGAAACACAAGATATTAATGTTTCAGCTTGTCATTTTTATGCCAAAAATAACTTTGTCATAGGAGCGATCGATACAATGCTTTATTCCAATTTTTCAACAGCAAATGAAATTGCGGTTTTTTGGTACTGTAAATTTTAAATATAACAGTATTTGATGTTTCGTCATTTAGCGGGTGTGTGCCGCAAAGTATTCAAAACATCGGCTTGAGGATTTATAATAAGGTATATCAATCAATGCAGGGGGAGTTATGTATGAAGTGCAAAAAAATGAACAGGGTACAATTAAAAGAGGGAAGCGTATCAATGGCCCTATAAACTGCGTCTGCCCTCATTAATGGAGGGAAATTTGTGAATACGCCTTATTCACAGTCAGCTTTACGGCACAACCAAGTGTTCATTTGGCTTTGTGTTCTGTCATTTTTCAGCGTATTAAATGAAATGGTTTTGAACGTCTCGCTACCTGATATCGCCAACGATTTTCATAAACTGCCAGCGAGTGCAAACTGGGTGAACACGGCCTTTATGTTAACCTTTTCCATCGGAACTGCTCTGTATGGGAAGTTATCAGATCAGCTGGGCATCAAAAAACTGCTCCTATTTGGAATTATGGTAAATGGCTTCGGGTCGATCATTGGATTTGTCGGACACTCTTTCTTTCCTGTACTCATTCTGGCCCGATTTATTCAAGGGGCTGGTGCAGCCGCATTCCCGGCTCTTGTGATGGTTGCAGTAGTACGCTATATTCCGAAAGAAAACAGGGGTAAAGCATTTGGTCTGATCGGGTCGCTGGTGGCAATGGGGGAAGGTGTCGGACCAGCTATTGGCGGAATGATCGCTCATTATATTCACTGGTCATATTTGCTGCTTATTCCGACAGCAACAGTTATCACCGTTCCATTCCTGATGAAACTGCTGGAAAAGGAAGAAAGAATCAGCGGGCGCTTTGATATGACGGGGATTATATTAATGTCTGCAGGCACCGTATTTTTTCTGCTGTTTACAACGTCATATAGAATGTCTTTTCTGATCATCAGTATTCTGGCTTTCCTGATATTTGTGAAACATATTAGGAAAACTCAAGATCCCTTTGTTGACCCTGCACTGGGGAAAAATGTTTTGTTTATGACGGGCGTCCTTAGCGGAGGCCTGATATTCGGCACTGCTGCAGGATTTGTGTCTATGGTTCCTTATATGATGAAAGATGTTCACCATTTAAGTACTGCGGCAATTGGAAGCGGGATTATGTTCCCCGGGACGATGAGCGTCATCATCTTCGGTTACATTGGAGGATTGCTTGTTGATCGGAAAGGTTCTTTGTATGTGCTGACCATTGGGATTGTATTGATGTCTTCCAGCTTTTTAATCGCTGCCTTTTTCATAGATGCGGCACCTTGGCTTATGACCGTCATAATCGTTTTTGTTTTTGGGGGGCTCTCCTTCACAAAAACGGTTATATCTACAATTGTGTCTGGCAGTTTGAAACAAAAGGAAGCCGGCGCCGGAATGAGTCTGCTTAATTTTACGAGCTTTTTATCAGAGGGAACGGGTATTTCGATTGCAGGCGGTTTATTATCGATCAGCTTGCTGAATCAAAGGCTGCTGCCTGTTAACGATGATCATTCCGCTTATTTGTACAGTAATATGCTCATTCTTTTTACAGGAATCGTTGTTATGAGCTGGCTGGTAACCATGAATGTCTATAAACGTTCGCGAAGAAATGACTAAAAAGGGAAAAGGATCAAACTTGATAAAAGTTTTGATCCTTTTTTTAAGGAGCTTCCTTATTACGGAACCTTTTGCCGATCAATGAAAGGGGAGTTAAAGTGAATTACATTTATAAGAAAAAGGAAAAGAAAAATGGAAAATTGTATCATTTCAATCAGAGATAAATGGGAGAATGCACTTATTGGGTCTGAACAAAAAAATAATCAAATTGAGATCGTGATCAATCACCGCAACGAGAAAACAACCAAGTTTTCACTGCCAATCGAGACTTTTGAAAAAGTGTATAGGGATATTAAAATAGGCCGGAGAGAAAGTTAATCATTCTGTTTGAAAATGACCATGAAGTTCGTAAGCGGTATGGTTTTAACCGCATCTGGATTCCCCTGGCAAAGTAAAGGTTTTTGGGGATTTATGTCAAAATAATAGTAAGTACCTTATGCAACAGGGAGTTTGGTTGCTTCATAAGGAGGGGGAAGTATGAAAAATAAGATTCACATATTGGGAGCCTCTGGTGTCGGAACGTCAACATTGGGTGTTGCATTATCAAAGCATTTGCCGCATACGCATCTTGATACTGATGATTACTATTGGACAGATAAATTCACTAAAAAAAGAGAAATCCCTGAAAGAAGAAAGTTACTTAAAAAAGACTTGACAATAAATGAGAAATGGATTCTTTCTGGCGCAGTGTGCCGCTGGGGCGATGATCTAAAAAGTTATTTTGACCTTGTCATCTTCTTATGGATTCCGCAGGATATACGGCTTGAGAGATTAAAGCATAGGGAATTTCAGCGTTATGGAAACGAAGTGTTAGCCGGCGGCAGTAAATATGAACAATCACAAACATTTTTAGAGTGGGCTTCTTTATATGATCATGCCGGAATGGAAGTTAGAAGCAAAGCTTTACACGAACATTGGATGGAAGATTTATCTTGTCCATTGTTAAAAATTGAAGGGGATTACTCAGTCAATGAAAGAGTTGATCGTGTCTTGGATTATCTGAATTCTAATTAAACTAACGGATGGAGATAACTGCAAAATCCAAAATTCAAAGACAGTTCCGGCCATTTTAACGGAGCTGTTTTTTTATACCGCCTTCAGTTTGTCTGTTGTGAAGTGATTTATTCTCGGAAAGAAGCAGCGGAATTAATAGAGAACTCACTTCGGGAAACCGTGAAGGCAGGAATCAAAACGGGAGATCTTGGCAGTCAATCATCAACGTCAGACTTTGCAGAAGAATTGCAGAAAGGATCGGACGTTAAGGCGGAAAATAAGAGGTGAGAAGCAGATCATCAAAACGCAATACACCTCAATTTATATTTTCAGTAAGAACGGCTCTGCTCATTAAAAAACTCAATTCGAAGATTAGTGGCATCAATATTGCCGCAGATCGAGTGACATAAAGAGGAAGGGATGAGACCCCTTCCTTAAAACCTTCAATTCCTCTAATTTCATTGTAAGATATATTCCTTTTTTGAAATGGGTATCCAAATTTCACTTTTAAAAGATGGCGATGTTACATCTTTATGCTCGTTCCACAGGATCTCTGGGCCTTCAATTTGTTCATAATGTGACGATGGAAACCATTCAGAATAAATCCGCCCCCATACTTCCTGCAGTGCATCCGGAAATGATCCGGCTGCTTCGAATACAGCCCACGTTGAGGCAGGGACTTCAAGCTGTGATAGATGATTTGGGCAATGTTTCGTTGTGGCTGCGCCAATATAGTGATCAAGCTCTCCGTTTTCCTCTGTCCGGCCTTCAGAAAAGTTCGTGGATGCACTGATGAGTCCTGCAGGTGCTGCATTAGAAAGCTCTTTTAGTTGTTTGATTGCTGCTTCATTTAAACTTTCCCACATCAATGCAATGTCAGGATTCACGCCTTTGAACAAAATAGGGACTCTTTTTTTTAATGCCGACGATGCGAAATTTTATTATGCAATAGTTCACTCTATTTCTGCTTTCAATTTTTCGAACCACTCTAAATTAACCAAGTGATGTGAACGGGAATTTTCATTCATACGGCGAAAGTAATTGATTGTGCCGGGAATTTCTTGAGTGATGGACAGGTATTCATCAAGGAGCTCGATTCGAGTTTTAGTCTGATCGATTTGTGATTGGATCAGATCCAGTAATTTATTTTTGTCGAATTCATCGGCAAAGAGTAACGCGCCATAAAATTGCAGGTTCACATATTCCGATTTGGTGCCGTATTTGATCATTAATTTTTCGAATTCTGCCCTTCCCGAATCTGTGACTTTAAAGTTACGGATCTCACGCCCGCTGGTTGAGGGTTTCTGCTGAATCTGTTCAATCAAACACTTTTCTTCAAGTTGCTGCAGATTGTAATAAAATGAACCTTTCGTGAAGTTAACAATGTATTTGTAATGACGTTTTTCCATTAAGGCCAGAAGTTCATAGCCGTGAGCTCCGGGGTTTTGGATGAGCAAGCCAAGGATAAGTAAGGGAATTATGGTTTCATCACCTTCGCCATCCGCGCCTCAAATTCCGCGTACGTGATTTCACCCGAAGCCAAATCCATACTATGAAGGTAAATCTGTTCTGTTTTAGAATAGTCACCCTTCACTTTCAGTGATTGCTCCTCTCCCGAAATGGGTTTTAGGATATGGTGCTTTTTCGAAAAAGCCTCGAAATAGCGGTAACCGAATTTACGTTGTGAAGCTGCGTCTAAATGAATGCCATCAGGATTCGCAGTCAAACCTGCCGCAGTAACAAAATAACAATTCTGTTGTTCATTAGCAAAACGCAGCAATTGTTCATTAACCTGTCGAAATTCAGTCGCGTGCTGTCCAAAACCGGTCTTCCCAAGAAAGTCACCAAGCCCTCCAATAATCAACGGTACCTCATCAAGTTTCAACTCGTTTCTTAGCGTCTCAATGATAAGAGTTAATTTCTCGTAATAAGTTTCATGCAGCGAACGATAACTGTCACTCTCACCTTGGTGCCAAAGGATCCCGCAAATTTGACTGGAACGGAGGGCGAAGCGGGCTTCGGACAAAGCATGCTGAAAAAGGATGCCTTCCGGATGCCAGTCATTCAATGAACTGCCGCCTTCCGCACACGGGATCAAGCCAATTTCTTCATCGGGATGAGCTTTCGACCATGCATCTGCAAAAGATGCCGCCAGGCCAACGCCGGAAACCGGACGGTCGTAATTAATCGGCTCTGTCATCATCTGCCATTGTCCATTGCGCAGCATTTTAATTTTTTCATTATAGATAGGGTCTACTTCATTCAAAAATCCACGGCCTGCCATATTCGACTGCCCCAACATTAAAAAAGACTTTATCATCTGATTTTTCACTTCTTTACATCAATATTTTAGTCTAATTAGACTATAGTCAATTCAGCTTGTCTTGTAAAGTTTTAATAAGGTTTTATTATGATGTATGAAAAGCGTTCCTGTGGCAGACACTCGACCTGCCTATAGATAAAAACTTAGGGTATGCCTGGATAGTTCCTTCCATCAATTGCATACCGATTCATGAAGGCGAATTGGAGAAGCGGAATCCGCTGACTGAGGAGATCGAGATTGATTTTGAAAAGGCACAAGTAGAAAAGCACAAAAAGAAATTCAGTAAGTCTGATTTTGGATGGAAAAATGACTGTGATGCGATGGCTCCTAAGTTTCCGAGCCTTCAAACAAAGAAAATACAGAAAACCAAGCGCGCGAGAAGCCGATCCTTTGATGGCAAGCCTGTTCAAGCTTCAACTTTTATTCGAATGGTTCAAGATACGCCAACGATTTTAAGAGTTGCGCTGACTAAGGATCAAAAGTCTGTTCCATCAATTAGCACAGCTAACTTAAGCACAAAAGAAGTAATTGCTGAAGTTAACATTACCTCTGACACACTTGAAAACAACATCGAACAAGAAGTCGCATACAGATGCGACTTCTATCAATTTCTAATTAATAGAAAGTAACCGTAAGAAAAAAATTAAGGACTTGCAGCCCTATAGACGTATAAACAAATTTAATCGCTCATAACATGTCATCAAACTTAGCCTATTCAATATGGATTCCAATTCCAATTTAGGAGTTTAAGATCCATTGATGTGCTCATAAATATCTTTCACATCTACCGGACAGTGGGCGAGTAAAATACGTCACTATGCATATGCTGTATTTTTTCCCAGTTGGCGGGATTGGTTGTATCAAAAGAGCGGTGCTCCAGAATGGCCTGATATAGGGCGGTTTTTTGTTCCAAATGGGCAATGTGCTGTTTGGCTTCTTCGAGCTGGGCGAGTGCTTCTTCTTTATGCTCCATCATGAGTGTGTACCGTTGTGGGATGGTCGAATCTCCTTCGAGACAGAGATTCACGTACGTTTTAATGTCTTCAATCGGCATTCCGGATTGCCTGAGGCATTTGACGCCAAACAGCCAGTTGATTGATTCTTCATCGAACAAACGGATATTGTTTTTATTGCGCTGTACGCTCGGCACCAGGCCTTTATCCGTGTAAAAGCGCACCGCATGCTCAGTGAGTCCGGTTATCATCGCTGCTTCTTTGACTGTATGCATGTGTAATCCTCCTTTAAAAATTTTTTAAAAAAGTGCTTGCCTTCGTGTTGCACGAAGGTAATAAGCTTATTATAACGCAAACCAGCCGCAGCGGAATTCATTCTGCAGTGCCCGATTTTCGGGATGCGTGCCGTTTGTCGTTCTACATTTGAACAATAGGAGGAATTACAATGCAAACCGTAACATTAAACAACGGAGTGAAAATGCCAATTATCGGCTTCGGTGTATACCAAGTCCCCGATGCTCAAGAATGTGAAAACGCAGTATATGAAGCACTGATGGCCGGTTATCGCCTGATTGACACTGCTTCCGGTTACCTAAATGAGGAGGCAGTCGGACGTGCAATCAAGCGGAGCGGCGTACCGCGTGAGGAGCTGTTCATTACGACCAAGCTCTGGATTCAGGATGCCGGCTATGAAAGTGCCAAGGCGGCATTTTCCAAATCTTTAAATAAGCTGCAGCTGGATTATCTTGATTTATACCTTATTCACCAGCCATACGGCGATTACTACGGCGCTTGGCGCGCGATGGAGGATCTGTACCGCGAAGGAAAAATCAGGGCAATCGGAGTCAGCAACTTCCATCCCGACCGTCTAATGGATCTGATCATGCATAATGAAATCGTGCCAGCCGTCAATCAAGTCGAAACGCATCCATTCTGCCAGCAAAAAGAAAGTGCTGCTTTTATGAAAGAGCAGGGAGTTCAACACGAGTCATGGGCACCGTTCGCTGAAGGACGCAATAACATGTTCAGCAACGGCGTGTTGACTTCCATTGCGGAAAAACACAATAAATCCGTCGCCCAGGTCGTGCTGCGTTGGCTTGTTCAGCGTGAAGTCGTTACGATTCCAAAATCGGTGCGCAAAGAACGGATTGTCGAAAACTTTGACATTTTTGATTTTGAGTTGAGCTTAGAGGATATCGAAAAGATTTCCACCCTTGATAAAGGAGAAAGTCTTTTCGGGTCGCACCGAGATCCTGAAATTGTAAAATCGATAGGCGCCATGAAATTCGATCTGTAAGCTTTATCTAATAAAACAGTTAAGTTTAATGAACTTAAAAGGTTAATCCCATGGATTACACAGAGGATATCGATACTACAACTTAGGGAATTAGAACCTTATCGGGTATGAAAATTATTCGAAAATGCCAAGTTTGTTCATAAGGGAGGGTTAATGCTAAAAAGACTGCGTGCAGCTTACATTTTAACGGAAGATTTGATGAGATGGTTAAACCAGAAAATCTGAAACCTAATATTTGAATCTTTTAAGATAAAAACTAGTTACTAATCAGTAACTAGTTTTTCTTTTTTCCACCGTTGAAAATCACCTCAGTAGGACAAACAGTTATTACGTAGTATAACCAAAGGGGTGATGCATTTAAAGAAGGTGATAATCTTCGAGAGCCGCAAACTGGCAAATGCATAACGATTTCTATCATTATTTAATAAAACTGTATAGGAAGAAGATTCAGGATGATAGCCATTAGCTTTAAGGTTATCAACCGAGGAACAAGGGATCAAACATCGGCAGCCAGATCGAGGTCAGCATAAAGAAAGCAGGGACTGAAGTATGCCTGTGAAGGACTTTCTGAGAGCTTTTTAGAGCGTCCGGCGTTGAATCGTTTGAGAGAGGACGCAAGTTAAGGACTTATAAGTCAAGTCATTTGATACCAAAATGCAGTAATGAATGAGAAAAATGATTTTCATAACTGTCACATCTCTTTTTCTATATTCTTATTGATTCTGAGTCACCGGTGGATATTATGCCGGCTGAAGTGATTTCCGTTTCATCTATTGAAATAAGGCTTAATGAAAATGACAAATTAATAATACCTGCTGATTTGATTATTATTCCTAAACGGTTGCGCTCTGGAGAAGATGAAGAACTGAAAATGGGTGAGAATTTGATGGTTGTCTCCTTAAAAGGCGGGCAATCATTTTTTATTCTCGATAAAATTTAATGATAGTAATCCTGAAAAAATAAATAATTGTAAAGACCTAATCTATGCTTTAAAATAACTATAATATTTTGAAAATTTTATCCGAGGTGGGTTATGAAAACTATTGGTCTTATTGGCGGAATGAGTTGGGAATCTTCAGCTGAGTATTATCGAATTATCAATGAAGAAATAAAAAAGAAGTTAGGAGGGCTTCACTCGGCAAAATGCCTTTTATACAGTGTTGATTTTAAGGAAATTGAACATTATCAATCCATAGGAGCTTGGGATAAAGCAGGTGAAGCTTTAGGTCAAGTTGCAAGATCATTAGAAAAAGCAGGTGCAGATTTTATTGTAATATGTACAAATACTATGCATAAAGTTCTTGGATATATCCAAGAAATGATCACTATACCTATTTTGCATATTGCCGATGCAACTGCAGAACAAATTATTAGACAAGACATTCGCTCAGTAGGATTGCTAGGTACTAAATATACGATGGAACAAGATTTTTATAAATCATGTATTGCGTCTCATGATATTAATGTCATTGTTCCTGATGATGATGAAAGGGAATTAATAAATAATATTATTTATCAAGAACTGTGTCTGGGTGAAATTAAACAGTCTTCCAAAAACATTTATAAGAAGATCATGAATAATTTGGTGGATAGAGGAGCAGAAGGAATCATTCTTGGATGCACTGAAATTGGACTATTAGTAAAGGCAGAGGATTCAAAAGTGCCATTATTTGATACGACTTTAATCCATGCTCAAAAAGCAGTAAATAAATCCCTTTCGATTTCTTCTTAGAATGATTATTTCTTATATTTTAAAACCGCTCTTTAGGAGCGGTTTTTATTATGGTTCATTCAATCAATAAATGGAGGAACGATATAGGAGTGATCTTATCATGACCCTTTCCTCAGAAATTGAATTTGATGATATTGAAGATGACAGCGAAGTCATAGGGACCTCTCAAACCTACAAAATAGATTTTGAAAATGGCCGTATCACAAATGAATTCATCACAGGCCTTGACGCGATTAAACAGTTTGTATATTTGTCCCTTCATACTGAGCGCTACGCATATTCTGTTCATAGTCATGATTGAAAAAGATAAAATAGAAAAAGCCGGAATGTCAGATCCGGCTTTTCGCTCACTTTCCCTTCTTCTTCCGCTTCTCCTTTTCCGCCCGGTAAAACTCATGAAACATCTTCATCAATGCGCGTTTTTCAATCCGCGACACATAACTCCTTGAAATGCCGAGCTCCTTTGCGATCTCGCGCTGCGTTTTTTCTTTTTTTAAATCAAGCCCGAAGCGGCCGACGATGACTTCTTTTTCGCGGTCGTCTAAAATATCAATATATTTTTTGACCTTTTCAAGTTCCATGTTGAGCTGAATGGTGTCGATCACATCTTCGCTTTCCGACTTGAGGACATCGATCAGGCTTATTTCATTCCCTTCTTTATCCTGGCCGATCGGGTCATGAAGGGAGACGTCTTTTTTCGTTTTTTTCAATGCGCGCAGATGCATTAAAATCTCATTCTCAATACATCGTGCGGCATATGTGGCAAGCTTCGTGCCTTTTCCGGCTGAGTAGCTTTCAATTCCTTTGATCAGCCCGATTGTACCGATGGAGATCAGATCTTCTGCGTCTTCTCCCGTGTTTTCGAATTTTTTTACAATATGGGCGACTAAACGGAGATTGTGTTCGATCAGCATGTTGCGGGCGTGTTCATCGCCTTCAGCCATAAGGTCTAAGTATTTTTTCTCCTCACTATTTGAGAGCGGTTGTGGAAAGGCATTATTTTTCACGTATGATACTAAAAACACGAGTTCTTTCACAATAAACCCGAGCGCTGCAAAAACACCTGTCACCATCCTCACCTCCACAAAGTTATGTAGGCAAAAGCCTATATGTAACTGTATGTGGCAGTCAGGCTGTTTGTGTCTGTACAGGGAAATTAATCAAAGGCAGGTTTTATTTCTTACAGCCTCTTGATTTTTGCTGATTGAGCCTGTATATTGTTAAAAAAAGTAAGGGTGAAAAGAATATAACGAAAAGCGCTGAAGAGACGAGTAGACAGATATCATTCATGACAGAGAGCTCCGGGAGCTGTGAAGGAGTATGAATGGATGTGTTGAAACAAACCTCTTAGCTTCGCATCGGAATCATGAAAAACGAGGATGATGCGGCGGATACTCCTGTTACCGAGTAAGCTTTGTACCCGGCAAGGCCGGCACCAAACCGAATTGAGGTGGCATAGCGGGCTGTTTCCCGTCCTCAAGACTTTATTGTCTTGAGGGCGTTTTTTATTTCTAAGGGAGGGATAAGATGAAAAACCGGAAGTCTTGGCGGTACCCGATGCTTCTGTTAACCGGAATCGGGATAGCAAATATTGGTGAATGGATTTATTTTTTGTCTCTTAATCTTATTGTCTTAAAAGAAACGGGGTCTGCTTTTGCGGTTTCCATCCTTTATTTAATCAGGCCTGCGGCTGTTTTGATAACAAATGGGTGGGCGGGTAGCATCATCGACCGGTGTAACAAACGGAATATGATGATGTCGCTTGATTTCATCCGGGCTGCATTCATTGCCGTTCTGCCGCTGATGTTTACTGTACGGTCTTTATTTTCTGTTTATTGTATCGTGTTTTTGATTCAAATGGCCAATGCGATGTTTCGTCCGTGTTCCATGGCGTATGTGACGATGCTTATTCCGGCTGAAAGGAGAAAACGATTCAATTCACTAAGGGCTTTGTCGGAATCAGGGGCTTTTCTCCTCGGGCCGGCTGCGGCCGGGCTGCTTTTTATCGCCGGCACGCCGATTTTTGCGATTTGGGTGAATGCGGGGGCTTTAGTGCTGTCCGGTTTCATCACGATGATGCTGCCGAACCTTGAAAATGAGCCCCACGTACATTCTCCCGCACAGAAGCTTTCTTTGGCAGTGTACAAAGAAGATTGGAAGCTCGTCTATCGCTTCAGCCGAACGGCGCGAAACGTCATGATCATTTATTTTTTATTCAGTCTGGTCATGACCGTTATGCTATCCGCGCTTGATTCGCTTGAAGCCGCTTTTTCAAAAGAAGTTCTTCAGCTGACTGATGCCGATTACGGTTTTCTCGTCAGTGTCTCTGGGGCAGGGGTTATTGCGGGGGCGCTTGTCAATGTGTTCTTTAATAAAAAAATGCCGGCTTCTTTATTGATGGGAATGGGCTCTTTATTCACAGCGGCAGGATATATGATTTATGCGTTTTCTGACGTTTTTTGGACGGCTGCTTTCGGATTTTTCCTTCTCGCTTTTTTTCTGGCGTTTGCCAATACAGGCTTTCTGACGTTTTATCAAAAGAATGTTCCGGTGGACATCATGGGGAGAGTGGGGAGCTTTTATTCATTAGTCGAAGCCGTCTTCATTATATTGGTAACGGCGGTTTTCGGAGCGGCGGCTGTCAGTTCTTCCGTCCGCGGCATCGTCATCGCAGGGGCTGCTGTTATGCTGGCGTTGGCAGCCGTTTTATGCTCGTTCTTATTTGCGGCCTCAAAAAGGAGGACTCCCGATGTATTTCAAGCGGATCAAATTAAACAAACATAAAGAGACGGCCGTACAGCTTGAAGCTTCCATCAAATTTTACCGCAGCCAAAAAATCGGTTATGTGCACCTTTACTATATGACTGAGCAGCAGAGGGGAAGAGGGTGCGGAACAGAACTGCATCAATACGCGAATCAGTTTTTCAGAGCGAACGGTGTTTCGGAATATCACCTGAGAGTTTCGCCGGGCAATGAAGCGGCTCTGTCATTTTACAGAAAGAAAAAAATGGAAGTGATCGGTTCAGAATGTAACGGAAAAGTTCTCAGAATGAGAGGAGCCGTACCGCCGGAATAGGGGGGCGGTACGCGCTTCATTTTCTCGTTGTTTTTAAAAGACCGGGAAACTTCTTATAAATGACCGCCATTAAGACGAGCATATACATTCCGTAAATCCCGAAAGACAGCAGTTTGTTGCTTGTAAATGAAGCGCCTGCGACGGTCACGATCACAATGTTCGGAATTTTGCCGAGCACCGACGCAGAAAAAAAGATCGGCCATCGTATGTTACTCAGCCCGCAGACGGTATTCATGGCAAGCGACGGTATAATCGGAATCAGCCGCCCGAAAAGCACCGCCGTAAACGCGTGCTGATGAAATGAATCTTCATATTGAGCCGCGGCCGGGTAAGCCACCAGCTTTTTTCTGGCCCAGTCTCTGAATCCGTACCGGACGAGAAAAAACAATGCCATTGTTCCGAGCATCGCGCCTGACAATGTAATCCACACTCCGTTTAAAATCCCGAAAACCGCTCCGTTTAAGGCCGCGATAATGGCGAATGGAACGATCGGAAAAAATACGTCAGCTGCGACCAGAAGGATACTCATAAGCACGGCGTACATGCCGCCCGCGCGAATCATGCTGAGCCAGACGTCTTTTTGCATAAAGCCGATCATCACGACAGCAATGATGACGGCAAGACTGAATCCCTTTTTTATCATCTGTACGTTCACCTCTTTTCAATTAGTATACAGCACAAATCTATCTCCTTCTATTAAAATAAGCTGTCCGATAAGCGTACTTGTTTATCAGCATTTGCCGTTTGATGAGAAACGGCTGCACCCGGATTTGGACAAAAACAAGCGGGAAGCGGGATGTACATCATTTGATGCAGAGAATGATTTTTTATAAAAGGGGACACGTTAACAGTAGTGTTTACTGGAGGTGTAAACGTTGAGATGCTTTCATCTGATCATCATGATATGCGTCCTCACGAGTCTCACTGCCGTGTCCGCCGATGCGAAATCTTTAAAAAGAAGTGACATGGAGAAGACGGGAAACGTGTACTGGGATATAAGGTCTGAAAAAAAGAAGCTATCTTTAACCTTCGATGACGGCCCCCATCCTGTCTATACGGAGGCTGTGTTAGACGTGCTGAAACAGCACAATGTTAAAGCAACCTTTTTTTGTATCGGGAGCCGTATAGACAAATACCCCATAACGGCAAAACGCATCGTTGAAGAAGGACATGAAATCGGCAACCATACGATGAACCATGTTTATTTTCACCGTTTAAAACGCAAAGAAATTTTACAAGAGCTTCACAGCTCCGCGCATCATATCAGATCGCTGCAGCCGGAAGGGGACAAGTTATTCCGCCCGCCGGGAGGGTCGTTGAATCATACGGCTTTCAAAAGCATCTTAAAAGAGGGCTATCATATCATCATGTGGTCATGGAACCAAGATCCGAGGGACTGGAAAAGGCCCGGAAAAGGAAAAATCGTCAGGCACGTTGTTTCACATGCCAGAGATGGAGATATCGTTCTTCTGCATGACGGCGGAGGAAATCGGCGCCAGACGGTTGAGGCTTTGAAAGAAATCATTCCCCAGCTGAAAAAGCAGGGCTACACGTTTGTTAAGGTTTCGGATTTGATCGGACAGGATTCCGGTCCTTTTCATATCCAGTAAAGAGAGCGCCGCGTTGAAAGCCGCCAAAGAGATGTGTACCATAGGAGGTAAGGTTTGGAGGGAGAGAAAATGAAGTTTGCTGTTCTTTTTATTACGATAACCTGTCTGTTATCAGGATGCGCTGCGGGCAAAGAAAAAAGTGTTGTCGCGTTCGGCGACAGCAATACGCGCGGTTCCAACTGGGATTATCGTGATTATCCGAAGGCGCAGCAGTGGGTAAACATTTTAAAAACAGCGGAACGCGGCCGTCTTACGGTTATAAATGCGGGAATAGGCGGCCAGACGACTGAGGATGCGCGCCTGCGCTTTCAAAGCGATGTGCTGGAGCGTAAGCCCCAATATTTATTTATCATGTTCGGAACAAATGATGCGGGCATTTTGACGGGAGATCAGCCGCGAGTATCAAAGAAACGGTTTAAAGAAAACCTGACTTATTTCATAAACGAAAGCAGAAATCACGGCATAAAGCCGATTTTAATGACGTGCATCCCGGTTATAGAAGGAAACGGAACGCATCATCTCTATTACTATTCGAGATATAAAGCCTCAGCCTTTAAAGAAAAAGGCGGCGCGAGAAAATGGCATAATTCCTATAACGGCGTTACGAGGCAGGTTGCAGCTGAGTTGAAAGTGCCGCTGGTGGATAACTGGAAACACTTTATACGCGCGGACGGCGGCAAAGATACAGACCGGGCGCTGATCCAATCCGGACTGATAGATCCCTCCGGAAATCATATGACGCCAAAAGGCGCCAGAATCTTAATTGAAGGCATAAAAAATGGGCGGGTTTTGGAACGCTGACGCCGTCAGCTGCCTAAACCGTTTTGCTTCTGCTTCATAGGCTGTAGAAAAAACATCTTTTGGAGGCGATTGCTATGAACCGCGGTTTCCCTCCGCAATATCCTGTATGCCCGCCTCCTCGGGTGAATGCGGGGTACTGGTACGCATTTTTTGTTGTGCTGCTCGTCGTCATTCTCGTCCTGGGCGGTCTGTATTGGTTCAATATATAGCAGCCGTCCTCTTAAACACCTCTATTTTAGGGGTGTTTTTTGTTGAAAGTGGTAGTAATGCGCATAACCGAAGTGATATAATATCAGTCATCTGAGTAAAAAAAGGAAATTCGCCCGGGAATTTTTTTCTGTTTAAGAAGAAACGGAAATAATGTGTCCGAGCGATCTTCTTTTGATTTCGTTTTCAATTAACTCGATAAATTCACGGCTCAAATTCATTTCATTGGCTTTGAAATAAGATTCTATTAGTAATTCATCAGAAAGCTTTCTCATGCCGGGGACCCAATTAATGGGAGTGGCACCTCCTTACAATTGTAATCAATCATCAGACGCAAGCATATGATGGAAGGTTGCGTTTCAATCATGGTGAGGTTATCTTTAATCTACCATGAAATACAAATAAGAACAATCGTTCTGTTATCCACACTTGTAAGTGGATAACTTGTTAGTATCTTGTTTATAATCTGGATAAATCCGGATGTAATAAGAGTGGATAATGTGTGTAATTTTATCCACAACTGGTGAAGAAACCCAATTTTTGTCGAAATTTTTTTACTGAGTCCGACTTTGTTTTTAAATCTGACAGGTTTCGACATATAGATGATAGAAAGAAAAGGAAGGGTGCGGGTTTTGTTAAAAAAGTTTTTTTTACCTGACGAATTTGTGAAAAATATATTTCATATCACACCGGAAAAGCTCAAGGAACGCAATGTGAAAGGGATTATTACAGACCTTGACAACACGCTTGTGGAGTGGGACAGACCGAGTGCGACACCTCGATTAATCGAGTGGTTTGAAGAAATGAAGGAGCACGGCATTAAAGTCACGATCGTCTCCAATAATAATGAACGAAGAGTGAAATTATTCTCGGAGCCGCTTGGCATACCGTTTATTTATAAGGCAAGAAAACCGATGGGGCGCGCCTTTAAAAGAGCCGTCAGCAGCATGGATCTGAAAAAAGAAGACTGTGTGGTCATCGGCGATCAGCTGCTTACTGATGTTCTCGGCGGAAACAGAAACGGGTATCATACGATCCTCGTCGTGCCTGTCGCTTCCTCTGACGGAGTCATGACGCGCTTTAACCGCCGGATTGAACGGAGAATATTGAGTTCTTTGAAACGTAAAGGCCATATTCAGTGGGAGGATTAGGAATGGAAAAGGTTGTTTGCATCGGCTGCGGAGTAACGATCCAGACCGAGGATAAACAAGGTCTCGGATACGCGCCAAAGGCATCACTCACAAAAGAGAATGTCATCTGCCAGCGCTGCTTCAGACTGAAAAATTACAATGAAATTCAAGATGTTTCATTAACGGATGATGACTTTTTAAATATTTTGCACACAATCGGCGATACTGACTCTCTAATTGTCAAAGTCGTTGATATTTTTGATTTTAACGGAAGCTGGATAAACGGGCTGAACCGCTTTGTCGGCGGTAATCCGATCATTCTTGTCGGTAATAAGGCCGATATCCTGCCGAAATCCGTAAAGCGGGAACGGCTCGTCCAATGGATGAAACGCGAAGCGAAAGAATACGGCTTAAAACCCCTTGATGTCTTTTTAATCAGCGCTTCCCGCGGACAAGGGATGAAGGAAGTCATTGACGCCATTGAACATTACCGTGAAGGGCGGGATGTGTATGTGGTGGGCTGTACCAATGTCGGCAAATCCACATTTATCAACCGGATTATTAAAGAGGTCTCAGGGGAAGAGAATATTATTACCACCTCTCAATTTCCGGGCACGACGCTTGATGCGATTGAAATCCCGCTTGATGACGGATCTGCGCTTTATGATACGCCGGGAATCATTAACCATCACCAGATGGCGCATTACGTGGACAAGCGTGACTTAAAGGTGCTGACACCGAAAAAAGAACTGAAGCCGCGCACTTTTCAGCTGAATGAAAAACAAACGCTTTATTTCGGCGGGCTTGCCCGGTTTGACTATGTATCAGGCGATAAAACGGCGTTTGTCTGCTATATGCCGAATGAATTGATGATTCACAGAACAAAGCTTGAAAATGCTGATGCTTTATACGAAAAGCATGTGGGAGAACTGCTTACCCCGCCCGGAAAAGATCATTTGGATGAATTTCCGGAGCTTACGGCCCACACGTTTACGATTAAAGAAGGAAAGACGGATATCGTTTTTTCCGGACTCGGCTGGGTCACGGTGCAGCAAGCAGATAAAAAAATAACGGCATACGCTCCGAAAGGCGTACACGTATTTGTCCGCCGTTCATTAATATAGAGAGAAGGGGAGAGGGAGCATGAAACAATTGTACGGAGTAATCGGAAATCCGATCGAGCATTCAATGTCACCCGATATTCATAACGCAGCTTTGCAAGATAAGAACATCAACGGGCAGTATTTTGCGTTTCAGGTGGAACCTCGTCATCTCAAGGACGCCGTTAACGGAATCAAGGCGCTTGGCATCTGCGGAGTGAACGTCACAGTTCCGCATAAAGTCGCGATCATGGAGCATCTGGATGAAATACATGAAAGCGCGAAAGTACTCGGGGCCGTAAATACCGTCAAAAGAGAGGGAGACAGGCTCATCGGGTATAATACTGACGGAGATGGGTTTTATAAATCCTTAGTCAAAGTATTGGACAAACCGATATCAGAGCTCTCCATCCTCATGATTGGGGCGGGAGGAGCGGCAAGAGCGATTTTTACGACGATCGTCCGCAGAGAGCCGAAACAATTTGACGTTTGCAACCGCACGCCGGAAAAAGCAGAAAGTCTGATTGCGGCTGCTCCCTCTTTTCAGCAGAAACGCGCCCTTACTTTAAAAGAAGCTGAAAATCAGCTTGAACAATATGACGTCATCATTCATACAACATCTGTCGGCATGTATCCGAAAACGGATGCCGTGCCGCTCTCATTGGAACGGGCCAAAACGGGCGCCATCGTTTGTGATATCGTATACAACCCGATTCAAACGGCGTTCTTAAAAGAAGCTGAAAAAAGAGGTTTAACAACCCTTGACGGTGTCGGCATGTTTGTGGAACAGGCTGCACTGTCTTTCAAGCTGTGGACGGAACAAGAGCCTGACAGCGGCTTAATGAGAGCAATTGTTGAAGGAAAACTAGGAGGAACACAATGTTAACAGGAAAACAAAAACGGTTTTTGCGTTCAAAAGCGCATCATTTAACGCCTATTTTTCAAGTGGGAAAAGGCGGAGTCAACGAAAACATGGTGAAACAGATTGCCGAGGCTTTAGAAGCAAGAGAGCTGATTAAAGTCAGCGTGCTTCAAAACTGCGAAGACGATAAAAACGATGTCGCAGAAGCGCTTGTGAAAGGCAGCCGCTCACAATTGGTGCAGACGATCGGAAATACGATCGTATTGTATAAGGAATCAAAGGAAAATAAACAAATCGAGCTTCCGTAAGGTGGTTGACATGAAGAAAATCGGAATATTCGGGGGCACATTTGACCCTCCGCACAACGGACATCTTCTGATGGCTAATGAAGTCCTTCATCAGGCGGAGCTCGATGAGATTTGGTTTATGCCCAATAAAATCCCGCCGCATAAGCAGAATGAAGACTTTACAGACAGCCGGCACCGGGTGGAGATGCTGAAGCTTGCCATCAGCTCTAATTCCTTCTTTAAGCTTGAGCTTGCGGAAATGGACCGGAAAGGCCCTTCTTATACCTATGATACCGTCCGTTTACTGAAGGAGCGGCACCCGAACGACAAGCTTTTCTTTATTATCGGGGCGGATATGATTGAATATCTGCCGAAATGGTACAAACTGGACGAACTGCTCACGCTCATTCAATTTATCGGAGTGCGGCGCCCGGGGTATCATATTGAGACCCCGTACCCGCTGCTTTTTGCCGACGTTCCGGAATTTGACGTTTCGTCAACGATGCTGAGAGAACGTCTCAAAGCAAAAAAGCCGACGCAATACTTAATGCCGGATAAAGTGAGGCAGTATATAGAGGAGAATGATTTATATGAATCGTGAGGAAGCACTTGCCTGCGTCAAAGAACAGCTGACCGAGCATCGCTACATCCACACAATCGGCGTGACAGATACGGCGGTTATTCTCGCAGGCCGGTTCGGAGCAGATCCGAAAAAAGCGGAAATGGCGGCTATTTTTCATGATTATGCAAAATTCCGGCCGAAAGAAGAAATGAAGCAGATCATCGTGCGGGAAAAAATGCCGGCTGAGCTCTTGGATTACAATGCCGAGCTGTGGCATGCCCCTGTGGGAGCGTATTTGGCTGAGAAAGAAGCGGGGATCACTGATCCTGAGATCTTGGATGCAATCCGCTATCACACGTCAGGGCGTCCCGGAATGACCCTTTTAGACAAAGTCATCTACGTTGCGGATTACATTGAACCCGGCCGCCATTTTCCCGGAGTGGAAGAGGTGCGCCGTCTGGCGGAAACAGATCTGAACGAAGCGCTCATACAAGCGATGAAAAATACAATGATATTTCTGATGAAAAAAAACCAGCCGGTCTTTCCGGAGACGTTTGCAACCTATAACTGGCTGGTGTCTCAAAAATGACAGGAGGAATATGGAAAATGAATCAAGCTTCCGTATTAAAAATCGCGGCAAAAGCATGCGACGATAAACGTGCAGAAGATATTTTAGCGCTGGACATGGAAGGAATCTCACTTGTAGCGGATTACTTTTTAATCTGCCACGGGAATTCTGATAAACAGGTTCAGGCCATTGCGCGTGAAATTAAAGATCAGGCAGAAGAAAACGGCATTGATGTCAAAAAGATGGAAGGGTTTGATGAGGCCCGCTGGGTTTTAGTTGATCTCGGCGACGTCATTGTCCACGTTTTCCATAAAGATGAAAGAAGCTACTATAATCTTGAAAAGCTATGGGGCGACGCGCCGCTCGCAGAGCTTGAACTCGGCTTGAACTCATGATTTACCAAGGCTTCGCCGGTGTATATGACGAGTTAATGTCACATGCGCCGTATGATGAATGGGCGGGCTGGATCGAAGCGTCTCTTCCGGAAAAGGGAAGGGTGCTTGATCTTGCCTGCGGAACCGGAGAAATATCCATCAGGCTTGCTGAAAAAGGCTGCGAAGTCACGGGGATTGATTTGAGTGAAGATATGCTGAGCTGTGCCCAGCAGAAAAAAACGGGAAAGCCGATTCTTTTTCTCCAGCAGGATATGAGAAAGCTTTCCGGTTTTGAAGAACAGTTTGATGCCGTAGTCATCTGCTGTGATTCCCTAAATTACTTAAAAACGAAAAATGATGTCTTAAGCACCTTCAAAAGTGTTTTTCAAGTTTTGAAGGAGGGCGGCCTGCTTCTGTTTGACGTCCATTCCCCGTATAAAATGACGGAGCTTTTTCCGGACAGCACCCATGCGGATCAGGATGAGCAGATCAGCTATATCTGGCAAAGCTTTGCCGGCGATGAAGAGCTTTCTGTCATCCATGATATGTCCTTTTTCGTATGGAACGGACAATCTTATGACCGCTATGACGAGACGCATGAGCAAAAAACATTTTACATTGAAGAATATAAACAAATGCTTGCAGAGACCGGATTTGAACTGAAGAAGGTGACGGCTGATTTTACAGACCGTCCTCCTTCAACAGAGTCTGAACGTCTTTTCTTTACGGCAGGCAAACCAAAAACCATCGTTTAAACGGAACGATGGTTTTTAAAATGCATTTTTTGCGATTGGCGCGATAAAGCTCTTTATGGCATACTCAGTTACACGTGAAATTGCTTCTTCACTAACGATATATCTTCATCGTATTTGTCATGTGTACGCTGAAAGACACGATTGAACATATCCTGAACACCGCTTTCGAGAGCCTTCAGTCCTTCTCCGGTGACGCCGCCTTTTACGCATACTTTTTCCTGCAAGGCGGGAAGCGTGTAATGCCCCGTTTCAAGAAGCTTTCCGAGACCGACAAGCATTTCTGTCGACATAATCACGGCTTCTTCTTTGGTGATGTCCGTTTCTTCCACTGCCGCGTCAATAAAGCGCTGAACGAGATAACTCATAAAAGCGGGCCCGCAGCTGACAATGTCTGACGCCGCTCTTGTAATGCCGCTGCTGATTTCCACAGGTTTTGAAATATGAGTGAACAGCGTTTGAATATCCGCTTTTGCAGACTCGCTGCAGCTTTTGCCGAACGTAACAAGCGAGACGCCGGCCAAGGCGCGGTTCGTAATGCTCGGAATGACGCGGGCCGTCTGACACGGAACCGTATGTTCAATCTGATCCGTCTGAACGGGGCTGGTAATGGAGATTAAAATGTGATCTTTCCGTAAATGCGGTGTGAGTTTTTTCAGCAAAGGATATATATCCAGCGGTTTTACACAAATGAATATTATTTCATTATCCTGTACGAGCTTTTCCTGATCCTCGGTGACATGGATGCCGCTGAAACGTTCTTTTAGTTTTAATGCTTTTTCGATTGTTCTGTTTGTGATGGTGATATGTGAGGGATCGGCAGCGTTTGATTCGATAAACGATTCAATCAGGATCGTTCCCATGTTTCCGGTGCCGATAAAGCCTATTTTCAATGAATTCCCCTCCTTTTCCCTTAATCCTCTAAACCTTATGCGGGGAGGCAATGCAATATGACGAAAGCGATGATGACGGAGCGGCTGCGGCGGAACCTGAAAATTCTGGGCGCTTGTCTTGCGGCAGGGGCGGTTTTTATCTGTATTTGGCTGTTTCGTTCTGAAAAGGAAGAGCCGGTCAAACAGCAGTCCGTGCTCGGCCAAACAGCCTCGGCATCCGTCGCGGACAAAAAAGACACCGCAGACGATAAGATTATGATTGATGTGAAAGGTGCGGTCCGAAATCCCGGCGTGTATGAAATGAAAGCGGGAGACAGAGTGACGCAAGCCATTGAAAAAGCCGGAGGCCTGAAGAAAAAGGCGGATGAATTGAATGTTAATTTAGCAGAGCAGCTGCAGGACGGGACGATTGTTTATATTCCGAGTGAAGGCGAAGAAGAGAATCACCCGAAAACAGCAGCGGGTGAAAAGGAGAATGCAGCTGTCAATATCAATACGGCATCTTTGGACGAACTTCAGGCGATTTCCGGGGTGGGGCAGAAAAAAGCGGAAGCCATTATCGCCTACCGAGAAGAAAACGGACGGTTTCAGACTGCTGAAGATTTGATGAATGTATCAGGCTTTGGAGAAAAGTCATTTGAGCGGATAAAAACTTCCATTACGGTAAAGTGAATTGACGGTTCTGCTTAAATCTATGTAAACTTAGAAAAGCAACAAGACTTTTTGGAGGGAACACTTGTGGAACGAATCTCATGGAATCAATATTTTATGGCGCAAAGCCATTTGCTGGCGCTGAGAAGCACATGTCCGAGACTGTCAGTCGGGGCAACCGTAGTCAGAGATAAGCGGATGATTGCCGGCGGATACAACGGCTCAATCGCCGGCGGCGTCCATTGCGCTGATGAAGGATGCCTTTTAATAGATAATCATTGCCAGAGGACCATACATGCAGAGATGAATGCGATTCTGCAATGTTCTAAGTTCGGTGTTCCGACGGAGGGCGCCGAAATTTATGTGACGCATTATCCTTGTATTCAATGCTGCAAATCAATTATCCAGGCAGGCATCAAAACGGTCTATTATGCCGAAGATTACAAAACACAGCCTTATGCAAAAGAGCTGTTCAGCCAAGCCGGAGTCAAGGTGGAGCAGGTCGAACTTGATGAAATGATCATCGATCTGAAAAACCGCGAAAAATTGTCTTTTGTCGCAGGTCTGATTCAGCAATTATCTGATGCGGGAGTTAAGGCAGATGAACTGAAAAAAATTCATGAACAGGCCAATGAGCTGTTTACCAGTTACGTATAAATGAAATATAAATACCTTCTTCTGCCTCTGGCGGCGGTTTCTGCAACTGCGGGAATTGCCGCCGCTCATGTCTTCTGGGTTCTGCTCCTTTTTCTTCTGTATCTTCTCTTTATTATGATAAAAACAAAGCAGCCTGCTCCGGTTGTTGTCTGCCTCGTTTCTTTTTGTGTTTATTTCTTTCTTTATACGGTTTGTGACGCTGCGAATGTAACGCGGTATCAGGCCGGCAGTTATACTGAACAGGCCGTCATCACTAATATTCCGAAGGTTGACGGAGCGAAAATGTCAGCCGTTATCCGTACACATGACAAGGAAAAATGGGCGGCTTCGTACAAAATCCGGTCTCTTGAAGAAAAGAGACGCATTGAACAGCTTGAACCGGGGATGCGCTGCACGTTTACAGGCTCTCTGGAACAGCCTGCACATGCGACGATTCCCGGGGGTTTTGATTATAAGGAATATCTTTACTCTCAGCAGATTCACTGGTTATTTACCGTGACTTCTATTCAGCAGTGTGAAAAATCCAAACAGCCGCTGTTTAAACTGCTGAGCATCAGAAAAAATTTGATTTCAATCATTCGGAATCACGTGCCTGAATCTTCCGCCGGAATTGTTGAAGCGCTGACCTTAGGTGAAAGATTTTCTATAGAGGACGATATACTGAGTGCATATCAAAATTTGGGAGTCGTTCATTTAATGGCGATTTCCGGAATGCA
This sequence comes from Bacillus sp. YH3-2-B2, assembly GCF_053663335.1. Lineage (NCBI taxonomy): Bacteria > Bacillati > Bacillota > Bacilli > Caryophanales > Bacillaceae > Bacillus > Bacillus sp. YH3-2-B2. Next base: position 538,216 of record NZ_JBSJQE010000003.1, on the reverse strand, counting down.
TGTCGGTCTTATTACGGCGGGACTATTTTATGCTCTGATCAGAATCGGGCTGACAAGAGAAAAGGCGGGGATGTTGCTGCTGCTGTTTTTACCGGTGTATACGCTGCTGAGCGGTGCCGCCCCATCCGTATTGCGCGCATCCCTCATGCTGGGATTTTATATCGCCGGAACTCTTTTTAAACGCGGCATTCATTCCTCTGCTGCATTGTCTCTGTCTTATCTGCTGCTCCTGCTGTTTAATCCTTACCTCCTTTGGCAGGCGGGCTTCCAGCTTTCCTTTGCGGTAAGCGCCTCTTTAATTCTGTCATCCTCCATTTTAAAGAAAGCAGGGAAAAGCAGACTTGCCGGGCTTGCGATGGCTTCATTCATTGCAGAGCTCAGCTCACTTCCGTTTCTTCTCTATCATTTTCAGCAAATTTCACTTGTCAGTTTTCCGATGAACATGGTGATGGTGCCATTTTATACGTTATTTGTCATTCCGGTTTCTGTCATCGGTTTCCTTCTTCTTTTGCTTTCAAGGCAGGTGGGAGAATGTTTGTTTGATATGTTTGACCTTGTGATGAAGCCTGTGCATGATTTCATTACATATGCGGCATCCGTTGATTTATTTACTATGATTGTGTCAAAGCCTGACTTTCTTTCTCTTCTTCTGCTTGCGGTTTCCGTTTTTACGCTTTTTGCGGCTTTGGAAAAGGGAGGTTTTTTAAAACTCAGGAAATCGGCTCTTTTTTTCTGCGCGGTTTTGGCTTATTTAATATGCCGTCCGTATTTCAGTCCATGGGGAGAAGCGGATATGCTTGATATCGGGCAGGGAGACTCGCTGTTTATAAGCGCGCCGCACCGCAAAGGGACCGTAATGGTTGATACAGGGGGAGTGATTGCTTATCACGGAGAATCATGGAAAGAAAAACGCCACCCGTATTCTATCGGCGAGAAGGTTTTGATTCCGTTTTTAAACGGAAAAGGGGTGAAAAAGCTGGATGCGCTGATTTTAACCCATGCGGATCAGGATCACATCGGGGAAGCCGGAGTGTTAATCAAAAATCATAGAGTCAAACGGTTAATTGTCCCCGTGGGATTCGTAAAAGAACCGAAGGATCAGAACATATTAAATATGGCGAAAGAAAACAACATTCCCGTTGCCGAAGCAAAGCGGGGCGACACCATTACAGCGGGTGATCTTCAGTTTCAGGTGCTGTCTCCGGAGTCATCTGACGGAAAGAGTAAAAATGATTCATCACTGGTGCTTTGGACGGTTTTAGGCGGAGTGAGCTGGCTTTTGACGGGAGATTTAGAATCGGACGGCGAAACAGAAGTGCTGAAAACGTATCCGAAACTGAAGGCTGATATATTGAAGGCGGGTCATCACGGCAGCAAAAGCTCAACGAGTGAAGCCTTTTTGAAACAGCTTCAGCCGGAAGCAGCGCTGATTTCAGCAGGAAAAGAGAATCGATACCATCATCCGCATGAAGAAGTGCTGGATCGTTTGAAGGCGTACTCTGTCAATGTGCTTCGCACCGATATCAGCGGAACGATTCAATACAGATTTGAAAAAGGCGCCGGAACGTTTTCCGTCTTCCCTCCATATGATATAGAAGAAACCAGGGCGCAAGAAGTAAAAAAGACTGCCGATTGACAGCAGCCCGGAATGCGGCTAAGAGCCGATAAGATGGATGGCTGTTGCCATCACGAACAAAAAGGCGAAAAATCCGAAGGACACGACAAAACCGACAGCTGAGTCAACAGCATCATTTCGTTTGCTTTGAACGTTTTTTTCAAAATCATTCAATTTCATCCCTCCTGACTTCCCTAAGTATACTGGAATTGTTTTGAAAAATCTAGAAGTGATGGTAACGTTTTCTGTTCTTGTGATTATCGCCTTTTTACAAGCAGACCCGGGAGCTTGTGAATCAGGCGTTTATTATAAATGAGGAAGCTGTCCTTTTTAAAGCTTCCTCTTTACTATTTGCCGAACTCAATTTAGGATAGAAGGGGATCAAGAAAGAGAGGAAGTCATACGATCATGGTATTTGATGTTTGGAAAGCCCTGAAAAAAGGGGATGTCCGCTCCGTTTATTGCTTATACGGAAAAGAAACGTATCTGCTCCAAGAGACTGTCAGCCGGATCAGACAAGCTGTCGTTGATGAGGAGACTAAAGATTTTAACCTGTCTGTTTTTGATCTTGAAGAGGATCCGCTTGACCAGGCCATAACCGATGCGGAAACGTTTCCGTTTATGGGAGAGAAGCGGCTGGTTATCGTAAAAAATCCGTCTTTTTTAACAGGGGAAAAAAAGAAAGAAAAAATAGAGCATAATACAAGCGCTTTGGAGACTTACCTGAAGGAGCCTGCGCCTTATACGGTCTTTGTGATTGTGGCTCCGTATGAAAAGCTGGACGAACGGAAAAAGCTGACGAAAGCGCTGAAGCAAAAAGCCCTTATGATTGAAGCTAAGGAGCTGAATGCAAAGGAGACGACTGATTTTACGATTAATCTGGCGAAATCCGAAAATAAAACGATGGATACAGAAGCTGCTGAGCATTTGGTTCTGCTTGCAAACGGCCATCTGTCTTCCATATATCAGGAAATACAAAAACTCTCCGCCTACACCGGTGACAGACATGAGATCACGCTTGAAGATGTCCGGGAGCTTGTCGCAAGAAGTTTGGAGCAGAATATTTTTGAGCTGATCAACAAAATCGTGAACCGAAAACGGACGGAAAGTCTTCAAATATTTTATGATCTTTTAAAACAAAACGAAGAACCGATCAAAATTATGGCGCTGATCGCCAACCAATTCCGTCTGATTATGCAGACAAAGTATTTTGCGGGACAAGGATACGGCCAAAAGCAAATCGCTTCCAATTTAAAGGTGCACCCCTTCCGGGTAAAGCTGGCGATGGATCAGGCGAGGCTATTTTCTGAAGAAGAGCTGCGGCGTATTATAGAAAGGCTCGCAGTGATGGATTATGAAATGAAAACGGGGAAAAAGGACAAGCAGCTCTTGCTGGAGCTCTTTCTCCTTGAGCTTCTCCGGACTGAATGAAAAAAACGATCCCCGTTAAAGGGATCGTTTTTGTATTATGCAGAAAGTCCGTTCACTTGTTTCGCAAGTCTAGATTTGTATCGAGCTGCGGCATTTTTGTGTACAAGACCTGTTTTCACTGCTTTATCAATGCGTTTCGCTGCTTCAGAAAGAGCAGTTTTCGCTTTATCCGCTTCGTTGTTAGCAACAGAAGCTTCAACTTGTTTGATTGCAGTACGCATAGCAGATTTGATTGTCGCGTTATGAGCGCGGCGTTCGTTGTTTGTTTTTGTACGTTTAATCGCTGATTTAATGTTTGGCATGTGTTTCACCTCCTAAGATACAACCTGTAGCACAGTGTCTTAAGGTTAAATCTTCTTCACAATAGAACAAATTGTATTCTATCAAACAGAACTTTAGATTGCAATATAAATGTAAAGTATTTTTCGTTGATGGGTAAATTCGCATGATTCGTTTTGTAAATGGCCACACTATGTACCACGATGATTGAAGGAGGTCTTTCCTGTGAAAAACAACGAACTGGATGTCAATCAATTTCTGATACGGACGGATTTAGCGGTAGAAACGAAACAGGCGGTAAAAGACGGACAAGCCGGTCAGACAAAAGAAATAAACGGGTTTATTGAAAAAGAACGCGACAAGGGCGGCATTAAAGTCAGAACCGTCGATATTACCAAAGAAGGCGCCGAGCTATCGGGGAAAAAGCAGGGACGCTATGTCACGATCGAGGCTCAAGGGGTTCGGGAACACGACTCTGACATGCAGGAAAAAGTAACGGAAGTGTTTGCCGAGGAATTTTCCGCCTACCTGTCGGCATTAAAGATTCCAAAGGATGCAAGCTGTTTGATCGTCGGTCTCGGCAACTGGAATGTGACGCCGGATGCGCTCGGCCCTCTCGTGACCGAAAACCTTCTTGTGACACGGCATCTGTTCAGGCTTCAGCCGGAAAACGTACAGGAAGGGTACAGGCCGGTCAGCGCGCTTGCTCCCGGTGTGATGGGATTAACGGGAATTGAAACGAGCGATATTATTCAAGGTGTGATCAAAGAATCAAAGCCGGATTTTGTGATTGCGGTAGACGCTCTTGCGGCAAGAGCCGTTGAAAGGGTGAACACGACCATCCAATTTTCTGATACGGGCATTCACCCGGGATCAGGCGTCGGCAATAAGAGAAAAGAATTAAGCAAGGAGACGCTCGGCATCCCCGTCATCGCAATCGGGGTACCGACTGTCGTTGATGCGGTTACGATCGCAAGCGATACGGTGGATTATATATTAAAGCATTTCGGCAGAGAGATGAAAGATGACAGCCCGTCAAGATCCCTGGTGCCCGCCGGAATGAACTTCGGCAAAAAGAAGGTGCTGACAGACGAAGACCTTCCCGGAGAAAAAGAGCGCCAATCCTTTCTCGGTATTGTCGGCACGCTGGACGAAAACGAAAAACGACAGCTGATTCACGAAGTGCTCTCTCCGCTCGGCCATAATCTGATGGTCACGCCGAAGGAGATTGACACCTTTATTGATGATATGGCGAACGTGCTAGCAAACGGGTTAAACACCGCCCTTCATGAAAAAGTGTCACAAGATAACAAAGGTTCTTATAATCATTAAAATGGTTCTACCTCCTCTAGCTTGTTCATAGAGTAATTACTAGACAAGCGCTGGAGGGATTCAAATCATGAGAAAAAAACGCAGAAACCGTCAAATTGTCGTTGCAGTAAACGGTGGAAATGCGCTCAAGGGCATGTTTTTGTTTATGACAAGCCTTATCGTTATTTTCGTATTATCGGGTGTGCTCACATCGCTTCGCCCTGAACTGAGGCTTTCTTCGGATTCTCTTCACGGAATTGCCGGAGAACTTCCGGGTGACGCGTTTGCACACCTCCTCGGTATGGAAAATCATTATTTCGCCTCAGAGCTTCCTGAAAAAGACTCTTTTCAGCTGTCCCGGCTTTCCTTAAAACTGGCGACAAGTATTAATATGGAAGACCCGCGGAGTTTCTTGGGACGTGAGCTGCCGGGATTTGCCCAATACGATACGGAGATCCTTCTGGCGGGGCAGGGGACGGATTATACGAATATGCCTGCTGAATCTCCGCCGCCGTCGAAGGTGATGGAAAAAGAAAAAGAAGTGAACCTGGCAGAAATCGAAAACAAAACGAAAAAAGAAGAAACGGCGCCGCCGAAACATTCAACAGGCAGCAAAAAAGTCGTTTTTATTTACCACACTCATAATACCGAATCCTATCTTCCTCTGTTAAAGGGGGAAACAAATCCTGATAACGCCCGCCATTCGAAGGCCAATGTCACGCTTGTCGGAGATATGTTCGGAAAAGCGCTTGAAGCGCAAGGTGTAGGAGCGACCGTAGATAAAACCGACATTCAGGCCCGCCTGAACAAAGACGGCTTAAATTATGCGCGAAGCTATGACGAATCAAGGCCGGTCGTAAAAAGCGCGCTCGCCAAAAATAAAAATCTGCAATATACCATAGACATTCACCGGGATTCCCGCCGCAAGAAAAATACGACAGCCGACATCAAAGGAAAAAGCTATGCCAGAGTCGCCATCGTGGTCGGGAAAAAAAGCGCTAATTTTGAAGAAAACTATAAACTCGCAAGTGAACTTCATAAGCTGATGGAGAAAAAATACCCCGGCTTAAGCGTCGGTGTTTTATCAAAAGGCTCTCCGGGAGATAATGGAGTATACAACCAGGATTTAAACGACAGGTCGCTTCTGCTGGAATTCGGGGGCGTGGATAACAATCTAGAAGAACTGAGGCGCGCATCAGATGCCGTGGCCGATGTGTTCAGCGAACTGTACTGGGATGCAGACAAGGTCAGCTCGCAATCAGGAGAGAAGAAAAAACAATAGAAATCAGGTGATTCGAATGATCCGTTTTACCGGCAAATGCCTGCTGATCGCCATTGTCATGTTTTTCGGCGTTTTGTTCGGCATGCAGCAGGCAAACAGCGGAATGCTTGATATGAAAGGATACAAAGATCCCTCCTTAAAAGGAGCATTCACGCTCGGCGGCGGAGAAGGACAGGAAAAAGAAGCTTCCATTTTGGGGCAAACCGTTACGGCGAAAGATCTGGAAGAAAAACAAAAACAGCTGGAACAGGCGGAAACCTTCAACCTGTTTTCAAAAGCGGGAGAAACCCTTTCAAATACCGTGACGGACTCGGCGCAGGCGATGTACGAGTGGGTTTCGAAACTGAACCGATAGCATTGATGAAGAGAAAAGCGGATGATTCCTTAAAGGAAGCTTTTCTCTTTCTTGTTTTAATTGAATGTTTACAATCCTATTGATATAATCTAAGCTAGTGTATTTTGCGTTTAATAGTAGGAGTGATAGATTGTGACAGATAAAGAAAAGCGTTTAGAGAGGCAGTCAAGAATCCGGAATTTCTCCATCATCGCCCACATAGACCACGGCAAATCGACCTTGGCGGATCGGATTTTAGAAAAAACATCGGCGATCACCCAGCGGGAAATGAAAGAACAATTGCTTGATTCAATGGACCTTGAACGCGAACGGGGAATTACCATCAAATTAAATTCCGTTCAGCTGAAATACAAAGCAAAAGACGGAGAAGAATATATATTCCATCTCATCGACACGCCCGGACACGTCGACTTTACATATGAAGTTTCGCGAAGCCTGGCTGCCTGTGAAGGCGCGATTCTCGTTGTTGATGCGGCTCAGGGAATAGAAGCGCAGACATTGGCGAACGTCTATCTGGCGCTTGATAATGATCTTGAGATTCTTCCTGTCATTAATAAAATCGATCTTCCGAGCGCAGAGCCAGAACGTGTGCGTCAAGAGGTTGAGGACGTTATCGGCCTTGACGCTTCAGACGCCGTCCTCGCTTCAGCGAAAGCGGGCATCGGCATCGAAGACATTTTAGAACAGATCGTAGAAAAAGTGCCGGCTCCCGCGGGAGATCCGGAAGCTCCGCTGAAAGCGCTCATCTTTGACTCGCTTTATGACGCGTACCGCGGAGTCGTCGCGTATATCAGAGTCGTAGAAGGAACGGTCAAACCGGGCCAGAAAATTAAAATGATGGCAACCGGAAAAGAGTTTGAAGTCATCGAAGTCGGCGTCTTCACGCCGAAAGCGCAGCCGGCTGACGAATTGACAGTCGGTGACGTAGGCTATTTGACAGCCGCAATCAAAAACGTCGGCGACACCCGTGTCGGTGATACGATCACGAGCGCGGTTAAGCCTGCGGCAGAAGCGCTTCCGGGTTACCGCAAACTCAATCCGATGGTATACTGCGGACTTTATCCGATTGACACAGCCAAATATAATGATTTGCGCGAAGCTCTGGAAAAACTTGAATTGAACGATTCATCTCTTCAATACGAGGCGGAGACGTCACAAGCCCTCGGCTTCGGTTTCCGCTGCGGTTTTTTAGGAATGCTTCACATGGAAATCATTCAAGAGCGGATTGAACGGGAATTTAAAATTGACCTTATTACGACCGCGCCGAGCGTTATTTATGACGTTTATATGACGGACGGCGAAAAGATCATCGTGGATAACCCGTCAAACATGCCTGACCCGCAAAAAATAGAGCGGGTGGAAGAACCTTATGTCAAAGCGACGATGATGGTTCCGAACGATTACGTCGGAGCGGTTATGGAGCTTTGCCAGGGGAAACGGGGCAACTTTATCGATATGCAGTACTTAGACGCCAACCGGGTCAGCATTGTATATGAGATGCCTCTTGCGGAAATCGTATATGAATTTTTTGATCAGCTGAAATCCAGCACGAAAGGGTACGCCTCTTTCGATTACGAGCTGATCGGCTACAAACCGTCCAAACTCGTCAAAATGGACATTATGCTGAATGCAGAAAAAATTGATGCGCTGTCATTTATCGTGCACCGCGATTACGCATACGAGCGCGGGAAAGTCATCGTCGAAAAATTGAAAGAATTGATTCCCCGCCAGCAATTCGAAGTGCCCGTACAGGCAGCGATCGGACAGAAAATCGTGGCCCGCTCAACCATTAAGGCCATGCGGAAAAACGTCCTTGCAAAATGTTACGGAGGAGACATCTCGCGGAAACGGAAGCTTCTTGAAAAACAAAAAGAAGGAAAACGCCGGATGAAGCAGGTCGGCTCGGTAGAAGTGCCGCAGGAAGCGTTTATGGCCGTTCTTAAAATGGATGACAGCCCGAAAAAATAACGGAAGCCGCCGCAGTCCCGCGCTGCGGCTTCTTTCTGTAAAGAAGAAGGTGTTTCAAAATGAAATCAGCTTATATTCATATTCCGTTTTGTGAGCATATCTGCCACTATTGCGATTTCAATAAATATTTTATTCAGAGCCAGCCTGTCGATGAGTACTTAAACTCACTCGAAAAGGAAATGATAAACACAATAGAACGGACGGGACGCCCTGATCTCCGCACGATTTTTATCGGGGGAGGCACGCCGACATCGCTCTCACCCGCCCAGCTGGAAAAATTGATGGATTCCATTCACCGCGTGCTGAAACCTTCTGACGGACTCATAGAATTTGCCGCGGAAGCGAATCCGGATGATTTGTCCCCGGAAAAATTAAAAATCATGAAAAATGCCGGTGTCAACCGGCTGAGCTTCGGTGTTCAAACCTTTGAAGATGAGCTTTTACAAAAAATCGGCAGAGTGCATAAACAAAAGGACGTATTCACTTCCTTTGAACGTGCGAGGGCTCTCGGCTTCGACAACATCAGTCTCGATTTAATGTTCGGCCTGCCGGGTCAGACGCTGGCCGATCTTGACAATTCCGTCAAAACGGCTTTGTCTCTTGATGCGGAGCATTATTCCGTTTACTCGCTGATCGTAGAGCCGAAAACGGTGTTTTATAATTTAATGCAAAAAGGCCGCCTGCATCTCCCGGCGCAAGAACAAGAGGCCGAGATGTATGAAACGGTCATGAGGCAGATGAGCGAAGCGGGCATCCGTCAATACGAGATCAGTAACTTTGCAAAGCCCGGATTCGAGTCGCAGCATAATCTGACGTATTGGAGCAATGAAGCGTATTTCGGTTTTGGCGCAGGCGCTCACGGATATATCAGCGGCACGCGCACCGTCAACGCCGGGCCTGTGAAACATTACATTCAGCTCATCGAAGAAAAGGGGCTGCCTTATCGTGACACGCACGAGGTGACACGTGAGGAGCAGATTGAAGAAGAAATGTTCCTCGGTCTCAGAAAAATGTCCGGCGTACAAAAGCAAGCTTTTCTCGATAAATTCGGACGCTCGGTTGACGAACTGTTTCCCGATGTTCTCAAAGATTTAACCGAAAAAGGCCTGATCTGTGACACGGAAGAATCGGTTGCATTAACGCATGAGGGCAAATTATTAGGAAATGAGGTTTTTGGCGCTTTTTTGGGTGAGTTATAATTGACATTTTTCTTTTGGTTTGTTACTTTTGATATAGAATTAGCACTCGCTGACCTTGAGTGCTAACAGGGGTGATGATGATGTTAACAAATCGTCAGCTGTTGATCCTGCAAGTGATTATTAATGATTTTATACAATCAGCGCAGCCTGTAGGATCAAGAACTCTTTCAAAAAAAGACGAGATTACATTCAGCTCTGCAACGATCAGAAACGAGATGGCTGACTTGGAGGAATTGGGCTTTATTGAAAAAACCCATTCATCCTCAGGACGGATTCCGTCGGAAAAAGGGTACAGGTATTATGTCGATCATTTGCTGTCACCCGTCAAGCTGACAAAAACCGATCTGGATTTAATTCACTCGATATTTAAAGAAAAAATCTTCGAGCTGGAAAAAACAGTCCAAAAATCAGCGCAAATCCTGTCCGATCTGACAAACTACACATCGATTGTCCTCGGGCCGACGCTGAGCGAGAACTATCTTAAACAGATTCAAATCGTTCCGATCCAGCCGGATAAGGCGGTCGCCATCCTCGTCACGAACACGGGGCATGTCGAAAACCGCACCATCAATTTCCCGGCTAAAGTGGATTTGGCCGATATTGAAAAACTGGTCAATATATTAAACGATCGATTAGCGGGCGTGCCGATGGACGAATTGAATGAGCGCATTTTCAAAGAGGTTGTCACATATTTAAGGCAGCATATCGCCAACTATGACAGCATACTTGAATCGCTCCGCTCCACATTCCATCCGGCGGCCCACGTTGAGAAATTGTTTTTCGGCGGAAAGATCAACATGCTGAATCAGCCGGAGTTCCACGATATTGAAAGGGTCCGCTCGCTCTTATCTTTAATTGAAAAAGAGCAGGATGTTCTGAAGCTGTTTCAGTCATCAAAAGCCGGAATTTCAATCAAAATCGGGAAAGAAAACGACTACGAAGAAATGGAAAACTGCAGCTTAATCACGGCCACCTATACAGTTGATACGAAGCAGATCGGATCAATCGCGATTATCGGGCCGACGCGCATGAATTATTCAAGAGTCGTCAGCCTGCTGCAGCACGTGACTTCGGACTTGTCAAAAGCATTCACAAGTTTGTATGATGAATAAGGGAATTTTGGCAATCATTTTCAGTCATCTTTTTACAGCATTTGAGGGAGGTGAACACAATGTCAGAAGAAAAACAAACCGCAGAACAGGTTGAAGCAGCAGAACAAGAAGAAGTGACAGAACAGGCAGAACAAGCGGCTTCACAAGAGCAGCATGAAGAAACGGCAGGTCAGGAAGAAGCCCTTCAGCACCAAATTGATGAATTGCAGGGTTTGCTTGATGAAAAAGAAAACAAGCTTTTGCGTGTTCAAGCAGACTTTGAAAACTATAAACGACGCAGCCGCCTTGAAATGGAAGCTGCTCAGAAATACCGTTCTCAAAACGTCGTAACGGAAATCCTTCCGGCTCTCGACAACTTTGAACGGGCGTTACAGGTAGAAGCTGAAAGCGAGCAGACAAAAAGCTTGCTGCAAGGTATGGAAATGGTCCGCCGTCAGCTGATGGACGCACTTGAAAAAGAAGGCGTTGAAGCCATCGAAGCTGTCGGTCAGGAATTTGATCCGAACCTTCACCAAGCCGTCATGCAGGTGGAAGATGAAAACTTCGGCAGCAATATTGTTATCGAAGAACTGCAAAAAGGCTACAAACTGAAGGATCGCGTCATCCGTCCTTCAATGGTAAAAGTGAATCAATAACTACATAGCAGGAGGTAATTCAAAGTGAGTAAAGTAATCGGAATTGACTTGGGTACGACAAACTCATGTGTGGCAGTGCTTGAAGGCGGAGAGCCTACAGTAATCGCCAACGCTGAAGGAAACCGTACGACTCCGTCAGTCGTTGCATTTAAAAACGGCGAGCGCCAAGTAGGGGAAGTGGCGAAACGCCAATCAATCACAAATCCTAACACAATCATGTCTGTTAAACGCCATATGGGTACTGACTATAAAGTGGAAATCGAAGGAAAAGACTACACGCCTCAAGAAGTATCAGCTATTATCCTTCAGCATCTGAAAGCATACGCTGAAAGCTACCTCGGCGAAACAGTTTCAAAAGCCGTTATCACGGTTCCTGCATACTTCAACGATGCAGAGCGCCAAGCGACAAAAGATGCCGGTAAAATCGCCGGTCTTGAGGTAGAGCGTATTATCAACGAGCCGACTGCAGCAGCGCTTGCATACGGACTTGATAAAACGGACGAAGACCAAACGATTCTTGTTTACGACCTTGGCGGCGGTACGTTTGACGTATCTGTTCTTGAACTTGGCGACGGCGTGTTTGAAGTCCGTTCAACTGCCGGTGACAACCGTCTTGGCGGGGACGACTTTGACCAAGTCATCATCGATCATCTCGTAGCAGAATTCAAAAAAGAAAACGGCATTGATCTTTCAAAAGACAAAATGGCGCTTCAGCGTTTGAAAGATGCGGCTGAGAAAGCGAAAAAAGATCTTTCCGGCGTATCATCTACACAAATTTCTTTACCGTTTATCACAGCGGGAGAAGCAGGTCCTCTTCACCTTGAGCTGACACTGACCCGCGCTAAATTCGAAGAGCTTTCCGCTCACCTTGTTGAGCGCACAATGGCTCCTGTCCGTCAGGCTCTTCAAGATGCGGATCTTTCTGCGAGCGAAATCGACAAAGTTATCCTTGTCGGCGGATCAACACGTATTCCTGCCGTACAGGAAGCAATTAAAAAAGAAACGGGTAAAGAAGCGCATAAAGGCGTAAACCCTGATGAAGTTGTAGCGTTGGGTGCAGCGATTCAAGGCGGCGTCATCACGGGAGACGTAAAAGACGTTGTTCTTCTTGACGTTACACCGCTTTCTCTCGGTATTGAAACAATGGGCGGCGTGTTCACGAAACTGATCGACCGCAACACGACAATTCCGACGAGCAAGTCTCAAGTATTCTCAACTGCAGCTGACAACCAAACGGCTGTTGACATTCACGTGCTTCAAGGTGAGCGCCCGATGTCTGCCGACAACAAAACGCTCGGCCGCTTCCAGCTTACTGATATCCCGCCTGCACCGCGCGGCGTACCGCAAATCGAAGTTTCTTTCGATATTGACAAAAACGGTATCGTAAACGTAAGAGCGAAAGACTTAGGCACAGGAAAAGAACAAAACATTACAATCAAATCTTCTTCAGGTCTTTCTGATGATGAGATCGAACGCATGGTAAAAGAAGCGGAAGAAAACGCTGACGCTGATGCGAAGAGAAAAGAAGAAATCGAAGTTCGCAACGAAGCTGACCAGCTTGTGTTCCAAACGGAAAAAACATTAAAAGATCTGGAAGGCAAAGTGGACGAAGAGCAAGTGAAAAAAGCAAACGACGCGAAAGACGCGCTGAAAGCCGCTATCGAGAAAAACGAAATTGAAGACATCAAAGCGAAAAAAGATGATCTTCAAACAATTGTTCAAGAGCTTTCTATGAAGCTTTATGAAGAAGCGGCAAAAGCGCAGCAGGCTGAAGGCGCAGCAAACGCTGAAGGCAAAAAAGCGGATGACAACGTTGTCGATGCGGAATACGAAGAAGTAAAAGACGACGAAACGAAAAAATAAGTTCTTTCCCGCATGGCTTTAGGCGGAAGAACACACAGCATATTCTGATTCAACAGACAGAAAGTCAAAGTCAGGCATCTCTTGGCTTTGACTTTTTTTCTTGCCCGGGATAAAAGGAATTGAAAAAACATAATTCAAAATGATACAATCTAATTTATGTGAGAAATTCGGGAGAGTGAAGCGAGATGAGTAAGCGTGATTACTATGAAGTGCTTGGGGTAAGTAAGAGCGCTTCAAAGGATGAAATCAAAAAAGCCTATCGGAAGCTTTCAAAAAAATATCATCCTGATATCAATAAAGAATCCGGAGCAGATGAAAAATTCAAAGAGGTAAAAGAAGCGTACGAAGCGCTCTCAGACGACCAAAAACGCGCTCAATATGACCAATTCGGCCATACAGACCCTAACCAGGGATTCGGCGGCGGTTTCGGAGGCGGCGGAGACTTCGGCGGCTTCGGTTTCGATGACATCTTCTCAAGCATCTTCGGAGGCGGCACGAGACGCCGTGACCCGAATGCGCCGCGGCAAGGCGCGGATCTGCAGTATACAATGACCCTGTCATTTGAAGACGCGGCTTTCGGAAAAGAAACGATCATTGAAATTCCGCGCGAAGAGAATTGCGAAACATGTAAAGGATCGGGCGCGAAGCCGGGAACAAAGCCGGATACGTGCTCGCACTGCGGAGGTTCAGGCCAGCTGAACGTCGAACAGAACACGCCGTTTGGCAAAGTGGTTAACCGAAGAGTCTGCCACCACTGTGAAGGAACAGGAAAAATCATCAAAAACAAGTGTTCTGACTGCGGCGGCACGGGCAAAGTGAAAAAACGGAAAAAAATCAATGTCACGATTCCTGCCGGTGTGGATGACGGACAGCAGCTGCGCGTTCCGGGCCAAGGTGAACCTGGCGTAAACGGAGGGCCTGCGGGAGATCTGTTTGTCGTATTCCATGTGCGCGCCCACGAGTTCTTTGAACGCGACGGAGACGATATTTATTGCGAAATGCCGTTAACGTTTGCCCAAGCAGCACTCGGAGACGAAGTGGAAGTGCCGACGCTTCACGGAAAAGTGAAATTGAAAATACCTGCCGGCACACAAACAGGCACGAAATTCAGATTAAGAGGCAAAGGCGTTCAGAACGTCCGGGGCTACGGACAAGGCGACCAGCACATTGTCGTCCGCGTCGTCACACCGACGAATCTGACAGACAAACAAAAAGACATCATCCGCGAGTTCGCTGAAGTCAGCGGAAACCTGCCGGATGAACAAGAAATGAGTTTCTTTGACAAAGTAAAACGCGCATTTAAAGGCGAGTAATGATTGGATAGGAGTTGGTAGTTTTGAAATGGTCCGAAATCAGCATTCACACAACACATGAAGCGGTCGAACCCATCTCAAATATTTTGCATGAAGCTGGTGCGAGCGGGGTTGTCATCGAAGATCCGCTTGATTTAATGAAAGAGCGTGAGAATGTTTACGGGGAAATCTACCAGCTCGACCCCAATGATTACCCCGATGAGGGTGTCATTGTCAAAGCGTATCTGCCGATTAACAGTTTCCTCGGCGAAACGGTGGACGGCATTAAAGAGACGATTAATAATCTGCTTTTGTACGACATTGATTTAGGCAGAAACACAATCACCATTTCTGAAGTTAATGAAGAAGAATGGGCGACAGCTTGGAAAAAGTATTATCATCCGGTGAAAATTTCTGAAAAATTCACGATCGTACCCACATGGGAAACGTACACACCCGTGAATACCGATGAACTGATTATCGAAATGGATCCGGGCATGGCATTCGGTACGGGAACGCATCCGACAACCGTTCTGTGCATTCAGGCGCTTGAGCGTATCGTTCAAAAAGGCGACCATGTCATTGATGTCGGCACCGGTTCAGGAATTTTAAGCATCGCGGCCGCCATGCTTGAGGCCGAATCGGTTCATGCATATGACCTTGATCCGGTCGCTGTTGAAAGCGCGCGTCTGAATCTAAAATTGAACAAAGTGAGTGATACGGCCGAAGTGAAGCAGAACAATTTGTTAGACGGCATCACGGGCGAACATGATGTCATTGTCGCAAATATTTTGGCGGAAGTGATTCTCCGCTTTACATCACAGGCGTACGACCTGCTCAAAGACGGAGGCCATTTTATTACTTCAGGCATTATCGGCCAGAAAAAACAGGAAGTAAAAGAAGCGTTGGAAAAAGCCGGCTTTACCATCACAGAAATTCTGTCTATGGAAGATTGGGTCAGCATCATCGCGAAAAAATAACAGTTAGTAGGTGTCACAGCGTATGCAACGATATTTTATCGAGCTCACGAAGCAGGAGATGGACGAAACTCCCGATTTTCAAATTACGGGGGAAGACGTCCACCATATAGCGAACGTCATGAGAATGAGTGCGGGAGACCGGATAATCTGCTGTTCGAAAGACGGCCATGAAGCGTTATGCCTGCTCAAAGCGGTTTCTAAAGATCATATATCATGCAGCATTGCTGAATGGACGGGTGAAAACCGTGAACTGCCGTTAAAAATCAGGATTGCCAGCGGCCTTCCGAAAGGCGATAAGCTTGAATGGATTATCCAAAAAGGGACCGAGCTGGGGGCTAGTATGTTCATCCCCTTTCAGGGCGCCAGATCCGTCGTTAAGCTAGACGACAAAAAGGCAAAAAAAAAGCGGGAGAGATGGGCGAAAATCGCGAAGGAAGCGGCGGAGCAATCGTACCGCAATGAAATTCCCGAAGTGAAAACCGTTCATACGTTCCGGCAGCTGCTTGAAATGGCGGAGAATGTCGATAAATGTGTCGTTGCATACGAGGAGTCATCAAAGCAGGGAGAAACGGGCGCTTTCGCCGCGGAGCTTAAAAGCCTTCCGCAAGGTTCGTCTCTTTTAATCGTATTCGGCCCTGAAGGCGGTCTGACTGAGTCTGAAGTTCATCAGCTTTCAGAAAAAGGCGCCGTCTTATGCGGCCTCGGACCGAGAATTTTACGGACTGAAACTGCGCCTCTTTACGCGTTAAGCGCAGTTTCCTATCATACAGAGTTATTAAGAGGTGATCAGTAATGGCAACTGTTGCTTTTCATACCCTTGGCTGCAAGGTCAATCATTATGAAACAGAAGCAATCTGGCAGCTGTTTAAAGATGCGGGTTATGAACGAAAAGAATTCGAACAGACAGCAGATGTATATGTCATTAATACATGTACGGTAACAAACACGGGAGATAAAAAAAGCCGTCAAGTCATCAGACGGGCGATCCGCCAAAATCCTGACGGCGTCATCTGCGTAACAGGGTGCTATGCGCAAACCTCTCCGGCAGAAATTATGGCCATACCGGGTGTTGACATCGTCGTCGGCACGCAGGATCGTGAAAAAATGCTCGGTTACATTGAGCAGTACAGGGAAGAGCGTCAGCCGATCAACGGCGTCGGCAATATTATGAAAGCACGCGTGTTTGAAGAGCTGGATGTTCCCGCTTTTACTGACCGCACAAGAGCGTCGTTAAAAATCCAAGAGGGCTGCAACAACTTCTGTACGTTCTGCATTATCCCTTGGGCGCGCGGTCTGCTTCGTTCCCGCGATCCGGAAGAAGTCATTAAACAGGCGCAGCAGCTGGTGGATGCCGGCTATAAAGAAATCGTCCTGACGGGGATTCATACGGGCGGCTACGGCGAAGATATGAAAGATTATAATTTCGCCAAGCTTCTCCGCGAGCTTGATACACGTGTAGAAGGACTGAAGCGGATCAGAATTTCATCTATTGAAGCAAGCCAAATCACTGATGAAGTGATTGAAGTGCTGGACGCGTCTGATAAAATCGTCCGCCACCTTCATATCCCGATTCAGTCAGGATCAAACACCGTTCTGAAACGGATGAGACGCAAATATACGATGGAATTTTTCGCGGACCGTTTAAATAAGCTGAAAGAAGCGCTGCCGGGTCTTGCTGTCACATCTGATGTCATCGTCGGTTTCCCGGGTGAAACGGAAGAAGAATTTATGGAAACATACCGGTTCATTAAAGAACATAAGTTTTCAGAGCTTCACGTATTCCCTTACAGCAAACGCACCGGAACACCTGCGGCCAGAATGGAAGACCAGGTTGACGAGAACGTGAAAAACGAACGGGTGCATAAGCTGATTGCGCTGTCTGACCAGCTTGCCAAAGAATACGCCTCCGATTATGAAGGAGAGGTTCTGGAAATCATTCCGGAAGAGGCGTTTAAAGAGTCTGATGAGGACGGCATGTTCGTCGGCTATACGGACAATTACATGAAAGTCGTCTTCAAAGGCACGGAAGATGTAATCGGCAAACTTGTCAAAGTCAAAATTCAAAAAGCGGGCTATCCGTATAATGAAGGACAATTCGTCCGCGTCGTTGAGGATGAAATGACCCGGAACATGCGCATGTCTTCATAACAGATAAAAAAACCGGTGCCTTCCCGCATCGGTTTTTTTACGGTTTCGGAGGAATCATCCTGTCAATCAGCCGGTAAAACAAATGTGTGAACGGCAGAAACAATAAGGCGGTGACTACGTTAAATAACAGGCTGAAATGCGCAATCATCTGCGCGGGATCATCAGACAAGCGCTCCGTAATACCTGCTGATGCAGACAGGAAGGGAAAGACGAGCAGTACGCCGAGAATATTAAACACTACGTGAGCACCGGCGGTCTGTCTGGCGGCATAACCGCCTGAAACAGCAGCCATGACGGCCGTGACGCATGTCCCGATATTAGATCCCAGAACGACGCTGACCGCTTGTTCAATGCCGATCACCCCTTCGTTCATAAAACTCATCAAAATGCCGATGCAGACGGAGCTTGAATGAATGATTGCCGTCAATATCATACCGATAAAAAGAGCGGACCAGCTCGAATCATTCACATGGCGCAAAACCTCCGCCCCCGCCTTCATTTCTGTCAGCGGAACGGCAAGTCGGCTGAAGCATGTGATGCAAAAAAAGATGATGCTGAGACCGAGGAAGCTTATACCGATCTGCCTGAACGGATATTTACGGATGAGGATAAACACAAGGCCTCCGATAAAAAGCACCCAAATGAGCACGTCCATCTTTATGGCTAAAAACTCCGTCGTAAATGTGGAGCCGACATTCGTGCCGAGAATCATCGGAATGGTCCGTTTAAAAGATAAAGCGCCTGCGCTGACAAAGCCGATGACAATGACCATGAAGGCTGAGCTGCTCTGAAGAAAACCGGTGAATATGATGCTTATGAGAAAAGCTTTCAAAGGGTGGTCGGTAAATAAGAGCAGGCTTTTCTCAATTTTTGAATACGTTAATGCGATCAGGCCCTGCCTGAGCAGGCTCATTCCGAGTAAAAAAAACAGGATAAGTGCGGTAAAGAGAATCAGTATTATCAAACGAAACACCCCTTTCCATCATTATATAGACAAGCAGCCTTATTCATGACGGAAAAGTGAGCTCGCTTAGTTGACCTGACTGATGGCTTATATTATAATGTCAAAGTACATGTTTATATATGTATCTTTTTAAAGGTAGTCGATTGGTGTATTCGGAGGGAGGGAAAGAGAATGTCAAAAACGGTCGTTAGAAAAAACGAATCGCTTGAAGATGCTCTTCGTCGCTTCAAACGCAGTGTATCAAAGACAGGTACTTTGCAAGAAGCAAGAAAGCGCGAATTTTATGAAAAACCTAGCGTAAAGCGCAAGAAAAAGTCAGAAGCTGCTAGAAAACGCAAATTCTAAAAGAGGGTGGATTTATGAGTCTTCTTGAGCGACTTAACCAAGATATGAAGCTGTATATGAAAAGCCGTGAGAAAGACAAACTGACTGTCGTTCGAATGGTGAAAGCTTCACTTCAAAACGAAGCAATTAAGCTTAAGAAAGACAGTTTGACCGAGGATGAGGAACTTACTGTCCTATCTCGTGAACTTAAGCAACGTAAAGACTCCCTCCATGAATTTTCAAACGCTGATCGTTTAGATTTAGTAGATAAAGTTCAAAAAGAGCTGGACATTTTAGAAATTTATTTACCGAAGCAGCTTTCTGAAGAAGAGCTGCAGACAATTGTAAATGAAACCATCGCTGAAGTCGGTGCGAGCTCCAAAGCGGACATGGGCAAAGTGATGAGTGCTATTATGCCTAAAGTAAAAGGTAAAGCTGACGGCAGCGTAATTAACAGACTTGTCAGCAGTCAATTATCTTAATTGACAAGAAAAAAGACATCTTTCCTAGAGAGATGTCTTTTTTTATACATAAAAAAATGAAACTAAAGTACATTTGTTACGTATATAAAGAAGAACGAAACGGGAAGGAGGGTATATTGGCCTTGTTCCGAAAAAAAACCGGAATTGCTGTTGCTCTATTGGGCTTATTTGTATTATCTTTATTAGGGGTTCAATTGAACGCGAAAGCTGATCATCCATCGGTTTATGTCGTCCCGGTTGAGAAAAATGTCGAACAGGGGCTCGCCTCGTTTTTATCGCGTTCTTTCAAAGAAGCGAAGGAGTCCGGCGCGTCACACATTATTCTTGACATCAATACACCGGGAGGCGCCGTTCAATCAGCCTTGGATATTGCGGATATCATCGGCCGCGCGGATGTGCCTGTTACCGCTTACGTTAATAAACGGGCGCTTTCTGCCGGAGCGTATATAGCGCTTCAGGCAGATGAAATCTATATGGCGCCGGGCGGAAAAATGGGTGCCGCAGCCATCATCGACGGAAAAGGAAACGCGGCGGACAAAAAGGCTCAATCACTGTGGCATGCAGAAATGGAGGACGCAGCGGTTAAAAACAACCGAAATCCGAAATACGCCCTGGCCATGGCAGATCCCGCCATCAATGCAAAGGAAGCGGGCGCCCCAAAGGGAAAACTGCTGACACTGACAGCTGAAAAAGCCAAGGAAGTCGGATATTCGGAGGGCACGGTTTCAGACCTTGATGCTTTATATACAAAGCTAAGTTTTGACAAAGCGGATGTTCACCATGCAAAAGAAGGTTTCGTCGGCAAACTGGGCAGATGGCTGACAAATCCGTTTGTTGTCCCCGTCTTATTAACGCTTGCTTTGCTTGGTTTGACCATTGAATTGTTCTCGCCGGGCCTCGGGATACCGGGTGCCGTCGGACTGACGGCCATGCTGCTGTTTTTCACCGGGCATATCGCTGCCGGATTCGCCGGCTATGACAGCGTATTCTTATTTTGCGCGGGCTTGGTTTTTATCCTTTTAGAGATATTTCTGCCCGGAGGCATAATCGGTCTTATCGGTATTGCAGGCGTCATCGCGAGCCTCTTTCTCGCTGCGGGCAGCTTTACCGTAATGGCGGTTTCTCTCTTGATCGCCATTGCTGTGTCTATTACAGCCTTTATCATATTAACAAGGGTGTTGGGGAAACGAATGAAATTCTTTAAAAAATTAATATTAACTGATTCAACAAGCACGGAGAGCGGTTATGTTTCAAATCAGAACCGGACGGAGCTGTTGGGGAAAGTCGGCATTACCGCTACAGCCCTCAGACCGTCAGGCACCGTCATTATTGATGATGAACGTCTGGATGTCGTCTCGGAAGGATCATTCACTGAAAAAGACAGACAGGTGAAAGTAGTGAAAGCGGAAGGCTCACGCATTGTCGTGAGAGAAATATAGATGATAACCTTGAGGAGGAATTAGATGGAACTGTCAAGTTTGGCGATTTTAGCAATAGTTGCAGCTGCCATAATCGTGTTAGCCATATTCTTCACCTTTGTACCGGTGATGCTATGGATTTCGGCGCTTGCGGCAGGAGTCAGAATCAGCATTTTTACTTTGGTCGGAATGAGGCTGCGGCGCGTCATACCAAGCCGCGTTGTCAATCCGTTAATTAAAGCACACAAAGCCGGCCTATCCGCAACAACAAATCAGCTCGAAAGCCATTATCTGGCCGGTGGTAATGTCGACAGGGTGGTCAATGCCCTGATTGCGGCACAGCGCGCCAATATTGAGCTGACATTTGAACGCTGCGCAGCCATTGACCTGGCCGGGCGTGACGTATTGGAAGCCGTACAGATGAGCGTCAATCCGAAGGTCATTGAAACACCGTTTATCGCGGGTGTCGCCATGGACGGAATTGAAGTAAAAGCAAAAGCCAGAATCACGGTAAGAGCCAATATCGAGCGCCTTGTCGGAGGAGCGGGAGAAGAGACGGTTGTCGCCCGTGTCGGAGAAGGGATTGTCTCGACAATCGGTTCCTCGGGTAATCATAAAAAAGTGCTGGAAAACCCTGATATGATTTCGCAGACCGTACTTGGCAAAGGGCTGGATTCAGGCACCGCCTTTGAAATTCTTTCGATTGACATCGCCGACGTTGATATCGGCAAAAACATCGGAGCGATTCTTCAAACGGATCAGGCAGAAGCAGACAAAAACATTGCGCAGGCAAAAGCCGAAGAGCGCCGTGCCATGGCGGTCGCCCAAGAGCAGGAAATGCGCGCTCGCGTAGAAGAAATGCGTGCAAAAGTCGTGGAAGCAGAAGCCGAAGTGCCGCTTGCGATGGCAGAAGCGCTGCGTGAAGGAAACATCGGCGTCATGGACTATATGAACATAAAAAATATCGACGCGGATACGGACATGAGGGATTCTATCGGCAAGCTGACGAATGACCAGCAAGATGAAGACCAACAATAACCTCTCTATTAAGGAGGGAGCCGCTATATGCACGAGATTCTGACAAATCCGCTCGTCATTGCCGCCGTCATCGGCATTATATCGGCAATATTCGGCAAGAAAAACAAAGATGAAAAACGGCCGCCGGGTACACGTCCCGAAAATCAGGCAAAAAAGCAGGATCAAAAACAGCCGCAGAAAGAGCATAAGCCGGAAGCGGAAGAATTGCCTGCCGTTTCAGAAGAGAACCCTTTTGAGCAAAAAAGAAGGGAAGCTGAAAAGCGCCTAGCGGAGACGGAGCAGATGTTTAACGGGCTTGAACATAAGCTGACATCTCAACGCGCACGAAACGCATCTCTGAAGAAATCAGCCCTCAAAATAAATAAAGAAACTGCGGTCCAAGGCATTATATTCAGTGAGGTTTTGGGTTCGCCCCGTGCAAAAAAACCGCATCGGATCATGCGGAACATCGGTAAAAAATAAAGTGTTAGAACCCCTTTTCAAATCATACATATGAGATGAAAGGGGGTTCTTTTTTTATGGGGCAAAGAAAGAATCGTGTAAAGGCATGGCTGACAAGAGCATTGGAAATTCCCCCGGACGTTATGATGGATCTGCCTCGTATTACGATGGTCGGCAGACTTCATATCTACATAGAGAATCACAGAGGCCTCCTGCTGTTCAGCGAAGAAGAAGTCAGGCTGATGCTCAAGCAGGGGCAATGTATCATATCAGGAAAAAACTTGGTCATTAAGGCAATCCTTCCTGAGGAAATCCTTTTGGAAGGCACGATAGATCACGTACGATATGTCGATTCATAAAGCCGGGGGGAAATAATGTGAAAAACAAATGGCTGTCATTTTTTTCGGGTAAAGTCCAAATGGAAGTCAAAGGAAAAGGGATTGAACGGCTGCTGAATGAATGCACGAGAAACGGAATCGCCATCTTTGCGGTGAAAAAAAAGCAAGACTGTATTCTGCTGATGATTCAGCTTCAAGATGTACATGCTTTCAGAAGAGTCATCAGAAAACATGAATGCAAAGCAAGCTTTACAAAAAGAAAGGGTCTTCCCTTTCTGCTTCTCAAATCAAAATTAAACCTGGGCTTCACTGCGGGATTTGTGATGTTTTTCATTATATTGTTTCTTTTGTCCAACATGATTTGGGACATTGATATTAAAGGGGCCAAGCCCGAAACCGAGCATCAGATGGTAAAGCACCTTGAAGAAATCGGTGTGAAAAAAGGCCGTTTGCAATTTTTAATGATGACGCCGGAGAAAATCCAAAAATCATTAACAAACGGCATTGATAATATTACGTGGGTCGGTGTGGAATTGAACGGGACAGCCCTTCATATGAAAGTGGTCGAAAAAAACGAACCGACAAAAGAAAAGTACGTGAGCCCCCGCCATATCGTTGCCAAAAAGAAGGCGGTCATCAAAAGGATGTTCGTGCAAAAGGGGCAGCCGATGGCTTTTGTGAACGATCATGTTAACAAAGGACAGCTTCTCGTCTCAGGACTGATCGGAAATGAAGACCGGAAAGTCGCCTCAAAAGCGGAAATTTACGGAGAAACATGGTACAAGTCAGAAGTAACCGTGCCTCTTGAAACATCATTTACGCTATATACGGGTAAAGTAAGGACGAAGCACAAGCTGTCTTTCGGATCATGGGGCGTGCCTTTTTGGGGCTTTGAATTTAATGAGGAGCCGCTGAAACATCCGAAAACAGAGGAAGAAAAGCACCCGTTTCAATTTCTGGGGATGAAGCTTCCGGTGTCTTACGTTCAAGAACAGACAAGAGAAAGTGAAACAACCGTGCGGACTTATACGAAAGGCGAAGCGGTTCAGGCCGGTATCAAAATGGGAAGACAAGATGTAGAAAAGCGATTAAACGGCAGCGGAGAGGTGGAAAGTGAAAAAGTTTTGCACCAATCCGTTGAGAATGGTAAAGTAAAGTTGATTATTCTCTACCAAGTTATAGAAGATATCGTTCAAACCACACCTATTGTTCAGGGAGACTAAAGAATGGCAGAACATTTACTTGCGATTAATCACAAACTGAAAAGCCCGGACGAAGCACTTTCTTTGTTCGGCAGCCAAGATGCCTTTTTACATTTAATGGAGAAGGATCTGGGCATTAGCCTCATCACACGCGGTGAAACCATTTACGTTTCCGGGAATGATGAAACATTTGAGATCGCTGACAGATTATTAGGCTCGCTCCTTACTTTAATTCGCAAGGGGATCGAGATTTCGGAACGTGATGTGCTGTATGCCGTGAAAATGGCAAAAAAAGATGAACTGGACTATTTTGAAAGCATGTATGAAGAGGAAATAACGAAAACGGCA
This sequence comes from Bacillus sp. YH3-2-B2, assembly GCF_053663335.1. Classification (NCBI taxonomy): domain Bacteria; kingdom Bacillati; phylum Bacillota; class Bacilli; order Caryophanales; family Bacillaceae; genus Bacillus; species Bacillus sp. YH3-2-B2. The sequence goes on along the minus strand of NZ_JBSJQE010000003.1, from coordinate 514,191 downwards.
AAAGGCAAACCGATCCGTGTCAAAACCCTCGGCCAAAGAGAATATGTGGCGGCGATGAAGAAAAACGACATGGTGTTCGGCATCGGGCCGGCGGGAACCGGCAAAACTTATTTGGCGGTCGTAAAAGCGGTGCATGCTTTAAAAAACGGCCACATTAAAAAAATCATTTTAACAAGACCCGCTGTGGAAGCCGGCGAGAGCCTCGGTTTTCTGCCCGGAGATTTAAAGGAAAAAGTAGATCCTTATCTGCGCCCGCTGTATGACGCGCTCCATGATGTGCTCGGAAGCGACCATACGGAGCGTCTTATGGAAAGAGGGGTTATCGAAATTGCCCCGCTTGCCTATATGAGAGGGCGGACGCTTGACGACGCGTATGTGATTCTTGATGAAGCCCAGAATACCACTCCCGCTCAAATGAAAATGTTTTTGACGAGATTGGGTTTTGGCTCTAAAATGATCATTACGGGCGACGTAAGCCAAATTGACCTGCCGAAAGGCGTCACATCGGGACTTGCAGTAGCGAAGGATATGCTGAAGGATATAAACGGCATCTCCGTGATTGAACTTGACCAGACAGATGTGGTCAGGCATCCGCTTGTTGCAAAAATTATTGAAGCTTATGATAAGCAAAAGTAATGCAAAAATGACCCGATCTCCCGTTATCGGGTCATTTTTATATGATGTGTTCCTGATGTTTCAGGGAGGAGGTTCTTGTTTTGAAAAAGAAGGAAAAGGGCAAAAGCGCCCGGGAACGGTTCCGCAGTTTCAGACATGCCCGCTCAGCCCATGTGCTGCTGTACCTGCTGCTTTCAGCGATCATGTTTGGTTTGCTCTTTATTCATGTAAAACCTGAATCACTTAATTTGGATTTGTTTTCAGTCAGTGATAAGACGATTTACGCGCCCGCCACAGTGGAAGATCAGCAGGCGACGGAATCGAAAAAACAGGCGGCCGAAGATGCGGTGGAAGATCAATACACCCTGAAAAAAGGCTATACCGACAACCGGCTTGACCTGATCACTTCCATTTTTGACAGCATCGGCGAAGTGAAAAAAGATGCGGAAAAAGACAAAAAGTCACCATCGGAAAAATCACTGGTCAAATCGGTGAAAAACAAGCTGACACAGGATGTCAATGAATCCGTCTCGGAAGATGCCATTAAATCGCTTCTCCATGCAAACAATGAAGATTTCTCATTTGTGAGGGATTCCGTCATTACCGCGGTGAATACGGTGATGAGCAGTGAAATTCCTTCTGAAAAGCTTGCTGAAGCGAAGGATAAGGTCGCAAAAGAGCTCAAAAGCGCTTCTGTGCCGTCAAAATATTTAGCGGCTGCGACTGAAATCGGAAAATACGCGGTCATCCCGAATTACGTATTTGATCCGAAAGCGACGGATGAAAAACGCCAGGAAGCGTCAGACAGCGTCCAGCCGGTACAGATCAAACAGGGACAGGTTCTCGTGGAAGAGAATGATCTGATCGACCGGGAAGTATACAGGAAGCTTGAACTGACGGGGCTTTTGAATAATTCCAACCTGTTAAAACCGATCAGCGGTCTGCTTCTGATGATCGGGCTGTTTATTGCCACGCTTGTCTACTATTTTGAGAAACAGCAGCAGGAGCTTAAGCTGAAAAATAAATCTCTTTTGCTGTTTTCTATCATTACAACGCTTATTCTCGTCATTATGGAAGTCGTCAGTCTCTTTCAGAAGATTGAATACACCAATATCGGCTATCTTGTGCCGATCGCCGCCGGCGCGATTTTAATCAGGCTGCTGCTCAATGAAAGGCTCGCCATTTTAGGAAGCATCATTCTGGCGATCTGCGGCAGTATGATGTTTAATCAGGGTGTGACGGGAACATTTAATTACGTCATCGGCATTTACTATTTAATCAGCAGCATTTCAGGCATTCTGTTTTTGGGGAAACACAATGCGAGATCAAAAATATTGCAGGCGGGACTGTTCGTCTCATTTATTAATATGATTATCGTGCTGTCGCTTTTATTAATACAAAATACGGCGCTGTCACCGGTTGAAATCGGAACGCTGATGCTGATGGGGGTCGTCTCGGGACTTGCTTCATCCGTTTTAATTATCGGTCTGATGCCGTTTTTTGAGACGGGATTCGGCATTCTTTCAACGATGAGGCTGATTGAACTGTCTAATCCGAATCATCCCCTGCTTCGAAAGATTTTAACGGAAACACCCGGTACATATCATCACAGCGTCATGGTGGCAAATCTGTCGGAAGCGGCTTGTGAAGCCGTAGGGGCAAACGGTCTTTTGGCACGGGTCGGAGCGTATTATCACGATCTCGGCAAAACGAAACGTCCGCAATATTTTATTGAAAATCAGATGAATATGGATAATCCGCATGACAAGCTGTCTCCGCAGCTCAGCAAAAATATCATTATCGCACATACGACAGACGGTGCGAATATGCTCAGAAGCTATAAGTTTCCGAAAGAGCTTGTGGATATCGCGGAACAGCATCACGGAACGTCCCTTTTAAAATTCTTTTATTATAAAGCGAAAGAAAAGGGCGACCAGATTACAGAGAAAGAGTTCCGCTACCCGGGGCCGAAGCCGCAATCGAAAGAAGCGGCTATTATCTCAGTGGCCGACAGCGTTGAAGCCGCCGTCCGTTCCATGCATAATCCCAATCCTGAGCGGATCGAAAAACTGGTGCGGGGAATTATATCCGATAAGCTTCAGGACGGACAATTCTCAGAATGTGATCTCACGTTCCGAGAACTGGATACGATCGCAAAAACACTATGTGCGACTTTAAAAGGAATTTTCCACTCCCGGATTGAATATCCGGAGGCTACGAAGAAGGTGAAATAAATGGGTTTACTCATAGATATTGTTGATGAAACGAACAGCGTCTCAGCTGATGCGCTCCAAGAAGTGGAGAAGCTGCTCCAATTCGCGGCGGAAAAAGAAGGCGTTCAGGATCAGGCTGAAGTATCGGTCACGATTGTGACAAATGAAGAAATCAGAGAAATCAACAGAGACTACCGGGGAAAAGACACTCCGACTGACGTCATTTCATTTGCGCTTGAAGAAGAAGGCGAAGACGAGGTTGAAATCGTAGGCGCCGACATGCCGCCTGTTTTAGGAGATATTATCATCAGCGCAGACAGAACGAAAGAGCAGGCGGAAGAGTACGGCCATTCGTTTATGAGAGAGCTCGGTTTTCTGGCCGTGCACGGCTTTTTGCATTTGCTTGGCTATGATCACATGACAAAAGAAGAAGAGGAAGAAATGTTTTCAAAGCAAAAGGATTTGCTGGATGAGTATGGACTCACGAGATCATAAAAACGAGTGGAGCAGGTTCCTGAAGAGCTTTGTCCATGCATGGAGGGGAATCTGGAAAACGGCGCGGTCAGAGCGGAATTTTCAATTTCATATTACCGCGGCCTGCGCCGTTATCGTTTGCGGTTTTCTCACCGGGCTGAGCACAGCCGAATGGGCCGTTGTTTTGGTGCTGATCGGAGGGATGCTTGCTTTGGAGCTTTTAAATACGGCGATAGAGCATGTTGTGGATTTAGTTACCGATCAGTATCACCCGCTCGCAAAAGCGGCAAAGGACGCGGCCGCCGGAGCCGTTTGCGTCTTTGCCGTGATATCGTGTATCATTGGTTTACTCATCTTCCTGCCGAAGATATGTTAGCAGAAGATTCTTACAATTATTTTACATTGCCAAAAATGGGCGTGAAAAACCGATCATAATTATGTAAAATAAAAGTGACAGCGGTATCATACAGGATAAAGGTAAGAGAGGAATTAAGTACACATGAACAGACAAGAATTGATTGCAGAAGCATTAAAAGCACGGGACACAGCGTATGTGCCGTATTCAAATTTCAGAGTGGGAGCCGCTCTTCTTACCAAAGACGGAAAAGTGTACAGAGGCTGCAACATTGAAAATGCGGCATACAGCATGTGCAACTGTGCTGAACGCACGGCGATATTCAAAGCTGTTTCCGAGGGGGATACGGAATTTGCGATGCTCGCCGTGGCTGCGGATACTCCGGGACCGGTTTCGCCGTGCGGAGCCTGCAGACAAGTAATTTCCGAGCTGTGCTCAAAGGATATGCTTGTTATTCTGACCAACTTACAAGGACAAATAAAAGAAATGACTGCGGAAGAATTATTGCCGGGCGCATTTTCATCGGAGGATTTACATGACGAACGAAAGCTTTAAATCAGGATTTGTATCTATCATCGGAAGACCGAACGTAGGAAAGTCTACCTTTTTAAACAGGGTCATCGGTCAAAAGATCGCCATCATGAGCGACAAACCTCAGACGACAAGAAATAAAGTCCAAGGGGTACTGACAACCGGCACGTCGCAGACTATTTTTATTGATACACCGGGCATTCACAAACCGAAGCACAAGCTTGGCGACTTTATGATGAAAGTGGCGCAGAATACGCTGAAAGAAGTTGACTTGGTGTTATTTATGATTAACGCCGAAGAAGGGTACGGAAAGGGCGACGAGTTTATCATTGAAAAGCTCGGACAGACGTCCACGCCGGTCTTTCTGATCGTAAACAAAATTGATAAGATCCACCCCGACCAGCTGCTTCTTTTAATTGATGAGTACCGTACGCGCTATCCGTTTAAAGAAATCGTGCCGATCTCAGCTTTGGAAGGGAACAACGTCGAAACCCTTCTCGCGCAGATTGAAGCGTATTTACCGGAAGGGCCTCAGTTCTATCCGAGCGATCAGGTGACTGACCATCCCGAGCGGTTCATTATTTCTGAACTGATCAGGGAAAAGGTGCTCCATTTGACAAGGGAAGAAGTGCCGCACAGCATCGCTGTCGCTATCGAGTCCATTAAAGGGCAGGAAAACGGCTCTGTCCATGTCGCCGCCACCATTGTGGTCGAGCGGGATTCTCAAAAAGGCATCGTCATCGGGAAAAAAGGAGCGCTTCTGAAAGAAGTCGGCAAAAGAGCGCGGGCTGATATTGAAGCGCTGCTGGGTTCACGCGTTTACCTCGAATTATGGGTGAAAGTGCAGAAGGACTGGCGGAATAAAATGTCTCAGCTGCGTGATTTCGGCTTCAAAGAGGATGAATATTAATTCATCTGAGGCGCATGCCTGATGTGTGGGATTACCTCACAGAAACAGGGATTCGTTAGCAAAATTTGTTTAACATGAAAAGGAGGACATCAGGTCAAGATAAGGGTAAGAATTTGGATTGGCAAGCTAGTTTAATGATGAAAGGTGGGTTTTTTGTGTTGAATTTTACCTGGAACGTATTTTCTCAAACAGGAAGTGTTGATACGTACCTTCTTTTTAAAGAACTGGAAAAAGAGAACCTGGAAAGACCCGAAGAACCGGAAGATGAGCTAGCCCGAATTGATTTTCCAATTTTGTAAACCTCTTGGCCCCTCCCGTTGTTGGAAGGTGCGGAAATGCTGACTAAATGTGAAGGAATCGTGCTCCGTACGAATGACTACGGGGAGACGAATAAAATCGTGACATTGCTGACGAGGGAACACGGCAAAATCGGCGTCATGGCAAGGGGCGCCAGGAAGTCAGCCAGCCGGCTGTCAGCAGTCAGCCAGCCGTTTTTGTACGGGTCATTTTTAATGCAAAGAACATCCGGACTCGGCACGCTCCAGCAGGGTGAAATGATTCTCAGCATGAGAACGATCAGAGAAGATTTATTTTTGACGGCGTATGCCGCTTTTATCGCTGAACTCACTGACAAAGGAACGGAAGAGAAGAAACCGAACCCCTATTTATTCGAATTGATTCTCGAATCCTTTAAGAGGCTGAATGACGGGACTGACCCGGACGTGATCACCTTCATCGTGCAGATGAAAATGCTCGGCGTCATGGGGCTGTATCCGGAGCTGAATCATTGTGTCCACTGCAAAAGCGGGGAAGGGACGTTTCATTTTTCGATAAGAGATAACGGTTTTATCTGCCACCACTGCTTTGAAAAGGATCCGTACAGAGTTCCGATTTCGCCGCAAACGGCAAGGCTGCTAAGGCTTTTTTATTACTTTGATATCGGAAGGCTCGGCAGCGTCTCGTTAAAACAGGAAACCAAAAACGAAATTAAACAGGTCATTGATCTGTATTACGAGGAATATTCAGGACTTTATTTAAAGTCAAAACGGTTTTTAGACCAGATGGAAAGCATGAAGAACCTTTTGGATGAAAACAAAAGTTGACATTCTGCCCATCTTTTTATATGATCATTTATTATAAAATATGTTGCAGTGACAGAAAGAAGTACTTGCGTCCAACTCATACAAGCGACCTTAGGACAGTGTAAGCTAAGGATGAGCGCGCAACGAAAGGCATTCTCGAGCAACCCTTTAAAAAGAGGCTGAGTGATTCACATCCTCAGCAACTAGGGTGGAACCGCGGGAGAACTCTCGTCCCTATGTTTGCGGCCGGCAAGCATAGAGACGGGAGTTTTTTGGTTGCCGCCGCACTTGTAAAAGAATGGAGAAAGTGGAGGTGCTTGAAATGAACATTCAAGATATGATTTTAACCTTGCAGAAGCACTGGTCGAATGAAGGCTGTGTGCTCATGCAGTCGTATGATGTGGAGAAAGGCGCAGGCACAATGAGTCCGTATACATTTTTACGAAGCATCGGGCCGGAGCCGTGGAGAGTGGCTTACGTTGAGCCGTCCAGACGGCCTGCGGACGGACGGTACGGTGAAAACCCGAACAGGCTCTATCAGCATCACCAATTTCAAGTCATTATCAAGCCGTCGCCTGATAACATTCAAGAGCTTTACCTTGATTCATTGCGTGCGCTCGGCATTGACCCGCTTGAACATGATATCCGTTTCGTAGAAGACAACTGGGAAAACCCGTCTTTAGGCTGTGCAGGTCTCGGCTGGGAAGTATGGCTTGACGGGATGGAAATTACTCAGTTTACATACTTCCAGCAGGTGGGCGGAATTGAATGTAAACCGGTGTCCGTTGAGATCACATATGGTATTGAACGTCTCGCGTCATATATTCAGGATAAAGAAAACGTCTTTGATCTTGAATGGACGTCAGGATTTACTGTGAAAGATTTATTTATGATGGCTGAATATGAGCATTCCGTTTATACTTTTGAAACATCTGACGTGGATATGCTTTTCCATTTGTTCAGCACCTATGAAAAAGAAGCGATCAGACAAATGGATAACGGGCTTGTGCATCCGGCCTATGATTATGTGCTGAAATGCTCTCACACATTTAATCTGCTTGATGCAAAAGGCGCGATCTCGGTGACAGAGCGGACGGGTTATATCGGCCGTGTCCGCAACTTAGCGAGAAAAGTGGCAAAAACGTATTATGAAGAACGGGAAAAATTAGGGTTCCCAATGCTTAAAGAGGAGGGCTCTTCCCATGAGTAAACAAGACTTGCTTTTAGAGATCGGACTCGAGGAAATGCCGGCGCGGTTTTTACATGACAGCATGGTGCAGCTCGGTGAAAAGCTGACCGGCTGGCTTGCTGAAAAAAATATCGCCCACGGCGAAGTGAAACTTTTTAATACGCCGAGACGTCTGGCAGTATATATAAAAGACGTAGCAGAAAAACAGGCTGATATTCAGGAAGAAGCAAAAGGCCCTGCGAAAAAAATCGCTCTGGATGCTGACGGAAACTGGACAAAAGCCGCTATCGGATTTTCAAAAGGCCAAGGCGCCGGAGTGGATGACCTGTATATAAAAGATGTAAACGGCACGGAATATGTCTTCGTTCAAAAATTCCAGGCGGGACAAGAGACGAAGACACTTTTACCGCAGCTGGAAAATTTGATTGCCGGAATGCATTTTCCGAAAAACATGCGCTGGGGCACGCAGGATCTGCGTTATATCCGTCCGATCAAATGGATTGCCGCCCTCTTTGGAAAAGATGTCATTCCGTTTGAAATCACAAATGTCGAGACGGGCCGGAACACGCAGGGACACCGCTTTCTCGGCCAAGAAGTATCTGTTGATGTGCCGTCATCATACGAAAAGCTGCTGAAAGAACAAAGCGTCATTGCTGACCCGAAAGAACGCAAACAAATGATCCAAAGCCAGCTGGATGCGCTTGCGGCCAAGAAAAAATGGAATATTCCGGTCGATGAGGATCTGCTGAACGAAGTCAACCATCTGGTGGAATATCCGACGGCGCTTTACGGATCTTTTGAATCCGAGTTTCTTTCTATCCCTGAAGAAGTGCTCGTGACAACAATGAAAGAGCATCAGCGCTACTTCCCGGTAAAAGATGAAAACGGGAATCTGCTTCCTCATTTTATTACGGTGCGAAACGGGAACAGCCATGCAATTGAAAATGTTGCCCGCGGAAACGAGAAAGTGCTGAGAGCAAGGCTTTCAGATGCTGCGTTCTTCTACAAAGAAGACCAAAAGCTGAACATTGATGAGAACGTGAAGAAACTGGAAAATATCGTTTTCCATGAAGAGCTCGGCTCCCTTGGAGATAAAGTAAGAAGAGTGGTCACCATTGCGGGCAAACTTGCCGTCCGCCTGAAAGCGGATGAACAGACGCAAAAACTTGTGAAGCGCGCCGCAGAGATTTCTAAATTTGACCTGGTTACACATATGATCTATGAGTTCCCTGAGCTTCAAGGCGTGATGGGAGAAAAATATGCGCGCATGCTCGGTGAAGATGAAGCCGTCGCTGCCGCTGTCAATGAGCACTATATGCCGAGAGCGGCCGGGGGAGAAGTGCCTTCAACCTTTACCGGCGCGGTCGTGGCGTTAGCTGATAAACTGGACACGATTGCTTCCTTCTTCAGCATTGACGTAATTCCGACAGGTTCTCAGGATCCGTACGGATTGCGCCGTCAGGCAAGCGGCATTGTTTCCATTCTGATCGACCGCAACTGGGGCATTTCTTTTAAAGAACTGCTGTCGTTGACAGAAACGGAAAAAGAAAATGAGCTCCTTGATTTCTTTACACAGCGTCTGAAATACGTCTTAAACGCTGAAGACATCCGTCATGACGTTATTGAAGCCGTTCTGGACAGCACAAAACTTGAGCCGTATGCAGCCGTTCATAAGGCAAGAGTGCTTGAGAAGCACCTCGGCACACCCGGCTTTAAAGAAACGGCTGAATCACTCGGCCGGGTCATCTCCATCAGCAAAAAAGGCGAGAGCCGCGATATCAAGCCGGATCTGTTTGAAAATGAACAGGAGAAAAAGCTGTTTGACGCTTATGAAAAAACAAAAGACAGTGTCGCGGAAAGCTTTGCCTCCAAAAACTATGAACAGGCGCTTGCCGTGCTCAGCGGATTAAAAGAGCCGATCGAAGATTACTTTAATCACACGATGGTAAATGCGGACGATGAAGCATTAAAAACCAACCGTTTAGCGCAAATGACCGCTCTTGCAGATGTGATCAAGTCTTTTGCTAATATGAATCATCTTATTGTAAAATAAAGAAAAAGACGGTTGCTGTGTGATCGGCAATCGTCTTTTCCCCTTTTACATAAACATCACAGAATGAAAACATAGATAAAGAAACCCTTCCATAAAGGTGGTGAGTACGATCGAATTAAATAAACGGCAAGAACAAATTTTACAGATTGTAAAGGAAAACGGCCCGATTACCGGAGAGCATATCGCAGAACAGCTCAATTTAACGAGGGCCACGCTGCGGCCGGACTTGGCCATACTCACCATGTCAGGCTTCTTAGAGGCCCGTCCGCGGGTCGGTTATTTTTATACGGGGAAAACGGGAAATCAGCTGCTTGCGGATAAATTGAAAAAGCTGCAAGTGAAAGATTTTCAATCGATCCCTGTTGTCATCAATGAAAATGTCTCGGTATACGATGCCATCTGCACCATGTTTTTAGAAGATGTCGGCACGTTATTTGTCGTAGATCGTGATGCTGTCTTAGTCGGTGTGCTGTCACGCAAAGATTTGCTGCGGGCGAGCATCGGCCAGCAGGAACTTGCCTCAATACCGGTTCATATTATCATGACAAGAATGCCGAATATCGCCGTCTGCCGGCGTGATGATTATGTGATGGACATCGCCAAGTATTTAATTGAGAAACAGATCGATGCCCTGCCCGTTATTAAAGATACGGATAAAGGCTTTGAGGTCATCGGCCGGTTTACCAAAACGAATATGACTAAGATACTTGTCAGTTTATCAGAAAATGAAATCATATAAGCTTGAAAACTAACGGGGGGATAACATGGACAATCGCATCATTTATGTAGTATCAGACTCAGTCGGAGAAACCGCCGAACTCGTTGTAAAAGCCTCGCTCAGCCAGTTTAACGGCTCAGCCGATGATACGCATATCAGAAGAATACCTTATGTGGAAGATATCGGCACCATTAATGAAGTCGTGTCTCTCGCCAAAGCGGACGGCGGCATTATTTGTTTTACGCTCGTTGTTCCTGAAATGCGCAAATACCTGGTTGAACAAGCGGAAAAAGCGAATGTGCTGTATTACGATATTATCGGTCCGCTCATCGATAAAATGGAATCGGCTTACGGTCTGACCGCCAAATATGAACCGGGCCGCGTCCGCCAGCTTGATGAAGATTATTTCAAAAAGGTCGAGGCGATCGAGTTTGCCGTCAAATATGACGATGGCAGGGATCCAAGAGGCATTTTAAAAGCCGATATCATCCTGCTCGGAGTATCCAGAACGTCTAAAACCCCATTATCACAATATCTTGCCCATAAGCGTCTGAAAGTGGCCAATGTGCCGATCGTTCCTGAGGTCGATCCGCCGGAAGAACTGTTCAGCGTTGATCCGAAAAAATGCATCGGCTTAAAAATCAGCCCTGATAAACTGAACCATATACGTAAAGAACGGTTAAAATCTCTCGGCTTAAATGACAAAGCCATTTACGCCAATATCAACAGAATTAAAGAAGAGCTGGAGTATTTTGAGAAAATCGTGAACCGGATCGGCTGCCAAGTCGTTGACGTTTCGAATAAAGCGGTCGAAGAAACAGCGAACATCATTCATCATCTCAAAACAAAGGGCCGATAACTCAGGACGCTTTATCCTGGGTTTTTGGGTATGCAAATAGGGAATAAACAAAAAGGATGGCATCTTCGCGAAGTTTGTATTATAATAAAAAATTGTGATAAAATGTTTATTTTTAGGTTTAAGCTTCGTGTGATACGAATAAACTATTATGGGTAAGATGTCAAGAATAACTCCCGGAAATTTTTCGACAAAGCTCAAAATAGATCCGCAGTCATGGAGCATATGCGATTTCGCTTGTTTTTATGCAGGAGATTGATGGAGGGATGGAGAATTAGTCTTCTAAATGAAAAAGAAAAGACGATTTTTGTCGATGCAGACGCATGCCCCGTAAAAGAGGAAATAATGCTCATTGCATCGCAATTCAGCGTTCGGGTTATTTTCGTCGCATCATTTGAACACTACCAGCTTTCCAGAAGCAAAGACGAGAACTGGGTATACGTTGATCCTCATAAAGAAGCGGCAGATTTATATATCGCAAACCATGTGAGATCGGGAGACGTCGTAGTCACGCAGGATATCGGTTTAGCATCTCTTTTGCTGAACAGAAATATTGCCGTCTTATCGGAAAGGGGCCGTTCTTATACTGAAGACACGATTGACTTCGCTCTGATGAGCCGTCATATGTCAGGCAAAATGAGAAGAAGCGGCATTCATTCCAAAGGACCTAAAAAATTAAATAAAGAAGATCGGAATCGATTTGTTACCCTGCTTAAAAAAATCCTGTCGAATGATGAAGGGATTTCAAATCAAAACATCGAATAATGTACGACGGAGTGTTATAAGATGGGAAACCGCATACCAGATGAAGTAGTTAATCAGGTGCAGCAGTCAGCAGACATTGTTGAAGTCATAGGTGATTATGTCCAATTGAAAAAGCAAGGCCGCAACTACTTTGGGCTCTGTCCGTTTCACGGGGAAAACACGCCCTCGTTTTCCGTCTCCAGCGATAAGCAGATCTTTCATTGCTTCGGATGCGGAGCGGGCGGGAACGTTTTCTCTTTCTTACGGCAGATGGAAGGCTATTCATTTACGGAAGCTGTTTCTCACCTTGCGGATAAATATCAGATTGATTTCCCTGATGATATAACGATTCACTCTGCATCCAGGCCGGAATCTTCCGGAGAGCAGAAGATGGCGGAAGCCCACGAGCTTCTGAAGAAATTTTACCATCATTTGCTAATAAATACAAAGGAAGGCCAGGAAGCGTTAGATTACCTTTTATCAAGGGGTTTTACGAAAGAGCTCATAGATGAGTTTGAAATCGGCTACGCGCTGGATTCCTGGGATTTCATGACGAAATTCTTGAAAAAGCGCGGTTTTGAGGAAGAAATGATGGAAAAAGCGGGTCTGCTGATCAGAAGGGAAGACGGCAGCGGGTATTTTGACCGTTTCAGAAACAGAATTATGTTTCCCATTCATGATCACCACGGAGCCGTGGCGGCTTTTTCAGGAAGGGCGCTCGGAAGCCAGCAGCCGAAGTATATGAACAGCCCGGAAACGCCGCTGTTTCATAAATCTAAGCTGCTGTATAACTTTCATAAGGCGCGCCTGCCGATCAGGAAAGAGGAGAGAGCCGTTCTGTTTGAAGGCTTCGCTGACGTCATATCCGCCGTCAGCTCAGGCGTAAAAGAAAGTATCGCCACAATGGGGACGTCGCTCACCGAAGAGCATGTGAAAATCCTCAGAAGAAATGTTCAGGAGGTCATTCTCTGCTACGATTCGGATAAAGCCGGGTACGAAGCTACGCTGAAAGCGGCCGGCCTGCTCCAGAAAGCTGATTGTAAGGTAAGAGTAAGCATGCTGCCTGACGGGCTTGATCCTGATGATTATATCAGAACCCGGGGCGGAGAAAAATTCCGGACCGATATCATTGATGCAAGCGTTACGGTCATGGCTTTTAAAATGCAATATTTCCGCAAAGGGAAAAACTTATCTGACGAAGGAGACCGGCTCGCTTACATGAAAGAAGTGCTGAAAGAAATCAGCGCTCTTTCCGGGTCGCTTGAGCAGGAAATGTATGTGAAGCAGCTCGCCTCTGAATTTTCTCTTTCGGTAGAATCTTTGACGGAACAGCTTTCCATCTACGCCAGACAAAACGCCCCCGGCGACAAAAACGCCGAACCGCAGACAAGACGGGCCCGGGTGACGACAAAAGCGAAACGGCGCCGTCTCCGTCCCGCCTATGAGAACGCGGAAAGACTTCTGCTCGCTCATATGCTGAGAGACCGAAACGTCATAAAGAAAGTGATTGAGCGTGTCGGCTTTGAATTTAACATTGACGGACATCGTGCGCTGGCAGCATACCTGTACGCTGTTTATGAAGAGGGTGCTGACATGACGCCGCAGCATCTTATGGCGAGAATGCAGGATGATGAAATCAGCCAGCTGCTTTCAGATATAGGGATGCTCCAAGTAAACGAGGAGCTCTCAGAGGCCGAGTTATCCGATTACGTAAAAAAAGTGTTGGATCACCGAAAATGGTCAATGATAAAGGAAAAAGAAGCAGAAAGAGCGGATGCGGAGAGGCAGAAAGACTTCGTGAAAGCTGCGTCTCTGGCTCAAGAAATTGTTGCATTGAACCGATCATTAAAGTAACACCAAAAAGAGGCTTGCGTTCTGATTGGCAATGATTCCTTGCGGAGGAGCAAATAGATCGCTTAACCTCATCATGAATTGTCATTATTATCCGCAGCCCTGCATGCTGAAAAAGAGAGAAGGCTTCCGGGGCGGATAAGAAACATACCGCTTTTAGAATTCGTTGCAAGCTTTGGAAGGAGGGATCCATAATGGCTGATAAACAAACCCACGAAACAGAAACAGAACTTACATTAGACCAGGTAAAAGAGCAGCTTACTGAAACTGGAAAAAAACGTGGTGTTTTAACATATGAAGAAATTGCTGAACGCATGTCCAGCTTTGAAATTGAATCAGACCAAATGGATGAGTATTATGAATTTTTAGGAGAACAAGGTGTTGAATTAATTAGTGAAAATGAAGAAACGGAAGATCCTAATATTCAACAGCTTGCCAAAGCCGAAGAAGAATTTGACCTTAATGACCTCAGCGTACCGCCTGGCGTAAAGATCAATGATCCAGTCCGCATGTACCTTAAGGAAATCGGACGGGTAAATCTTCTTTCTGCTAAAGAAGAAATCACCTACGCTCAAAAAATTGAAGAGGGTGACGAGGAATCTAAACGCAGACTGGCTGAAGCAAACCTTCGTTTAGTTGTCAGCATTGCTAAACGGTATGTCGGCCGCGGCATGCTTTTCTTAGACTTGATCCAAGAAGGAAACATGGGTCTCATGAAAGCCGTCGAGAAGTTTGACTACCGTAAAGGATATAAATTCAGTACGTATGCGACTTGGTGGATCAGACAGGCGATTACACGCGCCATCGCTGACCAGGCGAGAACAATCCGTATCCCGGTTCACATGGTGGAAACCATTAACAAATTAATCCGGGTGCAGCGTCAGCTTCTTCAGGATCTTGGCAGAGAGCCGACACCGGAAGAGATTGCTGAAGACATGGATCTTACGCCTGAAAAAGTCCGTGAAATATTAAAAATTGCTCAAGAGCCAGTTTCTTTAGAAACGCCGATCGGTGAAGAAGACGACTCACATCTCGGTGATTTTATCGAAGACCAGGAAGCGACATCTCCGTCGGATCATGCGGCATATGAGCTATTAAAAGAACAGCTGGAAGATGTGCTGGATACGTTGACAGATCGTGAAGAAAACGTGCTGCGTCTCCGTTTCGGTCTGGATGACGGACGCACAAGAACTTTGGAAGAAGTCGGCAAAGTGTTTGGAGTAACGAGAGAGCGTATTCGCCAAATTGAAGCAAAAGCGCTTCGCAAATTGAGACATCCGAGCAGAAGCAAACGTCTGAAGGATTTTCTCGAATAGAATGGAACGGGTCTTTTTGATCCGTTCTTTTTTGTGTATAAGATATATGGATAATATACCTTTATTTTACTGGATAAGCATATGTTTTGCAAATGAGTTCGGAAAAAATGCGGCATGTCCTGGAAGGGGGAAAATGAGATAAGTTTATTTATATTCTTTATTGTAAGCGTATACAATTCATTATACAATAGAATAAAGATAATTTTGTGATAAACAAAACAGTTATTTTTGCTTTTTGTATAAATTGTGAAATCAATGAAATTGCTGAGCAAGACCATTTACTTTTTGTAAAAATAAGTTAGAATTAGAAGTGTTTACATAGGGGGAGAATGAAAAAGGGGGATGGAGATATGAAGTGGAATCCGCTGATTCCTTTTTTGCTCATTGCAGTGTTGGGAATAGGGCTGACTTTCTTTTTAGCTGTAAAAGGCAATGGAGATGCGCAGCAGATCGCAAGCGGCGGTGAAAGCAAAAATGCCGAGAAGGAAACTGCAAACGCTTCACCTGAAGAGATTTATAAAGCGAACTGCATCACCTGTCACGGAGAAAACTATGAAGGTGTGTCAGGGCCGAACTTAAAAGGCGTCGGCAAAAGAAAAGATGTCGCTGAGATTAAAACAAAAATTGAAAAAGGCGGCAACGGGATGCCCGCGGGCCTTGTGCCGGCCGAAAAGCTGGATGACATGGCAAAATGGGTTTCTGACATTAAATAAAGCTTTGCCGGTCCCTATATAAAAGACATATGAAAAACTCTATCCGCCGCTTGGATTCCGGGCGGTTTTTTTATATGATAGTAAAGGAAAAAGAACCTGAGAAAAGTTGTGATATTGTGAATGAAATGAAGTTATCTAAAAGATTGCAGTCTGTGGCGGAATATATCCCTCCGGGTGCCCTGGTTGCTGATATCGGGTCAGACCACGCGTATCTTCCTTGCTATGCCGTTTTGAATCATTTGGCAAGCCGCGCAATCGCCGGTGAAATTACAGACGGACCGTTTCTATCCGCCAAACAGCAGGTGGAAAAACTGGACTTAAGCACTCTTATCTCCGTAAGGAAAGGTGACGGGCTGAGCGTCCTTGAAAAAGGAGAAGCCGGCGCCATTACGATCGCTGGCATGGGCGGAGCGCTGATCGCTCGTATTTTGGAGTCGGGAAAAACGAAATTGACGGGGCGTGAACGGCTGATTCTGCAGCCGAATATTCATGCCGTTCATATAAGAGAGTGGCTGTATCAGGAAGGTTATGAACTGCTTGATGAAGTGATTCTCGAAGAAGACGGAAAGTGTTATGAAATCCTCGTTGCGGAAACTGGCGACCGTGATGCGCCGTATCGGGACGTGCCGATGGCTGCCGGAATGCTTGCGGGTCCGTTTTTATTAAAAGAGAGGAATGAAGTGTTTCTTCGGAAATGGAGCCAGGAACTTAAGCATACTGAGCAAATTTATGAACAGATCAGCCGCAGTGCAAAGCATGAAAATCATGAAAAATTAGCTGAATTGAAAGAGCGGATTTCTCTGCTGAAGGAGGTAATCGGACATGCCTAAACATGTGAACGGACAGGAAATCATCCAGCTGTTTGAACAATTTTCACCGAAGGCTTATGCGGTGGAAGGAGATAAAATCGGACTGCAGATCGGTACATTGAATAAGCCGGTGAAAAATGTCATGGTGACACTGGATGTTTTGGAACAAACGGTAGATGAAGCCATTGAGAAAAAAGTTGACTTAATTATCGCCCACCATCCACCGATTTTTCGGCCGCTTAAACAGATCACCACTGATCAGCCGGGCGGAAGACTGATTGAGAAATGTATAAAGCATGATATTGCCGTATATGCGGCTCATACGAATCTTGATGTAGCGGACGGCGGTGTTAACGATCTGCTTGCCGAAGCTCTCGGCCTGACAGACACAGAAGTGCTCGTCCCGACATATTCGGACCCGATGAAAAAACTTGCCGTATATGTTCCGAAAGACTATGAAGAAGCTGTAAGAACCGCGCTCGGCAACGCCGGAGCGGGACATATCGGCAATTACAGCCATTGCGCGTTCTCTTCTGAGGGAATCGGGAGCTTTAAGCCGCTGGAGGGGGCAGACCCGTTTATCGGACAGACGGGAGAGCTGGAACTCGTCCATGAAGTGAGACTTGAGACCGTTTTTCCGGCAAGTATGGAGAAAACCGTCATAAAAGCGCTGAAAAAAAGCCATCCGTATGAAGAGGTGGCGTATGATATTTATCCGGTGGAGCAGTCTCCGCTTGAAAAAGGCCTCGGCCGGATCGGAAAACTTCAGCAGGACATGACACTTGAAGAGTTTGCTCTGTTTGTGAAAGAAAAGTTTGACGTTAACGGAGTCCGGATGGTCGGAGAGCGAAACAGCAAGGTGAAAAAGGTCGCGGTTCTTGGCGGCGACGGAAATAAATATATTTATCAGGCAAAGCGGAAAGGTGCAGATGTTTACGTGACGGGCGACCTTTATTTTCATGTAGCGCATGATGCGATGATGATGGGATTAAACGTCGTGGACCCGGGGCATTATGCTGAAAAGATCATGAGAAAAGGCACGGCTGAGAAGCTTACGGCAATGGCCGTAGAGAAAAACTATGACGTGCGCATTTTCGCTTCCGAAACAGATACAAACCCATTTACCTTCTTATAAAAAAAACTGAGGCCCCGGGCCTCAGTTTTTTATTTTTACTTTCGGAAGGATTTTTTTGAGCGGCACACTGTGTTCAAGCTGCCATGTCGATTCATCGTTGTGGTCAAACTGCTCTAAAAAGCGGATGACTTCCTTTGTAATCGGTGTCGGTGTTGATGCGCCTGCGGTAACGGCGACGGTATTGACGTCTTTCAGCCATTCGAGCTTCAGTTCACTGATGTCTCCGATTCGGTAGGCTTTTGTTCCGGCGATCTCTTCTGACACTTGAGCCAGCCTGTTGGAGTTATTGCTTTTCGGATCGCCGACAACAATGGTTAAGTCCGCTTTTTTTGCCTGCTCCGATACAGCTTCTTGACGAACCTGTGTGGCCAGGCAGATTTCCTGATGGTATTCCACGTGCGGGTACTTTTCTTTGACTGATTCCATAATATCGTGGACGTCCCACTGGGACATTGTCGTTTGGTTTGTAACGATTAATTTCTCAGCCTGAATATCGAGATTTCTGACGTCTTCTTCTGTTTCAACGAGATGAACGATTTCAGGAGCGACGCCGACGGCTCCTTCAGGCTCGGGGTGGCCTTTTTTGCCGATGTATATGACATGATAGCCTTCAGCTTTTACTTTTCGGATTAAGTCATGTGTTTTCGTGACGTCCGGGCATGTGGCGTCAATCGTAACAAGCCCTTTTTCCTCAGCAGCTTTTCTTACTTCCGGAGATACCCCGTGAGCCGTGAAAATAACGGTTCCTTTTTCCACCTGCTTTAAAATCTCCAGACGGTTTGTGCCGTCAAGCGTGTAAATGCCGTCTTCCTCAAACGCATCTGTGACATGCTTATTATGAACAATCATTCCGAGTATATATATAGGTCTTGGCAGTGTTTTATCGAGTGACGCGTTTTTGGCTATGACCATGGCATCAACAACGCCGTAACAGTAGCCGCGCGGCGATATTTTGATAACGTCCAATGTAGATGTCCTCCTATCAAAAGTGAGTGTAGAGGCAATATAAAAAGCCGTAGTTAAACGGCTCAAATCTTGCATTCTTCTGATCTCATTATAGCTAATCTTTCGTGAGATATCAAAGAATGTTAAATATATAATTTCGGCGTTGATCTGCCCGATGTTCTTTTTGGACGCGGCTGTTCCGTTGATTCTGCCTGTGCGGCGTCTTTTTCTTTTGAAGCGGATGCTTTTTCAGACGTCTTCTTTGATGTTTTGGATGAGGCGTCTGATTTGTTTTCATCTTCTGTTTCATCTGTTTTTTCGGCTTCATCCTTTTTGTCCTGTTCGTCTGTTTCTTTTGTCTCGTCAGATTCATTCTCATCATCGCTGCTGCTTAATTGGCTGTAAAGCTTCATCATGGCGGGCAGACTCCGTACTAAAGGACCGTACTGCTGGATCATCGGCGTAACCTGCTGCGCCACGCCGAGCACCTTCTGAACGTTGCCGAGCATGCTCGACAGGGATGCCGGACTTGCCAGGTTCTGTATTCCCTGCAGTCCTGCACCTGCTCCTCCGCTGGCCGCCGCCGGTGCCGACGCGGCAGCGCTTCCTCCTCCTGAACCGGGTAAAAAACGGGAAAGCATCCCTTTTAAGCCCCCTCCGCCGCCCGTGCCTGCGTTTCTCAGGCCCGCTCCGGCAATCTGCTGCTGAGGGAAAAGCTGCCGGCCCTGCTGCATCAGCTGCCGGCCCGGCAATGACGGTCTTCCTCCCATCCTCATACGCGGATTCATCAACGGCCGGCCCTGCTGCGCCATATTTCTCATCGGCTGCTGTGGAAACATACTTGTACCTCCTTTCTGTCTCTCTGCTATTACAATATGCATCGGAGGGGGCATTTGCTTTTCTGTCTTGAAAACAGGATTCCCCCAAGACATGGTGTTTTTAAGTAAAATCGGTTATAATGTGATGATGGACACAGAATGTGCCGCTTTAAGGAGCTGGGAAAAATGAAAGAAACTAAATTTGATGGATACAACTTAAAACCGTTTATTATAGATGCAGTTCACCGCCTTGGTTTTTATGAACCGACAGATATTCAAAAGCGGCTGATACCTGCCGTACTGAAAAACGAAAGCGTGATCGGGCAGTCCCAGACGGGGACGGGGAAAACCCACGCCTATTTATTGCCAATTTTGAATCGGATTGATCCGGGTTCTGATACGGTGCAGGCTGTTATCACGGCGCCGACGAGAGAGCTTGCCAATCAGATTCATCAGGAAGCGCTCAAAATCACACAGGGTGCGGAAGATGAGCCGATCCGGACAAAATGCTTCATCGGCGGGACGGACAAGCAAAAATCAATTGATAAGCTGAAAACACAGCCTCATCTCGTCGTCGGAACGCCGGGCCGGATCGCGGATCTGATTAAGGCGCAGGCATTGAACGTCTATAAAGCGCAGTCTCTCGTCATTGACGAAGCTGATCTGATGCTTGACATGGGCTTTTTAGAAGACGTTGATTATATCGGATCGCGGATGCCGGAAGAACTTCAGATGCTTGTGTTCTCAGCTACGATTCCGGAAAAGCTGAAGCCGTTTTTGAAAAAGTATATGGAAAATCCGAAGTACGCGCATGTTGAGCCGAAAAGAATCACAGCCGAAAAGATTGAACATGTTTTGGTTCCTTCTAAACAGCGTGATAAAGACAAACTGCTTTTTGATATGATGTCTCATCTGAACCCTTATCTGGGCATTGTGTTTGCCAATACGAAAAACACGGCTGACCATATTGCGAAATACCTGACTGAAAAGGGCATGAGGATCGGTCTTCTGCACGGGGGATTAACGCCGCGTGAGCGTAAGAAGGTAATGAAGCAGATTAATGATCTGGAATTCACTTATGTCATTGCGACAGACCTTGCGGCAAGAGGAATTGACATTAAAGGCGTAAGCCACGTCATCAACTATGAGCTTCCGGACGATCTGGATTTTTATGTTCACCGTGTCGGGAGAACCGCACGCGCCGGTTCATCAGGCCAAGCACTGACCATTTATGAGCTTTCTGACGAAGATGCGCTCGTAAGACTCGAAAAGATGGGTATTGTGTTTGAATATGCGGAGCTTGTAAACGGCGAATGGAAGAAAG
The DNA here is from genome assembly GCF_053663335.1 of Bacillus sp. YH3-2-B2. Taxonomy (NCBI): domain Bacteria; kingdom Bacillati; phylum Bacillota; class Bacilli; order Caryophanales; family Bacillaceae; genus Bacillus; species Bacillus sp. YH3-2-B2. The sequence continues at coordinate 493,540 of NZ_JBSJQE010000003.1, read as the reverse complement.
GCGATGACCGCCACCGCCGCAAAAATCGCAAAAAGACGGCAAATGAGGCTGACCAAATGGCGAAACGCCTTGTGAAAAAGCCGAAAAAAGTAAAGCCGGGCTATAAAAAGAAAATGAGCTACGAAATGGAAAAAATCAGAAAGAAGCAGAGAAGAAACCAATCTAACAGAGGAAAGTAGGGGGAATCGGGTTGCTGAAATTAGGCTCACACGTCTCAATGAGCGGAAAACATATGCTCCTTGCCGCAAGCAAGGAAGCCGTTTCATACGGGGCGAACACATTTATGATCTATACGGGCGCTCCCCAAAATACGCGCCGCAAAAAAATTGAAGACTTGAATATTGAAGCGGGCCGCGCCCATATGAAGGAAAACGGCATCGACGAGATTGTCGTGCATGCGCCGTACATCATTAACATCGGAAATACGACAAATCCGGCAACGTTTGAGCTGGGCGTTGATTTTCTGCGTTCTGAAATTGAAAGAACGGCAGCGATCGGCGCGAAACAGATCGTGCTTCATCCGGGAGCGCATGTCGGAGCCGGCGCTGAGACGGGCATCAAAAAAATCATTGAAGGTTTAAACGAAGTGATTGTTCCCGGTCAACACGTGCAGATTGCGCTGGAGACAATGGCGGGCAAAGGATCAGAATGCGGAAGAAGCTTTGAAGAGCTGGCCGAGATCATTTCGGGGGTTACGCATAATGAACATCTATCCGTCTGCTTTGACACTTGCCACACCCATGATGCAGGATATGATGTCGCCAATGATTTTGACGGCGTTCTTAACGAGTTTGATAAAATCGTCGGCATCGACCGGATAAAAGTCCTTCATGTGAATGACAGTAAAAATATTAAAGGCGCCCGGAAAGACCGCCATGAAAATATCGGGTTCGGAGAGATCGGTTTTGACGCTCTGCAGTACATCGTTCATCACGAGCAGCTTGCCGATATTCCGAAAATCCTCGAAACACCGTATGTAGGCGAAGACAAGAAAAATAAGAAGCCGCCGTACCGTTTTGAAATCGAAATGCTGAAAGAAAAGCAGTTTGATCAGGAGCTTCTTGAAAAAATATCAGCTCAATAAAAAAGGAGGGGGAATTGCCCCTCCTTTTTTACCCTGAGAATTGATTGAAAAGTTCGTCAACTTTCCGAGCCGTTTCTTTTGAGGTTATCGTTTCCACTTTTTTCAGCAGGCGCAGCCGCTCCTGTTCATCAAAAATATTGATGTTTTTTCCGTGCATCAGAGCCGCTACCTCAGCCGCTTGACTTCTCGTAATGCTGATTCCGTATTGCTTGGAATATTTCAGAAGATCGTCCGCAGTGACTTGATTGAGCCGCTGCAAAATAATTCTTTGTATTAAAATCATCGATACTTTCACCTCTTTAGACATAATGTATTGAGCAAATCATTAAAATGTTACGGCTTTTAATGGTAAAATGAAGTTGCTTACTGTTTAAAATAGTTATTACAGGAAAGGAGATTTTATGACCCCAAATAAACAGCATAAAAGAGAATCATTTTTACACTTTATCTTCAGGGTCATCATGATTCTGATCGGGGCGGGTTCAGCCGCCGTAAGTATTGAATTGTTTCTGGTCCCTAATAATTTTATCGACGGAGGCATTATCGGTGTTTCATTAATTTTAGACCACCTCTTTATGTCCAATCCCCTCCTCAATTTCGCCTTATTCGTTGTGTTACTCAACATTCCATTTATGATTTTCGGATATAAATATATCGGAAAAACATTTCTCATCTCTACTGTTATCGGAATTGTCGGTTTAGCGCTGATTGAATCCTCCTTGCACCATGTGGAGGCCATTACGACCCAGCCTATTTTGGCGACGGTATTCGGCGGGCTTTTGCTCGGTTTCGGGGTAGGCCTTGTCATCCGAAACGGAGGCTCGATGGACGGTACTGAAATACTCGGTATCCTTCTCACAAAAAAGCTGCCCTTCTCAGTCGGAGAATTCGTTATGCTCATCAATGTGTTTATTTTTATTTGGGCCGGTTTTGTGTTCGGTCCGGAGCAGGCGATGTATTCTTTCATGACTTATTATATTGCCATGAAAACGATTGACGCCGTCATTCAGGGTCTCGATGAAACAAAAGCGGTCATTATTGTGGCAGATCAGTATGCGGAAATTTCAGACGCAATCTTGCACCGGCTTGGAAGGGGAACCACCAAGCTTCAGGGAAAAGGCGGATATACGGATGAATCCAAAGAAGTCATTTACGCGGTCGTGACAAGGCTTGAAGTGACTAAATTGAAATCCATTGTGTTTGAAATTGATAAAAACGCCTTTATTACGATCATGAATACCCATGAAACGAGGGGCGGTAAGTTCAAAACCGCGATTCACTAGGCTTTCATTTACTTTTCATCATTTTATAGGTATAATTTGATACATCATAAGAAAATGGCCTGCTGTTCAGACAGCTGCCATTTTCTTTTTGGAGCGATACCGTGTTGTAAAGGGGAGGTCCTCATGAACGTACAAGAAGCGTTGAACCTGCTGAAAGAAAAAGGGTATAAATATACGAGTAAGCGAGAAGACATGCTGCAGCTTTTTGCTGATTCTGATAAATATCTGACCGCCAAAAACGTGCTTGCCGCATTAAATGACGACTATCCGGGTCTGAGCTTTGATACCATATACAGAAATCTTTCGTTATATGAAGAACTCGGCATTTTGGAAACAACGGAGCTTTCCGGAGAAAAACTGTTCCGTTTTACATGCTCTTATACCCATCATCATCACCATTTTATCTGTTTAACTTGCGGGAAAACGAAGGAAATTGAGTCCTGTCCGATGGATAAGCTGCACGATGATTTGGAAGGGTATGAAATCAGCGGCCATAAGTTTGAAATTTACGGCACCTGTCCGGCGTGCCGATAAAAAACCTCCTGCTTATACAGGAGGTTTTTTTTCAGCTTTTAACATGCTGAAAGCTGTGTTTGTTTTTATTAATCCAGGCGACGGCTTCAAGCCAATTCTGCACCCTGATAATATTGGAATCGATGGGGAGCTGATTATATGGGGAGTTAAAAAGGATAACCGGAATGCCTGCTTCTTTTGCGATCATTGTCGCGTTGCCGTGGTGATCTTCGAAAAATAAATCAATGCCGTGTTTTTTGACGGCTTCCACTTTGTGATGGCCTCCGACAAGCTCAATGTGATCGTAATGAATGTCCCGGTTTGCAAACCAGTCCAGCGTAACATCTTCTAAGTGGCCGCGTCTTGCCGTAATGTAGATAAGGCGGTGCTCTTCTTTCAGTCCGTCCAGTGCCTGCTTGGCAAATTCCGCGAGCTTCGCTTCTTTATATATGGCTGCTTCATGAACGTTCATCCATTCCCAAAATTCCTCGTCTGTAATGTTCAAAAGCTTCGTCAGATCATAATCAGTCATATCATCCAAGGTAATGGAAAGATGAAATGAGCGGTTTAAATAAGGGACAAATGTATCCTGTGCCGTAACTGTGCCGTCAATATCTATACCTAACCGTAACATGTCCACACTCCTATAAATTCATCCCTTCAAGTGTAACATAAACAATTAACAATACCAGAAAAGTTTAGCAAACATGAATTCGTAAAAAACGCGGAAACTAAAAAAGCTCCTTTCATAAAAGAAAAAGGGGGAATTGAAGGTGGCATACGATTACGAAAATCGAAAAGGCAACGATTACTATGTAGATCATGGATCGGAAGGAACCGATATCACGCGTGATGTTTATTCAGAAGAAACAGCGGCCGAAATCTCAGAGCCATATCGTGCTTCTGACCGGGCAGCAGACCGTGATGATAATCGGGACGGAGTAAGTGAAGGCCGGGGGATAGGGTATGCAGCATTGGCTATTTCTATCATTTCCCTGTTTGTGCTCCCTGTTTTATTAGGGGCATGCGGCATTATCGTCGGCTATATCGCCAGAAGAAGAGGAGCAGGCGCTTTAGGCGGATGGGCGATGGGAATCGGTATTGTTTCCCTTGTGCTTGGCATCTTCATTACACCGTTTTTTTAACACAACGCAAAAAAAAGCTTGGCGGAATATCCGTCAAGCTTTTTGTGTTTCTTGTTCTGCTTTTGCTTTTTCTGCTTCAAGCTTTGCATAGTGTTCTTCTGCCAGCTTGTCGATTTCTTTTTTGAGCTCTTCGACCATTGTTTCTTCAGGCACTTTGCGGACGATTTGGCCTTTGCGGAAAAGAAGTCCTTCGCCGCGCGCGCCGGCAATCCCGATATCGGCTTCTCTTGCTTCGCCCGGTCCGTTAACGGCACATCCGAGAACCGCTACTTTAATCGGCGCTTTGACTTTAGAAATGTATTCTTCCACTTCATTTGCGATGCTGATGAGATCAATTTCGATCCGTCCGCATGTCGGGCATGAAATAAGCGTAGCCGCGTTTGAAGCGAGACCGAATGATTTCAGCAGTTCTCTGGCTACTTTCACTTCTTCAACCGGGTCGGCGCTCAGAGAGATCCGGAGCGTGTTTCCGATTCCTTTGCTTAAAATCGCTCCGAGTCCGGCCGCGCTTTTTACCGTTCCGGCAAACAGCGTGCCCGATTCTGTAATTCCGAGGTGAAGCGGATAATCAAATGCTTTTGACGCTTTTTCGTATGCTTCTATGGCGAGATTGACGTCAGAGGCTTTCATGCTGACGATGATGTCATGAAAGTCAAGGTCTTCCAGGATTTTGATATGATGAAGCGCACTCTCAACCATTCCGTCAGCAGTCGGATAGCCGTATTTTTCTAAAATACGCTTTTCCAAAGATCCCGCGTTTACGCCGATCCGGATCGGAATTCCTTTTTCTTTCGCCGCTTTTACGACGGCTTCCACTTTTTCGCGCCGGCCGATGTTACCCGGGTTGATTCTGATTTTGTCGGCCCCGCCCTCAATTGCTTTTAATGCAAGCTTGTAGTCAAAATGAATATCGACAACGAGAGGGATGGAAATTTGTTTTTTGATGTCGGCAATCGCGTTAGCGGCGCGTTCGTCCGGACATGCCACCCGGACAATTTGGCAGCCGGCTTCGGCTAAACGGTTGATTTCCGCAACTGTTGCTTCTACGTCGTGTGTTTTGGTCGTCGTCATACTCTGAATGACGACTTCGTTATTTCCGCCTATTGTTAAAGGTCCCACTTTGACGGGACGCGTTTTTGTACGATGTGTGATTTCACTCACTTGTCAATCGCTCCTTAATTGTAGTTACCGCTTTTGCAGGCTGAGCCTTTTACATGTCAGGCAACTTCTATTTACATGTTATATTGTAACAGTGTATTTGCCGAACTGACAAGAAATTAACGTTTAATTGCGGTAGACGGGGAATTTATAAGCGGTGCCTGCCTGAATGGCGTTTGCTTTTACATTCGGATTCAGCGCCTCAAAATCTTGTGCAATATCATCTGGCGCTTTATGTGCGCCGACTATCGACATCACCGTATCGCCTTTTTTGACCGTAACCGTTCTGTATGAAGCTTCCTGTTGGGCTGGCTGTGCCGCCGCTGCGTATGCTGGAAGGTCTTGAGAAGGGATCGTGCCGATTTTAAGATCGTAAAAGATAATGAATATCACAAATAAACTGCCGAATACAAAAGTAAGCCGCTTCATTCCAACCGCCTCCCGCATACATTTTTACTTCATTGTATGCTTGTCCCGTTTTGTTCATGACAAAAAAGAAGACCGCCGGGGGCAGTCTTTGTTACACAGCTGTTTTATTTCGCGGTATCTCTTTTAAGACGAGGAAAAGGATGATAAAGTTTACAAACCAATTCACTAAAAATTCACTCGGCACCGTAATAACAAGCGCGCGCATGATCGTAAAGAATATGGTCGAAAGTGTAATGGAATAAGCCGAAAGCTTCCAGAGCTGCTGGTAATTCAATGTCTTTCTTTGCGCATTTTTCAATATCAGGCCGATGACGGCGAGAAATGATACTTCAATGAATTTGCCGGCCGCTGTCATGATGAACAGCAAAACGGACAGGACGGTGACGATCATTGTTTTATTTTGGTTTAATGCTGATATGATTTCTTTTTTTGTGATATCGGCAGGCATCAGCGAATAATTCATTTCTGTCGCCTGTCCGTCTACAGCAAGCACCATTTTATTTTTCAAAATGCCGATCGCATTTTGTTTCGCCGCTATTTGTTTAGCGCCGTAAGCATCTGTGGGATCAAACACGATGACGAACCCGTTCGCTTCCGTTTCCTTAGAGGCGGATGCTTTCGTCTGCAATTCTCCGTTTGAAATGCTGAAATCAGGGAAATCTTTCTTTAACACGGTTTTGAAACCGTTCATTGAGTTTACGGTGCCGGAGCAAAGGTAATAAGCGCTTGGCAGCGTAAAAAGGACAGACAGCAAAAATACATAAAGGATCGCTTTTCCTATCCCCTGAAACCGTGTTTTTGCAATATCTGCCGGAGAGTATGTACTTTTCAATAAAGCCGTAAATATGTTCAACATCTTCACTTCCTAGCCTAAACTGGTATATGTTGCTTATTGTATCGTTCACAGGGGATGAACACAAGTGAGAGTATTTAAAGCGGTGATAAGGAATCATACATAATAAGATAAAGCGGGAAGCGGTGATCGCCCGCAAAACAAAGGAGGGTGTTTTTGTCATGAGTGTTTTGTATTGGCTGATTATCATTGCGGTCTTCGTCATTGCTTTTATCGGGCTTGTATATCCGGTGATTCCAAGCGTTATTTTTATTGTGGCCGGTTTTCTTCTCTACGGATTTTTGTTTTCCTTCAGTCCTTATTCTTACCTGTTTTGGCTCATTGAGGCGGTATTTGCGGCCGTTTTATTTGCAGCTGATTATGTGTCAAATTTACTTGGCGTTAAAAGGTACGGAGGAAGCAGGGCGGCAATCTGGGGAAGCACGATCGGATTGTTGATCGGGCCCTTCGTTATTCCTGTGGCAGGCATTATAATAGGCCCGTTTATCGGTGCTGTCTGCGCTGAGGTGTTTGTTCATCAAAAGGATATCAAGTCCGCGGCAAAAGTGGGGCTCGGCTCGTTAATCGGCTTTTTAACAAGCGTGGCGGCAAAAGGCGTCATTCAGCTCTTTATGATCGGATATTTCTTATGGACGGTGCTTTAGAAAGGTTTAATTTCGGCAGTGAACGGATAAAGTGTAATATGTCTGCTGGAATCGCCGGATTGTGAGCTTTTTCATTGATTACCATGCTTTCTTTTGTTACATTGAGATTAGAAAAGTTCGCGTTAAGCGGCATTTCAGTACATATATTTAAAGGAGGAAAAAAATTATGGCTTACAAACTTCCAGAATTGCCTTACGCTTATGATGCTTTAGAACCTCATATCGATAAGGAAACGATGACGATTCATCATACGAAGCACCATAACACATACGTGACAAACCTCAATAAAGCGATCGAAGGATCAGCGCTTGCAGAGAAATCTGTAGATGAGCTTGTTGCTGATTTGAACGCAGTGCCGGAGGACATCCGCACAGCTGTCCGCAACAATGGCGGCGGACATGCCAACCACTCTTTATTCTGGACTCTTTTATCTCCGAACGGCGGAGGCGAACCGACTGGTGAGCTTGCTGAAGAGATCAAAAGCACGTTCGGAAGCTTCGATCAATTTAAAGAAAAATTCGCCGCAGCAGCTGCCGGCCGTTTCGGTTCAGGCTGGGCTTGGCTTGTTGTAAACAACGGCAAACTTGAAATTACAAGCACGCCAAACCAAGATTCACCGCTTTCAGAGGGTAAAACGCCTGTCCTCGGTCTTGATGTTTGGGAGCATGCGTACTACCTGAACTACCAAAACCGCCGTCCTGATTACATTTCAGCTTTCTGGAATGTTGTGAACTGGGATGAAGTTGCCCGTCTTTACAGCGAAGCAAAATAAATAGTTCGATCAAACAAGGTCTCCCGCGGGAGGCCTTGTTTTTTTATTGACTTTGAATCCTTTTACATATCTCAGTTTGAGTGAGACAAACTAATGTGTAGTAAAGGGGAGTCAATGATGAGCAAAATAAAAAAAATTATCGGCGACATCGAAATAAATAAAGGGCTGCTGCTGTTATTGACGATTGGCGGCCTTTACTCATTGGGCATCGCGCTGTCAAATACATTTGTCAACGTGTATTTGTGGAAGCAGTCGGGAAAATTTATTGATTTGGCCATATACAATTTGTCGGTCGTAACGATGCAGCCGGTTACCTTTCTGCTGGCCGGCCGGCTGGCTAAAAAAATCGACAGGGTGTTTATTCTCAGGTTCGGCGTTATCTTTTTGGCGGCTTTTTATTTAAGTGTGCTGCTTGCCGGAGAAACTGCGGCTTCCCGTCTCGTTTTGATAGGGGCCGTGCTCGGAGTTGGATACGGCTTTTACTGGCTGGCTTTTAATGTGCTGACGTTCGAAATTACGGAACCGGAAACGAGAGATTTTTTTAACGGGTTTTTAGGCATTTTGTCTTCATCGGCGGGCATGATCGGTCCGATTGTGGCCGGATATGTTATTTCAAGACTTGAAAACAATACGGGTTATACAATCATTTTCAGCCTGTCGCTCGGCTTATTTGCCCTTGCCGTGGTCATGAGCTTTTTTCTGAAGCGAAGGGAGTCGAAAGGCCGGTTTATGCTGAAAAAAGTTTTTGATGAGCGCCACACGAATCTGAATTGGCGCCGGATTACCAACGCGCACTTTTTTCAAGGCTTGAGAGAAGGGATTTTTGTTTTTTTAATCAGCGTATTTGTATTCATTGCGACAAACAGTGAGCTGGCGCTCGGAACATTCGGTCTCGTCAATTCCGCGGTTTCTTTTTTTGCCTATTATTTTGCATCAAGGCTCATCAAAAAAAGAGCTCGGAAAAAGGCGATTCTTATCGGCGGATTGATCTTGTACGGCGCCCTGTTTCTCATCATTTTTAAAATGAGCTTCACGACGCTCCTTTTGTACGGAGTGTTTATTGCGATCGGCTATCCAGTTCTGCTCGTGCCGTATGTCTCGCTTACATATGATGTGATAGGCCGGGCGCGTCTTGCCAGAAAAGCCAGAATTGAATACATTGTGCTCAGGGAGTTATTTTTAAATGCGGGCCGGATCGTTTCCATCCTTTGTTTCCTTGTAATCGTTACATTATTCAAGGAAAAAGTGGGAATACCGGCGGCGCTCGTGCTGCTCGGAGCCGGCCATCCGCTGATTTATTACTTTATAAAAGACATCAGACTGGATACGGAAACTTCTGATGAAACAGTAGAAGAAGACCGACAAAAACAGGCGGCGGAACCGAATTTTATAAAAGGAGAAAGATAAAAGGGTTATCTGTAGAAAAATATCGAAAAAACCTTTAGAATGAAAAATGACACCTGAACAGAAGGTGTCATTTCTTTCTGTAAATAAGAAAAGGTGATGTCATGAGGAGAAATAAAAAGAAAATAGCTGTAAACAAAGAAAAGAAAAAATCACTGCCGATCCGGCTTAATTTTTTGTTTTTGGCCGCGTTTCTTATTTTCACTTGGATTATCGTCGAGCTTGGCATCAAGCAGATCGTTCAGGGTGATGATTATAAAAACGCCGCTAATAAGCAGGAGGAGTCTGATGTCAGCACGGCGGTTCCGAGAGGGAAAATATACGACCGGAACCTAAATCCCATCGTAACGAATAAAGCATTAAATGCGATTACATATACACGTTCAGCCTCAACCACCCAGGCGCAGCGTTTAAAAATCGCAAAAAAACTGTCGGGTATGATTAAGGTAAGCACCAAAAAGGTGACTGAGCGGGATAAAAAAGACTATTGGATGTTAACGAGGCCTGATGAAGCGAAAAAACTGATTACGGCCGAAGAAAAGCAAAAAGCTGAAGACAAAAAACTGTCTGAAGATGATTTATATCAGCTTCAGCTGAAACGTATCACAGACAAACAGCTGAATGAGCTCACTTCAAAAGATATGCAGATCCTTGCGATCAAAAGGCAGATGGATTCAGGCTACTCACTGACGCCTCAATACATCAAAAATGAAGGGGTGTCGGCAAAAGAAATGGCCGTCGTCAGCGAACATTTAGATGAACTGCCGGGAGTTGACGTGACGTCTGACTGGGAACGGTCTTATCCTTATAAAAGCCTGATCCGGACATTGCTCGGCAGTGTATCCAGTGCGAACGAAGGTCTTCCTTCCAATCTGCTGGATCACTATCTGTCACTCGGCTACAGCCGGAATGACAGGGTCGGAAAAAGCTATTTAGAATATCAATATGAAAGCCTGCTGCAGGGTCAAAAAGAGAAAGTGCAGAACTTAACCGACTCATCCGGAAATGTCACGGGCAGCAAAGTGATTTCAAAAGGACAGGCCGGCAAAGACCTTGTATTATCCATTGATATGGACCTGCAGAAATCCGTTGAAAAAATCATTGAGAAAAATTTAAGATCGGCAAAAGCGAGACCGAGCACGAAGCTTCTTGATCGGGCCTTCGTCGTCATGATGAACCCGAAAAACGGAGAAGTGCTGACGATGGCCGGCAAACAGATTACGAATGATCATGGAAAGTACAAAATTAATGATTATGCCCTCGGCGCAATGACTTCCTCCTACGCAATGGGATCGGCGGTCAAAGGAGCGACGGTGTTGACCGGACTGCAGACGGGCGCGATTAATTTGAACACCGTTTTCCAGGATGAACCTATGTATTTCAAGGGAAGTAAAAACCCGAAAAAATCATGGACGAATTTAGGTCCCGTAGATATCCAAAAAGCGCTTCAGGAATCATCAAACGTGTTCATGTTCAAAACGGCGATTGCTGTCGGTAAAGGGGAGTACAAAAAAGGCCAGTCCCTGCCGCTTGATATGAAGGCATTCGATACTTTCAGATACTACTTCAATCAGTTCGGACTCGGAGTTAAGACGGGGATTGATCTTCCGAATGAAGCAACCGGGTACCAAGGGACACAGCGAATTTCCGGTCTTCTGTTAGACTTTGCCATCGGGCAGTATGATACGTTTACACCGCTGCAAATGGCGCAGTATGTATCAACGATCGCCAATGGAGGCTATCGTTTGAAACCTCAGCTTGTAAAAGAGGTCAGACAGCCTGATTCGAAAAAAGGAATCGGAGCCGTTGTAGAGTCTGTTCAGCCTCAAGTACTGAACAAGATTGATATGAATCATGCAGACATTAAAGAAGTGCAGGCAGGTTTCAGACGTGTCATGACAAAAGGGACAGCCGCAACTGATTTTGCGACGGCGACATACAGTCCTGCCGGTAAAACGGGTACGGCGCAATCTTTCTATGACGGTCCTGACAAATCAGAGACGGGTGAAGGAACGTATAATACGACTCTTGTCGCGTATGCACCTGCTGATAATCCGGAAGTGGCTATTTCTGTAGTCGTTCCTTGGGCCTATATTAATTACAGCGATCGATATTCGATTACGAATGATATAGGAAGAGCAGCTCTGGACAAATACTTTGAGCTGAAAAAGAAACAAGAAGATAATAATACGAAGCAGAAAAACGAAGATAAAATTCAGGAAGACGCTGAAAACGGCAATACAAGCAACTAACAGAAAAACGCTCACAACCTGTGAGCGTTTTTTTTATACAAAAAAACATCCGGATTTACAAAACCTTAACACTTGATTTATACGCATTTTACAAGAACCCTTTACTCTATACGTGTAGGACAAATTACACATTAAATGCAGGGGGAATTCAGGAAATGAAAAAAAACAAATGGATGCTTATGCTTCTGATGGCTGCTGTTATGATTGTTGCTGCAGCATGCGGAAATGCAAAGGAAAGCGGCAAGACAGACAGTCAATCTGCAAGTGAGGATAAAAAAGCATCAGGTTCTTTAACCATTTCTGGTTCATCAGCCATGCAGCCGTTAGTACTGGCAGCGGCGGAAAAGTTTATGGAAAAACATCCGGATGCTGATGTGCAGGTGCAAGCGGGAGGTTCAGGAACAGGACTTTCGCAAGTGTCTGAAGGGGCAGTGCAAATCGGCAACTCAGATGTCTTCGCTGAAGAAAAAGAAGGCATTGATGCGAAAGCCCTAAAAGACCACCGAGTAGCGGTAGTGGCGATGGCGGCTGCGGTCAACCCCGGTGCGGGCGTAAAGGATATAACCAAAAAACAGCTGACAGACGTCTTTACTGGTAAAATTAAAAACTGGAAAGAGCTTGGCGGTAAAGATCAAAAAATTACACTCGTGAACCGTCCTGATTCATCTGGAACACGCGCTACGTTCGTCAAATATGCTCTTGACGGAGCAGAGCCTGCAGAGGGCATTACAGAGGATTCCTCCAATACAGTCAAAAAAATCATTGCGGAAACGCCGGGAGCAATCGGTTATCTGGCATTCTCTTATATAAACGATGACAAAGTAACGCCTTTATCGATCGGAGGCATCGAACCGGAAGAGAAAAACGTCGTCACAGGCGAGTATCCGATTTGGGCTTACGAGCACTCTTATACGAAAGGTGAAGCGTCAGGCCTTACAAAAACGTTTCTTGACTATATGAACAGCGATGAAGTACAGAAAAGTATCGTAAAAGATCAGGGCTACATTCCGATCTCTGATATGAAAGTCACACGTGACGCAAACGGCAAGCAAAGCTGAGGGGAGGGCGGGCTCCCCGCCTCTTCTTCTTTATAGGAGTGTAAACAAATGATAAATCACAGAGAAAAAGAGTCTGTAAGCGAACGCTTAATAAGCTCAAAACAAAACAGGCAATTGGATGAAGTCCGCGGAAGGGTGGTTGTGTCTGTGTGTGCCGCGATTATCATTGCGGCATCAGCGGCGATCACAATTTTTCTCGGCATAAAGGGGCTGCAATCTTTTTTTGTAAATGGTGTAAGCCCGATTGAGTTCTTAACAAGTCAGAATTGGAATCCAACCCAGGCAAAACCTGAGTTCGGCGCGCTGCCTTTTATTTTCGGATCATTTGCGGTCACGATTCTGTCCGCTCTGATCGCAGCGCCCCTCGGTATTGCGGGTGCCGTGTTTATGACGGAAATTGCGCCGACTTGGGGAAAAAAGGTGCTGCAGCCGGTAATTGAGCTGCTTGTCGGCATTCCGTCCGTCGTTTATGGATTCATAGGTCTTACAGTATTGGTTCCGTTTATCGGCTCTTTTAAATCAAGCGGAACGGGTCACAGCCTTCTGGCGGGGACGATCGTACTCTCGGTAATGATTCTGCCGACTGTTACATCGATTTCCGCTGATGCGCTTGCGTCACTTCCGAAACACCTTCGCGACGGTTCATATGCGCTTGGTGCGACGAGGTGGCAGACAATCAGAAAGGTGCTTATCCCGGCGGCGTTTCCGACATTGCTGACCGCTGTCGTGCTCGGGATGGCAAGAGCGTTCGGAGAAGCACTCGCCGTACAGATGGTTATCGGAAATACAAAGCTTCTGCCGGAAAGCCTGCTTGATACGGCGGGAACATTAACGACGATTATCACGTTAAACATGGGCCATACCACATACGGCAGTATTGAAAATAATACGTTATGGTCTATGGGGCTTGTTCTTCTCATCATGTCGTTTCTGTTTATATTGCTCATACGCTACTTGTCATCTAGGAGGAAAGTGTAATGAACCGGAAAATAACGGATAAATTGGCCACCGGTGTATTCGGGTTATGCGCCGCTGTAATCGCGGCGATTTTGGCAGGATTGTTTTTGTACATTCTTATTCACGGCGTCTCTGAAATCTCCTTGCGTTTTCTTACGTCAAAATCGAGCGCCATTGCCTCAGGCGGCGGAATACGGGATCAGCTTTTTAACTCCTTTTACATTCTGTTTATCACCATGCTGATCACGATACCGCTTGGTGTGGGGGGCGGCGTCTTTATGGCTGAATATGCGCCCCAAAATAAAATCACCGATTTTATCAGAACGTGTATTGAGGTGCTGTCTTCGCTTCCGTCCATTGTCATCGGGATGTTCGGCATGCTGATGTTTGTAAACCTGACCGGATGGGGCTACACGATTATCGGGGGCGCGCTCGCATTAACGGTCTTTAACCTTCCCGTTATGGTCCGGGTGACAGAAGGCGCGCTCACTGCAGTCCCTAAGGAGCTGAAAGAAGCTTCTCTTGCTTTAGGCGTATCGAGATGGCATACCGTCAAAACGGTGCTGATTCCGAGTGCGATTCCTTCAATTTTAACCGGAGCCATTCTGGCATCAGGAAGAGTATTCGGAGAAGCGGCCGCATTGTTATTTACAGCGGGGCTGACAACGCCGCGGCTGAACTTTACGGATTTGAACCCATTTTCTGAATCATCTCCTTTCAACATTTTCAGGCCGGCTGAGACGCTGGCGGTTCATATATGGAGTGTCAATACGCAGGGAATCATCCCTGACGCCGAAGCGATTGCAAACGGCGGCTCGGCGGTGCTGGTGATTTCGGTTCTCTTGTTTAACCTTTCTGCGAGATGGCTCGGGTCTGTCATTTATAAAAAGCTTACGGCAAATTAATCGGAAAGAGGCGAAAACATGATCGATCACATCATCAGGGAACAAGCGGAACAGACAAAGCGTTTGCCGGAGTCTTCGATTTTGGAAGTGAAGCATTTATCAATTTATTACGGTGACAAACAAGCGGTAAAAGATGTAAACATGAATATTGAAAAACATGCGGTGACGGCTCTGATCGGTCCGTCCGGCTGCGGGAAATCAACATTTTTGAGACAGATTAACAGAATGAACGATGCCATTGCTTCGGCGAGAAGTGAGGGAGAAATCCTTTATGAAGGGCTGAATATTTTGGGTGAAGCGATTAATGTCGTGTCTCTCAGACGGGAGATCGGTATGGTGTTTCAAAAACCGAATCCGTTCCCGAAATCCATTTACAATAACATCACACATGCGCTGAAGTATGCGGGGGAACGCAGAAAAGCCGTTTTGGATGAGGCGGTCGAGGAAAGCTTAACGAAGGCGGCGCTTTGGGATGAAGTCAAAGACCGGCTTCATTCATCGGCTCTGTCGTTATCAGGCGGCCAGCAGCAGCGCCTTTGTATCGCCCGTACGCTTGCGATGAAACCTGCCGTGCTTCTTTTAGATGAACCGGCTTCAGCTCTGGACCCTATTTCAAACGCCAGAATCGAGACGCTTTTGACAGAACTGAAAAAAGATTATTCGATTATTATCGTTACGCATAACATGCAGCAGGCGCTGAGGGTGTCTGACCGAACGGCTTTCTTTTTAAACGGGGAAGTGGTGGAATACGGGCAGACAGAACAAATTTTCACGAGTCCTAAAGCGCAAAAGACAGATGACTACATTAACGGAAAGTTCGGATAGGGGGAAGGACTGTGAGCCTTGTGAAGGAAGCGGTGCACACACAGAATTTATTTGATATTCACGGCATGAACGTATGGTACGGAGCCCATCAGGCTTTAAAAGACATTACGATCGGTTTTGAGGAGCGGAAGGTAACTGCGATCATCGGTCCGTCCGGCTGCGGGAAATCCACTTTTATTAAAACATTAAACTTAATGCTGCAAATGGCCCCGAATGTCAAAGTGACAGGCGACATGATCTATAACGGGCGCAATCTGCTGAAGGAAAAGACGGATGCGGCAGAATTAAGAAAACAGATCGGTATGGTGTTTCAAAAAGGCAATCCGTTTCCCCAGTCAATATTTGAGAATGTCGTGTACGGTCCGAGAATTCACGGCGAAAAAAATAAAAAGAAACTGCTTGAAATCGCCGAGGAATCTTTAAAAGCAGCTGCGCTCTGGGATGAAGTGAAGGATCGCCTTCACCAACAGGCGCTTTCACTGTCAGGCGGTCAGCAGCAGCGGCTGTGCATCGCAAGAGCGCTCGCCACCAAACCGGACGTCCTTCTGATGGATGAACCGACGTCCGCTCTTGATCCCGTGTCCACGCGGAAAATAGAAGAGCTGATTTTGACATTGAAAGAAAAGTATACAATCGTTATTGTGACTCATAACATGCAGCAGGCTGCGAGGGTCTCTGATCAAACCGCGTTTTTCTATATGGGCGAACTGGTGGAGTGGGGCGATACGGGCAAAATATTTTCTCAGCCGGACCATCAAAAAACACATGATTATATCACCGGAAAATTCGGATGAAAAAAACGGGCCCGGCCATTAACCGGGTCCGTTTTATATGTCTATTAAAAAAGCCTGCCGGCCGTATCCATCTGAATGGACGATGCCTGCAAGCTTTTTTAGCGGGTTAATGTTTTGACGATTTTTTTAAAGCTCATATCTGAGTCGACTTTGAAATGGCCGGCGCGGATTTCTTTGTGGTAGCCTGCGTCAATGACGTAATCATTGAAGTCTTTCGCTGAAGGAATAATCCCTTCTTTTTCAAGAATGGATGACACATCAGCAGTGCTCATTCCGTCTTTAATCGTCAGTTTGTATGTTACTTTTTTCTTTTTGGCGTCTGTGTTTTGGTCGTTGTTTAACGATTTTTCTTTAGAATCAAGCAGTTTTTGATAGTCATCGCGGTTGACGGAGACTTTGTGCTGATCGTCGAGGTAGCTGTTTACTTCTTTTTCTGTCAATGCTGTTTTTTCAGTTTTAACGGCGGCTGCCTGGTCATGGTCAGTCAAATAGAAGACAGCGGCGAGAACGGCCGTCGCTAAAATCATGCCTGCTGCAAAAGCCTGAATGCCCCGTTTTGTCATACGAGCACCTTCTCATTATCTTTAATAATGGTATTGACGTCCTCGACAGACACGTGCTCCGCTTTTGCGATGGCTTCCGCAGACATTCCGTTGTTATATTTTGAAATGATTTGTTTGGCGATTTTTTGGTTAATGCCGCTGCTTTTGGCTTTGCGGATCACGAGGTTGGTTTCCAGCAATTCTTCTTCAAGCACCGTCATTTTCTTTTTCAACTTGTAAATTTCCTGCATGGCGGAAAGCTGAAGCGTTTCTAGCTCCTGTTCCACGTCTTTCATCGGATCTCTTTGAGAATATGAGAATGCAATAAGCGCTATACTGACGATAAACAACGCAATAATAGCAATTTCCACGTTTCATCACCTTCTATTATTAATTTGCCCTTCTTTTTTATACCATAAAACGCCGCCATTCTAAAGGAAATAGAGAAAAAAACGGAATTTTGTCGGAAAATCTTTTTTACTCGGGGAGCAAACGGTTATTTCTCTATAGATTTCGTATCGGAAAGCCCTTTTTTGTCCTGTTTCGTCATATTTTGCCTTCTTCTGACGCAAGCTCATTCAGAGGATCAGAAGCGTAAACTGATGTTTTCTGCACTTAAACAACATTTCATGTAAATCAGCTCTAGCATTCCGTCCATTATAGTGGTATTATATATAAGTCTGAATAAGTAAATGATATTTAGTTTGGAGGGAAAATAATGCGCGTTAATATTACTTTGGCTTGCACTGAATGTGGTGAGCGTAACTATATTTCTAAAAAGAACAAACGCAACAATCCGGACCGCGTTGAATTTAAAAAATATTGCCCACGTGATAAAAAATCTACGTTACACCGTGAAACAAAATAAGCTGTTTAACACAGCGGAAAAAGCTGGAGCTTTCAATAAAGTTCTGGCTTTTTTGTCTTTCAGGGAGGTTTGAGAAACGTGAAAGCACAAATCAGAACCGATATAAAAGCAAAGCTTTCTGACATGACAGAAAGTGAATGGGAGAAAAAATGCCGCAGCATGCGTGAAACGCTGTTTTCTTTAAAAGAATGGAAACAGGCCCGCATGATCGCCGTTACTATCTCGACACGCCTGGAAATTCCGACACGGCCGATCATTGAACAGGCCTGGCAAGAGAAAAAACAAGTCTGTATCCCAAAATGCTTTCCGCAGACGGGAGCAATGGAGTTCCGTACATTTTCTGCGTATGATCAGCTGGAAACCGTATATGCGGGCCTCAGTGAACCGATCGAGAGTCTGACGGAAAAAGCCGCCCAAAATGACATTGACCTTGTGATTGTGCCCGGCGTGGCTTTTGACCGGGAAGGCTTCAGAATCGGATACGGCGGAGGATATTATGATCGGTACCTGTCCGGTTATAAAGGCCGTACCGTGTCGCTTCTCTTTGACTGCCAGCTGACAGACCGCATTCCCCGCATGCCCCACGATATTCCGGTCGATATGATCGTGACTGAATCTGAAACCATCGCTTAATCGCATAAAAAACTTCTTGCACCGGAATAATTCTCGCTGTTTGACAAACGATAGGGGCAGGAGGGATAAGATGAAAAAATTGTTGATCTACTCATTATGCGCCGTATCTGTTTTAGCCGTTTACCAAAACCGCTACCGTCTGATGAACAGCGTGCTCAGCCAGCCGGGGATCAGACGGACATTCATTCATTTCTTTTTAAAAATACCGTTTATCAGAAACAAATTCATTCAGCAGGCATTTTAAACAAATCCCGTTTTTTCAGCGGGATTTTTTGCATAAGAAAACCTGCCGGTAAAAAACGGCAGGTTTTCTCGTATTGTCAGCTTTTTTTCAGGAAACCGAGCAGAATTGAGATCATAGGAGAAATGTACAGGAAAAAGGTAAACGGCAGGTAGTCGATGACGGAAACCCCTAATGCGCTTGCCATAAAAGCGCCGCTTACTCCCCAGGGAATCAGCGGGTTGATCAATGTTCCGCCGTCCTCAAGCGACCGCGCAAGGTGAATCCGCTTAATGCTGAGCTTGTCATATAAAGGTTTATAAGATTGACCCGGAATTAAGATCGACAAATACTGCTCACCTGTCGCAAGGTTTACGCCTATACTTGAGAAGACGGTCGCCATGACAAGACGTCCTTTCGTATGCACGCCTTTTATCAATCCTTGAAGCAGCGCCGCGATCAGGCCCGTTTTTTCCATCAGGCCGCCGAGCGCAAAGGCGATCATGATCAGAGAGACTGATCCCATCATCGATTGGAGCCCGCCTCTGTTGATAATGCTGGCCACAGCCTGGTCGCCGGTTTTAAACGCCGTCCCGCTTTGCAGGGCGGATATAAATCCTTGAATGCTGCTGTCAGGAATAAAAACAGCAGTCAGAAGCCCTGCGGAAATAATACCGGCGGTAAGCACCGGAATCACGGAAACCCGTCTCACAGCTAAAATGATCACCAACAGAGGTGAAAGAAGCGACCAAGGCGTAACGTGCACGGCCTCTTTTATTCCGGAAATGACCGCCTCAATATTTTGCGTTGAAGCGGCATTTATTGAAACAGATGAACCGAGAATATAAAAAAGAACGATCGTGATCAGCAGTGCCGGAACGGTAGTGCCCATCATATGGCGAATATGCTTAAAAATCGGAATTTCGCCGATTCCGGCGGCAAAATTCGTCGTGTCGGACATCGGTGACATTTTATCACCGAAACAAGCTCCGCAAATGACTGCTCCCGCCGTCCATTCGAGCGGAACTCCCGCCGCGCTTGCTACCCCTAACAGCGCGACGCCGATTGTACTGACAGTTGTCAGACTTGAGCCGACAAGCGTGCTGATAATCATGCAGGAAAATAATGCGGTCAAAAGCAGCTGACTCGGCTGTATAATTGACAGAGCGTAAACGGTGACGGTGGGAATGGCGCCGCTGTACATCCAGGCGCCGATCAGCACACCGATCAAAGCCAGCACGATAATCGGCTGCACACCGTTTTTCAATCCGCTGACAATTCCTTTTTCAAGACTGTCCCACGAGAAACCGAGCCATAAACCTGTCAGAGACAGAATAATGACGCAAAAGAACAGCGGCATATGCGGCTCTGTATGAAAGAAAAACAGGCAGGAAATAATGACTGCTAACATCAAGACAAATAAACTGATGGCTGAGATGAACGTCAGCCTTTTTTCTTGTTTCAAAACAACACCCCATCAAACTTTAATCCTTTTGTGCTTTTGGGCACGAAAGTATTGTAACAGAAAAACGCATAAATGAGTGTTTTTTTACAATTGTGAATATACAATTTATGAAAATAATACAAGGATATTTTCTCCAATCGTTTTTTGCTTGACGCCCGGATCAGTGATGAAATACGCTTATACTAAGAAGAATAGAAATGGTGAAGAAGATGAATTCATTTTATGACGTGCAGCAGCTGTTTAAGTCATTCGGACATATCGTTTATTTCGGTGACAGACAAGCCGAAATTGACTTTATGAAAGATGAATTAAAGGAAATGTACTTGTCAAACGTGATTGAAAGAGAATTATGGCAAAAAGCCGCCGGAGTTCTTCAGAGAGAATCGGAGCGGATCAAAGACAGATAACACAGCAGGATTTTAAATAAGAAAAGGAGATTATTATGGAAGATACATGGTTTGCGGGGATTGATCTTGGCGGAACAACCATCAAGCTGGCCTTTATCAACATGTACGGTGAAATTCAGCATAAATGGGAAGTTCCGACCGATAAATCAGGAAACACAATTACGGTCACGATCGCCAAAGCGCTTGATCAGAAGCTGGAAGAACTGAACAAGCCGAAACGGATCGTAAAATGGATCGGAATGGGAGCGCCCGGACCCGTGGAAATGGCGACGGGAATGGTCTATGAGACGACAAATATGGGGTGGAAAAACTATCCGCTGAAAGACCATCTCGAGGCGGAAACGGGTATTCCGGCCGTCATTGAAAACGATGCCAATATCGCGGCGCTCGGAGAAATGTGGAAGGGTGCAGGTGACGGGGCCAAAGATGTCATTTTAGTGACGCTCGGAACCGGAGTCGGCGGAGGCATCATCGTCAACGGAGAAATCGTTCACGGTAAAAACGGGGCCGGCGGAGAAATCGGTCATATTTGCAGTATTCCGGAAGGAGGAGCTCCGTGCAATTGCGGAAAATCCGGCTGCATCGAAACGATTGCGTCCGCAACCGGCATCGTCCGCATCGCGAAAGAAAAGCTTGCAGCGGTTTCCGACTCTTTGCTCTTACAAGTGCGCGATCTGACGGCACGTGACGTGTTCGAAGCGGCTAAACAGCAGGATAAGACAGCGCTTGAAGTCGTTGATTACGTCGCAAAACATTTAGGCCTCGTGCTCGGAAATCTGGCAAGCGCCATGAATCCGACGAAAATCGTGCTCGGCGGAGGCGTGTCTAAAGCGGGTGAAATCCTGCGGTCAAAAGTGGAAGAGACCTTCAAAATCACCGCGTTCCCGCGTTCTGCGGAAGCGGCCGATATTTCGATTGCGGCACTTGGAAATGACGCCGGAGTCATCGGCGGGGCGTGGATTGCCAAAAATGAATGGCTCAAACATCAAAACTGCTGAAGAAAGTCTGCCTGCCCATATCGCGGGCAGCTTTCTTTTTTTATCTCCCCTGTCATATAGTTTTAAAAAAAGGGGGATGAACATGGCGGGAATTCGTGTCAAACCTGAATTGAAACAGCATATGAAAGATATTGCAAAGGTGCTTTCAATTGATGAAAAACTGTTGAAAGCCGCTGATAAAATGGCGGAAAGCGATGAATTATTTTGTCCCGGCTTTGCCGTGAGCGGGCAGTCAGAGGGTCCGCCGCTTGAGACGCTGAGCGGGCTTTCGCGATACATCCGGCACTGTGAAAGCGTTCTTTCCGCTGATCAATGGGTGAAGGAAGAAAAGGTGTACGGCTCCCAATCGGTTTATGAAGAAATTGAGAAAATAACGGATGTCTTTCCGTTTGTCACATGCCGTAAAATCGGCAGTTCCGTATTGGGAAAGCCGCTTTATGAGCTGAAAATAGGTGCGGATACGGCCGAAAGAAAAGTCCATGTAAACGCCTCATTTCATGCCAATGAATGGATCACCACCTCGGTCGCGCTTAAATGGTGTAAAGAATATTGCGCGGCATTATGCGAAAATAAAACCGTTTTCGGGCACTCTGCGCTTGATATATTCAGCCGGACATCATTGTCATTCGTTCCGCTCGTAAATCCCGACGGGGTTGATCTCGTGCTTTACGGGTGTGAAGATTTATCAGAAAAAAATGAATTTCTCAACGAATTAAATGAGTACCGCCCGGATTTCCGCGAATGGAAGGCGAATATAAACGGTGTGGATTTAAATAAACATTTCCCATCCAATTGGGATATTGAACAAAGGCGCAAACCGAAAGCCCCTTCATACCGTGATTTTCCGGGAACGGCGCCGCTCACTGAACCGGAGGCGCAGGCAATGCACCGGATGATAACGGAACAGCCGCCTGACCGGCTGATCGCGCTTCATACGCAGGGAGAAGAGATTTACTGGGGATACGAAGGATGTGAACCGGAGCAATCATCTCAGATGATTCGGGAGTTTGAAGCGATAAGCGGAAACCGCTATCAAGGCGTTAAAACCATTGACAGCCATGCCGGTTTTAGGGATTGGTTTATACAGCAGTATGGAAAAGAGGGCTATACCATTGAGCTCGGGAAGGGAAAAAACCCTTTGCCTTTTCATCAGTTTGCTGATATTTATCAAGCGACGGAAGGTATTTTGTGGAGGTCGCTTGTTTTTTGAGACATCTGTGAAATTTCTCATTTGTTTACATAAACAAATATGGGACAATAGAAAGAATGGAGGGAAGGCTGATGAGATACTTGGTTTGTGTTCTGCTGTCCGCATTCGTTCTGTGTTTAGCGGCCTGTGAACCATCTCATCAGCAGCAAGACACAGGCGTTTCGGCAAAATCGGCAGAACAGAAAATCGTTCCGCTCAGTAAAAAGGAAGCGGAAAAAACGGAAGGGTGGCTGGATAACAGAACAATTCTGTATACAGCACATCATCAGCTGATGAAATATGATCTTTTCAGCGGAAAATCCGAACGGCTCTATGAAACAAAGGGCAATATTGTCAATGTAAAGATCAGCCGGAAAAAACAGCTGATTCTCGTACAGGTGACAAGCAGCGGTCAGACTGAGCTTGTGCTTATGAACAAGCAGGGGAAAAGACTTTATCACAAAGCCTTTAACTCTTATGAGCTGGAGACGGCTTGGAATCCGTATGACCCGTATCAAATGATGATTACCGTTTTTACTGAAACATGGGACTTCACAGCCTATACGGCCGATATGAACAACGGCATTTTAAAAAAGAGTCCCGTTCAGGCCCCTTTTGTTCATTGGACCTCCACTGATGAATTCCAATATATCAAGCAAGGAAAAACGGAGGAAGAGGGTCCTTTATATTCTTATGACTTGCAGACGAAAAAAGAAAAAAGAGTGCTTCATCACGTCATCTGGGCTGATTCCCGCCCGGGCATGACGATTGCCGTCAGACAAACGGATCAATCGGACGGAGACGGCGAGTTCCTTTTCCAAAAGCCGGCATCCGTGACACACCGCTTTCCTCTCCAAAAAAAGTATGAGAGCTTTGCGCCGATGGAATATGATTACGATCAGACACACAAGCGGTTTTACATATTTAAGCCTGAAGGCCGCTCTTACAATCTGATCAGCTTTGACTTAGGAGACGAACGGGAGCGGACGGTGCTCAAAAACACGGAAATGGAGCCGATTCAGATCTCTCCGAACGGGGAATACGCTTTATACGGCTTTACGTATGACCGTCTGATTTCACTGAAAACAGGCATGACAGAACCAATCATAACAAATGAAAAAGGAGTTTGAACCAAATGGCAATTGCAGATGTCACAATCATTCCGATCGGAACAAAAACACCGAGCGTCAGTGAGTATGTAGCGGATGTGCAAAACATTTTGGAGGGTTACAAAGCTGCCGGCAAAATCAAATTTCAGCTCACGCCGATGAACACGTTGATTGAAGGTGAGCTGAGCGACTTATTCGCAGTCATTCAGGACATTCACGAAGCCCCGTTTCAAAAAGGGCTGCACAGAGTGGCGACAAATATCCGCATTGATGACAGACGTGATAAAGAAACGACGCTGGAGAGCAAAATCAAAAGTGTCAGCAAACATTTGCAGCAATAAAAAATAAGCCTGTATCCATTGGATACAGGCTTTTAATGTGCAGTCGGATAGCCGCTGGTTACAACGGTCATTACGGTAAACCAGCCAAACACGCCCAGCGTGGCGGCGGCTAACAAAAATCCCAGGATATTTCTCTGTCTGACAGCCCGCAGGACTCCTAATACAGCTAATAATGCGACAAGGCCGAAGATTACAACAAGTAACATCATGCTCCTCCTTTGTCATTGGAACCTGAAAATCTTTCCATTTTATTTTAACCGTTTTCATTTTGTTTGTCGATAGCGTTTTCCCATCCGCATTCATTGAATCTTCCGCAGAAAACCTTCATAATAAGGGCATATACATAAAGAGGTGATGAAAGTGAAATGGAGACGAATGCCGGCCGGTCCGATTCAGGCAAACGCGTATTTTCTTGTCAGTGAGGATCAGTCCTGTCTTATTTTTGATCCGGGCGGGGAAGCGGACAAAATCAACAATTACATAAAAGAAAACAATCTGAAGCCGCTGGCCATCTTACTGACGCACGCCCATTTTGACCATATCGGCGCACTTGACGAAGTAAGAGACAGATGGGATGTTCCCGTCTATCTTCACAAAAATGAAGAAAAGTGGCTGGAGGACTCTTCCTTAAACGGATCAGGCATATTGCGGGGCATTGCCGTAACGGCACGGCCCGCCGAACGGCTCATCGAAGGCGACGGCATTTTGGACATCGGGCCTTTCCATTTGGAGACATTGTTTACGCCGGGACATTCACCGGGAAGCGTTTCTTATTATGTGAAGGACGCGGATCTGGTGATTTCAGGTGATGTGCTCTTTCAGGGAGGCATCGGCCGAACTGATTTACACGGCGGAAGTCAGGACGTATTGCTTGATTCCATTCATCAAAAACTGCTCACGCTTCCCGGACATACACTTGTATTAAGCGGGCACGGGCCGGAAACGGACATCCAGACAGAGCAGGAGCGAAACCCGTTTATCAATGGTTTTTCACTGTAAATGAAAAAGACAGACCATAATCGGTCTGTCTTTTTCTGTTCAATGGGTTCCGCCGCCCGGTGTCATAATAAAAATAGAGTAATATGTAAATCCGGCGAAAAATACGGTTAAGTAAGCTCCAAAAATATAAATATACATCCGCTCAGTCAGATTCAAATAAGAAAGAAATACGAAAAAGATCGTCTGTCCAAAAAACAAAAGAGAAGCGTCTTTCATGCCCCCTAGAAAAAACATGACTGCAAATATCCCCGTCCAAAATCCTAACACCCGGAACATGCGATTCATTCCTTATCCCCTCCCGAGAGTCTATCTGAAGTTTATTATAATAGATCGGCACTCAAAATGTAAACATTTTCATGATTATATTTATTGTGGAATTTATGTCTTTCCCTGTGTTTTATATCTTATGCCGCTCTCTAAAAAAGATCCGAAAAATCTTTTTGAAATACGTTTAGGGAAAAAAAGTTCAGGGTACTTATGTTAACAAAGAGACGGATTATCCGAGGGAGGAATTTTTAAAAATGAAAGAACTTATTTTTTATTCATACCCGAGCTGCACATCATGCCGAAAAACGAAACATTGGCTAAAAGCCCACAATGTTGACTTTCAAGAGCGCCATCTATTCAGGGAGACACCGACAATTGATGAATTGAAGCAGATCTTATCATTAACGACCGAAGGAATTGATGAAATATTGGCGACGAGAAGCCAAACATTTAAAAACCTCAACCTGAACATTGAAGAAATGACTGTAAATGAAGTGCTGAAGCTTTTGACTGAGAAGCCGAAACTGCTGCGGCGTCCGATTCTGATCGATCGCAATAAGCTCGTTATCGGATACAATCCGGGAGAACTGATGAAGCTGACGAAGAAAAAAACGGTACATCAATCTGTATCATAAGAGAAAAACGAAGATCCGCTGATCAAATTTATCAGCTAATCTTCGTTTTTTGCGGTTGCGGGACTGGGCTAGCTGGATTCGAACCAACGATCACGGAGTCAAAGTCCATTGCCTTACCGCTTGGCTATAGCCCATCGGATGTAATTACAGTATGTGCGTCCGGCGCCGATTTATACATACAAAGTAATTTGAATGGAGGAGACCCGTGAAACATTTGAATGAAACATTATCTCGAACCTTAATTGAAGAATCAGGTGAAATCACACGCCAGTGGCTGCTCATACCAAAATCGGGGCGGCCTTCAGATGATCAGAAAGCGGAAATGCAGCACCGTCTGTTAATTGAAATCGTTGCCGGCATTTTATCGGAAAAAGACGGCGGGGAAGAGGAGCTGACAAAGTGGGCGCTTCAGTTCGCAAGGGACCGGGCCGTCCATGAAGTACCGGTCTATGAAAGCGTCACGAGCTTTAAAGAATTCCGGAGATTGCTCTGGAACCGCATACAGACATGCTGTGAAACGATGTCTGAGAAGCCCGGGGCGAATGCGGTATTCCATTGGGGAGAGAAGCTGAACAAAGCAATTGACCATATGATTGAAGTATTTACAGAGGAATATTATAAAGTGACGGTTACACAATTAAACGCCCAAAAGGAAATGATTAACGAACTAAGCGCGCCGATTATGCCGATTGCCGACGGTATTGGAATTTTGCCGCTCGTCGGCGAAATTGATACCTACCGGGCAAAAATGATTTTGGAATCGGTGCTTGACCAATGTTCTTCACTCCGTCTTTCTTATTTATTTTTAGATATATCAGGAGTGCCGATTGTGGATACGATGGTCGCTTATCAGATTTTCAAAGTGATTGACAGCACAAAACTTCTTGGCATAGAAACGACAATCTCAGGCATCAGGCCGGAAATCGCGCAGACCGTCGTGAAGCTCGGCATCGATTTTTCTCAGGTGAAAACAGAGCAGAGTCTGGCGAAGGCGCTGGCAAAAAACGGATTTATCGTAAAAGAATCATTAAGATGATAAAAAGCTGAATGGCCGGGGAGGATTTCTCCCTCAGCTATTCAGCTTTGTCAGCTTCAATCGTCATGATATGATGGCTGTCGATTTCTTTTACCGTAAATGTGTAGCCTTCAAAATCAATGGTGCTCCCGGGCTTCGCGTCAATATGCTGAGTAAGAAACCAGCCCCCCAGTGTATCGACTTGATCAGCCGTAATCTCTGTTCCGAGTAAATCATTGACGTCACTGATCAGCAATTTGGCGTTCAGGAGATAGCGGTTCTTCCCAAGCTTTTGAACGGAAGGTGTTTCGTCCGTATCAAATTCGTCGCGGATTTCGCCGACGATCTCTTCAATGATATCTTCCGCCGTTACTAATCCCGCGGTTCCGCCGTACTCATCAATGAGAATGGCCATATGGGCGTGTTCCCGCTGCATTTTAACGAACAATTGATAAATCGGAATCGTCTCAATCACGTGGATCGCCGGCTGGATGTAAGGGCTGAGTTCGTGTTTTGTAAACGCCCCTCCTTCTGACAGGAATCTGAATAAAACTTCTTTAATATTGATGATGCCGACTACATGATCTTTATCTCCTTTTACGACGGGATACCGGGTATATTTATTTGTTTTGATAATGTCCCGGAGCATATGTCCCGATCCGCTGTCTAACGGCAGGCTCACCATTTCATTCCGGGGCACCATAATTTCTTTGGCAGTGCGCTTATCAAATGTAAAAATGTTATTTACGTAATGCAGCTCGCTTTTTTTGATCATGCCGCTTCGATAGCTTTCGGCAAGGAGCACCCGCAATTCCTCTTCCGTATAAGCCATTTCATGTTCGGAAGCAGGCTTCAAGCCGAACATGGCTGTAATCAGGCGGGCGGAATGATTGAGCAGCCAGATGAACGGAAACATTAACTTATAAAACAAAATCATCGGTCTGGCAGACAAAAGTGTAATCCGCTCGGCTTTTTGGATAGCAAAACTTTTCGGGGCGAGTTCGCCGATGACGACATTCACATATGTAACCAGCAGAAAGGCGATGATCAATGACAGTACTTGGGCAACCGCTTCGTGAACTCCGGTTTTTAAAAATAACGGCTGAAGCATTGCTTTGACTGTCGGTTCACCCAGCCAGCCGATCCCCAAAGCGGTGACGGTGATGCCCAATTGGCACGCCGATAAATATTCATCGAGGTGTGTAATGACATGCTTGGCTGCTTTTGCTCCTTTTACATCTTCCTCAATGAGCTGATTAATGCGGGAGCGCCTTGCTTTAACAATTGAAAACTCTATGGCGACAAAACACGCCGTTAATAAAATAAATAGTACGATGGCAGATAGTTTGATGATATACAATGTAACGCCTTCCGCGAAGGAAGGCTTGCACCTCCCTTTTTTCGGAATAATACCACTGTAGAAAGCTGCTCAAACATCGAACCTGGTTTAGCCTGCTTCATTTACGGTAATAAAACAAGAAAGCGATACTGGAGGATGACAAGAGATGAAGGTACATTCGGGAGCGGACTGGCTGTGGTACCAGCTCGGTCCGCATGAAAAAGCGGAAGCGAAAAAAATGATCCATCACAATCACTGGCCGCAATGCGAAAAGTGGTTTGAACATGAAAATCATATAAACTTTCTGCGCTCAGATACAAATGATCAGAATAATGAAGCGGTTTTCGGATCTTTAATCTATCATCAAGGATTAGATGATGAAAAAAACCATACCGTATTTCACTTTTATATTACGAGAGACTTCTTTTTTACGATTAATTTTGATTTTTCGCTGCTGCGCGGTGTAAAAGAAAAGCATGCCACACAGCAGATTCAAACCTGTGAAAATCCGATTGAAGGCTTTTTTGTTCTGCTGGGAGAGCTGATGAATTCCTATCTGATCGGACTGGATGAATTTGAAGTCAAGCAGCGGACGCTGAAATGGCAGATTCATGATGACAACAGCAAAGGAATCTTGGAAAATGTGCATAAACTGCGCCATGAGCTGTTCATTTGGAAAGGTCTTACACTGGGAGCTAAAAAAGTGGAAATGGCTTTAAAAGAAGCGTTTCTCCCGAAAAATGACAGGCAGAAAGATTACCTCAGGGCTCATCATAAGATGGAAAGAGGGATTACATATATCAATGAGTTTGATCAGGAACTGAGCAATCTGCTGCACGCCGAGGAAGTCATTACCTCCCAAAGAGGAAATGAAATTGTGAAAGCCTTGACGATCTTTACAACTCTCTTTACACCGATGACCGCGCTTGGAGCTCTCTGGGGGATGAACTTTGATAACATGCCGGAGCTTCATTGGAAATATGCGTATATCTGTTCCATCGTGCTCATTATTGTATCAACCCTGCTGATTTATATTTATCTGCGGCAGAAAGGCTGGACAGGGGACATTTTGAGGGAGCATCAAAAAAAATATTTGCGGAAAGAAAAGAAACGCTAAGAAGAGCAGGCATACGCCTGCTTTTTTGATGGCTGAAAATGGCCGAATGGTTCCGGATTTCATTCAGTAAATCAAAGTCAGGGGGCTTATTTTTTATTTTTTTGCGTTTTACACAGTGTAAAACGCATAATCTCTCCTTTGCCGGCTTTTGTGTATCTGATTTACAATACGTGCGGAAGGAGGAAAGTCTTGTGAAAAATATTGAAACATACAGCAGGAACATCATAAATGAGGCCTATACGGCAAGGGCTTCAGATATACACATTGTGCCGAGAGAAAAGGATGCTTTCATTCATTTTCGCATCGGCCATGCTCTTGTGAAAAAAAGAGTCTTAAAAAAAGAGGAATGCGTAAGGCTTATTTCTCATTTCAAGTTTTTATCGGCCATGGATATAGGAGAAAGACGTAAGCCGCAAAACGGGTCATTGTCTCTGCCGCTTCCGACGGAAACCGTTCATTTGAGAATGTCAACCTTGCCGACAATGAATGATGAAAGTCTTGTCATCAGGCTTTTGCCTAAGCGGCAGATTCCCCCTCTGGATAAACTGTCTTTATTTCGGGGGGCGGGCGCCGCACTATTGTCCTTTCTGAAGCATTCGCACGGCCTGCTTCTGTTTACCGGACCGACCGGATCTGGAAAAACGACCACCCTTTACTCGCTTGTCAACTATGCAAAAAGGCATTTCAACCGGCGGATTGTCACGCTTGAAGACCCCGTAGAAACAAGAGATGAGGATGTGTTGCAAGTCCAGGTGAATGAAAAAGCCGGAGTCACATATTCCGCCGGTTTAAAAGCGATTTTAAGACATGATCCCGATATGATCATCTTAGGGGAAATCAGGGATGCCGAGACGGCTGAAATCGCAGTCCGCGCGGCCATGACGGGACACCTCGTTCTTTCAAGCCTGCACACAAGGGATGCTAAGGGCGCCATATACAGACTGCTGGAGTTTGGGGTGAACATGACAGAAATTGAACAAACCGTCATTGCCATCGCTGCTCAGCGTCTGGTTGATTTAACATGTCCGTTCTGCAAAGAGGAAAACTGTTCGGTGTACTGCCGGATGTACAGGCAGACACGCCGTGCGGGCATTTATGAACTGCTCTACGGGAAAAACCTTACCCAATGCTTTCAGGAAGCAAAGGGAGAGCACGCCAATTTTCAATATCAGACGCTCCGCAGGCTGATCAGAAAAGGAATCGCGCTCGGCTATGTCACGACCGACAATTACGATCGGTGGGTGTATCATGAAGCGGATTAAACGAACCTGGCCGTTGAAGGATCAAGCGGCTTTTTTGAAAAGGCTCGGTGAAATGACGGAAAAAGGATACAGTCTGATTGAAGGGCTCAGACTGCTGAAACTCCAGCTGCATAAACGTCAGCTTGCAGAGCTGACGGACGGAATCCGCCGGCTGAGGGAAGGTGATGCGTTTTACGAAGTGCTTGAGGCACTGTCTTTTCATAAAGAAGCCGTCTCTATCTGCTATTTCGCAGAGAAACACGGAGAATTGCCAGGGGCGATGAAACAAAGCGGCGAATTATTACAGAGAAAGCTCATGCAGACGAATCAAATCAAAAAAATGCTCCGGTATCCGATGTTTTTAATTTCTTCCGTCTGTGTCATGTTTTATATCCTGCAAAGTTTAATTATTCCGCAGTTTTCTGGGATTTATCAATCAATGAATATGAATACATCCGGTGCGACTGCTTTCATCTTTGCGTTTTTTCGGCATTTTCATGAAGCCTGCGCACTGGCGCTGTCCGCCGCTTTCTGCTTGTTTTTGTACGTTTGGTTCTTATGTAAGAAAAAATCCCCGCAAGATAAAATGCTCATTGTTGTGAAAATACCCCTCTTAGGAAAAGCGGCCGTTCTTTTTAACAGCTACTTTTTCTCTTTACAGCTCAGCAGTCTTCTGAAATCCGGCCTTTCTATCTATGACAGCTTAACAGCTTTTAAAGAACAATCTTTTCTGCCTTTTTATCGTGAAGAAGCAGAGATGCTCATTACACGTCTGAAAGCCGGAGAAACCATAGAATCCGCTCTTTCCGGGCATCCGTGTTATGAAAAAGATCTTGCGGCTGCAGTCAGCCACGGACAGGCAAACGGCCTGCTTCACCGCGAACTTTATACGTACAGCCAGTTTATGATGGAGCGTCTTGAACAAAACGCGGCGAAGTATACCGGCATTCTCCAGCCTGTCATTTACGGTGTTGTGGCCGGTATGATTTTAATTGTCTACATGTCAATGCTGATGCCGATGTACCAGATGATGAACCAAATGTAAGGGAGTGCTTCGTCTGAAAAATCAAGATGGATTTACTTTAATTGAAATGCTGATCGTTTTATTTATCGTTTCCATTCTGCTTTTAATCACCATTCCTAACGTTACAAAACATAATCAAAGCATTCAGCATAAAGGCTGTGAAGGACTGCAGAATATGGTGAAAGCCCAAGTGACGGCGTACGAAATCGACCATGAAGGTAAAATGCCGGATATGAACGATTTACAATCAGAGGGGTATATCAAAAAGAATACAGCCTGCCCGAATGGTAAACAGATCTTAATTAGTGGCGGAGAAGTTACAGTTGAACAATAACAGGCGGACAGAAAACGGGTTTACCCTTCTTGAAAGCCTGATTGTGTTAAGCCTGGCGTCCGTCCTGCTGACGATTTTGTTCACGACGGTTCCGCCGGTCTGCACCCACCTTGCCGTGCGGCAAAAAACAGAACAGCTTCAAAAAGATATTCAGCTTGCGCAGGAAACGGCTATCGCAGAACATAAAAGAACAAAAATCACTTTTCTACCAAAAGAGCATAAATACAAACTGCAGTCAGGCGGAAGGATTGTCGAGCGTTCTTTTGATTCGCTTCACATTACACTTGTGACTTTACCGGAGAGCCTTGAATTTAATGAAAAAGGCCATCCGAATTCGGGAGGAAAGATTCAATTGAAGAGCGCCGGGTTCACCTATGAGATCACAGTTTACTTAGGGAGCGGAAATGTCCATGCTAAACGGAAATAAAGGGTTCTCTACTATTGAAACACTATCAGCAATGGCCATTTGGCTGTTCCTTATGACGTCTATCATTCCGGTCTGGACGGGCATGCTGACAGATGGTCTGAAAATAGAAGATCGCCAGGAAGCGTACCAGCTTCTTCAGAAGCATATCAGCACTTATATGATGACCGGAAAAAAGCCGCCGTCTCCCAGCGTGAAGTGGAAGGAGGATGGTGAGTATTACAAAGTGTGTGCGGCTGACCGCGGCGAAAAAGAAATGTGTCTCAGCATTCTCAAAACAGACTGGCTTTACGCTTCTTAATGTTTTGTTCTCCTTGGCAGTCTGTCTTTTCCTATCAGGCACCCTGGGCCCGATTTTACATCTGTTTTTATCAAACCGGACCGATAACGGCGGAATAGACAGCCGGGAGCATCAAATTGCCGTTCAGCAGATCATGAACGAATGTAAACAGGCTGAGACTGCTAAGCCGGCGGACGGCGGACGGGCGTTAGCATGCCGGAAAACAGGGGGCGAAGAAGTGCGTTTTGAAATTTATCATAAGATGATAAGGAAAAGAGTAAACGGAAAAGGCCACGTGCCGATCCTGCAAAACACGGCATCATTAACGGCTGATGTGAAAAACGGCCTGCTCTTATTAGAGATCTCAAGCGTTACAGGTAAAAAGAATCAGGCGGTCATTCCGGTTTACAGCTCTTTAAAAGGTGATTAAATGCACAAATCTGACGGTTTTATATATCCCGCGATTCTGTTTGTTTCTGCCGCAGTTTTACTTGTCATCAGCTATACTTCATCTGATTTCATCACCCGAAAAACATTTGCGAAAGAGGCCGGGGAGTACTGGATCGGAGAGAATCTGCTCCAAAACGGCGCGCTGCTGTCAAGCCGCCATATGACACAGGGACAAAAGGTCCAAACTGGTACACAGCGTTTTCCGTACGGAACTGTTTCCTTCCACATCACCGGGAGTGATCGCCGGGAAACGGTTCAGGTTACAATTCAGGCCGAAACAGTGTCAGGCACGAGACGCGAGGCTCACCTTTTGTTCGATCAGAAGAAGAAACAGCTGATTCAATGGACGGAAGTATAAAAAAGAGGCGGCGGGACAACACTTCATAGTAAAGACAGCACTATGAGGTGAGAGCCGTGAAAACAAATGATTATGTAAAATATATGACTGAGCAATTCGTTAAATATTTCGATACGCCGAAACAGGAACGGAGAGAGCGAAAAGAAGTGCGGAAAGAAAAGAAAGTGCCGGCTTCTCAGCACTGGTTCGGAATATTGCCGTACAGTTTTAAGCTGTGGATGCAGCGGAAAAAATAAAGTGAATCACACGAAAGGTCCTCCTGTATCAGGAGGGCCTTATTGGTATTCCTCAATGACGGCAATTTTATTTACCTTTTGGCTGTAGGGATTAAAAGAAATCGTAACAAACACACCAAATTCTTTTGCGCCATCCCGCAATGTCAAGTGGTATTGTTTGACTGCTTCATCCGTTCTTTTCCGATCCCACACCTTTTGAATAAATAATGTTTGGGCGAGCGGATATCTTTTTTTAGCTTCTTTTTCTGCTAACTTTTCCCATTTTGATTTATGGTGAACAGCATAATAAGGCACCGTTTCCGCCTGAGCTGTTCCTGAAACCCCGAAAACAAGAAGAGAAAGGCAAATCAGACTTTGTGTGATCATCATTCTTCGTCCTTTCGCTGTATATACTTTCCATTTTGTTCTAGTCACCTCGTTATTTTCTCACGTTTTATTAGAAAAAATTCCAAAAAGGTGTGTAATTTGAAGCAAAACGATGTTTTTGAAAGATACCATTCTTAAAAACGAACAATTTGACCGATTTTGACATTTTTCAAGACGATAATCCTTGATTATACTTTGTTCATGCGGTTCTTTAAAAAGAACGGTTGTCATATTTATTAACAGTTTTACAGGGGGTAAGGCATGTTCCGATGGTTGCGAATGGAAAAAAAGGGCAAGGTGAGATGGCGGATGATGCTATTTTTACGGCTTTCGTTCATTTTTTGCCTGTCCGTGACGATATGTGCTCAGTTAACAGGTGATACAAGTTCCTCCTTCAATGATGTGAAAAGCTTCAGTCTCCCGGTTCAAACGTGCGGAGATTTTCAATATACGGATGACGATTGCCGTTATGACGAACGCTGGGATCAGAGTGATTTACATATAACAAATCAAACTGATACGTCAGGCACCGTGTGTGCGCCGCTTCAACTCTATGCCGAGCTGGAGAATAAGGGAAAAGAGCGGACTGTTTCTGACTGGAAATGGGAGCTCCATAAAATCGCTTCTCAGCAGCAGCCTTTACGAAACGGCAATGTTGTGGATAAAGGGCTTATTACTGATAAAAAAAGCAAAACGATTTATAAAATTGAGTCAAAGCGGTCTTTGCAGCCGGGCATATACGCATTCAAGGTTTACAAGCCTGAAGGGTATCCGGCGGACGAAGAAAAATTTGAGTGGTCAAAACCGATGAAACTCGTCAAATGCCGGGAACAGGCAACCGTTTCTGATCTAAAGAAAACGGAGAAAGAGCCGGCTGAGCCGGTAAAAGAAAGCGGGGAAGAACATGAAAAAAACGCTGAAACTGATCAGTAATATTTTGTATGCCGTCATCTTCAGTCTGATTATTGTGCTGACGTTAACGGTGATTTCGACCCGGGCTTCCGGGGGTGAGCCGGCCATCTTCGGCTATACGCTGAAATCCGTGCTGTCGGGTTCAATGGACCCGGAATTTAAGACGGGTTCGCTCATAGCGGTAAAGAAAATTTCTGACGTGAATGACTTAAAAAAAGGGGATGTGATCACCTTTACGCAAGATGACGGAACAGCCGTCACACACAGAATAATCGGGATCACAAAAAAGGACGGGAACCTGCTGTTTGAGACAAAAGGGGACCATAATGCCGCCCCGGATGCCGCACCCGTTCAAGCTGAAAAAGTGGCGGCCCAGTATACGGGATATCAGCTTCCGTATGCAGGATATGTCATACATTTGGCAAGCCAGCCGATCGGAACGGCGATTCTGTTAATCGTTCCCGGCGTCATGCTTTTGATTTACTCAATAACAGTCATCGTCAGCGCCCTCCGCGATATTGAGCGGAAAACGAAAGCGCTGGAAGAACATGCGAAAAAGGGAACCATCTCCACATGAATACGGTTGCAACCTGGCGACAGGATTTGATAACAAAAAATAAAAAGTAAGGGGAGTACAAACATGGGTATGAAAAAGAAATTAAGCTTGGGCGTTGCCTCTGCCGCACTCGGTTTAGCATTAGTAGGAGGAGGCACATGGGCCGCATTTAATGATGTGAAGTCGACGGACGCTACATTTGCGTCAGGAACACTTGATTTATCGGCTAAAGAACAATCAGCCAATGTCAATTTGTCAAACTTAAAACCAGGTGATAAATTGACGAAAGATTTTGAATTCAGAAACAACGGTTCACTTGCCATTAAAGAAGTGCTGATGGCTTTGAATTTTACTGACTTTAAAGGAGCAAAGAAAGGAAATGAATCTGCGGAGGATTTCCTCAGCCAGTTTGAAATTACGGTTCTGACAGTCGGTAAAGAAGGGGGCAACGGCTATCCTAAAAATATCATTTTAAAGGCGGCCAGCCTGAAAGACTTATACTTAATGTCAACAAAACAGGATAAAGCAGCTGCCGAAGCGATCAGCAAGCACATTGATCCGAAATTCCTGAGTGAGAGCGGAAAAGTCAATGTGGCAACCATTAACGGCAAAACAGCTCCTGAGTACGACGGAGTTCCGAAAACGCCTGCTGATTATGACCAGGTGAGAATGGAAATCCAATTTAAAAATGACACCGCAAAAACTGCGGACGGATTAAGTGTGCAAAACAAGTTCCAAGGCAATGCGATTTCTCTTCAATTCTCTTTTGAAGCAACGCAATGGAACGGCTTGACCATTACGAAAGATCATACGGATAAAGACGGTTACGTCAAGGAAAATGAAAAGGCTCACAGTGAGGATAAAAACTAATCCGAAAGTCGGACAGTTAAAAGAGGAGTTGTGCACATATGGCGGCACTACTCCTCTTTTTGCGCTTTTCTCCATTTTTGATAATCTAAAAATTCACGAAATTGTTTTTTTGATACCCCGGATGTCATCGCATCGCGAACTAATTTCTCCCATTCACTATCTAATTGACCATCGTATTCGGTTTCATGTTTTTCATCAAGTAAAGTATGAACCGAGACGTCCAGAACAGCGGAGACTTTTTCGAGAAATTGAATGGAGGGGTTCGTCTGTAAATTTCGTTCTATTGAGCTTAAATAAGACTTCGCTACCCCAGCTTTTTCAGCTAGTTCTGATAGTGAGTAGCCTTTTTCTTTTCGGTATTGTTTAATACGCTGGCCAATCAATGTCATCACCTTCCTTGTGATATTATAGCACATTCAGAAAGGATTTACGGTATGACTTCTGGCTGCCTGGATATGTTGAGAAGACTTTTTATGCGAAAGCAGGTATTTGCGTATTTCTTCTAGGCTGATATTTGCTTTTTGGGCTTCTAATATCAGCTCAACCCATTCCTTATCTAATTGCGAAAATTCCATTTTTGCATTTTTCATGCATTTTCTCCTCCTAAAATACTTGTTTATGTATTTCAGCCAATCCGCCCATGACCTTATCTTTACATGTCTGGAAGTGATTCATCGCATGCGAAACGCCAGAAATTTTTTCTATATACTTTTATTATAATATAGAATTTCCAGAAAAAACGGGAAAGGTGTCGAATGGATAACGCTTATCCAGAAAAATTACTTTGCAGGAAAAATAAACCGCCGTTTTCAATCTGAATGTGAATTTTCGGCTGATATAAGGCTTTCAGCGCTTGTTTTTCCAAATGGTATTCCTCAGGTTTTTCTTCTGTCTGCTCATAAAACTGATCGAGCAGCCTGAGGTCCTTTTTCCATCTGGCGATCGCGCTGTCAGCCCAGTCTGACGGCTCTTTGGCGGCAGCGTCTTTTAAGTAATGCTCCATCCTTTTAATCCCGCTTTCCGGCTTAATCATCGGCGATATGGTAAAGCAATAGTCTGATATTTGCGAGGTCAGCGGAAGCGGTGCAAGCTTCTGCTGAAACCCTTCTATAATTGTTCCAGAAACAAGATGCAGGCCTAAAGACAAAAGTCTGTCTTTTTTCATGTCGGATTGGTATGAAATCACTACATTTAATCCAAGCCAGGGCTGAAGCGGCACTCTGGCTCCGGCTGATACAATTTTCTCATATATTCTTGTAAATCTCCCATTTTGTTTAACTGCTTGAAAGATTTGAAAGAGGCGCGGGGCTCCAAAGTAAATAAACTCGCCGTCCATATCCTCCGGAGCCGTTTCTTTATCAGTGATGAACGTAATCTTCATCGGGTTCGGTTCGCCGCCCGTTTTTTCACGCCAATGCCAATAAAACGGGCGGTTCATAATTTGTTTGTCCATCTCGACCGTCAACTGAACCGTCATAAAACCCGGCCCGTGTTCTGTAATCGGGCAGTGGTTCGCTTCAAAAAAGCGCAGTAAAAATTGGTGAACCTCCTGCTGTCTCATGTCGCGCTTCCTCCTTTTTAAGAGCCTTTTTTTGTGGCGGGCTTTTCCGTACTGTACGACAGAAAAGAGGTGAGATTGTCCATTTTGATTCTCATTTCCTCCTCTGTCAGCGAATGGCATAAAATATCATGCAAATGGTCTTCAAAATTGCTCACTTTGATTTTTGTTAAAATGTCATCTAATTCTCCGACGACATTTTCAAATAAATGAATTTTGTCATACAGAAGTTTTAAGATATGCTCTTCCACCGTATGTTTTGTCGCCATATTGTAGATATGGACATCTCTTTCCTGACCGAGTCTGTGAATCCTTCCGATTCTTTGTTCAAGCCGCATCGGGTTCCACGGGAGGTCATAATTGATAATATGGTTGCAGAATTGCAGGTTGATCCCTTCGCCTCCTGCTTCTGTAGCGATCAGCACCTGCACTTTGCCGCGGAAGAGATCCTTCATCCAGTCTTTTTTTCCGCGTTTAAATCCGCCTCTGAACGGAACGGAGCTTATGCCGTTCTGCTGAAGGAACCATTGCAGGTAAATCTGTGTCGCCCTGTATTCAGTAAAAATAATGACTTTGTCATTAATCTTTTGGATCAAGTCAACAACTTGAATCGCTTTTGAGTTTTGCGTGACTTGATTGATGCGGTCCATTAAATTAGCGATCGTCTGTTCATCGAATGCGGGCGCTTGTTTGTCTTTTTGGTCAAGCATTTTTTTGAGCGTCATATACACGGCTTCCCGGCTTGAACAGCACTCTCTTTGCAGCGTCATAATGGAAAATGCGCTTGCGGGCTTTTCCGTGCCGTTTTTCAGTGCGGCAATGTCATCGTAAAGCGCCTGTTCCGTCGGTGAAAAGGTGATCGGCACTGTTTCCACGTGGCGCTTCGTCCATGTAAGGCCGGTGTCGCTCCGCGTGTTGCGGATCATCACCTTATTGACGAGTTCTTTCAAATGCTCATGAGCGTCAATCCCGTCCTTCTGATTGAAGGTTTCTTGAAATCCGCTTTCGTTTCCTAAATGGCCGGGCTTTAACAGTGACACTAAATTGAAGATTTCTTCGATCCGGTTTTGAATCGGCGTCGCCGTCAGAAGCAGGCAGTATTTCTTCACAAGACTTCTCGCAAATTCATAATTTTTCGTTTTGCTGTTTTTGAGCTTGTGCGCCTCGTCAATAATGACGAGATCATACGGAATAGAAAGGACAATGTCTTTGTGAGGGGAGCGTTTGGCCGTATCAATAGAAGAAACGACGATATCGCACTGTTCCCACACATAGCTTTTCTTCTGTTCAACAGCGGGTATTAAAAACTTCTCCTGAAGCTCTTTCACCCACTGGGAAACGAGTGATGCCGGCACAAGAATCAGGATTTTCTTGGCCAGCCCGCGAATCATATATTCTTTTAAAATCAGGCCTGCTTCCACCGTTTTTCCGAGCCCCACTTCATCAGCCAAAATCGCCTTGCCGTTCATTTTTTCAACGACTTTCTGCGCGACCTCAAGCTGATGGGGAAGCGGAGTGAAATCGGGCAGGTATAAAGGAGCCCTCAACCCTTCGAATTCAGGAATGGCAAGGGTCTGCTGGACTTCAGCTGACAGTTTGTACATCTCCCAATTTGACCAGGGACCGTCCGTTTTCAGCCGCTCAGAAAACTCTCCCGGCCAGTTTGCATCAAATATGATCTCTGCTGTCATATGTAACAAAACCGCCTTTCTTTTAAAAAACTGATTTATCATAATTTTTGTTGCCGGACGTAAATGAGGGTGGTAGGATATAAGTAATGATTTCACTAAAAGATATTGCTTTAGTATGTCCATAAAATTGGTAAATATGAGCGAATGACAGCAAGGGGAGAGACTCGGACGAAAGATGGGCGTCCGGGCGCCGAAGGAGCAAACTGCGGAGTGAATCTCTCAGGCAAAAGAACTCTTGCTCGACGCAACTCTGGAGAGTGTCTGCACTTAGAAGAAGCAGGCCACCAAAGGGGACGTCTTTATGATATGTTCATAAAGTAAACTTTCAGGTGCCGGGACAGAGAAACCTTCATTTTCATGAGGTGTTTCTCTGTCCTTTTTTATATGTTTTTACAATGCGCCAATGACTGAAGGGGGAAGATGATGCTGAAACGAACACCGCTTTATGACGTGTATAAAGAATACGGCGGAAAAACGATTGATTTTGGAGGATGGGAGCTGCCGGTTCAATTTTCTTCTATTAAAGAGGAGCATGAAGCCGTCCGCACAAAAGCAGGACTGTTTGATGTGTCTCATATGGGGGAAGTTGAAGTATCCGGTAAAGACGCCCTGTCTTTTCTGCAAAAAATGATGACAAATGACGTTGCCGATTTAAAGCCGGGAAACGCGCTTTATACCGCCATGTGCTATCCTGACGGCGGTACGGTCGATGATTTGCTGATCTATCAGAAAAGCGAGAGCTGCTATCTGCTCGTGATAAACGCGTCTAATATTGAAAAAGACATCGCCTGGCTGACGGAACATGCGGAAGGCGACGTCACGCTGACGAATCAGTCTGACGGGATTTCACTGCTTGCCGTTCAGGGGCCGAATGCTCAGTCGGTTCTTGCGAAGCTGACTGAATGTGATTTGTCCTCCTTAAAGCCGTTTGCATTTATTGACGAGGCGGACGTTGCCGGACGCCAAGTCCTGCTTTCAAGAACAGGCTATACCGGTGAAGACGGGTTTGAGTTATATTGCCGAAATGAAGATGCGGTTCATCTATTTAAGGAGATACTTGCAGCGGGAGAGCATGAAGGCCTCGTTCCGTGCGGCCTCGGCGCCCGTGATACGCTGAGATTTGAAGCGAAGCTTGCTTTATACGGTCAGGAATTGACGAAAGATATTACACCGATTGAAGCCGGAATCGGATTTGCCGTGAAACACAAGAAAGATTCCGATTTTTTCGGGAAATCTGTATTGCGCGAACAGAAAGAAAAAGGAGCCCCGCGAAAGCTGGTCGGACTTGAGATGATTGAAAAAGGGATTCCGAGACACGGGTACGCCGTGAAAAAAGACGGTGTTCCGATCGGGGAAGTCACGACAGGCACGCAATCTCCGACTTTAAAGAAAAATATCGGCCTTGCCTTAATCAAAACGGAATTCAGTGAAGTCGGAACGGAAGTAGAAGTGGAAATCCGTAAAAAAACGGTAAAAGCAAAGGTTGTCCGCACACCGTTTTATAAACGTCCAAAACAGAACTGAAAAAGGAGAGTCATATGAAGCATCGATATTTGCCCGCGACAGAACAGGATAAAAAAGAAATGCTGAAAGCCATCGGCGCAGAAACAATTGATGAACTGTTTGCCGATATTCCGGAAGATGTGAGGTTTCAAAAAGACTACCAAATTAAACAAGCAAAATCTGAAACGGAGCTGACGAGAGAGCTGACAAAGCTTGCGGCGAAAAATAAAGACGCTGTTACATATGCATCTTTTCTGGGCGCAGGAGTGTACGATCACTATCAGCCGGTTATCGTCGATCATGTGATTTCCCGATCAGAGTTTTACACGGCTTATACGCCTTACCAGCCTGAAATCTCACAAGGGGAGCTGCAGGCGATTTTTGAATTTCAAACGATGATCTGTGAATTAACGGGAATGGATATCGCAAACTCCTCTATGTACGACGGGGGAACGGCGCTTGCGGAAGCGGCGATGCTTGCATCGGGACATACGAAAAAGAAAAAAATCGTCATTTCCGCAGCCG
The DNA here is from genome assembly GCF_053663335.1 of Bacillus sp. YH3-2-B2. Lineage (NCBI taxonomy): Bacteria > Bacillati > Bacillota > Bacilli > Caryophanales > Bacillaceae > Bacillus > Bacillus sp. YH3-2-B2. Next base: position 451,992 of record NZ_JBSJQE010000003.1, on the reverse strand, counting down.
TTCATCCGGAATCACGGGATGTTTTGAAAACATACGCAAAGGGCCAATATATTGAGGTTGTAGAGGTGCCCGCGAAAAACGGCGTCACAGATCTTGAAGCATTGGAACATGCCGTTTGTGATGAGACGGCCGCCGTGATCGTTCAGTATCCGAACTTCTTCGGACAAATCGAGCCGTTAAAGGACATTGAGCCGCTCGCACATAAAGGAAACAGCCAGCTGATTGTTTCTTCAAACCCGCTCGCGCTCGGTATTTTGACACCGCCCGGGGCATACGGAGCTGATATTGTCGTCGGAGACGCGCAGCCTTTCGGCATACCTGCGGCGTTCGGCGGCCCGCACTGCGGCTATTTTGCAGTAACGAAAAAACTGATGAGAAAGGTGCCGGGCCGGCTTGTCGGCCAAACGGAGGATGAAAACGGGCGAAGAGGTTTTGTTCTCACCCTTCAGGCGCGCGAGCAGCATATCAGAAGAGACAAAGCCACGTCTAACATTTGTTCAAATCAGGCGCTGAATGCTTTAGCGGCTTCAGTCGCGATGACGGCGCTCGGAAAAAACGGCGTCAAAGACATGGCCCGCCAAAATATATTGAAAGCTGATTACGCGAGACGCCACGCGGAAAAAGCCGGCTTGCACGTAGCATTTGACGGCCCGATATTTAATGAATTTGCCGTCAGGCTGAATCTTCCCGTCAAGGAAGCAAACCGGCGGCTCCTGCAAGACGGCATCATCGGCGGATATGACTTAGGTCTTGCGTATCCGGAACTGGATCAGCATATGCTGATTGCCGTCACAGAGCTGAGAACGAAAGAAGAGATCGATTCGCTTATTGCGGGATTGGGGGATCAACATGAATAATCAAGATCAGGCGCTTATTTTTGAAATGTCCCGCGAAGGGCGTGTCGGTTACAGCCTTCCGGAGCTTGATGTGCCGGAAACAGAGCTTGAAAGCCTTCTTCCCGGTGACTATATCCGCGATGAAGACGCAAAGCTGCCGGAAGTATCAGAGCTTGATATTATGCGGCATTATACCGCTCTTTCTAAGAGAAACCACGGAGTTGATTCAGGCTTTTATCCGCTCGGCTCCTGTACGATGAAATACAATCCGAAATTAAATGAAAAGATTGCCCGGTTCGCAGGTTTTTCCGCTATTCATCCGCTTCAGGACGAGGACACGGTTCAGGGGGCGCTTGAGCTTTTATACGATTTAAGCGGACACTTGGAGGAGATTACGGGCATGGACGAGGTGACGCTGCAGCCTGCGGCGGGCGCTCACGGCGAATGGACCGGCCTGATGATGATCCGCGCCTACCACGAAGCGCGGGGAGACTTCGGACGGACGAAGGTGATTGTCCCTGATTCAGCCCACGGTACGAATCCGGCATCCGCCACGGTCGCCGGTTTTGAAACGATTACCGTTAAGTCAAATGAGCACGGGCTGGTTGACATTGAAGATTTGAAAAGAGCGGTAAACGAAGAAACAGCGGCGCTGATGCTGACGAATCCGAACACCCTCGGGTTATTTGAAGAAAACATTACGGAAATGGCTGAAATCGTCCATCAGGCCGGCGGAAAGCTTTATTATGACGGAGCGAATTTAAATGCCGTTTTAAGTAAAGCAAGACCGGGAGATATGGGATTTGACGTCGTTCACCTTAATCTGCATAAAACATTTACCGGGCCGCACGGCGGGGGAGGACCGGGCTCAGGGCCGGTCGGAGTGAAAAAAGAATTCATTCCGTATCTGCCGAAACCCGTTCTCACGAAAAAAGAGGGCCGTTTGACTTTTGATTATGACCGGCCGCAGTCGATCGGGCGCGTAAAACCTTATTACGGCAACTTCGGCATTAATGTCAGAGCCTACACGTATATCCGTTCCATGGGGCCTGACGGCTTAAAAGCTGTGACCGAAAACGCGGTTTTAAATGCAAATTATATGATGAGAAGACTCGCGCCTTATTATGATCTCCCGTTTGACCGTCATTGCAAGCATGAATTTGTGTTATCGGGAAGAAGGCAGAAAAAGCTCGGCGTAAGAACGCTTGATATTGCCAAACGGCTTTTGGATTTCGGCTATCATCCGCCGACTGTGTATTTTCCTCTCAATGTTGAAGAAAGCATCATGATCGAACCGACGGAAACGGAATCGAAGGAAACGCTTGATGCGTTTATAGATGCCATGATTCAAATTGCGCGGGAAGCGGAGGAATCGCCTGAAATCGTTCAGGAGGCGCCGCATACAACAGTTGTCAAAAGAATGGATGAAACCAAGGCGGCAAGAAAGCCGGTTTTAAAATACGAACGTACACCTGACGTCAGCCGCTGACACGGTATAAAAAAAGAGCTTCCGTATAAAACGGACAGCTCTTTTTTCATGATTAGTTTTTTGCTTTAATTTTTCCGCCCCATTTTTTAAATCCGCCTTTCAGGTTGTAAATATCTTTGCAGCCGTGTTTGCGGAGCGTCTGTGCCGCGCGTCCGCTGCGGACATTGTTTTGGCAGTACAGATAAACGGGTTTATCAGGACGGATTTCACTTTTGCGCTGTTTCAGCTGTGACAGCGGAATGTTGCGCGCGCCGAGAATATGGCCGCCTTCAAATTCATTCGGTTCACGGACGTCAATCAGCTGCGCTTTTCTGTAGCCCGCGCGGAATTCCTCTTCCGTAAGTGTTTTCATTAAACGCTGCTGGTAAAAATACGAAACGATCATATAAACGATAAACGCCGCAACAATAATTAAAGCAATCATATTAGACAATGCAATTCTACTCCTTTAGCTTATAAAATCAAAACCCTGCTTCCTGAAAACAAGGCTTACCGGACGTTTTGGGACAAATACTATTATAGTAAAGCATGAAGCGATTGTCATCCTTAATGAAACGAAATATTTTTCATTTTCAAGGCAGTTTGTTAAACTGATTTTATTAAAACGATAAAGAAGGGTTCAGTGTATGGAAAAAGAAACATGGCGGTTTATTGACTCAGGGAATGAAAGCCCGGCATTTAACATGGCGCTGGATGAAGCGCTTTTATATTGGCACAGCCAAAAAAAAATTCCTCCGGTGATCCGTTTTTACGGCTGGAATCCGGCAACTTTGTCTGTCGGGTATTTTCAAAATATTAAGAAGGAAATTAACTTTGACGCAGTACATAAACACGGCCTCGGGTTTGTCAGAAGACCGACAGGTGGACGGGGTGTTCTGCATGATAAAGAATTGACATACAGCGTAATCGTTTCAGAGGATCACCCGGAAATGCCGGCCACGGTGACAGAGGCGTACCGGGTGATTTCAGAAGGTATTCTGCAGGGATTCAGAAACCTTGGACTTGATGCCTGCTTTGCGATTCCGCGAACGGAGAAAGAAAAAGAAAGCTTGAAAAATCCGCGCTCGTCCGTCTGCTTTGATGCCCCTTCGTGGTATGAGCTGGTCGTCGAAGGACGGAAAGTTGCCGGAAGCGCACAGACACGCCAAAAAGGCGTCATTCTTCAGCACGGTTCCATCCTGCTTGACATTGATGAGGATAAGCTGTTTGATCTGTTTTTATATCCGAGCGACAGAGTCCGTGAGCGCATGCAGCGGAATTTCAAAAACAAAGCGGTAGCCATCAACGCCTTAGCGCCGAAACGGGTAACGATGGATGAGGCCAGAATCGCTTTTAAAGCCGGTTTTGAGGAAGGGCTGAACATTCATCTTGAGCCTTACACACTCACGTCTGAAGAGCTTGCATTTGTCAATGAGCTGGCTGAGACGAAATACGCGTCTGATGAATGGAATTATAAGCGCTGATAAGGCTTGACAGACCGGAAGCATCCTTGTTTTTTCATGACCGTTAGTGTAAACTTGTAATGGTTTATAAAGTTAAGGTGCTTTTTGGGAGGGTTACTTATGACAACACCAAGTATGGAAGATTATATTGAACAGATTTATATGCTGATAGAAGAAAAAGGATATGCACGGGTTTCTGATATCGCGGAAGCTTTGGCAGTCCACCCCTCCTCTGTAACGAAAATGGTTCAAAAACTAGATAAAGACGAGTATTTGATTTATGAAAAATATCGCGGGCTCGTATTGACGTCAAAAGGCAAAAAGATCGGCAAACGGCTCGTATACAGACACGAATTGCTTGAGCAGTTTTTAAGAATCATTGGTGTTGATGAAGAGAAGATTTACAATGATGTTGAAGGAATCGAACATCATCTGAGCTGGAACAGCATTGACCGCATCGGCGACCTCGTTCAGTATTTTGAAGATGACGAAAGCCGGAAAAAAGAATTGAAATCCGTACAGAAAAAAACCGAAAATCCCGGTGAATAAAGGGCAGCCCGAAATGGGGCGCCCTTTTTTTAATGTCTTCATTCTTTGGTCTATTTCGCCCAGCCGTTTCTTAAAATAATAATACACCTTGAGATGGAAGGGAGAGGGCGCGCTATGCAGATTGACGGCGTATTTTCGGGCGGGGGGATAAAAGGGGTGGCGCTTGCCGGCGCTTATGAAGCGCTGGAAGAAAAGGGCTTTCGCTTTGAAAGGCTCGCCGGAACAAGCGCCGGCGCGATTATTGCCGCATTTATCGCTGCGGGCTATACGAGCAGAGAGGTTCATTCCATCATAGATGAGGTGGACGGAAGGCAATTGCTTGATCAGAGATACTCATTTCTCCCGCTGAAAATCCTGCAGTGGGTGTCGATATATTGGCGCCTCGGACTATACAGAGGCGATATGCTGGAAAAGTGGATTGCGGATAAATTAAAAGCGAAGGGCATCATCGCGTTCGGTGATTTGAAAAAAGGCTCGCTCCGTCTCATCGCTTCAGATCTGACGAACGGAACGATGATCGTGCTTCCTGACGATCTTCCCCGCTACGGATTAAATCCGGAGATGTTCCCGGTTGCCAGAGCCGTCAGAATGAGCTGCAGCATTCCTTATTTTTTTGAACCGATAAAACTGAAGACCGAAAAAGGCACCTCAACGGTCGTTGACGGCGGCGTGTTAAGCAATTTCCCGATTTGGCTGTATTCAAAAGAACGCAAACGGCCGGTCATCGGAATTTCGCTTTCGCCCAACGAAAAAGAGCGCCCGAAAAAATCAATCCGCAACGCTTTTGAGCTGTTCGGGGCTTTGTTTGAAACGATGAAAGACGCTCATGATGCCAGGCATATCGCGACAAAGTACGAACAGAATATTATTTTTATTCCGGTGGAACATGTGATGGCGACGGAGTTTCATCTCACACCGCAAAAAAAACTAGCTCTCATTGAGCTAGGAAAAAGCAGAACAGAGCAATTTTTGAAGCAATGGAGCTATTAAAAAAGCGCTCTGTTTTTCTTTTTATTCTTTTTGCCTTCTATGACGGTAAGCTGGGTCTGGCTTTTTTTCTTAAGAATCATCGGCTTCGGTCTGCTGCTGCTCGGCACGCTCCGCAAATGGCTGACCCGGCCTCTGTGTCCGGCGCGGTGCTTCGCTTTTTGCTCCTTCATTCGGAGCCGCGATTGTCTGGCCGCTTTTTTGAAAGCGGTTCCGTCACGGCCGGTGCGTCGGTTCAGGACCGTCCTCACGATAAAATAAATAATAATGCCTGCGATAATAACGGTGATTGCTCTTGAAATCATCTGCCCGGGGTTGGTTACCGCCGCATAAATGAAACCGAATGCGCCAAGCGCTATCAATACAGCAAAAAAAGGTTGTACACGATGATTCATAACTGCCCACCTCCAAAATAATAACGGTAACGGTTCAGATTACGTTGTGAGACGGCTTTTCGCTCTGTTCTGAAATGTCTTCCAGTCTGAGAAGCTCGTTAAAGCTTTCTATGGCAACCTCGACCTGGTCATCCGCCGGTTCCTTTGTCGTTAAAAGCTGCAGCCACAGGCCGGGATAACCGAGCACTTTCAAAACGGGGATATTCCGTACTCTGTTCGTCAGCTGGAGCACTTCAAAGGAGATGCCGAGAACGACCGGTATAAGCGCAATCCTGTCTAAAATCCGCACCCAAAGCGGATCTGTCGGAACGAGTAAATAGACGAACATGCCGACAATGATCGTAAATAAAATAAAGCTTGAACCGCAACGGTAATGAAGCCGTGACTGTTTCTGAACATTTTCTATTGTAATTGGCAAATTCTGTTCATAACAGTTTATGACCTTATGTTCGGCTCCATGATATTGAAACACTCTTTTAATTAACGGCGTCATTGATAAAAAATAAATGTAGCCGAGAAGCAGAATCAGCTTAAACAGACTTTCGATTCCGATCTGCGCGGCGTCTGAGGAAAATACGGGCCTTACAAGCTCCGCTAAGAAGACCGGGACGAGCGTAAAAACGAATTTGCTGAACAAAAACGACAGAACGCCGATCACCGCCAGGCTGAAAAACATCGATAAGCCGGAACCCTTCTTATCTTCCTGCTCCAGCTTGGCGTCATCCTGAGGATCAAGCCCGTAACGTTCGCTGGAAAAGTTTAAATGCTTTGTGCCGTTGGCGCTCGCCTCAATGATGGCGACGATTCCCCGCAAAAAAGGAATCTTTTTTAAAGCCGAAAGCTTGGCGTTCGGCACTCTCGGAAGCTTGAAAAAATCAATGCTTCCGTCATTCCTGCGGATGGCGGTAACATAATTTTTTCTGCCGCCGAACATTACCCCTTCAACGACAGCCTGCCCGCCGTATGCAGGGGGCGTTTTTTGTTTGGACATTGTTTATCAACCTGCCTGTTTTCTTAGGATTTACTAACCATTTCCTTTCACTCTATTGTACAGGAAACCGCGGTAAACCTCTAGTTAGACAGCCGGAAAATCAATGCTTTTTCTACATGCAGTATACCCCGTTTCTTTAGATTTTACTCATTGAATGAAAATATGGCGCAGCTTTTTATGACTTTTCAATTTTTGGGCAGTCTATGACTGGAGGTGCCATGATGACAAGCGAAAAACATTCAGAACAGGAAGAAAAAAAGAAGCAGGATGATGATCAGCAGCCTGTTTCATTTACCGGCAGAATTTGCGGTATCGGATTTGCCGGCGGTGTATTTTGGAGTTTGATCGGCTATCTCGGGTATGTCTTTCATTTTTCAGAGATCAGCCCCAACATGATTCTTCAGCCGTTTATGATCGGAGAATGGAAAAAACAATGGCTGGGCACGATGGTCAGCATCGTTGTCATCGGATTCATTTCAATTGCCGGGGCGTTTATTTATTTCGTCTGCCTGAAGCGTTTTAAAACCATGTGGCCGGGGATGGTGTACGGCGTCATTTTATGGTGTGCGGTTTTTTTCTTATTCAATCCGATTTTCGAAGATGTGAAATCCGTCACTGAATTGAAATCAGATACAATCGTGACGACGCTTTGCCTTTACATTCTGTACGGTTTGTTTGTCGGCTACTCAATTTCCTTCAACTACAATGAACTTACGTCAGACAAGCTTGCAAGGGCGCTCGGCAACAAGTGAATAAGTGTATAATCCCTGTCCGGTATGGTAAAATGTTCACGAGAAGTGAACATTTTTTATGCTGAAAACCGGGCGGGGATGCTCCCGCGTTGTCAGGCGGCAGTCAAGAATCGGCGAGGAGGAGAAAGGGAATGAAACTTGAGAAATTGCGAAATCTTTTCGGTCAGCTGGATATAGACGGAATGTTGGTGACAAGCTCCGCCAATCTGCAGTACATGACGGGATTTACGGGTTCGTCAGGCCTTGCGGTCATATCGAAAGAACGTGCGGCATTTATCACGGATTTCCGTTACACCGAGCAGGCGAAGACGCAAGTGAAGGGTTTTGACATTATCGAGCACGGCGGAAGCTTAATCCAAACGGCTGCGGATACGATTCTTGAGTACGGCATTAAAAAACTCGGCTTCGAGCAAAACAGCATGACGTACGGAACATATGCATCCTACCAAGCGGTGCTGCAGGAAGCGGAGATGGTTCCCGTCGCGGATTCCGTTGAAAAGTTGCGCTTGATTAAGTCAAGTGAAGAGATTAAGATATTAGAGGAAGCTGCGAAGATTGCGGATGATGCGTTTGAACATATTCTGACGTTTATCAAACCGGGCATCTCAGAGATTTCAGTTGCAAACGAGCTTGAATTTTATATGAGACGTCAAGGAGCAGACGGCTCTTCCTTTGATATGATCGTCGCCTCGGGAGTCAGATCCAGCCTTCCCCACGGAGTGGCAAGCGGCAAATTGATTGAAAAGGGAGACTTGGTCACGCTCGATTTCGGCGCTTATTATAAAGGCTATTGTTCTGATATCACACGCACCGTCGCGGTCGGAGAGCCAAGTGATAAACTGAAAGAGATTTATCAGGTCGTATACGATGCCCAAGCGCTTGGTGTCCTGCATATTAAACCCGGCATGACGGGAAAAGAAGCGGATGCCCTGACGAGGGATCATATCACCGCAAAAGGCTACGGACAGTATTTCGGCCATTCGACAGGACACGGGTTCGGAATGGAAGTCCATGAATCACCGGGGCTGTCTTTCAGGTCATCGGCCGTCCTTGAGCCGGGCATGGCGGTAACGGTTGAGCCGGGCATATACATACCGGAAGTCGGGGGCGCAAGAATCGAAGATGATATCATCATCACTGAGGACGGCAACCGGACAATTACGCATTCCCCTAAAGAATTAATTATTTTGTGATCGGAATATAGGAGGACATCAAACATGATTTCAGTTAACGATTTTCGTACAGGACTAACGATTGAAGTAGACGGCGGCATTTGGCGCGTCGTTGACTTTCAGCACGTAAAACCGGGAAAAGGAGCGGCATTTGTCCGTTCTAAATTGCGTAACCTGCGCACGGGCGCTATTCAGGAGAAAACATTCCGTGCAGGAGAAAAAGTCGCGAAAGCTCAAATCGAAACAAAAACGATGCAGTATCTTTATGCCAACGGCGATCAGCACGTGTTCATGGATACAAGCTCATATGAACAGCTTGAATTGAACGAAAACCAAATCGAAGAAGAATTGAAATACCTTCTGGAAAATATGTCTGTGCATATCATGATGTATCAGTCTGAAACGCTCGGTATTGAACTGCCGAACACAGTTGAACTGAAAGTTGTTGAAACAGAGCCGGGAATTAAAGGCGACACGGCGTCAGGCGGCACGAAACCTGCCAAAACGGAAACAGGCCTTGTCGTAAACGTACCGTTCTTCGTGAACGAAGGCGATACGCTGGTTGTAAATACATCAGACGGTTCTTACGTGTCAAGAGCGTAGTTAAAGAAATTCGGAGTCTGCTCCTTTTACGGGGCAGGCTTTTTTTTGCGTTCTGCCTCAGAATCTTTCTTCTATATGAAAATAGTGAGACTACTTCCGTCAGCTAGAGCATATAGTGTAACAAAATGCTTGAAGTTGGGGGATTGCAATGAAATTTTTGTTCGGTTCAATCAATTCTACTGTTTTAACGATGGCCGGTTTACGAGTTTTGTCCTCGCTCATTGAATTATCTGCCGCTATTATCATGCTTTTGACAAACGACATCAGAAAAGCGGTTGTGGTGAATAGTATTTTGGCAATCGTCGGCCCTCTGATCTTTATCATCACAATGACGATCGGCATTTATCAGATTGCCGGACAGCTCTCATATGCAAAATTAATATTGATTTTTGCGGGGGTGGTGCTGATTTTGGCCGGTGTGCATAAATAGAGGGCCGGGGTGTCATAAAGTCTGTCCCGGATCATACATTTTAAAGAAGCCAATCGGTAAAAAGGAGGAGACTCTATTGAATGAAATTACAGAGGTTCTCCCTGAATTATTGAGAGATGCCATCTCCGCCGTGCCCGAAGAAGCAAGGCGGGATACAGAAGAAATCAGAATCCGGGTCGACAGGCCGGTTGAACTGATCCAAAAAGGACAACCTTTGTATTTGTCATATGTGTGTACGGCCGGCGACGCACAGCTGATCCTCAGCCGGCTCAGCAATTACAGTATGTACACGCTGGAAGAAGAGCTGAAAAAAGGATACATCACAATCAGAGGAGGCCACCGTGTGGGGCTGGCCGGAAGAGTCATCGTCGAAAACGGAGCCGTCAAAGGACTCCGGGATATTACATCTTTTAATATCCGAATCGCCCGGGAGAAGCTGGGGATCGCAGAACCGCTCATTCCTTTCTTATGGAAAGAAAACTGGCTGAACACGCTGATCATCGGTCCTCCGCAAACGGGGAAAACGACCTTGCTTCGTGATTTGGCCCGGCTTTCCAGCACCGGATCAACACGCATCCCGGCAAAAAAGACAGGTATCGTAGATGAACGGTCGGAAATTGCCGGCTGCCTGCGGGGCATTCCCCAGCACAGTTTCGGCCGCAGAGTCGATGTCCTTGATGCCTGTCCGAAGGCGGAAGGGCTGATGATGATGATCCGCTCTATGAGCCCTGATGTCATAATTGTGGATGAAATTGGGAGAATGGAAGACTCACAAGCGCTGATGGAGGCGCTCCATGCGGGCGTATCCGTTATCGTCTCTGCGCACGGATGGAATATGAAAGACTTGGTCAAGAGGCCGTCGCTGAAAATGCTGTGGGAGGAAAACGTGTTTGACCGGTATGTGGAGCTGTCAAGACGCCGCGGTCCGGGAACGATCAGCAGGATTTACGGAAAGGACGGGAAACCTGTTCCGCATGCTGAAAGCGTGATGTCATGCTGAAGCTTTTAGGTGCCGTGTTCATTCTGACAGCGACGACATGGACGGGATTTGAGATCGCCAAAATGTATATTGAAAGGCCGAGGCAGATCCGTCAGCTGCGCGCGGCGCTCCAATCGCTAGAAGCGGAAATCATGTTCGGGCATACGCCGCTGCATACCGCCTCGGGACAAATTGCCGCACAGCTTTCCGAACCTGTATCGTTATTGTTTCAAGCTTTCAGCAGAAGGCTTGAGCAGGGAAGCGATTCCGCCAAAACGGCTTGGGAACAGAGCTTGAAACATAACTGGTCTTCCATGGCGATGAAAAAAAGCGAATATGATGTGCTGAAGCAATTCGGAGAGACGCTCGGGCTCCATGACCGTGTTTCTCAGCAGAAACATATCAAGCTTGCGCTTACACATTTGGAAGCGGCGGAAGCGGATGCCGGACGGGCGCAGGCGAAAAATGAAAAAATGGTGAAAAGCTTAGGATTTTTAGCCGGACTGTTACTCATTCTTCTATTGATGTAAACATGAGGGGAGCAAACATAAAATGGGAGTCGACGTAAATGTCATTTTTCAAATCGCCGGAGTCGGTATCGTGGTTGCGTTTCTGCACACCATACTTGACCAAATGGGAAAAAAAGAATACGCCCAATGGGTGACGCTGCTTGGCTTTATCTATATTTTATTTATGGTGGCGACGATTGTCGATGACCTGTTCAAAAAGATCAAAGCTGTGTTTCTATTCCAAGGATAGGGGGGCTTACAGATTGAGATTGTTCAAATTGTAGGTTTAGGCCTGATCGCCACATTTCTCTCCCTGATCGTAAAAGAACAGAAACCGACTTTCGCGTTTATGATTGTCGTCTTCAGCGGCTGCGTGATCTTTCTCTATCTCATCGATCAGATTTACGACATTATCAGAATGATAGAAAAAATAGCCGTCAATGCAAATGTCAATATGGTCTATGTGGAAACCATTTTAAAAATTATCGGCATCGCCTACATCGCTGAATTCGGTGCGCAGCTGACAAAGGATGCGGGCCAGGGAGCGATTGCTTCGAAAATAGAGCTGGCCGGAAAAATTTTGATACTGGTAATGGCCGTGCCGATACTCACCGTCATTATTGAAACGATTCTCGGACTTATTCCTTCTTGATCATCAATAAAATGGAAAGGGGGGCACAAAAAATGAAGCGCTTTCGGTGGGCGGGGGCTTTTTTGTTCATCCTCTTATTTTTTCAGACTGAATGTGTACAAGCTGCCGGAACAGACGGTGCGTCGCAGGAAACCGCAATTCATCAAGAATCCGCTGATGAAGTGGCGAAAAAGCAGGCCGAAGCGCTGAAAACAGAAGGCATCGGAAAGTTTTGGGACGACATCATGACAGAATACGGCGGTCTTCTGCCTGAAAGCCAAAAGGGAAGCATCATCGACTTTATTAACGGAGAAAAAACGTTCTCGCCGGAGGCATGGCTGAAGGCTTTATTTTCATACTTGTTTCATGAAGTGCTCGCAAACGGAAAGCTCCTGGGAACTTTGATTCTTCTCACCATTTTTTGTGTCATTCTGCAGCTTTTGCAAAATGCGTTCCAGCAGAGCACCGTCAGCAAAGTGGCTTATGCAATTGTCTACATGGTGCTGATTATTCTCGCTTTAAACAGCTTTCATGTTGCCGTCAATTATGCCAGTGAAGCGATCCAGACGATGACAAGTTTCATTCTCGCGCTCATCCCGCTTTTACTCGCGCTTTTGGCGTCTTCCGGGGGAGCCGTCTCCGCAGCTTTTTTTCACCCCGTTATTTTATTTCTGATGAATACGAGCGGCCTTCTCATTCAAAACATTGTCATGCCGCTTATCTTCCTGTCAGCGATTTTAAGCATCGTCAGCACGATGACGGATCAATATAAAGTCACGCAGCTTGCCAATCTGCTCAGAAATATTGCGATCGGCGCGCTTGCCGTATTCCTCACCGTGTTTCTCGGCGTCATCTCCGTACAGGGGGCTTCGGCTGCCGTGACGGACGGGATTACGCTCAGGACTGCAAAATTTATCACAGGCAATTTTATTCCCGTGCTCGGCCGGATGTTTACGGATGCGACGGATACGGTCATCAGCGCCTCGCTCCTATTAAAAAACACCGTGGGAATCCTAGGAGTCGGAATTTTGATCTGCATCTCCGCGTTTCCGGCGATTAAAGTGCTCTCGCTCGCTTTTATTTATAAGCTCGCGGCCGCTATTCTGCAGCCGCTCGGAGGCGGTCCCGTCATTACGTGCCTCGGCGTCATCAGCAGAAGCGTGCTGTATATTTTCGCGGCGCTCGCCATCGTCTCTCTCATGTTTTTCCTCAGTATTACAGTCATTATTACAGCAGGCAACCTCACCATGATGATGAAATAAAGGAGGCCCATTGGATATGAGCTTTTTAACAGAATGGCTGACAAGCATTATTTTATTTATCTTATTCGCCATCGTCATCGACATGCTGCTGCCCAGCTCCAGTATGCAAAAATACGCCAAGATGGTTGTCAGCCTGCTGTTAATCATTGTCATGCTCAACCCGATCTTCAAACTTTTCAAAACAGACCCGGAAATCATCTTCGATTATTTGACAAAACAAGAGCAATCTCAATCCGCTGATATAAAAAATCAAATCAAATCAGAAAAAAAAGAAATACAAGCATCAAACCGCGCATATGTTTTAGAAGAAATGGCTGTCCAACTAAAAAAGAAAGCGGAGGAGATGTTCAGTCATGACGAATACAAAATAGACGACATCCGCCTTACAGCGGAAGAACAGGTTCGTTCAGAAGAAGATGTAAAAACGATCAGCGTGTATATGGCCCCATCTTCTGAAAAAACCGTGCAAACCGTCGCACCGATCGACATCCGCACAGACCGCAAATACGAACCGGAAGGCGCAGCCGAAAAAAAAGAGGCCGCAGACATCAAAGAAAAACTTGCGGATATATGGGAAATCGGCAGTGAGAAAATTACGGTTTATATGGAAGGCGGGGAGAAAAACGGCCATGAATAAAAACGGACTATGGACCATACTCAAAAAACAGCTGATGATCGGACAGGCGAAAGACGGAGAAAAACCAAAACTGACAAAATATCATTATTTTCTGTTCGTGTTTGTGCTCGGGGTATCTTTTATGCTGGTGAGCCAGCTGTTCTCTTCACCGGAGAAAACCGGGAAGGACCAAGCGGCGCAGACCGTCATGTCCGGCCGAACGGAAGACAAAAGCGGGCAAAAAAGCGCACCCGTTTTTAAGGCATCGAAAGACAGCAGCGCCAAAAACACGATCGATGATTATGAAAGAGACTATGAAAACCAGCTGAAAGAAATCCTTGAAACGATTATCGGCGTGGAGGATGTATCAATTGTCGTGAACGTAGACGCAACATCTTTAAAAGTGTTTGAGAAAAATAAAACGAAAAAAGACACCACCACCGAAGAAACCGATAAAGAAGGCGGCAAAAGAAGCGTAACCGATCAAACCTCAGAGGAGCAAATTGTCATGATTCGAAACGGGGATCAGGAAACCCCGGTCGTCGTCCAGACGAAAAAGCCCGATATCCGCGGTGTACTCGTTGTCGCTCAGGGAGTGGACAACGTTCAAATAAAAAAAACCATCATTGATGCCGTCACAAGGGTGCTTGATGTTCCGAGCTACCGTGTAGCGGTTGCCCCTAAAAAAATCAAGGAGGATTCATAAATCATGCTGAAAAAACAAACGGTTTGGCTTTTAACAATGCTCAGTCTCGTCGTGGTATTAAGTGTTTATTATATTATGTCGCCGGAAAGCAAAAATGCCGTGCAGATGAAAAGCGAAAAAAGCAGCGGAGAAGTGGCAACTGAAAAAACGCCGGCTCCTGAAACGAAAGATAAGAACGGAAGCGGCACGGATAAAGAAGACGGAACAAAAGGAACGAAAGATTCTAAAGGCACAAAAGAGGATAAAGAAACATCAGCTGAAGCATCGGACAAAGACGGATCGGTCGCTACAGAAACAGCTGATGAAAACTTATTTACCGCATACCGCATGGAGCTTGAAGACGCGAGAAGCAAAGAAAGGGAACAGTTAAACAGCATTGTTTCAAGCGATGATGCGACCGCAAAGGAAAAAAGCGAAGCCTACGATAAAATGACGGCGCTGAGCAATGCTGAAGGGACGGAAAAACAGCTGGAAACGCTGATTAAAACACAAGGCTACAAAGATGCGCTCGTGGATGCTGAAGGAGACAAAATCAACATTACGGTCATGTCTGACAAACATTCAAACGCAAAAGCTTCCGCTATCATTGACCTTGTAAAAAAAGAAATCAAGACGATGAAAGACGTCGCCATTACGTTTGAACCGACAAAATAAGAGATCTCCACCGCCCGCACCTGCTGCGGGCTTTTCTGATGTCATTTTAGATCAGTGTTGAATTTACACAAGCGCTCCTGTAAGATAAACATAGTATGTACTTTTAGTAGCAACCCATAAATTTCTATTTTTTATACATAGGAGTGGAAACTGATGTTAAAAATCAACGAAATTCATGAACTGATAAAAAGAATCGATGAATCTTCCATCGACGAATTCGTTTACGAAATCGAAGGCGTAAGCCTCAAACTGAAAAAAAATGAAGCGCCGGCAGTGAATGTAACGGGACAAGCCCAAGCCGTTCCCGCCGCTTACGCACCTGCTCCGCAGGCTGCAAAACCGGAAGCGCGTGAAGCCGCTCCTGTTCAGGAAGCGCCGAAACAAGACGAAAACCTGCACAAAATTACGTCTCCGATGGTCGGAACGTTTTATGCTTCTTCATCGCCGGAAGCCGGCCCTTACGTAAACCAAGGTTCAAAAGTGAGCGAAAATACAGTTGTTTGTATCGTAGAAGCAATGAAACTCTTTAACGAGATTGAAGCCGAAGTAAAAGGAGAAATCGTTGAAGTGTTAGTTGAAAACGGCCAGCTGGTCGAATACGGACAACCTCTATTTCTTGTAAAAGCTGAGTAAGGAGACCTGCTATTATGATTAAAAAGCTATTGATCGCCAACCGAGGAGAAATCGCCGTCAGAATCATCCGGGCCTGCAAAGAGCTGGGCATTGAAACTGTAGCCGTTTATTCTGAGGCAGATAAAGATGCCCTGCATGTCCAAATGGCCGATGAGGCTTTTTGTATCGGGCCGAAAACATCAAAAGACAGCTATTTAAATGTAACGAACATCGTCAGCGTCGCAAAGCTGACCGGCACGGATGCGATTCATCCGGGATACGGGTTTTTAGCTGAAAACGCCGACTTTGCCGAGCTGTGCGAGGAATTAAACGTAACGTTTGTCGGCCCTACGGCTGACGCCATTTCAAAAATGGGAACAAAAGATATCGCGCGCGACACGATGCAGCTGGCGGGCGTGCCGATTGTGCCCGGTTCAAAAGGAATCATAAAAAATACGGAAGAAGCGGTTTCGCTTGCAGGTGAAATTGGGTATCCTGTCATTATAAAAGCCACTGCGGGCGGAGGCGGAAAAGGCATCCGGGTCGCACGCACAGAAGAAGAACTGATCAAAGGCATTGAGATTACCCAGCAGGAAGCCGCTACGGCATTCGGAAATCCGGGTGTGTACATCGAGAAGTACATAGAAGATTTCCGCCATGTTGAAATTCAGGTGCTTGCGGATAATTACGGAAACACGATCCATCTCGGAGAGCGTGACTGTTCTATCCAAAGACGCCTGCAAAAACTTCTTGAAGAGTCACCGTCACCTGCGCTTGATTCTGAAATCAGGGAGCAGATGGGCGAAGCTGCGGTAAAAGCAGCGAAGGCCGTCGGTTACACGGGAGCCGGCACAGTAGAATTCATTTATGACTACAGAGAACAGCGCTACTACTTCATGGAAATGAACACGCGTATTCAAGTAGAGCACCCTGTCACAGAAATGGTGACGGGAACGGATCTGATCAAAGAACAGATCAAAGTGGCATCCGGACAGGAGCTTTCGCTCAGACAGGAAGACGTTGAATTTAACGGCTGGGCGATTGAATGCCGCATCAACGCTGAAAATCCTGCGAAAAACTTCATGCCTTCACCCGGTAAAATTAACATGTACCTGCCGCCGGGCGGACTCGGCGTACGCGTGGATTCAGCCGCATATCCCGGCTATTCGATCCCGCCGTACTATGACAGTATGATTGCTAAAGTCATCACATACGGAACAACGCGTGATGAGGCAGTTGCACGGATGAAACGCGCGCTGAGCGAATTCGTGATTGAAGGTATTGAAACGACGATTCCGTTCCATCTGAAACTGCTTGAACACGAAACATTTGTCAGCGGAGAGTTTAATACAAAGTTTTTAGAAACATATGATGTAATGGGCTCATAATTTTTGCGGGAGGTGAATTGAATGGAAGACAACAGTGTGCTTAAAATGGATCATGATGAGGCTCATTTAGGCAAGGTTGAAATTGCTCCTGAGGTCATTGAAGTCATTGCCGGCATCGCCGCTTCCGAAGTTGAAGGAGTTGCTGAAATGCGCGGCAATTTCGCCACCGGCGTCGTAGAGCGCTTCGGCAAAATCAATCACGGTAAAGGCGTAAAGGTCGATTTAGCCGATGACGGGATTACCATCGACGTCTATTGCGTCGTTCAATTCGGGATCTCGATCCCGAAAGTGGCGGCAAGCGTTCAGGAGAATATCCGCCAAACCTTATTAAACATGACGTCTCTGACCATTAATGAAATCAATATTCATATCGTCGGCATTCAATTTGACACGAAAGCCCAAGAAGTCGAAATCGACGAAGAAATGTAATGAGCGTATAAAAACCAAGGGGATGGGCAGCCCTTTGGTTTTTTATACGTTTCCCGTCATTTCAGGCATGAAGAAAGCCGGCTTACAAACGGCAGCCGAGTTTCTTCATGCTGTGAAATCCGAATGAAATTAATACGGTTTGTGAAAATATTCGGCATTAGGGTGAAAAAACCTAAATTTCGACATGCGATTGAGAAAAAAATATGTTATGATCTCTTTAAGCTTAACGACAAGCGGATAAAGCGGATCTGAAGGAGAAAGAAAATGAAAAGAAGAACAGCTAGAGAAAAAGCTTTGCAGGCACTTTTTCAGATTGATGTCAGCGATATTGCACCGAACGATGCCATTGAGCACGCGCTTGATGGTGAAAAAACAGATGCCTTCTTTGAACAGCTGGTGTACGGAGTGATCGAACATCAGGTTCAGCTTGATGAAATGATTTCCGGCCATCTCGTCAATTGGAAGCTTGACCGGATTGCAAACGTAGACCGCGCGATCCTGCGTCTGGCGGTGTATGAAATGGTTTATACTGACGACATTCCTGCTAACGTGTCATTAAACGAAGCAATCGAGCTGGCAAAACGGTTCGGCGACGATAAAGCTGCAAAATTCGTAAACGGGGTTCTTTCTAACATTAAAACTGATATCGAATCATAGGAGGAAAGAAAATGACTGCAACAATCATCGACGGAAAAGAAACGGCTAAAGAAAAACGCGAACAATTGGCAAAAGAAGTAGAAGAGCTGAAAGCACAAGGCGTAGTGCCCGGTTTGGCGGTCATTTTAATCGGAGACGATCCCGCTTCTGTTTCATATGTGACAGGCAAGAAAAAAGCCGCTGAAACAATGGGAATGAAATTTAAGCTTGACCGCTTTGACTCAAGCTTAACCGAGGCGGAGCTTTTAACAGTGATTGATCAGTATAATCAAAATCCGGAATTCCACGGCATTCTCGTCCAGCTGCCGCTCCCGGATCATATTTCTGAAAAAGCCGTAATCGAGCGGATCTCTCCCGATAAGGATGTTGACGGTTTCCACCCTCTCAACGTCGGGAAAATGCTGCTTGGCGAAGATACATTTCTTCCATGCACGCCGCACGGAATTGTCGAGTTATTGAAAAAGACGAACGTAGATCTTTCCGGCAAAGAAGTTGTTGTAGTCGGACGAAGCAATATTGTCGGTAAACCGGTCGGCCAGCTGCTGCTGAACGAAAACGCGACCGTCACATATTGCCATTCCCGCACGAAAAATATGGCTGAGCATACGAAAAAAGCAGATATTCTTGTGGTAGCGGTCGGTAAAGCGAATTTCATCAAAGCCGATCAAATCAAAGAGGGCGCCATTGTCATTGATGTCGGCGTCAACCGTCTCGAAAGCGGAAAACTCTGCGGAGACGTTCAGTTTGATGAAGCGAAAGAAAAAGCATCTTTCATTACACCGGTGCCGGGCGGAGTAGGTCCGATGACCATCACAATGCTTGCGCATAATACTGTTAAATCTGCCAGACGTACGTTATCATAGATAACCGGAGACAGTCACAAAAAGTGTGACAATGAGCACGATACCCGCTTCTTAAGGCTCCTTTCAGCCAGAGCGGGTTTTCTTAGTTTAGGGCAAAAAGCCTTTATGAAAGGAGTGCAGGATGTGAGTGAAGCGGCATATGTCACGGTTTCCGCGCTGACCAAATACATTAAACGAAAATTCGATGTGGACCCTCATCTTGAAGACATTTGGATTAAGGGTGAGCTCTCCAATGTTAAAATTCATACGAGAGGCCACATCTATTTTACATTAAAAGATGAGCATGCCCGCATGCAGGCCGTCATGTTTCAAAGACAAAGTTCGAGGCTTGCGTTTAAGCCCGAGGACGGAATGAAGGTCATCGTAAGAGGCGGGATCTCCGTCTATGAACCGAGCGGAAGCTATCAGCTGTACGCGAAAGAAATGCAGCCGGACGGTGTGGGGGCGCTCTACTTAGCATATGAAGAATTAAAGAAAAAACTTGCCGGCGAAGGGTTGTTTGATGACCGGCATAAGCAGGCCATCCCCGCTTTTCCGGCTACGATCGGGGTCGTCACGTCACCGACGGGAGCAGCCGTCAGAGACGTCATTACCACACTTAAAAGAAGATACCCCCTTGTGAAAGTCATTGTGCTTCCCGCGCTCGTTCAAGGTGAAAATGCCAGCAGATCGATTGTGAAGCGCATTGAAGAAGCCAATGCACAAAAAATGTGTGACGTCCTGATCGTCGGAAGGGGAGGGGGCTCGATCGAAGAATTGTGGGCATTTAACGAAGAAATCGTGGCCCGGGCGATTTTTGCTTCCGCCATTCCGATTATATCAGCCGTCGGACATGAAACAGATTTTACAATCAGTGATTTCGTCGCGGATATCCGGGCGGCAACGCCGACAGGAGCGGCAGAAATCGCCGTCCCCCACACGACGGACTTAATGGAACGGACAAAAACGGCGGAAGTCCGCCTGACAAGAGCGATGCAGCAGCATATCAGCAAGAAAAAAGAACGGGTTCAATCGCTCCAGTCATCCTACGCGTTCCGTTTTCCGAAACGATTGTATACCCAAAAAGAACAGCAGTTTGATCTTTTGTATCAGCAGTTCCAATCACAGCTCACAGGGCTTACGGACAGGAAACAAAGACAGCTGGAGCGGAATACGTACAGATTAACGGCGCTCCACCCTGAAACCCAGCTGAAACAGGCGAAAAAACGGTACGAGGAGCGCTCAAATCAGCTCGCCCGAAGCATGAATGTCCAGCTGAAGCAGCTTCATTCGCAGTTTCAGACGGTTCTTGGTAAACTGAATGCATTAAGTCCCCTTCAGGTGATGGAGAGAGGATACAGTCTGGCCTATAAAGACAAAGAGCTGATCAAAAGCGTTGATCAAGTGGAACAAAATGATACGCTTGAAGTAAAGATGACAGACGGCGTTCTGACGTGTGAAGTATTGCAAAAGAGAGGCGAACGAAAATGACAGAAACCAAAAAAAGTGAAGAGCTGACATTTGAAGAGGCGATGAAAGGCCTTGAAGGTATTGTGGCAAAGCTTGAAGAAGGAGACGTGCCGCTTGAGCAGGCGATTAATTATTTTCAGGAAGGGATGGCCCTTTCAAAAATGTGCCATGAAAAGCTTCAGCATGTCGAAAAGCAAATGGACTTTATTTTAAAAGATAACGGCGAACTTGCACCTTTCAGCGTTCAGGAGGAAGACGAAGGTGACAAATAAACTGGACGCATTTTTAGCATCGCGCAAACAACTGATTGAACAGCAGCTTTTTTTGTATACGGAACGGCTTGCGATGCCGGAAATCCTCAAAAAATCTATGCTGTATTCTTTGGAAGCGGGCGGAAAGAGGCTGCGTCCCCTCGTCGTCTTAGCCGTTCTGAATGCTTACGGAAAAGATGAAAAAGACGGGATTCCGGTCGGATGCGCTGTCGAAATGATTCATACGTATTCCTTAATCCATGATGATCTTCCTTGCATGGACGATGATGATCTGCGCCGGGGAAAGCCCACAAACCATAAAGTCTTCGGAGAAGCGGCAGCCGTATTGGCCGGAGACGGGCTTCTGACAGAAAGCTTTAAATTGATCACATCTCACGTGTCTGAGGCGGTTTCAGCAGAAAAACGGCTCCGTCTCGTCGATGAGCTGATCAGCGCGGCAGGAACGGAAGGAATGGTCGGCGGGCAGGCTGCCGACATGGAAGCGGAACAAAAGCGGATAACGCTTGAGGAGCTGGAATCCATCCACGAGCGGAAAACGGCCAAGCTCCTCGGTTTTTCCGTGACGGCGGGCGCCATTTTGGCAGATGCGCCGGAGGATGAAGTCGAAAAGCTGCGTCTGTTCAGCAGCCATATCGGCATCGGATTTCAAATCAGAGATGACATCCTTGATATTGAAGGGCATGAGGAGAAGATCGGCAAACCGGTCGGCTCAGACACGTCGAATGAAAAGTCAACGTATCCGTCGCTTTTAACGCTAGAAGGCGCGAAAGAGAAGCTGGCGTATCATATCAGCGAGGCGAAACGGATCATCAGCGGCCTTTCTCTTCAGAAAGAACTGCTGCATGACCTCTGTGATTTAATCGCGGCGAGAGATCATTAAAAACGGTCCTGATTTGAAGGGGCTGCCGCTCCTATGGTAAAATGTAAGCAGTTTCGATGAAAATACAAAGGGAGTCTTTTTCTTTTTTCAAAAAGACACTGTTTAATTTGCAGAAATTCATGCTGAAAGTGAGTTGATCCGCTTTGGATCTTTTATCAATACAGGACCCGTCATTTCTTAAAAAGATGTCAATTGAACAGCTGGAAGAGCTGAGTGAGGAGATCCGCAATTTCCTCATCACATCGCTGTCTGCCTCTGGCGGCCATATCGGGCCGAACCTCGGGGTTGTCGAGCTGACAATTGCGCTTCACAAAGAATTTGACAGTCCGAAAGATAAATTTTTATGGGATGTCGGACATCAGTCCTATGTTCATAAACTGTTAACCGGGCGCGGCAAGGAGTTTGAAACCTTGCGCCAATATAAAGGGCTTTGCGGTTTCCCGAAACGCAGCGAAAGCGAACATGACGTATGGGAAACAGGCCACAGCTCAACATCGCTCTCAGGCGCGATGGGAATGGCTGCCGCCCGTGATATTAAAGGATCGAAAGAATATATCATCCCGATTATCGGAGACGGCGCTTTAACCGGAGGAATGGCGCTTGAAGCGCTGAACCATATCGGTGATGAGAAAAAAGATATGATCGTCATTCTGAATGATAATGAGATGAGCATTGCGCCGAATGTCGGAGCGATTCATTCTATGCTGGGACGGCTTCGCACGGCCGGCAAATATCAATGGGTAAAAGACGAGCTTGAATATTTATTTAAGCGCATCCCGGCCGTCGGCGGAAAATTGGCCGCCACAGCGGAACGGATAAAAGACAGCTTAAAATATATGCTTGTGTCAGGTATGTTTTTTGAAGAGCTGGGCTTTACGTATTTAGGCCCGGTTGACGGTCATTCCTACCACGAACTGTTTGAAAACCTGCAATACGCCAAAAAAACGAAAGGCCCTGTCCTTTTACATGTCATTACGAAAAAGGGCAAAGGCTATAAACCGGCTGAGACCGACACAATCGGCACATGGCACGGAACGGGTCCTTATAAAATCAATACGGGTGATTTCGTCAAGCCGAAAGCCGCGGCGCCTTCATGGAGCGGACTTGTCAGCGGCACCGTGCAGGAGCTGGCGCGCGAGGATGACAGAATTGTCGCGATTACACCGGCTATGCCGGTCGGCTCTAAGCTTGAAGGATTTGCGAAAGAATTTCCTGAGCGCATGTTTGACGTCGGAATCGCAGAACAGCATGCGGCGACAATGGCCGCGGGAATGGCGCTTCAGGGGATGAAGCCGTTTCTTGCGATCTATTCGACCTTTTTGCAGCGGGCGTACGATCAGGTCGTCCATGATATCTGCCGTCAAAACGCGAATGTATTTATCGGCATTGACCGCGCCGGTTTGGTCGGCGCTGACGGGGAGACGCATCAAGGCGTCTTTGACATCGCCTTTTTGCGGCATATACCGAACCTCGTTTTAATGATGCCGAAGGATGAAAATGAAGGCCGCCATATGGTCAATACAGCCCTTTCCTATGAGGAAGGTCCGATCGCGATGCGCTTCCCGCGCGGAAACGGGCTCGGCGTAAAGATGGATAAAGAGCTGAAAACCATTCCGATCGGAACATGGGAAGTGCTCCGTCCCGGAAAAGACGCGGTCATTTTAACATTCGGTACGACCATTGAAATGGCGCTGGAAGCGGCTGAAGAACTGCAAAAAGAAGGCCTGTCCGTGCGTGTCGTGAATGCGAGGTTCATAAAACCGATTGATAAACAAATGATGAAGGCCATTCTTAATGAAGGTCTGCCGATTTTAACGATAGAAGAAGCTGTGCTTGAAGGCGGATTCGGCAGCACGATTCTTGAATACGCTCATGACCTCGGCATGTATCATACACCGATTGACAGAATGGGCATCCCAGACCGGTTTATTGAACACGGCAGCGTAACCGCCCTGCTTGAAGAAATCGGTCTCACGAAGGCTGAGGTTATGAACCGGATAAAACTGCTGATGCCGCCGAAGACACATAAAGGAATTGGATCATGACAGCAAAAAAAGAACGATTAGATGTACTTCTTGTAGAAAAAGGCCTTGCGGAAACGCGGGAAAAAGCGAAACGCGCCATTATGGCGGGCATCGTATACTCAAATGAAAACCGATTGGACAAACCGGGTGAAAAAATCGCCCGGGATCTTCCGTTAACGGTAAAAGGAAACCCTCTTAAATATGTCAGCAGAGGCGGATTAAAGCTTGAAAAAGCCTTGGAAGTGTTTCCTGTCTCGGTAAAAGGCAAAACGATGATTGACATCGGCTCGTCTACAGGGGGATTCACGGATTGCGCCCTCCAAAACGGAGCCGAGCGGTCCTACGCAGTGGATGTCGGCTATAATCAGCTTGCTTGGAAGCTCAGACAGGACGAGAGGGTCGTCGTCATGGAACGGACGAATTTCCGCTATTCCGAGCCTTCCGATTTCACAGAGGGTTTGCCGGAATTTGCGACAATCGATGTTTCTTTCATCTCACTCCGCCTCATTCTGCCGGTTTTAAAAACGCTGCTTGTACCGGGGAGCGATTGTATCGCACTGGTGAAGCCGCAATTTGAAGCCGGACGGGAATCCGTCGGAAAAAAAGGCATTGTCAGAGATCCCGGCGTTCATGCTGACGTTCTCCGCCGCATGAATCAATTTGCCGCTTCTGAAGGATATACAGTGAAAGGACTGTCCTTCTCACCGATTACGGGGGGAGACGGCAATATTGAGTTTCTGCTTCATTTGGAATGGGGCGGAGAAAACGGAAACGGCGCTGAACTGCCGGAAGAAGACATTCTCCGTACCGTCCGCGAAGCACATGAGACATTAAAAGCCAAAAAGACAGATGTACCGGAATAATAGGGGGCTATTATTCCTTTTTTCTGCCATCATGTACTTTTTATCAAGAAGCGGTTAACATAATGACAAACAGCTTGAAAACAGAGGTGCTTACATGACAAAAGGCCAAAGGCATATAAAAATCAGAGAGCTTATTACAAGCCATGAGATTGAAACGCAGGATGACTTAGTTGACATGCTGAGAGAAGAAGGATATAAGGTAACCCAGGCGACTGTCTCCAGAGACATTAAAGAGCTGCATCTCGTAAAGGTGCCGACGAACAACGGCTCCTACAAATACAGCCTGCCGGCGGATCAGCGGTTCAATCCGCTGTCAAAACTGAAGCGTTCATTAATGGATGCGTTCGTAAAAATTGACTCAGCAAGCCATATGATCGTATTAAAAACGATGCCGGGGAATGCTCAGGCAATCGGCGCTCTGATGGATAATCTCGAATGGGAAGAAATCATGGGCACGATCTGCGGAGATGACACGATCTTAATCATCTGCAGGACGCCTGAAGATACGGAAGGCGTACAAAGCCGTCTTTTGGAGCTGCTGTAGCGTAATTATCAGATAAAAGGTGGAATGCTGTTTGTTAGCTGAACTATCAATAAAAAACTTTGCCATTATAGAGGAACTGACGATTTCGTTTGAACGGGGGCTCACCGTCCTGACGGGAGAAACAGGGGCCGGCAAGTCAATTATTATAGACGCCGTTTCCCTATTAGTCGGCGGCCGCGGCTCGTCTGAATTTGTCCGTTACGGTGAAACAAAGGCCGAGCTTGAAGGACTGTTTCTATTGGACAGCGGTCATCCCGTTTTTGAAGTATGCCGTGAGCAGGGAATAGACGCATCTGACGACATGATTGTCATGAGAAGGGACATCAATGCCGGAGGAAAAAGCGTCTGCCGTGTCAACGGAAAATTAGTGACGATTGCGGCTTTAAGGGAAATCGGCAGACTTTTATTAGATATTCACGGACAGCATGATAACCAGCTGTTAATGGAGGACGACAAACACTTGGAGCTTTTGGATAAATTTGCGGGCGTTGAGGCCGAATCCGCGCTTCAGGCTTACCATGAAGGCTATGAGCGTTATATGAAGCTGCTCAAAAAAGTGAAGAAGCTGTCAGAAAGCGAGCAGGAAATGGCGCATCGGTTAGACCTGATTCAATTTCAGCTTGAAGAAATCGAGTCGGCGAAGCTTGAATTGAATGAAGACGAACTTCTTCAGGAAGAGCGGAAGCAGATATCCAACTTTGAAAAAATTTATGAATCATTGCAAAACGCCTATAATGCGCTCCGCAGCGAGCAGGGGGGGCTTGACTGGGTCGGAATGGCCTCTGCTCAGCTTGAAGATATTTCGGATATCAATGAACCGCTGCAAAAGCTGTCTGAAAGTGTGTCAAGTTCCTATTATCTGCTGGAGGATGCAACCTTTCAGATGCGCAATCTGTTAGATGATCTGGAATATGATCCGGAACGGCTGAATTTTATTGAAACCCGTTTAAATGAGATCAAACAGCTGAAGCGCAAATACGGAGCGACGGTAGAAGACATTTTGGAATACGGATCTAAAATAGAAGAGGAAATCGATCAAATCGAGAACCGCGACAGCCACCTTGAAGCCCTGAAGAAGGAATTGGAGTCGGTCGGCAAAGATGTGGCCGTAGAAGCCGCCAATTTATCAAAAATCAGAAAAGCATGGGCCAAGAAACTGGCGGAAGCGATTCATCAGGAATTACAAAGTCTGTATATGGGCAAATCAACGTTTGATACGGAATTTCTCGTGAAAACCGATCCGTCTGCCAGTGAAGCTCCGGTTGTTAACGGGCAGCCCGTGCAGCTTACCCATAAGGGGATTGACCTTGTGAAGTTTTTAATTTCAACAAACACCGGTGAGCCTTTAAAACCGCTGTCAAAGGTCGCTTCCGGAGGCGAGCTTTCAAGGGTGATGCTGGCGATGAAGAGTATTTTTTCTTCCCAGCAGGATGTCACCTCCATCATCTTTGACGAAGTGGACACCGGTGTAAGCGGGCGGGTTGCCCAAGCCATCGCTGAAAAAATCCATAAAGTATCGACCGGTTCACAGGTGCTCTGCATTACACACCTGCCGCAGGTTGCCGCCATGGCGGATACGCACCTTCTGATCGCAAAAGAATTCAAAGACGGCCGGACGACAACGCATGTCACGCCGCTTTCCAAGCAGGATAAGGTAGCGGAAATCGGCCGTATGATTGCGGGTGTTGAAGTGACCGATCTGACAAAACGGCATGCACAAGAGCTTTTAAAACAGGCCGGACAGGTAAAAACGACAGGATAAGCTGCTGATACAGGCAGCTTATTTTTTTGTTCCATTTCTCTAACAGTGTATCCAATGTTTTTCTTCGTATGCCGGTTATAAATCAAGCGCAGGAAGGCAAAAGTATAGATGTAGCAGAAAAAGAAAGTGGTGTGGGATAGGAGCGAGGAGAGTGAAGGAATGAATGCACGATAACATGAGGAAAGCAATAGGTGTAATTCTCCTTGTTTCTTTACTAAGTGTAGGCTTTTTTAAGCCGTTTAAAGAATATTTACTGATACCGTCAGAAATGAGCGTCTTTGAAAACCAGACTCAGGCCGTTCCGGTCAATGCATCAATAAGCGCTGAAAAGGGCGAATTATCAGAAGCCTTTACGCTGAAAGAAGAGCACGGTCATGCAAACATAACAGGGCAAACACAAGGCCGGTCAGAAGTAGTATATGATCTTGCCGGGTTTCCCATTAAAAAAACGAAAGTGCGTGTCCTTCCTGAATTGAAGGTCATTCCGGGCGGACAGTCCATCGGTGTAAAACTGCATTCAGTCGGTGTTTTGGTCGTCGGTTTTCACCAGGTGATGACAAAGGATGGGAAAAAGTCTCCGGGAGAACAAGCGGGTATTGAATCTGGCGACATCATTATTAAAATGAACGGACATAAAATTGAAAAAATGAGCGATATCGCCCCGTTTATTCAAAAAGCGGGCAAAACCGGTGAATCTTTGGATTTATTGGTGAAACGCGATAAGCAAAAAATCAAAACAAAGCTGATTCCGACAAAGGACGAAGCCGAGGGGAAATATCGAATCGGCCTTTATATCCGCGATTCGGCAGCCGGCATCGGCACCATGACATTTTTTGAACCGAAAACAAAAAAATACGGCGCATTGGGCCACGTCATCTCTGATATGGATACAAAAAAACCGATTGTTGTAGAAGACGGAGAAATCGTCCGTTCTACTGTAACATCGATTGAAAAAGGAAAAGGCGGCAATCCCGGCGAAAAACTGGCAAGGTTTTCGTCAGAACGGAAAACGATCGGCGATATTAACCGCAACAGCCCGTTCGGCATTTTTGGGACACTGCATCAGCCGATTAAAAACAACATTTCCGACAAAGCGCTTCCGATTGCTTTGTCAAATGAAGTAAAAAAAGGACCTGCGCAAATGCTGACGGTTATCGAAAACGATAAAGTAGAGAAATTTGATATTGAAATCGTCAGCACCACGCCGCAAAAATTCCCGGCGACAAAGGGAATGGTGTTGAAAGTGACAGATCCGAAACTGCTGAAAAGAACCGGCGGAATCGTTCAGGGGATGAGCGGAAGCCCGATCATTCAGAATGGAAAGGTCGTCGGAGCCGTAACCCACGTATTTGTCAATGATCCGACAAGCGGCTACGGCGTTCATATCGAATGGATGCTGTCTGAAGCGGGTGTTGATGTTTACGGGAAAGACAAAGCAAGCTGACTGCCGGATGATCCGGCAGTTTTTTTATGTGATGCGTTCTTCACTTCTTTCCGGGATTCATGTAAAATAAGACATGAAGATTTTTCGACAAATTCACGTTTCCTGATTTGTCAAACTTAATTTTTAGTCGAAAAACCTAGAAAATGCTAGAAAAACAAAGATATACCACTATTATTGGTAAATATGGATTTTTTAAAAGGGGAAGTAGTGGTTTTGTCGAATGTAACATATAGCAGTCAAATGGGTTGCGTCCTGTTAATACATTGGGGGAGGAAGAAACGTGGAGAAAATTAAAGTTTGTGTTGCTGATGATAATCGAGAGCTTGTAAGCCTGTTGAGTGAATATATAGAGGGACAGGATGATATGGAAGTGATCGGCGTTGCTTATAACGGACAGGAATGTCTTTCTTTGTTTAAAGATAAGAATCCCGATGTGCTCGTTTTAGACATTATCATGCCGCATCTGGACGGACTTGCGGTTTTGGAGCGTCTGCGGGAATCAGAGCTCGAGAAGCAGCCGAACGTCATCATGCTGACGGCATTCGGTCAGGAAGACGTTACGAAAAAAGCCGTCGATTTAGGCGCGTCCTATTTCATCCTGAAGCCGTTTGATATGGAAAACCTTGTCGGCCATATCCGCCAGGTAAGCGGAAATGTCAGCAGTGTCACACACCGTGCGCCGTCCGCGCAAAGCAGCATTATCCGCAGCCAGCCGGAGCCGAAACGGAAAAATCTCGATGCCAGCATTACAAGCATTATCCATGAGATCGGTGTACCTGCCCATATCAAAGGCTATCTTTATTTGCGTGAAGCCATTTCCATGGTGTATAACGATATTGAACTCCTCGGCAGCATCACAAAAGTCCTTTATCCCGACATCGCCAAAAAATTCAACACGACCGCAAGCCGTGTAGAACGGGCCATCCGCCACGCCATTGAAGTCGCATGGAGCAGGGGAAATATTGATTCCATTTCTTCACTGTTCGGATATACGGTAAGCATGACAAAAGCAAAACCAACCAACTCGGAATTCATCGCGATGGTTGCTGACAAGCTGAGATTGGAGCATAAAGCTTCGTAACGCAAGCCTTTGGCTAAATGTCTTTTTGCGCCTTCTATTCCGTGCATGAACGCGGAAGAGAAGGCGTTTTGAGATTTTGCTGACGAAAACAATGGGAACCACTCACGCCGGTACTTGTTCTATACATAAATACGGGAACTATGCCGTCTATACGTATAATACCGGAGCTGATATTTTAATGATTTTGCCGTCTCTGAAATAAAAGCGGGGGATGCGGCGGCTTAACACAGACAGGACTTCGTAGCTGATCGTACCGAGCATTTCGGCAATTTCATCAACGGAAATCTCGGCTTCTTTTTGTTTGCCGTAGATGACGACTTCTTCTCCTTGTTTGCCCTCATTCTCACCTAAACTGACCATTATCATATCCATTGTCACTCTCCCCGCCACCGGCACCCGTCTGCCGCGGTGCAGAATAAACCCGCGGTTGGACAGGGCGCGGGAGTAACCGTCAGCATAGCCGATCGGAATCGTCGCGATGATTTCACCCGGTTCGGCGATATATGTGGCGCCATAACTGACGGTCCGGGGATCTGTCACCATAGCTTTCACATAAGCAATACGCGCCTTTAAACTTAGTGCGGGTGTGAGATCCACGAGGTTCAGTTCCTTTATCGAGGCGGACGGATATAAACCATATAACCCAATACCTAAACGGATCATGTCGGCGCTGAATTCCGGGAATGCGATAGCGGCGGCTGTATTGCACATATGCACGGTAGGCAGCGTAATGTCTTGATTTTTTAAAAAGCGGAGGAAGCTGATAAACTTTTCGTGCTGCAGCATCGTCAGCTCAGTGTCCGGTTCATCCGCTGTTGAAAAATGTGTAAAGATGCCATCCCATGACAGGTATGTACTCGACTTGAGCGCTTTCACCACTGCTAAAAGATCTTCTTCTGTGCGCACACCCAGCCGGCCCATTCCGGTATCCACATTGATATGAATGGACAGCCGTTTCGAATCTGCTTCTTTTTCCAATATCCGATTCGCTTTTTTGATCCAGCTGACCTGAAACGCTGATAATGTGATGTTCCAAACGGCAGATTTTTTCACACAGCTGAGAGCTGTAAAGCCGAGCACGAGAATAGGTGCCGTAATTCCCGCTCTCCGTAACACAATTCCCTCTTCGACGCTTGCGACAGCAAGCTCGCTCGCCCCGCTTTCCAGTGCCTGCCGCGCTACTTCCACAGACCCGTGGCCATAAGCGTTCGCTTTTACGACGGCCATAATTTTAGACGTATTCGGAATATGGCGGCGGATCGCCCGTACATTCTTTTTTATCGCATCAAGGTCAACTTCAATCCAAACTTCCCGGCAAAGTTTTTTCATCACGATTCCTTCTTTCCTTAATGAGATTCAGTACTCATGCTTTCAATCTGCATTCTATTCATCTTTAACTGAAATCATTCAAAACATGGAAAGGTGATCGCTGATGTTTAAAATCAAGTTTTCGGGAAATCAGTGTGCCTGCTTTATTTATGCAGTTAGGGCTGCTTGGCAGCCCTTAAATTGACTTTACAATATTCTGATCTGAAAATTGATGTTCAAACATTTTGGACTGGCTTACAGCATTGTTTTGAATGACAATGCCGATATTTCCCCCTCCGGCACCGAAAACGGTTTTTGATGCAGTCAGCGGACTGATGGATATGGCGCCGCCAACATTGACAACTCCGTTTCCTGATACGTTGTTTATCGTAATCGGGCAACCGCTCATTCTATTTTTTCTCCTTTCTCTCACAGTCTACTAACTATATGTACGCTGTGATATGGAATAAGATTAAACAAAACGGCAAAAAGAATCCGGCTGCTGCCAGCCGGAAAGGGAGGGAAATACGGATGTCATAATGTTTTCGTTACATTTTGATCAGAGTATTGAGAGTTTGAAGATTGAGATGTGCTGGATTGATTCATTTGCAGGACCATACCTGTATTTCCCCCTCCTGAGCCGTAGACGGTTTTTGATACGGTTAAAGGACTTATCGAAAACGCACCGCCGACATTGACAACCCCGTTTCCGGAAAGACTGTTAATCGTAATAGGGAAACCAGCCATCATATACGGTCTCCTTTCTATTAATCTATTTACTATATGTACGCTATGTGTTGGAAATAAGAGTAAACAAAGCGGTAAAAACTTGTGAATCAAAAAAACTGCCGGACATCCGGCAGTTTTTTTAGTCTACTTTTCAAACGGCACCCAGCCGCCTGTATTCTGAATCATTTCCCATAACGGTTCAGGAAGTCGGTATTTCTCAATTTCAGATGCTTGAATGGCTTTTTCGATTTCCTGTTCGCGGCCTTCTTTGACCAGCACCGCCCATTCGGGGTTAATCAAAATGACACGTCCCAGAGCCACCAGCGGAATTCCGCTTTCTAATACGGCAAGCGCTTCGTCCGCGGTATAGATGGAACCGACGGCCATCAGCGGCACTTTATGGCCGACGCGTTCGTTTAATAAATCCATCCGGGTCCGTGAAGTATCCGCGCCGCGGCGGGCTTTGGAATTGACATCCATCAGTGAAATATGCAGATAATCCAAGTTCTCTTCCGCAAGCGCGTCGGCGAGCATGAATGTTTCTTTCATTGTAAGCCCCGGTGTTTCCGGCTCTTCCGGTGACAGGCGGTAGCCGAGAACGAATGGATTTTCAGCGTGTGTATCAATCGCCTGTTTGACAGCGTCAACGACTGCAAGCGGGAACGCAAGGCGCTTTTCATCGCTTCCGCCCCAGCGGTCTGTGCGCCGGTTTGTTTTCGGTGAATAAAATTGGTGAATCAGGTACCCGTTTGCCCCGTGAATTTCAACACCGTCAAAGCCGGCTTCAATCGCTCTGCGTGTCGCTTCGCCGAATGCTTTCACGATGTGCTCAATTTCTTGTTCGGTGAGGGCCCGGGACGTTTGTCTGCCGTCTTCTTCTGAGCCGCTCGGACTGACGACGTCGTTGTTTGGCACGAGTTCAGGAGGACATTCCAATCCTCCGTGGTGAATCTGCACAACGGCTTTCGCTCCTTGAGACTGGATCGCCTGAGCGAGTTTTTTCAAGCCGGGAATGTGAGAATCATCATAGATGCCGGGCTGGCCTGGAAACGCTTTGCCGTCCGGCGTTACGTTTGCACATGCCGTAATGACCATGCCCATTTCTTTTGAACGGGGAGTAATGTAGCTTAATTCACGGTCGGAAATCGTTCCGTCATCATTTGATGAATAGTGTGTCATCGGTGCGACTGAAATACGGTTTGGTATGGTGACGCCGCTTTCGAACGTAAAAGGTTCAAACAGCGGTTGATAAGTTTGCTTCATCATTTCGCCTTCTTCCTTAGGAGTTTAACTCGTCCGTATTCTAGCTTATGTTTTCATTGTGTGCAATTATTTTGCTTGTTCTTCTTCCGGAGGTTATGACCGGCTGAACCATTTAAACGAATGAAACGGTTTTCTCCGTTCCTTTTCAGGATCTTTATATCCTCCTGAAATTTGATGGCCGATCGAGCTGAATATGACAGCGGCGGCGAAGAGGAGAATGATTTTTTTCATATGCATATCTTCTTTCTTATCTTTTACAAGGTTATTTATAAGCATACGCTTGTGCGAAAAAACCGTCAATTTGTTTATTCTTTTTTCCACTTTCCTGCGGCGAATATCGTTCCGATCTGAATCACAACACTTAACAGAGCGCACACTGCCACTACTGTGTTGCTGTCCATAGAAGACACCCTCCTTTTTGTTAGGTTGATGTATCATATGACAGCTGTCTCTGTTTTGACAAAACCGTAATGCGGTGTTTCATATTTTTCAACACAAAAAGGGCGCTTTTTTAAGCGCCTTTACTTTTTTTTCAGCCGGTTCAAAGCGATTTGCACGGCGATGGCGTCATCCAGGTAGCCGATCGGAAACATGTAATCCGGAATGACGTCGGTCGCTAAAATATAATACAGCAGCGCGCTCCCGAGAATCGCGCGGTCTTCAGCCGGTGTTGATTCATCCATATACTGATGATGCATGTTTTTCAAATGATCAATAAAAGGGCCGACGCTTTCTTCATTGTCCATTTTCTTTTGAAACTCATCGCAAATCAGGCGATGGCCCTGCTGGGTTTTGGCGTATTGTTCATATCTGGTCAGTTCGCGCTCAATTTGCTCCCGGGAAAAAGGCTGATCAAACATCTCGGCCATATTCAGCATATCCTGAATCGCGTGCATCGGGTCTTGCGGCGCAGCTTCTTTTTCATGGCCGATGTCTATGCCTGACGCCTCAAGCAATTCCTCCAGCGGGGTGCGGAGATGTTTTGAAAATTCCTGAAGATGCTTTAAATTGGCCTTCTGTTTGCCGTTGATAATCCGGGAGATGGTGGCCGTATCAATGTTTGTTAAGGCGCCGAGCTTTCTCATGGAGAGTGAGTGCTTATCAAGCAGTGATTTTAAAAGGGGTCCCAGTGTCTTATTTTTATTTTCTGGCAAGGGTGTCACCTCGTTTCCGCCGGAATGATGATCGTCAATCAATAATTTTTGCAGAAAAGGTACCTTTTCTGTGCTGCTGAATAGGATAGTGTAGATTCAACGGCACAACATGTTGAAAAGACATCAAAGAATGGAGAGAAACGAACATGGCTTGGTTATTGATTTTAGGTTTGGCAGTGTCCTCAAGCATTGATAATTTAGGAGTGGGGATGTCATACGGCATCAGAAAAATCAAAATATCGCATGCGTCAAATATGATGATCGCTTTTATCTGTTTTGTATTCAGTTATATCGGAATTTATTTCGGCAAATGGATTTCAGCCGTTTTACCGGGCTTTCTTCCTGTATTGCTGGCGGCGTTTATTTTATCTGTCATCGGTATCCGCATCATTCTGCTGGCTGTGCCGAGAAAAACAGCGCGTGTTGGTGCGTCAGGAAAAAAAGGCCGTTTTGCCGGTCTGCTGCAAAATCCGGAGGCAGCGGATGCCGACGGTTCGGGAGAAATCGGTATATTGGAATCCATGGTTCTCGGGGTGGCCGTATCCGCAAATGCGCTGACCAACGGATTAAGCGCGGGGTTGATCGGGCTTTCTCCCGCTGCCATTTCTATTACTGCGGCGGTCGGAAGCTTTCTGACCATATGGATCGGCTGCTCGCTTGGAAAAAAAGCCGCTTCATTGCGCATCGGTTCTTTTCACGTCGGACAGTTCAGCACGGTGTTGAGCGGAGTGATTATTCTCATCATTGCCGCCAATACGCTGCTCTTTTAAGTTGTCCCGTTCATTTTATGAAAAGCTCAAAATAAATATGAATGTTTCTATTCGGGAGAGTGCATGACGCGGCTCTCTTTTTTGCCGATCTGATATTTTTTCAAAATGAACAGAAAGTCGTCCGTTTCCGTTAAATTCTGCATATTCGGCCTTCAGACAGAACCTTTTTCATAGACTGATCAGCTTGTTTTCTTTCTAAGTTCAGGTAAACAGCAGGTCAGATAGCCTTCATTCCAAATATGGAAAAGCGCTGGAGGAATGGAGGCTCCCTTTACAAATCGGCCATTCTGTTCAAAGATAAAGCCGAATGAGAAAACGTGAGGTGATCTGTGTGAAGTCTGCCATACTTCTGATCTTCACCGCATGGCTGTTATCAGGCTGCGAGTATACCGCGGAGGCTGATGCGGCGCCGTCATTTACACAGGAAGGAACATTTATAAAAGCGGCCGGAAACGATACGATCGCGGTCGAAATTGACGGAGAAAGGCAAGAGGTGAAGGTGCCTTTCACTAAGCGGTTTGAATGTCAGTCGCTGCCTGAACATACGGCGGTGCAAATCACCTATAAAAAAGAGAGCAGCGGACAATTACGGCTTGAGAAACTGAAAAAAGAAACAGATATGTGAAAACGGGGAGGAAAAAAACGTGGGTTTACTGACAAAAAGCGCTGCTGCCTTCGGTGCCGCTCTGCTTCTGCTTGCGCCGTCCGCTTATGCAGCCGAACCTTTGCAAGGGAAAACCATCTATATAGATGCCGGACATGGCGGAGAAGACAGCGGGGCCGGCGGAAATGGACTGCTTGAGAAAAACATCAATTTAGCGGTGTCAAACAAGGTGATCGCCAAATTGGAGACAGAAGGCGCAAAACCTGTAGCTTCAAGGACTGATGATACTTTTTTACGTTTGGACGAGCGGGTGGCGAAAGCGAGCGCCAGCCAATCCGATTTATTCGTCAGCCTCCATACCAATTCAGCCGTATCAACGGCATCGGGCGCGGAAACGTATTTTAATTCGACATATGAAGGAGCGGACAGCGAAAGGCTTGCTTCCGACATTCAGCAGCAGCTTGTCACGTCTTTAGGGATGAGGGACAGAGGCGTAAAAGAAGCTCCTTTTTATGTTATTACATATTCAAAGATGCCGAGTGTGCTGGCTGAATTAGGTTTTATCACAAATCCTCAAGATGCGGACAAGCTGAAAAGCGATAACGGACAAGAGCACGCCGCGGACGCCGTTGTAAACGGAATCGAAACCTATTACAGCGGACGGTAATGATAAAATATGTGTAAATAGCGCCCTCCTGATGTGCATAACGATTATAATAGAGAAAACCGATGACAAACATCTGAGGTGACACATATGACGAATATTTTTGCCCACCGGGGGGCGTCGGGCGACTGCCCTGAAAATACGATGCCCGCATTCAAAAAAGCGATTGAGGACGGGGCTGACGGAATTGAACTTGATGTACAGATGACAAAAGACGGCCGGATCGTGGTCATTCACGATGAAACCCTCGACCGCACGACATCTTTGAAAGGATTTGTGAAAGATACGGCGTATGACAAAATCAGAACCGCCGATGCCGCCGGAAAATGGAAAGATTCTTTTAAAGGTGTCAGAATTCCGCTTTTGTCAGATGTGCTGCGTTTTGCGGAACGTGCTGATTTTCTGATAAACATTGAGCTGAAAAACAGTGTATTCCGTTACGAAGGAATGGAAGAAGAAGTGATCAAAAAAGTCAGATATTACGGACTGGAAAAGCGCGTTATTTTTTCTTCATTTAATCATGAGAGTCTCGCGGTGTGCCACGCCCTGGCGCCTGAAATTGAACGGGCGGTGCTGACAATGGATGTGCTGTACCGGCCTGAACGGTATCTTGCCGCCATTCCCGCTTCGGGTTATCATCCGAAGCTCGGCACGCCGGCGGTCAGTGCTGAAGTGATCACACATCTTGCAAAACACCAAGCGGCGCTCCGTCCGTTCACCGTCAATCGTCCTGAGGATATGAAGCGGCTGATGAAAGCGGGGATAGACGCAATTTTTACCGATTATCCAAAGCTGGCTGTTTCTATAAAAGAAGAATGCCGCAGCTGAGAAGACTGGTCAGACAGTCTTCTTTTTTTATGGGCGGGAAAAAGGCGGTGCACTCATAACTCGGTCAGCCGGTTCATATATTGTAACAGGGCGTTTTGTGTAAGCGTTATCTTTTATCTTATTGAAAGTGAGGCAAAAGTGTGGGAAAAACGGTTATCGTCAGTGCGGCAAGAACGCCGTTCGGAAAATTCGGCGGCGCATTAAAAGAGGTAAAGGCATCCGAGCTTGGCGGCATTGCCATAAAAGAAGCAATCAAGCGCGCCGCTATCAGTGAAAGCGAAGCGGAAGGAGCGGTGATGGGGATGGTCGTCCAGGCGGGTGCCGGGCAGATTCCGGCACGGCAGGCTGCAAGATATGCCGGGCTTCCGTGGTCTGTTCCGGCTGAAACCATTAATAAAGTCTGTGCATCAGGGCTCAGAGCCGTTACCATCTGTGATCAAATGATCCGGGCGAAAGACGCGGACGTGCTGATTGCAGGCGGAATGGAAAGCATGAGCAACATCCCGTACGCCATTCCGGCCGGCCGCTGGGGTGTGAGGATGGGGGACGGAGTTTTTCAGGATTTAATGGTTCATGACGGTCTGACCTGTGCGTTCGACCAGGTACATATGGCTGTCCACGGAAGCACTGCGGCCAAAAAGTACGGCATTTCCCGGGATGAACAGGATCATTACGCTCTTTTGAGTCAGAAACGCGCGGCTGAGGCGGCTGAGGCGGGCAAATTGCGTGAAGAAATTGTCCCCGTCACCTGGATCGGCAAAAAGGGCAAACAGCATATCGTTGAAGCGGATGAGGGGCTGCGTCCTGATACAAGCCTTGATCAGCTCGCAGCGCTCAAGCCAATTTTTACAGCCGACGGAACGGTTACAGCAGGAAATGCTCCCGGTGTAAATGACGGGGCCGGAGCATTTGTGCTGATGTCAGAGGAAAAAGCAGCAAAGCAGCATGTCAGGCCGCTCGCAGCAATACTTGGCTTTGCGTCAGTCGGACTGGAAGCGTCCGAGCTGGCAAGCGCGCCGGGAGAGGCCATCAGCCGGCTCTTGAAAAAAACCGGACTGTCCGTTGACGATATTGATTTGTTTGAAGTAAATGAAGCATTTGCGTCCGTCGTGCTCGTGAGTGAAAAAATAGCCGGGTTCAGCCGGGAGAAAGTGAATGTAAACGGAGGGGCAATCGCGTTCGGCCACCCGATCGGCGCAAGCGGAGCGAGAATCATCATGAGTTTAATATACGAATTAAAGCGTCGCGGAGGAGGTTTAGGCATAGCGGCTATATGCAGCGGAGCGGCTCAAGGAGATGCCGTCCTGCTGGAGGTGTACTGATCAAAGGAGGGAGCGCCGGATGAAGATGAAAACAATCATGGTCGCAGGTGCCGGTCAGATGGGGGCAGGCATCGCTCAGACGGCTGCAGAAGCCGGGTTTGCCGTCAAGTTATACGATTGGGAGCCGGAAACGGTAACAAAAGGTCTTCACCGCATAAAGACAAACCTGGAGAAAGAGCAGGCAAAAGGACGGAAGTCACAGCAGGAGACAGATGCCGTTTTCAGCCGTATTTCCCCGGCAGAGCTTACAGAAGCGGGAGATGCTGATTTTATCATTGAAGCCATTGCCGAAAACAAAAAAGCAAAAGCGGAATTGTTTGACACACTTGATAAAATCTGTCCCCCTCATGCCGTATTGGCAAGCAATACGTCTTCTCTTCCTATTACGGAGCTTGCCGCGGCCACAAAAAGGCCTGAAAAAGTAATCGGCATGCATTTTATGAATCCGGTTCCTGTCATGGAGCTTGTCGAAGTCATCAGAGGACTCGCCACATCGGAAGAAACGGCGGAAACAGTAAAGAAGCTTGCCGTCCGGATGAATAAAACCCCTGTCGAAGTCAATGACTTCCCGGGCTTTATATCTAATCGCATATTAATGCCGATGATTAACGAAGCCGTTTATTGCCTTTACGAAGGAGCAGCTTCAAAGGAAGCGATTGATGAGGTGATGAAGCTCGGCATGCGTCATCCGATGGGCCCTTTAACGTTAGCTGATTTCATCGGGCTGGATACGTGCCTTTCCATTATGGAGGTTCTCTACGCGGGGCTCGGAGATCCGAAATACCGCCCATGCCCTCTGCTCAGAAAATATGTCAGCGCCGGCTGGCTCGGCAAAAAAAGCGGGCGCGGTTTTTATGAGTACGGCAGATGATGTAAAGATCATGAGGGGAGACGGCAGCCATGCATTTTACAGAAGAGCACATCATGATGAGAAAAATGGTGCGTGATTTTGCCCGCAAGGAAATCGCGCCGGTGGTTGAGCTCATGGAATCAACAGATGAATTTCCGGAGCGGCTGATTAAAAAAATGGGCGAAGCGGGATTGATGGGCATTCCCGTCCCGGAAGCTTACGGCGGGGCGGGTGCTGATACAACATCTTACATTTTAGCGATTCATGAAATATCAAAAGTCAGCGCGGCCGTCGGCGTCATTTTGTCCGTCCACACATCGGTAGGCACAATCCCGATTTTGCATTTCGGGACAGAAGCCCAAAAACAAACGTATATTCCGAAGCTGGCAGCGGGGAAATATATTGGGGCTTTTGCGCTTACTGAGCCTCAATCCGGATCTGATGCGGGAAGTCTGAAAACAACAGCCGTGCGACGAGGCGGTTCATATATTCTGAACGGTTCAAAAATCTTTATTACAAACGGCGGAGCGGCAGATCTGTATCTGACATTCGCCATAACCGATCCGGGTAAAGGGAGAAAGGGAATTTCAGCGTTTATCGTTGAAAAAAACACACCCGGTTTTTCTGTCGGAAAAAAAGAAAAAAAGCTCGGATTGTTAGGTTCCAATACTGTCGAATTGCAGTTTGACCAAGCGGAAATTCCGATTGAAAACCGGCTCGGCGAAGAGGGCGAGGGTTTTTCAATCGCCATGAAAAACCTTGACGTCGGACGGATCGGCATAGCGGCTCAGGCGCTCGGGATTATCGAAGCGGCGCTCGGCTGCTCGGTGGAGTACGCCAAAACCCGCAGCCAGTTCGGCAGACCCATCGCTTCGAATCAGGCCGTTTCATTTAAATTATCTGACATGGCAACGAATGCGGAAGCTGCCAAATTATTGGTCTATCATGCTGCTGATCTGTATCAGCGAGGGCTTCCGTGCGGAAAAGAAGCATCTATGGCGAAGCAATTCGCGTCCGATGCGGCGATGAAAGCGGCGGTGGAGGCTGTGCAGATTCACGGCGGCTACGGCTATATGAAAGAGTATCCCGCGGAGCGTTTATTTCGGGATGCGAAAGTCACGCAAATCTATGAAGGAACCAATGAGATTCAAAGGCTGATTATTTCTAAGTATCTTCTTCAATAAAAAGTGCGCAAAGGAGCGAAACCATGGAATCTTATTCTCCCGGTTTAGATGGCGTCATTGCGGTGGAAACGGGGATTTCTTTCCTGGATACACAGCAGGGCAGTATTTTAATCAAAGGCCACGATCTGATTGAGCTTTCTAAAACGGCCGGCTATATGGACATTGTTCATCTCTTATTGGAAGACAGACTTCCTGATGCGAAAGAGAAGAAGGCGCTTGAAGAAGACGTTCGGCGCGGCGGACACCTTCCCGAGGAAATCTTGCGTATATGCCGTCTGCTGCCCGAACGTACTCACCCGATGGACGGACTGAGGACAGGTTTGTCCGCGCTTGGAGGCTTTGATAAGGATATTGATAACCGCACCTCTTCTGTAAATCGGCACCGTGTCCGCGGGCTGATAGGCAAAATGCCCAATCTGACCGTCAACAGCTATCGAGTCATCAACGGACTGGAGCCTTTAGCGCCTGTCGGAACCTTATCGTATAGCGCAAACTTTTTATATATGATTACCGGAAAAACGCCGTCCTCCTTGGAAGAAGAAATATTCGACCGGTCGCTTCTTTTATACAGTGAGCATGAATTGCCGAACTCAACGTTTACGGCCCGTGTCATTGCTTCGACGCAATCGGATATTTACGGCGCTCTGACCGGAGCCGTCGCCTCGCTTAAGGGAAACCTTCACGGCGGAGCGAACGAAGCGGTTATGTACATGCTTGAGGAAGCGAAGGATACAGACGGGTTTACACAATTATTAACTCAAAAACTCGCAAACAAAGAAAAAATCATGGGCTTCGGCCACCGTGTCTACATGAAAAAAATGGACCCGAGGGCGCTCATGATGAAAGAAGCATTGAAAAAACTGTCTGATCTTTCAGGCGATTTCCGTCTTTATCATATGTGTGAAGCCGGAGAAACCGTCATGCGGGAGAAAAAAGGCCTTTATCCGAACTTAGATTACTACGCAGCGCCGGTTTATTACATGCTCGGCATCCCGATCCCGCTGTATACGCCTATATTCTTCAGCGCACGGACGGTCGGACTGTGCGCTCATGTCATTGAACAGCACAGCCGAAACCGGCTTTTCCGCCCGCGTGTCCGCTATACCGGAGCGCGCCTGTAAACAGATGAGAAAGGAAGATGAAAACATGACAGAACCCCGCCGAATGGATGCTGTAATCGAAGAGATTTCTGACTACGTGCTCCATCAGGAGATTGACAGTTCAGAAGCTTTCACTACGGCAGGACATGTGCTTCTTGATACGATAGGCTGCGGAATTTTGGCGCTCAGCTATCCCGAATGTACAAAGCTGCTCGGCCCGATTGTCCCGGGAACCTCCGTGCCCAACGGCAGCAGAGTCCCGGGCACGCCTTTTGTTTTAGACCCGGTCACGGCTGCCTTTAATATCGGCTGTATCAACAGGTGGCTCGATTATAATGATACGTGGCTTGCGGCCGAATGGGGGCATCCGTCTGACAATCTCGGAGGCATATTGGCTTGTGCGGATTATATATCCAGAGTGCGGATTTCAGAAGGGAAAGAACCGCTTACCGTGCGTGATGTGCTTTGCGCAATGATCAAAGCGCACGAAATTCAAGGAATTCTCGCTTTGGAAAACAGCTTAAACAGAGTCGGGCTTGACCATGTGCTGTTTGTGAAAGTGGCGACTGCGGCTGTTTGCGCACAAATGCTGGGCGGCTCAAGAGAGGAAATCAATAACGCCGTATCTCACGCTTGGATTGATAATTCAAGCCTCAGAACGTATCGTCATGCGCCGAACACCGGATCACGCAAATCATGGGCGGCCGGCGACGCGACGAGCAGAGGCGTATATTTGGCCCTTATGGCGCAAAAAGGTGAGATGGGGTACCCGACGGCTCTGACCGCATCCGGGTGGGGATTTCAAGACGTATTATTTAACCGGCAGGAAATGAAGCTTGCCCGCCCGCTTGGGTCCTATGTGATGGAGAATGTTTTGTTTAAAGTATCCTACCCGGCTGAATTCCACGCCCAGACAGCGGCGGAATGCGCGGTCCGGCTTCATCCGGAGGTGAAAGACCGCATCGAAGACATTGACAGGATCACGATTATGACCCATGAGTCGGCAATCCGGATTATCGATAAAAAAGGGCCGCTTCACAATCC
Source organism: Bacillus sp. YH3-2-B2 (assembly GCF_053663335.1). NCBI lineage: Bacteria > Bacillati > Bacillota > Bacilli > Caryophanales > Bacillaceae > Bacillus > Bacillus sp. YH3-2-B2. The sequence continues at coordinate 409,901 of NZ_JBSJQE010000003.1, read as the reverse complement.
GGCTGACCGGGATCACTGCCTCCAGTATATTACGGCAATCGGGCTGCTTTTCGGAGATATCACGGCGGATCATTATGAAGAGGAAACGGCGTCTGACCCGCGAATTGATACATTGCGGAGCAAAATGGAGGTGACGGAACACAAAGCGTACTCAATAGATTACTTAGACCCGAATAAGCGATCCATCTCAAATGCCGTACAGGTGCATTTTACAGACGGCACGGCTACGGGACGGATTGAATGTGAATATCCGCTCGGGCACCGATTCCGCAGAAAAGAAGCCGTTCCGAAGATTCTTGCCAAGTTTTCAGCAAACATCAGCACTCATTTTTCATTGAAGCAGCAGCGGAAAATCGAAGAGGCCTGTAAAGATAGCGGCCAAATGCAGAAGCTCAGCGTTAGTGAATTTATGGACTTATTTCTCATATAAAATAGGAGGGTGACAAACATGACGTGGATCGTCAGCAAGCAGTCGTCTCAAGAGGAGCTTGCAGAGCGGTTCCGTACGCTGATGGCAGCGCCGGATCTATTGCAGATTCCCGGCGCTCACGATGCGATGGCCGCTCTTATTGCCAAGAAAACGGGTTTTTCGGCTCTTTATTTATCAGGCGCGGCTTACACGGCGAGCAGAGGGCTGCCCGATTTAGGCATCATCACGTCGGCGGAAATGGCTGAACGGGTTAAAGATCTGGTCCGCTCGTCTGATCTGCCCGTCCTTGTCGATATTGACACGGGTTTCGGAGGCGTGCTGAATGCCGCCCGGACGGCGAAAGAAATGTATGAAGCGCGCGCGGCCGCCGTCCAAATGGAGGATCAGCGCCTGCCGAAAAAATGCGGACATCTGAATGGGAAGCAGCTCGTGCCGATTGAAGAAATGGCGCAAAAAATCCAAGCGGTCAAGCGGGCCGCGCCGACTCTTCTTGTTGTTGCGAGAACAGACGCCAGACAGCAGGAAGGGCTGGAGGGGGCATTAAAAAGGGCGTCCGCTTATATAAAAGCGGGTGCTGACGCTGTTTTTCCGGAAGCGCTCCAATCCGAAAGTGAATTCAGAGCGTTTTCCAAACAAATCAGTGTGCCGATTCTCGCAAATATGACTGAATTCGGACAAACGCCGTATTACAGTGCTGATGAATTTTCCGATATGGGCTGTCAGATGGTCATTTATCCGGTCACGTCACTCAGAACGGCTGCCAAGGCTTTTGAGCGTATTTTCCGCCTTCTGAAAGAAGAAGGCTCTCAAAAAGAGGGGCTTTCGGATATGCAGACGAGAAAAGAATTATATGAAACGATCGCTTACGATGACTATGAAGACCTGGATCAATCCATTGCCAAAACGATACTGCCGGACGACTGAAAAAGCCCTTTTTTGCAAGGGCTTTTTTTACAGCTTTTTTTTCCTGAACCGCGGGCTGACTTGATTGCGTTTCCGATCTCTGTACAAAATAAACCCGGCCAGAACATAAAGGCCGAACAAAAAAAACGCCAATCCGGCCGCCCCCTGAAGAAAAAGGGACGGAAACGGGGAAAACGCATGCCCGAATAATGCATCTCTCATCAGCTTAATGCCGAGCGCCGCGACAGCGCCGGGGAGGACCAGAATCAAAAGCGCAACAAGCCGGCTCATATTCAGAAAACCCCTTTACGATATGATTTCCTTTATTGTCCAATCGAAAAAATATTTTGTCAAGAGATCAAAACGTGGTAACATAGGGGTTGTGCAAATTATTGCAACGGGAAATACAGGTGTGCAAATTTTTTCATATAAAGGGGTATCGGGATGCAGAAGGTGCTGATTATAGGTGCTGGTAAAGGAGGCACGGCGCTCCTACAGATTTTGATGAAAACAAAACTGATCCGGATTATTGCGGTGGTTGATCAAGATCCGGAGGCGCAAGGGCTGCAAGAAGCCCGGAGATATGGAATTGCAACCTCATCAGATTGGAAACCCTACATAACTGAAGATATAGATATTATCATCCATACAACAGGCGATAAAGCGGTCATGGATGAGCTGCTCCATGAGAAAAAAGAACAAACCATCGTCATGCCGGGAAAATTGGCGTACATGGTGTTTCAGCTGATGGAGGAAAAACAGCAGCTTATCCAAATGCTGAAGTCGCAGACGTATAAGCATGACCGGATTTTTAATTCAACGCACGACGGCATGATTTTTATAGACGTCAACGAAACGATCATTTTATTTAATCAGATGGCAGAAAAAATGGTCGGCCGAAAACGGGAGGATGTCATCGGCCGCCAAATTAAAGATGTAGTGCCGAACACAAAGCTGCCGCGGATTCTGGAAACGAGAGAGCCGGAATATAACCAGAAGCAGCTTCTCGGCAAGCACCTGCAGATTGTCACGACAAGACTGCCGATCATTGATGAAGGCGGAAAGCTTCTCGGCGCGTTATGTGTGTTTAAAGACATCACCGACGCAGTTGAACTGGCGGAAGAGGTCACGAACTTAAAACAAATCCGCACCATGCTTGAAGCGATTATTCAATCGTCAGACGAGGCCATTTCCGTCGTTGATGAAAACGGCATCGGAATGTTAATCAACAAAGCGTATACAAAAATGACCGGGCTGTCAGAAAGCGAGGTCATCGGAAAACCCGCTTCCACCGATATCTCAGAAGGGGAAAGCATGCACCTGAAAGTATTGGGGACAAGGCGGCCCGTGCGGGGTGTGAGGATGAAGGTCGGCCCCAATAAAAAGGATGTCATCGTAAATGTTGCCCCCGTTATTGTGGACGGTATTTTAAAAGGCAGCGTCGGCGTCATCCATGACGTGTCAGAAATTAAAACGCTGACTGCTGAGCTGAATCGGGCGCGCCAGATCATCCGCACGCTTGAAGCGAAATACACGTTTGACGACATTATCGGCACGAGTGAACAAATGCTGGTCGCCCTTGAACAGGCGAAGCTCGGGGCGAAAACGCCGGCGACGATTCTGCTGCGGGGAGAATCCGGCACAGGAAAAGAACTTTTCGCCCATGCCATCCATAATGAAAGCGACCGAAAATACAATAAATTCATCCGGGTCAATTGTGCGGCCCTGTCTGAATCCCTGCTTGAATCCGAGCTTTTCGGCTATGAGGAAGGCGCGTTTACGGGCGCGAGGCGCGGGGGCAAAAAAGGACTTTTTGAGGAAGCGAATAACGGCAGCATTTTCTTAGATGAAATCGGAGAGCTGACCCAAAGCACCCAGGCAAAGCTGCTCAGAGTTCTGCAGGAAAAAGAAATTATCAGAGTCGGCGGCGCTAAAGCGATTTCTGTCAATGTCAGAATTATCGCAGCGACAAACGTCAACATCGAAAAGGCCATGGCGGAAGGCGCGTTCCGTGAAGACCTGTATTACCGGATTAACCGCTATCCGATCTCAATCCCGCCGCTTCGGCAGCGCAAAGAAGATATTGAAGCGCTGAGCATTCGGCTCATTGAAAAAATCAATCAGGATTACGGCCGCAATGTAAAGGGGCTCACGCCGAACGCGCTGCGAGCTTTATCAGCCTACAGCTGGCCGGGAAACGTACGGGAGCTTGAAAATGTTCTCGGACGGGCAATGATATTTTTAGAGCCGCACATGGAACGGATCGAACAGCAGCATCTGCCTGTTTTCGAATCAGAGCTGAATGAAAAAAACGGCACCCAAAGTGATTTTCCGGATGTAGAAGGGGAAAAGCTGTCTCAGGCTGTTGAAAAATTTGAAGCGCACGTCATTCAAAAAACGCTTGAAAAGCATAAATTCAACCGAACCAAAACGGCGAAAGCGCTTGGTGTCAGCATTCGGAATCTGTACTACAAAATGGACAAGTACGGCCTTGCAAATGACGGCATGCAATAAGTTGCAGAGAAAGCGCAAACAGCTGCATGTGTTCTTGAAAAAAGCCGGAATAAACCCTTTCGCATATTTGGCACGGAACTTGCATTGTTAAAAGCGGATTCGCACAAGAAAGGTGGTACAAAATGAAGCTGAAAGACCTAGTTGAAAAAGCCGCGGCAAAAAACGCAAAAACCATTGCAGTGGCCCACGCAGCAGATAAAGAAGTGATCCAGGCCGTCAAAATGGCGGCAGAACACTTGTCGGCACGATTTTTACTGACAGGTGACAGCGGAAAGCTGAAAGAGCTTCTGGCAAATGAGCCGAAGTTCAATGCTGACATCATCCACGCCGATTCACCAGAAGAATCTGCGGCAAAAGCAGTGCGCGCAGTGCGTGAACAAGAGGCGGACGTTTTAATGAAAGGGAATCTCCCGAGCTCAACTCTTCTGAAATCGGTTTTAAACCGCCAGGAAGGGCTTCGTTCAAAAAGGGTGTTATCACATGTAGCCGTTTTTGAGGTGCCGGACTATGACCGGCTGATGTATGTGACTGATTCAGCGCTGAACATTGCCCCGTCTCTTGAAGAGCTCGGGCATATTCTGCAAAATGCGGTTCATGTCGCACATTCTGTAGGGAACCCTATGCCGAAAGCCGCAGTCCTTGCCGCTATTGAAACGGTTAATCCGAAAATGGAGGCGACGCTGAACGCGGCTGCGATCGTCCAGATGTGCAATAGAGGACAGATTACCGGCTGCATTGCGGACGGACCGCTTGCTTTGGATAATGCCGTATCCCAAGCGGCTGCGCTGCAAAAAGGGATTTCCGGAAGCGTAGCGGGCCAGGCGGATATTCTCTTGGTTCCTTCAATCGAGGCCGGAAATATGCTTTATAAGTCAATGATTTATTTTGCGAAAGCAAATGTTGCTGCCGTCATCGCCGGTGCAAAAGCGCCGATCGCATTAACGAGCAGAGCGGATACCGCAGAAAATAAACTGTATTCAATTGCGCTTGCGATTTGCGCATCACAAGAACAGTAGGAGGAACGAACCTATGGAAATTTTCAAATATATGGAGACTTACGATTACGAACAATTGGTATTCTGCCAAGATGAACAATCCGGATTAAAAGCGATCATCGCGATTCATGATACGACGCTCGGCCCTGCACTCGGCGGAACAAGAATGTGGACATATGACAGTGAAGAAGCGGCGATTGAAGATGCACTGAGACTCGCAAAAGGCATGACTTATAAAAATGCGGCTGCCGGTTTAAACTTAGGCGGCGGGAAAACCGTTATTATCGGAGACCCGCGCAAAGATAAAAATGAAGAAATGTTCCGCGCGTTCGGCCGCTACATCCAAGGCTTAAACGGAAGGTATATTACGGCGGAAGACGTCGGCACCACCGTTGAAGATATGGACATTATTCATGATGAAACAGACTATGTAACCGGAATTTCTCCGGCATTCGGTTCATCAGGAAATCCGTCCCCGGTTACGGCGTACGGCGTCTACAAAGGGATGAAAGCCGCAGCGAAAGCGGCGTTTGGCACTGATTCACTGGAAGGTAAAACAATTGCCGTGCAGGGCGTGGGAAATGTGGCTTACAATCTATGCCGCCACCTTCACGAAGAAGGCGCTTCTTTAATCGTAACGGATATCAATAAAGAATCTGTTAAACGTGCCGTTGAGGACTTCGGCGCCCGCGCAGTTGATCCCGGCGACATTTACTCACAGACGTGCGATATTTATGCCCCATGTGCTCTCGGCGCCGTCATTAACGATGACACGATTAAACAGCTGAAGGCGAAAGTCATTGCGGGAGCGGCCAATAACCAGCTGAAAGAAACACGTCACGGCGATACCATTCATGAAATGGGAATCGTGTACGCTCCGGATTATGTCATCAATGCAGGCGGCGTCATCAATGTGGCCGATGAGCTTTACGGCTACAATGCTGAGCGGGCTTTGAAAAAAGTTGAAGGCATCTATGCAAACATTGAGCGGGTGCTCGATATTTCCGCGCGTGACGGCATTCCGACATACTTAGCGGCCGACCGTCTGGCTGAGGAACGAATTGAACGCATGCGCCGTTCAAGAAGCCAGTTTCTGCAAAACGGCCAAAGTATATTAAGCAGACGATAGGAATTTGATCTGGAGGTATGAAAATGTTCGAAAAGGAAAAACGCATTCTCATTCTGAATCCAGGCTCAACATCAACGAAAATCGGTGTCTTTCACAATGAACGCTGTATCTTTGAAAAGACGCTGCGGCATCCAGAAGAAGAGCTGAAAACATTTAACGGCATTATCGACCAGTACGAATTTCGAAAAATAAGCATTCTTGAGTCTTTGCACGAACAGGGCATCAACATTTCAAAGTTTGATGCCGTTTGTGCCAGGGGCGGCCTGCTCAGACCGATTGAGGGCGGCACATATGAAGTGAATGACGCCATGATCACTGATTTGAAAAACGGCTACAACGGCCAGCATGCTTCTAATCTGGGCGGAATTATTGCCAGGGAAATAGCTGACGGACTAAATATCCCCGCGTATATCGTCGATCCGGTCGTGGTGGATGAGATGACTCCGCTCGCTAAAGTATCAGGGATGCCTGAAATCAAGCGGAAAAGCATTTTTCATGCTTTGAACCAAAAAGCTGTTGCCCGTCAGGCGGCGGCGTCCCTCGGCAAACGGTATGAACAGATGAAGATGATCGTCACTCATATGGGCGGCGGCATCACAGTCGGTGTCCATGATTGCGGACGGGTGACGGATGTCAACAACGGGCTTCACGGAGAAGGGCCCTTCAGCCCGGAGCGCGCGGGAACCGTTCCTGCGGGTGATTTGGTGGAGATGTGTTTTTCCGGCAAGTATTCAAAAGCCGATATGATGAAAAAACTTGTCGGCACGGGCGGACTCTCCGGCTACCTGGGGACAACGGACGCGGTGAAGGTGGAAAAACGCATTCAGGCCGGAGATGAGCATGCGAGGCTCATTTATGACGCCATGGCTTATCAAGTAGCAAAAGAAATCGGGGCGGCAAGCGCCGTATTAAAAGGAAAAGTAGACATTATCGTCCTGACGGGCGGATTGGCGTACGGGAAAAGTTTCGTATCCGCCATCAGATCGTACATAGATTGGATTTCGGATGTACTGGTGTACCCGGGAGAAAATGAACTGCAATCTCTCGCGCAAGGCGCGCTTCGGGTTTTAGCCGGTGAGGAGCAGTCAAAGCAATATCAGATCGGCGAAGGAGTGAAAACAAATGGCGACTGAATATGATGTGGTCATTCTGGGCGGCGGGACGGGCGGTTATGTAGCCGCCATCAGAGCGGCCCAGCTCGGCTTAAAAACGGCCGTTGTAGAAAAAGAAAAGCTCGGCGGAACATGCCTGCATAAAGGATGTATCCCGAGTAAAGCGCTGTTAAGAAGCGCGGAAGTGTACCGAACCGCAAAGGAAGCGGCAGCATTCGGCATTGAAACGGAAGGTGTCTCCCTCCGCTTTGACAGCGTGCAAAAACGAAAGCAGGGAATCGTTGACCGTCTGGCCGGCGGTGTCGCCCACTTGATGAAAAAGGGGAAGATTGATGTATTCAACGGGTACGGACGTATGCTCGGCCCTTCCATCTTCTCACCTCTTCCCGGTACGGTTTCTGTCGAATACGCAAATGGTGAAGAAAACGACATGCTGATACCGAAACAATTGATTATCGCAACCGGTTCAAGGCCGAAAATGCTGCCGGGTTTAGAAGCAGACGGTACATATATTCTGACATCAGATGAAGCGTTAGAGCTTGAGCGTCTGCCCAAATCCATGATGATCGTCGGCGGCGGTGTCATCGGAATTGAATGGGCATCCATGCTGAACGATTTCGGCGTCAATATCACTGTGATTGAATATGCGGACCGCATTTTGCCGACTGAAGACCGTGATATTTCAAGCGAGATGGAAAAACTGTTAACGAAAAAAGGAATTAAGATCGTAACGGGTGCGAAAGTGCTTCCGGATACATTGGAAAAAGCGGACGGCGTTTCAATTGCCGCTGAAAAGAATGGAAAAAAAGAAACGTATCACGCGGAACAAATGCTTGTTTCCATCGGCCGCCAGCCGAACATTGAAGGGATCGGCCTTGAAAACACGGATATTGAAGCGGAAAACGGTTCTATCATCGTGAACGAAGCCGGGCAGACGAAGGAATCGCACATTTATGCGATCGGTGATGTTGTCGGCGGTCTTCAGCTTGCACATGTGGCCTCCCGTGAAGGCATCATTGCCGTTGAGCATATGGCGGGTCTTAATCCGGCTCCGCTTGATGCAGCTCTTGTGCCGAAATGCATTTATTCAAATCCGGAAGCGGCGAGTGTCGGTCTGACAGAAGAGGAAGCAACCCGAAAAGGACATGAACTGAAGATCGGGAAGTTTCCGTTCATGGCAATCGGAAAGGCTCTTGTATACGGAGAAAGCGATGGCTTTGTGAAAATCGTCGCCGATCGGAATACAGATGATATTCTCGGTATTCATATGATCGGCCCGCACGTCACCGATATGATCTCTGAAGCGGGGCTTGCCAAGGTGCTCGACGCGACTCCTTGGGAAATCGGCCAGTCCATACATCCGCATCCGTCGCTTTCAGAAGCGATTGGAGAAGCTGCGTTAGCCGCAGACGGAAACGCGATTCATTTTTAAAAGGAAAGAAGGAGGGGTTTGAATGACTACAAACCGCCATCAAGCATTAGGGCTCTCTGACGAAGAAGCCGTTGAAATGTATAGAACCATGCTGTTAGCCAGAAAAATCGACGAAAGAATGTGGCTCTTAAACCGCTCGGGCAAAATTCCGTTCGTTGTTTCATGTCAAGGACAGGAAGCGGCTCAAGTAGGCGCGGCCTATGCTTTAAACCGTGATACCGACTATGTGCTTCCTTACTACAGAGATATGGGAGTTGTGCTTGCATTCGGTATGACTGCAAAGGACTTGATGATGTCCGGTTTTGCGAAAGCGGCTGACCCGAACTCAGGCGGAAGGCAGATGCCGGGCCACTTCGGGCAAAAGGAAAACAGAATCGTAACGGGCTCATCCCCTGTGACAACGCAGGTGCCTCATGCAGTCGGAATCGCGCTTGCGGGACGCATGGATAAAAAGGATATCGTCTCTTTCGTTACCTTTGGAGAAGGATCTTCCAACCAGGGGGATTTTCACGAAGGGGCAAACTTTGCCGCCGTGTATAAATTGCCGGTCATTTTCATGTGTGAAAACAATAAGTATGCTATTTCTGTTCCGTATGACAAACAGGTGGCGTGCGAAAATATTTCCGACCGGGCGGCAGGCTACGGCATGCCGGGAGTCACAGTTGACGGAAACGACCTGCTGGAAGTTTACCGGGCCGTGAAAGAAGCGCGCGAACGGGCATCTAAAGGCGAAGGTCCTACATTAATAGAAACGGTTTCCTACCGGTTGACGCCCCATTCCAGTGATGACGACGACAGCAGCTACAGAGAACGCGAAGAAGTAGAAGAAGCAAAGAAACAAGATCCGCTTCTTTTATATAAAGCATACTTGCAAGAAGCCGGGCTTCTAGGTGAAGAAGAAGAAAAGACCATGCTGGATGACATCATGGCTATCGTAAACGAAGCGACAGACGAAGCGGAGAAAGCGCCATACGCATCTCCTGAATCAACGCTTGATCACGTTTATGCGAAGTAGGGAGGAATACTTATGTCTGTAATGTCTTATATTGACAGTATTAATGCAGCAATGAAAGAAGAAATGGAAAGAGATCCGCGCGTTTTTGTTCTCGGGGAAGATGTCGGGAGAAAAGGCGGCGTGTTTAAAGCCACGGCGGGTCTCTATGAACAGTTCGGAGAAGAGCGGGTGATGGATACGCCGCTTGCGGAATCAGCGATTGCCGGTGTCGGGATCGGCGCCGCGATGTACGGCATGCGCCCGATTGCCGAGATGCAGTTTGCCGATTTCATTCTGCCTGCGGTCAACCAAATCATTTCAGAAGCGGCCAAAATACGCTACCGTTCAAACAATGATTGGAGCTGTCCGATGGTCATCAGAGCGCCTTACGGGGGCGGCGTGCACGGCGCGTTGTATCATTCCCAGTCTGTGGAGGCCATTTTTGCCAACCAGCCGGGTCTTAAAATTGTCATGCCTTCAACTCCTTATGACGCAAAAGGGCTGTTGAAAGCCGCAGTCCGTGACGAAGATCCGGTGCTGTTTTTCGAACATAAGAGGGCGTACCGTCTGATTAAAGGTGAAGTCCCTGCGGATGATTACGTCCTTCCGATCGGAAAGGCGGATGTAAAACGCGAAGGCAGCGACATTACTGTCATTACGTACGGATTATGCGTCCATTTCGCTCTGCAGGCTGCCGAGCGTCTTGAAAAAGACGGAATTTCCGCGCACGTATTAGATTTGCGTACGGTTTATCCGTTAGATAAAGAAGCCATCATTGAAGCTGCGTCTAAAACGGGAAAAGTATTGCTGATCACAGAAGATACGAAAGAAGGCGGTATTATGAGCGAGGTCGCCGCCATTATTTCTGAAAACTGCTTATTTGATTTAGACGCGCCGATCAAGCGGCTTGCAGGTCCTGATGTTCCGGCAATGCCTTATGCGCCGACAATGGAAAAATACTTCATGATGAATCCTGACAAAGCAGAAGCCGCGATGAGAGAATTAGCGGCGTTTTAAAGACGTAAGGAGGTTTTTGACATGGCGATTGAACAAATGGCTATGCCTCAGCTCGGAGAGAGCGTGACGGAAGGGACGATCAGCAAGTGGCTGGTATCCCCCGGTGATCAAGTGAATAAATATGACCCCATTGCGGAGGTCATGACGGATAAAGTGAATGCGGAGGTGCCGTCTTCTTTTACCGGTACGATTACAGAACTTGTAGGAGAAGAAGGCCAGACTCTTACAGTCGGCGAGATCATCTGCAAAATTGAAACGGAAGAAACGGAAACCGAAGAGGCGCCGAAGTGGGAAGAAGAGCAGAATACCCCTTCAGACACCGATGCAAACCGTAAAGGTAAAGACCAGTCAAATAAAGCGCGTTATTCGCCGGCCGTGCTCAGATTAGCGGGAGAACACGGCATTCAGCTTGAAGAAGTTGAAGGAACGGGCGCAGGCGGAAGAATTACGCGAAAAGACATTCAAAAGATCATTGATTCGGGAATGCAGCAGAAGTCGGAAGCACCGGCGCCGGCTGCCGTTCAAACAACGCAACAAGCGCCGAAACAACAGCAAAAACAAGCGCCGGCACCAGCTCTGTCAGCCGGTGATATTGAAATTCCGGTTACAGGCGTCAGAAAAGCCATCGCCGCCAATATGCATAAAAGCAAAACAGAAATTCCGCACGCCTGGACGATGATGGAAGTCGACGTCACGAACATGACGGCGTACAGAAACAGGATAAAAGACTCATTTAAACAGAAAGAAGGCTTCAATTTAACATTTTTCGCTTTCTTTGTAAAAGCGGCGGCGCAGGCTCTCAAAGAGTTCCCGCAGATGAACAGCATGTGGGCGGGAGACAAAATCGTCCAAAAGAAAGACATCAACATCTCCATTGCCGTTGCCACGGAAGATTCGCTGTTTGTTCCGGTTATTAAGCATGCTGATGAAAAAACGATTAAAGGCATAGCCAGAGAAATAACGGACCTTGCGAAAAAAGTGAGAAACGGAAAACTTACCGCGGAAGATATGCAGGGCGGCACATTTACCGTCAATAACACGGGATCTTTCGGCTCAGTTCAATCTATGGGCATTATCAACCATCCGCAGGCGGCCATTCTTCAGGTAGAATCAATCGTCAAACGTCCGGTTGTCATGAATAACGGGATGATCGCAGTGCGTGATATGGTTAATCTTTGCCTGTCTTTAGATCACAGAGTGCTTGACGGGCTCGTATGCGGCCGATTCCTCGGACGCGTCAAAGAAATCTTAGAAAACATTGACGAACATACTTCCGTCTATTAAAAAAACTCCTTTTGCCCGGGCGGCAAAAGGAGCTTTTTTATTTTCGTTGTGAATCCTCGGGAACAAGCATAGTGAGATGATGTTTTTTCACTTCGATCGTACAAGGCGTTGTTCCGTATACCTCGCCATCTGTATCCGCGTCCATTTCACGTCCGGTTTCGATTTCAATCCTGGAGGCCTGAATATAGGACAGCTCCCCTTTGAAATCATCAAATGAACCCTGCTCCATCGTCATCAGCTCCCGCAACGCGGCAAGGCTTGTGTTGCGGCAGATTAACACATCGGCTAAGCCGTCCCGGAGGCTGGCATCAGGCAGGGGAACTCTGTTTGTCCCGATATAATGCCCGTTCATGACAAGCACCATTACGGCTTCGTCTTCTTTCACCTCGCCGTCAATCGTCAATTTGACAGGAAACGGGTTCGCGCTTGTCATCGTTCGCAAGGCGCTCGTGAAGTAGCTGATTTTACCGAGCCATGCTTTTTCAGTTTCATTGATATGGCTTGATGCTTCGGTGATCAATCCGATGCCCCAAAAGTTCAGAAAATAGCCGTCATCCGTTTTACAGACGTCAATCATTCGTTTATGTCCGGACGCGAGCGCATCAGCGGCCTTTTGAAGGTTTTGCGGGATGCCGAGCGCCCGTGAGAAATCGTTGCACGTTCCTCCCGGCAAAATGCCGACAGCGGGCCTGTGATCAAGCTTGCTGATGCTGTTGATGCATTGATGCACAGTGCCGTCTCCGCCTAAAATATATAAATGGTCAACTGAACTGTCGAGGTTTTCACAATACTGACGGGCATCATCCTGATGTTTGGTCGGTTTAATCAAAAGTTCGTCAGCTGACTGGGCCAAAATGGGGACGACCGTGCCGAGCGTTTTATCAATCTGTTTTTGACCGGCGTTTCCGTTATAAATTAATACTGCTTTCCGTTGGCTCATACGACTGCTCCTTTATTTCAGACAATCTCTTTAACAAGTTTCCCGTTTTTAAAAGGTCATAAACTTACATCGGGTACATAAAAGGGACAAAACAATTGGATATGAGCGGTGTCATTTGCCGATAGGGAGGTTCCTTGCTATCATAAGAAGAGATGATCAAAAAGGAGAGGTCCCAGTTGAATATGGATTTTAATTTATTTATGAATGATGTTGTGCGTCAAGCCCGCCAGGAAATCACGGCCGCCGGGTATACAGAGCTGAAAACCGCTGAGGAAGTGGACGAAGCGCTTTCGAAAAAAGGAACGACACTCGTTATGGTCAACTCTGTGTGCGGATGCGCAGGCGGTATTGCACGGCCTGCCGCGTACCATTCCGTACATTACGATAAACGCCCGGATCAGCTTGTGACGGTATTTGCCGGACAGGATAAAGAAGCGACAGCCAAAGCGAGAGAATACTTTGAAGGCTATCCGCCGTCCTCTCCGTCATTTGCCATTTTAAAAGACGGGAAAATCATGAAAATGGTGGAACGCCATGAAATTGAAGGCCATGAGCCGATGGCCGTCGTCACAAAACTGCAGGAAGCATTTGAAGAATATTGTGAAGAAGTATAAGTGAAAGAAAAACCCCGGAGCCGAGCGCTTCCGGGGTTTTTTATATGGAAACTGTATAAATATAAATATTTATACACCGGCATTCAGCTGTCACTAATCGGAAAAACAATGACTATAATAAACACAGAAAGGAAAATATATTTTTCAAAAATAGTATTGCATCACAATTAAAAAGTGTTTAAAATACAAGTTAACGAATAAATATTCAAATTTAAGAGATCAGTAGATATGGGGGAAATGAATCATGAAGAAATGGCTGTTGGTATTAGCTGCCGCATGTATCACCTTTGCGCTGTCCGCCTGCGGATCAGGCAATTCAGGCTCAGAGGGCGGAAAGAACAAGCTGATTATGGGTACATCGGCTGACTATAAACCATTTGAATATAAAGACGGCGATCAGATCACCGGGTTTGACGTTGATCTGGCAAAAGCTCTGGGCAAAAAGACCGGCTATGACGTTGAGGTGCAGGACATGGACTTCAACAGCCTGATTACAGCCTTGAAGTCCAAGCAGGTAGATATGATTTTATCTGGAATGACACCTACGCCGGAACGGAAAAAGCAAGTTGATTTTTCTGATATTTATTATACTGCTAACAATATGATCGTTACGAAAAAGGGAAGCAGCATTAAATCCCTGAATGATCTGAAAGGCAAAACCGTCGGTGTTCAGCTCGGCTCCATTCAAGAGGAAAAAGGCAAGAAGCTCGCTTCGAAATACGGTTTTCAGCTCGAAGACCGCAACCGGATCTCAGACTTAACGGAAGAGATCAAATCCGGGCGTTTTGATGCCGCGATTATCGAAGACATCGTAGCACAAGGCTATTTCAGTTCAAATAACGATCTGCAGGGCTTTGCGTCAGCAGATGCGAAATCAGACGAATCGGGCTCCGCGATTGCGTTCCGCAAAGACAGTGATCTGACAGCGAAGTTTAACAAAGCGCTGAAAGAAATGGAGAAAAACGGAGAAATCGAAAAACTGAAGAAAAAATGGTTCACCAACGAGAAATAAAAGAAAGCTCAACTTTTCGTTGAGCTTTTTATCTTGAATAAAGACAAAGGAGATCACACGTATGAATTTGGATTTCTCAGCGACAATCCCCCAAATTCCTTTTATATTGGAAGGCCTTGCGGTCACATTAAAAATTGTGCTCGTTTCAGCGGTCATCGGTCTTGTATTAGGAATCGTGCTCAGCTTATTTAAAATCAGCATGATCAGTCCGCTGAAATGGATTGCGGATTTTTATACTTCGATATTCCGCGGCACGCCGCTCGTGCTGCAGCTGATGATCATCTATTTCGGTATGCCGCAGCTTCTCGGCTTTCAGATCGATCAATTTTGGGCGGCGGTCACCGCATTATCGCTCAATTCAGCCGCTTACGTCTCTGAAATTATCAGAGCGGGAATCAACGCAATTGACAAAGGACAAAAAGAGGCTGCCGTCGCTCTCGGCGTGCCGTACGGTAAAATGATGAAAGATCTGCTGCTGCCGCAGGCGTTTAAAAACATTTCTCCGGCTATTATTAACGAATTAATCACCTTGACGAAAGAATCGGCGATCGTCACGGTAATCGGTCTCGGAGACATTATGAGACGGGCCTACCAGTCCGGCGCCGCAACATACAACTATTTAGAACCTCTTATTGTGGCGGGCTTAATCTATTACGTGCTCGTTTTGATCTTAGCATTCATCGGAAAAGGCGTAGAAAGGAAGCTGAAAGCCAATGATTAAGGTCGATAACCTGTCAAAATCATTCGGGAAACATGAAGTACTGAAAAACATTTCAACACAGATCGAAGAAGGGGAAGTCGTCGCTGTCATCGGCCCTTCCGGTTCCGGCAAATCAACGTTTCTGCGCTGTTTAAATCTGCTGGAAACCCCGAGCGGCGGAACGATTGCCATTAAAGAAAACGAAATCACCGCAGCTAAAACGAATAAACTGAAAGTGCGGGAAAATATCGGCATGGTATTTCAGCATTTTCATTTGTTTCCTCATAAAACGGTGCTTGAAAATATCACATACGCGCCGGTCAGCGTGAAGAAAGAGTCTAAAAAGGAGGCGGAGGAAAAGGCGTGCGCTCTCCTTGAAAAAGTCGGATTGCTTGACAAACGGAACGACTATCCGAACCGTTTGTCAGGCGGACAGAAGCAGCGGGTCGCCATCGCGCGGGCGCTTGCCATGAATCCTGACATCATGCTGTTTGATGAACCGACCTCAGCCCTTGACCCGGAAATGGTCAAAGAAGTCCTTGAGGTGATGAAAGAGCTCGCGCAGACGGGCATGACGATGGTGATCGTCACGCACGAAATGGGATTTGCCAAAGAAGTCGCAGACCGCGTATTATTTATGGATGAAGGGACGATCGTGGAAGACGGTCAGCCGGAAGAATTTTTTCTTTCTCCGAAGTCAAAAAGAGCACAGGACTTTTTAGAAAAAATATTATAAAATATAACTGTAAGAAAAGAAGAAGAATGCTCTTCTTCTTTTTTTTGAGAAAGAAACAAACAGAATGGAGCAAGCAATGTTTAAAATCGGTTACCGGACACTAAAGACCGCACTTGGAACGGCGCTGGCCATTTATTTAGCCCAGCTGTTGCATCTGCAAAACTTCGCATCCGCAGGAATCATCACCATATTGTGCATCCAGATTACGCAAAAGCGGTCGCTTCAGGCCTCGTGGGCCCGATTTGCCGCCTGTTTATTGGCGATCGTCTTCTCATATGTCTTTTTCGGACTGATCGGCTATTATCCGTTTGCGATCGGAATATTGCTGGTGCTGTTCATTCCGACTACAGTCGTTTTAAAAATAAATGAAGGGATCGTCACCAGTTCAGTAATCATTCTTCATTTATATATGTCCGGCGGCATTACGATGGCGTTTATCTGGAATGAGTTCCAGCTGATCACCGTAGGTATCGGCGTCGCGCTGTTAATGAATCTGTATATGCCGAGCCTCGACAGAAAACTCGCGGCGTACAGGAAAAAAATCGAGGACAACTTTTCCGTCATCTTCGCCGAAATCGAACGGTATTTGTTAACTGGTGAGCAAGATTGGACGGGGAAGGAAATACCGGAGACGCATCAGATGATTCAAGAGGCGAAAAACCTCGCCTATCGGGACGTGCAGAATCATATTTTGCGCCATGAAAATCTCTACTATCATTATTTTAAGATGAGACAGAAACAATTTGAAATCATTGAACGGCTGCTGCCGAAGATTACCTCTATTTCAATAACGGTGGAGCAGGGAAAAATAATCGCCCATTTCATCCATGAATTAAGGGAAGCCATTCATCCCGGCAATACCGCTCATAAATTTTTAAAAAGACTTGCAGAAATGAGAACGGAATTTGAAGAAATGCCGCTCCCGGCAACGCGCGAGGAGTTTGAAGCGCGGGCGGCTTTGTTCCACCTCCTCGGTGAGATGGAACAATATCTCGTGATTAAAAGTTATTTCAAAGGCATCAAGCTGTAAAAAACATATGGATCAATCGCATGAGTCCTCCTTTCATTGGTCATTCTAATGAAAAAAGGAGGGGAGCCCATGCGATTTTTTTTATTGTCAGCCGCCCTGCTGCTGTCTCCGCTTTGGCCGCTTGGCGCGAACCCTTTGCCGGGTGACCCTTATATTATCGTCAATAAAGCCACAAACGCGCTTGCTGTTGTGAAGGATAACCGAATAGAAGGCATTTATCAGGTAGCGACGGGAAAAACGGATGATTTGACGCCTGAAGGAGAATTTACGGTAACGGTCAAAGCCGTCAATCCGTATTACCGGAAGAAAAATGTAGAGGGAGGCGCGCCGGAAAACCCGCTCGGCGTCCGCTGGATCGGTTTTGATGCGAAAGGCACCGACGGCAGAATATACGGCATTCACGGAACAAACAGAGAAGAGCTGATCGGGGGGTTTGTATCAAACGGCTGCATCCGTATGAAAAACCGGGATGTCATCCGTATTTTCCGGATTATCCCTCCCGGAACGAAAGTATTGATTACAAAAGAAAACCGCTCATTCGAGGACATTGCAATAGAGCGGAAAGCCCTCATAAAAAAGCAGGAAACCCCCTTGCAATGAGGCGCCTGCTTTTTTACCGCAAATACATCATAATGCCTGAGAGGAGGGTTGAAAGTATAAATACGCCCAAAATGACGATGACGGCGCTTTTCATAAATTTTTGAGACATTGTTTCACTCCTTAAGATTACTGTCTACCATTTTAACGTGTTTTGCTTGTATGAACAAGCCATATCCTATGGCGGAAAGCAGGTGGCCGCGCTATGAAAAAACTTGATCATGTCGGCATTGCCGTCAGCTCTATTGAAGCCGCGAGAGAATTTTACGAACGGATGCTCGGGCTTACGTATATGGGAGACGAGCTGGTAAACGGCCAAAATGTGAGAGTTGCTTTTTTAGAAGCGGGAGGCACAAAGCTTGAGCTGATTGAGCCGCTGTCGGACGCGTCTCCCGTCAGCTCTTTTTTACAGAAAAGAGGCGAAGGGCTGCATCATTTGGCATTCCGCTGCGCCGATATGAAGGAAACGATCAAGGAGCTTGAATCATGCCGCATGACCTTGATTCATCATGAACCGCAAAACGGAGCGGGCGGGAAGAAGATCGCATTTCTCTCTCCAAAAGAGGCGAACGGGGTCCTGATTGAGCTTTGTGAAACAATTGAAAAAGGAGAAACTCAAGATGAGCATGAGTGATCATATCAGACACTTAAACGAAAGACGTTCCTTTTTAACAAACGGCGGCGGAGCGGAAAAAAATGAAAAACAGCACAAAAAAGGCAAGCTGACGGCAAGAGAAAGAATTGACTATCTATTGGACGAAGACAGTTTTTCAGAGCTGCAGCCGTTTGCCAAAAGCCGCACGCCCGGGTGCCAGAATGCTCCGGGAGACGGCGTTGTTACCGGATACGGCACAATTGACGGACGGCCCGTGTATTTGTTTGCCCATGACTTTACCGTACTCGGCGGGACGCTCGGCGAGACACATGCGGAAAAAATCGCGGCGGTAATGGATCTGGCGGCGAAAAACAAAACCCCGATCATCGGGCTGAACGACTCAGGTGGTGCGAGAATTCAAGAGGGTGTGGTATCATTAAATGGATACGGTCATATCTTTAGGCGCAACGTCCTTTACTCGGGAGTGATTCCGCAAATTTCTGTCATCCTTGGGCCCTGTGCCGGCGGTGCTGTTTATTCACCCGCTTTGACGGATTTTGTGATTATGGCGGAACATACGTCGCACATGTTTATTACAGGCCCGAAAGTCATTGAACAGGTGACGGGTGAACAGATTGACGCGGAAAGTTTAGGCGGTGCGGGAATACATAATGTGATAAGCGGAAATGCCCACTATTCCGCACGAACGGAAAAAGAGGCACTTTCCGCTGTGAAAACCCTGCTTTCTTATCTCCCGCACGGCGGACAGACGGCATTACCCGTTAAAAAGGAAGACGCCAGACCGTTATTAAACACCCTCGTTCCCGCGGACAGTTCGAAACCTTACGATGTGTTACAGGTAATAAAAGAGCTGGCGGATGACGGAACGTTTTTTGACATTCAGCCGTATTTTGCCAAAAACATTGCTGTCGGTTTTCTGAAACTCGGACGGCGTACAGTCGGTGTTGTCGCAAACCAGCCGAAACACTTGGCGGGGAGCCTCACGATTGATGCCGCTGACAAAGCGTCGAGATTCATCCGTTTTTGCGACGCGTTTCATATTCCGCTATTGACGATCGCTGATGTTCCGGGATTTCTTCCGGGCCTTCAGCAGGAACATGCGGGAATCATCCGTCACGGAGCAAAATTGCTGTATGCTTTTGCCGAAGCGGCGGTGCCGAAAGTGACGCTCATCATCAGAAAAGCTTACGGAGGCGCCTATGTCGCCATGAATTCGAAAGGGCTCGGGGCAGATCTTGTATTCGCCTGGCCCAATGCGGAAATCGCCGTGATGGGAGCGGAAGGCGCGGCGTCGATTTTATACAGCAGAGACATACAGGCTTCTGGCGACCCGGAGAAGACGAAGCGCGAAAAAAAAGCCATATACGAAAAGGAAAACGCCGGTCCGTATAAAGCGGCTGCCTGCGGAATGGTGGATGATATCATCCGGCCGGAAGACTCGAGGAAAAAATTGATTCAGGCATTTGACATGCTTGCGCATAAGGAAGAGGAAAGACCGAAAAAAAAGCACGGTAATATACCGCTTTAAACGGAGGGAACTGAAAATGGTAAACGAAAAACGTCTGCTTGAAGAATTTCTTGAACTCGTTCAAATTGATTCAGAGACAAAACATGAAGCGGAAATCAGCAAGGTGCTCAAACAAAAATTCACTGATTTAGGATTGAGCGTAAAAGAAGATGATACAAAAGAAGTGACCGGGCATGGAGCCGGCAACTTAATCTGTACGTTAAAGGGCACAAAAGATGCGGATACGATTTATTTCACTTCGCACATGGACACGGTTGTTCCGGGCAAAGGCGTTAAGCCGATTGTGGAAGACGGCTATGTAAAATCCGACGGCACGACGATTCTCGGCGCCGATGATAAGACGGGTCTTGCCGCAATGTTTGAAGCCATTAAAGTGCTGAAAGAACAAAACATCGAGCACGGCACCATTGAATTCATTATCACGGCCGGAGAAGAATCGGGATTAGTCGGGGCAAAAGCAATGGATCGTTCAGACATTACCGCGAAATACGGTTTTGCGCTTGATTCAGACGGAAAAGTCGGCAACATTATTGTAGCCGCGCCGACACAAGCGAAAGTGAGAGCAACCATTTTCGGGAAAACGGCTCATGCGGGAGTGGAACCGGAAAAAGGCATCTCCGCGATTACCATCGCATCAAAAGCAATCTCTAAAATGCCGCTCGGCCGTATTGATAAAGAAACAACGGCTAATATCGGCCGTTTCGAAGGCGGCACGCAAACCAATATCGTCTGCGACCAGGTTGATATTCTGGCTGAAGCGCGTTCATTAGTGCCTGAAAAAATGGAAGCGCAAGTGCAGAAAATGAAAGAAGCTTTCGAATCTGCTGCAGCTGAGATGGGAGGCCGCGCGGAAGTGGACATCGCGGTCATGTATCCGGGTTTCAAATATCAGGACGGCGATCAGGTTGTGGAAGTCGCGAAAAAAGCAGCGGCAAAAATCGGCCGTCCGAGCGAACTTCAGACAAGCGGCGGCGGAAGTGATGCAAACGTCATTGCCGGCCACGGCATTCCGACAGTCAACCTGTCAGTAGGCTATGAACAAATCCATACGAAAAATGAAAAAATGCCGATTGAAGAGCTCGTCAAAACGGCGGAAATGGTCGTTGCCATTATCGAAACAGCGGCCAACTAAAAACGAAGCACCCAGTTGATTGGGTGCTTTTTTCATTCTTCATGATAATTGGCGTAAAGCTTCGCAGATACAAGAAAAAACCCTGCCGGATAGGTTCCGGCAGGGTTTCAGTATTATGATTTGGCGGGCTCCGCCTGAGCCGCAGCCTGTTTCTTTTTATGATGCGTCTGCTGTAAAAGTACGTTCTGCACTGTCAAAAACAGTCCGCTTGTAAACCAGTAAAGCGGCAGCGCAGCCGGTACGTTAAGCGAAAAAACGGTCATCATGACAGGGAAAATAAAGACCATGATTTTTGCTGACTGCATCGCGGCCGGATTTTGAGCAGCCGGTGAATATTTCTGGTTTAATTTTTGGGAAATATAAGCCTGTAAGAAATACATGGCCCCCGCGCACAGTGATACAAGAATATCAGAATGCCCTAAGCTGAACCACAGAAATGAGTGTGAAGCAATTTCCGGCGTTGAGCGGATGGCGTAATAAAAACCGATCAAAATCGGGAATTGCACCAGCATCGGAAGACATCCCATTGCCATCGGATTCAGATTGTGCTCACGGTAAAGCTTCATCATTTCCATTTGCAGTTCTTTTTGTTTTTCCGCATCTTTCGTTTGTTTTATTTTAGCCTGGATGCTGTCGACCTGCGGTTTGATCACAGCCATTTTTTCCTGGAACACCCGCTGTTTCTTAAATTGGTTCACAAACAAAGGCAATACAACGATCCGGACGATAATCGTCACCAGAATAATCGACAGTCCGTACTCACCGTGGAACAGGCCCGCCACCCCTTTTAAAAGTGCCGAAAACGGCTCGATCAGGTAATCGTGGAAAAAACCGATATTCCCGAGGCCTCCCGTCTGAGTCTGAGATGTCGCGGCAAAAGCCGAGCGGCCTGTGCACAGTACGATAAAAAACAATCCGAATGCAATCCATTTTTGATATGTTTTAGACAATTATGTCTCCTCCTTTTTATCTTCACTTGCCGTTATAAAAGGAGGAAGCTGACATCTTCATCATCATTCGCCGGTGAATTCATGCGGATGACTTTACGTATCCAAGTTGTAATGCGATGATATATAATAATAAGAAAGTCTGTTCGGTTCAGCTGAACGACTGCTTGATGTTCATCTATTCGTTTCGTTCTCCAATGCTCGCCTGCGCGGCGCTCACGCAAAAGAAAAGCGATGCCGATCGCGGTCAGAGCGGGAAGAATAATTGTGAAAAAATCGACTAAAAATAAAAAGTCATTCATTGACTCAAGAATCATTTTATCACATCCATTCAGCTCTTATTTTACTACATATATATAAGGTTGTCTATGTAAGGAAAGGAGGCGCCGGGAGTGGCCGGAAAAGGGAGAATTATATTTCATATCGATATGAACAGTTTTTATGCCTCTGTAGAAATGGCGTATGATCCGTCTTTAAGAGGAAAACCCATCGCCGTTGCCGGAAACGTGAAGGAACGGAAAGGAATCATCGTCACCTGCAGCTACGAAGCGAGAGCGCGGGGCGTAAAGACCACCATGCCGGTGTGGCGGGCAAAACGCCTCTGTCCGGAACTCATCGTCGTGCCTCCGAATTTTGACCGCTACCGGAGTTCGTCAAAAGAAATGTTCAGCATTCTGAGAGAGTATACGGATTTAGTCGAGCCTGTTTCTATTGATGAAGGATACATGGATATTACGGACACACCGCACAGACACAGGGCGTATGAGACAGCCGCAGACATTCAGGCGAGATTGCAAAAAGAGCTTTTGCTTCCGTCAAGCATCGGCATCGCCCCGAATAAATTTCTCGCTAAAATGGCGTCTGACATGAAAAAACCGCTCGGCATCACCATTTTAAGAAAAAGAGAGCTGCCGGACGTCTTATGGCCTCTTCCGATAGAAGAGATGCACGGTATAGGAACGAAAACTGCGGAAAAAATAAAAACGCTCGGCATCAAAACGATCGGTGATTTGGCAAAAGGAGATGAACATGCGCTGAAAACGCTTCTCGGCATAAACGGCCCGAGGCTGAAGGATAAAGCGAACGGCATCCATCCTGCAGAAGTCAATCCCGAGCGGATTTATGAATTTAAAAGCGTCGGCAACTCATCCACCCTGTCGCATGATTCGGCTGACTGGGATGAATTAACGGGCGTGTTTGACCGGCTCGCGCTGTCTGTGAGCGAACGGCTCCAGCGTAAGGAGGTCATGGCCTGCCGGCTGTTCATCATGATTCGGTATGCGGATTGGAAAACGGTCACAAGAAGCATGACCCTCAGCAATCCGGCTGATCAGAAAAAAGACATCATGGAAGCGGCGATGGAACTGTTTGACAAGCACTGGAACCAAAATCCGGTAAGGCTTCTCGGCATCACCGGGACGGAACTGGTTGAAAAACAGCAGGCGTATAAACAGCTTGATCTGTTTTCATTCAAGGAGGACGCAAAGGATGAGCCGATTTTTCAGATGATGAACGAGCTGAATGAAAAGTACGGCCAAAACCTGATCAGAAAAGGCGCCGTTATAAAAAAAGAAGAAAGCAAAACAAGGGGAACGAGCTTTAACAGAGACTTTTTTCAGGATGAAAAGAAAAGGTGAATAACTTGAAAAAAGGGGTTATGTATGATAATTTCTTTAGTATAAATATCATTTTATTTTAATTTAAATTTTAAAATGGTTAAACGTTTGAAGAAGGGACGTTAGAATATGTCAAAACAACAAATCGGAGTTATCGGTCTTGCGGTAATGGGTAAAAATCTGGCTCTTAACATCGAAAGCCGGGGATTTTCTGTGTCTGTATACAACAGATCAAGCAGCAAAACGGAAGAGTTTTTAGAAGAGGCAAAAGGCAAAAATGTTGTCGGCACATACAGCATTGAGGAGTTTGTCCAGTCTCTTGAAACACCCCGTAAAATTTTATTAATGGTTAAAGCGGGAACTGCAACGGATGCGACGATTCAATCTCTTCTTCCTCATCTGGAAAAAGACGATATTTTGATTGACGGCGGAAATACATACTATAAAGATACACAGCGCCGGAACAAAGAGCTTGCCGAAAGCGGCATTCACTTTATCGGAACGGGTGTATCAGGCGGTGAAGAGGGAGCGCTGAAAGGGCCTTCTATTATGCCGGGCGGCCAAAAGGAAGCGCACGAACTCGTAAAACCGATTTTAGAAGCTATTTCTGCTAAAGTGGACGGAGAAGCTTGTACGACATACATCGGCCCGGACGGAGCGGGGCACTATGTAAAAATGGTGCACAACGGTATCGAATACGGTGACATGCAGCTGATCTCTGAGTCATATTTCATTCTGAAACAGGTGCTCGGATTGTCTGCCGAAGAGCTTCACGAAGTATTCGCTGAGTGGAACAAAGGAGAGCTTGACAGCTATCTGATCGAAATCACGGCTGATATTTTCACTAAAAAAGATGAAGAAACGGGCAAACCGCTTGTTGACGTCATCCTTGATAAAGCTGGCCAAAAAGGAACGGGTAAATGGACAAGCCAAAGCGCTCTTGACTTAGGCGTGCCGCTTCCGATTATCACTGAATCTGTTTTTGCGCGTTTCATTTCCGCAATGAAAGAAGAGCGTGTGAAAGCAAGCGGCCTTCTGTCCGGACCAGACGTTAAGCCGGTCACTGAAAATAAAGAAGAGCTGATTGAAGCGGTCAGAAAAGCGCTCTTCATGAGTAAAATCTGTTCTTACGCACAAGGCTTCGCCCAAATGAAAGCCGCGTCTGAAGAATATAACTGGGATCTGAAATACGGTGAAATCGCGATGATCTTCCGCGGCGGCTGTATCATCCGCGCGGCGTTCCTGCAAAAGATCAAAGACGCATATGACCGTGAACCGGAGCTTGACAACCTGCTGTTAGACAGCTACTTCAAAAACATTGCAGAAAGCTACCAAGGCGCCCTTCGCCAAGTGATTTCACTTGCCGTAGCCCAAGGCGTGCCGGTACCTTCGTTCTCAAGCGCACTTGCGTATTACGACAGCTACCGTACGGCAGTGCTTCCTGCAAACTTGATTCAAGCGCAGCGTGATTACTTCGGCGCGCATACGTATGAACGCACAGATAAAGAAGGCATTTTCCATACTGAATGGATGAAGTAATGAAGAAGCCCCCGCATTGATTGCGGGGGCTTTTCCTGATATTAAAAACCGCGGGCCGTCATGAACGGCGCCGCGGTTTTTTAATTTTTTCTTATATATTCCACCAGTGGAGGCCGTCTTTTTCAAGAAGATCGTCCGAAGCTTTCGGTCCCATTGACCCGGCTTCATAATTCGGAGAAAGGGTTTTGTCGGCTGCCCACGTTTCGGAAATCGCATCGACGAAATTCCAGGAAAGCGCCACTTCGTCCCAATGGGCAAAGTTTGTCGCATCACCGAGCAGACAGTCATGGATTAATTTTTCATAGGCTTCCGGTGTGTTCATTTCATCACTGCAGTTGCTGCAGTAATCCAGCTTAATCGGCTGAGCATGAGCGGCTCCGCCTAATTTTTTAGCGTTCAGATATAGTGTGATGCCTTCATCCGGCTGAATATGGATGACAAGCAGGTTCGGATTTACATTCGTTTCATTGCCGTAATAAAGGTTCATCGGAATGTCTTTAAATTGAACGACGATTTTCGTTGATTTTTCTTTCATCCGTTTCCCTGTGCGGATATAAAACGGAACGCCGGCCCAGCGGAAGTTATCGATTAACAGCTTTCCGGACACGAATGTTTCCGTATTGGAATCCGGTGCTACATTTTGTTCATCTGTATAGCTCGGTACAGCGTTTCCGTCAATCTTTCCCGCTTGGTATTGTCCGCGGACGAAGAAGTCACTCACTTCGTTTGGAGCGACAGGGCGGAGAGCTCTCAGCACCTTCACTTTTTCGCTGCGGATTTCTTCCGTGTTCAGTTTAATCGGCGGTTCCATCGCCAAGAGAGCGACCATTTGTAAAATATGGTTTTGAACCATATCACGGAGTGCGCCTGATTTTTCATAATATCTCGCACGGTCTTCAACGCCGAGATCTTCACTTGACGTAATCTGGATGTTTGAGATGTAGCGGTTATTCCACAGCGGCTCAAACAGCGCATTCGCAAACCGGATGACTTCGATATTTTGAACCATTTGTTTGCCTAAGTAATGGTCGATCCGGTAAATTTGATCTTCCGTGAAAGCTTCGCGTATTTCTTTGTTAAGCTCTTTCGCACTCGGCAGATCATGGCCGAACGGTTTTTCAATGACGAGACGGGACCAGCCATTTGTCGCTGTGACACCTTCGTTTTTAAGTGATTTTGCGATCGTGCCGAAAAACTCAGGAGCCATCGCCAAGTAAAACATTCTGTTGTTCGGGATTTCATATGTATGTTCAAGCTGATCCAGCAGGACATTCAGCTCCTGATAGGAACCCGGATTCGTTACATCAAACGGATGGTAATAAAAATGAGATGTGAAATCGTCTATGTCTTTTTGCCCGGCAGAAGAAACAGACGTTTTAACCGTTTCCCGGAGGTCCTCGTTTGACCAAGGTCTTCTTCCAACACCTACAACTGCAAACTCTTCACCAATTTGACCATTTTTATATAAACGGTGAATGGATGGGTAAAGTTTTCGTTTTGCCAAATCCCCTGTGGCACCAAATATTACAATTACTGCTTTTGGTTTGTCGTTTGTTTTCACTTAGAGTACCTCACTTTATCTGAAGCATGGTTTAAAACCCCGCATATTTCCTTCATTTTAAATCTAAAATTCGTTGAAAGCAAACATTTCAGCCTGTTTTTTGCGGTTTGCGGAAAAAAATTAATCAGGCCGGAGAAGGCCCGGGTGAATTCACATTTTCAGTCTGATCCTGTATCCTTAGTAGTACAAAGATCTAGGAGGAAGCATTGTGGAATTATTATTTTTAGGGACGGGGGCCGGCATGCCGGCAAAGACGAGAAACGTAACGTCCGTCGCGCTGAAGCTTCTTGAAGAAAGGCGTTCCGTATGGCTGTTTGATTGCGGAGAAGCCACTCAGCATCAGATATTACATACAACAATCAAACCGAGGAAAATAGAAAAGATTTTCATCACCCACCTTCACGGCGACCATGTTTACGGTCTTCCGGGTCTGTTGGGGAGCCGTTCATTTCAGGGCGGTGAAGAAGAGCTGACGATTTACGGGCCAAAAGGCATTAAAGCCTTTATCGAAGCAAGCCTGAACGTGACGGCGACTCATCTGACGTATCCTCTTACCGTACATGAAATCGAAGAGGGGACGGTTTTTGAAGATGAGCACTTCATTGTTACCGCAGCATCCGTCATTCACGGTGTGGAAGCGTTCGGCTACCGGGTTCAGGAAAAGGATATTCCCGGCGCATTGCAGGCCGGCAGATTGAATGAAATGAATATCCCGCCCGGACCCGTCTATCAGAAACTTAAAAAAGGCGAAACGGTCACACTTGACGATGGCAGAATCATTAACGGGCGGGATTTTCTGGAATCCCCGAAAAAAGGGAGAATCGTCGCTTTTTCCGGGGATACGAGGGCATCAGAGCGGGTAACGGAGCTTGCGCGCAATGCGGATGTGCTTGTTCATGAAGCGACGTTTGCCAAGGAAGATGCAAAGCTCGCACATAATTATTATCACGCGACGACAGAACAGGCTGCGCAAACGGCAAAAAAAGCAGGCGCCAAACAGCTGATCTTAACTCATATCAGCGCAAGGTATCAGGGTGAATCGCCGATAGAGCGTCTCGAACATGAGGCGAAAGCGGTATTTGAGAACAGTAAGATCGCATTTGACTTCATGGAGGTCACTGTGGAGCGGTCTTAAAAAATAGACGCTTGACATTTTTTTCTGATGAGATATAATAAAACGTAATAATTACGATTTATATAAGGGGTGAAAATGATGCGTGTGAATGTTACATTGGCCTGTACAGAGACAGGGGACAGAAATTATATCACGACGAAGAACAAACGGACGAATCCGGACCGGTTAGAAATGAAAAAGTATTCACCCCGGTTGAAAAAGTATACTTTGCATCGTGAGACAAAATAGATCACGATAACAAAAGCCATTGTGCCGTTGCACAATGGCTTTTGTTTTATCAGTTTACCGCCTGATAGGCAGGAGCATTCATTTGCTGGCGCACCGCGCACCAAACATCATAAATGGCAAGGTGGACGATGTGCGGTTCATCGTGGTGAATGGCATGAGAACTGTTTTTGGCCTGAATCCATCCGCTTTGATAAGAGACATCAAGCATGCTTCTGTGCAGTTTCACCCATTGTTCATGAGCGTGCTTTAAGCGCTCATCCCGCTCTCCCGATGATAAAATCAACAGCGGCATATCGCCGAAGTGAATCTGCTGATGCTGGATCTGCCTAAGGCTCGTTAAAAATTCCGCGTGTGATCCTTCCAATTTGAACTGTTTCAAATAGGCGGCCTTCATTTCTTCAGGAAGAAGCGGAAGCACTTTCGTCTCCTGATCCTCAGAAACCGGATCAAGCAGCACCATCCCGAGAATATCCCGGCGGTTCCGGCTCGCCCAAAGTCTGCTGATAATCGTGCCGTATGAATGCGAGACGACAAGGTAAGGAGGCTTGACGCCGGCCTTCAGAAGAAGAGCGTTTAATTCCTGTACCATATGGTCCGCCGTTCTCTTGTTTCGGCTTCGTCCGCTTTTGCCGATTCCGGCTCTGTCATATGTGAAAACCCCAAATTCTTCATCTATGTCAGCGAGTAATGATGTCCATGTTTCAGAAGAAGTGCCGTAGCCGGCTTCAAAGACGATCGTCACTTCGCCGGCGCCTTTACGGTGTTTCGTATAAAACGGACACCCGTCAATCAGATATGTCCTTTCCATCCATGCTGCTTTCATTGGAGTCATCTCCTCTAATTGGTTCTATAGGGAAGACGGAGAAGCTTCGGCAATCGTTTCTCGAAAAATAAAAAAAGAGACAGCCGGATCGAAAAACTCCGGCTGTCACTTCATCACCATGCTCTGTCGTATTGGACCGGTGACGGTATTTCAGTATTCAGCTGCTTCGCTGCACTCCTTGCAAAGTGCGGATCGCGCAGAAGTTCTCTCGCGACAAAAATAAGGTCAGCGCGGTTGTTTTGCAGAATTTCTTCCGCCATTGTTCCCGTCGTTATCAAACCGACGGCGCCTGTTGCAATTTCGGCCTGTTCACGGATTTTCTCCGCGAAGCTCACTTGGTAGCCGGGGAAGACGTTAATATCAGCTTGAACGAGTGCGCCTGAGCTGCAATCAATGAGGTCGACTCCCTGTTCTTTCATCCACTTCGCAAAACCGATATGATCCGCAATGTCCAGCCCTTTGTCTGTATAATCCGATGCAGAAATACGGACAAATAACGGGCCGTCCCAGACTTCCTTGACGGCTTCAATAGTCTCGCCTAAGAAGCGGTAGCGATTTTCATGTGAGCCTCCGTATTCGTCTGTACGGTGATTGGACAGAGGGGACAAAAATTCGTGCATTAAGTAGCCGTGTGCGGCATGAAGTTCAATAATGTCAAAGCCGGCTTCTTTCGCGCGCGCCGCTGCCTGTTTGAATTCCTGAATGGTTTCTTTAATTTGTTCTGTCGTCATTTCAGCCGGTGTTTTGGATTGCTCATCGAACGGAATGGCTGACGGAGCGTAAATGTCTCCCTCAAGCTCAGCTTTACGTCCGGCGTGCGCAAGCTGAATGCCGATTTTAGATCCTTGCGCTTTCACTTGTTCCGTCAGTTTGGCAAAACCTTCGATATGATCATCGCTCCAAATGCCCAAATCCTGATCGGAAATGCGCCCCTGAGGATTAACGGCTGTCGCTTCCACGATAATCAGGCCGACCTGTCCGATTGCACGCGATATGTAGTGCGCCATATGAAAAGGCTGCAGTTTTCCGTCCTTCTCATGTGAGGAATACATGCACATCGGTGCCATAACAATACGGTTTTTGATCGTTACATCTTTAACGGTCCATGGTGTGAATAATTTTCTCGCCATTTATTTCGCCTCCCGGAATGTTTTTAGACATTGATTATAACAACTCATGATCATTCAGTCATATAAACTGCTCACAACTGAACAGATCGTTCTTATTGTTCTGGACGGGCATTTTTTTATACACAGCGGTGCTGTATCTTCATAACAGGCATTTACAGCCGATCATATAGCAAATATAGATGAGAAACGCACCGATGACTGCGTGGCCTCCTTTGAACCAGTTTGTCAGGATGAAAATACTGCTGATGAAGATCACTGCGCCGAAGGCACCGAATATTCCGTTTTTTTGAGCGGCTCTGAAATCGTCGGGGCTCATATTTTTCAGCTGCAAGTGAATATTCAGTAACGTCATGATCGGCAGCAATGTGATAACGCCTGATAAAAATAAGTATTTCGACTTGCTTAAATACGCGGCGGCCACCATAACGGTGCCGCCGATAAAAAATTGAATGAGAAAACTCATGCTGAAACGCTCACCTTCTGTTTGTTATTAAGTATAATGATGGAGACATTGCCATTTTATTTTTGATTGATGTATAAGTAAACTAAATATAACTAATGCATTGGATAATAAGTAATGATATCTGGGAGATGAAGCCGGTTGGATTTAAAGAAGCATTTAGCCTTTATTAAAACGGTAGAAAGCGGCAGCCTGACCCAGGCCGCTGCCATATTGAATTACACACAGCCGAACATCAGCCAAATGATCAGTAAATTAGAGGAAGAGTACGGTTTTCCGCTTTTGATCAGACAGCGGCATGGAGTGAGGCCCACCGCAAATGGCTTGAAAGTGTTACATATTATGAAGGAAATTCAAAAAAACTATGAAAAACTGTCTCAAACCGTTGATAATATTAATGGGTTAGAAAGAGGGGAAGTCCGGCTCGGCACTGTTACGAGCGTGGCGGTAAAATGGCTGCCGAAAATCTTGAGGGAATTTAATGAGCTGTATCCTTCTATTAAGGTGCATTTGTTTGAAGGAAATTCTACTGAGCTGGAACAATGGCTGAAAGATGACCGGATTGATGCGGCGATCGGGACATCCCACAGCGAGAAGTGGCATTTTTACCCGTTGGCCGAGGACCCGATTGTAGCGGTGATGAGCCCGCAGCATGAATTGGCGCAATGTGAAACGGTTCCGTTACATGTCATGGAATCCGTCAAATGTATCGTGCCTTATCCGGAGACACATTTTGATGTGCTGAAAGTGCTGAAGGAAGAAAAGATCACACCGCGGGTCGCTTATCAAATCAGAGGGGATGAAGCGATAATTGCAATGGTGCGGAACAATCTGGGGATCAGCATCCTGCCGCAGCTTTTGGTGAATGATTGTGATGTGCTCATCAAACGGTTCGACCGGTATGTCTCCAGGCAGCTCGGCATTTTGACAGCTCATGCAAAGGAGACGCAGACACCTTCTGTCCAGAAACTGATTCAATGCATACAAGAATGGGTTGCGGTCCATCAGGCTTCTGTCTGAAGAAGCCTGATATGCGTTTAAGCCGGTTCAGGATAATAGACCAGCATAAAATATGTCACCGGTTCATCCGAGGAATGAAAATAATTGTGCGGCACCGCCCGAAGTCAGCACATGGTTTTCGTCATGAAGCTCAACCGTCAATTCACCGCTCTTGATTAAAATGGATTCCCCTAAATGTGATTTTGTCTCATAGGCGCAGCCCGGCTTCAGGTCAACTATGCCTTGAAAACAAAAATTTGACCGTGACGGTGGTGAGCGGGGTTATTTTGATGTCGGGCTTTCGTCTGTTTATATAAAAAGGGCATCAACGGCACATGCTGTTGATGCTTTTTTTGAAATGCTAGGGTTTGGAGAGCACTTCAATTCCGACGTTGACCATTTTGTCCAGTCCCATAAAAGACAGGCAGATTTTGGCGCGTCTTTTTCTTTTATCGATCTTTTTAATAATGCCTTCCATTCCTTTAAGAGGCCCTGAGGCAACGGTTACTTTTGAATTTTCAATATAGACTTTTGAATAATCTACAGTGTCTCCTTCTCCGATCAGCCTGATAATAGGGAGGATTTCTTCATCCTTAATTGTCGTGAAATAGGTTTTACGCTCTTTGGAATAATATGCGCCGTTATTCACGATTCTGCATGAAATGGGGAGTTCTTTGATTTTATGAAATGTCCGCTCTGTCATCTTTGTTTTAAACAGAACATATCCCGGAAACATCTTTTTGAGTGCCTCGTATTTGATTCCGGCTTTTCGTTCTGTGACTTTTTTCTTGGGTATGATTGAGTAGAGAGCCTGCTCATCAAACTGCAGACGCAGAAATTTTTGAACTGCTTCTTCTTTTCCCGACTCTACAAAAAGTGCGTACCATTTCATGACTGGATCCTCCTTAGAATAATAAGAAATTATTATACAAAGAAAGTATTTAATGGATAGTATTTAAAGTGATTAAAAAATTTTCTAATTCGTCTTTTTTTTACATAATATATGAAAATGAAAAATAAGTATAGACCCAATTGACAGAGAGGTGATGAATTTTCTTTGACATGAAAAGGGTTCAGGGAATTATCTGACATTTATCCCGAAACAATTATGCCGACTGTCCACCGAACATAAAACTGTGGAATAAATGTCAGAAAATAACGAAATAAAGCCTTGACATTATTATCTATAAATTGATATTATTCTCTTTAAATAGCAACTATTTGTTAAATTTATTAAATTAAAGTAAAGCACCTATTAAATTTCAATCGCTGTTTCGGCACGTTGAAGAGGAAATAGGGATTATAAAAATGATTGCAGTGTATATATCTACATATACATGATAAGGGAGAAGTGTGCCGTCATGGCTGTTTTCGGGCATATTGGCACTGCAGCTTGTCATGCGAAACATTCTGTAAACAAGCAAGATGTCTTTATATAAATTATGTTAGAAAAGGAAAACACAATGCGTTTGCGATTTTTAAACCTGTGCTGAATCGCAAACGCGTTTGTGTTTTTATTTTTATGGCGGTGTTTACACCAGTCAATATATGAAATGAGCGAGACGTTTTTGCATTGAGAACCACATGTGATATTCAAATTGACAATGCGGAAAGGATGAGGATAAGATGCTTACGTTTGTGTTCCCGGGGCAGGGTTCTCAATTTAAAGGAATGGGAGCCGGGCTGTTTGATGAATTTCAAGATCTGACACGTCAGGCTGATGACATATTAGGCTACTCTATAGAAGAATTGTGTCTGGAGGATCCGAATCATCAGCTGGGGAAAACGCAATTTACCCAGCCGGCGTTATATACGGTAAGTGCACTCAGTTATTTAAAGAAGATTAAAGAGTCCGGCAGAGAGCCCGATTACGCCGCAGGGCACAGTTTAGGAGAATATAATGCGTTATTTGCGGCCGGCTGCTTTGATTTTAAGACCGGTTTGCAGCTTGTGAAAAAAAGAGGGGAGCTCATGAGCAAGGCAGCTCCCGGAGGCATGGCGGCGGTTTTGGGGTTTACGGCTGAACAAGTAAAAGAGGTTCTATCCGATTATCATCTGACCGGCATTGATATCGCTAACCACAATTCACCTACGCAAATTGTGATCGCCGGAACGAAACAAGACATTGAAAAAGCGGGCCCCGTCTTTGAAAAAGCCGGCGTGAGAATGTATCTTCCTTTAAATGTGAGCGGCGCCTTCCATTCCCGCTATATGAAAGATGCTGAAAAAGAGTTCGCGGATTATTTAGAAGAAACGGCGTTTATGCCTCTTCGTTTTCCGGTGATTTCAAATCTTCATGCCGCACCTTATAAGAATGATGAAATCAAAACAAATCTGACTTTGCAAATGACCAATCAGGTAAAGTGGACGGACACGATACGCCGTCTGATGGGGCTTGAAAATAATGAAATTGCAGAAGTCGGGCCCGGGGAAGTGCTGACAAAACTGACGCGGCAGATTAAAAAAGATGCCGTCCCATTACCAATGCCGAAAGAAGAGTCTGATACTGCTGATGTTAAAGCATCGGCAGCTGATTCACAAAAAACGGCGGGAATGAGATTAGGGAACGAAGATTTTAAAAAAGATTATAACATCCAATATGCTTACATGACGGGCTCCATGTACAGAGGAATTGCTTCGGAACAGATGGTCATTAAAGCGGCAAAAGCGGGAATGCTGGGCTTTTTCGGAACGGGCGGATTGAGTATCGAACGGATCGGACAGGCCATCGGAACCATCCGGTCTGCACTGCGGCAAGGGGAAACATTCGGAATGAATCTTCTTCATCATATGATGTCACCTGACAAGGAAGTCAGAATGATAGATTTATATTTGAAAAACGGCATTCATCTTATTGAAGCATCGGCATTTATGGGCATAACCCCGGCTCTCGTGATATACAGGGCAAAGGGATTAAGCAGGAATCATGACGGGTCGGTGTCAGTTCAAAACAGAATCATCGCGAAAGTATCCCGGCCTGAAGTCGCTGAGGCCTTTCTGAATCCGGCTCCGGCTCATGTGCTGGAAAGACTTGTGTCTGACAATCGGCTGACAGCCGGGGAAGCGGCGCTTGCAAAAGAAATTCCGATGGCTGATGACATTTGCGTTGAAGCGGATTCAGGAGGGCATACCGACCAAGGGATTCCGTATACATTAATGCCTGCCATGATCAGACTCAGAGACCGCATGATGGAGAAGCACGGGTATGCGAAAAAAGTAAGAATCGGCGCAGCGGGCGGCATCGGCACTCCGGAAGCGGCTGCTGCCGCGTTTCTGCTCGGCGCCGAATTTATCGGAACCGGTTCTATTAATCAATGCACGGTCGAAGCCGGGACAAGTGATTCAGTGAAAGATCTGCTTCAGGAAGCGAACGTGCAGGATACGTCATACGCTCCCGCGGGAGATATGTTTGAAGCGGGTGCAAGGGTGCAGGTGCTGAAAAAAGGCCTGTTTTTCCCGGCAAGAGCCAATAAACTCTTTGACTTGTACAGACAATACAATTCTTTAGATGAAATAGATGAAAAAACGAAAACATTAATTGAAGATAAGTATTTCCAGCGCAGTTTTGAGGAAGTGTATGAGCAGTTGAAACGTGATAAATCTCCTGAACAGATCGCCAAAGCCGAACAGAATCCGAAACACAAAATGGCGATGGTATTTAAATGGTATTTTTCCCATACGACGAGACTCGCTCTGGAAGGAAAAAGCGAAAGTAAAATAGATTACCAAATTCATTGCGGCCCTGCACTCGGGGCGTTTAATCAATGGGTGAAAGGAACCCCGCTTGAAAATTGGAGAAACAGGCATGTCGACTTGATCGGCAAACAGCTCATGGAAGAAACAGCCGGCCTTCTTGCGCAAAGGCTGGTATCGATTACAGGCTGAGTATGACCAGACATTACATTTTTTCTGCGGAGGACTACCATGCTGATTGAAAATCATGAATTAACGATGAGCCATGTCGGGTTAGGGAATTTGAATGAGTACGCGCTGCTGCTGTTATTCGGCAACGCACACAGTCACCATTTAACGGACGGAACGGGATTCCGGCCTGATCAGATGGCCGATCACCAAGGG
The DNA here is from genome assembly GCF_053663335.1 of Bacillus sp. YH3-2-B2. NCBI lineage: Bacteria > Bacillati > Bacillota > Bacilli > Caryophanales > Bacillaceae > Bacillus > Bacillus sp. YH3-2-B2. The sequence continues at coordinate 374,671 of NZ_JBSJQE010000003.1, read as the reverse complement.
CTGATTTTGTATCCGGCTTATTTTATGACACATCTCAAAGTTCCTTCAGATAAGCCTCTTGATCAGTACCGATTATGGGACGAGGTTTCCGTCGGAGTCGATATCTCCCGGTTTGGAGAAACCATATTAGAATCTGATTATTTGTTCGGGCCGAAAGGAGCGGTCAGCTCTGATAAAAGCGAGTGGGACCGCGGACGGTTTCCTTCTATGAAAGCCAATAGTTTAATTGTCGTCGACGTCACGCAAACAGAAGGTTCGACCCGCAAAGTCTCAGCGCCGAAGGCTGAATGCATTGCGGAACTTTCTAAGCTAGCCAAGCCGCCTTACGCGCTGATGCGGTCAAAGAAAATCAGAACGGACGCTTTCGGTATGGAGCCGGGCAACCTCAAAACAGCGGACCCCGTTTCATATCGGGTTCCTGTTGATCAGGATGCTGCGCCGGGGCATGCCATGGTGTTTGCGAAATTCAGCAAGATAATGGATGCGGCGGAATTTGAATGGATGACGCGCCGGTCGAAGCCGGGTTTTCCGGTTTCAATCGCGCGGCATTTATTTTTGCTTGAAAGAGAGACGTATTATTACGGAAATTGTTTTGCAGATGAAGAGCTTGATATTTATATGACGGGACACATTGAAGAATGCGATCCCGACTTTCACGGTGAGTCCCTCGGTATGATCTCAGTGGCGAAAATCAGCTATCAGATTGAAGTCTATATGAAAAGGAATCATACATTGCTGGCCATTTCCAAGGTGGATAAGCTGCTGGCGGTGCCGACCTCTTCACAAGATCATATTCCGGATTATAAACGGGTCATCAGAAGTTTATAAAATGAAGAATGGAGCTGAAAGCAAATGGAACAAACCAAGGAAATGAAGCAGATCATCGCTCAAATTATTCAGGATATTCAAGAACAGCAGTCGTATCGGGCCGTCGAAGCGGGAGATGATGTGAGAGTCATAGAGGATCTGGGCTTCTCATCACTGGATATCGCTCAATTAGTCGCACAGATGGAGATGGAAACCGGAGTAGATCCTTTTTCCCAAGGAGAAACGATTTCCAGCATTACAACCGTCGGCAGCATTTGTGATATTTATCAAAAATATATGGACAGTGCTCAATCATGAAAACAGAAAGCAGGGGAGATATCAGCTGGGTGACTGATAAGCTTCGGGAAACGCAGGACAGTGAGTTTCTCATTTTTAAAGGGCAGACTTTTACGTATGATGATTTGCTGACACGAATCAGCTTTTTTCAGAAAGAACTTGAACAAAACGGAATACGTAAAGGAGAATGTGTGGCGCTTATCGGGGATTATTCCCCGAACGCCATTTTTTTGCTGATGGCGCTTTTGTTAAACCGAAATATCGTTGTCCCTCTCAGCAATGAATCAAGGGAGAAGCATCTCGATATGTTTGAAGACGCGAAAGTGAATCAAATCATTGAAATAAATGAAAATGACAGCTGGACGCTTCGTGAAGGTTCTGAAAGCGCCTCTCACCCTCTGCTTGATGACCTGCGCGAGAGAGGGGAGTCAGGCATTATTATTTTCACATCGGGAACCTCCGGCAAAAGCAAAGCATCCGTGTTAAGCGCCGGCCGGCTGCTTGAAAAATACAAAACGGCGAAGAGAAAACCGCTGCGTACGCTCATTTTTCTGAAATTGGATCATATAGGCGGCATTAATACGCTGTTTGCGATTCTGTTTAACGGGGGGACGATCGTCACATCAGACAGCAGAACGCCGGAGTCCGTTTATCAGGCGGTCGACAAACATGCTGTCCAAGTGCTCCCCGCCACCCCGACCTTTTTAAACATGCTGCTGATGTCCAAGGCGGATGCCGGCTATAACCTGTCTTCACTCCAGCTGATCACTTACGGCACAGAACCGATGCCCCAATCAACGCTGCGCGGCATTCACCGGCTGTTTCCGGATGTACGGCTGAAACAAACATACGGATTAACTGAACTGGGTATATTCTCAACGAAATCAAAAGACAGCCAATCCACTTGGATGAAAGTAGGCGGTGCCGGAACAGAGACCAAAATTACCGGAGGCACGCTTTGGGTCCGTTCTGAGTCGGCGATGCTCGGCTATTTAAACGCACCCTCACCTTTCGATGAAGACGGCTGGTACGACACCGGTGACCAGGTGGAAACAGACGGCGAATATATAAGAATTCTCGGAAGAAAGAGTGAAATCATTAATGTGGGAGGAGAGAAAGTGTTTCCGGCAGAGGTGGAAAGCGTCTTTCTGGAGATACCGAATGTCCGGGATGTTCTCATAACGGGCCGAAAAAATCCGATTACGGGCGAGATTGTCGCGGCAGAGGCCGTGCTTGAAAAAGAGGAAGATATCAAATCTTTCAGAAAGCGGGCCGTAGCTCATTGCAGACAGAAGCTGCAGCCATATCAGATACCGCAGATCATCTCTGTTACAGATCGGAAACTGTCTAATGACCGATTTAAAAAAATAAGAAACGTGTAAAACAGGAGGCAAATATGAATAACGGAAAAGTAGCGGTCGTCAGCGGAGGTAGCCGGGGGCTCGGAAAAGCGATTGTACAGGCGCTTTTGGATGAGAATTACAAAGTAGCCGCTTTCAGCCGCAGTGAATCTGATTTTATTAACACATTGAGAGAGAGTGAAAAGTACCGTGACCGCTTTTATTGGGAAGCGGCGGATGCGGCGGATGATGCCGCCATGAAACAGTTTGTTCTTCAAGTATACCGCAAGTTTTCCAGAATAGACGGCTTGGTCAATAACGCCGGTTTGAACCTTGATCAGCTGCTGCCCCTGACCAATGATGAAGACATTGACCGCATCCTCAATCTGAATATCGGTTCAGTCATCAAGCTGACCCGAAACGTTTCCCGGGTCATGCTGAAACAAAATTCCGGATCAATCGTTAACATAAGCTCCATTATCGGTTCAAGAGGATTTAAAGGCACTTCAGTCTACAGCGCATCCAAAGCGGCTCTTGACGGCTTGACGCGAAGCCTGGCCAGGGAGCTCGGGTCCAAAGGAATCCGTGTCAATTCACTTGCGCCCGGTTTTGTGGACACCGATATGACGAAAAATATGCCGGAAAAACAAAAATCGCAGATTATCAGAAGGACGCCGATGGGGCGTTTAGGCGAAACAGACGATATGACCGGACTCGTTCGTTTTCTGCTTTCTCCTGAATCGTCCTTTATGACCGGACAGACAATGGCAATAGACGGCGGATTAACTTGTTAAAGCACAGAAAAATTCTTTTGTACAAGGGATGGTATCCTCATGAAATGTATTAACGAATTTTTAAGAACGGTAATAGCGGAAAAGCTGGGTGCCGAGGTGACCGAAGCAGAAGATAAAACCGCTTTTTTTACTCTTGGCGTGACGTCTCTCATCAGTGAAGAAATCATGACCATATTGCATAAAGAATTTACCGGCCTTTCTGAAACGCTGCTGTTTGAATATCCGAACATTGAGAAATTGAGTGAGTTTTTAAGTGCGCAGAAACGAAATCCCGAAAGCGTTCTTGAATTCAAAGAAACGGAGCCTGATACGGGAAGCCGGCAGGAAGAAGAAGTGCTTCCTGTACAGGCGGCTGAAAAGGTGCCTGAACCGGGAACGGACAGGAGTTCTGATATTGCGGTTATCGGAATGAGCGGGATGTTTCCGAAAGCGGAAAACCAGCATGATTTTTGGGACAATTTAATGGAAAATAAAGATTGTGTCTCCGAAATCCCTGAGGACAGATGGGACAGCTCTTATTACTCGGAAGAGAAAACGGCAGAATACGCGTCATACAGTAAATGGGGAGGTTTTATTGATCGTCCGGATCGATTTGACCCGCTGTTTTTTTCTGTTTCCCCGTGGGAAGCTGATTTAATGGACCCTCAGCAAAAATTGTATGTCACGTGCTGCTGGGAAGCGATGGAGGATGCCGGTTACGGGAACCCGGCGGCGAGGCCGACGGATCAAATCGGTGTATTCGCCGGAGTGACCTGGAATGAATATTCATTAATTGCACACGAAGAAGGTTTCCTCAAAGATCAGTATAAAGGCCCCGGCTCCTTATATTGGGGCATTCCGAACCGGGTTTCTTATTTTCTTGATCTCCATGGGCCGAGCATCGCTGTTGATACGGCGTGTTCTTCATCGCTTGTCGCCGTCCATCAGGCTTGTCAGGCCATTATGTCGGGCGACTGTGAAATGGCGCTTGCCGGAGGCGTCAACCTCAGCTTACACCCGCAAAAATACATGTTTTTAAGCCAATCGCATTTTCTGTCTTCTGAAGGAAAATGCCGCAGCTTCGGTGAAGGCGGAGACGGTTACGTGCCCGGTGAAGGCGCGGGAGCCGTTTTGTTAAAACCATTGAAAAAAGCGATTGCGGACAACGACCACATCTACGGTGTCATTAAGGGGTCCGCCACTAATCACGGCGGCAAAACGACCGGGTATACGGTGCCGAATCCGGAAGCGCACCGGGAGCTGATTTTATCCGCTATAAACAGAGCCGCGGTAAGTCCGGCGGATATCAGCTACATTGAAGCTCACGGTACCGGCACGGCACTCGGCGATCCGATTGAGATACGCGGTCTGTCTATGGCATTTGAGAAACAGACCGATGAGAAAAATGACTGCGGAATCGGCTCGGTGAAATCCAATATCGGACATTTGGAAGCGGCTGCAGGGATCGCCGGTTTAATCAAAGTGCTTTTAAGCATGAAACATGAAACGCTTCCCGCCAGTCTGCACGCCGAGGAACTGAACCGCAAGATTTCTTTTTCTGATTCGCCATTTTATGTTGTCCGAAACAATCGGCCGTGGCCGGCTGAAGGAGATAAACCGAGAATCGCCGCAATCAGTTCATTCGGCGCAGGAGGCTCTAATGCCCATCTGATCGTAGGTGCTTATCAGCCAAAACGGCAAGCGGACGGGAATACTGAGCAACAACCGCATGCCGTCGTACTAAGCGCACATTCCGAACAGCAGCTGAAAGAATATGCCGGGAAATTGAGCTCCTTTCTTGCCCGATTGGAAAACTCGCCTTCTGCCGGCGGATACAGCCTGGAAAATATCGCTGCCACCCTATTGTCAGGCAGAGAGCCTTTCTCCTTCCGGCTTGCTGTCATTGCGTCATCCCTTCCCGAGCTGAAACAGCGATTGGACGGCTTTGTGAGCGGTCACAGCGGCGGCAGGCATATTTACTTCGGAAAAGCGTCACCCGGACGGCCGGACGTTTCAGGCCAATCCGTTTCAGATCCTGAAAAATTTGCCGCGCTGTGGGTCAAAGGCCTTCAAGGTTTCAAAAAGCCGGGGACGCCGTATCAGAAAGTTCCGCTTCCTACGTATCCGTTTTTAAAGGAAACGTCCTGGCTGACCGACCAAAAAAAGCGGTATACGAAAAAGCCCCAATCTATCAAAAGGCGTGAAGCGCTGCATCCGCTGCTTGATGAGAATGTTTCATCCGCCCGGAAAGGGACGTTTCAAAAGATATTTTCCAAGGATGAATATTTCTTTAAAGATCATTTAGTGAACGAAAAATATGTGCTCCCCGGAGTCTGTCATCTTGAAATGGCGGCATACGGCGCGGCATTGTGGGGAGAACGCCCGGTCGTCTCTCTTCAAAATGTGTGGTATATGGAGCCGATTGTGACAGGGACAGACCCAAGATCCGTCATGATAGAGTTTGAAGCGGAAAAAGAGCGTATAAGCTATGTCATTAAGGAAAAAGGAGCGGACGGCACTCTCTTTTCGCAAGGAGAAGTGATTTGTAAAGAAAATGGAGCGTCGTTTGAGGCCCCGGTCTTTCAGCTTCCGGCGCCATTTGCGCAGAGAACGGAGCCGAAAGACATCTATCACTCGTTCTCTGAGGCGGGAATCGTGCAAAAAGACAGTTTTCAGGTCATCCGCGAATTCTCTTATACAGAAAGGAAAGCACTGGCCAAATTAACGCTCCCGTCACACTTGGAAGCGGATTTTAAACAGTACATCCTGCATCCGTCCTTAATGGATGGCGCTGTTCAAACTGCAATGGCGCATGTGCTGCAATTTCAAAAAGAGCCTGCGCTTATCGTACCGTTTTCCTTCGGAGAAATACAGCTGCTTAAACCGTTAGCGAAAACCGTATTTGTGCATGCGGAGGTAAAAGCGGCCTCCGTTCACCAATTTGACCTGCATATTTGTGATGAGCGCGGCGTGCTGCTGGCGGCAGTGAAAGATTTTATCATAAAAGAGGTGCAGGAAAGCGCCGGGTTTAACCAAAAAGCCGGCGTCATGCCGAAGAAAAGCCGTGAAACGGAATTGCTTATGACACCGGTTTGGAACACCGTCACCATTCCGGAAACCGGCATGTCTTTCATGCGTGAAGAAAAAATAATCGTCATCGGGGGCGGGCCGGATTTTCAGCAGGCTTTGAAAGAGATGTATTCCGATGTCCGTTTTCCGGACATCACTTCTTTGGACAGCGCGGAACAAATAGCTGAAACACTGAAAGCGCAAGGCTCTTTTCAACACATGATATGGGCGGCGCCGGATCATCCGATTCCATCCGTTTATGATGCGGATACGGCCGACGGACAGGAGCACGGGGTCATGCAGCTTTTCCGGCTGGTAAAATCGCTTCTGCTTCTGAATTTTGACACGGAACAACTATCATTGACAATCTGCACGTTTCAAGCACAGCCGATTCATGAACATGATGAGGTCAATCCGAGTCATGCAAGCATACACGGATTAGCGGGGGCGCTCGCAAAAGAATACAGCAATTGGAGCATCCGGCTTCTTGATTTGGAATCTCAAAGGGGAGACCGGCATCTTCCCGATATCTTCTCTTTACCGGCGGACCCCGAGGGAAATCCGTGGGTCTTTCGTGCAGGTCAGTGGCACCGCCAGCAATTGGCCGTCTGCCAGCCTCATGCAGGTGAGCCTTCATTATACCGGCACGGCGGGGTTTATGTGATTATCGGCGGAGCAGGCGGAATAGGAGAAGTATGGACTGAATATATGATTCAGACCTATCAGGCGAAAATTGTCTGGATCGGGAGACGGAAAAAAGATACACAGATTGAAAGAAAGCTGAAAAGACTTGCGGCTTTAGGTCCCGTACCGCAATATTTCAGCGCGGATGCTGCGGATTATGATTCTCTCAAGCGGGCGTATGACACCATTGTGAAGGAACATGGAAAGGTGCGCGGAATCATTCATTCCGCCATCGTGTTATCAGACCGGAGTTTTGCCAATATGGAAGAGGACCAGTTCCGCGCTTCACTTTCTGCAAAAACTGATGTCAGCTTGCAGATTGCCCGGGTAGCTGAAGGGGAACCGCTGGATTTCTTGCTGTTTTTCTCTTCGATGATGTCGTTTCAAAAAGCGCCGGGACAGAGCAATTATGCCGCCGGGTGCACGTTTAAAGACGCTTTTGCTAAGCGGATCTCACAAAAAGCGCCGTATGCCGTAAAGGTTGTCAATTGGGGCTTTTGGGGAAGTGTCGGCGTTGTCGCTTCAGAACAATACCGGAAACGGATGGAGCGGGACGGAATCGCTTCTATTGAGGCGCCCGAAGCGATGAAAACGCTGGAAACCCTGCTTTCGGGACCTTATGACCAGCTGGCGCTGATCAAAACGACAGATCCGGTTTTTATGAAAGATGATCTGAAAGAACAAGTAACGGTTTATCCGGAAAAGATTCCTTCCGCACTCGGACAATTAGCGGTTAACATCACGCAGAATGATGAAGCTGAGCGGGTAAAAGCATCAAATGTCATGAGCTGCATGAGAGAGATGGAATCCCTCATTGAAAAAATACTTGTATCAACCCTTTATGAGATGGGCGCAAGGCTTGATGAGACTTTGCCGTTATTTCAATCGGCTGCCGGCATAACGGAACAATACAGCAGATGGCTGAAAGAGAGCTTTGTCTTCCTGACTGAATTAGCGCTTGCTCCGGAAAAAACGGATCTAGGGGAGGTGTGGGAGGAATGGGAGCGGAAAAAAGAGACTTGGCTGCGCCGGAAAGACATGAGGGCGCATGTCAGATTGGCAGAAGAGACATTGCGTGTGCTTCCAGACATTTTAACCGGTAAGCTTCCGGCAACGGAAGTGATGTTCCCTGACTCCTCCTTCCGTCTTGTGGAAGGTATTTACCGCAATAATATCATTTCTGATTTTTTCAATGACAAGCTTGCTGACACATTGATTGCAGTTTTGCGGGAGCGTCTGGAAAAAGACCCGCAGGCGAAAATCCGCATTTTAGAAATCGGAGCCGGAACGGGCGGGACGAGCGCCGCGGTCATGAGAAAATTGAAACCGTATGAAGCGCATATTGCCGAATATTGTTTCACGGATATTTCTAAAGCATTTCTTTTACATGCAGAAGACATATTCGGTCCGGAATATCCTTATGTCACTTATAAAATATTCAACGCTGAGCAGCCGGTATCAACAGAAGCGCCGGACATCGGCACGTATGACGCGGTGATCGCGACCAATGTGCTTCATGCGACAAAAAATATCCGCTCTGCGCTGCGCCATGCGAAAGCAATGCTGCAAAAAAACGGCCAGCTGTTTATAAATGAGATCAACAGCCGCACCGTATTCAACCATGTGACGTTCGGCCTTCTTGAAGGCTGGTGGCTGTATGAGGATCATGATTTACGGATTCCGGGCTGTCCGGGGGTTGAGCCGGCCGGCTGGTCGGAAGCGCTTTCACTTGAAGGGTTCGTCCATCCTCTGTTTCCGGCTGAAGCCGCACACGACTTAGGCCAGCAGATTATAGCGGCTGAAAGTGACGGAACGGTCAGGCTTGCCCTCCCGCAGGCGTCAGAAGAAAAACCGGAGCGCCGTCCCTATGACGCAGATGGTCTTTCGGATGATACATTGCATTTCAGCTTGAGAGAAAAAAGCGTTGAACTGATGAAGAAGGTAATCGGTGAAGCGCTTAAAGTGCCGGCGCATCGTCTTTTATCCCATGAACCTTTAACCGCATACGGATTGGATTCCATACTGGTCGTCAGACTGACCAACGCGTTAAAAGACGTCTTCGGTTCTGTCAGCAGCACTTTGTTTTTTGAATATCAAACCATTGATGAGCTTGCTGATTACTTTCTGTCTTCCCGTAAAGAAGCGCTCGAGCGGCAATTCGGGAATGGACGGGCTCATTCCGAAAACGCCGGACGGATGCAGGCTCCCGCAGAAAGCGCCGCGCCGATTCCAAACGTAAGGGAACGGGGCATCACATATCTGACGGAATTAATAGGAAAAACGCTGAAGATTCCGAGCAGGAGAATGGATCCGTCGGTTTCCTTAACCGCATACGGTTTGGATTCTATTCTGGTCGTCAGGCTCACAAATGCTTTTCGTAACGTGTTTGACAAAATGACCAGCACCCTCTTTTTTGAATATCAGACGATAGAAGAAATCGCGGATTACCTGCTTCTTTCTCAGCGGGGAGCATTTATGAAAGCGATGGGTGTGCGTGAGGAGCAGCTGTCTGATCACACAGATAACCTGAATGTAATTCCTCAAAACGAGGAAGAAAGCAGGACAAACGGAGATCCCTATATCCAGGATATCGCTGTCATCGGTCTGTCAGGCCGGTATCCGGGCGCCGATCACGTTGATGAGCTGTGGGAAAATGTAAAAGCCGGCAGGCATTCTATTACAGAAGTGCCGAAAGATCGCTGGGACTGGAAAACGTTTTATAACGAGGAACGCGGAAAATGGGGGTCCATTTATTCAAAATGGGGCGGTTTCCTCGATGACATTGATAAATTTGATCCGCTGTTTTTCCGTATATCTCCCGCGGAAGCTGAAAGGATGGACCCGCAGGAAAGGTTGTTTCTGCAGACTGCTTATTCAAGCATTGAAGATGCGGGGTACACCCCGGCCACGCTTTGTGACAGCCGGAAAATCGGAGTCTTTGTCGGTGTGATGAACAGCAATTACCCGACAGTTCCCAGCGACTGGTCTATCGCAAACAGAGTATCGTTTTTGTTCAATTTTCAAGGGCCGAGTATGGCTGTGGATACAGCCTGTTCTTCTTCTTTAACAGCTGTCCATCTCGCTGCAGAAAGCCTGCGGAGCGGAATGAGTGAAACAGCGATTGCCGGCGGAGTCAATCTTATCGTTGATCCGGCTCACTATGAGCGGCTGTCCGCTTTTTCAATGCTGTCTCCCGGTGATAAATGCAAATCTTTCGGAGACAGGGCGGACGGTTTTGTTGACGGTGAAGGAGTAGGGGCGATTGTGTTAAAGCCGCTTGCTCAAGCGGAGAAAGACGGCGATCATATTTACGGCGTTATCAAAGGAAGCATGCTGAACGCAGCAGGCAGGACAAACGCTTATATGGTGCCGAATCCGAAAGCGCAGTTTGATCTGATCGCAGAGACGTTGAAACGGACAGACATTCACCCGAGAACGGTCAGTTACTTGGAAGCCCACGGAACGGGCACTGCGCTCGGTGATCCGATTGAAATCGACGGGTTAACGAAAGCTTTTCGCCTGACAACAGAAGACCGGCAGTTTTGTTCCATCGGTTCAATTAAATCAAATATCGGACATTTAGAAAGCGCTGCCGGGATTGCGGGAATCACCAAACTGCTTCTCCAATTGAAACATAAGAGGATTGCCCCTTCATTGCATGCGGCGGAATTGAATCCGAATATTGAGTTTGAGCACACTCCGTTTTTCGTACAGCAAAAAGAAACGGAATGGAAACGACCTGTCTTGAATATCACGGGTGAAATGAAGGAATATCCGAGAATTGCCGGTATTTCCTCTTTTGGAGCAGGAGGGGCAAACGCGCATGTCATCATTCAGGAATATGTGCCGTCTGACAGCCTGAAACCAAGGGAAAACGCGTCTGTTTCTCCGCAAAAACCGGCTGTTATTATTTTATCAGCGCGAAATGAGCAGCAATTGACAGAGCGCGCCCGCCAGCTTCTGGATGATGTCATAAGAAAAAAACGTTCTGACGGGGATTTGGCCAAAATCGCTTACACGCTTCAGGCGGGAAGAGAACCGATGGCTGAGCGGCTTGCATTTACGGCCGAGTCGATAGAAGAACTGAAAATGAAGCTTATGAGTTTCTCAAACGATCATATCGAACATGCTCATATCTGGCGGGGCAGGACAGCCAAACATCATTCATTGGCGGCTTCGCTCACTTCCGATGAAGATATGGCGCTTACCATAAATGCCTGGCTGAAAAAAGGGAAATACGGAAAGCTGCTTGACCTTTGGGTTAAAGGACTTGACGTCGATTGGTCAGCTCTTTATCAGCGCAACCCGGGCCGCATCAGCCTCCCGGCTTACCCTTTTGCCAAAGACCGATATTGGGTCACAAAAGCTGATGTGTCACTTGACAAAACAGGCTCAGCGGAAAGTGAGAAAGCAGCCAGACTTCACCCGCTGCTCCACGCGAATACATCGACCTTTACCGCCCAGCGCTTTACTTCTGTTTTTTCAGGGCGTGAACCGTTTTTTGCTGATCACATCGTCAATGGAAAACCGGTGCTTCCGGGCGCGGCTGCTTTAGAAATGGCCCGGGCCGCCGTTACACTTGCTGCTGAGGGCTTGCCGGGCGGGAAAGCGGGTGTCCGGCTCAAACAGATCATTTGGCTCCGTCCGGTGACGGCGCTTTCTGAAGGCGTGACGCTTCATGTAAAGCTTCAGCCGGAAGAAAACGGAGACATCGCTTTTGAAGCGTATGCCGAAGGAGAAGAGCCGCTTGTCTTTTTCCAGGGAAAGGCCGTGCTCGAAGAGACGGAGCGTGCTCCTGTACTCGATGTGGAGGCGGTTCAGGCGCGCTGCGGCGGCCGGCGCATGTCAAAGGCTGAGTGTTATGAAGCATTCGACAGCCTCGGCATCACCTACGGACCGTCTCATCAGGCGCTTGACGCCGTCTATGCCGGAAGCGGAGAAGTGCTCGCGAAGCTCACTCTTCCGCCGTCCGCCCGCGAAGAAAAGGAGCCGTTCATCCTGCATCCGAGCATGCTGGACGCCGCCCTTCAGGCTTCTATCGGTCTCGTGCTCTCAGACGGTTCCGCGTCCGGACGGCCGTTTCTGCCGTTTGCCCTCCGGGATATGCAGGTGTTTTCTGCGTGCCGGGAGACGATGTGGGCGGTGCTTTCCTCAGCGGACGGCGCCTATCATATTGAGCTGTGTGATGAAAACGGCGAGGTATGCGTCCGATTGACGGGGCTCACCGCCCGTTTTCTGGAAGAGGAAACGGAGGGAAAACCGCTCTTGCTTCAGCCAAAGTGGCAGGAATCACCGCCGGGTGAAGGCGGCGGACAAGAAGAGTCTTTCAGATACGTGACGCTGTATGGCGGAATGTACGCTGAGGACATAAACGGCGCCGTATGTGCGGCTGACGGCGAAGGTCCGATTGAAGACCGTTATGACGCCTGTGCGGCGGAGCTGTCAGCGATCGTCAAGCGTCTTATCAAAGAAAAACAGAAGGGAAAAACGCTGATCCAGCTTCTTGTCCCCGACAGGGGGGAAGACAATGTATTGGCGGGGCTGGCCGCTTTCCTGAAAACGGCTCACCTTGAACATCCGAAGCTGTACGGCCAAGTCATCCAAGCCGATCCGGACGAGTCAGCATCAGCGCTTCTTGCCAAGCTGAAAGAAAACCGGGCGCACCCTGAACAAGCGGAAATCCGTTATGAAGCCGGCAAACGTCTCGTCAGAAACTGGCGTCACCTGCCTGCGCCTCAAAGCGGCACCGTTCCGTGGAAAGACGAAGGGGTCTACCTCCTCACCGGGGGAGCGGGCGGCATCGGACTGATTTTCGCTGAAGAAATAGCCTCCCGCGTCAAAAACACCGTCCTCGTATTAACGGGGAGGGCGGAAGCGCTTGATGAAGACCGCTCCGCCCGCTTACGGCGCTTGGAAGCGACGGGTGCCCGCGTATTGTATCAACCGGTTGACGTGACAGACAGGACGGCGGTCATCGCCCTCGTCCGCGGCATACAGGAGGAGCACGGAACACTCGACGGGATCATTCACGGCGCCGGCGTGATCGCCGACAACTACATTCTGAACCAGACAGAAAACGAACGGAAGACCGTCATGGCGCCGAAGGTGAAAGGGCTTATCAATCTTGATGAAGCAGCGAAAGATGTGCGGCTGGACTTTTTCATTCTGTTTTCTTCCTTGGCGGGAGGCATGGGAAATCCGGGGCAGGCCGGTTATGCGGCAGCCAACGCATTTATGGATGTTTATGCAGCCCGCCGAAATCGTTTCGTGCGGGACAACAAGCGGAGCGGGCAGACCCTGTCCGTCAACTGGCCGCTTTGGGAAGAAGGCGGTATGCGCGTGGACAAAGAGACCGAACGGCTGATGTATGAACAGACCGGAATGAAAGCCATGCGATCGGCTTCAGGCATCCAGGCGCTGTACGCCGCTTTTGCCTCCGGAGCACACCAGGTCATCGTGGCAGAAGGCGACGAGAAACGGATTCGAAAAAACCTGATGCCTGAAGCGCCGGAACCGTCACGCAGCATTCATGTGTCAAGGAAGACCCACGTCCATCTGCCAAATAAAGTACAAGCGGAACTCAAACATATGATATCAGGCATTCTGAAGGTGAAAGAAGAAGAAATAGATGCTGAATCAGAGATGAGAGATTATGGATTTGATTCGGTTTCATTCACGCAGTTTGCAAATGAACTAAATAAAATGTATGGGCTTGAACTGACGCCGGCCGTGTTTTTTGAATACCCGACAGTCTTTAGTTTTGCCCAATACTTGCTGACGGAACATCCGGATACATTCGGCCCACAGGAAGAAACAGAAACGGAGAAACCGGTTGAGCGTAAAAAAATGAAGACGGAGCCATTCTCGATTCCGTCCCGCCTTCCTAAAACAAAAACCGCAGCTGAACCTGAAGAGCCCGTGGCGATAATCGGAATCAGCTGTGCATTTCCAATGGCTGAAAATCCGGAAATGTTTTGGGAGAATTTAGCCGGAGAAAAGGACTGCATTTCTGAAATACCGCCGGAGCGCTGGGACTGGAGACAGTATTACGGAGATCCGCAGAAAGATAAAAATGCGAGCAATGTAAAGTGGGGCGGCTTCATTGATGAAACCGCTCAATTTGATCCTTTATTTTTCGGTATTTCTCCGCATGAAGCCGAAATGATGGATCCTCAGCAAAGACTTTTAATGATGCATGTATGGAAAGCGATTGAAGATGCCGGCTGCTCTGCAAAAAGCCTGTCAGGTACAAATACAGGCATTTTTGCAGGCACGACAAACAGCGGTTACGCTCAGGAAGCTTCAAAGTTCCATATAGAGATTGAGGGTTCTTCCGCTGCCGGAACGGTTCCGTCAATCGGTCCGAACCGCATGAGCTATTTTCTGAATATACATGGGCCGAGCGAACCGATTGAAACCGCCTGTTCAAGCTCATTGGTCGCTGTTCACCGTGCGGTCAGGGCAATTCAGGCCGGAGACTGCGGCATCGCGATTGCAGGAGGCGTCAATGCTATTGTGTCGCCGGACATGCATATCAGCTTTAATAAAGCAGGAATGCTCAGTGAAGACGGGCGCTGCAAAACATTTTCCGATCAAGCGGACGGCTATGTCAGAGCTGAAGGTGCCGGCATGATTGTTTTGAAAACATTATCTGATGCGGAACGTGACGGCGACCGTATTTATGCCGTTATCCGCGGAACGGCGGAAAATCATGGCGGAAGGGCGGCTTCCCTTACATCGCCGAATCCGAAAGCGCAGACAGAAGTCATGATAAAAGCGTATCAGCAAGCGAACATCGACCCCCGTACAGTGAGTTATATTGAAGCCCACGGCACGGGAACGGCGCTCGGAGATCCGATAGAAATCAACGGACTCAAAGCGGCTTTTGCAGCGCTTTATCAGAAAGCCGGAGTAACGGCACCCGATCAGCCTCATTGCGGCCTCGGTTCCGTCAAAACGAATATCGGCCACACAGAGCTTGCCGCCGGCATGGCCGGACTTTTAAAAATTATTTTGCAGATGCAGCACAAAACGCTCGTTAAAAGTCTGCATTGTGAAGCCGTTAATCCGTATATCAGCCTCGACGGCAGCCCGTTTTATTTCGTCCGCGAAACTCAGCCGTGGAAAGCGGCGACTGATGATAGCGGAAATGAACTGCCGCGGAGAGCGGGTGTCAGCTCGTTCGGATTTGGCGGTGTTAATGCTCATGTCGTGCTCGAAGAATATGTTTCTCCTGTTGAAGAGAAACAATGGACGGCCGGTGAACTTCAGCCGTCCTTATTCATTCTCTCGGCAAAGACGGCGGAACAGCTGAAGGAACGTGCGGAACAGCTACGCAGATATTTGGAAAAGTCACATTCAGCTGACGGAGCTCTTGCGGATATCGCTTATACGCTTCAGCTTGGCCGGGATGAAATGGAAGAGCGCCTTGCCGTCATTGCTGAAACAAAAGAAGAGCTTACGAACGCGCTGAATGATTTCCTCAGCGGCAAGGAGACGGGGCAGAATTTCTTTACAGGCCGGAACAAAGCGATGAAACAGCTGTTTACAGAGATGACGGACAATGCAGAAATGAGCGGGGCCGTAGATCAATGGATTGAAGCAGGAAAGTATGCAATGCTTGCAAAATTATGGGTGCAAGGCTTGCATGTCGATTGGAATAAATTGTATTCGGACGAAAGGCCGAAAAAAGTCAGCCTGCCCGTCTATCCTTTTGCGAAAACACATTGCTGGATACCGCACAGTGTGCAGCATATAAGGCACCGGGAGACTTACGGGACTGATACGTCCCCGCTTGAGACTTATGAGCGCCTGCTTGATGAATTGGAGAAAAACGAAATAAGCATAGAAGCCGCTGTAAAAAGAACGATCGGTTTTTACAGGGATTAGCGTAATGGAGGAAACCATATGAAAGAGTTTCTGCACCGGGTTTTTTCTGACGTCAAAAATAAAAAAATGACAAAACAGGATGCGATCGGCATTTTGCGTGATTATGATATGCGGATGGGACTTCGCCAAGCGGATTCCCTTCATCCGCTTGCTCAGCAGCATATTTCCGATGAAACGGGACAGGGATTCTCGGCAGCTTTCAGCGGCCGGGAATTTTTTCTCGCTGATATTTCTTTACAGCATAAAAAGCTTATGCCTGGAGAACTTCTTTTGGAAATGGCGAGAGCTGCAGCTGTTTTGACAGTAAAGGAGACTGCGGCTGTCCGGCTGACGCATATCGTGTGGTCAAAGCCCATTCTGACTGAGGCTGAGCCGTTCCATATCGAAATCAGGCTGATACCCGCAGAGGGTGAAGCCAAAAGGTTTGAGATTTATAATCCATTTTCTGCTGATTCCAGTCATTATGATGTGTACAGCCAAGGGACGATTCAGCCAGTTGATGCTGCGCCCGGCATGCTGGATATCAGCCGCTTGATGGAAAACAGCGGTTCCCTGATGGATCAGCAGCAAATTGAAGCCATCACTCAGAACGATACCGTTCAATACAGTGAGCACATGAAAGGAATTGAGCGTATTTACGCCTCAGCAGGACGGATGCTGGCAGACATATCAATTCCATTGACAAACCAAAAAGAATCCGCCCGATTCGGCCTCCCTCCCTGTGTGATGCAAAGTGTGACAGAGGCATGCGCGCTGCTTGGCGGCAAAGAATATAAAACGCTCGCCCCGGTTTCATTGGACGAGCTTTTGTTTTATGAATCTTGTCCTGACAAGGTATGGGCCGAGATACAAGAGAAGGCGGGGAGCTTTTATATTGATTTATGTGACGGAGAAGGAAAAATATGGGCTTCCCTGTCGGGGTTGAAGCTGCAGCCTGTCATCAAGACGGGCGCTTCCGGAAAAACCAATGCCGAACACCGCAGTGAACGTTTGTATGAACAAACGCTTCTTCAGCTCAAAACGCTTTTTGGCCTGACTGCAAAAATTGCTGTTTCCAACATAGATACTGAAGAGCCGCTGGAAACTTACGGAATCGACTCAGTCACTGTGACGAAATTGAACCGCGAATTGTCTCTGCTTTTCGGTGACCTTTCCAAAACGGTTTTTTACGAATATAAGACACTGGGCTCTTTGGCAGCTCACTTTGTCACGGATTATCCGAATGAATGCCGAAAATGGACAAATGATGATGAGCACCGTTCAGGCATATCAGAACAGGTTTTGGCAAATGAAGATTTTCCGGTGCTTCCGTCGTTTACCAAGCGAAGAAAACGGCCTGCTTTTTCCAATGAGAAACAGACAAAAGAAGGGATTGCGATTATCGGAGTCAGCGGACGTTATCCGCAAGCTGAAACACTTGAAGAGTACTGGGATAACTTAGCGGCCGGAAAAGACTGTGTGACCGAAATTCCCGAAGAGCGCTGGGAAAAGGACAGGTACTACAACCCTGATCCCGAAGCGGCCGTGAAAGCAGGGAAAAGTTACAGTAAGCGGGGCGGGTTTCTGAAAGATGCCGCTTTCTTTGATCCGCTGTTTTTTCAAATTTCACCCCGTGATGCTTTGAATATGGACCCGCAGGAGCGTCTCTTTATTGAAATGTGCTGGCAGGTGCTGGAGGATGCCGGTTATACGAAGGAACAGCTTGAGAATCTGTATAACGGCCGGGTCGGCGTTTTTGCTGGCATTACGAAAAATGGGTACGGAATGTACTGGAAAAACGGCGGCACCCTGCTGCCGAAAACGTCGTTCAGTTCAGCGGCCAACAGAGTTTCCTATTTTCTTAATCTGAAAGGGCCGAGCATGCCGGTCGACACGATGTGCTCGTCTTCGCTGACTGCAATTCATGAAGCGTGTGAAAACATCCTTCGCGGCGAATGTGACATGGCGATTGCCGGCGGTGTGAATGTGTATACGCATCCTTCGGCTTATACGGAGCTCAGCGCCTATCGAATGCTTTCAAAAGACGGAACGTGCAAAAGTTTCGGTGAAGGCGGGGACGGATTTGTTCCCGGGGAAGGCGTCGGGGCCGTGCTGTTAAAGCCGCTGTCAAAAGCGATAGCTGATAAGGACCATATTTACGGGGTGATTCGCGGCACTCATATCAATCACGGCGGCAGAACAAACGGGTATACAGTGCCGAGTCCGAGCGCCCAGGCTGACGTGATTTCCGGCGCGCTTGAAAAATCAGGAATACATCCGCGGATGATCAGCTGTATCGAAGCCCACGGCACGGGCACTGAACTCGGAGATCCGATCGAAATTGACGGTTTGACCCGCGCATTTCAAACGAAAACGTCAGATAAAGGCTTTTGCGCCATCAGCTCAGTTAAATCCAATATCGGGCATTTGGAAGCCGCGGCAGGCATTGCCGGTGTAACAAAACTGCTGCTCCAGTTTCAGAAACGAAAGCTGGCCCCTTCATTACATTGCCGAAAATTGAATCCGAATATTGCATTCGACCGGACGCCGTTTGCGGTGCAGCGTGAATTGGCAGACTGGAAACGGCCGGTCATTGAGGAAAACGGAGCGCAGAAAGAGATTCCGAGAATCGCGGGAATCTCTTCTTTTGGCGCGGGCGGGGCAAATGCCCACATATTGATAGAAGAATATATTGAACCTGATAGGGAGATTTCTGAGCCATTCACAGATGAAGATCCCGCAGTCATTTTATTATCCGCCAAACAGGAGGCCAGCCTGAAGCAGCGGGCGCAGCAGCTTCTTCAAGCGGTCAGAAAAAATGACGTCACAGACCGCAGCCTCCGGGATGCGGCTTACACCCTTCAAATCGGAAGAGAAGCGATGGAAGAACGTGCGGCGTTTATCGTGACGTCGACAGAGCAGTTAGCGGAAAAACTGCAGCGTTTTATTGACGGCGGAACAGACGGCTGCTTCAGGGGAAAAAGCAAACAGTATAAAGACATTCTAGCCGTTTTTAAGGATGAAGATATGCAGGAAGCCGTCCGTAAATGGATGAAAAGAAAAAAATTCGCAAAGCTTCTGGAACTTTGGGTAAAAGGGCTGAAGATTGATTGGTCAGAGCTTTATAACGGCAGCCTGCCGCATCGCATCAGCCTTCCCGGTTATCCATTTATAAAGGATCGTTATTGGCCGGACGATGCAGCGCCGGACAATGTTCGTGATGCTGAAACACATTCTGAAACATTTCGTGAATTCCGCTTTTTACAGAAAAGCTGGGCAGAAAGCAGCCGTGTTCCGGTTAAGGAAGTGCGGGGCGTCATCGGAATAGCTGCTGATCACCAGACAGGAAATTTGGCCGTTGAGCTGTCCCGTTATTTCCCCGAGTCTGAAATCATTGACGCTGCATCACCGGAAATATCCGGGGACGCGGCCCGGTTTGGCGGTCTGATTGATGTGACGGGGTGCGGGACGGAAATCAAGCATGATGACGGCTGGATTCATCGTCTGCAGTGTCTCATTGACAACAGAAACCGCGGCCGAAAGCTTCAGCTGCTTTGTGTGACAAAGGGGCTTGAACCTTTTGCAAATGAAACGATAAATCTTTCAGGTGCAAAAAAGGCCGGATTGTACCGGATGCTCCAAAGTGAGTATAAGGATATCCGCTCGCGGCATATGGATGCAGAACGGACTGCCGAAGATCCCGAGCTGGCAAACCAGATCGCAGAGGAGTTTTTTCGCGATTCTGCAGACATCGAAGTGTGTTACCGAAACGATGTGCGCTATCACGCGCGGTTAAAGGAAACAAACAGCTTAGCTGAAAAAGAATTTTCATTTCCGAAAGACCATGTGCTCTGGATCACCGGAGGGACCCGGGGACTCGGATATTTATTCGCCCGGCATTTTGCCGAACGTTACGGAGTCACGAAACTCGTGCTTACCGGAAAAGAAACAATGCCTCCGAAAGCGGAGTGGGATGATCATATCAAACGGAATTCCCCGTTTTCCGATAAAGTGAGAAGAATCAGAGAGCTCGAACAAAAAGGTGTCCGGACGGAAGTGCTGACTGTATCTTCCGGTCCTGAATATGAGCAGGCCGTCAGCCGGGTGAAAGAGAAGATGGGGCCGATAGGAGGCGTGATACACGCAGCGGGAGCCGTAGATCTCGATCATCCAGCCTTTATCCGCAAAACGAGAGAACAGATGATGCCAGTGCTTGAACCTAAAACAGACGGACTGGACCTTTTGTATCAAGCGCTGCACAAGGAGCCTCTCCGATTTTTTGCGCTGTTTTCTTCAGTGTCCGGCGTGATGCCCGAATTAGGAGCGGGACAAAGCGATTATGCCATGGCTAACGCCTATATGGATTATTTTGCGGCCGCAAAAGGTTTTCCGGTGCTGAGCATCCAATGGCCGAGCTGGAAAGAAACGGGTATGGGCGAATCAAAAAGCCGGGCCTATCTGAAAAGCGGTTTAAAGAGCATCACTGACAGAGAAGGGCTGAGTCTGTTTGATGCCGTTATGGCAGGCGATTGCGGATCTGTTATTATGCCGGCCGTCATTCACCCGGAAAAATGGGAGCCCGACCGTCTGATGCTTTCAACCGGCCTTACCGAAACAAAGCAGCATGTACAGGGTGAGACAGAAAGCGTAGAGGAGTGGCTGACGGGCATTTGCTGCCGGGAATTAAGACTGGAGCCGTCAAGATTTGAATCTGATACACCGTTTCAAGATTACGGAGCCGATTCCATCATGCTTGCCCAAGTGTCCAGAGCGATCGGAAAGAGGATCAAAGCTGACCTTGACCCGGCGGTGCTGTATGAATACCCTACGGTTGCTGCGCTGGCGGGATGGCTTGAAACAGCATATCCGGAAATCAAAGCTGCCGTTTCAAAACCGGTTCAGCCTGTAATCCCGGACGTTCCCAAACAAACAGCAGCCGCTGTCATTCAGCCTTCTGGCGCTGCAGCGGCGCAAGACATCGCTGTTGTCGGAATGTCCTGCCGTTTTCCGGGAGCTGAATCAATTGAAGCTTATTGGAAGCTGCTGTCTGAAGGAACGTCGGCCATTCAAAGGGTGCCGAAAGAGCGCTGGAAAACGGAGAAGGCGGATTATGCGGGCCTTTTAAAAAATGTAACGCATTTTGACCCGGAGTTTTTCCTTATTCCCGAAGAAGACATCAAGGCAATGGATATCCAGTCCTTTCTTATATTAGAAGAGGCGCTTCATCTGTTCAGAGACAGCGGTTACTCTTTACAAGAAATGAAAGGCAGGTCAGCCGGTGTCTATTTAGGAGGACGCGGCGGCAGTATGCCTGACGAAAACCGTCTGAAGCATGCAAAAAATCCGATAGTCGCCGCCGGCCCGAATTACTTGGCGGCCAATCTTTCTCAGTTCTTTGATTTGAAGGGGCCGAGTCTCGTTTTGGATACGGCCTGTTCTTCAGCGCTTGTCGGTATGAATATGGCGATACAGGCGCTTTCTTGCGGTGAAATCGACTCAGCGGTGGTCGGGGGAGTCAGTCTGCTGGAATCCGGTCAAACCCACCGGATGTTCGAACTTCGCAATCTGTTAAGCGAAGAGCCTGCGTTTCATATTTTTGACCGCCGCACCGGAGGCATCGTATTGGGAGAAGGCGTCGGAATGGTGTATTTAAAAACAGCGGCCCAGGCTGTAAAAGACGGGGACCGGATTCATGCGGTCATTAAAGGCATTTCCGTAAACAATGACGGCAGAACCGCGGGGCCTGCCACACCGAATATACAGGCGCAGAAAGAAGTGATGGCCAAGGCGCTTGCCAAAAGCGGCAGAAAAGCGGAGGATATCAGCTACATTGAAGCAAACGGTTCAGGCTCTGAAGTAACCGACCTTTTGGAACTGAGGGCGATTGAAGCGGTGTACCGTATGCAAAACAGCGCGCCTTGCGAATTGGGGTCGATGAAGCCGAATATCGGACACCCGTTATGCGCTGAAGGGATTGCCGGATTCATTAAAACAGTGCTTATGCTCTCGCGCCGAATGCGTGTGCCTTTCCTTTCGGGCAAAGAGCCGATGACGCATTACGATCTGTCCGCCTCGCCGTTTTATTTTTCGCACGTTCTGCGTGAATGGACGGATTCACCGCGGATTGCCGCCGTCAGCAGTTTCGCTGACGGAGGGACGAATGCTCATGTCATAGTGGAAGCCTGGGAGCAGGAGGCGTACACCCCGGTTAGAAAGCCTTTGCCGAGACAGGAATTAAAACGCCGGCCCATCCGTCCGGACAAAACCGAAAGTCTGCATGAAAACGCACATAAGTCCCGCCCGAATACGTTTTGGAAACAAATGAAGACTTACTGATTGCGCTGAAAATTGAACGTCGATATGGAGGAAGTTCATATGCAAGAGCAGCTTCTTATTAACAATCAGCATCCCGTTCTGAAACATCATAAAGCCTATGGAAAGGAACTGCTGCCGGGTCTGGCTTATATTGACCTGATCTATCAGACTTTCAGAGAAAACGGTTTTTTTCATGCCGGCCTTGAACTCAGGCACTTATCGATTTTTCACCCTTTAGCTCCTGAACAGGGAGAAACAATCCTGCTTTCTGTTGACTGTACAGAGAACGGTGAAGGGCAATGGAAGGTAGAGGTGAAAGGGCAAAAACAAGGTGACGAAGCAGCAGAGACAAAGATATATGCCGCGGCGCAAATGCATTCCGTCAAGCCCGCCGGCTTCCAAGAGAGCGTCCGGATGGATGCCGTAAAACAAACGGCGGCAGAAATACCGCTTGAGGACATTTACGCGGAATGCAGGGATCAAGAACTGGTTCATTCAGGAATGATGAAAGGCTGCGGAAGCGTCTACCAGACTGAAAAAGAGATTTATATTGATCTGTCGGTGCAAAAGGATCAGCTGGAACATGCAGGAGAGGCGATGTTTCATCCCGCATTGATAGATGCGAGCAGCATCGGCTCCAATGTATATCTCGCTCCTTTGACGAGGGAGGAGGGGCAATTATTTCTGCCGCTGTTTTATGAATCGTTTTATTGCGCCGAATTGCTGCAGACGACATGTATCACCAAGATAAAAAAAGAATCCGTCACCCGTAAGAAAGATCTCGTTTACGTGACAATGGAGTTTTTCAATGAGGAAGGCAGAAAAGTCGGCGAACTGAAAAACTTCGCCAATAAACGGGTGAGGGACCCGGAACTGATCAATCAGAAACGGCAAAAGAAAGAACTTGACGGGCGGAATGCCGTCCCGGCTCCGCCAGCGGAACCGGCGCCTTCCGCTGGCCTTACTGAACAGTGCATCTTTTATTTAAAAGAATTGCTTGCCGCCCGATTGAACAAACCTGTGAAAGAGATCGACCCGGATATCGGCTACTATGAAATGGGGCTGGATTCTCCGGGGCTGTTGGACATGGTAAAGGAAATTGAACGAAAAATCGGAACGCAGCTTCTGCCGACGCTGTTATTTGAATACACGACAATCACGGAATTGGCGGGGTATTTGTGCGAACATTACGGAGCCGGCTTCGGCCGTGCTCAAAGCGGGCATTCAAATGCTGAACCTTTGCACAGGGAAAAAAAGAGGACGACCCAAATCCGTGTGAAAAAATCGGCGTCAGCCGGAACGCAGAATGGAGATATTGCGATTGTCGGGATGGCGGGACGGTACCCCGGCGCCAAAAATCTTCGTGAATTCTGGACAAATTTAAAAAATGGAGAAAACAGCGTAACGGAAGTGCCTCGTTCCCGCTGGGATACGAGGAAATATGAGCATTTGCGATCGCCGTCCGGCAAGCCGATTTCCAAATGGGGCGGTTTTATAGACGATCCGGATTGTTTTGATGCGAAATTTTTCCGGATTTCTCCGCGGGAGGCAGAAGCTAAAGATCCGCAAGAACGATTGTTTTTAGAAACATGCTGGGAAACGATTGAGGATGCGGGCTACACCCCGGAAACAATCGTTCAGCCGAAAGGGCCGAATAAGAGAATGAACGTCGGTGTGTTTGCCGGGGTGATGCATATGGATTATTCTCTCGCCGGCGCTGAAGCTGCGGCCAAAGGGCTGGTCTTTCCTTATCCTTTGAACTATGCGCCGATCGCAAACCGGGTTTCATATTTCTGCAATTTTCACGGGCCGAGCATGGCGGTTGACACGGTGTGTTCGTCATCTCTGACGGCCGTCCATATGGCGGCGGAAAGTCTGAGACGGGGTGAATGTGAAGCAGCTCTTGCCGGAGGCGTCAATTTATCATTGCACCCGACAAAATATATCACATACGGCTTGATGGATATGCATTCGAGTGACGGGCTGTGCCGCACGTTCGGCGAAGGCGGCACAGGCTATGTCTCAGCTGACGGCATCGGGGCCGTGCTGCTGAAGCCGCTTCACAAAGCCGAAGAAGATAAGGATCATATTTATGCGGTGATAAAAGGCAGCGCCGTCAATCACGTGGGAACCGTCAGCGGGATTACCGTGCCGAGCCCCGTGGCGCAGGGGGATATGATAGCCGAATGTCTTGAAAAGACGGGGATCGATCCCCGGACGATTTCTTATGTGGAAGCGCACGGAACCGGAACTTCTTTAGGAGATCCGATTGAAATACAAGGTCTTGTTAAAGCTTACCGCACGTTTACGGAGGATCGGCAATTTTGTGCGATCGGTTCCGTTAAATCGAATATCGGACATGCGGAATCAGCCGCCGGGATCAGCGGGCTTCATAAAACGGTTTTGCAGCTGTTTCACAAAACGCTTGTCCCTTCTTTGCACTCAGAGACGATTAATCCGTATCTCCGTTTAGAGGACTCGCCATTTTACGTGCAGCAAAAAACCGAGTCATGGAAAAAGCCGGCGTATACAGAGAACGGCAGTGAACATTCCTGTCCGAGACGCGCAGGCATCAGTTCATTCGGGGCGACGGGTTCAAACGTTCATCTCATTTTAGAAGAGTACAGGCCCAAAAACCCCGGCATTACGGAGAATCAAGAGAGACCGTATATCGTGCCTCTATCAGCGAAAAATCCGGAGCGGCTGAAGGAATACGCTGCCCGCCTGCTGATGTTTCTCAAAGATAAAGCGGTTGAAGGAAGCGGGCCGCTTCATGACAAAACAGATACAATGCAAAATCAGTTGGAAAATGTGCTGCGCGGTGCTCTGGCCGAAGTTCTGCATGTAGAGGCCGGCTCGGTAGATGGTGAACAGGATTGGAAGGAATTCGGCTTGGATGTCATGCAGCTGACACAGTTTTCTGAGCGGCTGACGGATCAATACGGGCTGGCAATAGACATGACTGATCTCATACAGCATACTTCCGTCCGGACTTTGGCAGAATGTCTGACAAACGATGAGAAACATAAGAATCTTCTTTCCGGTCTTTTCGGTCAGTCCGGCTTAGAGAAGCAGCCTGAAGAACCTTTTTCCCTGCGGTCACTGGCATATACGCTGCAAACGGGACGGCTGGCAATGGAAGAACGGCTTGTTTTTTTAGTGAACGATCAAGCGGACCTGGTCAGGAAATTAACCGAATTTACAGAACGAAAACGGCAGATTGACGGCTGCTTTCAAGGGCGGTCTGATAGCGGAGCGGAATTCAGGGGTTTCCTGAATGATGATCAAGATACGGAGGAGCTGATCCGAAAATGGACGGACAGCGGCACTTACAAAAAACTTGCGGAGCTGTGGTCAAAAGGATTTGAGATAGACTGGACGCGGCTGTATCAGGAGGAGAAGCCGCGCCGGATGAGTCTGCCGACGTATCCGTTTGCAAAGGAACGCTATTGGATACCGGAGCCCGATCATCCCGTCACTTCCGTAAATACAGAAAGCAGGCTTCACCCGCTGCTTCACCGCAATACATCAGATTTGTTAGAACAAAAATTCAGCACGGTACTGAACGGAGATGAATTCTTCTTAGCCGATCATATCGTCCGAAACAAGCGTGTTCTCCCCGGGGCGGCTTATCTTGAAATGGCGAGAGCCGCGGCTGAACTGGCTGCCGCGCCGTTAGCCGCTGAATACACGGCTAAAACCGGCATTTCGCTGCGGTATATCAGCTGGATACGCCAGGCCGTTCATAAAAAAGAGCCGCTGCGTATGACGACAGGTCTTTCCTTAGAGGATAACGGCAATGTTTCATTTCAAGTGTACAGCAATGAAAACGATTCAGACATTTATTGTGAAGGCAGTGCTGTGATTGAGCCGCTGTCTGAGGCGCCGGTTTTGCATATTGAACAGCTGAAAGCGCGATGCCGCAAAAAAGTGCTGTCAAAGGAAGACTGCTATGCGGCATTTGCAAAGGCGGAAATTGTATACGGACCTTCACATCAAGGAATTGATCACATTTATTGCGGGGAAAAAGAAGCCTTGGCTAGATTGGTGCTCCCTGCTTCCGTTTGTGATGAGGCCGAACAGTTTGTGCTCCATCCGAGTCTGATAGATTCCGCTTTTCAGGCGGCCATCGGCGTTATGAATGAAGATAAAGCGGGTTATCCGGAGCAGCCGTTAATGCCTTTTGAATTGCATGAACTGACCGTTTTTCATCCGTGCAGTCCAAACATGTGGGCGGCCGTGTTTGTGACGCATGAAACACCGGCCGTGCGAAGAATGGACATTGATATATGTGATGAACGCGGCAATGTGTGTGTAAGAATAAAAGGATTTTCTGCCCGGATAGCCGAAAGTGCGCCGGCCGTAACCGATAATAAGCAATACGATCTGCCGGGTGACCTTACCGGAGCCGTCAAACTGATGCAGGTATGGGACGCTGAACCGATAGACAACCAAACCGGCTTCCCCATTTCTGAAGCAAAAGCTGTCATCATAGGCGGTACAGACGGGCAGGCGGACGCGGTTTTACGATTGTTTCCTAAAGCTGTGCGATTTGATAGCAGCCAAAGTGCTTCCGTTGAAGTGATATCCGATCGGCTCCGCCGTGTCGGTGAGATTCAGCATATGATCTGGTTTGCCCCTCAGCCGGCTGATTCTTACATCCATGATCAAAAAAGCGGGGTGCTGCAAATTTTCAGAGCGGCCAAAGCTCTTATCGGTCTCGGGTATGGAAAAGAGCAGCTCGGGATGACGGTGATTACGCACCAAGCACAGCCTATCACCCAATATGATGAGGTGCGTCCCGCTCATTCCAGTGTGCACGGTTTCGTCGGGTCTCTCGCAAAAGAACATCCGAGCTGGCACATCCGTCTGGTCGATCTTGAAGACGGGGGGGATTTCCCCGCAGAAGACATATTCAGCCTGCCCCGCGACCGTACGGGTAAAGCATGGGTGCGCAGACATCAGGAATGGCACCGGCCTCAATTGCTTCCGGTCCAAAGCGGGCCGTCTGAAAGTGTTCCTTACCGATATGGAGGCGTATATGTCATCATCGGCGGTGCGGGAGGCATCGGCGAGGTTTGGACAGATTATATGGTGACGACGTATAAAGCCCGAGTCGTCTGGATCGGGAGGCGGCCGCTGGACAGCCGGATACGCCAAAAAATAGACCGGTACCGGCCATCAGGCCCCGCTCCCGAATATATAGCCGCAGATGCTTCTGATCTTCCATCGCTTCAGCGCGCCTATGAACAGATTAAAAACACATACGGCACCATCAGCGGCGTCGTTCATTCAGCGATGGTATTTGCGAATGAAAGCGTAAAAGATATGGAAGAATCACAGTTTCACGCCGGCCTTGCGGCGAAAGTGGATATTTCCGTCAACATTGCCGAAGCATTTGCGAAAGAGTCTTTGGACTTTATTCTCTTTTTCTCTTCGGTTATTTCATATATTAAGAATCCGAATCAAAGTCATTATGCGGCGGGGTGCGCATTTAAAGACGCATTTGCCCATGAGCTTTCCGGACGGCTGTCATGCCCGGTCAAAGTGATGAACTGGGGGTATTGGGAGCGGGCTGACAATCACATTTCTGAAGAGTTTGACAGACTGAGTGCAATCGGTCTCGGACTGATCAGCCGGGCGGAAGGGATGCAGGCGCTGGAAACTCTGCTGACGCAGCCGATCTCCCGCATGGGGCTGATGAAGCTGACCAAGCCGATTCCGATCGAGGGAATGAACCCTCATGAATTTGTGACTATCTGATTGCCTGTCAAAATGACGGAGCAAATTTAATTTTCTTAGGAGGATAAGGTTTTGGGTAAGGGAGACAAACAAAAAGACCGTACACAGTTATCCTTAAGAACAGAAATAAGCAATCAAATGAAAGAATTGAATCGGCTTTTGCTGCAAGTGCTGCGGGTGACGCTGCGTTCAATGGGTCTGACCGGCGAAGCGCCGGCGGCTTCCTGTCTGCCTTTATATGAGCGCTGGCTGGAAGAAAGCATCCGCCTTTTAGACAGCGATCTTAAAAGCGGTGAAACGGCCCCGATTTGGGAAGAGTGGCATAAGAAGAAAAACGAATGGCTGAAAGATCCGGATATGAAAGCGCAGGCTCTGCTGGCGGATACTGTCATTCAAGCTTTGCCTGACATTTTAACAGGCAAAATAAAAGCCACTGACGTGATGTTTCCCGATTCTTCAATGGAGCTTGTTGAAGGAATCTATAAGCATAACATTCTCGCTGATTATTACAACGATGTGCTGGCAAATGAAGCGTGTATTTATGTGGAAAATGTAATTAAAAACAATCCTGAGGCAAACATCCGTCTGCTGGAGATCGGAGCGGGCACCGGCGGAACGAGCAGCACACTGTTTAAAAAGCTCCGCCCCTATCAAAACCATATTCAGGAATACTGTTATACCGACTTGTCAAAAGCTTTTTTAATGCATGCCGAAAAGGAATACGGCGCGGACAATCCGTATTTGACGTATCAGCTGTTTAATGTGGAGAAGCCTGCGGCGGGCCAGGGATTACATCTGAAAACCTACGATATCGCCATCGCCGCAAACGTGCTGCATGCTACCAAAAATATCCGGAAAACCTTACGGACGGCAAAAGCCGTATTGAAAAAAGACGGTTTGCTGCTCGTTAATGAACTGGGCGGGCATACGCCGTTTACACATGTTACATTCGGCTTATTAGAGGGCTGGTGGCTGTACGAAGATGAGGTGCTGCGGATTCCGGGGTGCCCCGGTCTTTATCCGGAAACATGGAAATCCGTTTTAATGGCTGAAGGCTTTCATTCCATTCAATTTCCGGCTGAAAACGAACGTCTGCACACCCAGCAGATTATCACAGCGAAAAGCAACGGAGTCATCAGGCAGAGCAGGGAAGCTTACACCGCGCAAAAGCGCCAATCAAACGTACCGCAAACATCCTCTGATCGTCAGCTCCCCATCAAACAAGCGGGAGAGGGGCTTTCGGAAAAGACAGCGGCTTTTCTGATAAGGGCTGCGGCAAAAGTATTAAAAATGCCGGCAGAAGAGATAAATCCGCTGGCTCCTCTGGATGAATACGGCATTGACTCTATTCTGATCGTTCAGCTGACGAATGAGCTGCGGGATCTCGTCCCTGATATCAGCAGCACGCTGTTTTTTGAATACCGGACGATAGAAGAGCTTGCCGCATACTTGGCTGAAACGAAGGAGCGCGAACTGCATGCGCGATTTTCTGAAGAACTCCCTCATACTGAAGCGGTATCATCCGGCTCTTTGCTTGAAAAAAGCACAGAGTACCTGAAACAGATCGTCAGCGTCATCTTAAAGATGCCGATTGAGGACGTTCAAGCCCATACGCCCCTTGAAGAATACGGAATCGATTCCATCTTAATCGTACAGCTGACCAACCGCGTGCGGGAAGACGTTCCTGATATCAGCAGCACATTGTTCTTCGAGTATCCGACAATCGGCGGATTAGCGGAATATCTCGTCAGCTCAAGACAGGAAGATATGGCTGGGATTTTCAAGACAAATAAAGAAGCCGAAAAGGCGCAGCACACTTTAGAGAAAAAGCAAAGCCGCAAAAAAAGCGCCGGATTGACGAAGCGCCAAGCATCATCTTTTTCTGAAAAAGCGCCGCCCGCTTCCGAACCGCCCTCAAAACACCTTGAAGTGGCAATTGTCGGTCTTGCCGGGAAGTATCCCGGAGCTGAAAATGTTAATGAGTTCTGGGAACGGTTAAAAACCGGTGAACACGGAATCACCGAAATTCCGAAAGACCGCTGGGATTGGCGGGACTACTATGATGAGACAAAAGGTAAGGAAGGCCGGATGTATACAAAGTGGGGCGGCTTTTTAACAGATATTGATAAATTTGATCCGCTGTTTTTTAAAATCTCCCCGAAAGAAGCGGAGCGCATGGACCCGCAGGAGAGACTGTTTCTGGAAACCGCTTATGCGGCCCTTGAGGATGCCGGATATACCCCTGATTCACTATGCGCCGGTAAAAAGGTTGGTGTCTTTGCGGGTGTCATGAACGGCAACTATCCGACAGGGGCCCACTACCACTTTATCCCGAACCGCGTATCCTATGTGTTTGATTTTCACGGTCCGAGCATCGCGGTCGATACCGCATGCTCCTCATCTTTAACCGCCATTCATCTCGCCGCAGAAAGCATCAGAACAGGTGCATCTGAATGCGCGATTGCCGGCGGCGTAAACCTGATTACAGATCCGGTTCATTATATCGGACTTTCTTCTATGAGAATGCTGTCGCCGTCAAACGCGTGCAAAGCGTTCGGTGATAAGGCTGACGGGTTTGTTGACGGAGAGGGCGTCGGCTGTATCGTGTTAAAGCCGTTGAAGAAGGCTGTTGAAGATCATGATCATATATACGGTGTCATTAAAGGAAGCGCTCTGAACGCCGGCGGCAAAACGAACGGGTTCACCGTTCCGAACCCGAATGCACAAGGGGAAGTGATCGCAGACGCGATGGAGCGGGCAGGGATTGATCCGAGAGCAATCAGCTATCTGGAAGCCCACGGCACCGGCACTTCCTTGGGAGACCCGATTGAAATCGCGGGGTTAACCAAGGCTTTCCGCCGCTATACGGATGCAAAGCAATTTTGTTCCATCGGTTCTGTTAAATCCAATATCGGACACCTGGAAAGTGCGGCGGGCATTGCTGCGGTCACCAAAATTCTTCTTCAGATGAAACACGGATATCTGGTGCCGTCGCTGCATTCAAAGCAGCTGAACCCGGAAATTGATTTTGAAACTTCTCCTTTTATCGTGCAGCAGGAAACGGCGGAATGGAGACGGCCGGTCATAGAATCTGAAGGAGTAACACGGGAATATCCGAGAATCGCGGGTACATCTTCTTTCGGAGCGGGCGGGGCAAATGCCCACCTGCTTATAGAAGAGTATGAACCGGCTGAAATGACTTCGGCGGACTTCGGCCGTCCGGCGCTTTTTGTTTTATCGGCAAAAGATAAAGACCGCTTGCGCGAGCGGGCTCTGTTGCTGTCGAATGCCGCCGGAAACGGAACAATTACAGATGCAAATCTGCTTGACGCGGCATTTACCCTTCAAGTCGGCAGGGTCCCGATGGAAGAACGGCTGGCGATGACAGCGGACTCTGTTTCTGAATTGGAACAGAAGCTGACTGCTTTTCTGAATAATGCCGGTTCCGTAAGCGGGGTGTTTACGGGCCGGAGTGATAGTGCTGTCACAGAGACGGAAGGCACAGTCGGTGATTGGATGGAAAAACGTCAATTTGACAGTCTTTTGAATGCCTGGGTCCACGGGGCGCCCGTCGATTGGGCATCTTTATATAAAGGCGCGCTGCCGCATCGTATCAGTCTGCCGTCTTATCCATTTGCAAAAGAAAGCTACTGGATGAAGCGGGAAGAACAAAAAACAGGAACAACTGAATATGTGCATCCTTTCCTGCATGAAAATACGTCAACCTTGGCGGAGCAAAGCTATCATACATCTTTTACAGGCCGGGAACACGTTTTCCACGATGTGAGAGGGGAGCGGGTTCTGTCGGCAGCCGTTTATTTAGAAATGGCGCTTGCGGCTTATCATCATGCGGCAGACAGCTCTGAAGAAAAAGAGATATGGATCCGAACGGCGGCATGGACTGATCCGATTACCGGCGGACATCACGGTGCGGGCGTCAATCTCTCCCTTCTGTCTGAAGACGAGGAAGGCATCCATTATGAAATATACAGTGACGAAGAGAAGCTGCATCATTATGGAATCATCGGGCAAGGGAACATACAGCCATCCCGCGTGCTTGATATTGCCTCCTTACAAAAAGACTGCCGCCCGCTGTCATTCGATTATGAAACACCAAGCACATCAGGTGTAACGATCAGTAAGGAGTTCCGCACCGTTGAAAAGCTTTATGCGGGAGAAAATGCGGTTTGGGCGAAGCTGGCTCTCACAGATGAAAGCGTCCGTAATCCGGGATATCATCTGCCGCCGGAATTTCTGGACGCAGCTTTTCATGTCCTGGCAAAAACGGAGCCATCATTCCATATCGTGCCTGAAGCGGTTGAAGAACTGCGCGTCATGCGTCCGTGCTCATCCGGCATGTGGATGTATATGAATAAAAAGAATCAAACCGGCTGTGACATTCAATTTTGTGACGAAACCGGCACTGTCTGCGCAGAAATCAAAGGGATGAGAATGAGACAGCCGTCTCAGCAGGATCACGGGCAAGAGGAACACTCCGAGATGATGATATTTGAAGAAAGGTGGACGCAGCAGCCTCTGAAGAAATCCATTCATGAAGAGCTGAAAACGGTCATCTGTTTTCTTACGGGAGAAGCTGCCAGAAAACATGCTTATCGGTCTTTACAATCCCTTTATCCGGGAGCCGGCGTGTTTTTTATTTCACAGGGTGAGGAAACTCAAAAGCTTTCAAACACGCATTATCAAATTAAAATCACTGACGGACAAGCATATCAAGAAACGTTTCGGCATATTGAAACGGCTGCAGGCAAGGCGGATGCCGTTTTGTATGGATGGCCGCTTGAAGATGAAAAGGCCGTGAAAGACTATTCCATTCTGTATCATGTGATCCGCGCAGCGGCTTCTTTACGTTCTAAACCGAGGCGAATTCTTCTTTCCGCTCAGTGCGGGACCGATGCCGATATCAATTACGCCGAGTCATGGATCGGGCTGGAACGGTCGCTGAAACTGATCCTGCCGGAGACGGATACGGCCGCGGTTTATTTTGGACAAAAAGGACCGTTTGAAAAGCTGATCCGTAACGTATGTGAAGAGCTTCACAGCGAGTCGTTCCGCAGTGTCATGTACAGTGGGGAAAGCCGTCACGTCATGGAAATGAAGCAGACGGATATTGCCCATGTTGAGAAGCGTGTGATAAAAAGCGGAAAAACGTACTTGATTACCGGCGGATGCGGAGGTTTAGGCTTATTATTCGCCGGATATTTTGCTGAAAAAGGACCGGTTACGCTCATTTTGACGGGGAGATCAGCGGCAGGCGGCCCGGTGCTGAACAAGATAAAGAGATTGGAAGAATCAGGCGCCAAGGTGTTTTACGTGCAGGCGGATGCCGCAGATCAGGCTCAGATGGAGAAAGGTTTGCAAGAAGCGAAAGAGAAAGGATGCGGGCCGATTCACGGTGTCATTCACGCTGCAGGTCTTCAAGGCACTGAAAGCATTCTGGAGAAAGATCTGCAAACCTTTCAGCAAGTCTTATCGCCAAAAGCGGACGGCACCGCGGTGTTAGATCGGGTTCTGTCACGGGAGCCGCTTGACTTCTTCTGTTGTTTCTCTTCTTCTTCAGCGATTTTAGGAGACTTCGGTTCTTGTGACTACGCAATGGGGAACCGCTTCCAAATGGCTTTTGTCCGTCATCGGGATAAACTTGTGAGCCTCGGACTCAGAAGCGGCAAGTCACTTGCAATCAATTGGCCGCTTTGGAAAGAAGGGGGGATGCATGTCGGCACGGCGGAAAGCACCGATATGTATTTAAAATCAAGCGGACAGCGTTATTTATATACAAAGGAAGGACTCGAAGCTTTTGAAACTTTGTTAGTCCAGCCGTCCAGCCAGTATCTCGTCCTGGCCGGTTTTCCGTCGAGGGCCAAACGCTTCCTGCAGATAGATCAAGGCGAACGGCCGATTTCGGGTTCTGTAAATAGGAACGTCCCGTTTTCAGGAAGGCGGAGTGAAATGAAAGGCTTTACACTGGAAGAATGCGTAAGCTGGGATGTGAAGGAACTGGCGGCGGGGCTTTTGAAAATAGACAAGAACAGACTGACGGACGCTGACAATCTGGCTGATTTCGGCTTTGATTCTATCAGTTTGGCGGAATTCGCCTCTTCTTTGTCCGCTCACTACGGAATTGAAGTGACCCCGGCCCTGTTTTTCGGACATTCCACACTGGAGAAGGTCGTCCGCTATTTTCTGACGGAACACAAGTCCGTCATGGAGCATGTCTATGAAGAAAAGAAACCTGAATCCGCAGATCAATCTGTCTTTGAAAAGGCAGGAACGGAAAAGCGAAAGAAGCAGAGGGGAAGAAATAAGCTGAACGCCGGAACCGAGGGCAGTCAGGCAGCTGATTCCATTGCCATTATCGGCATGAGCGGCCGATTTCCTCAGGCGCGCACGGCGGACGAGCTGTGGGACATTCTGTTTCAGGAAAAGGACGTTGTCGCACCGGTCGCAAAAAAAGGCTTCACAAGTTCAAAATGGAAACTCGGCGCTGTACCGGGGGCGGACGAATTCGACCCTTTATTTTTTGAAATATCGCCGAGGGAAGCTGAAACGATGGATCCGAAGCAGCGGCTGCTACTTCAGGAAGCGTGGAGGGCCCTTGAGGACGCCGGCTACGGCGCCAGTCACATCAGGCAGCAGACGATCGGTATGTTTGTGGGTGCGGAAGAAGGAGATTATCACCTTTTAACACAGGACAAAGGCAATGTCACGTCTCATCATAACGGTATTTTGGCGGCGCGGCTGGCTTATCACTTGAATTTATCAGGTCCTGTGATGGCGATAAATACAGCATGTTCTTCGGGGCTCGTTTCTGTCCATCAGGCGGTATTAAGCCTGCAGAATAAAGAGTGCACAACAGCTGTTGCGGCCGGGGTGAATATCATGAATACCCCGGACTTTTTTGAAACGATAGATAAAGCCGGAATGCTGTCGGAAAACGGGAAATGCTTCGCGTTTGATAAAAGGGCTGACGGCATGGTTCCCGGGGAAGCGGCCGCGGCGGTTGTTCTGAAGCCGCTGAGAGAGGCGGAAGAAGATGGTGATCCGATTTACGGGGTGATTCGGGCGAGCGGCATCAATTATGATGGGAAAACAAACGGAATTACCGCTCCGAGCGGCGTCGCGCAGACCCGGCTGCTTACTTCCGTTTATGACCGAGGCCGTATCAACCCTGAAGATATCGAATATATCGTCACACACGGCACGGGGACAAAACTCGGTGATCCGGTGGAAATTAACGCGCTTTATGACGCATTTACTGCCTATACAAACGAAGAAGCATTTTGCGCGCTCACATCAATTAAAACCAATATCGGCCACACGTTTGCCGCGTCAGGCATTGTCAGTTTGATCAGTCTTTTACAGGCATTCTCCCGTGAAATGATTCCCGCCAGTCTGCATTGCAGCGGGGAAAACCGCTATATCAACTGGGAGAAGAGTCCTTTTTATGTGAATAAAACGGGTAAACCGTGGCCTTCTCTGCCGGATAAAAACCGAATGGGGGCAGTCAGCGCATTCGGGATGAGCGGAACAAACGCCCATGTCGTTATGGAAAGCTATAAGCGCAGCGCTTCACCTCATCGGGATGCCCCTGCTTATTTACTGACTTTGTCTGCAAAAACAAAGGAGGCCCTTCAGGAAAAAATCGAAGATATGATCACTTGGGCGGAAAATGGCGGACTGAAAGAAAATGATCTAGCCCAGCTCAGCTATACGTTGCTAAAAGGACGGCATCACTTTAACCATCGCGCCGCCATCGTGGTTCAAGATGCTGATGACGCAGTGTATGTATGGAAGCAGGCAAAGCTTAATGAACATCATCCTTATGTGTTTTCGGGAAAAGTACCGCAGCACTTTGCAGGCCGACAGCATATTCAGGAGCACATAATAGAAGTGCTCGGCAAGTGCAGCGCCTCATATTCTGACCAAAGAAAATATCAGGAACTGTTATGCGTGCTGGCAGATTTTTATTGTCAAGGTTATGAAATCGAAGGGGACTTGCTTTATGGCGGACCTTTGCCGCGAATCGGCAATCTGCCGGGCTACCCGTTTGCAAGGCAGACGTATTGGGCGTCCGATCGTCTTCAGGGAGAGCTTGAAAGCCGGAATTCAGCTGAACGTGAAAAGCTTCACCCGCTGCTCCACGCGAATACATCGACCTTTACCGCCCAGCGCTTTACTTCTGTTTTTTCAGGGCATGAACCGTTTTTTGCTGATCATATCGTCAATGGAAAACCGGTGCTTCCGGGCGCGGCTGCTTTAGAAATGGCCCGGGCCGCCGTTACACTTGCCGCTGAGGACTTGCCGGGCGGGAAAGCGGGTGTCCGGCTCAAACAGATCGTTTGGCTTCGCCCGGTGACGGCGCTTTCTGAAGGCGTGACGCTTCATGTAAAGCTTCAGCCGGAAGAAAACGGAGACATCGCTTTTGAAGCGTATGCCGAAGGAGAAGAGCCGCTTGTCTTTTTCCAGGGAAAGGCCGTGCTCGAAGAGACGGAGCGTGCTCCTGTACTCGATGTGGAGGCGGTTCAGGCGCGCTGCGGCGGCTGGCGCATGTCAAAGGCTGAGTGCTATGAAGCATTCGACAGTCTCGGCATCACCTACGGACCCTCTCATCAGGCGATTGACGCCGTCTATGCCGGAAGCGGAGAAGTGCTCGCGAAGCTCACTCTTCCGCCGTCCGCCCGCGAAGAAAAGGAGCCGTTCATCCTGCATCCGAGTATGCTGGACGCCGCCCTTCAGGCTTCTATCGGTCTCGTGCTCTCAGACGGTTCCGCGTCCGGACGGCCGTTTCTGCCGTTTGCCCTCCGGGATATGCAGGTGTTTTCTGCGTGCCGGGAGACGATGTGGGCGATGCTTTCCTCAGCGGACGGCGCCTATCATATTGAGCTGTGTGATGAAAACGGCGAGGTATGTGTCCGATTGACGGGGCTCACCGCCCGTTTTCTGGAGGAGGAAACGGAGGGAAAACCGCTCTTGCTTCACCCAAAGTGGCAGGAATCACCGCCGGGTGAAGACGGCGGACAAGAAGAGTCTTTCAGATACGTGACGCTGTATGGCGGAATGAACGCTGAGGACATAAACGTCGCCGTATGTGCGGCTGACGGCGAAGGTCCAATTGAAGACCATTATGACGCCTGTGCGGCGGAGCTGTCAGCGATCGTCAAGCGTCTTATCAAAGAAAAACAGAAGGGAAAAACGCTGATCCAGCTTCTTGTCCCCGACAGGGGGGAAGACAATGTATTGGCGGGGCTGGCCGCTTTTCTGAAAACGGCTCACCTTGAACATCCGAAGCTGTACGGCCAAGTCATCCAAGCCGATCCGGACGAGTCAGCATCAGCGCTTCTTGCCAAGCTGAAAGAAAACCGGACGCATCCTGAACAAGCGGAAATCCGTTATGAAGGCGGCAAACGTTTCGTCAGAAACTGGCGTCATCTGCCGGCCCCTCAAAGCGGCGCCGTTCCGTGGAAAGACGAAGGGGTTTACCTCCTTACCGGGGGAGCGGGCGGCATCGGACTGATTTTCGCTGAAGAAATAGCCTCCCGCGTCAAAAACGCCGTCCTCGTATTAACGGGTAGGGCGGAAGCGCTTGATGAAGAGCGCTCCGCCCGCTTACGGCGCTTGGAAGCGTCAGGCGCCCGCGTATTGTATCAACCGGTAGATGTGACAGACAGGGCGGCGGTCATCGCCCTCGTCCGCGGCATACAGGAGGAGCACGGAACACTCGACGGGATCATTCACGGCGCCGGCGTGATCGCCGACAACTACATTCTGAACCAGACAGAAAACGAACGGAAGGCCGTCATGGCGCCGAAAGTGAAAGGGCTTATCAATCTTGATGAAGCAGCGAAAGATGCGCGGCTGGACTTTTTCATTCTGTTTTCTTCCTTGGCGGGAGGCATGGGAAATCCGGGGCAGGCCGGTTATGCGGCAGCCAACGCATTTATGGATGTTTATGCAGCCCGCCGAAACAGGCTCGTGCGGGACAACAAGCGGAGCGGGCAGACCCTGTCCGTCAACTGGCCGCTTTGGGAAGAGGGCGGTATGCGCGTGGACAAAGAGACCGAACGGCTGATGTATGAACAGACCGGAATGAAAGCCATGCGATCGTCATCAGGCATCCAGGCGCTTTATGCCGCTTTTGCCTCCGGAGCACACCAGGTCATGGTGGCAGAAGGCGACGAGAAACGGATTCGCAGCCATATTTTCGATCTGGGCGAAGAACAAAGCGCCGCCGGACAAGCTCCGGCAGAGACAGATGCAACAGATCTGAAAGATCGGGTTCAAGAGAAACTAAAGAGGCATGTATCAGATCTTTTAAAGGTAAGCATGAAAGATATTGAGGCTGACAGCGAACTGACGGAATACGGATTTGATTCGATCATCTTCACTGAATTTACAAATCTATTAAATCGGTCTTACCAGCTTGAGCTCAGCCCGACTATCTTCTTTGAATTTCCGACATTGCGCAAACTGAGCGGCCATTTGATATCTGAATGGAAAGAAGCATTCAGCGGCTTAGAAAGAGAGCGTTTTAAAACCGCTCCAAAAGCCGGAAAAAGAAAAGCTGAAACTCCGGCGGCCGTTCATGTCAAACGGGAAACGCCCGTATCCGTAAAAGGAAAATCAGAAGAAAAAACCGAACCGATAGCCATTATCGGAATCAGCGGTATTTTTCCGCAAGCGAAAGACATAGATGAATTCTGGACACGTTTATCAAAAGGAGAGCATTGCATCACAGAAATTCCCCGGGATCGCTGGGATTGGCGCGAATATTACGGCGATCCGGCAGCGGCTGCAAATAAAACGTCAATTAAATGGGGCGGTTTTATAGATGGAATCGCCGGGTTTGACCCGCTGTTTTTCGGGATATCTCCGAAAGAAGCTGAAATGATGGATCCTCAGCAGCGCCTATTAATGATGTATGTGTGGAAAGCCATTGAAGACGCGGGGTACTCAGCAAAACGGATTGCCGGAACAAAAACCGGCATTTTCACCGGCACATTGGGAAGCGGATATCAAACCTTAATCAATAAGGCGGGTCTTCCTGTCGAGGGGTATACGATGACCGGAATCGTGCCGTCCGTCGGGCCGAACCGGATGAGTTATTTTCTTGATATCCACGGGCCGAGCGAGCCGGTAGAAACCGCTTGTTCAAGCTCTTTAATCGCCATTCACCGCGCGGTAAAAGCCATTGAAACGGGAGATTGTGATATGGCGGTCGCAGGGGGCGTCAACACGATCGTCACGCCTGAAGGCCATATCGGTTTTCAAAAAGCAGGCATGCTCAGTGAAGACGGACGCTGCAAAACATTTTCTGATCAGGCTGACGGTTATGTCAGAGGAGAGGGTGCCGGCATGATTGTCTTGAAAAAGCTTTCAGAGGCTGAGCATGACAGGGATCACATCTACGGCCTCATCCGCGGTACAGCGGAAAATCACGGCGGACGCTCAGCGTCACTTACAGCGCCGAATCCGCAGGCTCAGACGGATGTGCTGAAAAGCGCTTATCAAAAAGCCGGTATTCACCCGTCAACGATCACTTATATAGAAGCGCACGGAACAGGTACGGCGCTCGGAGATCCGATTGAAATCAATGCATTGAAAAAAGCTTTCCAAACAGACGGGGCTCCGGGCGGATATTGCGGGATAGGCTCAGTGAAGACAAATATCGGACATTTGGAGCTCGCAGCAGGTATTGCGGGCGTTATCAAAGTATTGATGCAGCTGAAACATCGGACGCTCGCCAAAAGTCTGCATTGCGAGAACATCAATCCCCATATCAAATTGAAGGACAGCCCGTTTTACATTGTGACAGAAACAAAGGAGTGGGAAGCGCTGCGTGATGAAAACGGCCGGGTCCTGCCCCGCCGGGCGGGTGTAAGCTCATTCGGTTTCGGAGGTGTCAATGCGCATATCGTTATTGAAGAATACATGGGCAAAAGTGAGACGGAACAGCCGGAAACCCGTGAGAAAGCGTCATCTCTTTTTGTTTTGTCGGCTAAAAATGAAGAGCGGCTGAAAGAAAGAGCGCGTCTCCTCCGGGATTTTATCCAAAACGGATCATCCCGCCATATCGATCTTGCAGATGTTGCATACACACTGCAGACCGGACGGGACGCAATGGAAGCGAGGCTGGGAATCATTGCAGGCTCCGCAGAGGAACTGACTGAAAAACTGAACGCGTTTCTGATGGGAAAAAACAGCGAAGATATCATCAGCGGGCGTAAAAAACGCGAGAATAACTCGATCTCCATGTTCTCAGACGATGAAGACGCTGCTGACCTCGTCAGCGCCTGGATTGAGAAAAAGAAATACAAGAAAGTGCTGCGGCTCTGGGCAAACGGATTTGACACGGATTGGGAGCAGCTGTATACGGACAGTAAGCCGCGCCGCATCAGCCTGCCCTCCTATCCGTTCAGAGCAGACCGCTATTGGGTGCCGAAACGGGAGCAGCTGCCGCTTTCGAATCAAAAAACAGTATTATTGCAGAAAACATGGGAGCCTTCCGAGGCAGTGTCTTCATCCGAGCCATTCAGCAAAATAGCGCTCATCGTTTCCGAGGATACAAAAGACCTTGCCGCCGAGGTGAAAAAACAGCTGAACGATGCTGACATTGTGCAGGAAAATCAGCTCATCTCTTTCTTACAGGATCCGAATGCGGCCATCTATTCCGGGTTTATTGACTTCACCGGCTGCGGCTCCCGGCAAAAGCGGCAGGACATCAGCTGGGTGGCATCGCTGCAGCAGCTGATTGAATACGGCCGCGGACAAGAAAACATGAAAATGCTTTATCTTACAAAAGGGCTTGAATCCTTCAAAAATAAGGCGGCCGCTATGCATGGTATCGAGAAAGCGGGGCTTTATCGCATGCTGCGGCACGAATACAGCCATATTCTCACCTGTCACGCCGATATTGATCCTGAAGAGCCGCTGGAGCAGACAGCCGCTTTTATTAAACAAGAAATTGAATCAGACTTAACGGAATCTGCTGTTTGCTACAGGGACGGCATGCGCTTCAGCTATGTTCTTCGGCAGACTGATCAGATTGAACCAGAAGCCGTGCAAACAGACCGGACTGTGTTTCCAAAAGACGCCGTCCTGATGATAACCGGAGGAACGCGCGGACTCGGCGCTTTATGCGCCAAGCATTTCGTTTCCGCATACGGTGTGAAGAAACTGCTTCTGACAGGCAGAAAGGAGCTGCCGCCGAAAACCGAGTGGGATCTTGAGCAAACAGACCCTGTCGTTTCGGAAAAAATACAGCTTATCCGAAAGCTGGAATCACAAGGCGTAAAAGTGTGCGTCTCTACAGTTGATCTGACGGATAAGCAGGCTGTCGGACGGCTTATAAAAGAGGTAACCACAACGCTCGGACCTGTCGGAGGCATTCTGCATTGCGCGGGAATTGCGGACCGTGAAAACCCTGCTTTTCTCCGCAAATCCAAAGACAGTATCGCGCGGGTGCTCGCACCGAAAGCAGACGGCCTTCACAGTCTGTATGAGAGTGTAAAGGATGATGCGCCGGCATTTTTCGTCCTGTTTTCGTCTGTCTCGGCAGCCGTCCCGATTCTTGCGGCGGGTCAGAGCGATTATGCGATGGCAAATTCTTATATGGACTATTTTGCAGAAAACAATGAGAGCGGCATCATGAGCATACAATGGCCGGCATGGGATGAGACGGGCATGAGCAGGGATACAAAAAGCGGGATGTATCAGCAAACGGGATTGCTGCGTCACTCTGACGCGGAAGGTCTCAAGATGCTTGATTACATTTTAAGAGAAAGACCCGGAACCGTCGTGCTGCCGGCACAAGTGAAACATGATTGGGACATCAAAGCGCTTGAAAACGCCAAGCCAGCCGCCCATAAAGGAATGAGAACAGCTTCCAAACCTCCTGAAACAAAAAAACGGGTCCATAACCGGACTGATATTCAATCTTGGCTGAAGTCGCTTTTGGCAAAAGAGCTGAGTATCGATGAAACGCATATGGATATCGATGTGCCTTTTCAGGAATACGGAATGGATTCTATCTTTCTGGCGCAAGTGCTGACAAAGATCGATCAAAAACTGCCGTCCGTTTCAATTGATCCGACTGTCCTTCTGGAACACCCTACCATAGAACAGCTCGCGGATTATTTAGCCGCACATTGTCCGGAAGCTTTTTCGGCAGATGCAGCGGTTCCCGCGGAGAAGATCCCTTTGCAGAAGACGCCGAAACAGAGCAAAAAAACGGCAGATAAGCCCGGGAAACGGGGAAAGGTTGCGATCATCGGCATGGCCTGTCATTTTCCGAAAGCGGGGGATATAAAAGAATTTTGGAAGAATCTCCGCAGCGGAACGGATGCCGTCACTGAAGTTCCGCCGGACAGATGGAACGCCGGAGAACACTATCAGCCGGGTGAATATCAAGAAGGAAAAAGCATCAGTAAATGGGGAGGTTTTATTCACGATATTGATCATTTTGACCCGGAGTATTTTAATATTTCAGAAACGCTGGCACCGATGATAGACCCGCTGCAAAGGCAGTGGCTCGAAGTGAGCGCGGAAGCTTTGGCCGATGCGGGTTATCAAAAAGAGGATCTCTGGGGCCGCCGTATCGGCGTTTTTGCCGGTGCAAGGGCAGGTGCGTTTCATCAGAAATTTCAATATTTGCAAAAAGACGCGATTATTGGCGCGGGGCAAAATTTTATTACCGCACATATGGCGCACATTTATAACTTTACAGGGCCCAACCTGGTCGTGGATACGGCCTGCTCCAGTTCGCTTACGGCAATTCATTTGGCTGTGCAGGCTATTCAAAATGGAGAAGCGGAGGCGGCCTTTGCGGGCGGGGTTGACATTTTGCTTGATGAAAAACCTTTTCTCACAATGAGCGCGGCGAGAATCTTATCGCCAAATGGCCGTTCAAAATCTTTCGATGCCGATGCGGACGGAACAGGAATCGGAGAGGGCTGCGGTGTGCTGATGCTGAAGCCGCTCGAAAAAGCGATAGAAGACGAAGATAAAATATACGGCGTTATTGACGGCTCTGCGATAAATAATGACGGCAGCACAATGGGGGTGACGACGCCGAATCCCCGGGCGCAGCAGGACTTGATTGAGCAGGCGGTTCAATCAGCGCAAATCGAGCCGGACACCATGACATACGTAGAGACTCACGGAACCGGTACTTTGATCGGCGACCCGATTGAATTAAAAGGATTAACCAATGTCTTGTCTGCTTATTCCGATGAAAAACAATTTTGCGGTGTAGGGAGCGTCAAAAGCAATATAGGCCACTTGCTGAGTGCGGCGGGCGCGGCGGGAATCATCAAAGTTTTGCTGGCGATTGCCAATGAAGAACTCCCGCCGACTTTGCATTGCCATAAACCGAACCCCCGCTTTCAATTTCATGATTCGCCGCTTTATCCTGTGCTTGAGCTGAAGCGGTGGGACGGAAAAAAAGAGATACTCAGGGCCGGCGTCAGCGCGTTCGGTTTGGGCGGGAATAACGCCCATATCATTGTCAGCAACGAAGGAATTCCGAGAGAACGAAAAGCGACCATG
This sequence comes from Bacillus sp. YH3-2-B2, assembly GCF_053663335.1. Taxonomy (NCBI): domain Bacteria; kingdom Bacillati; phylum Bacillota; class Bacilli; order Caryophanales; family Bacillaceae; genus Bacillus; species Bacillus sp. YH3-2-B2. The sequence continues at coordinate 331,215 of NZ_JBSJQE010000003.1, read as the reverse complement.
GAACCGAAAGGCGGCCAGACAGTATACCGAAAACAGCGGTATTGGCCTGAAAAAGCACAGTTGTCCGAAGCGGAAGAAAATGAGGCGGGCACAGAAGCAATGTTTGAAATAAGCGAGGTGTGATAGATTGGCAGTTGCCACCGATCAAGTCAAAACGTTCCTGCAGAAAATCAGCCATACGAATTATATCGTCCGGGATCATCGCGTTCATCAAATCCGCGTCCTCCCGGGCGTGACTTTAATAGATATGCTGTATCGGCTCGCCGCCGGGTATCTCGGTGAAAGGCCTATAGAATTAAGACAGATTATTTTTAAGCAGCCTGTTGTAACATCTGAAGAGTTTGATAAACACCTGTATGTCACCTTTACGCCGGAGCGTGACAGCTGGAAAGTTGAGATCACAAGCGAAAAAGCAAAAAACGGCACACCGCTTGGCGGAAAACGGGATGAGAATATGGAATGTCAGCTTTATTTGCAAAAAGACACGCCCCGGGCAAAAGAACTGAATATTGAAGCATTCATGAAAAACGCAAGCCGAAAATGGGACATGCATGAGATTTACGGAATTGCAAGAAGAAGCTATATTGAGCATGGCGAGTTTATGAAAAATGAAGGGGCTGTTTATCAGCTTCAGGATAAAGAAGAATTAATGGAGCTCACTCTGAGTGATTTGGCTGAAGGATTCCGGGAGAAATTTAAGGCGCATCCGGCTTTTTTAGATGCGTCCACCCTTGCCGGCTCTTCCTTTGCATTGTCGGCCCAAAAGCAGAATGACACACCTTATATTCCTTTTATGATTAATCGTTTTTGCATATATCAGCGGTTTCCGAAAACGATTTACACTTATTCTGCGAAAAACAGCCGCACTGAAAGCGGCGCATCAGATAGCGAACCTGATTTTTATTCGGCCGACTTCACGATTTACGACAGGGCAGGGAACGTATTGGCCGAATGTGAGAAACTGACAGTAAAAAGGGTCAGACAAGCGAATATGATTACCCATCTGATAGACAAAGAGAAGCCGCCTCAGCAGAACAGAAGCGGCCGTGGAGAGCCCGAAAGTCCTGTGGCCGCAGAAGATGTGTCTGAACAGCAAACGCCGGAACAAAACATGGTGACTTACATCAAGTCGGAAATCGCCAGGCTGATCAATCGTCCGGCACAGGCTATTGATGTGCGGAAAGGCTTTTATGATATGGGGCTTGACTCGGCGCATTTGCTGAAGCTTGTAAAGATATTAGAGCAGACTTTTCAGCAGCAGTTTTATCCGACACTGCTTTTTGAATATTCATCTGTCCGCCGCCTTGCGGATTACCTTATCAATGAAGCGGGCTGTGTGCTGAAAGATTCGGCCGAAGAACGGCATACATCAGACGCTGACACTGCTGATGAGGTTCTGTTTTTTGAACCCGCCTGGAAAGTTCATCCGCTGGAAACGGCGGTGCAGAACGGGCAAAAACACACCCGTCATCTCATTATCGCTGCCGATGCAGGAGCCCGTCTCACCGGTGAACTCGGCACATATTGCCCGGAAGCGGAAGTGATAGAACTGAAAAGGGAGCATGAGGTTGCAGATGAGCAGTTTGAAGCAGATGCCGAGCGCATATTTCGTATGCTCAAACGGGAACTGACAGACCATCCGAAAGAACATACATTGATTCAGCTTGTATGCGCCGTTGAGAATGGAGCGGCATTGTCTTCCGCTCTCGGGGCTATGCTGAAAACGGCCCATCTGGAAAATCCGGCTCTTCGCACTCAGGTGATCACCTTCTGTGACAAGAATGAGAGATTGCCAAGTGAGACGGCCGCAATCATTAGAACAGAAGCAGACTGCTCTCATGCAGGCTGCACAGACATTCGGTATAAAGACAATATGCGGCAGATCAGATTGTTCGAACGTATTGAGAAACCGGACGGGCAGACACAGTCTCCTTGGAAACAAAACGGCGTATATGTCATTACAGGAGGCCTCGGCGGTCTTGGATTTCTGCTTGCCCGTCACCTTGCAGAAAAAGAAAAGGTGAAGCTCGCACTCATCGGCCGTTCGCCGGAACAGTCTGAGAAGATCAGCAGACTGAAAGCATTGGGAGCGGAAGTTCTTTACGTTCAAGCGGACATCGGCAGCAAAGCCGAAACAGAGCGGGCATTTGCTCAGATTACAGAAACTTTCGGCCGGCTGACGGGCATTTTTCATTGCGCCGGTGTTTTAAAAGACCAATTTATCATCCAAAAAGACAGTTCTGACTTGAAGCGGGTGTTCCTGCCGAAAATCAGCGGCCTGATTCATGCGGACGAAGCTTCACAGCATGAACCGCTTGAATTTTTCGCCGCATTTTCCTCATTCTCGGCGTTGACCGGAAATGCGGGCCAGACAGATTATGCCGCAGCGAACGCTTTTATGGATGAATATATGAAATATCGCGATTGCAAAGCGGAAAAAGGCGAACGGACAGGGGCTTCTATGACGATCAACTGGCCGCTTTGGGAAGATGGCGGCATGCAGGTTGACAGCTTGATGAAAGAGATCATGAATGATGCAACCGGCACCAGCCCGCTTCCGGCCGGGGAAGGGATGGCTTCACTTGAATATATGCTGCGTCTCGGCAAGCTGCAATCCGTTATTTTATACGGGAAGGAGCCTGCTGTAACTGAAAGCATGGCCCGATTGGTTCCGATGGCAGACAAGAACCGCTCTTCATTATCCCATGCAGCTGTCAAGAGAAGAAGCCGTAAACAAGAGAGACATACAGAAGAGCACGATATTGCCGTAATCGGATTGGCGGGAAGATATCCGCAGGCGGAAAGCATCGATGAATTTTACCAAAATCTGCGCTCAGGTAAAGACTGTATCACAACAATGCCGAAAGACAGATGGAAAGGTTATCCTTTCTCATATGAAGCAGATCAGTTCTACCGTTACGGAGGATTTTTAAATCGCATAGACAGCTTTGATCCGCTGTTTTTCAATCTGACTCCGCGCCAGGCTGAAATGATGGACCCGCAGGCACGGCTGTTTTTAGAGACGGCTTGGGAAGCTTGTGAAGATGCCGGTTTTTATCAGGACAGAACGGCGCGCGGGCCATCTTCACAAAATAGAAAACGCGTCGGGGTATTCGCAGGTGTGTTTTGGAGCCATTATGAGCTGTTCGGCGCTGAAATCACACAGCGGGGCACACCGCTGTCTATGGGCGTGACGCCTGCCTCCGTTCCGAATATCGTGTCTCACTGCCTGAACTTTACAGGGCCGTCAATGGCTGTTGATACGATGTGCTCTTCTTCGCTCACATCCATACATTTGGCATGTGAAAGCATTAAAAGGGGGGAGTGCGAATTCGCCATTGCCGGCGGTGTTAATGCGGTCACACATCCGCATAAATATGCGTTTTTGGCGAATGCCGGATTTCTGTCTTCAGAAGGCGTCTGCAAAAGCTTCGCCGACGGCGGTGACGGCTATGTGCCGGGAGAAGGCGTCGGCGCGGTGTTACTGACAACCGTTCAAGAAGCGGAAAAGATGGGCTGTCCGATATATGGCGTCATAAAAGGCTCCGCTTTAAACCATGTCGGAAAAACATCCGGTTTGACCGTGCCTGATCCGGCATCACAGGCGGAAGTCATTACAGATTCCTTTCAGAGTGCCGGCATTGATCCGGAGACATTGAGTTATATTGAAGCTCACGGAACGGGTACGTCTCTGGGTGATCCGATTGAAATTGAAGGGCTGAGCCGCGCTTTCCGCAAATGGACAAACAAGAAGCGGTTTTGCGCCATCGGCTCTGCCAAATCAAATATCGGCCATTTAGAAGGAGCCGCCGGAATCGCCGGATTAACAAAGGTGCTTTTGCAGCTGAAGCATGGAGAAATCTTTCCGTCATTGCACGCGGACACGCTGAATCCCTATATTCCATTTCCGGATACGCCGTTTTATGTGGCGGACCGGCTGGAAGAATGGGAACGGCCGTCACATCCTGACCAGCCGAGAAGAGCGGGTTTAAGTTCTTTTGGCGCCAGCGGGAGCAATGCCCATTTTGTCATAGAGGAATATCTGCCGCCGCAGGCTGAAAAGAAATCGGTGAATATACGGGAAGACGAGCCGGTTCTGTTTCTGCTTTCGGCAAAAAATGAAGAACGGCTATTGGAATATGTCAAACGGTATGCCCGCTTTTTACGGGAAAAAGAAGTCAACCTTAAAGACCTGGCCTACACGCTTCAAGCTGGCAGAGAAGCGATGCCTGAACGGCTGGCATTGATCGTTACATCCGTTTGCGGCCTGCAAGCGAAACTGAAGGATGTACTTGAACGAAAAACGGAAATTGAAGGGTGTTTCCGCGGACGTGCTCAAGATGATATTTCAACAAGTGGAATGGCCGAACTTTTGAAAAACAAGCAATATTCCAGATTGCTCACTGAGTGGGCAAAAGGAGCCGCCGTTGACTGGAACCAGTTATACGAAGGAGAGAAGCCGAAACGGGTCAGCCTTCCTGTATATCCGTTCGCGAAGGAGCGGTATTGGGTGCCTGTGCCTGCGGATATCCGGAAACAGACAGACGAACCGGCGGAAAACCAAAAGATCATTCTTCAAAAAGACTGGAAGCAGCAAGATCCGGCGGAGTCTGAAGCCTTATCAGGAACAGTAATGATACTTGCAACTGATAAGACGAGCCGATTGGCCGATGCTCTATTTAAAGGAAACGGCCATATTGAAACGATCTGCATCATCCATCAGGCAAAAGACGGCGCCGATTATTACGCTGCCGCATCGGGGCGAAACCTTTACGGCAGAGTGCGGGAGTCTCTTCAAAACAAACAGATACTCGGGGTCGTCGACATAACCGCATATGATGCGGAATATGAACGGCGGGAAGAGATAGAACACGGAAAGCTTGCCTTTTTACAGCAGGCTCTTGAATCATTCCATCATAGCGGCGCTGTGTTCAGCCAAGTGACACACCGCCTCCAGCCTTTCAAGGAAAGTAAACCTCTGATGCAAGGGGCGAAAACGGCGGGGCTGTACCGGATGCTGGGCGCTGAGTATACCAACATACATTCTTTTACGATAGATAGCGATTGTGAGATTGAGCATACAGAAGAATTAAGCAGACAGATTGAGACTGAATTTTTACAGCCGCGGGCCAAAAGCGGCAGTGAATGCTGCTACAGGCTGAATCGCCGTTATGTGCCGTTTCTGAAGCAGGGTACGAATGTGTCTGCGGCGCCTGAGCTTTCCTATTCGTCTGATGATGTGCTGTTAATAACGGGCGGATCGCGCGGGATCGGCGCAATTGCGGCGGATCATGCCGTTTCACGCGGATGCAGGAAACTGGTCATCATGGGGCGGGAGCCGCTTCCCGATTCCTCAGAGTGGGCAGACATGAAAAAGGACGGCATTCTCCCGGAAAAAGCCGAGCGGATGCAGAGGTTAGCCGAGCGGGGCGCGGAGATCTGTTATTACAGCGTTTCTCTTACGGATCAAAAGGGGCTCCGGAACATGACGGACAGCATCCGCGGCACGATGGGACCGATTACCGGCGTTTTTCATTGCGCAGGTGCAATGGGAGAACACCCCGCTTTTTATAACAAAACCGAAACTGAAATCGAAAGCGTTTGCACGCCGAAAGTAACTGGGCTTTGCGGTCTCTATGAAGCCGTTCAGAATGAGCCGCTGTCGTTTTTTATTTTGTTCTCATCCGTTTCGGGTCTGATTCCTTCGCTTGCTGCGGGGCAAAGTGACTACGCGATGGCTAATTCATTTATGGACTCTTTTGCAAATCATCAGGCAGGTAAAGGAAACGTGTTTGTTAAAGCCGTTCAATGGCCCGTCTGGAAAGAAACCGGCATGGCTGAAGGCCTGCCGGAAACACCTGCTTATCAAAAATCAGGACTTTCCAGGCTGTCTGCCGAAGACGGACTGAAGTTTTTAGATTACATCATATTAAACGGACAAAGCTGCGGAATTCCGTGTGTTCCCGAAGACAGTAAGGCTGATTTTGGTGATCTTCTGAAGGTGAAGAAAACTGAAGCGCCCATGAAAAAAAGCACTGCCGGTGACCAAAAGGTGAAGGATATGATTCGTCAATGGGTGCGCACCGTTTTCAGCGAAGAACTGAAAATGACGGATGAGCAGATAAAAGATGATATGCCGTTTGATGAATACGGGATTGACTCAATACTCTTTGCGGAATTGGTTCAATCATTGCAAAAACGGATCAGCATAAAGTTAACACCGTCCTTAATGCTTCAATATCAAACGATTACAGAAATGGTTGACTATTTCGCAGCGCATCATGAAACCGATTTTGTGACAAAAGAAAATGGTTTCGTTCAAGACATGGACGTCCAGCCTGATGTAACCGCCGCCGCTGAAGAGAGAACATCCATGAAGCCGAAAGCGGATACCGAAGACGATATTGCCGTCGTCGGCATGTCCTGCCGTTTTCCGGGGGCGGGCGGAACGGATGCTTTTTGGGAGCTGCTGATGAAAGGGAACACCGCCATCCGGCCTGTCCCCGCATCGCGCTGGCATGCAACAGCACATGCAAAGGATTATGCGGGGTGGATTGATGATATCGACATGTTTGATGCGGGCTTTTTCGGCATCTCTGAAAAAGACGCGGCAATTATGGACCCGCAGGCGCGGATCATATTAGAAGAAGCGGTTCATTCCGTTTATGATGCCGGGTACGGACAAAAGGATTTGTCGGGCCGGAAAGTCGGCGTATACATCGGCGGCAGGGCGCAGCCTTCAGCCGGTATGGAACATATCCTGCAGGCGCCTAATCCGATTTTGGGGGCGGGGCAAAACTATTTGGCGGCCAACATTTCACGATTTTTTAATGTCACAGGGCCGAGCCTTGTCGTGGATACAGCATGTTCCTCAGGGCTGATCGGGCTGTCCTTTGCAAAAGACGCCCTTTTGGCCGGAAGGATTGACGCGGCCTTAGTCGGTTCGGTGAGTCTGCTCTTATCTCCATCCGCGCACCGGTTATTCGGAGCGCGCCATATTTTAAATGAGAACGGTGTGTTTCATATATTCGACCGTGAATCAGCGGGAGAAGTGCTCGGAGAAGGAGCGGGGGCGGTTTTTATCAAGCGATTGAGCGATGCGGTGCGGGACGGAGACCGTATTTACGGCGTCATAAAAGCCGTCTCGGTAAACAATGACGGCCGGACGCTCGGTCCCGGTTCACCGAATATAAGGGCGCAGAGAGACGTCATTCAAACTGCGCTTAATATGGCGGAAAAGTCGCCCGAAGACATCGGATATATAGAAGTGAACGGAGGCGGTTCCCCAATCGTTGATTCGGTGGAAATCAAGGCGCTCTCAGATGTCTATCAGCTGAACCGGAAAACGCTTCTGCCCTGCCGGATCGGATCAGTGAAACCGAATGTAGGGCATTTGCTTCTGTCTTCAGGTATTGCGGGCTTCATCCGATGTGTGCTGAGCGTCTATCATAAGCGGATTCCGCCTTTCTTATCAGCGCGTGAGCCATTTGAACATTATGACTTTGAAGCGTCGCGTATTCATTTTAATCGTGAACCCGTTGATTGGCATTCAGAGAAGAAACCCCGCGTCGCAGCTCAGAGTTCATTTCCTGACGGCGGGACAAATGCTCATATCCTCGTTGAAGAATACAGAGGTGAAAGGCAGCGGGAATATCACCGGGCGCCCCAGCCGCCGGAATTCAGAAAAAAACACTACCCGCTTTTGGGCGGCTGGAACAGCACGGAAAGTGAACCGGAAAAAACAAGTAATGAAAAAACGGACATTGCGGATCTTTTAAAGAAATATGAGAAAAAAGCAGAGACAAGCACTGCACCTGCAGACTCGTTTTGGCAGGTGACAACGTGACGTTTTTAAAAGGGGACTAACCATGAAAAAAACAGTGAATCTGCGCCTGACGGCAGAACATCCCATTATGAAAAACCATCTTGTTCACGGAGAATCTGTCATGCCCGGTCTGGCCTATATTGATATGCTGTATCAGCTGGCAAAGCAAAGCCTTGATCTTTCATTCCGTTCCATCTGTCTGAAACGGGTGACCATTTATCATCCTTTATCAGTGAAGCGGTCAGAGCGGCTTGATGTGAGTGTCATATTCAGTAAAGAAAAGGAGTTCTGGACTGCCTCGATTTGCGGGGCGGATTCCGGGACGGTTTTCTTATCAGCGGAGATGTATGAAGAAGTCTTCTCATCAGACAGGCGTCTTGACGCAGGGGAGAAAAAACAACAAGCCGCACTTCCATCAGTCTCTTTGCATACGGTTTACGAAGACGCGAGAAGCCGCGGACTGTCGCATGACGGGCTGATGAAGCCGGAGGGAGAGATCTATGCTTATGAAGAGGAATGTTTCCTTGATATTCGGCAGTCTGATTCATGCCGGGAAAATCTCCCCGGCGCGCTCTTTCATCCCGCGCTGATGGACGGTGCCGCCATGGCCTCCGGCGTATTGCAGACAGCTGCAGGCGCCGAGTTGTTTTTACCGATTTATTATGAGTCGTTTATTGCCGCTGAGACCGTTACGGAGCGCTGTTACGCGGTGATTTCGAAAAAGTCCGGCACGCCTTCTGAAATGGTGAAAATGGATATTGACTTTTACAACCCCAGCGGCGTGCATATTGCTTCACTGCTCGGCCTGACAGCCAAAAAGGTGCGGACAGACCGGCAGCTGATACCAGGCGTTCAGCAGATGGAGGAAACCTTATATCGCATTTTCTCGACATACGTAGGCCGTCCTGTCACAAGAAATGATGCGCACACCGTGTTTTTTGAATTAGGTCTTGAATCGTCACAGCTTCTGGCCATTATTAAAGACATCGAAGGGTCGTTTGATCTGCGTCTGAATCCGACTCTTTTATTTGAGTGCAGCAGCATATCCGAACTGCTTGAAGACATAAAAACAAAAGGAACAGATGAATCTTCCGGCCTTGTCGCGGATGCAGCACCGGTCTCTGAAACGCAATCGGGCAGTCAGACATTTACTTTCTATGAACATGAAGCATTCCTTCAGGATCATCTGGTTTTCGGCAAACCGGCACTGATGGGTGTAGTGTATCCGTGTCTGGTGCTTGAAGCATCCGGAGCATCTCGTTCCGGCACGTATCCCGCCGAGCTGAAAGATATCCGCTTTACGGGCGGGCCCGTCACGCTGGAGCCGGGAGAGGCCGCACAGATTGACATTTCATTTGCGGCAGAAAAGAGTGCCGAACGCTTTACCGCAAGCTGGACTGTCTCCGGTAAAGAAAGCCGAAAGACATGTGCCGAAGGAGAAATAAGCAGATATACAGAGGCACCCATAAAAAAATCATATGACGTTGAACAAATAAAGTCGCATGCACAAAAGGTGGGGCCGGATGTCATTTCCCGTCTGTACGATTCGGTTGCCGACTTCACGATAGGCCCGATGCTGAAAACGGTAACGGCGGGATACAAAATGAGTGAGAGTTCCTTTTTATTGCAGCTGGACTTATCAGGAAAAAAAGAAAAAGGCGATCTGCATCACTTTGCATTTGACCCGCTTATATTGAATTCATGTTATATGTCGCTCGGTGAAGAAGAATTGCAGCTGAAAAAGCGGATTCACGTCCCGCTCATGATTGAGAGGCTGACGCTTTACGGACCTGTCATGTCTGATACCGTCTATGTGGTGAATACAATCAAACATAAAAAAGACGGGTTTCTCTCATTTGATGCCGCAATCCTCAGTCATACCGGGGAACAGCTGGCGGAATTGAAAAATGCGTCTGTGAAAGAAGTGCTTCAGCCAAATCGGCTTGAAAATGCGTCTTTTGCCCCGTCCGGGAATCAAAGCCGTCAGGAAACGAAAGGAAAACCGCTGGATATTGCCGTTGTCGGGATTTCCGGCAAGTATCCGCAGGCCGATGATATCGATGCGTTTTGGGATAATCTCAAACAAGGCAAGGATTGTATTACCGAAATTCCGAAAGACCGCTGGAAATGGGAACATTACTTTTCCGAGGACCGGACGGCGCCGGGAGCGATCTACAGCAAATGGGGCGGGTTCATTGACGGGATCGCCGATTTTGATCCTGAGTTTTTTAAGATTTCCCCCCGGGAAGCGGAACACCTTGATCCCCAGGAGCGGCTGTTTTTAATGCATGCTTGGATGGCCATGGAGGATGCGGGATATACGAGGACATCCCCTGAACTGGGCCGTCAGGTAGGCGTGTATGCCGGTGTCATGTATCAGGAATACCCGCTATTCGCGGCTGAAGCGGGAGTGAAAGGACGGCATATCGGGCTCCCCGGCGGGATTTCATCCATTGCTAACCGTGTCTCCTATTTTTGTGACTTTCAAGGGCCGAGCATGTCGGTCGATACGATGTGTTCGGGTTCGCTGACTTCATTGTACATGGCGTGCCGGGATCTGCGGGATCATCGGATTCGCGCGGCGCTTGCCGGCGGAGTGAATCTCACCGTTCATCCTAACAAGTACTTCATGCTGAGCCAGGGGCAGTTCATCTCATCTAAAGGACACTGCGGGAGTTTCGGCGCCGGGGGTGACGGCTATATTCCGGCAGAAGGGGTCGGGGTGCTGCTTCTTAAACGTTTAGAAGACGCCGTACAAGACGGAGATCGGATTTACGGCGTCATTAAAGGAGCTGCCATTAATCACGGCGGGAGAGCGAGCGGTTACACCGTACCGAACCCCAAGGCGCAAAGCGAAGTCATTTCTCAAGCTTTACAGGAAGCGGGGGTATCTCCGGGCCGGATCAGCTATGTGGAAGCGCACGGGACAGGGACGAAATTAGGCGATCCGATTGAAATCCGGGCTTTAACCGATGCATTCGGTGATGTTCCTGAAACATGTCTTGTCGGGTCTGTCAAATCAAATATCGGACATGGGGAATCGGCAGCAGGCATCGCCGCAGTTACAAAAGTGCTGCTGCAGATGAAGCACAAACAAATCGCCCCATCCTTGCATGCTGATGTTTTAAATCCGAATATTCAATTTGATGGAGGGCCGTTTTCCGTCTGCCGTGAATTAACAGATTGGAAACGGATTTCAGCAGACGGAGAAGAACAGCCGCTCAGGGCGGGAATCAGCAGCTTTGGTGCGGGCGGTTCTAACGCGCATATCATTATTGAAGAATATGAGGCTCCTGTCAAACAAGCAATCAGCAGCCAAGAGCCGGCGGTCATTCTGCTGTCTGCGAAAAATGGCGAGCGTCTGACAGAATATGCGGAGCGCCTTCTTGCTTTTCTTCAAAAGAAGCATATTGATAAGCCGGACTTATTTGATGTCGCGTACACTTTACAAGCGGGGCGCGAAGCGATGGATGAGCGGCTGGCTCTCATTGCGGACTCCCTTAAGGAGCTGGAGGACAAGCTCAGATCGTACTTGGAAAATGAAAACGCACCGCATCTTTACAGGGGACGGGCGAAGCGAAATCACGAGACAGTGGCTGTGTTTGAATCTGATGAAGATTTGCAGGAAGCCATGGTTAAATGGCTGAAAAAGAGAAAGTACGGTCATTTGCTGAAAATGTGGGTGCAAGGAGTTGATGTGGACTGGAACTTGTTATATTCGGGACAAAAACCCCGGAGAATCAGTCTTCCCGCCTATCCGTTTGCAAAAGTCAGATGCTGGATTCAAGATGAAGCCGAGGCGGTTTCAAAAAGGGATGACGGCAAAACGGTGATCCATCCGCTGCTCCATGAAAACACATCCGATCTTTGGGAGCTGAAATTCACCTCTGTTTTTACCGGACGGGAATTCTTTTTCACTGATCACTCAGTCAATGGACAGAAGGTGCTCCCGGGAGCCGCCGTGATCGAAATGGCCAGAGCGGCCGTTGAGCGTGCCGCATACGCTGTGCCGGACGGACGTAAAGGAATGTATTTGAAAGATCTCATATGGATGAGGCCTGTCATTCATAAAGGGACGGATGTAGAAGTCCATATCAGCCTTATTCTTAAGGAAAATGAAGACATTGAATTTACGATTTACAGCCTATCGGAAGAACCTGGGGGAGAACGGATTTTATACAGTAAAGGCACCGCCGTATCGGGAGAGATAGCAGCGGCTCCGTCTGTTCATTTAGAGGGCTGGCTGTCCGGCTGCAGCCAATCGGTTATGACGTCTGATGAGGTTTATCAGGCTTTCCGGCATGCGGGTATGATCTACGGGCCGAGCCATCAAGGCATTGATCAGCTGATGATCGGAGAGAGGGGGGCTGCAGCCCGGCTGTCGCTGCCGGAAACGGCAGACAGTACCGCCGATCAGTTTGTCATCCATCCGAGTCTTCTGGATGCCGCGTTTCAGGCGTCACTGGGTGCCGGTTCAGATACTGCCGGAGACACTCCGATGCTGCCGTTTTCCCTGCGGCAGGCAGAAATATTTCAGCCGACTCAGAAAACGATGTGGGCGCTTGTCCGCAAACAGAGCGATCGGTCAGATAACGGAGCGCTGACGCTGGATATTGATTTATGTGATGAAAACGGCGCTGTTTGTATGAGATTGACGGGCTTCTCCTGCCGGGCTGTCCGGCAGACAAACCAAACCGAAAGCAAACGGCAGGAAGTTCAGACGGCGATGCTTGCCCCTGTTTGGGACAAAACTTTCTTTTCCCTGGAAGAAAATCGAGCGGTTGATCAGGAACAATTGCTGATCATCGGAAAGCCGGGAAATACCATAAAGGCCGCGGCAAAAATGTGGCCCCGCGCCCATCTGGCGGAGACGCCGGATCATTCAAGCGAGCAAACATTACGTGAATTGACAGCCGGTTATCAAGATATCCGCCATTTCTTATGGATTGCGCCGGATCGTTTCGCACCCGCATCCGCCAGTCAGGAAATGCTTGATGAGCAGGAGAATGGGGTGATTCAATGTTTCCGTTTCATCAAAGCGCTGCTGTCACTCGGGTATGGAAACCGAAACATCAGCTTTACGGCGGTCACCCGGCAGACACAGTCCGTGTATCCGGGTGATCTCCCGCAGCCTGAGCATGCAGGCGTACACGGTTTGATCGGTTCATTGGCAAAAGAATATCCGAACTGGGACATCAGGCTGATTGATGCAGAAGAAGGCAGTGATTCGTCTGAGATGAAAAACATCTGGCGCCTTCCTCCAGATCCGGACGGAAATGCTGCCGCGTACCGTAACGGAGCTTGGCACAAGCAAAAAACAGTCCGGGTGCTGACAAGTTCCGCTCCGCGTATGTCGTACAGAGAAGGCGGCGTTTATGCTGTCATCGGCGGAGCGGGCGGCATCGGAGAAGCATGGAGCAAATACATGATCACCCGTTACAAAGCACGGATGATATGGATCGGCAGGCGGCCGAAGGATCAGGAGATTCAGAGCAAAATAGACAGGCTGGCCCTATCAGGCCCCGCGCCGCATTATATACAGGCTGATGCTCAAGATGCCGCAGCGCTTAAAGCGGCCGTCCGTTCCATAAGAGAGCGATACGGCAATATAACGGGAGTCATCCATTCCGCGATAACGCTTGCCGATAAAAGTATGGCGAATATGGATGAAGCTTCTTTCAGAAACGCTTTTTCAGCTAAGGTGAATACGAGCGTCCGAATGATCGAAGCTTTTAAGGGAGAACCGCTTGATTTTGTGCTGTTTTTCTCATCCGTTAATTCTTTCACAAAAAATGCCGGGCAAAGCAACTATGCGGCAGGGTGTACATTTCAAGACGCCTTTGCCCGCCATATCGCTTCCTTGCTTGATTGTGAAGTGAAAGTCATGAATTGGGGATATTGGGGCAGTCTGGGCGTTGTATCAGACCCGTCTTACAGAAAACGGATGGAGGCGTCAGGGATCGGTTCTATTGAACCCGATGAAGCAATGGAGGCGCTGGAAGTCTTACTATCAGAACCGTTCAGCCAAGCGGCATTCATCAAAGCTGCTCCGCACGGCTTAGCCGCACTGACGGATCAAGATGCAATATCGGTTGTATCCGGCCCGGAGCCTTCATTTATGGAAAGCGTCAAGCGGCAAAATCCGGATCGGAATGAACGGCTTGAGACTTTAAAACGAGAAATGGAGTTGCGCATATGAACAGCCTTCTTTGCAAACTGCTCTTTTATCAATTACAGTCAATCGGGTTTTTCAGCGAGCCTGTCACCACACCTGCAGCATCCATGCGGAGCGCCGGCGTGATCGGCACATACGGCAGATGGCTGGAAGAAAGCCTGAATCTATTAAAAGAAAACGGATATATCGCGTATGACGGATACACGATCACTCTTCTCGCGGATCAGCGCCCGGACGGCCGCACAGTCTGGAATGAGTGGAATGCCCATAAACGCCTGCTTCCCAAGGGGGAGCTTGCGCAAGCTGAATTGGCCGAGGCGACGATAAAAGCGATGCCTTCAATTTTAAAAGGAGAACGTCCGGCTACGGATATCGTATTTCCCGATTCATCAATGCGGCTCGTTGAAGGTGTTTATAAGCATAATCCCGTTGCGGATTATTTTAATGAAGTGTTAGCAGATTCCGCGGCCGCTTACCTGAAAGCCTACCTTACAGAACATCCCGATGCCCGTATCAGGCTGATAGAAGTAGGGGCCGGGACGGGCGGAACGAGCGCCATGCTGTTTACAAAACTGAAACCATTTGCAAAACAGATTGCGGAATATTGTTATACGGATGTTTCTAAAGCTTTTTTAATGCATGCCGAACAGGAATACGGACCTGACGTGCCGTATTTGACAACAGCCTTGTTTAATGCAGAGGAGCCTTGCGAATCACAAAATATCAAAACGGGTGTTTACGATATTGTCATCGCCGCCAATGTGCTTCACGCCACAAAAAATATCGGTTTGACGCTGCGCCGTCTGAAAGCGCTCCTGAAATACAACGGGATGATTTTGATAAACGAAATCAGCGATCGTTCTGTTTTTACCCATTTAACCTTCGGGCTGCTTGACGGCTGGTGGTCCTATGAGGATGCTGAGCTTCGGATTCCGGGAAGTCCCGGCCTATATCCAAAATCGTGGGAGCGTGTGCTGCATTCGGAAGGATACAGAGCGGTTTGTTTCCCTGCTGAAACGGCTCATGATTTAGGTCAGCAGATTATCGCAGCTGAGAGTGACGGACTCGTTCGGATGCAAGGGATCAGAGACGGCAGAAAGCCATACGCCGCCCCGGCCGAAGTTTTCCGAAAGCCCGCACAGCCTGTTTCCCGCAGCCGCGCGCCAGAGGAGCATCAAGCTGTTAAGGCTGATGGGGAATCGGTCGCTTCCCATGTCCGCTCTGTCATCAAAACAAGTATTGCCGATGTATTAAAAATGAAAGAAGAGGATATTCAGGAAGAACTGAATTTCTCTGAATACGGCATTGATTCCATTTTGGCCGTCAATGTGATTAACGAGATTAATAAGCGATTGAATCTTACACTGCAGACAACGATTTTATTTGATTACTATCATGTGAAACTGCTGACCGGTTATATCTCGGCAGAATATGAAACCATCATAGCCTCATCTCTGGAGACCGAAAGAGCGAAAATCCGCCCGGCGCTTCAGGAAGAACGGCCTGCTGAAAAACCTTTGAAGACGGAAAGAAAGGAAAACGGTTATCAGAAACCGAAACAAGAACGGATGCCGCTTTCTTTCGCAAAGTCCGATGACTCGGGAATGTTCCGGGTTGTGATTGACCGTCCGGGCGGCATTGAAGATCTGACGATTGCCCGCAGTGAAGTGCCCGAGATAAAAGATGACGAAGTTCAAATAGCCGTCCGCGCCTTTTCTTTAAACTTCGGAGACTTGCTTTGTGTCAGAGGGCTGTATCCGACGATGCCGCCTTATCCGTTCACTCCGGGATTCGAAGCAAGCGGCGTCGTGATCAAGACAGGGAGGCATGTAACATCCGTCATTCCGGGTGATGAAGTGATTGTCGGCATGGGAGAGGAATTTGGCTCTCAGGCGAATCTCATCACATGTAAAGAACATCAAGTCTATCATAAACCGGCCCGGCTGACCTTTGAAGAAGCATGCGCTCTTCCTACCGTGGCGGTGACAATGATAGACGCCTTCCGGAAAGCCGGACTTAAAAAAGGCGAAAAAATATTAATTCAGACCGCGACGGGAGGAACGGGGCTGATCGCGGTGCAAATGGCCCGGCATATCGGCGCGGAAATATATGCAACGGCCGGATCACAGAAAAAAATTGAGTATCTGCATTCGCTCGGGATCCACAATACCATTTGCTATTTGGAAGAAGATTTTGAAACGGAAATCATGCGAATGACCGGCGGCCGTGGGGTGGATGTTGTCATTAATACCCTGGCCGGTGATGCCATGCAAAAAGGAATGAATTGCCTGGCGCCGGGCGGAAGATATATCGAAATTGCCATGACTGCGCTGAAATCCGCTAAATCAGTCGACTTGTCCGTCCTTCATAACAATCAATCGTTTCACAGCGTGGATTTGCGGAAGCTCTCCCTTCAAAATCCGGATCAGGTCAAAGACTATCAATTGGAACTGCAGCGGCTGGCGGAAGAGGGAGTCATTCAGCCTGTCATCTCAAAAATCTTTTCCTTTGAAGACATAAAAGAAGCGTATCACTGTCTGGATGACCGCGGAAATATCGGGAAAATCGTCATCAGCGTTTCTGAGCCGTATCAAATGACGTACCGCCCCGAACAAAAGGATCCGGCCGAAACGGTAAAATCAGCAGCTGTGTTACCTGAAAAAGAACCGATCGCGATTATCGGGATGAGCGGGCGGTTTGCTGAATCGGAGAATGTCCATGAGTTTTGGGAAAACTTAGCCGCCGGACGGGATCTGATTAAAAAAGCAGACAGATGGGATGTCTCTGACAGTCAATGCCAGTATGGCAGTTTTATAGAGGGCATTGAATGTTTTGACCCCGTTTTCTTTCATATATCAGGACGTGAAGCGACCTATATGGACCCGCAGCAGAGGCTGTTTCTGGAAGAATCATGGAAAGCGCTTGAAGATGCGGGATATGCGGGAGACTCGGTAAGAGGCCGGGAATGCGGCGTGTATGCCGGCTCCTGCGGCGGAGATTACCAGGCCATTTTTAAACAGCAGGGGCCCGCGCAGGCTTTTTGGGGCAATCATAATTCCGTCACTCCGGCAAGGATCGCCTATCACCTTAATTTACAAGGGCCGGCGATCACTGTTGATACAGCATGTTCCAGTTCGCTGACAGCCATTCATTTGGCATGTCAGGGGCTCTGGACGAAAGAAACGGAAATGGCGGTGGCGGGCGGGGTTTTCATTCAATCCACTCCCGCTTTTTATCAGTCGTCAAATAAGGCGAATATGCTGTCACCGACCGGGCGCTGCCATACGTTTGATCAAAGCGCGGACGGCTTCGTGCCGGGTGAAGGCGTGGGAGCGGTGGTGCTGAAACGTCTTAGCGACGCCGTCAGTGACGGAGATCATGTGTACGGCGTCATAAAAGGCTCTGCAATGAATCAGGACGGCGCTACAAACGGAATAACCGCTCCAAGCGCGCTTTCTCAAGAACGATTGGAACGGCATGTCTATGATACTTTTCACATTAATCCGGAAACCATTCAAATGGTGGAAGCTCACGGAACGGGCACTGCACTGGGCGACCCGATCGAATTCAGCGCCTTAACGCGCGCTTTCCGCCGCTATACGGATAAAAAAGGATATTGCGCCATCGGCTCTGTGAAAACCAATCTCGGACATGCCGCTGCGGCCGCGGGGATGGCCGGATTGTTTAAAATCCTGCTGTCGCTGAAGCATCGGCAGATTCCGGCTTCCCTGCATTTTCATCAAGCCAATCAGCATATTCAATTTGCGGACAGCCCGTTTTTTGTGAATGAAAAGCTGATACCGTGGGAACGGAATCCGGATGCACCGCGCAGAGCCGCGATCAGTTCATTCGGATTCAGCGGAACAAATGCCCATCTTGTTATTGAAGAGGCGCCGCAAACCGTGCGCCGGTCACCGGCAAAACCGGCCTGCCTCATTCCTTTATCTGCGCGGACGGAGCGTCAGCTGGAAATTCAGGCAGAACGCCTGCTGGATTCACTCAGCAAGAACAAAGACAGCGATCTGGGAAATATAAGTTATACGCTCCTGCTCGGCAGAAAGCATCTGCATCACCGGTTTGCCTGTATCGTAAGCAGTGCGGACGAACTGAAGCGGGTATTATCGGAGTGGCTTGTAAAAAGAGAGCTTCCGGGTGTGTTTGTGTCCAATTTGAAGGATCAGAAGCCGGCAGACGAAGCCGGAATGAAAACATTCGGAATGGAATGCATTGAACAGTGCCGCTCGGCGGCTTCGCCCGCGCAGTACAGAGAAAGCCTGGCACATATCGCTGACCTTTTTTGCAGAGGATATGATCTTCCTTTCACACGGCTTTTTGACGGAGGGCAATATTATAAAACGCCGCTGCCTGCCTACCCGTTTTTAAAAGAAAGGTATTGGGCGGCTGATGTAAACAGTTCTTTACCAGGCCAAGCCATGAAAAAGTCTGAAACGCAAACCGTTCCCCCGTCTCCGCCACAGCCTGAACATGAAGGTCTGATTTCTCTGAGTCCTTTAACTGAGATCGAAATGACAGCGTTTGAACCGGAGACATTGCAAAAACCGATCGTCTTACAGCCTTTGGATTGTACTGTTTCTGTCCAGCAGCCGGAAAACGCCGTTTCCGAAGACAATAGAACATTGCTTGAAGAATTGAGGATAAGCCTGGCAGATATTTTATTTTTGTCGCCGGAAGATATTGATGCTGATGAGCCTTTCATCGACATGGGGCTTGACTCCATTATCGGGGTTGAATGGATACAAACAGTAAATAAAACGTACCACATTGGGATTACTGCCAATAAGGTGTATGAACACCCGACGCTTGAGGAGCTTGCGGAATATATAGCGGGGCAAATAAAGAAACCCGAGTATGCTGAAGCGGAGGAAACAGCGGTACGTCCGCAAATCCCGGAAGCAGAAACTCCCCTTGCCGGCATCTCTGACGGCACTTTGCGCAAAGAGCTTAAAGAAAGCCTTGCGGACATCCTGTTTCTGAAGCCGGAAGATATTGATGAGCATGAGGCATTCATTGACATGGGGCTGGATTCTATTATCGGTGTGGAATGGGTTCAGTCTATTAATAAAACCTATCAAGCGTCTATTACGGCAAATCTGGTCTATGAATATCCGACAATCGCAAAATTAGCCGGGTATCTGACCGGTTCCGTTCAAAAAGACACTGATGAAGTACATGAGGAACATACGAAACAAAACGATATATCAGAAGAGACAGATGATCAAGAACCGCCCGAACTGATCTGTCTTAACCCGGGGGAAAAGGGAAGACCGATTTTCTGGTTTCATTCCGCGCTGGGGGCAGTGGAGCTGTACCAGCCTGTTGCCGAACGGACCGGGCGTCCTTTTTACGGAATTCAGGCAAGAGGATGGATGACAGACCGGGAACCGATCCGCGGCATTAAAAACATGGCGGAATATTACGTTAAGCTCATACGTACCGTGCAGCCCCGGGGGCCTTACGATGTAGGCGGCTATTCATTAGGGGGCATGCTCGCTTATGAAGTCACCCGGCAATTGCAGCTGGCTGGAGAAACCGTTGAGTCAATCGTCATGCTCGACTCCTTTGACTCGGCGGGTGCGCGGGAAATAAACATTCCTGATGAATTATTTGATAAAAATATGATGCTGCAGACGGTGAACATGGCTTTATTTGCACCGATCTATCAACATCCGGAACGCATTTCTGAAACCTTGATTCACCGTGATGAACTAGATGCCGATCTTCATGAAGACATATTTTTAGAGCAATTAATAGCAAAAGCCAAACAGCGGGGGTTAACGAAGACGGACGCGTTGGTGAAAAATCTGATCAGGCAGAATATAAACGTTCAGGACGCTTACGAAATCACTGATTACGAACTCCTGCCGCTTCCGGATCCGAACGGGGTGACATGCTATTATTTCCGAAATAAAAACGGTATTTTCTTGGGTGAGCTTGATCCGTATTTTACGATCAGGGCCGATATTTTATCCGCTGATTTCGTCAACTACTGGAGCCAGTGGCAAGAGCATATGACAAACATCGCCATCATGGATGTGGCGGTATCCAACCATATGACGTTATTGGCTGAAGACAGCGCAGCCGAAACGATTTCTGAATTTTGCGGCGTTTTATATTCGGCAGACGGAATGACAGAACACAGCTTTCTGAAACTGCAGGAAAAGATACTGAACGTGCATGGTGAGATGCTGAAGCAGCCCGCCAAAATAAGACCGTAAATTCACATATCCGCCCGCCGGGTTTACTCGTAAGCTTTGGCGGGTCATTTCAAATCTTGGACACATCTTGGAGGAATGAAAATGACCAGTTTAACAAAAATCAGACAGCAGCAGCCGTACAAGTGGTACCAAACGATGAGAGAAACCTCTCCCGTTCATTACAATGAAAAGGAAGATTGCTGGGAAATCTTCACCTATGATGAAGTGAAGCGGGTGATTTCTGACTACAGTCATTTTTCTTCCGATCATAAATACTTAAGTGCGGACAAGCAGGAAAAAATGATCCGGCATATTAACAAAGACAGCCTTTTGAAAATGGACCCGCCTGAACACACCGTCTTCAGAAAATTGGTCAATCAGCCGTTCATGCCGAAATCGGTTGAGTCTCTTGCACCGCGTATAGCCGCGATCGCTGATGACCTGCTTCAGGCCGTCCGTTCAAAAGGCAGGATGGACATTATTGAAGATTACGCATTTCCGCTTCCGATTATCGTGATCGCAGAGCTTTTAGGATTTCCTCCGAAAGACAGGGATATCTTTAAAAGCTGGGTCGACCAAAGCCAGAATGTAAAAGATGAAAAGAAAATGAATGAAGTGCAAAAGCAGATGATCGGATACTTTATGCAGTTTATTTTACAGCGGAGAAAACAGCCGCAAAATGATTTAATCAGCCATTTAATTGCAGCTGATTTAGACGGAGAGCCGCTGTCAGACAAGCAATTAATCGGTTTTTGCGGCTTGTTGATCGTCGCGGGGCACGTAACGACGGAAAATGTGATCGGAAATTCATTTCTCAGTCTCAAGGAGTTCCCGCATATTCTGCCCCGGCTGCTTGAAAATAAGGCGCTCCTTCCTGACTTTATTGAGGAAGTCATCCGCCTCAGACCTTCCATTCAGCGGGTAACCCGCTACACCGCGGTTGAGAGCGAGATTGGCGGAAAAACGATTCCGGCCGGAGAAAAAGTATATGCGTGGATTGGATCGGCGAACAGAGATGAAAAGAAGTTTGAAAATCCCGATCAGATTGACTTGGGACGAAAGCCGAATCAGCACCTGTCATTCGGTCAGGGCAGCCATTATTGCTTAGGAGCGCCGCTGGCCCGGCTTGAAGCGAAAATCGCGCTTTCCCACTTTTTTGAACAGATGCCCGCATGGCGTTTTACTGAGGATCAAGAGCCGAATCTGGTTCCGAGCCCTGTATTTCACGGCGTTGACAGGCTGCTTGTTGAGTTTTGAACGAAAAAATAAAAGAGGCTTCACGGGAAGCCTCTTTACTCTGGGGGCTTGGAGAAATGAATGTAGGAATCGAAGCAATGAACGTGTTTGGCGGAACCGCGTATGTAGACGTCATGGAGCTTGCGGAACATCGGAACCTGGATAAAAAAAGGTTTGAGAACCTGCTGATGAAAGAAAAAGTGGTGGCGCTTCCGTTTGAAGATCCGATTACGTTCGCCGTAAATGCCGCAAAACCGATTATCGATTCTCTCTCAGAAGAGGAACGGAATCAGATTGAAATGGTGATCACCTGTACGGAATCCGGGATTGATTTTGGCAAATCCATCAGTACATATGTCCATGATTATTTGCAGCTGAAGCGGAATTGCCGGTTATTTGAGGTGAAGCAGGCTTGCTATTCTTTAACGGCCGGGTTTCAAATGGGCGTGAATTTCATCTTGTCGCAAACATCGCCGGGAGCGAAAGCGCTCATCATCGGAACGGATATTTCCCGCTTTTTAGTGGCTGAAGGCGGTGACGCGTTGACGGAGGAATGGTCCTATGCCGAACCGAGTGCGGGGGCGGGAGCTGTCGCGCTTTTAGTCAGCAGCACCCCTCATGTCTTTTTGCTTGATCAAGGCGCAAGCGGGTATTACGGGTATGAAGTCATGGATACCTGCCGCCCGATTCCGGATAGTGAAGCGGGGGATGCTGATCTGTCGCTCATGTCTTATTTGGATTGCTGTGAACATTCATTTCAGGAATACCGAAAGCGTGTGAGCGGGGCGGATTATAAGAATACATTTCAATACCTTTCTTTTCATACTCCGTTTGGCGGAATGGTAAAAGGAGCGCATCGGACGATGATGAGAAAATTGGCAAAGGCTAAGCCGCAAGACATTGAAGCGGATTTTCAGCAACGCGTGCTGCCTGGGATTCAATACTGTCAGCGCGTCGGCAACATCATGGGGGCCACCGTATTTTTATCTCTTGCCAGCACGATTGATAACGGCTCTTTTGAAACGCCGAAACGCGTCGGCTGTTTTTCATACGGTTCGGGCTGCTGCTCTGAATTTTACAGCGGTGTCGTTATGCCGCAAAGCCGTGCCCGGCAGAATCAATTTCAGATCAGCCGGCATTTGGATGAACGCGTCCGTTTATCGATGGCTGATTATGACCGGCTGCTCCAAGACAGCGGCATCGTAAAATTCGGCACAAGAAATGCCGCGCCCGCAGCAGACATCCCGAATGCGCATCAAGGAAAAACGCGATTAGTGCTGACTGAAATAAAAGAGTTTCACAGAAAGTATGAATGGACGACCTAGTATAAGAGCCGGAAAGGCTTAAGTATTTTTAAAGAAACGGAGAATAAACATGAATCCAATGATTGATGTACAGGAAACAGAACCGGGCATTGTGCAGGTCACAATGCAGGATACGGCCGGGAAAAACGGGCTGTCAGAAGAGTTTGTAAGAGAGCTGCACCGGGTATTCCAAGACATCAATGCCCATCCGTCCTATAAAACCGTTCTTCTGACGGGTTACGGAAATTATTTCTGCACGGGAGGAACGCAGGAGGGGCTTTTGACCATTCAGAGCGGAAAGCTTCAATTTACAGATTTAAAGCTTCACAGTCTTTTATTGGATTGCAGGATCCCTGTGATTTCCGTCATGCAGGGGCATGCGATCGGAGCCGGCTTTACGATCGGTCTGAGCTCGGATTTCGTCATTTTAAGCAGAGAGAGTTTTTATTCTTGTAATTATATGAAGTACGGATTTACACCGGGAATGGGCGCGACGTATATTGTGCCTGAAAAACTGGGAATTGTCCTCGGGGAAGAAATGCTGTTTACGGCCGCGAACTTCAGCGGTGCCGCTCTGGAAAAACGGGGTGTTCCGTTTGAAGTGCTGCCGAAAAAAGACGTCCTTCAAAGAGGCCGCGAATTGGCCCGACTGCTGGCGGATAAACCGAGAGCCTCACTGGTTGCGCTGAAAACCAATGTGACCGCACGCATCAAAAGAGAGCTGACAAAAGCGGTTGAGGAAGAGGTGAACATGCACGAAGCCACATTCCATCTTCCTGAAGTAAAAGAGAGAATCAGCCGTTTATACGGCAGTTAAACAGAATGAAAAAAGCATGGGATGCCCCATGCTTTATGACTGGTCTGTCTTTTGCAGAACGGAGCCTGCGAATTGTTCTTTAATTTCGGCGCTCCGGGCTGCGGTTTCTGCGATGCAGTGCATGATGGCTTCTTCGAAGCGGCGCTCGTCTAATGCGCGAAGGCCTGCTTCAGTCGTGCCGCCGGGGCTTGTGATTTCCTTGCGCAGGCGTTCAGGCCGTTTGCTGCTTGTTCTGAGCATTTCCGTCGCCCCGGTCATGGTTTGTAAAATCAGCTCTTTTGCCGTTTCTTCCGGCAGGCCGGCTTGAAGGGCGGCCTTTTCCATCGCTTCGACATACCGGTACACATAGGCGGGACCGCTTCCGGCAATGGCTGTGACGGCATCAAGGTGTTTTTCTTCAAAGAGCGTCGCTTCTCCGATTGTTTCCAGAAGCTCTTTTGCCGTCCGGATTTCAGCTTCACTCGCCTCGGAGCTTGCGGAAAAACCGGTCGCCGATTGCTGAATCGCCGCGGATGTATTCGGCATCGCCCGGATGATGGTGAGTTTTCTGCCGAAATATTGCTGAATCGTGTGAATCGTCAGCCCCGCGATGACAGAAATCACAAGCTGATCTTTCACGTATTCGCGAATGTTCTCAATGCTTTCTGCCGCATCTTTCGGTTTAAAGGCGAGAACAATAATGTCGGTATTGCTGAAAAACTCTTCTTTATCCCGGCACGGTTTCACTCCGTACGTTTTTTGGAGCTCTTCAAGCCGGCTGTCATTTGACCGGTTTGTCATATATATATGTCCGGGGGCTGTCATTCCGCTTTGCAGCAGTCCGTTCACCATTGCTTCCGCCATTGATCCGGCCCCGATAAAACCGATTTTCTTCATATAAATCCTCCTTCTTCTAAAACACAAAAAAACCTTCCCGTCAAAAAGGACGAAAAGGTTTCGCGGTACCACCTTACATTAGCACGAATCAGCCGTGCTCAGCTCAAATCCCGTAACGAGGGGATACGTTTAGGTTTTCCTAACCGCTCTGAGGGCAGGTTCTGTAAACAAGAGGGCCGCAATGTCTTTCAGCCGGGGACATTGCTCTCTGCTGCCGTTGTTTATATACTAGTTCCTCGTCATCGCGTTCCGTGTTTTCTAGTTTGTTGTTCATTATGCTATGCGAAAGAGCGGGATGTCAATCTTTTTTTCCGATATGCGGCAATAATGACACAGTGAAAAGAAAACGCTAAAATATGATTATTCAGGAATGAAAAGAACGAAGGAGCGTAAACATGGCAGCGAGAAAGATCATTCCGATACGTGTGCCGACTCCGTTTGCAGTCGGCGACGTTATCGTTTATTTAATAAAAGATGAAGCCTTAACCCTTATTGACTGCGGACCGAATACAAAGGAAGCGGCTGAATCGCTCTCATTTCAGCTTAAGGAACACGGCGTTTCTGCGGCGGATATAGAACAGGTGGTGCTCACTCATCATCACGCAGATCATTCAGGTCTGCTGCACCTTTTTTCCGAGGATACGGAAGTGATCGGGCATCCGCTGAATGACAGGTACATTACTCAGGATCAGTCGTATATCGCCCGGCAGGAGGACTTTTTTCTGTCGCTTATGACTGAAATGGGCGTTCCCCTGACGCCTGAAGACATACATAAAACAGTTAAGCTGTCATACTTATTTTCAGCAAACCGTCCGTTAACGAAAACAGTGGGAGAAGGCGGAAAAATCGACGGGCTTAACGGCTGGACGGTGCTCGAAATCCCGGGTCATGCCGCTTCTCACATTGCGCTCTACCATGAAAAAAGCGGTGAAATGTTCAGCGGCGATCTGCTTTTGTCCAACAGCTCCACCAATCCGATTCTGGAAGCTCCGGAAAAGGGGGGCGTGCGCGCGGCCCCGATGCTCGACTACTTGAACTCAATGAAGCGGCTGTATGACGTAAACCCGTCCTTTTTATATCCGGGACACGGCGATCTGCTGACAGACGTAAAGCCTGCTTTTGACAGGCGGCTTGAAAAACAGAGAAACCGGTCGGAATATGTGCTGCGCCTGTTGTCAGAGGAAACGCTGACGGCTTTCCAGGTATGCCGGCGGCTGTTTCCGGCTGTGTATGAAAATGAATTGTTTTTAACGATGTCAGAAACGATCGGCCATCTTGACGTACTGGCTGCAAAAGGGAAGGCCGAATCCTTTCAGTCGGGAAGCACTCTGATGTTTAAAGCTGTGAAGGGGTGAAGGAAATGGGCAGATTAACGGATAAGCGGATTTGGATCACCGGAGCATCCGGCGGACTCGGAGAACGGCTTGCATATTCCTGCGCGGCAGAAGGGGCTCATGTTTTTTTATCCGCCAGGCGGGAGGACCGCTTGCAGGAAGTGAAAAAAACGATTACCGCGCGCGGCGGACAGTGTGATGTCATTCCGTTTGACGTCCGGCATGCAGAAGAGGCTGAAAACGTAAGGCGTTTGATCGGTCATGTTGACGTATTAATCAACAACGCCGGCTTCGGCATTTTTGAAACGGCCGCTGATTCATCTTTGGATGATATGAAGGCAATGTTTGAAGTCAACGTCTTCGGATTAATCGCCTGTACGAAGGCCTGTCTTCCGGTGATGCTTCATGCGAAAAGCGGCCATATTATCAATATCGCCTCACAGGCCGGCAAATTGGCGACGCCGAAATCAAGCCTTTATTCCGCAACGAAACACGCCGTTTTAGGGTATTCCAATGCGCTGCGGCTTGAGCTGGCCGGTACGGGTGTAGCTGTGACAACGGTTAATCCCGGTCCGATCAAAACAGACTTCTTTACAATTGCAGATAAAGAGGGCGGTTATGTGAAAAGCGTCGGCAGATGGATGCTTGATGCCGACCGTGTGGCAGAGCGTATTACATCCGTAATTCTGACGGATAAACGGGAAATGAATCTTCCGCGATGGATGAGTCTCGGGACGAAGCTGTATCAGCTTTTCCCTTCGTTTACAGAAAAACTGGCCGGCCGCGCATTAAAGAAAAAGTAACAAGGGGGAGAAAGGAATGTCCGACCGGGATATACACAAGGCATTGATGGCAGAGCCTTTAGTCAGGCAAATGGCGGAGGCGTGTGAAGTATTTTGGATCAACCCGCATAAAACCGATGATCCAGTAAAGAATGGCGCTGAATGGAAAAAGGAGATTGCCGAAGCGGAAGAAAGGCTGCGCCGGTTTGCGCCTTATATCGCGTCGGCTTTTCCGGAGACGGAAGCGGCGGGAGGCCTCATTGAGTCTCCGCTTGTCTTCATCAATGAAATGAAAAAGCGTCTGGAACAAAGCGCCGCTCAGGCTTTCCCCGGGCGTCTGCTTTTGAAATGCGACGACGAACTTCCGATTTCCGGTTCCATTAAAGCGCGCGGCGGGATTTACGAAGTGCTGAAGCATGCCGAAGACCTCGCGGTAAAAGCGGGAATGCTCTCAACAGACGATGATTACAGCATATTGACTGAGGAACGGTTTACCGCTTTTTTCTCAAAATACTCTATAGCCGTCGGTTCTACGGGCAATTTAGGTCTGAGTATCGGCATAATCGGCGCGAAGCTCGGCTTTTGTGTGACAGTTCATATGTCCAGTGACGCAAAGCAGTGGAAAAAGGAGCTGCTCCGGGAAAAGGGGGTTCGCGTCATCGAATATGAAGCAGACTACAGTCTGGCTGTCAAAGAGGGGCGCATGCAGGCGAAGCAGGACCCTTATTGTTATTTTATTGATGATGAGCATTCCCGGGATCTGCTTTTGGGGTATGCCGTTGCGGGAAGCCGTGTGAAAAAGCAGCTCAATCAAATGAACATAAAGCCTGGTGCAGATGAACCGCTTTTCGTTTATTTGCCGTGCGGGGTCGGAGGAGGCCCGGGCGGCGTCGCGCTTGCGCTAAAGCTGATCTATGGCGAGCATGTCCATATTTTTTTCGGTGAGCCGACGCATTCACCGTGTATGCTGTTAGGACTGTTTTCCGGCTTGCATGACGGAATCAGCGTGCAGGATATCGGCCTTGATAATCAAACAGCCGCCGACGGACTTGCGGTAGGAAGGCCGTCCGGACTGGCCGGCCCTCTGATGGAGCCTATACTCAGCGGCTGTTATACCGCTGATGACGGCACGCTTTTTTCGCTGCTTTATCAATTAAGAGCGGCCGAGAATAAGAGCCTTGAACCCTCTGCACTCGCCGGTATGGCCGGAGCCGTCAAGTTCGTTCAGACCGAAGCCGGTAACCGTTATATAAAAGAGCGGGGGCTTGAGATGGAAAATGCCGTGCACCTTGTGTGGAGCACCGGCGGAAGCATGGTTCCCAAGGAGGAAATGGAAGAGTACAGCCGGATCGGTTCCTCATTTGTGAAAAAAATGGGCAGACAGTGAGGCGGTTTTCCGTTACAATCTTTGTAAGCGTTTGTTTTTTAATCGGAAAGCCATACAGAGAGATTGGTGTGAATTGTGAAAAGTAAAGAATTGAACTTACATACATTGTATACGCAGCACAGCCGCGAGTCGTGGGCCGGATTCGGCGGCCATCTTTCCATTGCCGTTTCAGAGGAAGAAGCCAAGGCCGTAGAGGGGCTGAATGACTACCTATCGGTGGAAGAAGTAGAAACGATTTATATTCCGCTTGTGCGACTGCTCCATCTTCATGTCACGTCTGCCGCAAGACGGAATCAGCATGTCAACGTGTTTCTGAAACATCCGCATTCAGCGAAAATCCCGTTTATCATCGGAATCGCGGGCAGCGTCGCCGTCGGCAAAAGCACGACGGCGAGAATTTTGCAAAAGCTTCTTTCCCGTCTGCCGGACAGGCCGAAGGTGAGCCTGGTGACAACCGACGGTTTCTTATATCCGACGGCGGAATTAAAAAGGAAAAACCTTCTGTCCAGAAAGGGATTCCCGGAAAGTTACGACGTGAAAGCGCTGCTTGAGTTTCTGAACGATATAAAGTCAGGGAAAGAGAGAGTGGAGGCACCGCTATACTCCCACCTTACCTATGACAGGGAAGAGGGCGCCGTCGAGGTTGTCGAAGGTGCGGATATCGTTATTATCGAAGGAATCAATGTCCTGCAGTCGCCGACCTTAGAGGACGACAGGGAAGATCCGCGGATTTTTGTATCCGATTTCTTTGATTTTTCGATCTATGTGGATGCCGAAGAAAGCCGGATTTTCACGTGGTATTTGGAGCGTTTCCGCCTCTTAAGAGAAACCGCTTTTCAGGATCCGGCTTCTTATTTTCATAAATTTAAGGATTTGTCTGATGCAGAAGCGGATACCATGGCCGCCTCCATTTGGGAGAGCGTCAACCGTCCGAATCTGTATGAAAATATCCTGCCGACAAAATTCAGATCGGATTTGATTTTGAGAAAAGGTGACGGCCATAAAGTTGAAGAGGTGCTGGTAAGGCGGGTGTGATATGAGGAGGAAGCGAATATTATGATGCATCATATTGAATTGTATGTATCTGACTTGAAAGCCTCCGCCCGGTTTTGGGGATGGTTTTTAGGTGAGCTCGGTTATAGGGAGTTTCAAAATTGGGACTCCGGCATCAGCTGGAAAAACGCAGGATTTTATGTTGTGCTTGTACAGACAGAGGAGCGTTTTTTAACACCGGAGTACCACAGATGCCGGGTCGGGCTGAACCATCTGGCTTTTCATGCTGCATCAAGAGAGCAGGTTGACGAGATGACGGAAAAGCTGCTTGCCAGAGGATGCCCCGTGCTTTACAGGGACCGCCATCCATATGCAGGCGGAAGCACGCATTACGCCGTATACACGGAGGATCCGGATCGGATAAAGGTGGAGCTGGCTGCGCCTGCCTCTGAATGAACTATAACTTCTCGTTTTTTTCTTCGCGCAGCGCGTCGAGTTTCTTTTCGATTCTGTCCAATTGTATGCGGCGCTGCTTCAAGCTCCTGAATACGTATATCACGGCAAACAGGAAAAATGCGGCTGCAATAAATGAGATCAATTGAAAAATGACATCACCGATGTTCATCTTTTTTACCTCCGTGTGCGGCGGGCTTCTTCAGCCCGCCGTTTTTTCATTTTAACCGATGTGAAGACATGGGGGATGAATCATTTCTCTCTTAGCTTTGTGTTTTTCTGAGAATGAATAGTTTCTGCATGTGGCTTATGACCACTTTTGCGGCCGCATATCCCGGAATGGCCAGCAGCATCCCGGCAATTCCTGAGAATTTGCCGGCGGCAAGCAGAAGAAAAATAATGGTCAGCGGGTGAATGTCCAGCTTCCGTCCCATAATTTGCGGGGAAATCAGCTGGCTTTCAAGCTGCTGGACAATGACGACGACCGTAATCACCAGCACCGCCTCGGTCGGTGAATCAAACAATCCGACAATGACTCCGGGAAATGTGCCGATCCAAGGCCCGATAAACGGAATCAGATTTGTCACCATGGCGAACGCGCCCAGAACGAGCGGATAATCGAGCCCGATGATAAAATAGCCGATTGTGACGAGAACGCCGACACAGAAACTGACGAGCAGCTGTCCTTGTATGTATGAACTGAGAGCTTCATCCATGTCCCGAAGGATTTGTTTTCCTTCTTTTTGATGTTTTTCCGGAAGAAGCCGCAGCAGTCGCCGGGGGGCTTTATTTCCTTCTTTTAACATGTAATACAGCGCAAACGGAATAATGGCTGCGGTGATGGCGGCATTGGCAGCCGTACCGGCCAGACTGCTGAGAGAATCAGCGATTGAACCGGAATAATTTGCGGCTTTGTCCGCTAATTTTTTAAAGGAATCCCCATGCTGAAGCCTGGAAAACCATTTGCTGTCCTGAAGGTGTCCGATCCAATTTTCAGCTTTTGCGGAAAGCTCTGGAATATGATCTGTGAAGGCTGTAAACTGTTTTTGAACGGCAGGGCCCGCCGTATACAGGAAGAGGACAAAAAGGCCGGCTGCTCCCGCATAAATCGCTAAAATCGCGATTCCTTGGGGCAGCTTTAATTTCGCATGCAGCAGTCTGACGAGCGGGCGGCACAAATAGTAAAGGACGCCCGATAATACAATGGGCGGAAACAAGGTTTTAACCGTAATCACAACAGGCTGGAACAAAAAGTCTATTAATGTTCCGAGATAAATGATGAGAAATAACAGAAGAACGGCATAACCGATCTTGAAATAAGGCCCGACAGGCATATCCTGCACCACGCAATCTTTAAGGGTTTACTCTCGGACGTTTCCCTTATCGCCCAGTGCATAAACGTCCGTGTCAGGAAAACTGCCCCTGATTGGTGACGTAATCGTAGATAATATCTTCTACATGGGCATGGAGATCCTCATCGGGTTCTTCATTCCTTCTTTCTTCTAAAGCTTTTTTTAAACTCTGTTTTTCATAGGGGCTCAGCGGATCTGTCGACACATTCCGTCCATACTGGCGGAGGGCTTGTCCCAGCATTTTTTCTATAAATTGATCCATCATATATTCTCCTATTCTTGTCATTCATCTTTATTCTACTAAATATCATGTGATCCTCCCACTCTTCTATCATATTTTCTGTCAGGACGATTTAGGCTCTTATTCCAGTTCAGCCGAGAGAATAAGATGAAACGGCAGCGTTAACGCATCTTCATCGTTTATGATTTTTAAACGTTTTTCGTCATGCCTCACTTGTTTTACCCATCCCCAAAAGCGGCGGGGGCCGTGTGCTGAAGCATAGGTGACCGAGATGGCTCTGTCTTCTTCAATCGACGCCGCAATGATGCGGTTCATGTCGTTCAGTTGCTCTTCGCTCAGTTCCGGAGGCCGGAATTCCCGTTCTTTTCGTTTTTTTGCAAGCAGCTGCTCCCGATGTTCGGGCAGCATCATCCGGCTTGATTCCCACATGACATTATACCCGGGTGTTAATTTGTTCGGATTCATGTATATCACCTCAATTATTTGTAATGCCCGCCGATTTTTTCAGCCCGGTGAAAGGCTTGGCCGGCCTCTGTCAGCGAAGCGGCATGGAGGAGCGACGCAGGGCCGTACCGCTCATGAATATCATCCAATACTTTGCCGAGACTGATCTTTTTTTCCTGAGCATCAAACAGGCTCAGCTGAACATAATCACAGGGCTCCAGCTGGGAAAGGGAGACGCCGGCGCTGCGGACGGGCTCACCGTTCCAATGCTCTTTGAAGAGCTTGACCGCCGCTTTAAAAATATCCATTCCGAAATTAGTCGGAGAGACCAGCTTTCTCTGTCTGTGAAAACCTGAAGGGAATTCAAAATCAGCGCCTCTGATGCTGACCGAAACCGTATGGCCGATGTATTGTTTGAAACGGGCGCGGCGGGCCACTTCTTCGCTTAACTCCAGCAGCACGACTTTGATATCCTCAAAGCGGCTGTAGTCTCTCGGGAGGGTCATGTTATGGCCGATCGCTTTTTGCCGGCTGTGCGTGTTGACGGTGACCGGAGAGGGATCGATGCCGCGGGCTGTCCGCTGAAGCAATTCGCCGTTAATGCCCCAGCGTTTTTTCAGCAGTTCGGCGGGGTGCACGGCAAGCCCGCCGATTGTGCTGATGCCCATCCGTCTTAAATGATGCTCCATCCGTTTTCCGATGCCGAATAATTTTCCGACCGGCAGCGGCCACAGATCCTCCCTGATATTTGACATATCCAATCTGTAGATGCCGGATGCGTTTTTTTTGGCAAAATGGTCGCAAGCCATTTTCGCGAGCGCCTTATTCGGTCCGATGCCGACACGGGCATAAATTCCGAATTCACGCATAATCGCTTGCTGAATGCTTTCGGCAATTGTAAAAGGATCACCGAACAGCCGCCTGCTTCCGGTCACGTCGAGAAACTGCTCATCGATGGAGTAGGGTTCTACAAGATCGGTATATCGTTCAAACAGTTCGGTAATCACGACGGATACATCAATATACCGCTGCATCCGCGGACGGACAATAACGGCGTCGGGACATTTGGCCTGCGCTTCCCACAGCCGTTCGGCATTTTTTACGCCGTATCGTTTGGCGAGCGGACAAGCCGCAAGCACGACGCCGCTGCGTCTTTCGGGATCTCCCGAGACAATCACGGGCCGGCTTTTGAGATGAGGCGCTTCCGCTTTTTCTACAGACGCATAAAACGATTGCATATCAACAAGAAGAATATCAGCCATAAAAAAACCTCCGGGAACATTTGTTCTGTTTTTCATTGTACCCGAACAATGATCACGTTTATACTGGTAATTCATTCCCCGGTTGGAAGACGTGCTGATTCGTTTGCTTGAAAAGAAATCATTTACAATTGCAAACAACCCACATATAATTTTTTATATTCCAATGAGAAGAGCTGACATTCATTTTGCCGGACGAAAAGGAGAGTCAATCGATAATGGATATTCGAACAATTACCTCTGAAGACTATGAAATGGTTACGTCTGTTTTGAATGAATGGTGGGGCGGCAGGCAGATGAAAGACAAACTGCCGCGCTTGTTTTTTGAACATTTTCAGGACACGAGCTTTATCACGTACGGGCCGGAGGGAATGACCGGTTTTTTAATCGGTTTTCAGTCACAATCAGACCCTGAGACAGCCTACATTCATTTTTCCGGTGTGCATCCGGATTTCAGAAAAATGCAAATTGGAAAACAGCTCTACGATCGATTTATGGAGACGGTGAAAAAAAGGGGCTGCACAAAAGTCAATTGCGTGACGGCGCCTGTCAATAAAGTATCAATCGCTTATCATACAAAATTGGGCTTTGAAGTTGAAAAAGGAACCAAAACCGTAAACGGAATCCCTGTTTTTGCGAATTATGACGGTCCGGGAGAAGACCGGATTCTGTTTGTGAAATATATGTAGAGGGGGATGAATATGGGTTTTTTAGCTGACACGCCCAAACCGCCCTATTATGCGGTCATTTTTTCATCAATAAAGGGAAAATATGATGAGGAATATGAGCATACGGCAGAGCGCATGATGAATTTGGCAGGCGGACAGCCGGGCTTTTTAGGCGCGGAAAGCGTTCGGGAGGAAAACGGCTGCGGCATCACGGTTTCCTACTGGGACAGCCTGGAGGCGATTAAAAGGTGGAAAGACCATACTGACCACCGGGCGGCAAAACAAAAAGGAAAAAGCGCCTGGTATGAAGCGTACGCGGTCCGCATTACGAAGACGGAGTCACAGCGGATGTTTGCGTCAAAAGGGGCGGAAGATTGATTACATTTTTACGGCATACACAAGAACAGACGGCGCGGGAAATTGCGGCGGTTCAACGTTGCTCTTATCAAAAAGAAGCCGAGCTGATCGGCTTTTTCGGCATTCCAGCCCTGCATGAAACACCCGGTGACATACAGAGGTCACGGGAGACGTTTGCCGGTTTCAAGGAAAAAGATCGGCTTGCAGGCGTCATTTCGTATGAAAAAAAGGGGTATGACCTTGTCATATGCAGGCTGACGGTGCACCCGTCCGCCTTTCGGAAAGGAATCGGACGGGCACTTATTCAATTTGTGATAGATCAAAACCGGGACGCCCAAAAAATAGAGGCGGCTACCGCCAGTCAAAACGTTCCGGCAGTCTCTCTCTATTTAAAAACCGGGTTCACAGAAGCCGGACAGACAGAGACGCCGGAAGGGCTGACCCTCTCGTTTTTTCATCTTTATCCGAAGAGGAAAGCGGAAGTTGTTCCGTACAAGCCGGAATGGAAAGAGATGTTTGAAAGAGAGAAGGCGGACTTGATCCGAATCTTCGGCCCCGCTCTTCATTCTGTCAGCCATATCGGCAGCACCTCCATCCCGGGAATGGCCGCAAAACCCGTCATTGATATACTGGCGGAGGTCAAAGATATTTCGGACGCTGACCGATTCAGTCCGCAGCTGGAAGCACTCGGCTATGAGGCGAAAGGAGAAAACGGGATAGAGGGCCGGCGTTTCTTTCAAAAAGGCGGCAGCAAGCGCACACACCACATCCACATATACGAAACAGGCCATCCGGATGTGAAGCGTCATCTGCTGTTCCGGGATTACCTCACTGCAAAGCCTGAAAAAGCGGCTCAATACATGGAACTGAAACGGCGGCTCGCAAAGGCATACCCATACGATATGGAAAAGTATAGTGAAGGGAAAAATGACTGGATCAAGGCGGCTGAACAAGAGGCAAAGGACTGGGAGAGCAGGCTGCTGTAAAGAAAGCAGAAACAATGCATACAGCGGCTCCGGTATGCTACAATGGCGAAAATGAAAAACGGAGGATCATCTATGCAAATACATGTGACGGATGCGGCGAAACACACACTTCAGCAGGCGATGGACGCCAACCCGGGGAAAAAAGCGCAGCTCCGCTATGACGCAGAAGGCTGCGGGTGCGCGGTGAGCGGCGTGCCGACCATCTGGCTGGCGGACGAATTAACGGGACAATGCGAGGCCATTGAAACCAACGGACTTCCGCTTTACATCCAGACCTCACAAAAAGTGTTTTTTGACGAGGAAATGACAATCGATTACAATGAAAAGGCAAAAACGCTCGTCTTAAAAAGCCCGGCAGAGATGCTGAGCCCGAGAATGAGCATATTAGTAAAGCAGGGAGAAACGGAAAGTGAATCAAAAGCTGAAAGCCATTAAACAGACGGCACAGCATAAAACGTGGGTATCCTTTCTGAACAACAACCACCCGTACAGTCTGCTGCACTGGTCCATCGGAGGCGCTGAATCCGTTCAGAAGGATGTCTGGCTGCTTCAGGATGAGATGACCTTCAAAGCGCAGGAGTTTACGACAATCGACCTCGCCATTGACTGGATCGGAGAAAATATGGACGGGATTACCGACGTTTTATGACGGGAAAGCGAAAGAACCAGCATACGTTCTTTCGCTTTTTTACGTTTGCGTCATGGTATCTAAAAAGGTTTGAACGGCTTTGCGGTAGCTCTCCGGATTTTTGGTGTACGACATGGCATGCCCGCCCGATTCGGCCAGATAGAGCATCTTCGGGCCGCGTTTTCTGCGGTGCAGCAATTCGGAAGAAGCGGGAGGTATATAATCATCTTCCTTACTGTGAATAAACAGCACGGGCTGCCGGATTCGGCTGATAACCGATAAAGGCGATACATCACGGATACGGTATCCTTCTCTCATCCGCAAAAAGAAATCAGCCAAAGGCAGAAGCGGCCACGGAGGCAGCCGGAACTCCCGCTTCAGCCTGTAGGCGAGCTGATCGCGAAAGCTTGCGAACGGACAGTCCGCAATATAAAAATCAGCGCCGTTTTCATCCTGATGCCCGCCCGCGTATAATAAGGCCGTCACCGCTCCCATCGATTCCCCGTGGATGCCGATTTGACCGCCGTCTCCCGTTTTGTGTCTCACCCAATTCACGGCTTCTTCCAAATCATCTTTTTCAAAATAGCCGTAGCTCGTCGTTCTGCCGCCGCTTTTTCCGTGCCCGCGGTGGTCATATACGAGCACATTCCAGCCTAAATCTAAAAATAAATCCATGTATTTCAATGAATTGAACGAATTTACGGTAACGCCGTGACAAATAATCATGGTGTTTGCCGTATGATGCGGGGCGACGTAAAAGCCTTTGATCTCATACCCGTGGCGTGACAGGATGACGGCCTCTTCTTTTTCCATGGCCTGAAAGGAATCAAATCTATCATGCCCGTCGGCCGTTTCTTTTTTCATGATATCTTCATCCGTCTTTTTCTTCATAAACATAATCAGATTCGTAAAAGCGAATCCGGCAGCCAAAAAGACTGCGCAAGCCGAACCGAACACCGCCAGCCATTTTTTCACACAGGCACCCTCCTTTCATATGAAAAATCCTTCCTCCGGCTTTTCAGGACCGTGAACGTTGCCGGCCTCCGGCGCTCCGTGGTACACTTGCTTCACCATATTCAGATACGGGGGGCGTAATGATGAAAAAGCAGCTGCCTAAAGAAAAACACAGCTTAAAAGACGATCTGGGGGAAGATCTGAAGGCCAGGCTTTTGCAAATGAAAAGTGAGCTGAAGGAAGAAGACGAGAAAAAACAGGCGCAGCAAAAAGCGGAACAAATCAGAAAACGAAAAGAAAAAGAAAAAAATAAAAGCTTTGAAGAGCTGCTGAATGAAAGCAGTCTCGATTGGCACAAATATAAATAAACCGGCATCTGACAAGGTGCCGGTTTTATTGTTTAAGAACGATGGGCTTCGTATACGTCCCGTTTTGTATGGTATTGCAGAGCTTTGATTTCCTGGCTGCTTAAACGCCGGGCCTCTGCAGCCGAACAGTTTTCTCTCAGCTGCTCAAGTGAGCTGGCTCCGGTGATGACAGAAGCGACGGCCGGCTGTGACAGTAAGTATTGAAGGGAAAGCTCCGTCATGCTCAAGTCAGGTGCGGCAGCGCTGATCGCTTTTTTAGTTTCTTCCAGTTCTGCAAAAGAATATGTTAAATAGCCGTTCTCTTTTACGCTTGCGGCTGCTTGATCAAGCGGTTTTTCCGTAAGAAGCCCTTTAGCGACAGGCCCTCTGGCGACGACGCTGATTCTGTTCTCCTCTAAAAGGGGAAGCCACTCCTCAGGACGCCGGTCCAGCAGGCTGTATTGCATCATAACGCTTGAGATATTTGATTTTTTTACATATTCTTTAATGACATTCGGACGAATCGAGGAAATGCCGTAATACCGGATGACACCTTCCTGTTTTAAGTCCTCAAACGCTTCGATCGTTTCGTCAATATGGTCTTCCATCGTGCCGCCATGCAGCTGATAAAGGTCGATATAGTCCGTTTTCAGCCGGCGCAGACTGTTTTTGACCGCTTCTTTTATGTATCCTTTGGAGGCGTCCCAATGCCAGCCGTCTTTATCATCATTCCAGCGGTTTCCGGCTTTCGTGGCTAAAATGATGTCGTGCCTGCGGTTTTTGACGGCCTCCCCGACAATTTCCTCATTTCTGCCGAAATCATAAAGGTCAGCGGTATCTAAATAATTGATTCCAAGCTCGATCGCTTCATCCAAAATAGACAGCGCTTCAGCTTTATCCGTGCCCAGCGACATACAGCCGAGCCCGATTTCGCTTATTTCTAAATCAGAATGTCCCAGTGTGCGTTTTCTCATCGTTTCGCTCCTTTTTATAGTCTTTTATTGACCGTAATATAAAGGCGCGAAGTTTTCAACTGTTAAGGCCCGGTGATCCAATCTCCGACATAGCGGAATGTCCGTCCGTATTCTTTCAGTTTAGCCCGCACTTCCCACGCCTTTCCGACCAATACGATACTTTTATCCTTCCGGTACACCTTCAATCGAAAAGCACCTCCCTCTCATGCATGTATGATAAAATATATGAGGCATAATAGAGAGACAGAACGGGAGATGACATGATGAAACATTTAGAAGAAAAAACACTTGCGAAAAAAAAGCTGTATGACGGGAAAGTCATAGATCTTTACTTAGAGGATGTAGAGCTCCCGAACGGAAAAACAAGCAAGCGGGAAATCGTCAAACATCCGGGAGCGGTGGCCGTACTTGCGGTGACCGAAGAAGGAAAAATCATTTTGGTGAACCAGTTCAGAAAGCCGCTGGAACGGACAATCGTTGAAATTCCGGCCGGGAAGCTTGAAAAGGGGGAAGAGCCGGAACATACGGCGTTAAGAGAGCTCGAGGAAGAAACGGGATATACGGCGGAAACCTTGACGAAAATCACCGCTTTTTATACATCACCCGGGTTTGCTGATGAAATCGTGCATCTCTTCCTTGCGGAAGGGCTTTCGCCGCTGGAAGAAAAGCGCGAACTGGATGAGGATGAATTTGTCGAAGTCATGCAGGTCACGCTTGAAGAGGCCGTGAAGCTGATTGAATCCCGCAGGGTGTATGACGCAAAAACGGCGTACGCGATTCAGTATCTGCAGCTGAAAGAAGCACTGAAGGAAAAATGATGAAAACCATCTATGCGGATCTGCATATTCATATCGGCCGCACCTATACGGGAAAACCGGTCAAAATCACCGGGGCCAAAACGTTGACGCTGCATCGGATTTTAGAAGAGGCCAGTGAGGGGAAGGGAATTGAACTATTGGGCATCATCGACTGCCATTCCCCGGAAGTCATAGAAGAAATCGAGCGCGGAATTGATGAAGGCAGATACCGTGAGCTGAAAGAAGGCGGCATCCGGTATCGGAATACGACGCTTCTGTTGGGCAGTGAGCTTGAAATCTATGATCACACATGCCGCGGGCCGATTCACGTTCTCGTCTTTATGCCGTCTCTTGCCGAAATGAAGATGTTTTCTGAGTGGCTCGCAAAAAGGCTTAAAAATATCCATCTCAGTTCCCAGCGTATTTATGAAACCGGTTTGAATCTTCAAAGGAAAACAAAGGAATTGGGCGGGCTGTTTATTCCCGCCCATATGTTCACCCCGCATAAAAGCCTGTACGGAAAAGGGGTCATATCTTCTTTGACAGAAGTTTTCGACCCGGCGCTCATTGATGCGGCGGAACTCGGATTAAGCTGCGACACCGACATGGCTTCGCGGGTAACGGAACTTGATCCGTATACATTTTTAACAAATTCTGATGCGCATTCCTTAGGAAAAATCGGCAGAGAATATAATGAAATGCTTCTTAAAGAAGCGAATTTCACGGAATTTTCGCTGGCTTTAAAAGGGAAGGACGGAAGAAAAATCACGGCGAATTACGGGCTGAACCCGAAGCTCGGGAAGTATTACCGGACGGCTTGCGACCGCTGCGGCAGCCCGGTTGAAAAAGGAGCTTCCGCCTGTCCGGAGTGCGGGGGGAAAACAATGACAAAAGGGGTCAGTGAACGGCTGGAGGAACTGAGCGGCCCGAAAAAAAGCCGCGTGCCGCGGCCGCCGTATATTCATCAAATCCCGCTGCAGTTCATTCCGGGGGTCGGGCCGAAAACGTTAGACAAACTGAAGCGGGCTTTCGGGACGGAGATGGCGATTCTTCATCAGGCGCAAGAAGAGGAATTGGCGCATGTCGTCCAGCCTAAAATAGCGGCTGTCATTCATAAAGCGCGCACCGGGCAGCTCGTCCTTGAGGCCGGGGGCGGAGGGACGTACGGCAGAATCAAGCCGTAAAAGCCGGATTTTAGCGGAGCTCCTCCTGCACCTTCTTTTTCGTGCGGACAAACGCAATCAATTCGATGATTTCATCCTGATTCAGCGGCTGTCCGTCAACGGTCAGTGTGCCGCGGCCTTGTGCGGCGTTTGTTAATTCGATGGTCTGGGTAAACGGCTCCGCCTTTTTTTCAGCGCGCCCCAGTAAATCGTCGCACGTCGTGTCAAACAGATCGGCAAGCGTGCCCAGCGCCTCGAATGACGGACGCCGGTATCCTGATTCATACCCGGCGTACGTGCTTTTGGCGATGCCGAGACGGTCAGCCGTATATTGAAGAGACCAATTTTTCTTTTTTCTCAGTTCAGTTAAACGATCTAAATTCATATTCAAAACCGCTCCTTTTCACTTGAGCAAATTATATCATATCGATATGCAAAAGTGTACGCGAATTGAATAATAATCACTTGATTAATTTCAATCGTCTGTCTATAATTTGATTAAAAGTATGCGAAAAGCGAATGCTTAACACATCTTGAGAAATGGATGAAGAGGTGCAGGGTATGAAAAAATTATTGCTGTTAACAACCGGAGGAACAATCGCCTCAGTCGAAGGAGAAAACGGGCTTGCACCCGGGGTGAAAGCAGACGAATTGTTAACCTACGTATCAAAACTTGATAACGATTACACGATGGAAACCCATTCGTTAATGAACATCGACAGCACAAATATGCAGCCTGAATACTGGGCCGAAATCGCAAATGCTGTCAAAGAAAAATATGACGCATATGACGGGTTCGTCATTACGCACGGGACAGACACAATGGCGTATACATCAGCGGCACTGTCTTATATGCTTCAGCATGCTGATAAACCGATCGTCATTACGGGTTCGCAAATTCCGATTACATTTCAAAAAACCGATGCCAAAAAAAATATCACGGACGCGATTCGCTTCGCATGTGAAGGGGTGGGCGGCGTATACGTCGTATTTGACGGCAGAGTCATTCAAGGCACACGCGCCATTAAATTAAGAACGAAAAGCTATGATGCATTTGAGAGCATTAACTATCCGTATATCGCGTTTATTACCGAAAACGGAATTGAATACAACAAACAAGTGCACATGCCAAAAGACGATGCCTTTACGGTCAATACCTCACTTTGCACGGACGTGTGCCTGCTCAAGCTCCACCCGGGGCTGAAACCGGAAATGTTTGACGCATTAAAGGGCATGTACAAAGGGATCGTCATTGAAAGCTACGGCAGCGGCGGCGTGCCGTTTGAAGGAAGAGACATTCTCGCCAAAGTCAATGAAATGATTGAAAGCGGCATTGTCGTCGTCATTACGACACAATGTCTTGAAGAAGGAGAGGACATGAGCGTCTATGAAGTCGGCCGAAGAGTCAATCAAGATCTCATTATCCGCTCCAGAAATATGAACACGGAAGCCATCGTGCCGAAATTAATGTGGGCGCTCGGCCAGTCTCACAACTTGGCTGAAGTCAAAAACATTATGGAGACACCGATCGCAGACGACGTTGTACTGTAAAAACATGACTACCACAAAGAGAAAGTAGGGTTTTAGCATGACAAACGCGCAAAAAGAATATCGTCAGGAAAAAGATTTCCTCGGAGAAAAACAAATTGAAGCTGATGTGTATTACGGAATCCAAACGCTGCGCGCGAAAGAAAACTTTCCGATTACCGGCTACCGCATCCACGAAGAGATGATTAATGCGCTCGCCATCGTCAAAAAAGCGGCGGCGCTTGCCAACATGGATGTAAAACGGCTGTATGAAGGAATCGGAAATGCGATTGTCCAGGCCGCAGACGAGATTCTTGAGGGGAAATGGCATGACCAATTCATCGTCGATCCGATCCAAGGGGGAGCCGGAACGTCCATGAACATGAATGCCAACGAAGTAATCGGCAACAGAGCGCTTGAAATCATGGGGCATAAAAAAGGTGAATACATTCACCTCAGCCCGAACACACACGTCAACATGTCACAATCGACGAACGACGTGTTCCCGACGGCAATCCATATTTCCACCTTAAAACTTTTGGATAAGCTCCTTGATACGATGGCGCATATGCTGAGTGTCTTTAAGGATAAAGCGAAACAATTTGATTCTGTCATTAAAATGGGGCGCACACACCTTCAGGACGCTGTGCCGATCCGTCTCGGACAGGAATTTGAAGCATACAGCCGCGTGCTCGAGCGTGACATAAAGCGAATTAAACAATCCCGCCAGCATCTGTATGAAGTCAACATGGGGGCAACGGCCGTAGGGACGGGGCTTAATGCCGATCCGCGCTACATAGAACAGGTTGTAAAGCATCTGGCTGACATCAGCGGACTGCCGCTTGTCGGCGCCGGCCATTTGGTTGACGCCACACAAAACACTGATGCGTATACGGAAGTTTCAGCCGCGTTGAAAGTATGCATGATGAACATGTCTAAAATCGCCAACGATCTGCGCTTAATGGCTTCAGGCCCGCGCGCGGGACTTGCGGAAATTTCACTGCCCGCCCGTCAGCCGGGATCATCCATTATGCCAGGGAAAGTCAACCCTGTAATGGCAGAGCTGATCAACCAAATCGCCTTCCAGGTCATCGGGAATGACAATACGATCTGCCTCGCTTCAGAAGCGGGCCAGCTGGAGCTTAACGTAATGGAGCCGGTACTCGTATTTAACCTGCTTCAATCCATCAGCATCATGAATAACGGGTTCCGTTCATTTACCGATCATTGTCTGGCGGGAATTGAAGCCAACGAAAAACGTCTGAAGCAATACGTGGAAAAGAGCGTCGGCGTCATTACAGCGGTCAATCCGCACCTCGGGTATGAAGCGGCTGCGCGAATTGCCCGTGAAGCCATCATGACGGGGCAATCTGTAAGAGATCTTTGCCTTCAAAATGATGTCCTGACAGAAGAAGAATTGGATATCATTTTGAATCCGTATGAAATGACAAAACCGGGGATTGCTGGAAAAGATCTATTAGAAAAATAAATTTTAAAGTAACAACAACCGCCTTTTCACGTTTTTCAGTGAATAGGCGGTTGCCATACAAAGGGATGAGGCAGTATAGTATAATTTGTTATATCATTTGATGAAAGCGTTTTAGCTTTTTTCTTCTAGGGGGATTTTCTTGTGAAAGAGGTCAGATTGCCAAATTTATTGGAAATTATTATCTTATTATTCGGGTTTTTAGCACTTGTCTTATCGTTCACAGTGTTTTTAGACCTGCCGATCCAGCTAGCTCTATTAATATCCTGGTTTTTCGCTATTATTCTCGGAGTCAGGCTGGGATATTCATATAAAGACTTGCAGGATTCGATTGTCACCGGGATATCAAACGGTCTTGAAGCGGTGTTGATTCTCGTTTCGGTCGGTGCGCTCATCGGGACATGGATTGCCGGCGGCGTTGTGCCGACGTTAGTTTATTATGGTTTAGAGTTTATTAATCCTCATATTTTCCTTCTGGCTACACTGGTTATCTGTTCCGTTATGTCCGTTGCGACCGGAACGTCGTGGGGAACCGTGGGAACCGCGGGAATCGCCATGATTGCCATCGGAGAGGGAATGGGTATACCGCTTCCGATCGTAGCGGGAGCCGTTTTGTCCGGCGCTTACTTCGGAGACAAGCTTTCACCGCTGTCTGACAGTACGGTGCTTGCCTCCACGCTTTCTAAGGTGGATGTGCTGTCACACGTCAGAGCGATGATGTATCTGTCAATTCCGTCCTATATTATTACGGCCATTCTATTTACCGTAACGGGATTTATATACGGCGGAAAAAATATTGATCTCGACAAAGTGGAATTTTTAAAATCTTCATTGCAGAAAACGTTTGATATTCATATATGGATGCTCATTCCGGCTGTTGTCGTCGTTGTCCTTCTGATTTTGAAAAAGCCGTCTATGCCCGTTATCGTCATCGGTGCTTTGCTTGGCGCAATCTGGGCTTCCGTCTTTCAGGGAATGAATTTTGCCGATGCCATTGCGACTGCTTATAATGGTTTTTCTATTAAAACGGACGTCGAATTTTTAAACGGCCTGTTAAACCGCGGAGGCATTACCGGTATGCTGGATACGTTAGTCGTTATTCTGTTCGGTCTCGGTTTTGGGGGAATTCTTGAGAAGCTCGGCGTATTAAAAGTGATTGTCTCAACTTTTGAGAAAAAGCTGACCACACCGGGAAATGTGACGCTTTCGACATTGATCGTCGCCCTTTTAGGAAACATTTTCGGCTGTGCGATGTACGTGTCATTGATTCTGACGCCGAAAATCATGGAGAACAGTTATGATAAACTGAAACTTGACAGAAGAGTTTTATCCCGGAACGCAGAGGTGGGCGGAACGCTTACTTCAGGGATGGTGCCGTGGTCTGATAACGGCATCTATATGGCCGGCATTCTCGGCGTATCCACATTTTCATATCTGCCGTTCATGTGGCTCAGTTTTGTATCTATCGGACTGGCAATATTGTACGGATACACGGGGAAATTCATTTGGTACACGAAAGAAAAATCCTTGCAATCTCAAAAATTGGGTTAGGAGGTTCATTTCATGATTACAAAGCATATGATTCGGACGTTAATGATTGAAACGCCGACTGTTCCCGGAAATCTCGGAAAAGTGGCAACCGCCATCGGAGTGATGGGCGGAGATATCGGGGAAGTTGAAACCGTTAAAGTCGGCCCGAACTACACAATGCGCAACATCACGGTGCAGGCCGAAAATGAGGAGCAGCTGCAGGAAATCATTCAAGCCATTGAAGCTCTCGGTGAAGGCATCCGGCTTCATACAGTCTCAGATGAAGTGCTCTCTGCTCATGAAGGCGGCAAAATTCAAATGAAAAGCAAAATGCCGATCCGGACATTGGCTGAGCTTGGCCGTGTTTATACACCGGGCGTCGCCGATGTGTGCCGACTGATTGAAAACGAGCCTGAAAAAGCGTCCATCTATACGACAATCAGCAATTCTGTCGCCATTGTCACCGACGGCACGGCGATTCTCGGCCTCGGCAATATCGGTTCTGTCGCCGGAA
Organism: Bacillus sp. YH3-2-B2; assembly: GCF_053663335.1. Classification (NCBI taxonomy): domain Bacteria; kingdom Bacillati; phylum Bacillota; class Bacilli; order Caryophanales; family Bacillaceae; genus Bacillus; species Bacillus sp. YH3-2-B2. The sequence continues at coordinate 286,591 of NZ_JBSJQE010000003.1, read as the reverse complement.
TGCCTGTAATGGAAGGGAAAGCCGCGCTTTTTGACCAGCTGGCGGGTATCAGCGGAATTCCGATTTTGCTTGATACCTCTGATCCGGAAGAAATTATTCGCACGGTAAAACATATTTCTCCGGGGTTCAGCGGAATACTGCTTGAAGATATCGGTTCGCCTCACTGCTTTGACATTGAAGACCGCCTGAAAGAAGAACTGGATATTCCGGTTATGCACGATGATCAGCACGGCACGGCGGTCGTCACGCTCGCCGCCGCCATTTCCGCTTGTAAAAGCGCCGGTCTTGATTTAAAAGAAGCGAAGGTCGGACAGATCGGTCTCGGCGCGGCAGGCGTCGCCATCTGCCGGATGTTTATGGCATACGGAGTCAAAGCGGTCTGCGGAACGGACAAGTCAGAAGACGCAATGAACCGCCTCGCTCAGTACGGAGGTCAGCCGCTTGGAAGCATCAAAGATTTAATGGACACGTGTGACATTGTGATCAGCACCACCGGAGTTCCGGGTCTCATTAAAAAAGAGGATGTCAGAAAAGGACATGTCATTCTGGCCTTATCTAATCCGAAGCCGGAGATTGAACCGGAAGACGCATTACAAGCCGGAGCCGCTTATGCAGCCGACGGCCGCTCGGTCAATAATGTTCTCGGCTTCCCGGGGATTTTCCGCGGCGCGCTGAACGCCAAAAGCAAGAAAATCGACCATGAAATGCTTGTGGCGGCCGCAGAAGCCATCGCCTCTTGCACAAAACACGGCGATCTCGTGCCTCAGCCTTTGGATGCGGACGTGCATCAGGCTGTATCAGCAGCCGTAGAACGGGCCGCGGCAGGAAAATAAACAACTCTTACAGTACCGGACATGTGCCGGTGCTGTTTTTTTAGATGAATAGGAAACGGAATTCTTAGGCAGGCTAACAGATAGCAAAAGACGGAATAAAGAGGTGTCAATGTGGATTATTTTCCGCTGATCCATACAAATATTTGGGATGCTGTGATCGGCGTGCCGGTCGTCTTATGCGTTACACAGCTGATCAAAGTGTTCTGCCGGGTTCCGGGCATATTCGTTCCCACGATTGCCCTTGCTGCCGGAAATGTTGTGTCTATCGTTTTCGGTCACCATGAACACGTGTATGCGGGGATTTTCATGGGATTTTTTTACGGATACGCCGCTATGGGGAGCTATTCATCTGCCAAAACGTCTCTGCGCGCTTACCGGTCGAAACATGAGCCGTATTCATGAACACATCGGGATTTTTTTGTTATGATAAAGAAAAGGCAAAAAGGAGCGATTGGCACATGGCGAAGAGCAAAACGAAAAAAATGCGGGAGCATCTCAGAAGAAACGGGATGCGTGACGCAGTCTTGTCAAGGGGGACGGCGCCGTCTTTCAGCACCCATGAAAGAGTGACGAAAACCAAAAAAGACAGGCTTGAAAGAATAAAGCATAAAAAAAGGAACCCCTATGATCACCGGAGTGATGACGGGGGTTCTTTTTTTATGCCCGAATCTCGCGCCTTTCTATGATTTCTCTGTCATGTTTTCTCTTTTCTTTCATACAATCTACTAAATCAAGTCAATAGATTAGCGGGAGGAAAGCGGTATGAGAAAACAATCGTACAAAGAACTGTTTTTTCGCCATGTAAAGGATCATCTGTCACTTTATATATTTGTGTTCGTCTTGTTTTTGATGGGAGTCATTTTCGGGGCGATCATCGTCAACAGCATGACCATCACGCAGAAAGAAGATTTGTATTACTATTTAAGCAAGTTTTTCGGACAGCTGTCTGACGGAAAACATGCCGGCGCTTCAGAAATGTTTTGGCAGGCCGTCTTTCATGATGTAAAATATTTGGGGCTGATGTGGATTCTTGGTATTTCCGTGATCGGTCTTCCGGTTATTTTCATTATGGTGTTTTTAAAAGGAATCGTCGTCGGCTTCACGGTCGGTTTTTTAGTGAATCAAATGGGGATGAACGGGTTTTTCCTGTCATTTATTTCGGTTCTGCCGCAAAACATCGTTCTCATTCCGGCATATCTTATCATGGGGACATGCTCCATCGCTTTTTCACTGAAACTGATCCGGCAGCTGTTTGTCAAACGCAGCCTTCATGACGCGCCGATCCAATGGTTCGGACGTTACGCCTTCGTACTGATTCTCATCGTTTTCTTCTCGGTCATCGCTTCGCTGCTCGAAGCGTACGTGTCTCCGCTGTTTATGGAAAAGCTGTCTTCACGCATATTTTAGAATGATTATCACAAAATAATACTTTTATTTATCAGTTTATAATAATTATAGTTGGAACTCTGCGCGTATTTTGTTATAATGAGTCATGGAATGCGGCGTAGGAGGGAAAGACATGGAAAACCGTATTGATCGAATTAAAAAGCAGCTGCACTCGTCAAGTTACAAGCTTACGCCACAGCGGGAAGCAACGGTAAGAGTGCTGCTTGAAAACGAAGAAGACCATTTAAGCGCAGAAGATGTATACCTCCTCGTAAAAGAGAAATCTCCTGAAATTGGTCTCGCTACAGTATATCGTACATTAGAATTATTAACAGAATTAAAAGTCGTTGATAAAATTAACTTCGGGGACGGCGTATCCCGCTACGACCTTCGCAAAGAAGGCGCGGCTCACTTTCATCACCATTTGGTGTGCATGGAGTGCGGAGCCGTCGATGAAATTGAAGAAGATCTGCTTGAAGACGTTGAAGAAGTGATTGAACGTGATTGGAAATTTAAAATTAAAGATCATAGATTGACTTTTCACGGAATCTGCCACCGCTGCCGCGGGGATGAAACAGAGTAAAAGCCTATGAACCTTTTCTGCCAGGAAAGGGTTTTTTGCTGTTTTTATGTATAAAAGCCTTTGAAATTGGCATAAGGTGTACTAACAGCCGCCAAAGAAAGGGTCGATCGAAAGATGGGCAGATTCCTGAAAACAGCCGCGGATACGATCAAAGTGTTTATTCTGTTCACAGGTTTTACCGCGCTGTTCTATTATGCTATGATATGGGTGAATTCAGAGTATGAAAACTATCATCGGTACGATAAACCGGAAGGCTCCGCCGTCAAAGTGGCCAAAACGGAACATGAGGAGAAAGACGGCTGGTTCGGCCGATTGATCTTTTTTTACCAAAACGGGGAGTAGATCAAGAGTGAAGGATCAAATTAAGGATTTCATCCATTATGTGAGGGTTGAAAGAGGGCTGTCCCAAAATACGATGATGTCCTATGAGCGTGATCTGAAAAGTTATTCTCTCTTCTTAACTGAAACCCTTCAGATCACTTCATGGAATGATGTGACCCGTCTTCATATTATTCAATATTTAAAGCATATAAAGGACTCCGGGAAATCCGGCAAGACGTCTGCCAGGCATTTGGCGTCGATCCGGTCTTTTCATCAATTTCTGTTAAGGGAAAAAGCCGCGGATAAAGATCCTTCGGTACATATTGAAACACAAAAAACAGAGCGGACGCTTCCGAAAGTATTGGCGCTTCACGAAGTTGAGCGGTTATTGGACACGCCTAAGCTTGACAGCCCGTTCGGTCTCAGGGATAAAGCCATGCTTGAACTGCTGTACGCAACCGGCATCAGGGTCAGCGAGATGATCGAGCTGAAATTATCCGACGTCCATTTGACGATGGGATTCGTCCGCTGCTTCGGAAAAGGGCGGAAAGAGCGGATTGTGCCGATTGGTGAAGCCGCTTCCCATGCGATAGAAGCATACATTGAAAAAGCCAGAGGGAAATTATTAAAGAAAAACGTAACCGAAGCGCTTTTTCTGAATCATCACGGCAGGCAGATCAGCCGTCAGGGGTTCTGGAAAAACCTGAAAAAAATCGCCCTTGAAGCGGGGATTAAAAAAGAGCTGACACCGCATACGCTCCGGCACTCTTTTGCAACGCACCTGCTCGAAAACGGCGCGGATCTGCGCGCCGTGCAGGAGATGCTCGGACATGCCGATATTTCCACGACGCAAATTTATACGCATGTGACGAAAACAAGGCTGAAGGACGTGTACAAACAGTATCATCCGCGCGCTTAGGAGCCGCTGCCGGAGGGGCCGCGGCTTTTTTGCCGGATTGGCGGAATACAGAGAAGGTTCTAATTATTTGAATCGGCATTGTCAACAAGAATGTAAACGGTTTATACTTGAGTTGTCTGACCTCTGTAAGCTACAATGGACAGATGGAAGAAAAGGAGGCTTTTATGATGTCTGAATACAAATATAACCGGGTATTTTTGATCGTAATGGATTCTGTCGGAATCGGTGAAGCGCCGGACGCCGCCGATTTTAATGATATAGGCGCAAATACGCTCGGACACATCGCAGAGCACATGAACGGCTTACATATGCCCCATATGGCGCAGCTCGGTCTCGGACTGATCGGAGACATTAAGGGCGTGGAAAAAACGGAGCACCCTCTTGCGTACTACGGAAAAATGCAGGAGGCGTCAAACGGGAAAGATACGATGACGGGGCACTGGGAGATTATGGGCCTCTACATTGAAAAACCGTTTAAAGTGTTCCCGGAAGGATTTCCGGATGAACTTCTTCAGGAACTTGAGCGGCGTTCAGGACGGAAAATCATCGGAAATAAGCCGGCTTCAGGCACGGCGATTCTGGACGAGCTCGGAAAAGAACATATGGAAACGGGTGCGCTGATCGTTTATACATCAGCAGATTCCGTGCTGCAGATTGCGGCTCACGAAGATGTCGTTCCGCTGGAAGAGCTGTACAGCATCTGTGAAACGGCCAGAGAACTGACGCTTGATCCGAAGTACATGGTCGGCCGAATTATCGCAAGACCGTTCGTCGGCGAACCGGGCAGTTTCAAACGCACGCCGAACCGTCATGATTATGCGCTCAAACCGTTCGGCCGCACGGTAATGAACGGAATGAAAGACAGCGGATTAGACGTCATTTCCATCGGCAAAATTTCTGATATTTATGACGGAGAAGGCATTACATCTTCCCGCCGCACGGTATCTAATATGGATGGCATGGACAAAGTGATTGAAACGCTCGGTGAAGAGTTTACGGGCCTGAGCTTTGCCAACCTCGTTGATTTCGACGCGCTGTACGGACACCGCCGCGATCCGGAAGGGTACGGAAAAGCGCTCGAGGAATTCGACGCGAGGCTTCCGGAAGTGTTTGAAAAAATGAAAGAAGACGATCTGCTTATTATCACTGCGGATCACGGCAATGATCCTGTCCATCACGGCACGGATCACACGCGGGAGTATGTGCCGCTTCTTGTTTACAGCAAAAAGCACAAACATACAGAACAGCTGCCGCTTGCGGATACATTTGCCGATATCGGCGCAACCATTGCCGATAATTTTAAAACGGAAAAGCCGGAATACGGAAAAAGCTTTTTATCAAGATTACAGTAGGGGGACTTTTTTTGAAACAAAAGATCGAACGTGCTGCTGCATTTATTAAAGAACACGTGAAAGAAACACCAAAGATCGGTCTGATTTTAGGGTCAGGGCTCGGCGTATTGGCCGATGAAATTGAAGGAGCTGTCAAGCTTACATATGAAACGATCCCTGATTTTCCGGTCTCAACGGTAGAAGGCCATGCCGGCCAGCTTGTGATGGGAACGCTTGAAGGCGTGCAGGTCATCGCGATGCAGGGCCGCTTTCATTACTATGAAGGCTACTCAATGGATCAGGTCACATTTCCCGTCCGCGTGATGAAAGCGCTCGGCGTTGAATCTCTCGTCGTGACGAATGCAGCCGGCGGTATCAACACTGAATTCCGCGCCGGCGATCTGATGATTATTACAGACCATATCAACTTTACAGGCACCAACCCGTTAATCGGGCCGAACGAAGCTGAATTCGGAGCGAGATTCCCGGACATGTCAGAAGCCTATGACAAAGAGCTGTCAAGCTTGGCTGAAAAAACGGCCGATGAGCTGGGCATTCCAGTTCAAAAAGGTGTGTATACAGCTGTTACGGGGCCGTCTTACGAAACACCTGCTGAGGTTCGGTTTTTAAGAACGATGGGGTCTGACGCTGTCGGCATGTCGACCGTGCCGGAAGTCATCGTCGCCAACCACGCGGGGATGCGCGTGCTCGGCATCTCATGCATTTCCAACGCGGCGGCAGGTATTCTTGACCAGCCGTTATCCCATGAAGAAGTAATGGAAATGACGGAAAAAGTAAAAGGCGGCTTTTTGAAGCTTGTCAAAGCCGTAGTCGCACGATCTCAAAAATAAGTCAGCATAAGTCAGCTGTTTCTTCGGAAGCAGCTGTTTTTTTGTGTCCTCAACACGAAACATTTTCCAGATGAGGCGTATAAAACCACCGGATTTGGAAAAAATAAAAAGGATTATGAAATGGAGGGCTTTGGAGATGAAACGTCTTATATCCACTTTGTTGATTGGCATTTTATTAACGGCATCAGCACCGTCCGCTTTTGCAAAGCCGGACGGAAAACATACATCGGAGCTCGCTCATGAAGCCAAAAGCGCCGTGCTGATTGAACGCGATACGGGAAGCATTCTTTATAACAAGAACAGCCGGGAGCGTCTGGCGCCGGCAAGCATGACAAAAATCATGACCATGCTTTTAATCATGGAAGCGCTTGACAAAGGGAAAATAAAGATGAGCGATAAAGTCAGGACGAGTGAACACGCCGCGTCTATGGGCGGATCACAGATTTTCCTTGAACCCGGAGAAGAAATGACGGTAAAAGAAATGCTCAAAGGAATTGCGATAGCTTCCGGAAATGACGCATCTGTCGCAATGGCGGAGTATATCGCCGGTTCAGAAGAGGATTTCGTCAGCCGGATGAACAAAAAAGCAAAAGAATTGGGATTGAAAGATACCTCCTTCAAAAACCCGACGGGACTGCCTGAAAAAGACCATTACAGCTCTGCTTATGACATGGCGAAAATGGCGAAGGAATTATTAAAGTACGATAAAATCACTCAATTTACGGGAACGTATGAGGATTATTTAAGAGAAAATACAGACAAAAAGTTCTGGCTCGTCAATACAAACCGGCTGATCAAATTTTACCCGGGTGTAGACGGCGTGAAGACGGGCTTTACAGGCGAAGCGAAGTATTGTTTAACCGCTACCGCTAAAAAAGGAAATATGAGGGTCATCGCTGTCGTTTTCGGAGCCAGCACCCCGAAAGAAAGAAATGCCCAAGTGACCAAAATGCTTGATTACGCCTTCAGCCAGTTCAAAACACACCCGCTGTACAAACGGAATCAAATCGTCGGAACGGTAAAAGTGAAAAAAGGAAAACAGAAACTGATCAAGCTGACCACATCTGAGCCGATCTCTCTTCTGGCCAAAAAGGGAGAGAACATGGACAAAGTAAAAAAAGAAGTGAAAATCAACGGCAATGTAACGGCTCCGGTTAAAAAAGGAGAGGTGCTCGGCAGCCTCGTTCTGAAAAAAGACGGAAAGGTGCTCGTTGAAAGCCCGGTCACGGCAAAAGACGACATGGAAAAAGCGGGTTTTCTCACTTTTCTGAAGCGGACGATGGGAGATTGGACAAAATTTAAATAATCGTGGCGAACGGGCACTAGTTTTGTCATAGTGAAGGAATTGCTTTCCCAAAAATCGAAACACTCATTATCCGATCATATCAAGGAGGAATGAGCATGAGCCTTGGAATTGACTTTCATGTCAAAGAATCCGTGCTTTGTATTCGATTAACAGGTGAACTCGACCATCATACGGCAGAATCATTAAAACAAAGGGTTACTGAATCGCTGGAGGCTGACGGCATCCGTCACATTGTGCTGAACCTTGAAGATCTTACCTTCATGGACAGCTCCGGCCTCGGCGTGATTTTAGGGCGTTATAAACAAATTAAACAGCTCGGCGGAGAAATGGTCGTGTGCGCGATTTCGCCCGCGGTGAGACGCCTGTTTGACATGTCCGGCCTGTTTAAAATCATCAGGTTCGAACAATCGGAACAAAAAGCGCTTTTAACGTTGGGGGTGGCATCATGAAAAACGAGATGCATCTTGAATTTTCAGCCCTCAGTCAGAACGAATCGTTTGCGCGCGTAACGGTTGCTTCTTTTATCGCGCAGCTCGACCCGACGATGGATGAGCTTACGGAAATCAAGACCGTCGTATCAGAAGCGGTAACAAACGCAATCATCCACGGCTATGAAGAAAACTGCGACGGAAAGGTGTACATCTCCGTTACGCTGGAGGATCATGTCGTCTATTTGACCATACGTGACGAAGGCCTCGGGATCACGGATCTTGAGGAAGCGCGCCAGCCGCTCTTTACGACAAAACCCGAGCTTGAGCGCTCCGGAATGGGCTTTACCATTATGGAAAACTTCATGGATGATGTCACGATTGATTCTTCGCCGGAGATGGGAACGACGATACGCTTAACAAAACACCTATCAAAAAGCAAAGCGCTTTGTAATTAAGGAGATTTGTTATGGATGTGGAGGTTAAGAAAAACAGCAAAAACGCGCAGCTCAAGGACCATGAAGTCAAAGAATTAATCAAAAAGAGCCAAGAGGGCGACCAGCAGGCAAGAGACCTCCTCATAGAAAAAAACATGCGTCTTGTGTGGTCCGTCGTTCAAAGGTTTTTAAACAGAGGCTATGAGCCGGACGATCTGTTTCAGATCGGCTGTATCGGATTGTTAAAATCCGTTGATAAATTCGATTTGTCCTATGATGTCCGTTTTTCAACTTATGCCGTGCCGATGATTATCGGGGAAATCCAGCGCTTCATCCGCGATGACGGAACCGTCAAAGTATCAAGATCTTTAAAAGAGCTCGGCAATAAAATACGCCGGGCGAAAGATGAACTGTCAAAAACATACGGAAGAGTGCCGACCGTCCAGGAAATCGCGGATCATTTAGAAATTGATGCGGAGGATGTGGTGCTTGCGCAGGAAGCGGTGCGGGCGCCTTCATCCATTCATGAGACCGTGTATGAAAATGACGGAGACCCGATCACCCTGCTTGATCAGATCGCTGATCATTCAGAAGAGAAGTGGTTTGAGAAAATCGCCCTCAAGGAAGCGATCAGTGATTTGGAAGAACGGGAAAAACTCATTGTCTATCTGAGATATTATAAAGATCAGACACAGTCGGAAGTAGCCGAACGGCTCGGGATTTCCCAAGTTCAGGTATCGAGGCTGGAGAAAAAAATATTAAAGCAGATTAAAGTGCAGATGGATCATACGGAAAGCTGACCTTTTACGGGCCGGCTTTTTTTATTTGTGCATCGGTGGTAATTTATGGTCTTTTGCCGCTGATGAATGAGAACAAAAGTGAACCACATACTACATATATAACCACCCGAAAGATGGTGATGCAAGATGGAAAGACGAATATTTCTCAGACTTCGCCACCGCGTGAAGGCTCATACCGGAGATATCATCACAGTCGGCGACGCCGCGCAGATTGCGGGACAGCAAAAGCTGAAAAAAAAACTGTCGGCACTGCCGCTGTATAAGGTCACGAAAAAAGACAAAAATATCGTCGTGCTGGACATCATAAAAGTGCTGAAAACCATTCATACCGCTTTTCCCGCGCTTGATGTACAGACCGTCGGCGGCGCTGAAACGATAGTGGAAATCCATTACCAGAAAAAGCAGCTGTCAGCCGTTTTATTCGTCGGTGTCTGGCTCCTGCTTTTTATCGGTTCATGTCTTGCCATTATGAATTTTCATGAAGATGTCAGTATGAGAGAAGTTCATATCGCCTTATATGAAATCATAACGGGCGAACGGAATGAATACCCGTATCTGCTTCAGATTCCATACAGCATCGGCCTCGGTCTCGGTATGATCGTCTTTTTTAATCACATCTTCAAAAAACGCCTGAATGAAGAGCCAAGCCCGCTGGAAGTCGAGATGTTTAATTATCAGATTGATCTCGATCATTATGTCGCAATGCACGAAAATGAAGAGACGATGAAAGATCTGCATGATCGTTAGCATTCTTTTCGTTATATTTGTCGGGCTTGGCGGAGGGCTGACCGTGGGCGCGGGCTTTGTGGCTTTTTTAACCGTTATGGGAATCGTCCCCCGCCTTATGCAGCTGACAAAGACAATGCGCTTTGTACAGGCCTACGAAGGAGCTGTTATTTCAGGAGCTGTGTTCGGCGGCTGGGAAACCTTAAATATGAATCATTTTTTTTTATCTGAATGGCTGGCCGTTCCGGTCGGGCTTTTGGCCGGCATGTTTATCGGCATGCTGGCCGCAGCGCTTACAGAAGTGCTGAATGTGCTTCCCATTCTTGCCAAACGGATCGGCTTCGGCAGCAAAATCATCATATTGCTGATGGCCATTGTGTTCGGCAAAATAGCCGGCTCTTTATTTCATTGGCTGTATTTTATCCATCATTCATAAGGAGGAACCGACGTGACAAACTTAAAAGAAAATTACAAAACAAAAGTGAAAGACTATCAGCCGAAACCGCCATATGTTTGGAATTGCGTCAAAGCCTTTCTGATCGGCGGTTTGATCTGTCTGATCGGGCAGGCTCTTCAAGACTTTTACATCCACTTTTTTAATTTTAATGAAAAAACAGCGGGCAACCCGACGGCCGCCACTCTTATTTTAATTTCCGCTCTTTTGACCGGATTCGGCATTTATGACAGACTCGGGCAGTTTGCCGGAGCGGGTTCAGCCGTGCCGGTGACGGGTTTTGCAAACAGTATGACAAGCGCGGCTCTGGAACACAGAAGTGAAGGACTCGTGCTCGGAGTAGCGACAAACATGTTTAAATTGGCGGGAAACGTCATTGTATTCGGCGTCGTGGCAGCCTATATCGTAGGCCTGATACGGTTTGCTTGTGAAAAACTGTTTTCGTAGGAGGAGAAAAAATGAAATTAACCGGAAAGCAAACCTGGGTGTTTGAAAACCCGTTATTTGTAAATGCGGCGGGGACGGCAGCCGGACCGAAAGAAAAAGACGGCCCGCTCGGTTCGCTGTTTGATAAGACATACGATGAAATGCATTGCAATCAGAAAAACTGGGAAATGGCGGAACGTCAGTTAATGGAAGATGCCATCAACTCAGCTTTGCAAAAACAGAATTTGAAAAAGAGCGATATTGATTTGTTACTCGCGGGGGATCTTTTAAATCAAAATGTGACCGCCAACTACGTCGCCAGACATCTGAAAATCCCGTTCCTCTGTCTGTTCGGCGCCTGTTCGACATCAATGGAAACGATTGCCGTCGCATCCGCGCTCATTGACGGCGGTTTTGCGAACCGGGCGATCGCAGCCACGAGCAGCCATAACGCGACCGCAGAACGGCAATTTCGCAATCCGACGGAATATGGCGGGCAAAAACCGGATACCGCCACTTCGACGGTCACGGGGGGCGGGGCGGTCATCATCAGCCAAAACCCTTCTGATATCAAGATTACAAGCGCAACAGTGGGAAAAGTAAGCGACCTCGGAATAACAGATCCGTTCGATATGGGATCCGCCATGGCGCCAGCTGCCGCCGACACAATCAAACAGCACCTGCAGGACTTAAACCGCACGGCGGATGATTATGATCTGATTTTAACGGGAGACCTTTCAGGCGTCGGCTCGCCGATCGTGAAAGATTTGCTCAAAGAAGAAGGCTATCCCGTCGGAACGAAACACGATGACTGCGGTCTTCTCATCTATACGCCGGACCAGCAGGTGTTTGCGGGCGGAAGCGGCTGCGCCTGCTCCGCGCTTGTTACGTACACACATATTTTTAATCAATTAAAATCAGGGGCTCTGAACAGGGTGCTCGTTGTCGCGACAGGAGCGCTTTTAAGTCCGACAATGATCCAGCAGAAAGAAACCATTCCGACCATCGCGCACGGTGTGGTATTTGAGCGGGCGGGAGGTGCATCATAAATGGAATATCTGTTGGCTTTTGTTTGCGGGGGAATCATATGCATTATCGGTCAGCTGCTGCTTGACATTTTTAAACTGACACCCGCCCATGTGATGACAACTTTTGTCGTCATCGGCGCCTTGTTGGATGGGTTCGGAATATATGACAAATTTATCGAATTTGCAGGTGCGGGCGCGACGGTTCCCATCGTCAGCTTCGGTCACAGCTTATTGCACGGCGCCATGCATCAAGCTCACGAGCATGGATTTATCGGGATCGCCATGGGGATTTTTGAACTTACTTCCGCCGGTATATCTTCAGCGATTTTATTCGCATTTCTTGTAGCCATTATTTTTAAACCGAAAGGATAATGCCTGATGACGAAACGGAAGGTCATTCTTGTGACAGACGGGGACGTATACGCCGCCAAAACAATTGAATATGCCGCGGAAAAAGCAGGCGGACGGTGTATTTCCCAATCAAAGGGCAATCCGTCAACCAGAAGCGGCCCCGAACTTGTTCAGCTGATTAAAGCCGCGCCGAATGACCCGGTGTTTGTCATGTTTGACGATTCAGGCCTGCAAGGGGAAGGGCCGGGCGAAACGGCGCTGAAATATGTCGCCTCACATCAGGACATTGAAGTGCTGGGGGTGATTGCGGTCGCTTCTAAGACCCATCAGGCTGAATGGACGAAAGTCGATGTCTCCATTGACCGTGATGGAGAAGTGACGGAGTACGGCGTCGATAAAACCGGAATGAGAGAAATGGACGAGCACAGAATGAACGGAGATACGGTGTATTGTCTGGATAAATTGGACGTTCCCCTCATTGTGGGCATCGGCGACATAGGAAAGATGGGGAGAAAAGATGACATATCCAAAGGCTCGCCGATTACGATGAAGGCGGTCGAATTCATTTTAGAAAGGAGCGAAAGCCATGCCGGAAAAACCGGAAAATATGATCAAGGTATACCGGGATCCTAGAAAAAATGAACAATTTTTTAAAGACCGCGTCGGTATGGGAACGAGCTATGATGTCGGCGTCCGCAAAGTTCGAGTATTAGACCGGGAAGTCCAGATTTACTTTGTCAACGGATTAACCGATACTTTGTTTATCATTCATTTAATGGAACAGCTCGTCGACGTTAATAATTATGACGAGAATGCGGATGAAGCGATTGACGTTGTTGAAAACAGGCTTGTCAATCAGCAGGTCCAAAAAGTCAAAACGCTCGACGAAGCAACAGATCAAGTGCTTTCCGGACTTGTGGCCGTTATCGTTGAAGACGCGGGCTTCGCCTTTATCGTTGACGTCAGAAGTTACCCCGGACGCACACCTGAAGAACCGGATACGGAAAAGGTCGTCCGCGGGGCAAGAGACGGTTTTATCGAAAATATTGTCATTAATACAGCATTGATCAGAAGAAGAATCAGGGACGAAAGGCTCCGCGTCAAAATTACGAAAGTCGGCGAGCGCTCTAAGACCGATCTTGCCATTGTGTATATAGAAGACATCGCGGACCCGGACCTTGTCAGCATCGTCGAAAACGAAGTGAATGCGATTGACATTGACGGATTGACGATGTCTGATAAAACGGTGGAAGAATTCATCGTCAAACAGGGCTACAACCCGTTTCCGATGGTCAGATACACGGAGCGGCCGGATGTGGCCGCCAATCACATTTTGGAAGGGCACGTCATCATTGTCGTTGATACGTCACCGAGCGTGATCATAACGCCGACAACGATTTTTCACCATGTTCAGCATGCGGAAGAATACAGGCAGGCGCCTTCAGTGGGAACATTTTTAAGATGGATCAGGTTTTTCGGTATTATCGCTTCAACGGTTCTGCTTCCGATCTGGTTCCTCTTTGTTCTTGAACCGTCTCTTCTGCCTGAAAGATTGGATTTTATCGGTTTAAATAAAAATACGCATATCCCGATCATTCTGCAAATCTTTTTGGCCGATTTGGGGATTGAGTTTCTCAGGATGGCCGCGATCCATACGCCGACCGCTTTATCCACCGCCATGGGTCTGATTGCGGCGGTGCTGATCGGTCAAATCGCCATAGCGGTGGGGCTGTTTTCAGCAGAAGTGATTCTGTACGTATCGATCGCCGCCATCGGATCATTTACCACGCCGAGCTATGAGCTCAGCCTCGCCAATAAAATGATACGCCTCATCTTAATGGTGCTCGTGGCCATTTTCCAAGTGAAAGGCTTTGTGATAGGCTTTACATTGCTGCTGATCATAATGGCGAATATCCGCTCGTTTCATACGCCGTATTTATGGCCGTTTTTACCGTTTAACGGCAAGGCGCTGTGGCAGGTGCTCGTCCGGACGACAGTGCCGGGAGCGAAAGTCAGACCGAGCATTGTTCACCCGAAAGACCGTCAAAGACAGCCAAGCGGTTCATAATCGCATTGAAACCGACAGAAGATTATGATATTGTATGTCTTAACTTATACGGGACTTGTATAAGGACAGCTCAAAAGAAGCTGTCCTTTTCACCCATAGGCGGATCAGAAAGAGGGAATGAGCATTGTTCTTACATGGCACAAGCAGACAAAACAAACTAGGTCATTTGGAAATCGGAGGTGTGGACGCGCTGTATTTAGCGGAGCATTACGGCACGCCTCTTTATGTTTACGATGTGGCTTTAATACGTGAGCGCGCTAAAAGCTTTAAACAGGCATTCATTGACGCGGATTTAAAGGCGCAGGTCGCGTACGCGAGCAAGGCGTTTTCTTCCGTTGCGATGATACAGCTCGCTGAGCAGGAGGGGCTCTCATTGGACGTTGTATCCGGCGGAGAGCTGTTCACGGCGGTTGCGGCTGGTTTTCCGGCTGACAGGATTCATTTTCACGGCAACAACAAAAGCAAAGAAGAGTTGAAAATGGCGCTCGATCATCAAATCGGCTGCATCGTCGTTGATAATTTTTATGAAATATCCTTACTCGCGGAACTGTGCCGCAAATCAGGGCGCACAATGGATGTGCTTCTGCGGATCACTCCGGGGGTAGAGGCGCATACGCATGATTATATTACGACGGGACAGGAAGATTCCAAATTCGGTTTTGATCTGCATAACGGGCAAATAGAAAAGGCGATTGAACAAGTATTGCAGTCAGACCATATCCGGCTTCTCGGCGTTCACTGCCACATCGGATCGCAAATTTTTGATACGGCGGGCTTTGTGCTGGCCGCAGAAAAAATCTTCGCAAAACTGAATGAATGGAGAGAATCATTCGGCTTTGTCTCTGAAGTGCTGAATTTAGGGGGCGGCTTCGGCATCCGCTACACGGAAGAGGATGAACCCCTTCATCCCGCCGTTTATGTGGAAAAAATTATCGAAGCGGTAAAAGAAAACGCAGCGCTGCACGCTTTTGACATTCCGGAGATCTGGATTGAACCGGGACGCTCGCTCGTCGGAGACGCCGGAACGACGCTTTATACCATCGGTTCGCAAAAAGAAGTGCCCGGCACCCGTAAATATGCAGCGGTTGACGGGGGCATGAGCGATAATATCCGTCCTGCGCTGTATCAGGCGAAATATGAAGCCGTATCGGCAAACAGAATCGGAGAACACCACGACAAAACGGTATCCATCGCGGGTAAGTGCTGTGAAAGCGGGGATATGCTCATTTGGGATATAGACCTTCCGGAAGTGAAAGAAGGCGATCTTCTCGCCGTTTTCTGCACGGGAGCATACGGGTACAGCATGGCTAACAACTACAACCGCATTCCGCGTCCCGCCGTCGTTTTTGTGGAAGACGGCGAAGCGCATCTTGTCATTAGAAGAGAAACTTATGAAGACATTGTAAAACTGGATCTGCCGTTTAAGACGGGGGTCAAACAATAAATGAAAAAGAGACCGGAACAATGGCGTCCGGTCTCTTTTTGCGTTCAGCTGTCAGAACTTGATCCGCTGTCTCCTGTAAATACAGACACGATCGCATTCCAAATCGAAGCGAAGAAATCAATAACTTTTTGAACAAAGCTTTTGCCTTCATCGGATTGAATGAACTTCGTGATTTTGTCTTTTGCCTTATCGAGCTGGCTGCCGACTTGGCCCCAATCAATCTTTGCATTTTTCATTTTATTAAACAATGAAACAAGCTGGTCTTTTTGAGCGTCAGTCAGTGTAATATTAAGGTTTGAAGCCGCATCATCGACCTTTTTCTCGATTCCTTCTTTTGTATCGGGCACACCGTTTTTCGCGAAATCATCTTTAATGTTTGCGATAAGCGCGGAGGCGTTTTTATCCCCGATTTTATCCCCGAGATTTGAAGTGGTGACAAGCTCTTGGTTGGCGACTTGTTTTACATCTTCTGAAATTGCTTTGTCTGATGAGACTTCATATGCCTTGATGATTCCCGTTAATGCTGCGGTGCCTGATACCTCAAACGGCGCCGTCACGTATACTTTCGCATCTTTCACTCCTGCTGTCATCAGGGCGTTTAAGTACATTTCATCCGTAATGGAATCGATATTATGGGTCTTAACGTCAAGCCCGGACCCTTTCTTAGCCACCGTGATGGATGACGAAGAGATGGCTCTTGTGCCGATTTGGGCGTTCGATATATATTTTCCCAGATATTCATGTTCTTCTTTATTTGTGACCGTCACTTTTGTCGCGTTATCAGGGACATTTAATTCGTCAAGCACTTTCTGACGGTTTTCGTTTGACAGATCCGCCCCCAGTGTGACGATGACATCTCCGACTGCGGCATCGGCCAGGCTGATTTTCGGTATTGTGCACAATACAACGGCCGCCGCCAGCAATCCAATCCACATTTTTTTCAAAGCGGTTAACCTCCTTCTTTTCACAAATGCCGTTTTGAAGCGGTTTGTGAGGACCTGCGTGAAGCAGTTCCGATACATAGACGGCTGTGAAGCTGTTCTGGTTTCATTTTCTTTCTGCGGAAGCGGGGAGATTCGTTTTCCGGCTGAAGGTGTGGTATAATAGCCGCGAAAAGAAGAGCAGAGGCCTCTTCCTTCAAAAGAATATCAAAAAGAAAGCCGGCTTACAATTGAAATTCATATTGAAGAAGGCTTTGACAAAAAACAATACGGAAGTAGGAATGAGAATGAAAACTGGTTACATCGAAATGGAAAACGGCAGCAGAATCGAATTTGAACTTTATCCGAATGAAGCGCCTAATACAGTCGCTAACTTTGAAAATCTGGCGAATACGGGCTTTTATGACGGCGTTATTTTCCACCGCGTGATTCCGGGCTTTGTCAGCCAAGGCGGAGATCCGACTGGGACAGGCATGGGCGGAAGCGGAAAAACGATCAAATGTGAAACAGAAGGCAATCCGCATAAACACGAAGCCGGTTCTTTATCAATGGCGCATGCCGGTAAAGACACGGGTTCAAGCCAATTCTTCATCGTACATGAGCCGCAGCCGCATTTAAACGGCGTTCATACTGTATTCGGAAAAGTGACAAGCGGTTTAGAGCATGCGAAAAACATGTCTAACGGAGACAAAATGAAAGAAATCCGTGTAGAAGGATAATGACAGAAAACCCGCCTTTTTCAGGCGGGTTTTTTTATGTATATGAAAATTCTCATGTGTAAATCATGAAAAAATACATATATGAACATCGGCGATCATTCTGGTATAGTGAAAAAGACCGATTACAACAATGAAAAGAGGTAGAAACGTTGGTTCAATTGGCAACCGTTTTATTTGTCATTATCATTCTCGCACTTATGATTTGGTTCAGGGTGAAAAAGGGAAACAGGCCGATTAAAGGCGGCGGCTTCGGCATCATTCTCCCGCTTTTGATTATCGCCGTCATTTTCACATTCAGTATCAGCCAGCTCATGAATATCCCGGGAAAGCCGTTTCATTTTCCCGCTCTTTGGGAGCTCGCCATCGCCGGACTGTTAGGCGCGGTATTCGGTGTCATCATGCTGTCGCAAACCGCCTATGAAATCCGGGAAGACGGCTTTGTCTACTCCAAGCGGAATAAAAACTTTAAATATGTCATTATCGCGATTATTGCGATCCGTATCGCGCTCAGCCAATATTTCAAAAACATTGACGCGGCGGAATTCGCCGTTTTAACGATGGAGCTTGCTTTTGTGTATTTGTGCATTTGGCGGATCGGAAGCTTCGTGAAATACCGTAAAATCAGCAGATCCGGCTTATAAAATGAAAAAAATGGATGGGGTGCGGGGCTTATTTGCCCTCTGTGCAGGGATTCATGGTAAAATAAAAACGACCATGGCTAATGGGAGGAAATCACTTGAAATCAGAAAAAGAAAAAACTTCTAAAAAAAGCACCGTACTTGATTGGGCGAAAGCCATTATCATCGCTGTCGTTCTGGCACTGCTCATCCGAAACTTTTTATTTGCCCCTTATCTCGTTGATGGAAGATCAATGGATCCGACGCTGCATGACCGCGAGAGAATCTTTGTGAATATGACGGTCAAATACATAAGCGACTTCAAACGCGGCCAGATCGTCGTGCTGAACGGAGAAAATGAGCACTATGTCAAACGGATTATCGGACTTCCCGGCGACACGGTGCAAATGAAAAACGATCAGCTGTATATCAACGGCAAAAAAGTGTCCGAACCGTATTTAGCGGCAAACAAGAACAAGGCGAAGCAAGACGGCTATGACCGGCTGACAGAAGACTTCGGCCCGGTGAAAGTGCCGGACGACAAATATTTCGTCATGGGTGATAACCGCAGAGAATCTATGGACAGCCGCAACGGCCTCGGTCTTTTTACGAAAAAACAAATAGCGGGCACATCAAAATTCGTCTTCTTCCCGTTTAACGAAATTCGCAAGACGAAATAAACCGTACAGGCAGTTTTCTTCATGAGAAAACTGCTTTTTTTATATAAATTTATCTCTCCACCCTCAAAAACAGAACATAAATTCGTATATCTATTTAATAGATAGAAAGTTTTACAGATACATGAAACATCTTCCCTTTATGAAACGTTATATGAATAACTCACGCAGGGAAGAACGGTTTTCTATTCATGAAAAAAAGGAATATGACATAGTAATGAATAGATTGATACGGGCTGGAGGTAGAAAAATGGGAAGAATTAAAACAAAAGCAGCCATTTTACTTGTACTGCTGCTGTTATTAGCGGGCGGTTATATGGTCATAAACGATATTGAACTGAAAGACGTGCCGACTGCAATCGGACAAACCCTGTCCCAGGAAAAAGAAGAATATACAGTCAAAACATATAAAATTACGAAAATCGAAGGAACTGAGTATCACGGTACGGCAGCGAACGGCACAAAAATTATTTTTAACGGCGACAAGCTGAAGCAGGATCTCTCCGATGTGAAAAAAGGTGATAAGATTAAAGCGTACTTCAGCAAATCAAACCGGATTGACGGCTTATTGAAGGTCGTCAAAGTGAACGAATAAATAAAGACGCCTTTTATGGGAAAAGGGCGCTTTTTATTTTTCTGAATAATGAGGTGCAAATTCATTGCGCCTGCCGCAAAGGATGTTATAATAGCGGATAAGGACAAAAAAATATTGATTGTATCCTTCGGGGCTGGGTGAAAATCCCGACCGGCGGTAATAAGGCGCTTTGCGCTTTACAGCCCGTGACCCGTATGCATCTGTATACGGTGGATTCAGTGAAAAGCTGAAGCCGACAGTGAAAGTCTGGATGGGAGAAGGATGAGAGAAGCTATGCAAAAAATAAACTTGCTGTATAGTCTTATTTCCTATGGATTAAAACTGGCAAAGCCCCGAACTGTGTAAACATTCGGGGCTTTTTTGACGCCAAATTGCGTGGAAGAAGGGAGGGATAACGATGGATGAATATTATATGAATACGGCAATAGAACTTGCCAGACGCGGTGAAGGACAGACACAGTCCAATCCTCTTGTAGGCGCTGTCGTCGTCAAAAACGGACAGATCGTCGGAATGGGCGCCCATTTGCAATACGGAGAAGCGCATGCCGAGGTTCACGCGATTAATATGGCCGGCAGACACGCAAAAGGCGCCGATTTGTATGTGACGCTGGAGCCTTGCAGCCATTACGGAAAAACACCGCCATGCGCCGAACTGATAATAAAGTCGGGGATAAAAAGGGTGTTCATTGCTGTGAAAGATCCGAATCCGCTTGTAGCCGGAAAAGGCATCGGAATGCTGGAAGCAGCGGGCATCGAAGTGAAAACCGGACTTCTCAGGCAGCAGGCAGAAGAGCTGAATAAAATGTTTCTTCACTTCATGCGGACCGGGCTTCCGTATGTCACCTTGAAAGCGGCCGCGAGCCTTGACGGGAAAACAGCGACCGAAACCGGTGAAAGCAAATGGATTACATCAGAGGCGGCAAGGCTTGATGCCCAGCAATACAGGAAATCGCACCAAAGCATTCTTGTCGGAGCAGGCACAGTCAAAGCCGATAATCCGAGCCTGACCTGCAGGCTTCCTGATGCGGTGAAGCAGCCGGTCAGAGTGATTCTCGATACAAAGCTGACCATTCCTGAAACGGCAAATGTGCTCACTGACGGCGCTGCGCCGACATGGATATTTACGGCCAAAGGTGCAGACGTGCAAAAGAAAGACCGGCTGACCGCACTCGGAATAAAAGTTTTTCCGCTGGAAACAGACCGCATTCACATCCCTGAGGTGCTCAGTATTCTCGCTGAAAACGGCATAATGTCCGTTTATGTGGAAGGCGGAGCATCCGTACACGGAAGTTTTGTCAAGGAAGGCTGTTTCCAAGAGCTTCATTTCTATTTCGCCCCTAAATTAATCGGAGGAACGCTTGCTCCCAGCTTGATCTCCGGTGAAGGTTTTCAATCAATGAAAGATGTCCCCCATTTGCAATTCACACAAATCACCCAAATCGGGCCGGATATAAAACTGACGGCCATACCTAAAGATGGAAAGGATGGTGACGATGTTTACAGGAATCGTTGAAGAAACAGGCACGATCCAAGCAATCAAAAAGACAGGCCTTTCCATGGCATTAACCATCGCCGCTTCAAAAGTGACAAGTGATGTGAAGCTTGGCGACAGCATTGCGGTAAACGGCATCTGCCTGACCGTAACCGGATTTTCTGACAATCAATTTACGGTTGATGTCATGCCGGAAACAGTGAAAGCCACTTCGCTGAACGGCTTGTCAAAAGGCAGTAAAGTAAACCTGGAAAGAGCGATGTCCGCCAACGGACGGTTCGGCGGCCACTTTGTATCAGGGCATGTGGACGGAACGGCGGAAATTACGCGGATCGAGAAAAAAAGCAACGCGGTCTATTACGATTTAAAACTTTCGCCGGAATTGACAAAAACGCTCGTATTGAAAGGTTCAATTACGGTAGACGGCGTGAGCCTGACGATTTTCGGTCTATCAGACGAAAGCGTGACGGTATCCATCATTCCGCATACCATCTCAGAAACGATTTTTCAGACGAAAACAGTCGGATCAACCGTAAATATTGAGTGTGACATGATCGGCAAATACTTATACCGCTTTTTGCACAAAACAGAACAAACGAAAAGCAATCAAACTATCACGGAAGCCTTTTTAAGCGAGAACGGCTTTTAGAAAGGAAGATCGATATGTTTCATCCGATAGAAGAGGCGTTAGAGGCGCTGAAAAAAGGTGAAGTCATCATTGTTGTCGATGATGAAGACAGAGAAAACGAAGGAGATTTCGTAGCGCTGGCTGAGCATGCCACGCCTGAAGTGGTGAATTTTATGGCGACCCATGGGAGAGGCCTGATCTGCACGCCCCTGTCTGAAGACATCGCCGGCCGGCTGGACCTTCACCCGATGGTCGATCATAATACGGACTCACATGAGACCGCGTTTACGGTCAGTATTGACCACAGGCTGACAAAAACGGGCATCAGCGCTCAAGAACGTTCTTTTACGATTCAGGCGCTGTTGAACGAGGAATCTGTGTCTGACGATTTTCAGCGTCCGGGCCACATTTTCCCCTTAATCGCAAAAAAAGGAGGCGTCCTGAAGCGGGCCGGCCATACGGAAGCAGCCGTTGACCTTGCAAAAGCCTGCGGATCTCAGGGAGCGGGCGTCATTTGTGAAATTATGAATGAAGACGGCACAATGGCCAGAGTGCCGGAGTTAGCTGAAATCGCCGAACGCCACCAGCTGAAAATGATTACGATAAAAGACTTAATAGAGTACCGTTACAACATTACGACACTTGTGAACAGAGAAGTTGATATTACGCTGCCGACTGACTTCGGCACGTTTAGAGTTTACGGATATACAAACGAGGTTGACGGAAAAGAACATCTCGCCTTTGTCATGGGGGATGTCCCGTTTAACAGCGAACCCGTTCTTGTCAGAGTGCACTCAGAATGCCTGACGGGCGATGTGTTTGCATCCCATCGCTGTGATTGCGGACCTCAGCTTCATGCCGCGCTTGCGCAAATTGCTGAAGAAGGCCGCGGCGTTCTATTGTATTTGCGCCAGGAAGGCAGAGGAATCGGTTTAATCAATAAGCTGAAGGCGTACCGATTGCAGGAACAAGGGTACGACACGGTTGAAGCGAACGAAGCGCTCGGCTTTCTGCCTGATCTGCGCAACTACGGCATCGGCGCCCAGATTCTCCGCGACTTAGGGGTTCAGCATATGAAACTTTTAACCAATAACCCCCGGAAAATCGCCGGCCTCGAAGGATACGGTCTCAGCATTTCAGAACGGGTGCCGCTTCAAATGGAAGCGAGTGAGCATAACAAACAGTATTTACAGACCAAAATGAAAAAACTTGGACATCTGCTCCATTTCTAAAAACAAATCTCACAAAAAAGGATGGATAACATATGAATATCATACAAGGAAACCTAGTAGGAACAGGACTTAAAATCGGAATCGTCGTCGGCAGATTTAATGAATTTATAACGAGCAAGCTGTTAAGCGGAGCGGAAGACACGCTGCTTCGCCACGGTGTAGAATCAAACGACATTGACGTCGCTTGGGTGCCGGGAGCGTTTGAAATCCCGTTTGCGGCAAAGAAAATGGCGGAAACGAAAAAATACGATGCCGTCATTACGCTCGGCACGGTTATCAGAGGAGCGACAACGCATTACGACTATGTCTGCAATGAAGCGGCAAAAGGCATCGCCCAGGCGGGAACGGCGACGGGCGTCCCGGTTATCTTCGGCATCGTGACGACTGAAACCATTGAGCAGGCCATCGAACGAGCCGGAACAAAAGCCGGAAATAAGGGAGCGGATTGCGCAGTATCTGCCATTGAAATGGCAAATTTAAACCGCTCATTTGAATAATTTGTTGAAAAGCGTTTAAAACCGCGGCGAAAATGATATAATGTGAGAAAACGGATCGCCTTTATGTATCCGTTTGATAGGACATGAATGGACATTTTGGATATAGAGGGGTTTTTATGTTAATTCGTTATAAAAAATCGTTTGAAAAGATTGCGATGGGTCTTCTGTCATTTATGCCGAATGAAAAAGATCTCAAGCAGCTTCAGCAGACAATAAAGGACTATGAAACGGATACTGGCCGCCAGCTCTTTCTTTGGAAAGAGGATGAAGATATCGTCGGAGCGATCGGAGTCGAAAAAAAGGACTCAGAGGTTGAAATCCGGCATATCAGCGTGAATCCTTCTCACCGCCATCAAGGAATCGGAAAGCAAATGATGGACGCCTTAAAACGTCTGTTCAAAACGGAGGCACTCGTTCCGAATGAATTAACGCAAAGCTTTTTTGAACGCTGTCAACATCAAAAAGATCAGGATATCTCATATAATAACTGACAAATGCTCCCGGAATCTTCACGGTTTCGGGAGCTGTTTTGATATAGAAAAAGCAGGGCTGACCGTCAGCCTCTGCTTTTTTTTCTTCTCTCCATTTCCCGTTCGCGTTCCTTAATGACATCCGTCCTGTCCCGCAGGCGGTGTTTATGGATAAGAAAGGTATCTGATACGCCGTCTTGCCCCCATGTATAGCCCTTTCGGCGGCATTCGGCAAGACATGCTTCTTTCAGGGCTTCATCTGTAATCGGAAGCATAACACTTCTGTAAGGCAGGCCCGCTTCTATATCGTCTGACAGCGTTTCTATCAGCTCAATCAGCTTCGGATGGCTGAGCCCGAGAGAACAGACCGCCTGCTTTTCAGACCGCAGAATACGTAAGCTGTTGGCAATCAGCCGTTTCGCCCCGACTTCATTTCCCCTGCGCTGGTGATACAGAGCGACGGCAAGCTGAATCAGGCCGACCCAATGAATGCTCCGCTTTTCAGCCGGGCTTTCTTTCCAATATTCCTCTAACAGTTCATGACACTCAAAATAATCTCTTGATGCGTGAAATTCGGCCAAAAAGCCGATATAAGCTTTAGGATACAAGCCGCTTCCTCCTTTTATGCTAAAACCAGTGTACCACAGCGCTATGAAAAGGAAAAAAGAGCGGCTTGGTGTCTGAAGCCTGAGGAACTAGCAGATGTAAGATGCTCCTACGACAACGAGCAAAATAAACAGAACGACAATTAATGCAAAACCTCCGCCGAAACAAGCTCCGCTCATGTGAAATCAGCCTCCCTTTGTTTCAAGTTTACACGGCTATCATATGTGCATCCGCCTTTAAAGGTATAGGCGTATATCTTCTTTTTCAGTATTTTCTAAATAACGGAGGACGTGTATAAAAGTATTGGACGAGAGCATTTCGGTGGATTATACTAAAGGGTAGCCAGTTTTTCCGGCAATGAGAGTGATACTGAAAATGGTGAGATAATGGTAGAATATCAAGTGAAAATTGATACGTTTGAAGGCCC
Organism: Bacillus sp. YH3-2-B2; assembly: GCF_053663335.1. Classification (NCBI taxonomy): domain Bacteria; kingdom Bacillati; phylum Bacillota; class Bacilli; order Caryophanales; family Bacillaceae; genus Bacillus; species Bacillus sp. YH3-2-B2. The sequence goes on along the minus strand of NZ_JBSJQE010000003.1, from coordinate 261,998 downwards.
ATTGGACCTGCTGCTTCATCTGATTAACCGTCTTGAAATCGACATATACGACATACCCGTGGCAACCATTACTGAACAATATTTATTATATGTACATACAATGCAAGAGCTTGAACTTGATGTCGCCAGTGAATATCTGGTCATGGCGGCGACGCTTCTCAGCATTAAAAGCAGAATGCTGCTTCCGAAACAAGAGGAAGAGCTGTTTGAAGACGAAATGCTTGAAGAAGAAGACCCTCGGGACGAGCTGATTGAAAAGCTGATTGAGTATAGAAAGTATAAAACCGCTGCGAAGGATTTAAAAGAGCGGGAAGAAGAAAGACAAAAGTCATTTACAAAGCCGCCGAGTGATTTAAGTGAGTATGCAAAAGAAATCAAACAGACCGAGCAGAAACTGTCGGTGACCGTTTATGACATGATCGGCGCGTTTCAAAAGGTGCTTCAGCGTAAAAAAATCACGCGGCCGAAAGAAACGACCATTACAAGACAGGAAATACCGATTGAAGACAGAATGAACGAAATCGTAAAAAGCTTAAAAACGGCGGGGAGAAGAATAAACTTCACGGAGCTTTTTCCTTCTCGGCAAAAAGACCATCTCGTCGTGACGTTTTTAGCAGTCCTGGAACTGATGAAAAATCAGCAGATTATCATTGAACAGGAAGAAAACTTTTCAGATATATACATTACGGGGAGTGAATCCATTCATGGCGCTTGATATCGTGAATTGGAAAGCGATTGTGGAAGCCCTGCTGTATGCGGCGGGTGATGAAGGGCTGACCAAAAAGCAATTGGTGACGGTGCTTGAAATAGAAGAAGCGGAACTGGCCGGAATCATGGAAGAAGTGGCCGCTCAGTACAAGGAAGACGACAGAGGCATCGAGCTTACCGAATATGCGGATACGTATATGCTTGGAACGAAAAAAGAATTCGTGCCTTATTTGAAAAAACTAATCGAAGTGCCGTCAAAAGGGCTGTCACAGGCTTCTTTGGAAGTGCTGGCGATCGTTTCGTACAAGCAGCCGATCACACGGGCGGAAATTGAAGATATCCGGGGCGTGAAGTCTGAGCGGATTCTGCACAGTCTCGTGTCAAAAGCGCTGCTGTGTGAGGTGGGCCGCGCCGACGGTCCCGGCCGGGCGATTTTATACGGCACGACACCGGTATTTCTTGAACAATTCGGCTTAAAAACATTGGAGGAGCTCCCGCCGCTTCCTGAAAATGCGGAGGAAGACGTTCTCCAGGAGGAAGCCGATTTATTCTTTGAAAACTTCAACCAAACTTTTGAGGATATTAAATAATAACCGTTTTTCATCATACGATAGTAGGGAAAGGCCATTGATGAATGACGCAAATGACGACGTACAAGAGAGGAAGGAAACGGACGGAAATGGGAAATTCGATTGTGAGGGCCCATACTGAAGAAACTGGTGAATTTTTAGCCGAGGTTGTCACGATGGTCAGCAGCTATTTAAATCATACAACATTGCCGGAGATGCGGGCTCAAGGAGAGGCGGATGAGGCATACTGCCGCGACGTGCTCAGTGTGCTGAGGAGGATGACCGTCTTTTGCGAAGGCGCCCAGGAAGCCTGCCGGCGGCTCTTAATGCAGGAGCCGTTTCATGAGGTGAGAGCGGAAAAAACGCTGTATAAAGTGTATCATCAGTGCGTGGAAGAGTTTTTCATGCCGAAAAAGGATACATGGTACGAAAACAGCCGCGCCGCTTATACAGGCCAAAGCGCGATTGAATTCTACCAGCAAGTGCCGGACTCGCTGCGGAGCCTTCTGCTTTCGCTCAGCAGTGAATTTCTGCGCATGCGGGAAGAATTGGCGCAATATGAAGCATCAGGCTCAAATATGGCATCAGTCAGATAAAAACTCTTCCTTTTGGGAGAGTTTTTTTATGTGAAAGTGATGCAATTGGTATTCATAAGTCATGGACAGGCGCATAAACTTGTACAAACCCACAACAAGGACGTGAGCATTCATGCGCTTTCTCAAAAAAGCTGCCGTATTTCTTTTGACTTTTGTTATTCTTTTTTCCATTACAGACGGCAATACGGCACATGCCCAAATACATGTCAGCGCAAAAAGCGCGATTATTATCGACGGAGCATCTGGCAGGGTGTTATTCGCCAAGGATGAACATCATAAGCGGCGGATTGCAAGCATTACGAAAATCATGACGGCGGTGCTGGCGATTGAATCAGGGAAGATGGAAGAGACCGTGACGGTTTCCCCGAATGCCGTAAAAACGGAAGGCTCAGCCATTTATCTTCAGCCGGGACAAAAAGTAAAGCTGAAAGATCTCGTTTACGGGCTTATGCTGAGATCAGGAAATGACGCCGCTGCCGCAATAGCGGAATATGTCGGCGGAAGCCTTGACGGTTTTGTATTTATGATGAACAAAAAAGCCGAGCAAATCGGGATGGAAAATACAAAATTTCAAAATCCGCACGGGCTGGACGACCATGAAAATTTATATTCAACGGCGTATGACATGGCGCTTTTGACTAAATACGCGATGAAAATCAAGGAATACCGGACCGTTTCAGGCACAAAAGTGTATAAGGCAGAAACGATGGACCGGGTATGGAAAAATAAAAACAAGCTTCTGACTGGGCTCTACCGTTACAGCACAGGCGGAAAAACGGGTTACACAAAAATCGCGAAACGGACGCTCGTTTCGACGGCTTCAAAAGACGGAACGGATCTCATCGCGGTCACCATAAATGATCCGGATGACTGGGATGACCATATGAATATGTTTAATTATGTCTTTGAGCACTATAAAACCTATGTCGTCGCTAAAAAAGGCGGCATCCCGAAGCTGAAAAAGACGTTTTACGGAAAACACGCTTTTATTGCCCGGGATGTCAAATATTTATTAAAAGAGGATGAAATCGACGATGTAAAAATCCGCACAACCTTAATAAAACCGAAAAAAGCCTGGAAAAAGGACGCCTCTCTCATTCCTGATGTCGTCGGCCGGATGACTGTTATGCATGATGGGAAAGTGATCGCCAAGATTCCCGTCTATTATGAAAACGAGCGCCATAAAAAACCGAAAAAGCATTTCATTGAGACGTTTACGAGCCTGTTTATGAGCGCGGCGGGCGGTTCGTCATGGTCAATTTAATCTGGGTATGTCTGACGGTAATCGGACTTGTCTTTGCGATGTTTAACGGTACCTTGCAGGATGTGAATGAAGCTGTTTTTAAAGGAGCGAAAGAAGCGGTTACGATCTCGTTCGGATTAATGAGCGTCCTCGTCTTCTGGCTCGGCCTGATGAAAATAGCCGAGCAGTCCGGCCTTTTGGATATATTCAGCAGAATGTGCCGCCCGTTTATCTCTAAGCTGTTTCCCGATATTCCCCCTGATCATCCGGCGATGGGATACATCTTATCAAATCTCATGGCAAACTTTTTCGGACTGGGAAATGCGGCGACACCGCTCGGTATTAAAGCCATGGAGCAGATGAAAAAGCTGAATGGAGGTAAGTCTGAGGCCAGCCGTTCCATGATCACCTTTTTGGCGGTAAATACTTCGAGTATTACATTGATACCGACAACCGTCATTGCCGTGCGCATGGCTTATTCGGCGAAATCACCGACCGATATCGTCGGGCCGACCATCTTAGCGACTTTAATTTCGGGAATCGGCGCGATTTTCATTGACCGCTACTTCTGGTACCGCCGCAAAAGAAAAGGGAGGTAAGCGAATGGAAATGGTGAATTGGCTGTCTTTAGCCATGATTCCGATTATTATCGCCGGTATATTGATATACGGCACGATCAAAAAAGTGCCGACGTATGAATCATTCGTTGAAGGCGGAAAAGAAGGAATTGAGATTGCGTTTTCCATCATTCCGTATTTGGTCGGGATGCTGGTGGCGATTACCGTATTCCGGGCCTCAGGCGCGCTGGATTTTGTCATGGGGCTGTGCAAGCCTTTCTTTACAGCGCTCGGCATTCCCGCAGAAGTCGTGCCGCTTGCTCTGATCCGCCCGATTTCGGGGACGGCGGCGCTCGGCATGACGACAGATCTGATCGCCGTGTACGGGCCTGATTCATTTATCGGCAGACTGGCCTCGGTCATGCAGGGATCGACTGACACGACGCTGTATGTCCTGACGGTGTATTTCGGGGCGGTCGGCATCAAAAAAATGGGGGATGCTTTAAAGGTTGGTCTTCTTGCTGATCTGATCGGGGTGGTTGCATCAATCATCATAGTTACGTTATTATTTGGAAGCGCCTGAAATCAGGCGCTTTTTATATATCAGAATAACTCTCCTTGAAAAAGCTTGTTTGTTCAAGGGGAAAAAAGTAAGATTATACTTGAGGTGAACGACATGGAAAGACTGCAAAAAGTTATTGCTCATGCCGGCGTGGCATCACGCAGAAAGGCAGAAGAGCTGATAAAAGAAGGAAAAGTAAAGGTGAATGGAAAAGTAATAACAGAGCTCGGCGTAAAAGTGACCGGTTCTGATCAGATTGAAGTAAACGGATTAAAGGTGGAGCGGGAAGAACCCGTGTACTTTCTGCTTTATAAACCGAGAGGAGTGATCTCAGCAGCTGATGACGACAAAGGGCGGAAAGTGGTGACCGACTTTTTCAAAGAAGTGCCGCAGCGCATTTATCCGATCGGCAGGCTTGATTATGATACGAGCGGACTTTTATTGCTGACAAATGACGGCGAGTTTGCCAACAAACTCATGCATCCGAAATACGAAATTGATAAGACGTACGTCGCCAAAGTGAAGGGGATTCCTTCCAAGGAACTTCTGAGAAAGCTTGAGCGCGGCATTCAGCTTGAAGAAGGCAAGACAGCGCCGGCCAGAGCGAAAATGCTTTCCCTGGACAAAAGAAAGCAGACGAGCATTATTCAGCTGACGATTCATGAAGGCCGAAACAGACAGGTCCGCCGCATGTTTGAGGCGATCGGTCATGACGTGCTGAAACTCAAACGTGAAGAATACGCATTTTTAGATTTAAGAGGTCTGCGCACAGGAGACGCAAGAGAATTGACGCCGCATGAGGTGAAAAGGCTGCGGGCTTTAGCTGAACACGGTAAAAACGCTTTCTAATTTTCACATAACCTTCAAAAATTACAAAACGTGTAGATGATATAATTGAATGGATTTGCAGACAGGGGAGGGGAGCAGTGTACAATGAACAAAAAACGGCGGCGTTTATTCATTCGGACCGGCATCCTTCTCATCTTACTCTGCGCGCTCGGATATACCATCTATAATGCCGTTTACACAAACGGAGAGCGTATATCTGAGGGGTCCAAAGCCCCGAATTTCGCGCTGAAAGATACAGAGGGCAGACTCATAGAACTGAGTCAGTTAAAAGGGAAAGGTGTTTTTCTGAATTTCTGGGGAACGTGGTGTGAGCCGTGCAAGCAGGAATTTCCCTACATGGAGAATCAATACAAGCATTTTAAAGACCTCGGTGTCGAGGTGGTTGCGGTAAATGTCGGCGAATCAAAAATTGCAGTACATAATTTTATGAAAACATACGGCGTCAATTTCCCGGTTGCGCTTGATACTGACCGGCAAGTGCTGGACGCGTACGGCGTATCACCTATTCCGACGACATTTTTGATCAATCCCGACGGAAAGGTCGTGAAAGTGGTGACCGGCACGATGACAGAACGCATGGTTCATGACTATATGAATTTAATTAAGCCGGAGGCGTCTTCATGAAAAAGGTCAAATGTGAATGCGGGCACGTGAATCCAGCCGGGACGGTTTTGTGCGAGTCGTGCGGGAAGCCGCTTGATGATCAAAAATCGCCGCTTGCCGATATGCGGTACGACGGCAGCGCAAGGCGTTCGCAAACATATAACAAAACAATCGTAGATAAGGTATGGAACTTCTTTTCTTCCGTAAAAGTCGGAATATGGCTGATTGTCATTACTCTGGCGGCATCTGCTTTCGGCACGGTTTTTCCGCAGGAAGCTTATCTGCCGCCGGGCGCCCAGCCGGATACATATTATGAACAGCAGTACGGCATAATCGGCCAACTGTATTATTTGCTGGGGTTTCATCACCTGTACGGCTCATGGTGGTATATGCTCCTGATCGCATCCATTGGCATATCACTGGTCATCTGCAGCCTGGATCGGGTGATTCCTTTGTACAGGGCGCTGAAAAATCAAGGAGTTCGTCGGAATCCGGTCTTTTTGAAGAGGCAGCGTCTATACAGCCGGACAGAAACCGAGCTGAGCGGGGATGCGGCTGATAGCCTCAGAACACGATTGAAAAAAAAGCATTATAGAGTGCGAGAACAAGAGGGAAGCATCCTGGCGGAAAAAGGCCGTTTTTCAAGGTGGGGGCCCTACGTCAATCATATCGGCCTGATCATTTTTCTGATCGGAGCCATGCTGAGATTTGTACCCGGTATGTATGTCGATGAAACACTCTGGGTCCGTGAAGGCGAAACCGCCCAGATCCCCGGTACTGACGGCAAATATTACTTAAAAAACAACCGGTTCACGATGCAGACATATAACAAAGACACTGAGAAAAAAGTATTCGCCGACGCCATTGACAGAGCCGGAAACGGCAAAGTCGCCAAATCCTTCACTACGGACGCGGTTCTGTACAAGAGGGAAGGCGACATTGTATTCGGTGAAAAGCCGAAGCTTAAAAGAGTCAAAGAAAACAATATCCGCGTCAATGAACCGCTGCGCTTTGACTCCTATTCTGTGTATCAGGTGGACTATAAAGAAAACCAGCTCGATCAGATGGTATTTCAGCTGATCAACCAAAAAACAAAACAGTCATTCGGCAAACTGAAGATCAATCTTCTTGATCCCGACACGGACTACGATCTTGGTAACGGTTACAAAGTGCAGATCGCCAGTTATCTTCCTGATTTTTATTTTAACAAGGACGGAGAACCGAGCACGAAAACGAAGGTTCCTAACAATCCGGCTTTTGTCTTTAAAATCACGGCTCCCGACAAGCCGAAAGGGGAGAAAAGTTTTGTTGCGATTCAGCAGACTGTTGAAGGTTCCGAAAGTAACAAGTACAAATTAAAATTCGACCATGTGGAAACGAAAAACATTACAGGACTCACCGTCAGAAAAGACTTAACCTTATGGGTGCTTGCCGTCGGCGGCGCGATCTTTATGATCGGCGTCATTCAAGGGATGTACTGGCAGCACAGAAGGATCTGGATCAAAACAGGTGATCATGAAGTGCTTGTGGCGGGACATACGAACAAAAACTGGTTCGGTCTGAAAAAGGATATCGAATTTGTTCTTAGCGGGACCGGGATTCAAGAGCCGGCCGATCAAAAAGAATTGGCCAAAAATCAGGCCTAGTGAAAAAGGAGTGGTGTCATGGCGGAGCTGAGCGCAAATTTTCTTTATGCTGCCTTTTTGATTTATTTAATTGCCGTCCCGGTTTTCGGCGGCGCCATCCGGGGAACAAAAGGTGCGAAGGACGGTAAGGGCCGCTGGTCGGCTATCGGAATCACGTTAACCATTTTCGGATTTCTTTGTCATCTCGGCTACTTTATTGCGAGATGGTCGGCAAGCGGACATGCGCCTGTCAGCAATATGTTTGAATTTACGACGTCATTCGGCATGATGCTTGTTCTCGCTTTTATTATTATTTACTTTATTTACAGACTGCCTTCATTAGGCATGTTCACATTGTCTATCGCGCTTTTGCTTATCGCATATGCAAGCATGTTTCCGACAGACATCACGCCGCTTATTCCGTCACTGCAGAGCAATTGGCTGTACATTCACGTCACGACGGCTGCGCTCGGGCAGGCGATTCTTGCGATCAGTTTTGTAGCCGGCGTCATTTTCCTGTTAAAGCATGTCGACCAATCCAGACCGGGCAAAAAAACGTTTTGGCTTGAAGTCATCATGTTTATACTCGTGACGACCGTGGCATTTATCGCCGTCACGTCGGCATTCCGGCTGGCGGATTACAAAGCAGAATTTAATTGGGTGGATAAAAAAGAGGCTAAAAGCGTGATGATATATGATATGCCTGCGCTTGTCGGCCCGCATGACGGAGAACTGCTTACGGAAGGCGCAATGAAGCCGCTTATTGAGCTTCCGGCCATTTTTTCAGGCAGAAAGGTCAATACGGTGATCTGGTCGTTTGGCGCAGGTCTCGTTTTATACGGGGCGCTCAGGCTGATATTCAGAAAGAGGATCAGCGCTCTTATAAGCCCGCTCGTCAAAAATGTGAATCTGGACTTGGTCGATGAAGTCGGCTACCGCGCTGTTTCCATCGGTTTTCCGGTATTCACACTCGGCGCGCTTGTGTTTGCGATGATTTGGGCGCAGCTTGCATGGACGCGTTTTTGGGGCTGGGACCCGAAGGAAGTATGGGCGCTGATCACCTTTCTATTTTACGCAGCGTATTTGCACTTGCGGCTGTCAAGAGGCTGGCATGGCGAAAAGTCCGCGTGGCTTGCCGTCATCGGCTTCGCCATTATTATGTTTAACTTAATTTTTGTGAATCTCGTGCTTGCCGGACTTCATTCGTACGCATAGATGCAAAAAGCCGATACAGTTCTCAAGCTGCCGCACAGTTTGTTAAAATGAAAGTAACAGAAGGAAAGCAGGGGGAAAACGATGGATCAAACAAATGAAACTAAAATATTAGTAGTAGATGATGAAGCCAGAATTCGACGCCTTTTAAGAATGTACCTTGAACGGGAAAACTATGTGATTGAAGAAGCGGAAAACGGAGACGAGGCCATTAAAATGGGGCTGGCATCAGATTATGATCTGGTGCTCTTGGATTTAATGATGCCGGGAACGGACGGAATAGAAGTATGCCGGCAGCTCAGAGAAAAAAAAGCGACCCCGATTATCATGCTGACGGCAAAAGGGGAAGAAGCCAACCGCGTCCAGGGATTTGAAGCGGGTACGGACGATTATATCGTCAAGCCTTTCAGCCCGAGAGAAGTGGTGCTTCGGGTAAAGGCGCTTTTAAGAAGGGCTTCCCAAACATCTTATCTGACAGCCAATACCCCGACAAAAAATGTGCTCGTCTTCTCGCATCTATCCATTGATCACGATGCTCACAGGGTGACTGCGGACGGCACGGAGGTGAGCCTCACGCCGAAGGAATATGAACTGCTGTACTTTCTGGCGAAAACACCGGACAAAGTGTACGACAGGGAAAAGCTTTTAAAAGAAGTGTGGCAGTATGAATTTTTCGGAGACCTCAGAACAGTGGACACTCATGTCAAACGGCTCCGTGAAAAATTAAATAAAGTGTCCCCGGGAGCGGCGAAAAAAATCGTCACCGTCTGGGGAGTCGGATACAAATTTGAGGTAGGCGCTGAATGAAGTTTTGGAAAAGCGTAGTAGGAAAGCTTTGGTTTACCATTCTTTCACTCGTGTTAATTGTTTTATTTATTTTAACGGTGCTGCTTCTGGAATTTATAGAAAATTACCACGTTGAAGAAGCGGAAAAAGATTTAACGCAGCTTGCCGATAAAATTGCGGTCATAATAGAAAATCATGAAGACCAGCCGCTTGCCAGATCCATCACGTGGGAACTGGCGGACAATTTAACGAGCATCGCGATCATTCAGGATGATAAGCATGTCTGGTATTCGCCCAATGACGATAATCATTTATCCTCTATTACATTAGAGCAGATTAAACATGACCGGGATCTGCACAAGGCGCTGACAGACCGCAATAAAGTAAGCAAACGCGCGGTCCCCAAAAATGCCGGTTCGGATAACGAACGGCTGATCGTCGGAGTGCCCTATGAAAAAGACGGCAAAAAAGGCATGGTCTTTTTATCCCAATCGCTGCTTGCCGTCAAAGATACGACGAAACATACGACACGGTATATTTTTCTTGCGGCGGGCATTGCCATCGTCTTGACAACGTTTTTCGCGTTCTTTTTATCCAGCAGGGTGACATATCCCCTTCGGAAAATGCGGGAAGGCGCCCAAGACTTGGCGAAAGGAAAGTTTGATACAAAAATTCCGATTCTGACCCAAGATGAAATCGGGGAACTGGCCATTGCCTTTAATCAGATGGGACGGCAGCTCAATTTCCATATTAACGCGCTGAATCAGGAAAAAGAACAGCTGTCCAATATTTTAAGCAGTATGGCAGACGGGGTCATCACCATTAATATCGACGGCACCATTTTGGTGACCAACCCGCCGGCCGAACGTTTTCTGCAGGCATGGTATTATGAGCAGAACATGAACATTAAAGAAGGAGACAACCTTCCCCCTGAAGCAAAAGAGCTATTTCAAAATGCAGTGAACACGGAAAAAGAGCAAATGATTGAAATGACGCTTCAAGGAAGGTCATGGGTTTTATTGATGTCGCCTCTTTATGCGGAATCACACGTCCGCGGCGCCGTGGCCGTGCTCCGTGATATGACCGAAGAGCGCAGGCTGGATAAATTGCGTGAAGACTTCATTGCCAATGTCAGTCATGAGCTCAGAACCCCGATTTCTATGCTGCAGGGATACAGTGAAGCAATAGTGGACGACATTGCAAGCACCGAAGAGGAGAAAAAAGAAATCGCGCAGATCATTTATGATGAATCTCTTCGCATGGGCCGGCTTGTCAATGATTTGCTGGATTTGGCCAGAATGGAATCCGGACATACGGGCCTGCGCTATGAAACGGTAAACCTGCATGAATTTCTGGAGAAGATCTCCCGCAAATTTTCCGGGCTAGCGAAGGAAAAAGGCGTTTCGCTCACAGAGGACATCTCGGTGTCTCAGCCGGAGTGTGTCTTTGACGAAGACAAAATGGAACAGGTGTTTACCAACCTTATAGATAATGCGCTGCGCCATACGGAGTCAGGCGGAAGCGTTCATATCGCGGCTCAGACCGTAAAAGACGGACTGAAAATCGATATCAAAGATTCCGGCTCGGGAATACCGGAAGAGGATCTGCCTTTTATTTTTGAACGTTTTTATAAAGCGGACAAAGCAAGAACAAGAGGCAGGGCGGGGACCGGACTCGGACTCGCCATCGTAAAAAATATCGTGGAAGCCCACGGCGGCTCAATTGCGGTTCACAGCAGCATCGACAAAGGGACGACGTTTACATTTTATATTCCGACAAAAGTGCAGGATGACGTCTGAAATTGACGAACAATCTTGTTCCATACGAAACACCCGCATGTTCTGCGGGTGTTTTTTGTTTGTTTCTCCTTTAAAAATTTAAGAATATGTTAATATAAATTCCCTTCCAAATTCCAGTTTCTCGTAATATAGTTGTAATGTAACTTTTCAACGCATTTTTACGACAAAAAAGTGAACGGAGGGGTTTCCCATGGAAGAAACCTTTCAGATATTATACGATGCATACCATCAAGATTTATATCAATTTTTATTTTATATGGTAAAAGATAAGTCGCAGGCTGAAGATTTGACGCAGGAAGTGTATATCCGCGTCTTGAATTCCTATCATACATTTGAAGGAAGAAGCAGTGAAAAAACATGGCTGTTGTCCATCGCACGCCATGTGGCGATTGACTGGTTCCGCAAGCAGCAGACGATCAGACAGCGTATTATGGGTACGTTTGATTGGGATACACAAGATGTCAGAGATCAGCATTTGCTTCCGGACGAACTCGCCGTACAGCATGAAAATGTCCGGGAAATTTATACCGCGCTTGATCATTGCACCATTGATCAAAGAGCTGTTATTATCTTGAGATTTATTCAGGGATATTCCATTCAGGAAACAGCCGCCGCTCTCCGCTTCTCGGAAAGCAAAGTCAAAACGACCCAACACAGAGGGCTCAAAATACTTCGGAAACAGATGGAGCTTTTGAGGGAGGAGCTAATGGATGATGAAGTCATATTGGAACGAAGAAAGAGTAGAGGAGTTGTTAAGACAACTTCCGGCGGTTAGAGATCATCGTTCACCCGAGGCCATTTACCGGAATATTGAAACGGGTAAACCGTACAGGAAAAAACCGGCCCGAAGCTGGATCGGCCCCGCCGCAGCCGGCATCTGCGCATTGTGCATCGCTCTGATTATTTCTCCTCACCTGATGACAAACAAATCTGCCGGTGATCTTACAGCTGACAGCGGTCAAGCTGAAAAAGCCAGTCAGTCAGCTGCTGTCAAGCCGGATCAGAAGACGTTTGTCGTTTCTAACGAAAACAAAAACAATTACATTACTTTGGCGTTTGCCGATTCAGATACATCCGCCGTCATTCCGGTCAGTTTTGAAAAAAAGAAGCCTGACGAATCGGTTTCAGAGGCATTATCTGATGCAGAAAACTTAGAAGTGCCCGAATCTTTCCTTTCTGTGCCGAACCTTTTGGACGGTGTGCAGGTAACTGCGGATAAGAAGGATTTGCTTGTGCAGGTAAACGGACGTCTTTCTATCGAATCAGCTGCCGATGCTGACTTATTGAAAAAGATGCTGAAAGAGACTTTGACATGGAGTCCTTACGAGCGGATTAAATTGAAAAAGGTTCAAAACGGAGCCGGACAGGATTTTTATAAATCTTACGGCATTTCCGCTGAGATGTCCGTACATAAACAGACAAACCGGGCGTATTTTTCTTACAGCGACAGTCTGGGACAAGAGTATCTCATCCCGTCTGAACAAACCTATTATTCAGTATATCAGGCTATTGACGGGATGAAGACAACAGACGGAGGCTCACAGACCGCGAGCATTATAGAAGCAGATGCGATTGCATCGGTATCGGAAAGGGAAGACGGCGAGCAGCTGCGGATCCAATTGGCCGAAAAACATAAAGTTGAAGATTCGCTGGAAGGCATTTTAATGATCGAAGGGCTTTTATTAACCGCGAAGGAATTCGGTTATTCTGAGGTGCTGTTCACACATGCGCACGCAAAGAAAATCGGTAATTATGATGTGACAAAACCTATTGCTGTGCCTGCCGCGCCTAATCCGCTTCCGACCCATTAAACGTAAAAAAACCCAAAACATTCATATGTTTTGGGTTTTCTGTTGGTTACGGAAGGTCAATCAGTTTAACGGAAACAATATCCTGAACTGAAGTCAGCTCATTGACGACTTTATCATCTAAATGTTTATCAAAAGAAAGCATCATAATGGCTTCTCCGCCTTTTTCTTTACGGCCTACCTGCATGGTAGCGATATTGATATCGTTATCGCCGAGGATGCGTCCGACGCGTCCGATTACACCAGTCGTATCCTGGTGCTGGATATAAACGAGGTGGCCGGCAGGATTTAAGTCAATATTAAAGCCGTTCAGTTCAACGATTCGTTCACCGAAGTGAGGGATATACGTAGCCGTTAACGTAAATGTGCTCCGGTCTCCGGTTACTTTTACGCTGATGCAGTTATCATATCCTGATTCATTGGAGGAAATCTTCTCGCTGAAGCTGATACCGCGTTCTTTTGCTACACCGCCGGCGTTCACTTCATTGACCGTTGAGTCTACACGCGGTTTTAAGAAACCGGACAGCAGGCTTTTTGTAATAAATGATGTTTCAAGTTTGGCGATGGTGCCTTCATATTGAATCGCAACATCTTTGACGGGTTCCTTCATACATTGTGACACGAGACTTCCGATTTTATCGGCAATTTGGTGATAAGGCTGGATTTTTTTGAATTCATCTTTCGTCATCGCAGGCAGGTTGATCGCTGACATGACAGGCAGACCTTTTGCAAACTGCAGCACTTCTTCAGAAACCTGTGCCGCGACATTCAGCTGTGCTTCTTTCGTTGAAGCGCCTAAGTGAGGTGTGGCGATCACCAGCGGATGGTCGGGAAGCTTTGATTCAACTGGCGGTTCCACTTCAAACACGTCAAGGGCAGCGCCTGCGACATGGCCGCTTTCCAGCGCTTCCAAAAGCGCCGCTTCATCAATAATGCCGCCTCTTGCGCAGTTGATAAGACGGACGCCTTTTTTCGTTTTGGCAATGGTTTCTTTGTTAAGCAGTCCCTTTGTTTCCTTTGTTAAAGGCGTGTGGACGGTAATGATATCTGCGCTTTCAAGCACTTCTTCGAATGTCCGGCTGTTTACGCCGATTTTGCCGGCTCTCTCTTCGGTTAAGAAAGGATCGAATACATGAACCGTCATACCGAACGCTCTGGCGCGCTGGGCAATCTCGCTTCCGATCCGGCCCAGACCGACAATGCCTAAAGTCTTTCCGTAGAGCTCCGCTCCGACAAAAGCCGTCCGGTTCCATTCTCTTGATTTTACTGAGATATTGGCTTGCGGGATGTGTCTCATTAATGAAGAAATCATCGCGAATGTATGCTCTGCCGTTGAAATGGTGTTTCCATTCGGCGCGTTTATCACGATAACTCCATGTTTTGTGGCCTCATCAATGTCGATGTTGTCTACGCCGACACCGGCTCTGCCGACGATTTTTAAAGAAGTCATCTTTTTAAACAATTCTTCGGTTACTTTTGTGGCACTGCGGACTAACAGGGCATCAAAGGTATGTAATTCATCTTCTGCATCCGCGACGTTTTTTTGAACAATTTCTATAAAGTCTGATTCCATCAGCGGCTTTAAGCCGTCATTGCTCATCTTATCTGAGACCAAAACTCGAAACATTGTTAGATTTCCTCCTAGTTTAGCTGACTAAATATCTGATAATTTATCATATTCTTAATAGAGTGTCAATGTGTATTGACGCAGTAAAGGAGAAAAGGAAGCCGATAATTCAGTTAAAATGGGCTTCATCAATATTTTATATAAAATTGAGCAGTTCTCTATACAATTACAATTTGATCATATATAATGTGAATAAATTCATAAGATCAATCTTCGGGGCAGGGTGAAATTCCCTACCGGCGGTGATGAGCATCACGCTCTAAGCCCGCGAGCTGCTTCGGCGGCAGGATCCGGTGAGATTCCGGAGCCGACAGTATAGTCTGGATGGGAGAAGATGGAGGTTCAGCAGACGTTTTGATGCTTATATCAAACGTTTCTTTGCCAATCCTTAGTAAGCTCCCGCTTTTTAACAAAAGCGGTTTTTTTATTGGGGCGCAAAGAACCTTTCCACTTTTCGAGAGATTTGATCGAAAAGGAGAGAGCATTGTGAAAGTAAAAAAATTAGTTGTCATCAGTATGCTTAGCAGTATTGCGTTTGTGCTTATGCTGTTAAATTTCCCGTTTCCGGGGCTGCCGGATTACTTGAAAATTGATTTCAGTGACGTTCCTGCAATTATCGCCATTTTGGTTTACGGGCCTGCGGCGGGGATTGCGGTTGAAGCGATTAAAAATATTCTGCAGTATATCATTCAAGGAAGCATGGCCGGCGTGCCTGTCGGGCAGGCAGCCAATTTTATCGCGGGAACGCTGTTTATTCTGCCGACGGCGTTTATGTTTAAAAAGCTTAATTCTGCAAAAGGGCTTGCAGTGAGCCTGCTGGCCGGAACCGCGGCGATGACCGTGCTGATGAGTATTTTGAACTATATTCTTATCCTGCCCGCGTATACTTGGTTTTTACATTCACCGGCATTGTCAAACAGCCAGTTGAAAACGGCGGTTGTCGCAGGAATTCTGCCGTTTAACATTGTAAAAGGCATTATCATCACCATCGTCTTTACGTTCATCTTTACGAAGCTGAAACCTTGGATTGAACAAAAACGCAGCATCCAAACACAATAAAGGCTTAAAGCGTCCGCTCTGTGAAGAACAGCCGGGCGCTTTTTTTGTTTGTGCTGATCGGCAAAAAAATAAGACTCCGGCCGATAACAGCCGGAGTCTTATTCAGGACGAAAAAGCAAGCTCCTCTCACGGGGAGGGCTTTTTTATTCGTATTTCAGCGGATCGCCTTCGAACGGTTCATCCGCAACTTTGATTGAATCAGTAGGGCATCCTTCAAATGCGTCAATCATATCTTCTTCCAGAACTTCCGGAACTTCGACGACACCTTTATTTTCGTCAAGCGTAACGAACGCAATGCCTTCATCATCATAATCATAAATGTCTGGTGCCGCAGCTCCGCAGGCGCCGCATGCAATACACGTATCTTTATCTACAATTGTGTACTTTGCCATGAATAAAACCTCCCAGATTGTTCGTGTTGGAACAAATGGTTTACCTTATATATTTTTAAATATAACACCTATTCCTCTTACTTATTGTAATGATGTTAGTGTCAAATTTCAACAGAAAAATGATTGAGAATGCTTATCACATAAGGGATTCTCTTTAGCACTTCCCCCTAAAAGATGACTTTAAACGTCAAATTTATATGAAAATCTGTTAAAATAAAAAGAACCAAAAAACGAAACTTGTCACAAAAGAAATGTAGGTGTGTTTAGATTGGCGATAAACTACTTTGATACCGTGGTTCTCGACTGTCTGGACAAAATAGACGGCGAACGGACTCCGAGTGCTGTGTTTCATTTATTAAAAGGAAAAAAGTCGTCTCAAACCATTCAGGATGCCGGCTTATTTCAGATCGCTAAATATTTCGGCATGGCTTCACAGTGTGAACGCGGCGATATTGCTGCTTCTTTGCATAAACTCACCGAGAACTCATACATTACAGCCGGAAAAGAAGAGGGAACGTGGAAAGTGACTGCGCGCGGCGTTCAAAGGCTTGAACGGGCGTTTGCCGAGCGGCCTTGGCCGAAGCACTGCCACGGCGCGAATTATCAAACGCCTGCCGTCACTCTGTGGAGGCGGCTTTCCCTGCTCATTCAAGTCCTGTCAAACAAAGAGCATCAATGCAGTCAATATATCCCGGTTACCAACGATGTGCAGACGCTGAGATGGGTCAAATGGTTCATGCGGAAAAACAGAGATGCTAAAGAGCTTTCCATCCAAATGCATGACGCGCTGTTTCAGCTTCTGCAAGGCGTAAGTGAACGGCAGGCGCTTATTTTTGTCTATTCTTTAACTTCATTCAACAGAATCGGCAAAACGAATAAGCAGCTCGCTCTCCAGCTGAACGAAGATGAATGGTATGTGTCCGTCCAGTTTTGGGGAGCGGTACATTATGTTATTCAATCGCTTCCGCAATGTGCATATCCCGCTCTGCGCGAGCTGTTGTCCGATCTGCAGGCGGAAAGCGCGCTGACACAGTCTGCCAGAAAAACCTTTGAGCTGTTGGAAAAAGGGTTTCCGATTGAACGGATCGCCGCGGTCAGAAATTTAAAAACCGCCACAATCGAAGACCATATCGTAGAAATATCATTGCATCAGCCTGCATTTTTTATAGAACAGTATCTTTCTGAAGAGGAACAGCGTATGATAACGGCATTTGCAAAAAAGCATCAAACAAATAAAATTAAACGGATTCGCGAAGGAATGCAGATGCGCTTCAGCTATTTCCAGATCAGGCTGGCGCTGGCAAAGACGGTGAATCAGCATGACTGAGCTGCATAAAGCTTTATCCAGGTATTTTGGTTTGCATTCCTTTAAAAAAGGGCAGGAAGAGATTATGACTAGCGTGCTCCAAAAAAAGGATACGATCGCCATGCTTCCGACCGGCGGGGGGAAATCATTATGCTATCAGCTCCCGGGTTACATGATGGACGGGCTGGTGCTGATTATTTCACCGCTTCTTTCATTAATGGAAGATCAGGTGCAGCAGCTGAAAGCAAAAGGAGAAAAGCGGGTTGCGGCATTAAACAGCATGCTGAATTCCGCAGAGCGGCATTTTATTCTCAGCAACATCAGCCGGTATAAATTTCTCTATATGTCTCCTGAAGCCCTTTCTTCACCTTATGTACTGAACCGTTTGAAAAACGTTTCGGTCAGTTTATTTGTTATTGATGAGGCTCATTGCATATCAGAATGGGGACATGATTTCAGGCCTGATTATTCGAAGCTCGGGCCTTTCAGACAGGCACTCGGAAAGCCGCCTGTATTGGCGCTGACCGCAACAGCGACAAAAGAAACGCTCAGAGACGTGACGGATGTGCTCGGACTTGAGCATGCTGTGCGTCATCTTTATTCAGTCAACCGGCCGAATATTCTCCTGGCGGCAGAACATTTGGCTGATAATGCCGAAAAAATAAGCAGGCTCACGGAGCTTGCCGAAAAGCTTGAAGGCCCGGGTATCATATATTGTCCGACCAGGAAATGGGCGGAAGAGCTTGCGGCTGAGCTGAATGAAAAAACAGGAAAGCGGACGGATTATTATCACGGCGGAATGGATACAGGGGACAGAATCTTGATCCAGCAGCAATTTATCCATAACCAGCTTGATTGCATCTGCTGTACCAATGCGTTCGGCATGGGTGTGGATAAGTCAGATATCCGCTTTGTCATTCACTTTTATCCTCCCCAAACGGCCGAGGCCTTTATGCAGGAAATCGGCAGAGCGGGACGCGACGGCAGCCCGAGTGTCAGTATTTTGCTGAGGGCGCCCGGCGATACCGAGCTTCAGCAGCAGATTATTCAGACAGAAAGCCTGTCTGATTATGATCTGGAAGGCATTCTGGCCGTCATACGGGATGCCGGTACGGGTGATGAGCGAAAGCTTCGGGACGTTCTGATCAATAAGGGCGTTCAGGAAACACAGGCGCGAACGGCCGTCCACCTGTATCTGCAAGGAAAAACCACAAAAGAGCAGCTGCAGGAAGAACTGACATACCGCGTGGAAAAGAAGCTGCGTAAAATGAACCGTTTTTCGGCGTTATTAGAGCGGAAAGAATGTATAAGAGAAGCGCTGCTGTCTTATTTTGATGAATCGTATGAGCCTGAAGGTCAAACCGGACAATGCTGCAGCAGCTGCGGACTTGATCTGGCTCCGTACGAGCAAAAAGGAGAACGGAAAAACATGGAACGGTTTGAAGATTGGAAGCTGGAATTAGGCCGGATTTTCGGTTCAGAGTCTGCGGGTGAGTTCAGCTGAGACGGCAAAGCGAATTGATCCAGCAGCTCTCAGACCGGGAGATTGTGATACAGCTGTATGCCACCCAATTGCTCATATTGGCAGTTTCAGCTGTTATCGGCTTTTTCTTTTTCACCGACATTCACGATTTTTTAAAGCTGTGGCATATACGTGACGATAATATCATATGGTACGGTGTAACTCTTGCCGTCCTTGTCATTTTTGCCGATCTGGCGGTGATGAAATGGTGTCCTTCGCATTTATATGATGACGGCGGCATTAATGTATTGCTTTTTAAGAACAGGCCGGTTCTGCACATTTTATTTTTGACGCTTCTCATTTCGTTCAGCGAAGAGATTTTGTTCAGAGGCGTTCTGCAGACACATATCGGCTTATGGGCCGCCAGCTTCATTTTTACCGTGCTTCATTTCAGATACATGGCGAAGTGGCTTCTGTTTATGATGGTTGCGGGCATCAGTCTTTTGCTGGGGCTTATCTATGAATGGACCGGCAATTTATTCGTTCCGGTTACAGCGCATTTTATTATTGATGCGGTATTTGCCTGTCAGATCCGTTTTCAATATGTTAGGAGGGGTTTCTATGACGGAAATGTCAAGAGTTGAAAGAAGAAAAGCTCAGCTGCGTGCCGAGCAGCAGGTTGCCGCGGCCGCGGATGAACAAATTGAATATCTTGAAGACAGCCTCCCGACAAGACAATCTGTAAAAGAGGAGCGTAAAAAAAAGGAAGAGCAGGTGAAGGAAAAAACCAAAACAAAAACGCCGCTGTTCACTTTTCTGACCGTCCTGTTCATTATCGTAACAATCGGTGTCTTTTTCGGTCTTCTTTATATGACGAACAGCAGCAGATTTGACCCGAAGGACTATGAAGATGTCTTCATTGACCACAGTGAAAGCGCGCCTGCCGTTATTCCGAAAGGCGCTCAGAAAGATACGTCAGAAACCGCTCTTTTAGAACAACCGAAAAAAAAGTCTGACGACAAAGATAAGAAAGAAGCGGCTGCATCTGAAAAAACAAAAGAAAAACCAAGTGAAAAAACACCTGAAAAAACGGAAACGTCCTCAGAAAAACAAGTAAAGCCGACAGACACCGAATACGCGGAGACAAAACAGCAGTCTCCGCCGGCTGTCCGTGAAAAAGCGGCTCCGGCTGCCGCAAGTGATCAAGCCGGGACTGTCCCGAAAAAAGTGCGGACCGTACAGCATACTGTACAGCCGAAAGAAACGCTTTACCGCATTTCAATGAAATATTATAAAAGCCGGGCGGGCGAAGAAAAAATCCGCAGCTACAACGGATTAAACGGAAACGACGTGTACACCGGCCAGGTTCTGAACATTCCGCTGTCTGATTAAAATAAATGCATGTTTTCACCGCGTTTTTCATATAGTGTACCAATGAAAACGGACAAGGTGTGAAGCGCATGGATTCTTTATGGAAGCAATTAGACCGATTTGCTGACGGACCGACGAAACAAATGCTTCAGGCGCTGGTGAAACGGAAATTAAAATACGAAAATTATGCCGCACAATGCCGAAGATGGCAGTGGGCGTCCCTCGTTTGTTTTTCCCTGATGTGCATACTGCTGATGTTTAAAAGCTTTAACGCCCCCCAAGCCTCTCCGCAGCTGATTCTGCAGGAAATATTAGGCCATACGGTTTATTTGTGCTGGATTATGGCTTCCGCTTTTGCGTATTGCACTTCTTATTATTTTAAAAAAAAGGAAGAAAAAGCTGAGGGTGAATTTCATAAACTGAGATGTGAAATTATCCAAAAAAGCACGGATTTATGGCCCCAGCCTGAAAAATGGAGGGCGAGAGAATCTGTTTTTCACTTGATGAAACATCGGTATGATATCAATCTTTATTTTGAAAGCAAATAAAATGAGGCGTTTTCCGGAAAGGATAGAAACGTCTTTTTTTGTTTGTCCGTCTAATGTAAGACAATGACAGAATGGAGAGTGCGTTTATGAAGCTTACAGCGGGAATTCTCGGCACATTGGCGGGAGCGGCTGCGGTTATGGCGGCCGTCATGTACAAAACGGCAAACGGCAGCCATTTGAAAACACATACATTTACGCTTGATAAAATGAAAGGGATGAAGCCGCTCACCATCTTCTTTATATCTGACGTGCACCGCCGTTTAATTGATGAAAAGCTTCTCCGCGAAGCGGCAGTTTATAAGCCGGATGCCGTTTTGCTCGGCGGTGATTTGGCGGAGGGCGGAGTTCCTTACGCCAGAATTGAAGAAAACATCAAACGTCTGACGGCTCTCGCGCCTGTCATTTATGTGTGGGGAAATAATGATTACGAGGTCAGCCAGCAAAAATTGCTCTCACTTTTACGGGCATACAAAGTGATTCCGCTGAGAAATGAATCGGTTCAGTTTGCTTATAAAGGGGAAACCGTTACGATCTGCGGGGTGGATGATATCAGGATGATGATGGATGATTACGAATCTGCAATCAGATATACGGATGCTGACAAAGTAAACCTCCTGCTTTGCCATAATCCTGACATCCATGAGCAGATGAGGGAGTCAGACGGGATTGACGCTGTGTTCAGCGGCCATACGCATGGCGGCCAAATCCGTTTCGGCCGGTTCGGGCCGTATGAATTGGGCGGGACGGGAACGGTAAAAAAAGCGCATTACCTGATCAGCAACGGCTACGGGACGACAAAAGTTCCGCTGAGGCTCGGGGCGAAGCCGGAGACGCATATGATTACGCTGTGCGGACCGGATGAGCCGTTTTCCTGAAACAAATCCGGCCGCGGTGATAAAAAACGGCATTCTGCTTGTCTTCCCGCTGTACACGGTGTAAACTGATAACAAATTAAGAACCTATGACTCATTTATTCATATACTGTGTTATATGATTTGTGTGCAAGAAGAGGCAGGAGGGAACATTATGCGGCTTGAGCGTCTGAACTATAATAAGATTAAAATCTTTTTAACCCTCGACGATCTGACTGATCGGGGACTGACAAAAGAAGACCTCTGGAAGGACTCGTTTAAAGTCCACCAGTTATTTAAAGATATGATGAATGAAGCAAATACAGAGCTCGGCTTTGAAGCGAATGGTCCGATCGCGGTGGAAGTATATTCTCTTCAGGCACAAGGTATGGTTGTGATTGTAACGAAAAATCATGACGCGGACGCAGAAGATGACGAATATGACGATGATTATATCGAGATGCAGGTCAAACTTGACGAAAGCCCGGATATTATTTATCAGTTCCATTCGTTTGAAGATATCATTCAACTAGCCGGAAGCCTTCACCGAATCGGGATTACCGGCGGCACCGTCTACCACTATGAGAACCAATACTATGTAAGCCTTGAAGACCTCGGCTCCCGTTCCGCCGAAGGTGTCATCGCGGTGCTGGCTGAATACGGACACCCGGCGACGATTACGATTTACAGACTCCATGAGTACGGAAAACTCATCATGGACGGCAATGCTGTGGAGACCATCCAGAAACATTTTTCATAAAAAAGATTTGAAACGGCAGCTGTTTTCAGCGGCCGTCTTTTTTTAAGCGAAATAATGGAAAAATCATTGTCTTTCTTCTATGCACGGAGATATTGAAGGTGTATACTAGTCACTGAAAGGGAGCATGAGAGAAACAGAAGATTTTAGGAGGTTAACTCAAATGGCAGCCGATCGATTCACCGGTCATAATGAAGAAGACAAACATGATGTATTAAAATCAACCCAAACCGTAATACATAAAGCTCTGGAAAAATTGGGGTATCCAGAAGAAGTGTATGAACTGCTGAAAGAGCCGCTCAGATTATTAACGGTTAAAATTCCTGTTCGGATGGATGACGGGTCTGTGAAAATATTTACAGGCTATCGTGCGCAGCACAATGATTCCGTAGGTCCGACAAAAGGCGGCATTCGTTTTCACCCGAATGTAACTGAAAAAGAGGTGAAAGCACTTTCCATCTGGATGAGTTTAAAATGCGGAATTATTGATCTTCCTTATGGCGGTGGTAAAGGCGGAATTGTTTGTGATCCGAGAAATATGTCATTCAGAGAGCTTGAAAGGCTGAGCAGGGGATATGTAAGAGCAATCAGTCAGATTGTCGGACCGACTAAAGACGTCCCGGCACCTGACGTATTTACAAACTCACAGATTATGGCTTGGATGATGGATGAATATTCAAGAATTGATGAATTTAACTCACCCGGCTTTATTACGGGAAAACCGCTTGTACTCGGCGGATCCCACGGCAGGGAATCAGCGACGGCAAAAGGCGTCACCATCTGCATAAAAGAAGCGGCCAAGAAAAAAGGTCTCGATATTCAGAACGCGCGCGTCGTCGTACAAGGCTTCGGAAATGCGGGCAGCTATCTGGCCAAGTTTATGCATGACGCCGGCGCGAAAGTTGTCGGAATTTCTGACGCGTACGGAGGCCTTTACGATCCGGACGGTCTTGATATTGATTATCTGCTTGACCGCAGAGACAGCTTCGGAACGGTGACGAAGCTTTTCAATGACACCATTACGAATCAGGAGCTGCTTGAGCTGGACTGTGATATACTTGTCCCGGCGGCGATCGAAAACCAAATTACAGAAGAAAACGCTGACCGCATCAAAGCGAAAATTGTGGTAGAAGCGGCAAACGGACCGACGACACTGGAAGGAACGAAAATCCTGACAGACAAAGGAACGCTGCTGGTTCCCGATGTTCTGGCGAGCGCCGGCGGTGTAACGGTTTCTTATTTCGAATGGGTTCAAAACAACCAGGGCTTCTACTGGAGTGAAGAAGAAGTCGAGGAAAAACTGGAAAATATGATGATAAAATCGTTTAATAATATTTATGAAATGTCCCAAAACCGCCGGATTGACATGAGGCTTGCGGCTTACATGGTCGGCGTGCGGAAAATGGCTGAGGCTTCGCGTTTCAGAGGCTGGATATAAACCAATCGTTTGCATAAACAAAAAAAATCTCCTATGATAATATAGGAGATTTTTTATATGAGTGGAAACTTATGATGGAAATGCCAATCGCAGGAGTTGAAGGACATGACAGAAGAAAAAGCAATTATAATAGGCGGAGGTCCTTGCGGATTATCGGCGGCTATACATCTGAAGCAAATTGGCGTGAACGCGCTTGTGATCGAAAAAGGGAATGTCGTAAACAGCATTTATAACTATCCGACCCACCAAACTTTTTTCAGTTCAAGTGAAAAATTGGAGATCGGCGATGTTGCCTTTATTACGGAAAACAGAAAACCGGTCCGAATACAGGCTCTCTCTTATTACAGAGAGGTTGTCAGAAGAAAAGAGCTGCGCGTAAACGCCTTTGAAACGGTGGAGCGCGTAACGAAACAGGAAGACGGCCGTTTTCTTGTAGAAACGTCAAAAGACCGCTACCTCACTCCGTTTTGTATCATTGCGACAGGATATTATGATCATCCGAATTATATGAACATACCGGGTGAAGGGCTTCCTAAGGTATTTCATTACTTTAAAGAAGGCCATCCTTATTTTGATAAAGATGTTGCTGTGATCGGCGGGAAAAACTCAAGTGTGGACGCGGCTTTGGAACTCGTGAAGTCCGGTGCGCGCGTCACGGTGCTCTACAGAGGACATGAGTACTCCCCGAGCATCAAGCCGTGGATTCTGCCTGAGTTTGAGGCCCTTGTCAGAAACGGCACAATCCGGATGGAATTCGGCGCTTGTCTTGAAGAAGTGACGGAAGATGAAATCATTTTCCGCTCCGGCCGAAATGAGACGGTCCGGCTGAAAAACGATTTCGTATTTGCCATGACGGGATACCATCCCGATCACGGTTTCCTCGAAAAAATCGGTGTGCGGATTGATGCGGAATCAGGCCGGCCGTTTTTCCGGGAAGAAACGATGGAAACAAATGTTGACGGTGTTTTTATCGCCGGAGTCATTGCGGCTGGAAATAACGCCAATGAAATTTTTATCGAGAACGGCCGTTTTCACGGCGGCTTGATCGCAAACGAAATATCAAAACGGCTGGGTGCAGAGAGCATATGATCATTCATATGCTCTTTTTTAAAAAAATTGAAAGATGTAAAAATATGAACAACATGGTACCATAGATATAGGAATATAAAGGAAAGAGGTTGCCTGATGTTTGCAATCATCTCTGCAGGAATTGCTCCCGGCATTGCGCTGTTAAGCTATTTTTATTTAAAAGATCAGTATGACAATGAACCCGTACATATGGTGCTGAGGTCTTTTTTTCTCGGGGTTGTCCTTGTGTTTCCGACCATGTTTATCCAATATGTTCTTGAAAAAGAGCATGTGGGGGGAGGAAGCTTTTTCGTTTCGTTTTTGTCTTCGGGATTTTTGGAAGAATCGGTGAAATGGTTCGTTCTGATGATAAGTGTGTACCCGCATGCTCATTTTGATGAGCATTATGACGGAATCGTTTACGGGGCCAGTGTGTCTTTAGGCTTTGCCACGCTTGAAAATATTCTGTATTTATTCGGCCACGGCGTTGAGCATGCTTTCATAAGGGCGCTTCTGCCGGTCTCCTGCCATGCGCTGATCGGAGTGATTATGGGGTTTTATCTCGGAAAAGCCCGCTTTTCGCAGAAAAAAGCCCGTGTCAAATGGCTTGTGATTTCGCTGGCCGTGCCTTCATGTCTGCACGGTTCGTACGATTTTATTCTTACCGCCCTCAATCATTGGGTATATTATATGCTGCCGTTTATGCTGTTTTTATGGTGGTTCGGGCTGCGAAAGGCAAAAAAAGCACGCTCCGTCAATATGATCCAAGTGTGAAGAAACCGCGCATCGCGTGCGGTTTCTTTTTTTATGCCTTGATGAGGGATAAGAAGGAAACGGTGTATAAAAATATCCGCGTGACAGACAATACGGGTACACTTTAAATTTTGCAGTAGGAGGCTTGAAGAGATGAAGTGCAAAGGAGCCTTTATGGCATGTCTCATTCTATTTTCTTTCGCCGCCGCTTTCTTCGATCATCATGAAACGATTCATGCGTTTTCAAATCAAGTGATTCAAAGAGGCGCGACGGGTGATGATGTTATAGAATTGCAGGCCCGTCTTCAATATAACGGATTTTATAACGGGAAAATTGATGGTGTTTACGGCTGGACCACATACTGGGCCGTGAGAAATTTTCAGGAGAAATTCGGCATGAAGCCGGTTGACGGCCTCGTCGGGGCGAAAACCAAACAGGTGCTGATTTCAAAATCAAAATATTACCGTGAATATGTAATGGAGCAGATCCAAAAAGGGAATACGTTCACTCATTATGGCAACGTCCCATTGGAAAACCAAACAAAACCGAGAGCCGGAGCGCAGAAGCCGGCGGGAACGAATAAGCCTGCTCAAAAGCCGCAAAACAATACAGGCGGTCAGTCAAATCAAAAGCAAAATACGACAGCGGCCAATATGCCTGGCGGTTTCTCAAACAACGACATCAATCTTCTGGCGCAGGCTGTGTACGGGGAAGCGCGCGGTGAGCCGTTTGAAGGACAGGTTGCCATCGCCGCGGTTATTTTAAACCGTATTAAAAGCCCGTTATTTCCGAATACGGTGGCCGGCGTCATTTTCGAACCGCTCGCGTTTACCGCCGTTGCCGACGGCCAAATATACATGCAGCCGAATGAAAGAGCAAAAGAAGCGGTTCTTGATGCGATCAACGGATGGGACCCTTCTGAAAACGCGCTTTATTATTTCAATCCTGATACGGCGACAAGCAAATGGATTTGGGGACGTCCGCAGATTAAAAGAATCGGAAAGCACATTTTCTGTGAGTAAAAGTACGCAAAATGAGGTGTTAACATGATTAGAGGAATCATTATCGCTGTTCTCGGTGTCGCGATCGCCGCAACCGGATACTGGGGATATAAAGAGCATCAGGAAAAAGATGCGGTCCTTCTGCACGCGGAAAATAATTATCAGAGGGCTTTTCATGAACTGACGTACCATGTTGATCAGCTTCACGACAAAATCGGGACGACGCTTGCAATGAACAGTAAAAAATCTCTGTCTCCGGCGCTCATTGATGTATGGAGAATTACATCTGAAGCACATAACAATGTGAGCCAGCTGCCCCTGACTCTCATGCCTTTTAATAAGACGGAGGAGTTTTTATCCAATATAGGAGATTTCAGCTATAAAACATCCGTCCGGGATTTAGACCAAAAACCGCTTGATAAGAAAGAATATACAACACTGAACAGCCTGTACAAACAGGCCGAGAACATTCAAAACCAGCTCCGCAGCGTTCAGCATCTCGTCATGAGCAAAAATTTACGGTGGATGGATGTTGAGATGGCGCTCGCCTCTGACAAAAAACAAAGCGATAATACGATCGTCGACAGCTTTAAAACAGTCGAAAAAAATGTAGGCGCTTTTTCTGAAGACAGTACCAGCCCTACGTTTACAAGCGCAAATACAGAACGAAAAGGGTTTACGCATCTGAAAGGAAAACAAATTACGGAAAAAGAAGCGGTAAAAATCGCGGAACGGTTTGCGCCTGATCATAATTATTCCATTAAAGTGGTCAAAAGCGGCCGGAAGACGAATCGGGATGTATACAGTATCCGCATGAATGACGTGGATCACAAATCTTTTATCTATATGGATATTACCCAAAAAGGGGGACATCCTGTCTATTTGATTCAAAAACGGGGCGTGAAGAAACAAAAGATCAGCCTCAATGAAGCATCTAACCGGGCCGTCGCGTTTTTAAAGAAAAACGGATATGAAACAAAAGGCCTCGAAATTGATGAAAGCGCGCAATATAATAACATCGGCGTCTTTTCTTTTATTCCCGTGGAGAAAAACGTCCGCATTTATCCGGAAGCCATCCGAATGAAAGTGGCGCTGGATGATGGTGAAGTCGTCGGTTTTTCCGCGCGTGATTACCTGGCGGCGCACCGCACGAGAACGATTCCGGCTCCCGCTTTGTCAGCTGATGAAGCGAAAGCGAAGCTGAATAAAAATGTTGAAGTGCGGGAGACCCGGCAGGCGCTGATCACGAATGAACTCGGTCAGGAAGTGCTTTGCTACGAAATGCTCGGGACGATCGGGAAAGACACGTATCAAATGTTCATTAATGCGGACGACGGAAAAGAGGAAAAAATAGAAAAATTAAAAAGTGCAGAGCCTATATATAAAGACCTATAAAAATAAAGGAGGAAAGGACTAAAAGTCTTTTCCTTTTTTTCATTACATGCTTTAATAAAAGCATAAATAATGAAAGAGTGAAGGCCCATGATAGCTGTCGGAGATTATATTTGGATTGAATACATAGAGAACAATGAGCCCAAAAAAGCGAGGAGCAAAGCAGTAAGCGTTGAAAACGGCGAACTCCATATCTCATATCCCGTCGATCTGGATTCGGGACGGACGGTCTTTTTGCATAAAGGATTGGAAATAACAGCGGAATTTATGGGGAATGGCCAAGTACCGTATCAATTTAAAAGCATAATCAAAGGAAAGAAAAAAGAACCCATCCCGATGATCGGATTGGACATCCCCCCTCAGAAGGAAATGAAGCGGATTCAAAGACGCCGATACGTCCGTGCAGAAGCAGTATTGGATGTATCTGTCAAAACGGAAGCGAAAAAAACCGCTTTCCAAACGGTTTCCTCTAATATCAGCGCCGGCGGAATCGCTGTTGTGATGCCTGAGCATATTTCCGCGGAACCAGGTGAAAAGCTGTATGTCTCATTTTCTCTTCCCGGCAAAGAAAAGGCGGCGGATATAACGGCTGAGGCTCTTACCCAGCGGATTTTTTATGATGAAAAGGCGGATAAACAAAAAATGACGCTTGAATTTACAGAAATCGGCCCCGCAGCGCAGCAGCTTTTACTCCAATATTGTATGCGCGCGCAGCTGCAGCAGAGAAGAAACAGTCTGTCGGAATAAACAGCAGCGCACTTTTCCATACTAATCCTAATGGAGGTGCGCGTGTATGAAAACGTTTGAACGTCTGCTGGTCAAATTGGTCTGCATTCAGCTTATAATTTTGGGCGCGGTGCAGTTTTTGCTTCATTATCAGCCTATTGAACCTTATATTTCGAAAGCTGTGAAATATGAGGGAGTTGATAAAATGGAGAAAAAAGAATGGATTGAAACGGTAAAGCGGTAAATCAGCTCAATTTTTTCGCCCCTTTTCCGGCAGTTCATGATACAATCCATAGAGGAGTAAAGAGCAAGGAGAGAGATTATGGACAAGAAATTATCAATTGCGATCGACGGGCCGGCCGCTGCCGGAAAAAGCACCGTTGCTAAAATAGTGGCTGAGAAAAAATCATATGTGTACATTGATACAGGGGCGATGTATCGTGCCATTACATATACGGCGCTCAAGCAGAATGCCGATTTAACCGATGAAGCCGCGCTTACAGAGCTTTTGAAGCGTACGGAAATTGAGCTTGTATCCGCTCCGGAAGGACAAATCGTTCTCGTAAACGGAGAAGATGTGACAGAAGAAATCCGAAAAGACGAAGTCAGCAACCAAGTATCCATCGCCGCCAAGCATAAAGGCGTCAGAGAAGAAATGGTTAAAAGACAGCAGCAGCTCGGACAAAAAGGCGGTGTCGTCATGGACGGCCGTGATATCGGTACTCACGTGCTGCCTGATGCCGAAGTGAAAATTTTTCTGCTCGCGTCCGTAGAGGAAAGAGCGAAGCGCCGATATGAAGAGAATAAGAAAAAAGGCTATGACGTGAATTACGAGACGCTCATTGAAGAAATTGCCAGACGCGACAAACTCGATTCAGAGAGGGAAGTTTCCCCGCTGCGCAAAGCGGAAGACGCGATTGAAATCGATACGACGTCACTCAGCATTGCCGAAGTCGCAGGAAAAATTCTGGAGATCGTCGAACAGAAATCACGTTAACTTCGGGCGGAGCGCTTTTTAATTTTTTTTCAAAAGACAAGATGTTATTGCTTGACAAACCAGTCCTTTTATTAGAAGTTAATACTAATAAAACTTTTTATTGATCATTCAAAATCTTTTTTGGATGATTCTTTAATACATATTCGGCTGAAAAGCGGACATTCACATGTTCAGCTTTCAAACCGTATTAATTAAGCTGTGTAGGTTTGGACCAAGGAGGTTATTCAAATGACAGAGGAAATGAATCAAATTGATGTTCAAGTGCCAGAGGTTGGAGATGTAGTAAAAGGGATTGTGACAAAGGTAGAGGACAAGCATGTAGATGTCGAAATTGTCAATGTCAAACAGTCCGGAATCATTCCAATCAGTGAATTATCAAGTCTTCATGTAGAGAAAGCATCGGATGTCGTAAAAGTTGACGACGAGCTTGACCTGAAAGTAACAAAAGTGGAAGACGATGCTTTGATTTTATCTAAACGTGCCGTTGATGCTGACCGCGCTTGGGAAGACCTTGAAAAAAAATTCGACACAAAAGAAGTGTTTGAAGCTGAAGTGAAAGATGTGGTGAAAGGCGGTCTCGTCGTTGATATCGGCGTTCGCGGCTTCATTCCCGCATCACTTGTCGAAGCTCATTTCGTCGAGGATTTCACTGACTATAAAGGGAAAACCCTCTCTCTTATCGTCGTTGAACTCGACCGTGATAAAAACCGGGTGATTCTGTCACACCGGGCTGTAGTGGAAAAAGAACAGACAGCCAGAAAGCATGATTTTCTCCAAACGCTTGAGGTTGGAAGCGTGCTTGAAGGAAAAGTGCAGCGTCTGACTGATTTCGGCGCATTTGTCGACATCGGCGGAATTGACGGGCTTGTTCATATTTCGCAGCTGTCTCATTCACACGTCGAAAAACCGTCTGACGTGGTGGAAGAAGGTCAGGACGTAAAAGTGAAAGTGCTGTCCGTAGACCGCGATAACGAGCGTATTTCTTTATCTATTAAAGAAACGCTGCCGGGACCTTGGAGCCAGATCGGCGAAAAGGTAAAACAGGGAGATGTGCTTGAAGGAAAAGTGCAGCGCCTTGTAAGCTTCGGCGCTTTCGTTGAAATTCTTCCGGGCGTGGAAGGACTTGTGCACATTTCGCAAATTTCCAATAAACATATCGGAACGCCGCATGAAGTGCTTGAAGAAGGACAGACTGTTAAAGTGAAAGTGCTTGACGTGAACGAAAGCGAAGAGCGCATTTCCTTAAGCATGCGTGAGCTTGAAGAAGCGCCGAAAGCCGATCAGGAGGACTTCCGTCAATACCAGGCGAAAGAAGAGCCGAGCACCGGTTTCCAGCTTGGCGATTTAATCGGAGACAAGCTTAATAAATTAAAATAAATTGGTGATAAAACGTGACACGAGCAGAACGAAAAAGAGAACATATAAATCATGCGCTGTCTACCGGTCAAAACCGGGAAACGGGGCTTGATGATATTACGTTTGTTCATGTCAGCCTACCGAACCTAGCATTGGAAAAAGTGGATATATCAACGAAAATCGGCGGACTCACAAGCAGTTCGCCGATTTTTATCAATGCGATGACAGGCGGCGGCGGACAGCTTACATACGAAATTAACAGATCGCTGGCAAGAGCCGCGCGCAAAGCCGGCATGCCGCTGGCTGTCGGTTCGCAAATGTCGGCTTTAAAAGATCCCTCCGAACGGTATTCTTACGAGATCGTCAGAAAAGAGAATCCGGACGGGCTGATATTTGCCAATTTAGGCAGCGAGGCGGATGCCGAGCAGGCGAAAAGGGCAATTGATATGATTCAAGCAGATGCCCTCCAGATTCATTTAAATGTGATTCAGGAGATCGTCATGCCAGAGGGAGACAGAAGCTTTACCGGCGCTCTCGGCCGTATTGAGCGGATTGCGGCGGAAGCGGGAGTTCCCGTTTTTGTCAAAGAAGTCGGCTTCGGAATGAGCAGGGAATCGGCACGGCAGTTATTTGATGCCGGCGCGGCAGCAGTTGATGCCGGCGGATACGGCGGTACAAATTTCTCTAAGATTGAAAATATGCGCAGAGAGAAGGCGCTTCAATTTTTTAATACATGGGGAATTTCCACTGCCGCAAGCTTAGCGGAAATCCACTCGCTCTCCGCTGATCAATCAATTATCGCATCCGGCGGGCTGCAAAGTGCCCTGGATGTCGCCAAATCGATTGCCCTCGGCGCTTCTGGCGCGGGAATGGCAGGCACTTTCCTGAAAGCTCTCACCTCCAAAGGAGAAGAGGGGCTGTTTGACGAGATGACGGCGCTTTTACAAGAGCTGAAAATGATTATGACCGCCCTCGGATGCCAATCGGTTGCCCAATTGCAAAAGGCGCCTTTGGTCATAAAAGGTGACACACATCACTGGCTTTCTGAACGGGGAATTGACACGTCCCGTTTCAGCAGACGTTAAAAGGCATGCGAACACGCATGCCTTTTTCTGTTTTTTACGATTTTCTTTTTCGGAATTCACCGTTTTGTTCAAGGCTTGTCGCTCCTTTATGGTGAATCGAATCATCGCGATCAGATTCCACCCGGCGGGAGGCTTTCAGTTTTTTCTCCTGTCTGTCTTTTCCCATCCTTATCCGCTCCTTTCAGGCATAATTGGTTTAAAAAATGCGTTCCCGCTCCATACTGGTCAGAGGAGGAGCGATTATGGAACCGTTTTATTATTACTGGTCAATGTGGTTTTTATGGATACTTGCGACTTTTATTTTTGCCAAAACAAAAAGCCGGTTTTACGTATCAGTCTTTATTTTGACTAATATGATGGCAAGCATACATCAGATAACGGCTTATTTTACGCTGAACGCGGCATATGTCATGTTTTTTGCTGCGGCATTTGTATATGCGGGAAGCCTCGGCATGCATAAACGGCTCCGTCATATTGTGATTCATCTGACGGCGTCTGCGGCATACGGCTTTATTTTTCTTTTTGCATTATATGACCCTGTTTGGTTTATCATAAAACCTGAATGGGCGGCGGTTATACTGCTTACCGTTATTACGCTTTCTGTTGAGGGGCGGTTCCCTGAGAGGCTTTGTCTTTTTGTTCTCGGCATGTGCCAGGGGGAGTTATTGTATGCTGCGGTCATCCGCAACATTGCGGGTGCAGCAGCCGTCGGTGATTATAAATGGCTTTCAGGCTGTTCGGCGGGAGTGATTCTTCTCGTCGGGCTGACTACATATGAACAGCTTGCGGCGCGCATCAGCCAAAAAAGCAAAAAGCAGGGCAAAGGAGCGACAAAAATGTCTTGAAAACAGACGGAGACTGTTACATGAATGCGAAACATTTTGAAGAATACATTGTGATCTCAGTGAAAACTGATATAATAAATGAGTTAAGCCCTTCTGTTTGAAGGGTTCTTTTCATAGCGAAGATGATTTTTAATAACCGGTTGAACAATTTTTTGTGAAAATGTAAGCGGCTGGATTGAAAGGAAGGGTACTATGGGTAAACCTGTCGTAGCCATTGTCGGAAGACCGAATGTGGGAAAATCCACAATCTTTAACCGGATTGCGGGTGAAAGAATTTCAATAGTAGAAGATACCCCCGGAGTGACGCGGGACCGGATATACAGTTCGGCGGAATGGCTGAATTATGATTTTAACCTGATTGATACGGGCGGAATTGATATCGGAGACGAACCGTTTCTGACACAGATCCGCCAGCAGGCTGAAATCGCCATGGACGAGGCTGATGTGATCATCTTTATGGTGAACGGCCGCGAAGGTGTGACGTCTGCGGATGAAGAAGTGGCAAAAATACTGTACCGGACGAAAAAACCGGTCGTATTAGCCGTTAATAAATTAGATAATACCGAAATGAGAGCGAACATCTATGACTTTTATGCGCTCGGCTTTGGAGAACCGTATCCGATTTCGGGCACACACGGTTTAGGATTGGGAGATTTGCTCGATGCTTGTGCCGAGCATTTTAAAAACATTCCGGAGACGAAGTACAGTGATGATGTCGTTCAATTCTGCCTGATCGGCCGCCCGAATGTCGGAAAATCATCCCTTGTCAATGCGATGCTCGGCGAAGAGCGGGTTATCGTGAGCAACGTAGCCGGAACGACTAGAGACGCTGTAGATACGGCGTTCACTTACAATCAGCAGGAATTCGTAATCGTTGACACGGCGGGAATGAGAAAAAAGGGTAAAGTATATGAAACAACAGAAAAATACAGTGTGCTGCGGGCGTTAAAAGCCATTGACCGCTCAGACGTCGTCGGCGTTGTGCTGAATGCAGAAGAAGGCATCCTGGAGCAGGACAAGCGGATCGCCGGATACGCCCATGAAGCCGGGAAAGCCGTCGTCATTATCGTAAACAAATGGGATGCCGTTGATAAGGACGAGCGCACGATGAAAGAATTTGAACAGAATATTCGGGAGCATTTCCAATTTCTCGATTATGCGCCGGTGCTGTTTATGTCGGCACTGACGACAAAGCGGATTCATACACTCATGCCTGCGATTATTAAAGCGAGTGAAAACCACTCTCTCCGCGTGCAGACAAATGTCTTAAATGATGTCATCATGGATGCGGTCGCCATGAATCCGACTCCGACGCACAACGGCTCCCGTCTGAAAATTTATTATGCGACTCAAGTCGCTGTTAAGCCGCCGAGCTTCGTTGTTTTTGTCAACGATCCGGAACTGATGCATTTTTCTTATGAACGCTTTTTAGAAAACCGAATCCGGGACGCTTTCGGATTTGAAGGTACGCCAATTAAAATATTTGCAAGAGCAAGAAAATAAAAAGGTGTGATACAGAGATGAAAAAAGTGGCAATGCTTGGAGCGGGAAGCTGGGGCACTGCACTTTCTTTAGTGCTGGCTGATAACGGACACCAAGTCATGATGTGGGGACACCGTGCCGAATTGATCGATCAAATCAACGAACTGCATGAAAACAAAGATTACCTGCCGGGGGTGGAGCTATCAAGTTCTATCATCGGGACAGCCGATTTAAGCGAGGCTTTAAAAGGAGCTGACTTCATCATTGTGGCAGTTCCGACAAAAGCCATTCGGGAAGTGCTGAAAAAGGCTCTGCCGTACATCCCGAAACAATCGATTTTTGTTCATGTCAGCAAGGGAATTGAGCCGGATTCGCTTCTCCGCATTTCAGAATTAATGGAAGAGGAGCTGCCTGAGGAGTACAGAAAAGACATCGTCGTGCTTTCAGGGCCGAGCCACGCTGAGGAAGTCGGATTAAGACACCCGACGACTGTTACATCATCTTCAAAAAATATCAAGGCTGCAGAAGCGGTTCAGGATTTATTCATGAACCAGCATTTCCGCGTCTATACAAATCCGGATATGATCGGTGTTGAAATAGGGGGAGCGTTAAAGAATATCATTGCTCTTGCAGCGGGGATTACAGATGGATTGGGATACGGAGATAATGCAAAAGCGGCCTTAATCACCCGAGGTCTTGCTGAAATCGCCAGACTCGGCACAAAGATGGGCGGAAATCCGCTCACCTTTTCCGGCCTGACCGGCGTAGGCGATTTAATCGTGACGTGTACAAGCGTTCATTCCCGAAACTGGCGCGCCGGCAACCTGCTCGGCAAAGGATACAAGCTGGAAGCTGTCCTGGATAAGATGGGGATGGTTGTTGAAGGCGTGCGGACGACGAAAGCTGCGTATCAGCTGTCTCAAAAATATCAGGTGAAAATGCCGATCACAGAAGCGCTTCACCAAGTATTATTTAACGGGCAGAAGGTAGAAACGGCCGTAGAATCCTTAATGGCCAGAGTGAAAACCCATGAGATGGAAGACTTGGTCAACACATTCGAAAACCGGGTGAAGTGACAATAACATGCCGTCAGCATATTCTGAAGTGACGAAAGTCCAAAACGCAGAACTCTCCGGCTGAAATCGCTTAAAACATTTGCTGATTTAGGCAGAAGAGGATGCAGACGTACGCATCTAAGCATACTATAGCATCGAAGTCCAAGAGAGTGTATCTCAGACGTACAGGTGAATATAGTCAACTTGACTGAAGCAAAGTCCCCCTCTTTGCTTCAGTTTTTTTGTTTTTTCAATAGATGGAAAACCTGTTGATCTTTTCAACATTTGTATATTAAAATGAAATATAACGCTTACAATGATGGGACGGGGGGCACGAACGTGAGTGTGGCATTGATGAAAATGTGGTTTGCGCTTGGTGCTATGGGATTAATGTTTGTTGCGGTCGCCTCTATTTATGTCAGCAGGTACAAAGTGAAAAACAAACTGATAAAAGCAGCGGTTTCTTCACTCGCTTATGCCTGCATGGTCATCTCGGGATTGATCGTGTTAATGGTCGTTTTCAGCGGGCCTGTCAATGAATAAAGCAAAAAGGGGGCGCGGAATGCATAAGTTAAAAATGGCCGTCATAACGGCAATGGCGGTGCTTCTGCTGTCCGGCTGTCTGTACCCTGAAGCGAAAAAAACTGAAAATAAAGTATCTTACAAACATCAGCTTCAGCAGGTGCAAGCGGCAGTGGATGAATTTAAAAAGGCGAACGGCGGACTTCTGCCGATTCAGACAAAAGATATGAAAACACCGCTCTATCAAAAATATCCGATAGATTTTAAGCGGCTCGCGCCCAGATACATAGAGGAGCCGCCGGCCTCAGCTTATGAAAGCGGAGGAATGTACCAATACGTGCTTGTCGATGTGGAAAATAAGCCGACCGTCAAGCTGGTCGATCTCCAAATGGCGGAAGCAATCCGCGACATGAAGCTGCGTGTCAAAATGTATCAGGAAAAGCATACATATCCTCCCTATGAGGACGCCGTTTCAAAAGGGCTGTTCACTTTAAATGAAAAAAAGCTCGGCATGAAAGACTCTCCTTCAGTCAAAAGTCCGGTTTCAGGCACGTCTCTGCCGCTTTTAATCGGCGCTGACGGAGAAATCTATGCCGACTATCGCGTCGATCTCGCCCGCTGCCTGAAGGAAAACAAAAAGAAAATCAAACCGGGCGCGGAAATTCAGGATATTTTATGGAAAGAGACTCCTTTCGTCCCGGCCTTTTCAGTCACATACACCGTAAATGAAAAACAGGAACCCGTTTTTTTAGAAAGTCAAACGAAACAGGAATGAACCTT
Source organism: Bacillus sp. YH3-2-B2 (assembly GCF_053663335.1). NCBI lineage: Bacteria > Bacillati > Bacillota > Bacilli > Caryophanales > Bacillaceae > Bacillus > Bacillus sp. YH3-2-B2. The sequence continues at coordinate 225,207 of NZ_JBSJQE010000003.1, read as the reverse complement.
TTTCCCGCGCATACAAATAGGGAGAAAGGTTTTTTTGATTTTGATAGAAAAGACTGCCTGAAAATTTTCTAAAGATGTCATATTGAAATAGGACAACGTCATACACATATAGTGTCCTGTATTTGATTGGAGAATGGTGAATGAAAAATGATAAGGATAGGAAGTCCGGGAGGGGATCACTTGGAAAAGGTCGATATTTTCAAGGATATCGCTGAACGAACAGGAGGCGATATATACTTAGGAGTCGTTGGCGCTGTCCGTACAGGGAAATCTACATTCATTAAAAAATTTATGGAGCTTGTGGTGCTCCCGAATATCAGCAATGAGGCCGACCGAGCGCGGGCGCAGGATGAGCTTCCGCAAAGCGCAGCAGGAAAAACGATAATGACCACAGAACCAAAATTTGTCCCGAATCAAGCCATGTCCGTTCATGTCGCGGAAGGGCTTGATGTCAACATCCGTCTTGTGGATTGTGTGGGATATACGGTTCCCGGGGCGAAGGGATATGAGGATGAAAACGGTCCGAGAATGATCAATACACCTTGGTACGAAGAACCGATTCCCTTTCATGAGGCTGCGGAAATCGGTACGAGAAAAGTCATCCAGGAACACTCCACAATCGGGGTCGTCATTACGACAGACGGCTCAATCGGCGATATTGCGCGGGGCGATTACGTGGAAGCGGAAGAAAGAGTCATCGACGAGCTGAAGGAAGTCGGCAAACCGTTTATTATGGTCATCAACTCGGTAAAACCGTACCACCCGGAAACAGAAGCGCTCAGAGCTGAATTAAGCGCGAAATATGATATTCCTGTCCTCGCCATGAGTGTTGAAAGCATGCGGGAAACAGATGTGTTAAGCGTCCTCAGAGAAGCGCTTTACGAGTTCCCTGTGCTGGAAGTCAATGTCAACCTTCCGAGCTGGGTCATGGTGCTGAAAGAAAATCATTGGCTCAGAGAGAGCTATCAGGAATCAGTGAAAGAAACCGTAAAAGATATTAAACGCCTGCGCGATGTCGACCGGGTTGTCGGCCACTTCAGTGAATTTGAATTTATTGAAAGCGCCGGTCTGGCCGGAATCGAACTTGGCCAGGGTGTCGCAGAAATTGATTTGTATGCGCCGGATCATTTATATGACCAGATTTTAAAAGAAGTGGTCGGCGTTGAAATCCGCGGGAAAGACCACCTGCTTGAATTAATGCAGGACTTCGCCCACGCGAAAAAAGAATATGATCAGGTATCAGATGCGCTGAAAATGGTGAAACAGACCGGCTACGGCATTGCCGCCCCGGCCTTAACCGATATGAGCCTGGATGAACCGGAAATCATCAGGCAGGGATCAAGGTTCGGAGTAAGGCTGAAAGCGGTCGCTCCGTCCATTCATATGATCAAAGTGGATGTGGAAAGTGAATTCGCACCGATCATCGGGACAGAAAAACAAAGTGAAGAGCTTGTCCGCTACTTAATGCAGGACTTTGAAGATGATCCGCTTTCTATCTGGAATTCCGATATTTTCGGCAGATCATTGAGCTCTATCGTAAGAGAAGGAATCTCCGCAAAACTGTCACTCATGCCGGAAAATGCGAGATACAAACTGAAAGAAACGCTTGAGAGAATTATTAACGAAGGCTCAGGCGGCCTGATCGCCATTATTTTGTAAGCTGAAGGACCTCTTCCTGAAACGGGGGGTCTTTTTTTATTCTTTTTAGATACTGGAAATCAATCAAGGATTAGGAGGAAAAAGCAAAAAAAGGAATATTTGTTCGGTAAAACACGTGAAAACCTTGACGAGCAAGGGATTGAGGCTTTAAAATGCTTGATATGGCTTTTTATATGTGTTACTCTACATACAGAAAATCTTCACTTTGTTGGACAAACATTCCTCAAAGTGTCTGTTTTCTTATGAAAAGCCGTTTACTTGTCTGTTCTTCCCTGCTTTGATTTTTTATCAGACAGGTTTAGAATCAGGCTGAACTGTGAAGAAATGATAATAAACTGCTGATTTGATACCCTTTTGGGAGGAGGTGAAAGGCATGAACAAGACAGAACTAATCAATGCGGTTGCTGAAGCAAGCGAATTGTCTAAAAAAGACGCTACAAAAGCAGTTGATTCTGTTTTTGATACGATTTTAGATGCACTTAAAAACGGTGATAAAATCCAACTGATCGGTTTCGGTAACTTTGAGGTGCGCGAGCGTTCTGCACGTAAAGGACGTAACCCGCAAACAGGTGAAGAAATCGAAATCCCTGCAAGCAAAGTACCTGCTTTCAAACCAGGTAAAGCTCTTAAAGACGCTGTTGCAGGAAAATAATTGTGAATATAGATCGTGTATGCATCTGATACATACACTTTGTTTCTTCACAGAAAAGCCCCTTGATAAAGGGGCTTTTCATATTTAAGCAGCCCCGGTCACCGGGCAGGACTTTCGTTTTGCTTTTGGCGCGGCAAATGTGCTAGAATCGAAATTAAATGTATTCAATGGTGGAGGACACAGACAATGAAAGAAGTTAATAAAGAACAGATTGAACAGGCGGTTCGCCAGATTTTAGAGGCGATTGGAGAAGATCCGGACCGGGAAGGGCTTTTAGATACGCCGAAACGCGTGGCAAAAATGTACGCGGAAGTATTCTCGGGATTAAATGAAGACCCGAAAGAACACTTTAAAACCGTTTTCGGAGAAGACCATGAGGAGCTTGTTCTTGTAAAAGATATCGCGTTTCATTCCATGTGTGAACATCACCTTGTTCCTTTTTACGGAAAAGCGCATATTGCCTACATTCCGCGCGGCGGCAAAGTGACGGGCCTGAGTAAATTGGCACGGGCGGTGGAAGCCGTCTCAAAACGCCCGCAGCTGCAGGAGCGCATTACTTCAACGATTGCAGAAAGCATCGTAGAGACCTTAGATCCCCACGGTGTCATGGTTGTCGTCGAAGCTGAGCATATGTGCATGACGATGAGGGGCGTAAGAAAGCCGGGCGCAAAAACAGTGACTTCCGCTGTAAGAGGTATTTTTAAAGATGACGCAGCGGCGCGTTCCGAAGTGTTAGAACATATTAAACGTGCGGATTAATAATGATAGAGGGTGCAGATATGAATTCAAAGCATTCAAGTGATTTTGTCGTCATTAAAGCGGTCGAGGACGGCGTGAACGTCATCGGTTTAACGAGAGGAACGGATACGAAATTTCACCATTCCGAAAAACTGGACAAAGGCGAAGTGATTATCGCTCAGTTTACTGAGCATACCTCTGCCATCAAAGTGAGAGGCAACGCCCTCATCCAGACCGCTTACGGAGAAATGAACAGCGAAAAAAAATAAGCCGGCTGTTTCCCGCTTTTGCCAAATGCCCGCAAACGGCGGGAGAATACAGCCAATTTCTTTTTTTTATGCTATAATGATACCTGCGTATAATAATGACGAGTAAATCTCATACATATTAGAATAAATGTGAATTTGGGGACAAGGGTGATATTTTTGCAAGACATCTACGGAACTTTAGCGAATCTAAATACGAAATTAAAACAAAAGCTGTCTCATCCTTATTTAGCGAAACATATTTCCGCGCCTAAAATCGATGAGGATAAGCTTCTTCTTTTTCACGCTTTGTTTGAAGAGGCGGACATTAAGAACAACGACAGAGAAAATTACATAGTAACTGCGATGCTTGTCCAAAGCGCCCTTGATACCCACGATGAAGTGACAACAGCCAGAGCGTTAAAGCGAGACGAAAATAAAAACCGGCAGCTCACCGTGCTTGCCGGCGACTATTTCAGCGGACTGTATTATTCGCTTTTATCTGAAATGAAGGATATCTATATGATTCGGACGCTCGCTACGGCAATTAAAGAAATCAATGAGCATAAAATCCGTCTGTACGATCGGTCTGTCAATGACTTGAATCAATTGATCGAAAGCATGGCGATTGTGGAAGCGGCCCTGTTTCACAGAGTGTCAGACCACTTTAATCTTCCGCGCTGGAAAGAGCTGGCGAGTGATTTTTTTGTATATAAGCGGCTGATGAACGGCAATGCTATATTTCTCGATGTCATCGGCAATATTGTAAAGTCAGGGAAATCAAAGGCTGACATAATGGAAGATAGCTTCCGAAAGGCAAAGCAAAGCATTGAAACGCTGCTGCCGCTCAATTCACCAATCCAAAACCTCATGCTGAACCGGCTTAAGGCGATCAGCCAGGACAAAACATATCATCAGAAAGTGGAAGAAGGGTAATCAACATGCAGGAGTCAAAAGAACAGCGCGTACACGGCGTGTTTGAAAAAATCTATAAAAATTATGACCAAATGAACTCTGTTATCAGTTTTCAGCAGCATAAAAAATGGCGCGATAAAACGATGCAGATCATGAATGTAAAAGAAGGCGCAAAAGCGCTTGATGTCTGCTGCGGAACGGCTGACTGGACGATTGCCCTCGCAGAAGCGGCCGGAAAAAGCGGCGAAATCAAAGGACTGGATTTCAGCAAAAATATGCTGAGCATCGGCGAGAAAAAAGTGAAAGAGGGCGGTTACAGCCAAATTGAACTTTTGCACGGAAATGCGATGGAGCTTCCTTTCGCTGATGATTCTTTTGATTTTGTCACCATCGGCTTCGGGCTGCGGAACGTTCCCGACTATCTGACCGTGCTGAAAGAAATGCGGCGGGTCGTCAAACCGGGCGGGCAGGTCGTATGTCTGGAAACATCCCAGCCGGAAATGTTCGGATTCAGACAGGCATATTTTCTATATTTTAAATACATCATGCCTTTCTTCGGAAAAATGTTTGCGAAGAGCTATAAAGAATATTCTTGGCTTCAAGAATCGGCAAGAGAATTTCCCGGTATGAAAGAACTTGCGCGTCTGTTTGAAGAAGCGGGCCTGACGAATGTCAAATACCATTCGTTTACCGGCGGAGTGGCCGCTACGCATATCGGTTGGAAATGATGAATATACAGATGTTTGGGTGAATGATATGAAATTTAAAATGGCCTATTCTTTTTTAAATGACGATATTGATGTGATCGAAAGGGAACTTGAGCAAACGGTGCGGTCAGACTATCCCTTGCTGAGTGAAGCCGGGCTCCATCTGCTCCAGGCGGGAGGCAAGCGGATCCGCCCTGTTTTCGTATTGCTTTCCGGCATGTTCGGCGACTATGACATTAATAAAATAAAATATGTTGCGGTGACGCTGGAAATGATTCATATGGCGTCCCTCGTGCATGACGACGTCATTGATGACGCCGAGCTGCGGAGGGGAAAACCGACCATCAAAGCCAAGTGGGACAACCGTATCGCCATGTATACCGGTGATTATATGCTTGCGGGCTCACTGGAGATGATGACGAGATTGGATGAGCCGAAAGCCCACCGGATCCTGTCCAAAACCATCGTAGAAGTATGCCTCGGAGAAATTGAACAGATCAGAGATAAATACAATATGGAACAAAACCTCAGAACCTATTTGCGCCGCATCAAACGGAAAACGGCTCTTCTCATTGCCGTCAGCTGCCAGCTCGGCGCCATCGCTTCGGGAGCTGATGAGAAGATTCACAAAGCATTATATTGGTTCGGCTATTACGTGGGCATGTCCTACCAGATTATTGACGACATTCTTGATTTCACTTCAACGGAAGAGGAACTGGGAAAGCCGGTCGGAGGGGATCTGCTGCAAGGAAATGTCACTCTGCCCGTTTTGTACGCGCTCCGTCAGCCTGAATTGAAAAATCAGCTGAAATTAATTAACAGTGAAACAACACAGGAGCAGCTCGCCCCCATTATTGAAAATATTAAACGCACAGACGCAATTGAAAAATCAATGGCCGTCAGTGACAGGTACTTAAAAAAAGCGTTTGAAAAACTGAATACACTGCCGAGAGGACGGGCGCGCTCATCATTGGCCGCCATCGCCAAATATATCGGCAAACGGAAATTTTAAATTCCTTTTACGAACAAGATGTGAACATTCTCCGCCCTGGATTGATTAATTGTCAGAAAGATGTTACGATTTCGGTGTGCAACTTGAAAGCCTATACATAATGATGGGGTGGAGAATCTTATGGAAAAAACTTTTATCATGGTAAAACCGGACGGCGTACAGCGCCAGCTGATCGGAGAGATTTTATCCAGATTTGAGCGTAAGGGCTTACAATTGGCAGGAGCCAAGCTAATGCAAGTTTCAGAACAGATGGCTGAAAACCATTATGCTGAACATAAAGGGAAGCCGTTTTTCGGCGAGCTTGTGGAATTCATTACATCAGGACCCGTATTTGCAATGGTATGGGAAGGGGAAAATGTAGTAGAGATCACAAGACAGCTGATCGGAAAAACGAACCCGAAAGATGCACTGCCGGGCACGATCCGCGGTGACTACGGCATGTTTGTCGGCAAAAATATCATTCACGGTTCAGACTCCTTAGAAAGCGCTGAGCGGGAAATTGACATTTTCTTCAAACAGGAAGAGCTTGTACCGTATCAAAAATTAATGGCCGACTGGGTGTACTAAGCCGTCAGCCTTTCTTTTTCTCTTGTTATGAAAAGGTTTACATATTTTAAAAAAGACAGAGGCTGCGCTGCCCTGTCTTTTCATTTCTCACAAATCAGCCTGCGGGCTGATTTTTTTATTGAAATCGTACAAATTAGAAAGAAAACAGGCTATACTAGGACAAAAGACAGCGAGATTGGGAGAGAAGCAATGGAGCCTTACGAAATTTTTATCACCAAGTGGAAACAAATAACCGGCGTTGATTTATCTTTATACAAAGAAGCACAGATGAAAAGACGGCTGACGTCCCTTTATGAAAAAAAGGGATTCAAAGATTTTCAGGAATTTGCCGCCGCTTTGGAGAAAGACAAGCTTTTATTAAATGAAACATTGGACAGGATGACGATCAATGTTTCTGAATTTTACCGAAATTATAAACGGTGGGAAGTTCTTGAAACCTCAATTCTTCCGTTAATAAAGCATAACAAACCGTTAAAAATATGGAGTGCGGCCTGTTCAACGGGGGAGGAACCCTATACTTTGGCTATGATTCTCAGTCAGCAGGCGGGTTTGGCCGGATTTGATATATTGGCGACAGATATTGATGAAAAGGCGCTTGGCAAAGCCAAGCGGGGCATCTATCAGGAACGCTCGCTGCAAGAGGTGCCGGCTTCCGTGAAAAGCCGTTATTTCACCAAGCAGGCTGACAACAGTTATCAAGTAAAACAAGAGATTCAAAAAAACATCCGGTTTAAGCGGCACAACCTGCTCGCCGACAGCTATGAACAGGATTTTGATCTGATCGTCTGCCGCAACGTCTTTATTTATTTTACTGAAAAAGCAAAAGAAGAGCTGTATGTAAAAATGGCGGGCAGCCTGAAAAAGAACGGAATTCTGTTTGTCGGAAGCACAGAGCAGATTTTCAGCCCGGAAAAATTCGGCCTTGAGAGCACTGATACATTTTTTTATCAAAAAAGATAGAAGACATTTAATGAAAACTTGTGGTATAGTTTTACTTAAAAGCGTTAATGCGATGAAGGGAGAAGAAAGAAATGAGATACTTAACAGCCGGAGAATCACACGGCCCGCAGCTGACGACAATTATAGAAGGTGTGCCTGCGGGGCTTTATATAACTGAAGAAGACATTAATTTTGAGCTTGCCAGACGTCAAAAAGGGCACGGCCGCGGACGCCGCATGCAGATTGAAACGGACAGAGCGAAGATCACAAGCGGCGTGCGGCATGCCCGGACACTCGGTTCACCCATCGCGCTCGTTGTAGAGAATAAAGATTGGACTCACTGGACAAAAATCATGGGCGCCGCACCGATTACAGAAGAAGAAGAAAGTGAAATGAAACGCCAGATTTCAAGACCGAGACCGGGACACGCAGATTTGAACGGGGCTATTAAGTATAATCACCGCGATATGAGAAATGTGTTAGAACGATCTTCCGCGCGTGAGACAACGGTTCGCGTGGCGGCCGGAGCCGTCGCTAAAAAGATTTTAGCGGAGCTTGGCATTAAAGTCGCCGGACATGTCCTGCAAATCGGCAGCGTAAAAGCAGAGAAAACCGATTACACATCCATTGAGGATCTCAAACGGGTAACGGAAGAATCACCGGTCAGATGCTACGATGAAGAAGCAGGCCGTCAAATGATGGCAGCCATTGATGAAGCGAAGGCAAACGGTGACTCGATCGGCGGAATCGTTGAAGTGATCGTCGAAGGTATGCCGGTCGGTGTCGGAAGCTATGTCCACTATGACCGTAAGCTGGACAGCAAGCTCGCTGCTGCCGTTCTGTCGATTAACGCGTTTAAAGGCGTAGAGTTCGGCATCGGTTTTGAAGCGGCCGGCAAAAACGGCAGTGAAGTTCATGATGAAATCGTATGGGATGAAGAGAAAGGCTATACACGCGCCACAAACAGGCTCGGAGGATTAGAAGGCGGTATGACGACGGGAATGCCGATTGTCGTCCGCGGCGTTATGAAACCGATCCCTACTTTGTATAAGCCGCTGAAAAGCGTCGACATTGAAACGAAAGAACCGTTTACAGCGAGCATTGAACGTTCAGACAGCTGTGCGGTTCCGGCAGCAAGCGTAGTGGCTGAAGCAGCAGTGGCCTGGGAAATCGCAAATGCCGTCGTAGAACAATTCGGGCTTGACCAGATCGACCGCATTAAAGAAAATGTTGAAAACATGAAAAAACTATCGAGGGAATTCTGATGAAAGAGCTTGAGGTTCGGACAGCTTCCTCCGCATATCCCGTGTATATCGGTGAAGGCATAAGGAAACAGGCCGCTTCCCTTTTGTCTTCACTGAACAGGCCGCTGACAAAGATCCTTCTCGTCATCGATGCTGAAGTTGACCGGCTTTACGGCGATGAGATGTTCCGGCTTTTAAACGAAACATGGCCCGTGAAAAAAGTAATCGTTCCAAGCGGAGAAGAAGCGAAGTCTCTAAAAGAGTATGAACGGATTCAAACGGAAGCGATCGCTTTCCATATGGACCGCTCCTCATGTATGATCGCCTTCGGAGGCGGCGTGACAGGTGATTTGACCGGCTTTTGCGCAGCAACATTTATGCGCGGAATTGATTTCATTCAAATGCCGACGACACTGCTTGCCCATGACAGCGCGGTAGGCGGCAAGGTGGCCGTCAACCATAAACTCGGAAAGAACTTAATCGGCGCGTTTTATCAGCCGAAAGCGGTGATTTACGATACGGAGCTTCTGAAAACCCTGCCGGAACAAGAGCTGAGATCGGGCATGGCTGAAGTGATCAAACACGCGTTTATCGCCGATCATGCTTTTTTAGAAAAACTTCTCACGTTTGATACGTTGCAAGGACTGACAAGCGCTGAGCTGAATGAAATGATTTATAAAGGAATTTCAATCAAATCGGCCGTCGTGCGTGAGGACGAAAAGGAAGAGGGGATAAGAGCTTTTCTGAATTTCGGCCATACGCTCGGCCATGCCGTTGAGGCGGAATACGGCTACGGCCGGATTACTCATGGAGATGCGGTCGCCCTCGGCATGCAGTTTGCCCTTTACGTGAGTGAACAGGTTGCGGGTTGCAAGATGAACAGGAAAGAACTCACACAATGGCTGATTGGGCTCGGCTACCCGGGAAGCATCAGACAAGATATTGAAACGCCGGTTCTCTCCGCCCGGATGATGAATGATAAAAAAACGCGCGGAGGCATGACACAGTTCATCGTGTTAAAAGAATTAGGCGAAGCGCGGGACTGCATGCTTTCAAAAGATGAGCTCGAAAATTTGCTGAACAAATGGCGAATGGAGGAAACAGCATGATGATACGCGGCATTCGCGGAGCAACAACGGTGGAACAAGACACCGAACAAGAAATTTTAGAAAAAACACAGCAGCTGCTTGAAAAAATCATTGAACAAAATGGATGCAAGCCGGAAGACGTTGTACAGATCCTGTTATCCGCCACGCCTGATATCCATTCCGTATTTCCGGCAAAAGCGGTCCGCCGCCTTTCCGGGTGGCAGTACGTCCCGGTGACGTGCATGCAGGAAATGGATGTCACCGGCGCTCTGCAAAAGTGTATCCGTGTCCTGATGACGGTTCAGACGGATACGCCTCAGGATGAAATCAAGCATGTCTATTTAGAAAAAGCCGTTGTGTTAAGGCCGGATTTATCATTGACAAAAAATACTGACATGTAATACGATAAACAAAGCTTAGAAATACACAAGAGTGTGTATAGAGCTGGTAAGTAAGATATTGAACAGTTGAGTTTAGAATAGGGTAGCAGAGAATGAGTTTAGCTGAGCTGAGATAAACACGTTTTTATTCTGCCCAAAAGAAGCCTTTCTTTTGGGTTTATTTCTTATACGCAAGACTCCTCTCACTCTTCATCTCATTCTCCTTACCGTAAGGAGGAGAATCATGAATTTACAATCGGATATTTCTTTATTTTTAAAGGACAGTCTGACACACCGCACCATTCCAATCGCAGAGACTTTTACGGTCGACACGATCACACCCATTCAGATGGTTGAAAAACTGGACAGAAACATTACGTATCTTTTAGAAAGCAAGGATGAGTCGTCAAGCTGGTCGAGATACTCTTTTATCGGCCTTGATCCTTTTATCACGATTAAGGAGAGTCATCACACATTCACTGCCGCTGATCCAAACGGGCATACGCTGTTTGAAGCCGGAGAACTAAAAGCCGTGCTTGATTGGATGAATGAAAGCTTCCGCATTAAAACACCCGAGCTTGATATCCCGTTTTCGGGAGGGGCCGTCGGTTATCTGAGCTATGACATGATTCCTTTGATTGAGCCTTCCGTGCCGAGCCACGCGAAAGAAACAGATTTCGAAAAATGCATGCTGTTTGTCTGCCGGAAAATCATCGCGTACGATCACGAAACGAAACAAGTGCATTTCATTCAATATGCGGCGCTTAACGGCCGGGAGACGGAGGAAAAAAAGCGGGCCGTTTTTAAAGAAAATTGCGCGGAGCTTCGTAAGCTTATCGGTATTTTGACAGAACCGAAAGATATGAAAGAGCCGTTTTTTTCTAAAGAATCATTTGAAACGCCAAGTTTTGCCGATGTGACATCCAATTATACAAAAGAAGAGTTTATGGCCGGCGTCGATAAACTGAAAGAATATATAAAAGCCGGAGACATTTTTCAAGGGGTGCTTTCGCAAAAGTTTGACATTCCGGTATCCAGACATTCATTTGAGCTGTACAGGGTGCTCCGCATCGTCAATCCTTCACCTTATATGTACTATATCAAACTGCCTGACAGAGACATTGTCGGGAGTTCGCCTGAACGTCTGATCCGCGTGGATGACAGGCACCTGGAAATTCATCCGATTGCCGGAACGAGAAGAAGGGGCGCCGGAAAAGAAGAGGACGATCGCCTCAAAAAAGAGCTGATGAATGACGAAAAAGAGAAAGCTGAACATTATATGCTCGTCGATCTTGCGCGCAATGACATCGGCAGAGTTGCGGAGTACGGTTCCGTAGCCGTTCCGGAATTCACAAAGGTCGTTTCTTTTTCACATGTGATGCACATCATCTCTGTTGTAACCGGCCGTTTAAAACAGGGCGTCCATCCGGTTGATGCGCTGATGTCGGCATTCCCGGCAGGAACACTCTCGGGCGCTCCGAAAATCCGCGCGATGCAGCTTTTAAATGAATTAGAACCGACTTCCAGAGAAACCTACGGCGGATGTATCGCTTATATCGGATTTGACGGGTCAATTGATTCGTGTATCACCATCCGCACCATGAGTGTCAAAAACGGTACGGCGTCGGTGCAGGCGGGCGCGGGAATAGTCGCTGATTCCGTCCCGGAAGCCGAATATGAAGAGAGCTGTAACAAAGCGGGGGCGCTTTTAAAAACGATTCAAATCGCAGAAGACATCTTTTCTGGCAGGGAGGAGAAGACGGATGAACAAATTTCTGCAATCGTGCGTTAATGGCCGCACGCTGAAAACCGGAGAAGCCGAAAAGCTGATGGAGATGATGATGAACGGGGCCATGTCGCAGTCTGAGATCGGGGGGATTTTATCGGTATTAGCCCACCGGGGTGAAACGGCGGAGGAGCTTGCCGGATTTGTAAAAGTGATGCGGGCGCGGGCACAGACGGCGGGTGGCTTGGCGGATGTCGTTGATACGTGCGGAACAGGCGGAGACGGGATTTCTACGTTTAACATATCCACGGCAGCGGCGATTACAGCTTCTGCCGCCGGAGCTAAAGTTGCCAAGCACGGAAATCGCTCCGTTTCGTCTAAAAGCGGCAGCGCGGATGTGCTGGAAAAGCTGGGGGTTTCCATTCAAGCCACTCCAGAAAGCGTCAAACGCAGCATTGAAATGAAACAAATGGGGTTTTTGTTTGCGCCGCTGTTTCATTCGTCAATGAAGCACGTCGCCGCCGCAAGAAAAGAGCTTGGCTTCCGAACCGTATTTAATCTGCTGGGCCCGCTCAGCAACCCGCTGCAGGTGAAGCGGCAGGTGATCGGCGTCTATTCATTTGATAAAGCGCGCCTGATGGCAAGCGCTTTGGAACAATTTGATGTCAGACACGTCATGCTTGTGTCGGCGCGTGACGGATTAGATGAACTGTCCATCACAGCACCGACCGATATCATTGAGCTGAAAAACGGTGAACGTCTGGAATATTCCGTTTCACCTGAACAATTCGGTTTTGCAGAAGGTTCATTGAAGGATATTCAAGTGAGTTCATCGGAAGAAAGCGCGCTTCTCATTCAGAATATTTTTGCAAATAGAGCTCCGTCATCCGCTCTGCATATTACCGCCTTAAATGCGGGCGCGGCCATTTATACGGCAGGTCTTGCAAACGATCTGAAAGAAGGAACGAAAACAGCCTTAGAAGCGATTCAAAACGGAGATGCCAAAAGGCAGCTCGAACGTCTGAAACAGAAAGAGGAAGAAATGTATGCTTGATCAAATCATTCTGCAGAAAAAAGAAGAAATCAAATCCATCGTGCTGCCGGAAACCTGTCAAATTGAACGGAGATCCTTTAAAGAAGCGCTCCTGAACCCGAACCGTTTTATCGGGCTGATTGCCGAAGTGAAAAAAGCTTCGCCGTCTAAAGGATTGATTAAAGAGCATTTTGTTCCGGAAACGATTGCGGCGGATTATGAAGCGGCTAAAGCCGACGCCCTTTCGGTTCTCACGGATACCCGTTTTTTTCAGGGGAGAAATCAATTTCTGACAGATGTTAAACAAACCGTGTCTCTTCCCGTGCTGAGAAAAGATTTTATTATTGATTCCCTTCAGGTGGAGGAATCGTTCAGGATCGGCGCCGATGCCATTTTGCTGATCGGGGAAGCGCTGGAACCTTCAAAGCTTCATGAGCTTTATCTGGAAGCCCGCGGGAAGGGGATGGACGTTCTCGTTGAAGTCCATGATGAAACTGTGCTTGAACGGATTTTACAAGTGTTTCAGCCGGACATTCTCGGCATAAACAACCGGGACTTAAAAACGTTCCGTACTTCTGTTTCGCAAACGGAAAAAATAGCGCAGCTTGTGCCGGACGGCTGCCTGCTGGTCAGCGAAAGCGGCATCGGTTCTTTGGCTGACCTGCAATTCGTCAACAAGCACGGGGCGCAGGCTGTATTGGTCGGAGAATCCTTAATGAGAGAGGATTCGCAGCAAAAGGCGATCCGCGGACTGTTCGGAGAGTGACGATATGAAAAAGCCTGAGTTAAAGTACTGCGGAATACGATCGAAGCGTGATTATGAACTTGCGGCAGCTTCAGAAGCGGATTATCTGGGATTTATTTTTGCCGCAAGCAAACGGAGAGTAACGCCGGATGAGGTCCGGAAATGGAAAGAGCAGGTCCGGACAGACAAGAAACATGTCGGAGTATTTGTAAATGAAACGATAGAAAACATCGCGCAAATCGCATCTGATCTGGCACTTGACGTCATCCAGCTTCACGGTGATGAATCGCCTGAGGATGCCCTTCGCCTCCGTCCGCTTGTGCGCTCGGAAATATGGAAAGCGCTCCATCACGGGGAAGGGACGCTCCGTCAGATGGCTCAATTTACACCTGCTGTCGACGGCTATGTCATTGATTCTTCAGTGACAGGAATGAGAGGCGGGACGGGAATCGCGTTTTCATGGGCCCGTGTCCCCTTGTACCGAAAGCAGGCTCAAAATGCAAGCAAGCGCTGTTTTATTGCGGGCGGTGTTAATCCTGAAACGATTACCGGCTTACTGAGATCGCGTCCGTGCGGTATAGATCTTGCCAGCGGAATTGAAAAAAACGGACACAAGGATCAAACACTGATCCGGCTTTTAGAAGAAAGGATGAACCACTATGTATCCATATCCAAATGAAATCGGAAGATACGGCGAATTCGGCGGCAAATTTGTCCCTGAAACATTGATGCGGCCCCTTGAGGAAATCGAAACGGCTTTCACAGAATTAAAAAATGATCCTGTTTTTCATGCCGAATATAAAAAACTATTGTTTGATTACTCCGGAAGACCGACTGCATTAACGTTCGCAGACAGGGTGTCAGAGTATTTGGGAGGGGCGAAAATCTATCTGAAAAGAGAAGATTTAAACCATACCGGCTCTCATAAAATTAACAACGCGTTAGGCCAGATTCTGCTTGCTAAAAAGATGGGCAAAACGAAAATCATCGCCGAAACCGGTGCGGGACAGCACGGTGTGGCTGCCGCGACAGCCGCCGCAAAATTCGGTTTTAAATGTACGGTTTTTATGGGTGAAGAAGACGTTGCGCGCCAGTCGCTGAACGTATTCCGGATGAAACTGCTCGGCGCGGAAGTGGTGCCGGTCACAAGCGGCAACGGCACGCTGAAAGATGCGACGAATGAGGCAATCAGGTATTGGGTCCAGCATTGTGAAGATCATTTCTATCTTATCGGTTCTGTAGTGGGTCCGCACCCGTATCCGTATATCGTTCGCGAATTTCAGAAAATCATCGGCGAGGAAGCGAAAGAACAGCTCCGCCGAGTTGAAGGAACGCTCCCGGATAAGGTTGTTGCATGTGTCGGCGGCGGAAGCAATGCGATGGGCATATTTCAGGCCTTTTTAGAAGAAGACATTGAGCTGATCGGCGCCGAGGCGGCCGGAAAAGGAATTGATACGCCGCTGCATGCGGCAACGATCGCAAAAGGGACGCTCGGGGTGATTCACGGATCAATGACCTATTTAATACAAGATGAATACGGGCAGATTATCGAACCGTATTCCATTTCAGCAGGCCTTGATTACCCGGGGATCGGCCCTGAGCACGCCTATCTGCACAAAAGCGGCCGTGTAACGTACGAAAGCGTGACAGACGATGAAGCGATTGCCGCGTTACGTCTGCTTTCTGAAACAGAAGGTATTCTTCCGGCTATTGAATCTGCCCACGCCCTGGCAAAAGCGTTTGAAATGGCAAAGGACATGGATAAAGACAAAATCATTCTCGTCAGTTTGTCGGGAAGAGGAGATAAAGACGTTCATACGCTGATGAATGTTTTGGAAAACGGGGTGGAGACACATGTTTAATCTGCGAGATTCTGAAAAATTGTTTATCCCTTTTATCACAGCGGGCGATCCGCTTCCTGACATTTCTGTTGAACTGGCAATATCATTACAGAATGCAGGCGCTTCTGCCCTTGAAATCGGCGTTCCTTACACAGATCCGCTTGCGGACGGACCCGTCATACAACGGGCTTCAAAACGGGCTCTGGAAAACGGAATGAATATCGTAAAAGCCATTGAACTTGGCGGCAAAATGAAAAAAAACGGCGTTCATATTCCAATTATCCTCTTTACGTATTATAATCCTGTGTTACAATTAGAAAAAGAATACTTTTTCGCTTTACTGCGGGAAAACGACATAGACGGCCTGCTTGTACCCGACCTTCCATTAGAGGAAAGCGCCCTTTTGCAAATGACATGCAAAAAGGAGAACATCGCTTATATCTCACTGGTTGCGCCGACAAGTGAAGACCGTTTGAAAATAATTACTGAACAGGCCTGCGGCTTTGTGTATTGTGTATCCTCTTTAGGAGTGACGGGCGTACGCAGCGAATTCGATCCTTCTGTATACTCTTTCATCCGTAAGGTGAAAGAATTCAGCTCTGTTCCGGTGGCGGTCGGTTTTGGCATTTCAAACCGCAAACAGGTTGACGGGATGAATGAAATATCTGACGGTGTCGTTGTCGGCAGCGCGCTTGTCAAAAAAGTTGAAGAGCTTAAAACAAAGCTTGTGAATCCCGGCACAAGAGCTGATGCGCTTCTTGAATTTGAAGAATACGCAAAGACGTTCGGACGACTGTACAGTGTAAAATGAGGTGACTGGATTTGCAGATTAAAGAACAGCTGCGGCAGCTGAAACCGTATCAGCCGGGCAAACCAATAGAAGAAGTGAAAATGGAATACGGGCTTGAAAAAGTAGTAAAACTCGCTTCTAACGAAAATCCGTTCGGCTGTTCACAGGCCGCAAAAGATGCGCTGCATCGGGAGATTGAGCAGCTTGCGCTGTATCCCGACGGTTACAGTGCCGCTTTGAGAACGCGGCTCAGTGAGCATCTGCAGGTCAGTGAATCTTCGATCATTTTCGGCAACGGCTCTGATGAGCTAGTGCAGATTATCTGCCGTTCTTTATTAAATGATCAGGCAAACACGATTACCGCCGCCCCGACTTTCCCGCAATACAGACACAATGCGGTGATTGAAGGCGCTGAGGTGCGCGAGGTGCCGCTCCGCAGTGACGGCGCTCATGATTTGGACCGGATGCTGGAAGCAATTGACGGCGAGACGAAAGTCATATGGGTATGCAGCCCCAATAATCCGACGGGGACATATACTTCTGAGCAAGAGCTAATTGCCTTTTTAAACAGAGTTCCCGAGCATATACTCGTTGTCCTTGATGAAGCGTACTACGAGTATGTTACGGCGGAAGATTACCCAGAAAGCATTCCGCTTTTAAAGCAATATCCGAATGTCATGATCCTCCGCACCTTCTCTAAAGCGTACGGACTTGCCGCGTTGCGCGTCGGATACGGCATTGCGGACGAAGCGCTGATCCGCCAGATTGAACCGGCGAGAGAGCCGTTCAATACGAGCAGAATCGGTCAGGCTTCGGCACTGGCAGCGCTTGACGACCAGACATTTATCCAGGAATGCGTCGAGAAAAATAAAGCCGGCCTTAAGCAGTATTATGATTTTGCGGAAACTCACGGATTAACTTGTTATCCTTCACAAACCAACTTTGTGCTCATTGATTTTAACCGTCCGGCGGATGAACTGTTCCAAGCCCTGTTGGAAAAAGGATATATCGTCCGCTCAGGACAGGCGCTCGGATTTCCGACAGCGTTAAGGATTACGGTCGGTACGAAAGAGCAGAATGAGGAAATTCTCACAATTTTAGCTGAAATATTATAAGAGGTGATCAAGCATCACCTCTTTGCTCTATTAAAATAGATGAAAAAGGAAATGAGTGAAATGAAGGATACCATATTGCTTGCGGGGATCGGGCTGATCGGCGGATCGATCGCATTGGCCATCAAAAAGGAGCATCCGCATAAACGGATTATCGGTGTGGATATTTCGGAAGAACAGCTCACTGCCGCGCTGAAGCTCGGAATTATTGACGAGCGGGCCGGCTCATTGACGGAAGGGGCGCAGCAAGCGTCTGTTGTCATTATCGCCACGCCTGTCGCCCAAACGCTGAAAATGCTCGATATGCTGGCCGCATCAGACATCACCCATGAACTCCTGATTACGGATGTGGGCAGCACGAAACAGAAAGTCGTCAGCTACGCCGACAAAGTGCTTCCGGCTCACTATCAATTTGTCGGCGGCCATCCGATGGCGGGATCTCATAAATCCGGGGCCGCTGCCGCGAAAGAATTTTTATTCGAAAATGCGTTTTACATTTTAACACCCGGAAAATCAACTTCTAAAGAGTCAGTAACGCATCTGAAGGAACTCTTGAAAGCGGCAAACGCCCACTTTGTGGAGATGACTCCCGAGGAGCATGACGGCGTAACGAGCGTTATCAGCCATTTCCCTCATATCGTTGCTGCAAGCCTCGTCCATCAGGCTCATCATTCTGAAGAAGATTATCCGTTTTTGAAGCGTTTCGCAGCCGGCGGTTTTCGGGACATCACCAGAATCGCCTCAAGCAGTCCGGCGATGTGGAGGGACATACTTCTTCATAACAAAGATAAACTGCTTGACCGCTTCAAAGAATGGAAACGGGAGATTGACACGATCGAATCTTATGTAGAAAATGAAGATGCGGACAGCCTGTTCGGATATTTTAAAAAAGCGAAAGATTATCGCGACGGTCTGCCGCTCCGTCAAAAAGGAGCGATCCCGTCCTTTTATGACCTTTATGTCGATGTTCCTGATCATCCGGGGGTCATTTCGGAAATTACGGCGATACTGGCAGAAGAAAAAATCAGTATCACCAACATCCGCATTATCGAAACAAGAGAAGATATTAACGGAATTCTCAGAATCAGTTTCCAGACTGATGATGACCGGAAGCGCGCGGAAACTTGCATTCAATCCCGCGCCAAATATGACACATTTTACGCTGACTGAGGTGGAAAACATTGAAAAGAGAAAAAGTGACGTCTTTAAACGGTGAAATTCATATTCCGGGGGATAAATCCATCTCCCACCGTTCTGTTATGTTCGGAGCGCTTGCGGAAGGAACGACAACGGTAAAAAACTTTTTGCCCGGAGCCGATTGTCTGAGCACCATTGCCTGCTTCAGAAAAATGGGTGTCTCCATTGAACAAAACGGAAGTGATGTAACGATATACGGAAAGGGCATTGACGCACTTTGTGAGCCTGACAGCCTTCTTGATGTCGGGAATTCCGGCACGACCATCCGCCTGATGCTCGGCATTTTAGCCGGACGCCCATTTCACAGTACGGTAGCGGGCGACGAAAGTATTGCAAAGCGCCCGATGAAGAGGGTGACGGAGCCTTTAAAACAGATGGGAGCCGCGATTGACGGAAGAGCGGACGGAGGGTTTACGCCTTTATCCGTAAGAGGCGGACAATTGAAAGGCATTGATTACGTCTCCCCTGTTGCAAGCGCGCAGATCAAATCTGCCGTGCTGCTTGCCGGATTGCAGGCTGAAGGGACGACGACCGTCACTGAGCCTCATAAATCAAGAGACCACACGGAACGGATGCTGAACGCTTTTGGCGCCGAGCTTGCGGAAACGGAGACGAGCGTTTCCGTAACGGGCGGTCAGAAGCTTCGGGGAGCCGATATTTTCGTGCCCGGCGATATTTCTTCAGCGGCCTTTTTCCTCGCGGCAGGCGCTGTCGTTCCCGGAAGCCGGATTGTGCTGAAAAACGTCGGCCTGAACCCGACACGCACGGGAATGATTGATGTCTTAAAGCAAATGGGGGCTTCACTTGAAGTGATTCCTTCAGAAGCGGACAGCGCAGAGCCTTACGGAGACCTGGTTATTGAAACCTCAGCTCTGAAAGCGGCAGAAATCGGCGGAGAAATCATTCCCCGTTTAATTGACGAGATCCCGATTATCGCCCTTTTGGCAACGCAGGCTGAAGGCACAACTGTCATTAAAGACGCTGCGGAGCTGAAGGTGAAGGAAACGAACCGGATCGACACCGTCGTATCAGAGCTCCGGAAAATCGGCGCAGACATTGAACCGACTGAAGACGGCATGAAAATACACGGCAAAAAAACGCTTGCGGGCGGAGCCGATGTGTCAAGCCACGGCGACCACCGCATCGGCATGATGCTCGGTATCGCTTCATGCCTGACAGAAGAGCCGATTGACATCCGTGATACAGAGTCGATCCATGTCTCATATCCGACATTTTTTGAGCATTTAGATCAATTAGCCAAAAAAGCCTGAAGACTGTTCTTCGGGCTTTTTTCTTCATGTGTCATAAAATCTTGGGCTTTGACATAGCTTGTCTTAAACAGAAAACTAAAAGAAAGGGGGAATGCGTTTTCGTTACAGAAACAGCCGGAACAAATTGCGCTGTTTGCGTATAAAGATGCCGTCCCCTTTTTTGCCGTTTTCCTCTTAACCATTTTCTGATAAACTATAATGCCGGGTGAAGCATCTTATTTGCGGGCAGGCCCTGACTGAATTATGATAAGAATAACCCGAATAAAAACCCTTTTCATTTGGTTGATGAGGTATAGGAAAAGAAAGGACCGGTCTGATTTGAATACATTGATTCAAGAAGCCATAAAATTAGTTGAAGCAGGTGAAACCGAAAAGGGACTCAAAGCGCTTTCAAAAGCTGAAACAGAGCTTCATGACGAAGACAAAGCCATTGCAGCCCAGCTCTACTATGAATGGGGAAACGCCGAAAAAGCGTTAGCGCTGATCAGTGATCTGCATGACCTTTATCCGGATGAGTCTGAGCTGACGAATTTTTACGCCGAATTGTTAATAGATATTGATGAAGAAGAAAAAGCTCTTGAGGTGCTGGAGACAATTTCTCCGGAAGACCCGTCTTACGCGGAAAGCCTTCTTTTAATGGCTGATCTGTATCAGATGCAGGGCTTATTTGAAGTAAGTGAGCAAAAGCTGTTACAGGCGAAAGCGATGTTACAAGATGAACCAGTTATTGATTTCGCTCTGGGGGAATTATACTTCACTCAGGGATCATACGCAAAAGCCGTTCCTTACTATGAAGAGACGGCAAAAGAACGGCACGAAATCGGCGGCGTAAATGTTCATCAGAGGCTGGCTGAGTCATTGAGCGCGGCGGGTGAATTTGAGGAAGCGATTTCATGGTATGAAAAAGCGGCGGCAGAACATACAGAACCGAATACGATTTTCGGGTACGGGTTCACAGCCTATCAGGCGGGAATGGTCAAAACAGCCATCAAGCAGCTGTCTGATTTAAAAGGGCTTGATCCTTCCTATTCATCGCTTTATATGCCGCTTGCAAAAAGCTACGAGGCAGAAGGCATGTATGAAGATGCATTAAAAACCGCTAAAGAAGGTATTACTTACGATGAATACAATAAAGAGCTTTTTCTCTATGCGGCGAAAATGGCGTTAAAGCTCGGCAGCGAAGAGGAAGGCAAAAAGCTTCTTCAGGAAGCGCTGGCGCTCGATCCGGGTTATGTGGAAGCGCTCCATACGCTTTTAGCCGTCTATCATAAAGAAGAAAGCTTTGAAGAGATTATTGATCTGATTCAGGAAGTCCGCGGCTACGGAGAAGAAGATCCGAAATACAATTGGTATTTGGCGGGGGCCTATACAGGCCTGGAGCATTACGCTGAAGCGAAAAAAAGCTTCGAAGCTGCGTATCTCCATTATCAGGATGATCGGGATTTCTTATATGAATACGCTCACTTCTTATTGGAAGAGGGTCTCCAGAAAGAAGCGCTGCCGCTTTTAAAACAAGTGCTTTCAATGGATGGAACAAACGAAGAGCTTGAAGAAACAATCTTACGGATAGAGGATGAATTTTTAAGATAAGCAGGATTTTGGACCATGCTTGCTGAATGTATAAGTGATGTCAGATTATACGATCGATAGAGGAGGGAATTACATGCAGACCCCTGTTTCTGTCAATGAAAAAAAGGATTTTATCCGTTGGTTTTTAAATCATTATCAGCTTAAACGCCGGGAGTGCGTCTGGATTTTAAATTATTTAATGAGTCATGATTCATTAATGGAAAAAGTCCATTTTGTAGAACAAGCCGAATTTTGCCCGAGAGGCATTATCATGTCTACTCATTGCGTTGATGAGGTGCCGTTTAGGTTTTACAAAGAAAATGTCATGACTACGGACGCGGAAAAATCTTTTCACGACATCCGGTTAAATAAACAGCAGGATTTATTTATCCAGCTGAATTTCCGTTCGGCCTACAGCTCACCGGAATATGCCGCTGTTCTTGAATCAAATCCGCATCTGCCGAAAGACCTGTTTGAAAATAAACAGGATCAGGGGATGGCTGAAAAAATATTAGAACATGCCATTTCCACTTTCCAGCGGGAAAAGCTGCTTAAAGATATCGACGAGGCGCTGGACCGCCACGACAAAGAAACATTTGAAAAGCTTTCCCGCCAATTGAATCAGCTCACATAAATGACAGCCTTGCAGAATATGCAAGGCTTGTTGCGTAAAGAGGAGGAACGAGACATGAGATGGAGGGCCGCTGATGCCGATGCCTATTTACAATCTGCGGATTACATTGATACCGCTGTCATTCCGTTAATTTCCATAACGTCTTCAGGAGGCTTAAAAGAGGCCGTTGAACAGGGGGAAAGCACCCAATTGCTTTCTGAAGAGCTTGAGCGCCAATTGAAGGGACGGGTATATTTATTCCCCTCTTATACATATGTTGATATAGACCAATCACAAATCGCCCTGCTTCAAAAACTCAAAGAAGAGGTGATGATCAACTTCAGGCACGCCTTGTTCCTGACGGCAGACGAAAAATGGAAGGATTCTGAAATAGGGTCTGATGTCATATACATACCTGCCGTTCCGTTTGAACATATGAAAGACTCTTTAAAGAGAAAAATTGCGGATGACAAGTGCGGAGAAATTTTGAACGTTTTGTTACAGAAGTGGAACAATTCTTAAAAACTCCAGGCATCCTGCAAAACACCCGTTTTGCCTCTGTTGACCTTGCTGAAAGATTCATATATTATGAGGGTGTCAAATCTCAGAATTATTTTCTATTTTAGTTAATTTTTGGTCAATCTTTAGGGGGGGAAGAGATGGGCGGAAAACAAGATATATCAAGAAGACAATTTTTAAACTATGCGCTCACCGGCGTGGGGGGATTTATGGCCGCCAGTGCGCTTATGCCTATGGTCCGTTTTGCGCTGGATCCGGTATTAAAACCGACGGGAGATCAAAAAATGGTGCAGGTTGTCAGTGTGGATGAGCTGACGAAGGAGCCGAAGCGGTTTGACTTTAAAATTCATCAAGTCGACGCCTGGTACGAATCGGAAGAATCCAGGTCAGCCTGGGTTTACAAGCATGGGGATGAAATTATAGCGCTTTCTCCGATCTGCAAGCATTTGGGCTGCACCGTAAACTGGAACAATGATCCTAAAAATCCGAACAAATTCTTTTGTCCCTGCCATTACGGGCTGTATGAAAAAGACGGCACGAACGTTCCGGGCACGCCGCCGCTCGCGCCTCTTGACCGTTATGAGCAAAAAGTAAAGGACGGCTTTTTGTATCTTGGAAAAGCAAAGCCTAGGGGGGAAGGGTGACATGCTGAATAAAATTTATGACTGGGTGGATGAACGTCTCGATATTACGCCGATGTGGCGGGATATCGCCGACCATGAAGTGCCGGAACATGTAAATCCCGCTCACCATTTCTCGGCTTTTGTCTATTGTTTCGGCGGTTTGACGTTTTTTGTAACCGTTATCCAAGTGCTCTCCGGGATGTTTTTAACGATGTATTATGTGCCGGATATAAAAAACGCGTGGGAATCTGTGTATTATTTGCAGAATGAAGTCGCTTTCGGGCAGATTGTAAGGGGTATGCACCATTGGGGCGCAAGTTTAGTCATCGTGATGATGTTTTTACATACGCTGCGGGTTTTCTTTCAGGGAGCTTATAAAAAGCCTCGGGAATTGAACTGGATCGTCGGTGTTCTGATCTTTTTTGTGATGCTCGGTCTCGGATTTACAGGGTATTTGCTTCCGTGGGATATGAAGGCGCTGTTTGCGACAAAGGTAGGTCTTCAGATTGCCGAGGCGACGCCATTGATCGGAGCACAGGTGAAAACTCTTCTTGCCGGCCACCACGATATTGTCGGCGCTCAAACGCTGACGAGATTTTTTGCGATTCACGTATTTTTTCTCCCTGCCGCTTTGTTTGCGCTCATGGGCGCCCACTTTGTCATGATCCGCAAGCAGGGAATTTCAGGACCGCTTTAATACAAATCTGATATAAAAGGGAGGGGATGACATGCACCGGGGGAAAGGAATGAAGTTTGTAGGAGATTCAAGGATACCGGCTGAAAAAAAACCGAATATACCGAAAGACTATTCAGAGTATCCTGGAAAGACAGAGGCGTTTTGGCCGAACTTTCTGCTGAAAGAATGGATGGTCGGGGCCGTTTTCCTCGTCGGGTTTCTCGTTTTAACGATTGTGCACGAGCCGCCTTTGGAACGGGTGGCGGACCCTACGGATACAGGGTATATTCCGCTGCCGGATTGGTATTTTCTATTTTTATACCAGCTTTTAAAATATGAATATGCCGCAGGGAGCTACACCGTTATCGGAGCGATGATTATACCGGGGCTTGCCTTCGGGTCGCTGCTTTTGGCTCCGTTTCTCGACAGGGGGTCTGAAAGAAGGCCGTGGAAGCGTCCGGTTGCTGTCGGGATGATGCTTTTGGCGCTTTGCGCTACGGTCTTTTTAACGTGGCAGTCAGTCGCGACACATGACTGGGCGAAGGCGGAGGAGCAAGGGAAAATTAAAAAAGAAGCCGCCATTGATACTGAATCAGACGGTTATAAGGTATTTAAAGAACAAGGCTGTATTTCCTGTCACGGGGATAATCTTCAAGGGGGAGGCGCCGGTCCGTCCCTGGTCGATAACGGGCTGAGCCCGGAAGAAATTAAAAAAATCGCCGTCAAGGGGAAAGGGCAGATGCCAGCCGGTATTTTTAAAGGGAATGACAAACAGCTTGATCAGCTGGCGAAGTTCATTTCTGAAACGACAGCGAAATAACGTATTGTGAAGTAGACAACAGCAGGATATACTTTATGAAAAGAGCTGACCGGATGTCAGCTTTTTTTGCATGATACATACTTTTTACGGACTGAGAGTTGATGGTATGAGGTGGATTTCTTATCTTTTAGGGTTGCGCGGCATGCTTCTGCTTGTTCTTGCCGTTAATTTTATCGGTACGGTGTACGGCTATTATTGGTATGTGCCGCAGCTTGCGGACACGCCGTTCCGATTTCTGATATTTGTGCCTGACAGCCCGACGGCGACGTTTTTCTTCCTGTTTGTGCTTCTGGCATTTCTCATGGGAAGAAACGCGCCGCTGTTTGAAGCGCTGGCTCTTGTAACCCTTGTAAAATACGGGCTGTGGGCGGTCGGAATGAATGTCTTTGTGCTGGTCAAAATGGGGCAGATGCCTTGGGAAGGGTACATGCTGATTGCTTCACATTTTGCCATGGCCGTTCAAGGCGTTTTATACAGCCCGTATTTTCGGTTCCGGTTATGGCATCTTGCCGTTGCCGCTGTTTGGACGCTTCATAATGATGTCATTGATTATCTTTTCGGCATGATGCCCCGCTACTCAATGCTCAATGATTATATGCAAGAGATCGGCTATGCTACATTCTGGCTGAGCATATTTTCACTCGGCCTTGCATACTATTTGGTGATTTCTAAAAGACGGATAAAGCTTGACTTACACTGATAGAATCTTGGTCTAACCTTGTCCCGCTCCTCATATTCTGTAAAGAGAAGGAGTGGGAGGGACCTCTATGAAACGAAAGCTGACGATCTGTCTTTTACTTGCTCTTATGTGTTTCATCACAACTGCCAAAGCTGAAGATGAGGGCGGTCTCAAGGAACTGAACGACCTTTCGGATACCGTTTTCCAAATGACGCGGCATTCGCAGTATGATGAGGCTCTGCAAGTGCTTGGCTACTTTAAGAAAAAAATGACACACGTAAACTCACTGAGCGGCGCCGAAGTCAGGCAGGTGACTCTGGGTTTCAATGATTTAGTGCGCGTCCTGAAACAGGCAGACGCCTCAGATACCGAAAAAATCCGGGCAGCCGCCCAGTTCAGGTTGGTAATGGATGCGATGGAAGACCACTCCGATCCGCTGTGGGGTTCGCTTGAAAGACCGATTATGGCGACATTCAGCGCCTTAAAAGAAGATGTCAGCGGAAACGGAAGTGAAAATTTCAATGAAAAGTGGAATGAATTTATATCATTATATGATTTAATTTATCCCAGCCTGACAATGGATGTGTCGGCCGGCCAGCTTGATACGGTGGCGAAACATATCGAGGTGATTGAGCAGGAAGGGTTTCAGCAGATGACAAAAGGAACAAAGCTTGAGCGTCTGACGCTCCTGCAGCAGGATTTAAAGCGGGTTTTTGACAAGGTGGAGCGGGATGACGCTGACCCTTCGCTGCTCTGGGTCATTCTGACAACAGGCGGTATCATTATTACTGCGCTGACATATGTCGGCTACCGAAAATACAGAGCGGAAAAAAAGAAAGAGAAAAAGCGTGAGTATCCTAAGTCTAAATAAACACAAATTGCTGTAAAGGAGCTAAGCCAGTGAAAAAACTCATCCAGCAATTGGCTTCAAAACACCTCCCGCAGCCGATCAGAGGCAGAAAAGGGGCGACTGACGAAGGACCGCGAAACCTCGCGCGTGACTTCCAGAATCCTGACATGCTCGTTCCGCCTTCAACGGATTCAGGAACGGTTCAAAACTTGAAATTCTCATTTTCTGATACGCATATGAGGCTTGAAGACGGCGGATGGTCCAGAGAGGTGACGGTCAGGGAACTGCCGGTATCCAAAAACATCGCGGCGGTGAACATGAGGCTGAAACCGGGAGCTGTGCGGGAGCTTCATTGGCATAAAGAAGCCGAATGGGGATATGTGATTAACGGAGGAGTACGTTTAACTGCGGTCGATCAAAATGGGCGGAATTTTATTGATAACGTAAGTGAAGGAGACCTGTGGTATTTTCCTTCCGGCATTCCTCATTCCATTCAAGGATTAGAGCAGGGAAGTGAGTTTTTGCTCGTCTTTGATGACGGCTCTTTTTCAGAAAACAGCACCTTTTCAGTAACGGACTGGTTTGCCCATACCCCGCGCAGCGTGCTGGAAGCGAACTTCGGTGTTCCGGGTTATGAGCTGGCTTACATTCACAAGAAAGAGCGTTACATGTTCCAGCTGGAACCGCCTCCCCCTATTGAGCGGGCAGCAGTTTCTTCCCCGGAAGGCCCCGTTTTGGAGCCGTTCAGTTACAAGCTTTCCCGGCAGGAGCCTCTTGTTACCAGCGGGGGAAGAGTAAAGATTGTCGATTCAAAAACGTTTAAGGTGTCAAAAACGATTGCCGCAGCTCTTGTGGAGGTCGAACCCGGAGGCATGAGAGAATTGCATTGGCATCCCAATACGGACGAGTGGCAGTATTATCTTTCAGGAGAAGCGAAAATGACGGTGTTTGCGGCGGAGGGAAGAGCGCGGACATTTAACTATCAAGCGGGTGACGTAGGATATGTTCCTTTTGCAATGGGACATTATGTTCAGAATACCGGTGACACCGTGCTTCGCTTTCTGGAAATCTTCAAAAGCGACCGTTTCGAAGATGTCTCCTTAAACCAATGGCTGGCACTGACGCCGCAGCGCTTCGTCGAGCAGACGCTCAATGTCAGTCCGGCATTCGCCCGCCGATTGAAAAAGAAAAAATCACCGGTTGTCAAATGGAAACACGAACAGTAAAGGCGGCAAAAGCCGCCTTTTTATTATCGTCTGATCGGATTTTTATTTTCATCAAGCGTAAATCCTTCGCCGAGCACATCATGGACGTCGCTTACTGCAACAAAGGCGTGCGGGTCAACGGAAGTGATGACGCTTTTCAAAAGCACAATTTCGTTTTTCGGAACGACGCAGTAAAGAACGTCCCTGTCTTCTTTTGTATATGATCCCTGTCCTTTTAAAACGGTGACGCCGCGCTCCATCTCTTCAATGATTTTTTGCTGGATCAAATCGTTTTTCGAAGAAATAATCGTTGCCCCTTTTGCGGCATAGCCGCCTTCCTGTATAAAATCAATCAATCTCGCAGCGACAAAAACGGCTACAAGCGTGTACATCGCTTCCTTGTAAGAAAGATACGTAAACAAAGAAAGCAGAATGACACAGGCGTCAAAGGCAAACATCGTCCGGCCCATCGGGATTCCGAAAAATTTGTTGATCAGCCTGGCGATGATATCGACCCCGCCCGTCGTGCCGCCGTATTTAAAAATAATGCCGAGACCCGCGCCGATAAAAACACCGGCGAACAAGGCGGCCAGCGCTAAATCATGCGACAGCGGCATATGAATTTCGTAGCGCTGAAAAACACTCAGAAAAACGGAAAGAGAGACGGTGCCGATCAGGGTATAGACAAACATCGTCCGGCCGAGCATACGCCAGCCGATGAAAAAGATAGGAATGTTTAATACCAGGTTGGAAATAGAAGGGCTGATGTGGAATAACGCATATAAAAGCAGCGTAATGCCGGTAAATCCGCCTTCCGCCAAATTGTTCTGCATATTAAAGTGAACCAGTCCGAATGAAAAAACAGCGGCGCCGATTAAAATAAAGCAAATGTTTTTGATTCTGATTTCTCCAAGCATTGCATCAAACCCCTTTTCCTTCCATAAGATTGCGTAAATATTATAGTGGATACAAAAGAAAACAGCAAACTGCCGTTTTTAACATTTGTCAAATGTACTTGAATTAGCTAACATGGAAGAGATGACAGGAGGTATTCGCACAGTGAGTGACAAAACGATGAAAGACTTACAAGCTGAGGTCGATGAATATATCGGCCAATTCAAAGAAGGCTATTTCAGCCCGCTTGCCATGATGGCCCGTCTCACGGAAGAACTGGGCGAACTTGCAAGAGAAGTCAACCATTATTATGGGGAAAAGCCGAAGAAAACGACGGAAAATGAGAAAAGCATGGAAGAGGAAATGGGCGATGTGCTGTTCGTCCTGATCTGCCTCGCCAACTCCCTTGATATTTCATTGGAGGAAGCTCATAACCGCGTCATGCATAAATTTAATACACGTGATAAAGACCGCTGGACTAGAAAAGAAGAAGGAAAGTAGGAGAAACCATGTCAAATGAAACCATTAAAGTCGTCATTGCCGGACCGAGAGGCAGAATGGGCCAGGAGGCCGTAAAACTTGCCGTCCGCACGCCTCATTTTGAGCTTGTCGGCGCTATTGACCATACATACGATCAGCAAACATTGCGGGAAGTGATGTCAGCTGATTCAGACGCTCTTATTTATACGGATATCCGCGCATGTTTCCAAGAAACAAAACCGGATGTACTGATCGATTTGACAACGCCTGAAATCGGCAAAAAACATACGAAAGCCGCTCTTGAACACGGCGTCCGCCCCGTTGTGGGAACGACCGGATTTTCTGAAGCGGATTTAGAGGAGCTTCAAGCTTTGACTGAAGAAAAAGGAATCGGCGCTATCATCGCTCCGAATTTTGCATTGGGCGCGGTGCTGATGATGAAGTTCTCACAAATGGCCGCCAACTATTTTGAAGATGTAGAAATCATTGAGCTTCATCATGATCAAAAGCTGGATGCCCCGAGCGGAACGGCGCTGAAAACAGCGGAAATGATTTCAAACGTCCGTACAGAAAAGCAGCAGGGCCATCCTGATGAAAAAGAAATTCTGCCGGGCGCCCGCGGTGCTGAATTAAACGGCATCCGCCTTCACAGCGTGCGTCTGCCGGGCCTTATCGCCCACCAGGAAGTCATGTTCGGCATGGACGGCCAAACGCTGAAACTGCGCCATGACTCCTATAACCGGGCTTCCTTTATGTCAGGAGTGAAGCTGTCAGTGGAGCAAGTGATGAAAATCGACCAGCTTGTATACGGACTCGAAAATATTATCGACTGAATCGGCAAGGGGGAGAACATCAAATGAAAATTGCTTTGATTGCTCACGATAAAAAAAAGCAGGATATGGTTCAGTTTACGACCGCATATAAAGATATATTGAGCCATCATGAGTTATACGCGACGGGTACGACAGGCTTAAAAATCCAGGAAGCGACCGGATTGTCCGTTGAACGTTTTCAATCCGGCCCGCTCGGCGGAGATCAGCAAATCGGCGCATTGATTGCGGCAAACGCCCTGGATCTCGTCATTTTTCTGCGCGATCCGTTAACTGCGCAGCCTCACGAACCGGATGTCTCCGCGCTAATCCGGCTGTGTGACGTATACGCGATCCCGCTCGCCA
The DNA here is from genome assembly GCF_053663335.1 of Bacillus sp. YH3-2-B2. Taxonomy (NCBI): domain Bacteria; kingdom Bacillati; phylum Bacillota; class Bacilli; order Caryophanales; family Bacillaceae; genus Bacillus; species Bacillus sp. YH3-2-B2. The sequence continues at coordinate 195,243 of NZ_JBSJQE010000003.1, read as the reverse complement.
CAAATATGGGAACAGCGGAAATCCTCGTCCGGACGCTGGACGGCGGGGCATTTGATTTCCGCAATCTTGTGCGCGGAGGAGAGCCGAATGTCTGAACACGTTGATATCCTGGCGTTCGGCGCCCATAGTGATGATGTCGAGATCGGTATGGGCGGCACGATCGCAAAATTTACGGCTCAAGGAAAAACCGCGGTGATATGCGATTTGACCGAGGCCGAACTATCATCTAACGGAACGGTAGGGATAAGAAAAGAAGAAGCGGCAGAGGCGGCACGAATTCTCGGCGTAAAAGAGAGAATCCAGCTTACGCTTCCCGACCGCGGGCTTTTGAAAAGTGAGGACGGCATCCGCCGGATTGTCAGTGTCATCAGAGCCTGTCGGCCGAAAACCGTTTTCATGCCTTATCCGAAAGACCGCCATCCTGACCACGGCAATGCGGCGGCTTTGGTCGAAGAGGCGGTGTTCTCGGCGGGAATTCATAAATACAGAGATCATCAGGAACTGCCGGCTCATAAGGCTCAGCGCGTATACTATTATATGATCAACGGGTTTCACCGTCCGGACTTTGTAATCGACATAACGGAAACCATCGATCTGAAAAAAGAAAGCCTGCACGCCTATCAAAGCCAGTTTATTCCTACGGCGCAGTCAGTGAACACACCGCTGACCAACGGTTATATCGAAATGGTGGAAGCGCGGGAAAGACTGTATGGCAAAGAAGCCGGGACGGGGTATGCTGAAGGCTTCTTTTCAAAACAGCTTCCCGTTTTGAATGATGATGTTTTTGGGGGCGGACAATGAGACCATTAAAAATAGGGATTACATGCTACCCGAGTGTCGGAGGCTCGGGTATTATTGCGACGGAACTCGGCAAGCTGCTTGCGGAAAAAGGGCACCAGGTTCATTTCATCACATCAAGCATCCCGTTCAGATTAAATACATATCATCCGAATATTCATTTTCATGAGGTGGAAGTCAACCAATACGCGGTATTTAAACATCCGCCTTATGACCTTACGCTGGCGAGCAAAATCGCCGAGGTGGCCGCGAGGGAAAATCTTGATATCATTCACGCGCATTATGCGCTGCCGCATGCGGTATGCGCTTATCTAGCCAAACAAATGCTCAAGCGTGACATCGGGATCGTGACGACGCTTCACGGTACAGACATCACCGTTTTAGGATATGATCCGTCATTAAAAGATTTAATCCGTTTTGCCATCGAAGCGTCCGACAGAGTGACGGCGGTATCAACCGCGCTTGCCGGAGAAACATATGACTTAATCAAGCCGGATAAAAAAATTGAGACCATCTATAACTTTATTGATGAACGTGTTTATCTTAAGAAAAATACAGAGAGTATAAAAGAGAAACATGGTATTTTGCCGGATGAAAAGGTCGTCATCCATGTTTCGAACTTCAGAAAAGTAAAACGTGTTAAAGATGTCATCCGCGTTTTCCGTAATATCGCAGCCAACACAAAGGCGAAGCTCCTGCTTGTCGGTGACGGGCCGGAAAAGTGCGTCGCTTGGCAGCTTGTCGAAAAATACGGACTGCAGGATCAAGTGCTGCTCCTCGGAAATCAGGACAGGGTGGAAGAGCTGTATTCCATCAGCGATCTTAAGCTCCTTCTGTCTGAAAAAGAAAGTTTCGGACTCGTCCTCCTTGAGGCGATGGCCTGCGGCGTGCCGTGTATCGGAACAAATATCGGCGGCATCCCCGAAGTGATTAAAGATCAAGTAAGCGGTTTTCTGGTGGAAGTCGGCGATATTCAGGCGGCATCTGAAAAGGCGCTTGCTGTTTTAGAAGATAAACAGCTCAGCAAACGATTGACTGATCATGCGCTGAAAATGGTGGAGACCGCCTTTTCTTCGCAAAGAATCGTCAGTCAGTATGAACGGATTTATGACGAATTGGCAGGACCGGAGTGATCTTATGGAACAGGAATTTGTCAAAGCCCTCCCCATCCTTCATCATCTGATGAAGGCGGGCCATCAGGCGTACTTTGTCGGGGGAGCCGTCAGAGACAGCTATATGAAACGAAAAATAGGTGATGTGGACATCGCAACCAGCGCTTTGCCGAATGAGGTGGAGCGCCTCTTTAAGCGGACTGTCGATGTAGGAAAAGAGCACGGCACCGTCATCGTCCTGTGGGAAGATGAAACCTATGAAGTCACCACTTTTCGTGCCGAATCAGAATATAAGGACTACCGGCGCCCTGAAGCTGTGCGGTTCATTACTTCTTTATCAGAAGACTTAAAGCGGAGAGACTTAACGATTAATGCGATGGCGATGTCTGCCGAAGGAGAGCTGCTTGATTATTTCGGAGGCGCACATGATATCGGACAAAAGCTGATCCGTACGGTGGGTAACCCTGAAGACCGTTTTCGGGAAGACGCTCTGCGGATGATGAGAGCCGTCCGCTTTATGAGTCAGCTCGGCTTTCTGTTAGAAAAAGAAACAAGAGAGGCCGTCATAAAAGACAGGGAGCTTTTGGCACATGTATCAGTAGAACGAAAGACCGTCGAGTTTGAAAAGCTGATGCAGGGCGCTTTCTCACAAGAAGCGATTCAAACGATGGTGCAGACAGGTCTGATACAAGAGCTGCCCGGCCTTTCCGGTTATGAGCAGCAAATGCTTGAAGCAAGCGGCTTTCCGTTTTCTTCTTTAGATGCACGCGAAGAACGCTGGGCAGCGCTGTTATTGTTTCTCGGTCTTTGTCCGAAAAGCGCCGAGGCGTTTTTAAAACAATGGAAACTGCCGGGAAAAGTCATAAAAAAAGCGGTGCAGATCATAAGCGTTTATCCGGCGCAGCTGGAAGCAGAAGCGATGTACCGGGCGGGAGAGGCGCTGTTTTCAGCCGTTAAAATCGGGATGCTGAAACAGCATAAGACGATTGATGAACAAAAGCTGAAAGAGGTTCAGAGCCTGTATGAGCAGCTGCCGATCAAAAGCCTTCGAGACCTCGACATTTCAGGAGCCGATCTGATGGAGCTCAGAAACCGCCGCGCGGGTAAATGGGTGGCCGAAGAACTTCGCCGGATTGAAGAAGCGGTATTGGCAGGGAAGCTTCCTAACCGAAAACATGACATAAAGGAGTGGCTCGCATCATGGGATCAACATTAAAAACCCGATTAATTGATTTATTTTCTGAGGCGGGTGACGGCTTTATCTCCGGGCAGAAAATAAGTGACGCGCTCGGCTGCTCGAGAACCGCCGTTTGGAAACATATAGAGGAGCTCCGCAAAGAGGGCTATGAGGTTGAGGCGGTCAGACGAAAAGGGTACCGACTCATTAAAAAACCGGGGAAACTCAGTGAATCCGAAATCCGTTTCGGGCTGAAAACAGAGGTTTTGGGCAAACAGCTTCATTACCGGGACGTCCTGCCGTCCACCCAAAAAACCGCTCATGAACTTGCCAATGACGGCGCGCCGGAAGGGACCCTCGTAGTCGCCGATAAACAAACGGCAGGCAGAGGAAGAATGGCCAGAGTATGGCATTCACAGGAGGGAAACGGGATTTGGATGAGCCTCATTCTGAGACCCGACGTTCCTTTGCAAAAAACGCCGCAGCTCACCCTGTTATCCGCCGTTGCGGTCGTACAGGCCATCGAGGCTTTTACAGGCGTACAGGCCGCCATTAAATGGCCGAATGATTTAATGATTCACGGCAAAAAAGCCGTCGGGATTTTAACTGAGCTGCAGGCGGAAGAGGACCGTGTCCGTTCGGTTATTCTCGGGATCGGCATCAACGTGAACCAGCAGGAAACCGATTTTCCCGGCGAGCTTCAGGACATTGCGACGAGCCTGAGCATGGAAGCCGGTGAAAAAATTGACAGAGCGGGTCTGATACAAGAGATTCTGCTGACTTTTGAAAAACGCTATCAGGATTACTTGAACCACGGCTTTACACCGATCAAGCTGCTATGGGAAAGCTATGCGGTCGGACTGGGGAACGAGCTCAGAGCGAGAACGCTGCAAGGAACGTTTTACGGGAAATCGCTCGGCATTGATGATGAGGGAGTTCTTCTTTTGGAAACGAGAGACGGTATAAAGAAGATCTATTCTGCCGATATTGAGCTCAATTAATCTTAGTTGGTACAAGCCTCGTGAATTTGGTATACTTCCTATGGGCAGTATCATAATGAACTGCACCTGATCAGCAGAACAGAGATTACGAAAAGTCTGCCTTGATCCAAAAAAGGACTGGGACAGAGGGATGACATTCGCCGAACGTTAAACAAGTGGGAATCCTTCTTATTTTACAGAAGGCTTTTTTGCTTGCGAAGAATTGGCGGCTCATCTCCTCACCGTTTAGAGGAGGAGAAACAGAATGAAAACAAAACTGGATTTCATGAAAATGAAGGAAAACGGAGAGCCGATCGTGATGCTGACCGCTTACGATTATCCGCAGGCAAAGCTTGCGGAACAGGCGGGAGTCGACATGATTTTAGTCGGGGATTCGCTCGGAATGGTCGTGCTCGGACTCGATTCAACCGTCGGCGTAACTGTCAGGGACATGATTCACCATACAAAAGCGGTAAAACGCGGTGCGAAAAATACGTTTATCGTAACTGACATGCCGTTTATGTCTTACCACCTTTCAAAAGAGGATACATTGAAAAACGCCGCGGCCATTATTCAGGAAAGCGGCGCGGACGCGTTAAAGCTGGAAGGCGGAGACGGCGTTTTCGAATCCATCCGCGCGCTGACTCTCGGCGGAATTCCCGTCGTCAGCCATTTAGGCCTCACACCGCAGTCTGTCGGCGTATTAGGCGGATATAAAGTGCAGGGAAAAGATGAGCAAAGCGCGAAAAAGCTCATTGAAGACAGTATCAAATGCGAGCAGGCGGGAGCGATGATGCTCGTGCTTGAATGTGTGCCTGCTGAACTGACTGCTAAAATAATAGAAGAAGTATCCATTCCCGTCATCGGAATCGGAGCCGGTTCAAAAGCGGACGGCCAAGTCCTTGTCTATCATGACGTCGTCGGCCACGGCGTGGACAGAACACCGAAGTTCGTGAAGCAATACGCCAAAATCGACGGCACGATTGAGTCGGCCCTCAGTGACTATGTCCGTGATGTGAAAGAACGGGTTTTCCCGGAAGAAAAGCATTCCTTTCAGATAAACCAAACTGTGCTGCAAGGCTTGTACGGAGGAAAGTAAGCGATGAAACAACTGACAGAAACTCAACAGCTGAAAGAATTAATTGCACAATACCGCTCAGAAGGCCGCACGATCGGATTCGTCCCGACAATGGGTTTTCTTCATGAAGGACACCTGACGCTGGTTGAAAAAGCAAACAAAGAAAACGATATTGTCGTGATGAGCATCTTTGTCAATCCGACTCAATTCGGACCGGGCGAGGATTACGAAGCATATCCGCGAGATTTAAAGCGCGATGCTCGGCTTGCAGAACAGGCGGGAGCAGATGTTTTGTTTACGCCGTCTCCAAGTGACATGTATAAAGGCGAGCAAAATGTTGCCGTGCAAGTGAAAAGGAGAACTGACGTGTTGTGCGGCGCCTCCCGCGTCGGCCATTTTGACGGAGTGGCCACTGTGCTGACGAAGTTTTTCAATCTCGTTAAACCGACCCGCGCCTACTTCGGCCTGAAAGATGCCCAGCAGGCAGCGGTTGTGGACGGATTGATTGAGGATTTCTTTATGGATATCGAATTGGTTGCAGTGGACACGGTCAGAGAAGAAGACGGACTTGCCAAAAGCTCTCGCAACGTCTATCTGACTGAGCAGGAACGCAAAGAAGCGCCGATGATCTATAAAGCATTGCAGCAAGGTGCCGAACTGGTCAGAGACGGTGAAAGAAATCCGGAAACCGTTATAAAAACCGTCACCGATATCATCGAAAACACAAGCGGCGTCATTGATTATGCCGAACTGTACGCTTATCCGGAGCTGACTCCGCTTAAAACATTAAACGGCAAGGTCATTCTGGCCTGCGCCGTCCAATTTTCTAAAGCCAGACTGATTGATAATATCATTATTGATATTGATGAATGGGAGAGATCATAATATGTACCGCACTATGATGGCCGGAAAACTGCACCGCGCTACCGTGACGGAAGCCAATTTAAACTATGTCGGCAGCATAACGATTGATGAAGATCTTTTAGATGCCGTCGGAATGCTCGCTAATGAAAAAGTTCAGATTGTGAATAATAATAACGGGGCGAGACTTGAAACGTATATTATTCCCGGTAAGCGGGGGAGCGGCGTCATCTGTTTAAACGGAGCTGCCGCCCGTCTCGTCCAAGAAGGAGATAAAGTCATTATTATTTCTTATCAAATGATGTCTGATCAGGAAGCAAAAAGCCATCAGCCGAAGGTGGCCGTTCTGGATGATCAGAATAAAATCGAGCAGATGCTGGGTCAGGAACCGGCACACACGATTTTGTAAAAGAGCCCCCTTCATGGGGGTTTTCTTTTAAGATTTAGGGGCAAAAGCTGTTTTTCCGCTCCATTTCTCAACAAAACGTGTTACACTTTTCTCGTATGCAAGAATTGAGGTGTCCATTTTAATGAACAAACAACGGTTCGTTGTCATAGATGTCGAAACAACAGGAAATTCGCCGAAAAAGGGCGATAAAATCATTCAAATCGCAGCGGTTGTCATTGAAAATGGACAAATAACTGAGCGGTTTTCAAAATATATCAATCCGAATCAGGCCATCCCGCCGTTTATTGAACAGCTGACCGGAATTTCGTCCGGAATGGTTGAAAATGAACTGCCGTTTGAAGCGGTCGCAGAGGAGATTTTTCATCTGCTTGACGGCGCGTATTTTGTTGCCCACAATATTCATTTCGACCTCGGATTTGTCCGGCATGAACTGAGCGAAGCGGGCTATGAGCTGCCGGATTGTGAAGTGCTTGATACGGTTGAGCTTTCGCGTATTGTTTTCCCGGGGTTTGAAGGATATAAGCTCGGTGAGTTGTGCGCGGAGCTGAATATTGTTCATGACCGCCCTCACCGCGCAGACAGCGATGCGGAGGTTACGGGACTGGTCTTTTTAGACATTTTACATAAACTGAAACATTTGCCTTTACCGACGTTAAAGCAGCTTAGAAGGCTTTCACAGCATTTTATCAGCGATTTGACGCTGCTTTTGGATTCTTTTATACATGAAAGCAGGCCGGCGGAAGAAAAGAGCTGCATTCCATACGCCTCTTTTTCAATTAAAGAGCCCGATCACATTCCGGTTTCCCGTCCGGTGAATGCGGCCATTGACCTTGAAAAGTGGAACGAAGAAAAAGAACAGATCTTGTCCGGCATCATCCCCCGCTATGAAAAGAGGAAAGGGCAGCTTTCGATGATGGATGAAGTGCTTGGCGCCTTCCGCAATCGGGAGCATGCGCTGATTGAAGCGGCGCCCGGCATCGGAAAAACGATCGGTTATCTCGTTCCGGCTGTTTTATTTGCCAAAGCGGAACAAACTCCCGTCATTATCAGCACGTACTCTACTCTTTTGCAGCAGCAGATCATGTCTAAAGATCTTCCGCTTTTGGAGCGTATGTTTCCTTGGCCGGTCAAAGCCGCTATTTTAAAAGGGAAATCACATTATCTGTGCCTGCCGAAGTTTGAACATATTCTGCATGAGGAAGATGACAACTATGATGCCGTTTTGACGAAAGCGCAGCTTCTCGTCTGGCTGACGGAGACTGAAACGGGCGACGCCGCTGAGCTGAATCTTCCATCAGGCGGCAGATTGCTGTGGGAGCGCATGGCTTACGATGAGAATTCTTTTATGAAAAAAGGGAAGGACTCGGCTGCAGGGTTTTATGAACGGGCTAAAGAAAAAGCGCAGGCCGCAGATCTGATTATCACAAACCATGCTTTGCTGTTTTCAGATCAAAGCAGTGAAACGAAAAAACTGCCTGCAAGCGGAACGGTCATCATTGATGAAGCGCATCATTTCGAACGCGCCGCCAGCGAGCACCTGGGGAAGAGAGCTTCATACATCGGACTGCACACAAAGCTCAGCCGAATCGGGACCTTAAAGGAACACGGACTGTTAAAGCGGATGAGAAAACTGTTTTATACGTATGAACTGCCGGCGGAAAGTTTTTTTGACGCCGATGAGTGGATGAAGCATATTCAATCGGAAAGCGACGCATTTTTCAGTTCAGTGCATTCTTTTGTCAAACGAAGAAAACCTAAAGACGATCTGAACCGTCTCGTCTATAGTCTCAATCATAAAAGCCAGGATAAAGGGTTTCACATGATAACGGACGGAGCGGAGCGGCTTTGTGCGATGCTGGATCAGCTGCTTGACATGTTTTCCGTACAGGAGAAACTGTTACATCAAAAGCTTGATCAGATGAAAAGCGGAGCGGCTTTTTTAGCGGGCGAATATGTAAAGTGTATCAGGGGGCTGAAAGAATATCGCGATACGTTCAGCAGGCTGCTGTTTGAAAATGATGAGAAAGAAGCCGTTTGGGTTGAAATTGATGCGAAGGGCGCAAAAAATGCCGTCAGCATCTATGCGCAGCCTTTGGAGCCCGGTGAAATGCTGGCAGACCAGTTTTTCGCCCGCAAAAAAAGCGTTGTGCTCACATCAGCGACCTTAATGGTGGAGCAGTCTTTTCAATTTATGATTGAAAGGCTCGGACTTTCGCATTTTTATCCGCGCACCAAAAGCATCCCGTCTCCTTTTTCTTACGATGATCAGATGAACGTCATCATTCCGAAAGAGATGAAATCCGTTAAATATGACGGGGAGCGGGAAGTCATTGAGCATATTGCCAAGTATGCAGAAATCATGTCAAAGGGAAAACAGCCGAAGATCCTTGTCCTGTTTACGTCTCATGATATGCTGAAAAAAGTGTATCAGGAACTGAAACTCAGTATGGAGATCTCAGGCATTCAGCTTCTCGCCCAAGGTATTTCAGGCGGGAGTCCCGGTAAATTAATGAAAACCTTTAAAACGGCAAGCCGGGCGATTTTGCTCGGGACGAATCATTTCTGGGAAGGCGTTGATTTTCCGGGGGATGAATTGTCAACCGTCATGATCGCAAGACTTCCTTTCAGGGCACCTGATAATCCGCTTCACGCCGCAAAATGCGAATTTGCCAAGAAGCAGGGGAAAAATCCGTTTCAGACGATTTCCCTGCCTGAGGCCGTGTTAACGTTCAGACAGGGGATCGGGCGCCTGCTCCGTACGGCGGGAGACAAGGGAACGATCGTTCTTTTAGATCAGCGTGTAAAGACGGCGGGATACGGACGGCTGTTTCTTGAAGCGCTCCCGACTTCATCCCTTTTGGAGCTGACGGATGCCGAGCTGGGGGCTTATGTCAGCCAAACGGAATAAAAGCCGCATAAACGCGGCTTTCGTGGTGTGGGATGAGGAATTGTTTTTATAGTAAAAGCGGGTTCATGCCGCCTTGTGATTTTATTATGCCGCGGGCGCATCCCGTTATGACTAACAAAATTTGTTCGACCGATGGAGGGTATAAAAATGGAAAGCAAAATTGAAATTCTGTCAACGATTAATGTGGAGCATTCAGATGATTTATATAAAATCGTCGATACATTAAACCGGACTTTGAAACGGGACAACCTGATGTTCGGCCTTGCGCTCGACGAAGAAAATCAAAATGAAGCGGTCTTCACCATTTATCGCACATAGGTGAAAAAGATGAGAAAAAAAGCATTAATATTTACAGCCGTATTTGGTATTATTTTTTTAGCAGTTCTTTTATTTTCGGCCAGCATTTTTAAATCTGCAATGGCTCAAAAAGAAGAAGGCCACGAAACAGCTGCCGCAGCCGCTAAAGAAAAAACGAATCTGACAGATGCTGAGAAAGTGGAGACCTTTGTCGGCAAACAGAAATATTATGTTGTTACCGGAACGGATAAACATGGAAAAGATATGTATGTATGGGTTCCGGCCGACAAAAAAGCAAAAATTCTCTCGAAAAAAGCCAGTGACGGCATTTCAAGCGGAAAGGCTGCCAAGATCGTTCGGGACGAAGGGCTTGTTTCCAAGCTGAATGGCGTTCACCCGGCGAGAGAAAACAATGTTCCTTTATGGGAAGTGACCTATATCAACAAAAGCGGGCAGTATAGCTTTAGCTATGTGGACTTTACAAGCGGCAAGATTCTCAAAAACATCACACCGTGAGACGTATTAGGGGGAGTTCAAGTTGAAATTGGCAAAAAGAGTATCCGCATTAACACCGTCTGCAACACTTGCAATTACTGCAAAAGCGAAAGAGCTGAAAGCGGAAGGCCATGATGTCATCGGCCTCGGAGCAGGAGAACCGGATTTTAATACGCCTCAGCACATTATAGATGCCGCGGTGCGTTCCATGAATGAAGGCCACACAAAATATACGCCTTCAGGCGGTCTGCCGGCCTTGAAAGACAGTATCGCAAAAAAATTCAAAAACGACCAGGGGATTGAATATAAGCCGTCAGAAATCATTGTCTGCACCGGAGCGAAACACGCCCTGTATACATTATTTCAGGTCATTCTCGATGAAGGAGACGAAGTGATTATACCGACTCCTTACTGGGTCAGCTATCCTGAGCAGGTGAAACTGGCAGGGGGGCGTCCCGTCTATGCAGAAGGGCTGGAATCCAATCAGTTTAAAATTTCACCGGAGCAGCTGAAGCAGGCTATCACCGAGAAAACAAAAGCGCTCATTATCAATTCACCGAGCAACCCGACAGGTGTTATGTATACGAAAGAAGAGCTTGCGGAACTCGGAAAAGTGTGTCTGGAGCATGGCATTCTGATCGTTTCTGACGAGATTTATGAGAAGCTTACATACAGAGGAAAAAAACACGTCTCAATCGCACAGCTTTCAAGTGAATTGAAAGAGCAGACGATCATCATTAACGGCGTTTCGAAATCTCACAGCATGACGGGCTGGAGGATCGGCTATGCAGCGGGTTCGGAGACGATTATTAAAGCGATGACGAGCCTTGCAAGCCACAGCACATCAAATCCGACGTCCATCGCTCAATACGGCGCCATTGCGGCCTATAACGGGCCGGCTGAGCCGCTGGAAGAGATGAGACAGGCATTTGAGCACAGACTGAATACCATTTACGCTCAGATCAGTGAGATTCCCGGATTCACCTGTGTCAAACCTGAAGGAGCGTTTTACTTGTTCCCTAACGCCAAAGCGGCCGCAGAAAACTGCGGATTCAAAGATGTCGATGAATACGTCAAGGCGCTTCTGGAAGAAGAAAAAGTCGCCATCGTGCCGGGCTCGGGTTTCGGTTCACCGGACAACGTCCGCTTATCTTACGCAACGTCACTCGATCTTTTAGAAGAAGCGGTCAAGAGAATCCGCCGCTTTACGGAAAAACACAGCTGATTCTGAAAAAGCGGCTTTTAAAGCCGCTTTTCACTTGCATTGACCCCGTTAGAGTAGAACGGGTATAATAAAGTGATGAAAAAAGAGATTCAGGCAGATTCCTGAATGTCTTTCTTGTTCTGGAGGGAAAGAGTTTGAAAACAACAATCAACCAAGTGTATAAACACACAGGCGAGGAAGTAACGATTGGAGCTTGGGTCGCTAATAAACGCTCAAGCGGTAAAATCGCATTTTTACAGCTGAGAGACGGTACCGGCTTCATTCAGGGAGTTGTCGTCAAAGCTGAAGTAGAAGAAGACATCTTCCAAATTGCGAAATCAGTGACGCAGGAAACGTCACTTTATGTAAAAGGAATTGTGAAAGAGGACGAGCGTTCACCGCTTGGCTATGAGCTTGCTGTTACATCCATTGAAGTCATTCACGAAGCGACTGATTATCCGATTACGCCTAAAGAGCACGGTACGGAATTCTTAATGGATCACAGACATTTATGGCTCCGTTCGAAACGCCAGCATGCAATTATGAAAATCCGCAACGAAATCATCCGTGCGACTTATGAATTTTTCAACAAAGAAGGCTTCGTGAAAGTTGATCCGCCGATTTTGACGGGAAGCGCTCCCGAAGGCACGACTGAGCTGTTCGCGACGAAATATTTTGATGAAGACGCCTTCTTGTCTCAAAGCGGCCAGCTGTATATGGAAGCAGCTGCAATGGCGCTCGGAAAAGTATTCTCTTTCGGACCGACGTTCAGAGCGGAAAAATCGAAAACGAAACGCCATCTCATCGAATTCTGGATGATTGAGCCTGAAATGGCATTTGTTGAATTTGAAGAAAACCTTGAAGTTCAGGAGAATTATGTTGCATACATCGTACAAAGTGTGCTGGAACATTGTAAGATCGAGCTGAACACATTGGGAAGAGACACATCGAAGCTTGAACAAATCAAAGCGCCATTCCCGCGCATTACGTACGATAAAGCGATTGAATTCCTGAAAGAAAAAGGCTTTGACGATATTGAGTGGGGAGATGACTTCGGTGCGCCGCATGAAACAGCGATCGCAGAAAGCTATGACAAACCGGTGTTTATCACTCATTACCCGACGTCATTAAAACCGTTTTATATGCAGCCTGCCAAAGATCGTGACGATGTCGTGTTATGTGCCGACTTAATCGCTCCGGAAGGCTACGGGGAAATCATCGGCGGTTCAGAACGCGTTCATGATATGGATTTATTGGAAGAAAGATTAAAAGAACACGGTCTGGATTCAGATGCTTACAAATGGTATGCTGAACTCAGACAATACGGTTCTGTTCCGCACTCCGGCTTCGGCCTCGGACTTGAGCGGACAGTGGCTTGGATCAGCGGAGCGCCTCACGTGCGTGAAACGATTCCGTTCCCGAGACTTCTGAACCGTCTGTATCCGTAATAGTTATGAAAAACGAAGTCTCCTGCAAGGGAGACTTTTTCTAAGTAAAGGGGAAAGCTCCCGGAGATAACCTTTTACAGTAAGAGGTGTAAGGATGAAAAAACAGCAATTTATAGATATGCAGGAACTCGGCATTTCAAGCATTCCCAACCTGCTGCTGACACATTACCGGCAGCTCGGGCTGAATGAAACCGAATTGATCCTGCTTTTGAAGATTAAAATGCATTTGGAAAAGGGCTCTTATTTTCCGACGCCGTTTGAACTTCAATCAGGCATGTCCATCTCTGCTGAAGAATGTACAAGCTGCCTGCGAATGTTTATTCAAAAAGGTTTTCTGTTTATTGAAGAATGTGAAGACCATAACGGCATAAAGTTTGAAAAATATTCTCTGCAGCCGTTATGGGCGAAGCTGTATGATTACATGCAGCATTCTCAAAATGAAACGCAGGAAAGAACGTCAGAAAGAGAACAAAAAAGCCTGTATACCATCTTTGAAGAAGAGTTCGGAAGACCGCTGTCGCCGCTTGAATGCGAGACGCTGGCCATATGGCAGGATCAGGATCAGCATGATGCGATTATGATTAAACACGCCTTAAAAGAAGCCGTTTTATCGGGGAAACTCAGTTTTCGCTATATTGACCGGATTTTATTTGAATGGAAAAAGAACGGCTTCAAAACGGTTGAGCAGGCGAAGGCGCACAGCCAAAAATTCCGGCGTGTTCAAACGAAACAGAATGATCCGCAAAAAGAGTATACGAGGCAGGTGCCTTTTTACAATTGGCTGGAACAATAACATGAGAAGGGGAGAAACGTGTTAAATTTAAAGCAGATTGAATATTGTCTTGAAAAAATCGGCGATATGTTTCCGCACGCAGAATGTGAACTTGTCCATTCAAATCCTTTCGAATTGGTTGTGGCAGTCGCATTATCCGCGCAATGTACGGACGCTCTCGTCAACAGAGTGACAAAAACGCTATTTCAAAAATATAAACGGCCCGAAGATTATCTTGCCGTATCGCTGGAAGAACTCCAGCAGGATATTAAATCAATCGGTCTGTACCGTAATAAAGCCAAAAATATTCAAAAGCTGAGCAAAATGATCATCGAAGAGTACGGCGGAGAAGTGCCGAAAGACCGGGATGAGCTTGTGAAGCTGCCGGGTGTCGGACGGAAAACGGCAAATGTGGTCGTGTCTGTTGCTTTCGGCGTACCTGCGATCGCAGTAGACACTCATGTGGAGCGGGTCTCTAAACGGCTCGGCATCTGCCGCTGGAAGGACTCTGTTTTGGAAGTAGAGAAAACATTAATGAAAAAAGTGCCGAAAGAGGATTGGTCTGTTACGCATCACAGATTAATATTTTTCGGCCGGTATCACTGTAAAGCGCAATCTCCCCGCTGTGCGGAATGTCCTTTGCTTCCGCTATGCAGAGAAGGGCAGAAGCGTGACAAAAAAGGGCTGGTGAAACGGTGACGGCGATTGACATTCTGGCAGGCTATGAAACATACCTGCGCAGCCTTACGGACTTGGAAAGCTTCGAGATCAAAGCGGCGCTGCGCCGCCATCCGCTGTATATGGATTTCAGCGGTCAGCCAACAGTGCAGCCATGGAGGGAAAGGGGCGAATATGTCCCGTTTCTGTTTCAGATTTGGAATGAAACGAAAGAAACGCTGCTTCCCGTTTTTCAAACAAGAAAATCGAGATGTGATCAAAATGACATGCTGAAGGGAATTGCCTGTCTGATTGCCGCTTTTCATTGGACGGCAGGGGAGCGGGTCACATCACTCGACTGGACTGTGCTTGAAACAAAGCATTTTCCCGCGGAACCGATCAATTGGGCGGAGCGAATGGCGTTTATTTTAACAAAACCGACTCAATATCACTCGTTTATTCAGCTTGATGAATTGATGACGGAGATGAAGAAACAATATCATAAATATGAAGCCATGAACAAATGTTAAAAACCTCCTTTTCTTATAAGGAGGTTTTTTTGTATGAAAAAAATCCTTCACCTGTTTGAGGTGAAGGATTTCGTCCGCTAATGAGCGGGATTTGACTGGATGGTTGACGAATTGGACTGCCCGTTGATATTTGAAGATGAGTCTTGGTTTTTGTCCGTTTGACCGCTGTCAGGTTTATTTGAGCCGTCTGAACCGGAATCGGAATCATTATCAGAGCCGTTATCTTGCTGTCCGTTGTTATCGGTCCCGTTGCCGGGCTGATTCTGATTGTTGTTATCTGTTTGATCCTTATCGGATTGATCCTGATTTTTATCCGGGTCATCAGTTGGTGTTTGATCCGATCCGTCAGACGTATCTGTCTGATTGTCATCTTTGTTTGAATCATCGGTTTGCGTCTTGTCCTTATCTTTATCTTCATCAGTCTTCTGTTCATCGTCAGTCGCTTTATCTTTATCCGCATCGTCTTCTTCCTCTTTCGGGACTTTGAAAGATGCTGATGCCGTATCGCTTTTTCCGTCATCGTTTTCCGCTGTCACCTGGAAGCTGTATGTGGAGCCTGGGGTGACATCTGAGACGACGGCTTCTTTTGCCGAACTGTTTTGAATGTCACTGTAGCTTCCGCCGTCAACGGATTGTTTGACATTGAATGTTGCATCACCGTCATAATTCCAGCTTAAGGTTAATGATTTTTTATCTTTGTCGTATTTCACTTGCAATCCTGTCGGTTTATCGGCTTTTTCTTTCGTGTACGTTTTAGAAACGGCAGTTGGCTGCGTCCCTTTCACGAAGTACTCCGTCACTTTTTTATCATCCGGCGTGTTCGGTCCGGCTAAAGCGGCAGGATTCGAGCCTTTCTCAACTGTTTCTTTTACGACGCTGTCAGGCTGCTTGAAGCTTCCTTTACCGTCATCAACGTATGAGATCAGCTTTTGGAAAATACGTTTTGCGACTTGCTGGTCTGCAGAAGACAGTGATTTCTTGCCTGCTTTGTTGCCAGATTCTACACCAGTCCAAACCGCCGCAGTATATTGTGGGGTGTATCCGACAAACCAGGAGTCTGGAACTCCGCCTGGGGCAATGTTATATTTTTGAATGTCCTCTTTAGTAAAGTTGGTCGTACCCGTTTTACCGGCGACTTCCACGTTCGGCACCTGAGCCAGTTTACCTGTTCCTGATTCGACAGCTGATTTGAGCATATCGGTAATCATAAACGCTGTGTAGTCGCTCATAGCACTTTTCGGTTTCGGTGTTAAATCAAGCTTAGTGCCGTCATTAAATTCAATCGATGTGACCGCGTGCGGTTCGTTGTACGTTCCGTTATTTCCGAACGCACTGTAGGCGCCTGCCATGGTCATAGTAGATACACCGCGGTTACCCTCACCAAATCCCCCGATAGAGTAGGGTTCATATACTTGATCTTTGTTTAAACCTAATCCCAGGTCGTTTGCAAAGTCCACGGCATTATCCTTTCCAACTGCTTGGAATGCTTTTAAAGCAGGGATATTACGTGAGTCTGCGAGGGCCTCTCGCATAGATATCTGTCCTCTGTATTTATTGTCCCAATCATGAATCGGTGTGCCGTCAGAGTACGTATAAGCTGAATCGTCAATCTGCTCGTAAGTCGACCATTTTTTATTTTCAATGACCGGGCCGTAATCAAGAATCGGTTTTATCGTTGAACCGGGCTGGGTTTTACCTTGTGTTGCATAATTGAATCCCCCGGTAGTTCTGTTCCGTCCTGCTCCGATGGCGCGGATTTCTCCGTTTGTCGTATCAAGGAGCGTGACGCCGCCCTGCATGCCTTCGGTAAAGCCGGCTGTGTCGCCGTTCATCAATTGATCAAGATAATCTTGTGCTTTCGTATCAAGAGTCGTATAAATTTTCAGTCCGTCAGTTGAAATATCGACGTCTTTCTTTTCTTTTGTCTCAATTTCTTTCATAACTTCTTCGACAAAAGCGCTGTATTTATTTGTGTCCTTTTTATCGTATTCCTTTTGGCTGACGACGCCTTCATCTTTCATGGACACTTTCTTCGCTTTTTGGTATTCAGCATTTGAAATGAATCCTTGTTTTTCCATTAAGCTGAGAACGATGTTTCGTCGTTTTTCGGAAGCCTTCGGGTTTTTAACCGGGTTATATCCGGTCGGGCTTTGCGGCATTCCGGCAAGCGTTGCCGCCTGTTCAACCGTAAGCTTGCTCAAGTCTTTTACGCCGAAGAATTCTTCAGCCGCTTTTCCGACGCCGTAGGCGCGCGGTGAGAAATAAATTCTGTTTAAATACATTTCTAAGATTTCATCTTTAGAATAATGGCGTTCCAGCTGCAGTGAAAGCCACACTTCCTGTGCTTTCCGTTTAATCGTTTTCTGATGGGTCAAAAGCGAGTTTTTCACAACCTGCTGGGTGATTGTGCTTCCTCCCTCTGAACCGAACCCATCCGTAAAGTTGGCGACCAAGGCGCCTCCGATCCGGATCGGGTCTATACCGTGGTGCTTATAAAAACGGGCGTCTTCAGTTGCGATAAATGCTTCTTTCACAACATCGGGTATATCCTTAATCGGGACGTAGGTTCGTTTTTCACCGCCCACTTCCGCGATTTCTTTTCCGTTTTTATCGTAAATCGTTGAAGAGTAAGGCGTTTTCAGCTTGGCTTCGTCCAAAGACGGCGCGCCGGAAACCAAAACGGCAAATGCCGCCGCTCCGCCGACTATGCCAAGGACAAACAGAATAACCAAGGACAGCACAATCTTTTTGAATAAACCGCCTTTACGCTGTTTCTTGCCTTTTTTCGGTGAAGAGGGCTTAGTGCTTTTCGTCTGCCTTGCCTTACGGCGTTCTTCACGGCTCGTAAATTGATCTGACATAACATCTCAACCTTTCGTTTATCAACCTTTCGCTCAGTCTACTGTTCCTGCGAAAAATAAAGCTGTTCAATAATACTAATATAATCAATTCTCGGTGAGTATCCAAGGGAAATCGGAAAGGAAGCATCTTCTAATTCGTCTTTGCGAATTGATTTTCTGCCGTTCTTCTCCTTTCTCTCCCAAAAGACAAACAGCTTGTCGGCTTCGAGGAAATAAACCTTTCCGAAAGCGGATATAATAACAAAACAAATGCCGTCTTGCCTGACCACCTGCTTCATATGCTCAATCTGATGATCATGAAAATTCTGCAGGGGAAATGCCGTTTTGTTTTTTGTTTCTTTTGCCTCGAAATCAATGTAGCGTCCTTTATAAATGCCGTTGTAGTCAGTTGTTGAAGACTGTTTAAAATAAGCTTCCTTAATGACTGCGGCGCTTCTTTTCGGATAGTGGACGTTTACAATCTGGACGGGTGTCGGCTTTTTGTGAATGACAGCAATTTGGTTAGCCAGATAATACTTATTCGTTTCATTCAGGTCGTCTTCGAGGGTCATGCCGCGATTACTGTATGAATGAGACCGTTTCTGGCTGTTTTGGGATGAAACCGTTTTGTTCGGCTGAAAAGTTTTTCCATTCGGGTACCGAATCACTTTTTCCATCCTCCTTATCAAACTAATAGTGACGGAAGTGAATGAACGTGCATAAACGACAGACCGTAACCGCCATTCTTCGCCTGATCGAAAAAGAGACGAAAATAAAAAATGCCGATAATATTTCCCGGACGAATGCCTATAAAGCATATTATGACCGCCATCCTGAGATCAAGTGGCCGCTTTTGGCATCCTTTGTGTCCCGCAATGCGGGCTGGTCGATGACTGATTTAAGAGGCGTCCTTTATCAGGAGGGCCTTGACAGCAGTCAGAAAAACTGGTTTTTCCTTTCGTATGAAAGGGCGAATTGGCTGATTTTTTCTGATGCCTATCCTCAGCTTCTGGTCTACCAGTGGTCAAAACAAATCGGCGAACCTCTTTTCCGTCATCTTCCTCATTTCCGCGTCTCGGCTTTTATGCAGGAAGAATGGTTCCGCTTTTGGCGTGACGGAGATACGGAACGGCTCATGTATGCTCTTATTATAAATGAACAAAACACTATCCAAGCACCTATTATACAAAATCCTTCGTTTAAAAAGAATGTTTTTGGCACGATTCCTTTTTATTTAAGTGATTGGTTTCACTTTAATACGGTGATATTCCCTTCATTTGACGGACATTTATACGGAATTTCCGTCAAACGGTTTTCAAAAACCGAAGAGAGAATTACGCTCGGAAAACAGCTGGCCCGCCTTCTGTTCAGCCCTGATCTTCACGCTTCTTTTTACCGTTTTCTTGATACCGTTCCTCATACCGGTTCACGCTTTGATATGGAGAAAATGATCGGCATCAAAAAAAGAACATCACCCATGCTGAGGACAACCTATCCCATTGTTGCCCACTCATTAGACGGCGAAAGGGCGGATTGGTTTCAAAAAAGGTTAAGAAAAGGGGCTTTCTTACAGGAGAAAATGCCGAAACAGCTTGAACTGACGGACTGGTACTTCCAGAAAAGACGGGAGCTCCATGCGCTCTTCGCGGTTAAAGAGTGGCTGAAGAAATGAAAAAGCCCGAAACCGTTCGATGGGGTTTCGGGCTGCTGGTGTGTTACGTGGAAGGGCGGTTTGGGCCGCCTAATTTTTTATCAAGCGTATCAGTTGTTTTTGCTTCGGTTTTTTGCTGTTTACCTGCATTTTTCGGTCTCGTTTTCATACGGCACCTCCTCAACTGTATCGTTTGCATTAACGTGCCGGTTCATACAAAGTTTGCGGCACTTTTTTGTCGAAAGGCACGCCTTTTAGGATAATCTCGGTTTGTTTGCCGAACTGCTTCTAGTTTTGTCATGTGCAGAGGAGAGCGGTATGAAAACGAGAATTATATTTGAAAGAGACGCAAGTGATAAAAGGGAGGAACATGAATGTCTGTTTACACGAGCAAGGCTGATATTCTCCGTCTGCTTTCTGATATTGAAATCCGGATTTCTGCTGCTGAAAAAACGCTTACCCAAGCAGTCAGATCCTGTCAGGCGGAAGCAGAAGAAATCAGGCAGGAGAAACTTTCCCGTCTTGAGGAAGAGGCGCGGGAGCTTCATGTTTGTATTGATGACCTGTTTTTGACTGACCGGCGTAAAAAGGATTTGCCGAGAGCCTGTCGGATAAGCTGATTTTGTGCAAAAACTTTGGTACCATATGTACTGAGGTGAGTCCGTTTGCAGACACAGTCGTTATTGGAGCTGACAGAACAAATGATAGAGGTGGTTCTGGAAGCCGAAAAAAGGTATCAGGATGGAAAAGAGTCAGGCCGTTCATATGATTTTTTTGAGACGATTAAACCCGATGTTGAAAAAAGAGACCGGCTTTGCGCGCTTTGGACAGGAGCAGCGCTTGCGTTTATTCAGGAAAACCGTCCGAAATACGTTCATCATGCACAAATTCAGGCCGTTACAGAAAATTTCGGGGAGCTGATGCTCCAATCATATGTTCATCATATTCATAAAAAAAGATACAGGGATTTAACTGAATCTGTTTTATATACGCTTCGTATATTAAGGGATGAAATTGAAAAAGAAGGCAGCTGAAAACGGCTGCCTTCTTTTATATAAAGGGGTCGGGTATGTTATTCATACGCCGGGTTTTCTGCTCCACTTGCTTCGAGAACCTTCATACTGTTTCGAAATTCGGTTGCGGTGAGATGGCCTTGAATATAGAGAAATTTTGCAAAGTCCATCAGTTTATCAGCACAATCTGTTTCATATTTTTTCACTTCAGCAAAACGCTTTCTTAAGTATGATACGTTCATAATGGTGCATCCCCTCTCATGTATGTTGAGATTATGTTAACATAACGATTCGACTTTTTTCTGTTTTTAAAAAATTAAGACTTTCGACAGCATTTGACAAAGATCAGAATCACCGAAAGCACATAACCAAGGCGGAATTCATACATATATAGCAGAAACTTAGTGAGAGACAAGGGGGAATGTCATATGCAATGGAGAGCGCAGCCATATCAAAATATGTACCAGCAGCCGGCGGGATATTTCTACCCGCAGCAGATACAGCCATTACAGCCGCCGTATCCGCAGCAGATACAGCCATTGCAGCAGCCGCCATATCATCAGCAAGGGCAGTACCCGCAGCAATTTTATCCGAATCAGGAATACGGTCATATGCAGCCGCCGTATGCTCCCGCTCCTCCTCAGGCAGGCATGCCCGGGGGTCAGCCGGAGTTTGTGAATCCTTACCCCGTTCCCAGACCGAATCAGCAGCAGTCTTCCCAATTCTCAGGCATACTCTCCCAGTTTAAAAAAACGAACGGACAGTTTGACTTTAATAAAATGATGGATACAACGGGGCAGATGGTAAGCGCCGTAAATCAGGTCGGATCGCTGGTGAAAGGCTTCACCAGTATCTTCAAATAAAAAGCATGAATGATATTCATCATTCATGCTTATTTTTTTGGGAAAAAGAGGGTAAGCGTCTGTTCATTCCAGGATGTTTCCATATCTTCTTCATTTACCTTATACGGGAGGACAACGGTTCTTGTCATGCTTGAAGACACATGGGATGAATGAGCCTGTTTATGATCGTAGCGGATTGTAACGTGAAGGTAGCACCCTTTCGTTTCCACCAGCATATCCCCGTCACGGAACGTCTCGGGAACGCCGATATCAACCGCGAGGCCCGTCGGCTCTTCTCTGACGTCAATCGTCACTTGCGCTTCAGTAAAAGCCGAATTGACAAGGTGCTGAAAACCCTGCATCAATTCTGCGAAGGGACCTGAGTGAAAAAATTGGTCCATCGCATGGCTGATGATGTCCTCATTTCTTTGCGGATCAAGTTTATCGTTTTGTGATTGATCCATATGACCACCGCCTTTTTACAAACAGACTATGCGATGTTATGCCGTATGGTTAAGAATTGAAGGAAAAAAGAAAGTATGGTTAAATAGTGGAGAATAAACTGGTAACGGATTCACATTTAGGAAGGGGAGCACAACACATTGCTGAAAAAATTATTCGGATTGGGAGACAGCCGGAAAAAGCCGGCCGAGGAAGTGATTTTTTCTCCGGCTGACGGAGCGGTGATGGATTTGGCTTCAGTGCCGGATCCCGTATTTTCACAAAAAATGATGGGGGACGGGATCGCCGTCGAGCCTGCAAACGGAGACATTGTTTCACCGGTTGAGGGAGAAGTGATTCAGCTGTTCCATACAAAACATGCTGTCGGCATCCGCACCCTTTCCGGAGCGGAACTTTTGATACATGTCGGTTTGGATACCGTCAATATGAACGGCGAAGGCTTTGAAGCGCATGTAAAAGAAGGAGACAAAGTGAAAACAGGCGATCTGCTTTTAACGTGCCGGCTGGATTTAATAAAAGAAAAAGCAAGCAGCACCGTCATCCCTATGGTGATTATGAATGGCGATGCCGCAGAACCTTTGCAATTTGCAGGCGCAAATGAAGCGAAAAAAGGACAAACAGAGCTATTTACGATAAAAATGAAGTAGGCAGGGGCTGATTCCCTGCTTTTTTTCTTGTGCAGGATTTTCATCTAGCCAGGCAAACAAATATTCGGTAAACTGTACCTCATAAAGAGGTGTGAACGATGAAGAAAAAATCACTGAGCGAACTGATTCAGGAATTAAAAAATCATGAAAATATTGTGCATTGGCATGAAGAGGAACCGCGGGAGGCGAAAACCATGCCGATGCCGGAGCAAGTAGATCCGAAAATTCGGGCTGCTCTCGAAAAGAGGGGGATCGAGCGGCTTTTTACACATCAATACTCCGCTTTTCAGACGGTTCAAAATGGAGAAAGCATTGTCGCCGTCACACCGACGGCCTCCGGAAAAACACTGTGCTATAATCTTCCGGTTCTTCAGTCTATCGCGGAAGATGCCTCAAGCCGCGCGCTTTATTTATTTCCGACAAAGGCGCTCGCGCAGGATCAAAAAAGCGAGCTGAATGAAATCATAGACGAGACGGGCATGGACATTAAAAGCTTCACCTATGACGGAGATACGTCTCCGGCCATCAGGCAGAAAGTCAGAAAGGCAGGGCATATTGTGATCACAAATCCCGATATGCTTCATTCAGCCATTCTTCCCCACCATACAAAATGGGTGAGTCTGTTTGAAAACCTGAAATATATCGTCATTGATGAATTACATACGTACCGCGGCGTATTCGGCAGCCATGTGGCGAACGTCATCCGCCGTTTAATGAGAATCTGCGCTTTTTACGGAAGCACGCCGTCATTTATCTGTACATCCGCCACAATCGCCAATCCGAGGGAGTTGGCGGAGCAGCTGACGGGGAAATCTGTGCGCCTGATTGACGACAACGGTGCCCCGGCCGGAAGAAAGCACTTTGCTTTTTACAATCCTCCGATTGTAAATAAACCGCTGCATATTCGAAAAAGCGCCACCGCGGAAGTGAACGAACTTGCCAAAACTTTTTTAAAAAATAAGATCCAGACGATTGTTTTTGCCAGAAGCCGTGTCCGGGTTGAAATTATTTTAAGCCACATTCAGGAGATCGTAAAAAAAGAAATCGGCGCGAAGTCTGTCAGAGGCTATCGCGGCGGATATCTACCGAAAGAAAGAAGAGAAATAGAGCGGGGGTTAAGAGACGGCAGCATTCTCGGCGTTGTCAGCACAAACGCGCTGGAGCTCGGCGTTGATATCGGCCAGCTTCAGGTCTGCGTGATGACGGGGTACCCGGGCAGTGTCGCGAGCGCATGGCAGCAGGCGGGCCGGGCCGGACGGCGGCAGGGAGAGGCGCTTATCGTGATGGTGGCGAACTCTGATCCGATTGACCAATATATTGTGCGCCATCCTGATTATTTCTTTAAACGCTCGCCTGAATCTGCAAGGATTAATCCCGATAATCTCATTATATTGGTCGACCACCTGAAATGCGCCGCATATGAGCTGCCTTTCAGAGCCGATGAAACATTCGGAGAAAATGATGCGAGGGACATTCTCGAGTATTTAGAGGAAGAAGGGGTGCTTCACGAAAACCGCGAACGCTATCACTGGGCGAGCGAATCTTTTCCCGCCTCCAACATCAGTCTCCGTTCGGCGTCCCAGGAAAACGTGGTCATCGTTGACCGGTCAGAGACGGCTGATGTAAAAATCATCGGAGAAATGGACCGCTTCAGCGCGATGACGCTTCTTCATGATGAAGCGATTTATCTTCATGAAGGGGTGCAGTATCAGGTTGAAAAGCTTGATTGGGATCATAAAAAAGCGTACGTGCGAAAGGTCGATGTCGAATATTATACAGATGCCAATTTAGCGGTGCAGCTGAAAGTGCTGGACATTGACAGAACGGACAGCAGAAAGAAAACGGCCTTACATTTCGGCGACGTCACCGTGAACGCACTTCCGACAATATTTAAAAAAATTAAAATGACGACATTTGAAAATATAGGATCAGGACCGATTCATCTTCCTGAAGAAGAACTGCATACCAGTGCAGCCTGGCTTGAATTAAAAGAAACGGATTCGGAAATCGGCGAAAAAACGCTTGAACAGCTGCTTTTAGGCATTGCCCACGTCCTGCAGCATATCGTGCCTGTATACGTCATGTGCGACCGAAATGACGTGCATGTCGTGCCGCAAATCAAAGCCGCACATACGGGACTTCCGACAATCTTTCTGTATGATCATTATCCGGGCGGAATCGGACTTGCCGATGAAGTATATAAGCGATTTGATGAAATCAATGAAGGGGCTGAGCGCCTGATCAGACAATGTCCATGTCAAGACGGATGTCCTTCCTGCATCGGCTCCGAAATAGAAGGAATAGATGCAAAGAAAGCGATACTCAAGCTCTTGAATTACGTGTAAAAGAAAAGGGGGACGAAAGATGTCCTTGAAAAATAAATTAAAGCGGATGAAAAACCACCTGAATGTGCCCGAAGCTGAAAAAAAGCCGGCAGCTTCACAACTTTCGATCCCGGATATTCAAGTCCCGTTTAGAGAAGAATGGGAGGCATTCGGAGTGAAGCCTTTCTTTTTTGAGGATGAATACTGTCTTATCCGCGAAACCGTCTATCCGCTTTCGCACCGCCACGGACGGTACAGCTTCAGTGAACTTGATGACGTCATGGCATTATGGAATAAAGGCGGTTTGACACATACTTTATCAGCAGAAGGATACGAAAAAAGCCAGCTGTTCTTCTTTGATACTGAAACGACCGGCCTCGGCGGCGGGGCAGGCAATATGATCTTTTTGCTCGGCCATGCAAGAGTATATGAAGACCGTGTCGCGGTTAAACAGCATCTGCTCCCTAAACCGGGAAACGAGACGGCTCTTTACAAAAGCTTTTTAAGTGAGGTTGACATTACGTCCCTTGTTACGTATAACGGAAAAGCCTTTGACTGGCCGCAGGTAAAAACCAGGCATACATTGCTGCGGGACAGGCTTCCGAAACTTCCTGACTTCGGGCACTTTGATCTTCTGCACGGGGCGAGACGGCTTTGGAAACATAAGTTAGAGCGTGTATCGCTTTCGGCGGTTGAAAATGAAGAGCTTGCTTTTAAAAGGGACGAAGACACCCCTGGGTATTTGGCGCCGATGCTGTATTTTCAATTTTTAAAGGCGGAGGACCCGGCTCTTTTAAAGGGAGTGCTCTCGCATAATGAACAAGATGTGCTTTCCCTCATCGTTCTTTACATCCATATGTCAAAAAAGATTTTTGCATCTTCTGATCAGACGTCAGAACGTCAGGAAGCATACGCCATGGCGAAATGGTTTATCGCTCATAAAGAAACCGATCGCGCCGTTTCGCAGCTGGAAGCGCTGCAAGGCAAAGCCTTTGAAGATTCGGATCGGGCCCTTTTTGACTTAGCGATGCTTTATAAAAAACAAAACCGCAGGCAAGACGCCGTGCCCCTTTGGGAGAAACTGACGGGCTCTGATCTTCACACATGCAGACACCAATCAGCGGTTGAGCTGGCGATCTATTTTGAGCATCATGCAAAAGATTACAAAAAAGCTCTGCAGGCCGCACAGCAGGCGGCAGAAGACGGGGAAATATCGGAAAAAGAAGCCGAGAAGCTCCATGTAAGAATTGCCCGGCTCAAGAGGAAATATTCCTCTTAAAATATTGCCCGGGAAAGCGCAAAAGCCGAGCTGTTTCGCCAAAAATATTTTTTTCTGAATCCGCATCGATTTTGTTGTAGAATGGTGCCGCATCTTGTAAAATAGCGTTAGTTATTTATAGGGGAGAGTTGGTATGTATAAAGGTGTTTTTTACTTGTTCTTTGTCGTGGTTTTTTTGATTGCGTTTGTATTTTCGAATTTTAAAGACAGCTTGCTGACGCACTTTTAAATTGGGTGATTGAATTAGAACATGCACCCTCTTTTCTTCATAACCTAACAGTGTAATAAAAGTTAATGGAGAGGGGATTTAGCATGTTTCATCATCATTGTTGCAGACCAAACGTGATGCCGCCGATTGTCCATCCGACTCATTGCTGTGAACACCATTGCTTTTCTAACACGGTTGTGCCGCATATTCATCCGCAACATACAACTAACGTAAATCACCACAACTTTGAGCACGTTCATTACTATCCGCACACTTTTTCAAATGTTGACCCGACAACTCACCAGCATTTTCAGTGCGGAAGCCCTTGCTGCGATCATTAGTATTGAATGCTTAAGCAAGATCGGTTAGGATATCAGCAAATCAAAATGGGGCCCGATGGGGAGCCCCATTTTTTAAGCAGGTGATCAATTGAAAGTATTAGCCGTAACGGGGTACAAGCCGTTTGAACTCGGGATTTTTAAACAGGATGACCGGGCGCTTGTTTATATAAAAAAGGCGATAGAAACCAGACTCAGAAGCTTTATTGACGAAGGCTTGGAATGGATTCTCATATCCGGACAGCTGGGGACTGAGCTTTGGGCGGCAGAAACGGCGTATGATCTCAGAGAAGAGTATCCGGAATTAAAGGTTGCCGTTATCACGCCTTTCTACGGCCAGGAGGAAAAGTGGAAGGAGCCGAATAAAGAAATGTATGAAGCGGTGCTTGCTCAGGCAGATTATGAGGAGAGCCTGACGCATCGGCCGTACGAAAGTCCTCTCCAATTCCGGCAGAAAAACGCGTTCTTTATTGAAAAGTCAGATGCGCTTTTGCTTTTATATGATCCGGAGGTGGAAGGGTCGCCGAAATATATGCTGCAGCAGGCAGAAAAACGCCGTGAAACCGACGGATATCCGATTTATTCGATTACGATGGATGATCTCCGTGCCGCCGTTGAAGAAGAAGATTTCTTTACATAACACGTCAGAGAATATTTGACAACGGGACGTGTTTCTGAATAAAATATAACATGATGATTCACGATATGAGGTGAAAAAGATGCTTGCTGATAAAGTAAAGCTTTCTGCGAAAGACATTTTGGAAAAAGAATTTAAAACAGGCGTTAGAGGTTACAGACAAGAAGACGTTGACAAATTTTTAGATATGATTATTAAGGATTATGAAACCTTTCATCAAGAAATTGAAGAACTGCAGCAGGAAAATCTGCAGCTGAAAAAACAGCTTGAAGAAGCAAGCAAAAAACAGCCAGTGCAGTCCAATACGACCAACTTTGACATTCTGAAAAGGCTGTCCAACCTTGAGAAACATGTATTCGGCAGCAAACTTTATGACGAATAAGGCAGATGCACTTGTCAAATGAGACAAGTTGCTTTATAATGAACAAGTGTTCTTAACGTTCGGGTAATCGCTGCAGATCTTTGAATCTGTAGAGGAAAGTCCATGCTCGCACGGTGCTGAGATGCCCGTAGTGTTCGTGCCTAGCGAAGAAATAAGCTAGGGCAGCCTTCATAGGCTGACGGCAGGAAAAAAGCCTACGTCTCCGGATATGGCTGAGTATCCTTGAAAGTGCCACAGTGACGAAGTCTCATCAGAAATGGTGAGAGTGGAACGCGGTAAACCCCTCGAGCGAGAAACCCAAATTTTGGTAGGGGAACCTTCTTGAAGGAACTGAACAGATAGAAGGACAGAATACTTTCTGTAGATAGATGATTGCCGCCTGAGTACGAGGTGATGAGCCGATTGCAGTACGACGGAACAAAACATGGCTTACAGAACGTTAAACATTATTGATATGACAAATTAGAGCTCTCCTTTAAAGGGGAGCTTTTATCTTGAATGAAACGAAAGCTTAAAAGAGACAGGGTGATACGATGAAGAAGTACACACTAATAGCGACGGCGCCGATGGGAATTGAAGCGATCGTCGCCAAAGAAGTGCGTGATTTAGGTTATGAATGCAAAGTAGACAACGGAAAAGTCATTTTTGAAGGAGATGCGCTTGCGATCTGCCGCGCTAACTTATGGCTGCGGACGGCTGACCGCATTAAAGTACAGGTCGCCGAGTTTCAGGCAAAAACGTTTGATGAGCTGTTTGAAAAAACAAAAGCGATTGACTGGCGCGCGTACATTCCCGAAAACGCAAAGTTCCCCGTTATCGGAAAGTCCGTGAAATCAGTGCTTGCCAGTGTGCCCGACTGCCAGCGGATCGTCAAAAAGGCGATAGCGGAAAAGCTGAAACTTCAATCAGGAAAACAAAATGAATGGATTGAAGAAACGGGACCCGAGTATAAGGTGGAGATTTCCCTTTTAAAAGATAAAGCGGTGCTTACGCTGGATTCATCAGGAACAGGCCTTCACAAACGGGGATACAGGGTTGATCAGGGCGGAGCTCCGATTAAAGAAACGCTCGCTGCCGCGTTAATTCTGTTAACCAACTGGACGCCTGACCGTCCGTTCGTCGATCCGTTCTGCGGTTCCGGCACGATCGCCATCGAAGCCGCTTTAATCGGGCAAAACATTGCTCCGGGTTTTAACCGTGATTTTGCTTCAGAAGGCTGGGAATGGATCGGAAAAGAACTGTGGGACAAGGCGCGCCTTGAAGTGGAAGAAAAGGCGAACTATGATCAGCCGCTGCAGATTTTTGCCAGTGACGTGGATCACCGGATGGTAAACATCGCCAAAGAAAACGCAGAAGAAGCGGGACTTGGGGACCTGATCGAATGCAAGCAGATGCGAGTGCAGGATTTTACGACGAAACTCGAATTCGGCGTTATCGTCGGAAACCCTCCGTACGGCGAACGGCTCGGCGAAAAAAAGGAAGTCGAGCAGATGTATAAAGAAATGGGCCGGGCATTTGAATCTCTTGATACATGGTCTGTCTACATGTTAACGTCAAATGAACAATTTGAAGAGGTCTACGGAAGAAAAGCAACAAAAAAACGGAAGCTCTTTAACGGTTTTATCAAAACGGATTATTATCAGTACTGGGCTAAAGTGCGGCCGCAGCGGAAAAAGCCGCAACAAAGAGAAGACGCCTGAAACAGCGTCTTCTCCGGCATCTTTACGTTTTATTCTGCCATTACCAGCGGTGCGCTTTTGCGTTGCTCCGTAAAATAATGTTGGTCTGGGACATTTCGGTGTGGCCGTTCACCTGCGATTTAGAGCGTTTCGGCCGCGTCCAATTGTGATGAAACAATTCAGAATGCTGATCTAATCGATCTTTATAACTCATGTAACCATCACTCCCGGATAGAATAATTTTGTGAAGATGGATATTCGATCGAATATCTGTTGTAGTTTGTGCAGGTCAGGTGCGGATCATTCAGGATGGCATGTATAGAAAGTGAAGCATCGGCATAGAATGATGATTATTTCTATTTGAGAGGTGATCTTATTTTATGCTGAACAGCGAGCACTTCAGTAAAATACAAAAGGCGTTAGACGCAACTGCTTTCCGGCTGGAGGAAGCCGGAGCGGAGTTCGGTCCTTCCGCCATGACACACGCACAGGAAGAACTTGAAAATGCGGTAAAACATACACATTCAACAGACCATCCGTTCCTATGTACACATATCATTAACCGGAAATGAGTAATGACAAAAACTTGGCGTGGCCAAGTTTTTTTGTTGTATTGAAAAGGGTTAAATGATATTATAGATGGTCTGAATGCCGAATAGTTAGGGGTTGGAGTTGGGTGACAACATCACGTTTGCCTTTTGCTTTAACAAAAGAAAAGAATTTTTACGAAGAATTGAACAATTGGATTGGTGACGTGTTTTACGATATCCTTCCCGAGAAAGGCTTTGACCTTCGGGATGAGCAGGTATTTATGGCGTTTCAGCTTGAACGGGCATTTAAAGAGAAAAAGGTCATGTTCGCTGAGGCAGGAGTCGGTACGGGGAAAACGCTGGTGTATCTGCTGTTTGCCATCAGCTATGCCAGATATACGGGTAAACCGGCCATTATCGCATGCGCCGATGAAACGTTAATTGAACAGCTTGTCAAAAAAGAAGGCGACATTTCCAAGCTGACAGAACATTTGGATCTGCAGATTGATACACGGCTGTCCAAATCCCATGAGCAGTATCTGTGTCTGAAAAAGCTTGAGAAAACGATGCAGCGTTCTGATGATGAAAAGTGGCTGGATCTTTATGAGTCGCTGCCTTCATTCGTACACGAATCACAAGCGATGCAGCGCTTTTATCCGTACGGCGACCGCAAACAGTACGCTGATTTGACAAATGAAGAGTGGGCAGGCGTCAGCTATGATTCCTTCCAAGATTGTTTAACATGTGATATGAGACATAGATGCGGTTTAACACTTTCAAGAGATCATTACAGAAAATCAACGGATCTGATTGTTTGCTCCCATGATTTCTACATGGAGCATGTATGGACGGAAGAATCACGCAAAAGGGAAGGGCAGCTGCCGCTTTTGCCGGATCACAGCGCCGTCGTGTTTGATGAAGGACATCTGCTGGAATTCGCCGCGCAAAAAGCGTTAACGTATCGTGTGAAGCAGTCGACGCTTGAGCTGTTTTTAGAGCGTCTGCTTCAAAATGACATCAGAGAGGAATTCGCCGAACTGATTGAAGATGCCCTTGCCGCAAACGATGAGTTTTTCTATGTGCTGTCAGAGGAATCGAAGGAAATCGCCGGCTCTCACCGATTGGACATCCAAAACGACCAGCGTGTTAAGCGTGCGGCTGACGAACTGTGCCGTCTGCTCGATAAAATCGGCGAGGCGCTCGTATTTGAATCGGAAATGTATACGATCGATAAGTACGAGCTGTCAGTCGTAGAAGAATACGTCGAACAAATGGCATATTCGCTGTCGCTGTATCAAAAGGATGCCATCAGCTGGCTTGAAACGCGGGATACAGACTCAACGTTTGTCGTTATGCCGAGAACTGTAGCCGAAGTTTTGGGAGAAAAGGTCTTTTCTAAAAAGATTCCTTATATCTTCTCATCGGCCACTCTTTCTGAGGGCGGTTCATTTGATTATATCGCTGACAGTCTCGGAATCCGTGATCCTTTATCATTTACCGTTGAATCTCCGTACGATTACGAGGAGCAAATGTCTGTTTCGCTTCACGGTGACATGACGTCTGAGCAGAAAACAGCCGAAACGATTGAAACCATTAAGGAGAATGAAGGACGCACTCTCGTTCTTTTCCCTTCCTTTGAAGACATGAAGGAATTTAAAGAACAGGCTGCCGCGTGGGAGCTGCCGTATCCGATTTACTACGAAGGTGACGAGGAGATCAGCAGTCTGGTCGAAAAATTCCAGCGGGATGAAGAATCCGTGCTTTGTTCCGTCCACTTATGGGAAGGTCTTGACATTCCCGGTGACTCGCTCCGGAATGTGACCATTTGGGCATTGCCGTATCCGCCTCATGATCCTGTGTTTACCGCAAAGCGAAACGGAGCGAAAAAAGATCCGTTTGAGGAAGTTGATCTGCCGTACATGCTTTTGAGAGTCCGGCAGGGAATCGGCCGCCTCATCCGTTCTAATCAGGACAGCGGAACCATATCCATTTATGCGGGCGGAGAAAGTGAACGGGTCCTGGCCGAAGTCAAAAAGGTCTTGCCTGTTACACCGAAAATCATATAAAAACAAAAGCTGCAGGAATCTTATCCTGCGGCTTTTTTAAATCCGGGAAGTTGACTTTATTACGGCGTTCCATTAGCCTGTAATTGATAGTGAAAAGGGAGGGGAACGGATATGGATTTACATACATATGAAAAAGAGTTTTTTGATCTGTTAAAAAGAGTATCCCACTATGAAGAAGCCATTGCGCTCATGCATTGGGACTCAAGAACGGGAGCCCCGAAAAAAGGTTCTGATGACCGGGCGGAAAGCATCGGGCAGCTGTCGGCTGACGTTTTTCAAATCCAGACATCCGACCGGATGAAAGAGCTGATTGACATCCTTCTCGCGCATGCAGAAGAGCTCTCTGAAGATACAGTGAAAGCTGCGGAACTTGCAAAAAAAGATTATGATCATAATAAAAAAATACCTGAAGATGAGTATAGAGAATATGTCATTTTGACATCGAAAGCGGAAACGGCTTGGGAGGAGGCAAGGGCAGCCTCTGATTTCTCTATGTTTGCTCCGTACCTTGAGAAGCTGATTGATTTTAATAAGCGGTTTATTTCGTATTGGGGCTATGAAGATCATCCATACAACGCATTGCTCGATATTTTCGAACCGGGCGTTACGGTAAAGGTGCTGGATCAGCTGTTTTCTGAATTGAAGGAAGCGATCATTCCGCTTGTCAAAAAAGTGACGGCATCCGGAAATAAACCGGACACTTCCTTTATAACGAAAACGTTTCCGAAAGAAAAACAAAGAGATCTCTCCTTGTATTTCTTAAAAGAACTTGGGTATGAGTTTGACGGCGGCCGCCTGGACGAAACGGTTCATCCGTTTATGACGACGATCAACCGCGGCGATGTGCGGGTGACGACCAGATATGACGAAAACGATTTCCGCACGGCGATTTTCGGAACGATTCATGAATGCGGGCATGCGATCTACGAGCAGAATATTGACGAAGCGCTGAGCGGAACGAACTTATCTGACGGTGCATCCATGGGAATTCATGAATCCCAATCGTTATTTTATGAAAACTTTATCGGCAGAAATCAACAATTCTGGACCGCCTATTATGAAAAAATGGTTGAGGCTTCACCTGATCAATTTCAAAATGTAAAAAGAGAGGATTTTGTACGCGCCGTAAACGAGGCGAAACCGTCCTTTATCCGAATTGAAGCCGATGAGCTGACATATCCGCTTCATATTATTATCCGTTATGAAATTGAAAAAGCGATTTTCAGCAATGAAGTGACAGTGGAAGAACTGCCGGCATTGTGGAATCAAAAATATCATGATTATTTAGGCATTACGCCGCCATCTGACGCAAAAGGCATTTTGCAGGACGTACATTGGGCGGGCGGCGATTTCGGCTATTTCCCTTCCTATGCGCTCGGATATATGTATGCGGCACAGCTGAAGCATACCATGCTTGAGGATCTGCCTGAATTTGATCAATTAATAGAACGGGGCGACTTTGAGCCGATCAAACAATGGCTGACAGAAAAGGTTCATCAACACGGAAGACGCAAAATGCCGCTTGATATCATAAAAGATGCAACGGGAGAAGAATTGAACGTTCAATATCTCATTGAGTATCTCGACGGCAAATATTCAAATTTATATTTATAAACGAAACGCCCGGCATACACCGGGCGTTTTTCTAAAAATTCTAAAAAGACGAATAATCGAAAACTAATTCTTTGTAAAAGTTCGGAAATATTCAAATTTCACTATGCAAAAGAAGTGTATCTTGTTATAATTTGATTAATATCATACGAACACTCATATAATCGCGTGGATATGGCACGCAAGTTTCTACCGGTCACCGTAAATGTCCGACTATGAGTGAGCAATGGGACGGCTTTATTCGGCTGTTACGTGTAGATCATTCGGCATTGCTTGCTCTTTTTTTGGAGAGCGGGCAATGCTTTTTTTATTTTTTATAAGCGGGGGTAATCATTGTGGAAGCATTAAAACGAAAAATAGCAGAAGACGGAATCGTTCTTTCTGATCAAGTGCTGAAAGTGGATTCTTTTTTAAACCATCAAATTGATCCGGTTCTCATGCAGCAGATCGGCCGGGAATTTGCGAGCCGTTTTGAAAAAGACGAGATAACCAAAATCGTCACAATTGAATCTTCGGGCATTGCCCCTGCGGTAATGGCCGGTCTTGAACTCGGCGTTCCCGTCATCTTTGCGAGAAAAAGGAAGTCTCTCACGTTAACGGATGATCTGCTGACGGCGTCCGTCTATTCTTTCACGAAAAAAACAGAAAGTCAGATTGCAATCTCCGGAAATCATCTCTCGAAAGAAGACCGCGTGTTAATCATTGACGACTTTTTAGCGAACGGACAGGCGGCAGAGGGGCTTTTGTCCATCGTAAAACAAGCAGGCGCAGCAGTTTGCGGGATCGGAATCGTCATTGAAAAGTCATTTCAGCCGGGAAGAGACGAGCTGGTGAAAAAAGGATGCCGGGTCGAATCACTGGCGAGAATTCAATCGCTTGAAGACGGAAAAGTGACATTTGTACAGGAGGTCCGTTCATGAAAAACGGCTATGCCAAAACACTTTCCCTCGGTATCCAGCATGTGCTTGCCATGTATGCCGGCGCCGTCGTTGTTCCTTTAATTGTAGGAGCGGCATTGGGACTGAACGCAGAACAGCTGACATATCTCGTATCAATTGACATTTTTATGTGCGGGGCGGCTACGCTGCTTCAAGTATGGAGGAATAAATGTTTCGGCATCGGCTTGCCCGTTGTGCTCGGCTGTACGTTCACCGCGGTAGCGCCGATTATTTCTATCGGTAAGGAGTACGGGATTTCAGCCATTTACGGAAGTATTTTGGCATCGGGTCTGCTTGTCATTCTGCTGTCATTTTTCTTCGGCAAGCTCGTATCCTTTTTTCCTCCTGTCGTAACCGGATCTGTCGTGACGATTATCGGGATGACCTTAATGCCGGTCGCGATGAATCATATTGCCGGCGGGGAAGGCAGCAAGGATTTCGGTGATCCGGCTAACCTTGCCCTCGGATTTACGGTGCTTGTCATCATCGTGCTGCTTTATCGGTTTACAAAAGGATTTTTGAAATCCATTTCGATTTTAATCGGCATTGTCATCGGGACGGCCATCGCTTATTTCATGGGAAAAGTGCAATTTGACAATGTGGCGAATGCTGACGCAATTCAAATGATTAAACCGTTTTATTTCGGGACGCCGACATTTCATGCGGCACCGATTATTACGATGTCCATCGTTGCCATTGTCAGCCTTGTTGAGTCAACCGGCGTCTATTTCGCTCTCGGTGACCTGACAAACCGGCGCCTGTCTGAACGTGATTTAGCAAAAGGCTACCGCGCGGAAGGTCTGGCGGTATTCATCAGCGGCATTTTCAATGCTTTTCCGTATACGGCCTATTCCCAAAACGTCGGCCTCGTGCAGCTGACGGGGATTAAGAAAAACGCGGTCATCGGTGTCACGGGCGCACTTTTAATGCTCTTCGGCCTTTTTCCGAAAATCGCAGCCTTCACGACCATCATCCCGTCTTCAGTACTGGGCGGCGCGATGGTGGCCATGTTCGGCATGGTCATTTCCTACGGCATTAAAATGCTCAGTCAAATTGACTTTAAAAAGCAGGAAAACCTTCTGATCGTCGCGTGTTCGGTCGGATTGGGACTCGGTGTAACCGTCGTTCCCGATATGTTTAAGCACCTGCCGTCTTACTTAAATCTTTTGACCACAAACGGAATCGTCGCCGGAAGCTTTACCGCCGTCCTTTTGAATATTATTTATAATATGATTCCTAAAACGAAAAAAACCCTTGATGTGACAAGGGTTCAAGAGGGGTAATCACCCGTTTTTCTTTAAAATAACATCTTATTTTATCCAGATCGAGGATGCTTCCGAAAGTTGCTGAACTTTTTGCGAGGCATTCTCTTTTTTTTATTAGTTTCATTGTTTGAAAAAAAACAAATTGGGTGATGCGGCATCCGCCTTATTTCGCCGAAAAACCGTCCCGAACTATATGTACGTGAACATATGACTAAATGTAAGAAAAAAAAGGAGAATGGGGGATCATATCGTAAACAATATCATTGCTCGCACTGTGATGACACGAAACTTGGTTGAGACATGGAATGAAATGCCTGATGCCGAAATGAAACTGCAGGATGGGCACTGAGGGGGAGTGTCTTGTGCACCGATCCTTACAAAAGAGAGTAAAAGAAGGGAAAGCCCCTTCTTCTAATTAATCCATCCTTCAAAAGTTGCGCGATAGAACCCTTCGATTATCTCTACTTTCTTAAGGTAATAAGTAACACCATTTTTAACAGTTGTATTTGGGATATCCCATCTATGAAGGTAATCCATTGTAAAAGAATCTTTGGTCGCTTGTGTCGAAATTTTTGTTTGAGTTGAGTCGCTATTTGTATTGCCAGGGCTGGATGCAAAAGCAGGGGAAGCGGAAACGAGTAAAGTGAGAGACAAGGCAGAACCAGTTAAAACTTTTTTTAATTTCATTTTAAACACTCCTTTGTTTTTGATACACTTGTATTATTACATGAAATACAAAAATAACCAAGGGGTTTTTTGTTAATATTTTGTGAGCGTAGCGTGAATTTTGTTAGGGGAGTGGATGGCAAAAGGGATACTGATAAGTATATAGAGAAAAAGAGTTGATTATTGCTGGCCTCTGGTGAACTGCAGCCTTTGAGTGAGTGTTTGCTTTAGCTATTCCAGCGCTTTTCCAACGGGAAAGGTGTGATATGAAATTTAAAACTGAAACAATTGTACAAAAGTAAAAACTTTATTTAAAATGTTATAAATACTAATTTTCAATATAGGAGGTTATCTGGTGGCAGAAAAGAAAAAAGCGTTAATCATTGTAGATGTACAAAAAGCTTTCGATGATAAAAAATGGGGAGAACGAAATAACGTAAAAGCGGAAGAAAACATTAGTAAAATACTGAAATTATGGAGAGAAAAAGGATGGACAGTCATATACATACAACATATTTCTGATAAACCTGGTTCTTTGTTTTATCCTAAGAATGAGGGGGTTGCTATAAAGGAAATCGTTAAACCTATGGATAAAGAAGTCATTATAACCAAGAAAGTAAACAGCAGCTTTATCGGGACTAATCTAGAAGAGATTTTAAAATCAAATGATATAACAACTGTCGTAATAACTGGTTTGACTACGCCCCATTGTGTTTCAACAACTACAAGAATGAGCGGTAATTTAGGGTTTGATACCTACCTGATTTCAGATGCAACAGCAGCCTTCGGAATGAAAGACCAAAATGATACATATTATGATGCCGAGACTATTCACAATATATCTCTGGCTACATTGCATGACGAATTTGCCACAATATTAACGACTGATCAATTAATCAATGATTTTATAAAAACAAACTGATTAACATTATGGGTAAGGCCGGCGGTGGGTATGGCGGCTGAAAAGCATATTCAGGCGCATACAAGGACCTCGTCGGAAAAAAGGCATCTGCTTCAGATGCTTTTTTGTTTCTTGTAAAACGGGTTTGTAAAAAATGATTGGCGCGGTTAACGGTGTGATTCGGCTTCGGTTTTGAATAACAAAAGGCTTTACTAATCAGCGAATTATTCAAGATTTTTTGGCTTGTGCTGAGTCTGGTGTCTTTTGATTTCCTCAAATAGATTGGCTTGACCCTCTATTTGAGATGGAGACTCATGGTTAAGGAATTTTGGATCGATCACATTTTTAAGATCTTTGATGGTTAAAGGCTTACAGTCATCTTTTAATTCGTAGCCTAATTGTCCATTAGCTTCTAAAGTGGCATATTTAATTGTGTTTATTTTTGAAATGCCAAGAAGCCTTAGACGCATTTCGAGTTGATCTGCTGTCAGTCTCAGCTTCTTTAAGTTTTCTATATTGAGTTGGCCGTCTTCTATAACAAATTTAGATTTTCCGGTTAAAAAAATTCAATCCAGTTTACTTTTACTTGAAACCATTCCATCTAAATCAAAGCACTAAAAAGGATAGACGCAGCGATTAATGTTTTCAATAAACTAGTTTCTAAAATGGGATGAACGATAATCGTACCGATTGAAATCATCACCATTGTCTGTGCAATGGTCATTTGTGCAATGGATTTTCTCCCTGAAATTCTCAGTAAAATCATTCCGAATGCAATTATAATTAATTCTTCCCAAGCAAATCTCATGTTATCACCCTGGATTGTGTTTTATCAAAAATAAAAGAGCAAGTAAGAGGTTTCTTAACGTTAGCTGGGGAACTCAGGCGTCGATAAAATGTTCCGGATTGATAGAGTTGAGACTCGGCTTTTGGATAGACACGCGGGAGAGAATTTTAGATTATGTGTTTTTGCGTCTAAAAGCAGAAAACAGTACGACTGATAATGATCATCGGGTGAAATGAAATTACGCACCTAGGTGCTATATGCTGGATCAATTATAAAAGGCAGTGAAACTAAAAAAAGGGGCAAAGCCCCCTTATATTAGCAGCTTTTTAGTTGTTACTTAAGACAATCATTCCGCCGTCATGAAAAATCAGCTTTTGTAGACGGCTGTCCAAGTGCCATCAGCACCATGGAAGGTGATGTTGTCTAAATAATAGGTGATTCCATTCTGGTAAATTGAAGTAGGATAATCAGGGCCAGAACCATTAAGTATGAACGTCGCCAAAGCAGATACTTCCTTCGTTTTGCTTTCTGCAGAAGGTGTATCAGCAGGACCTGCGGCAAAAGCAGGGGCGGCAGAACAGAGTAAAGCGAGTGATAGGGCTGAGCCGGCTAAAGCTTTTTTCATTTTCATTGCAAACACTCCTTTTCTTTTTTAATACAATTGTATTATTACATATTATGTTAAACATGTACATGCCTATCTTTGTTAATTTTTTGTGAACAAACAGATAATCTATTTAAACGCAGAGATGTAATAAGTATGATGATGAAGCAATTATCATCTATAAAAATAAGAACAGGAAGTGGATGATTTTCTCGAAAATCATCTGCTCTTGCGAAATGAGGAGTTACATGACATTTACGGAACGGGCGGTAGCCATTATCAAACAGATTCCTGAAGGAAAAGTGATGACGTATGGTCAAATTGCCGGTCTTGCGGGAAGTCCGCAGGGAGCGAGGCAGGTTGTGAGGATTCTTCACTCCATGAGTAAAAAGCATCGTCTTCCTTGGCACAGGGTCATCAATGCAAAGGGTGAAATCGGATTAAGAGATGAAGAGATGTTTTCTGTACAGAAGCTGTCTCTTGAAGCTGAGGGGGTAGCGGTCACCTCAGACGGACGGATCGATCTCAATTTATACGTCCATGATCCGAATATGTAAAAACCTTCCGTATATCGGCAGGTTTTTCAGTTATATGCTGCGAGCCGGCCAGAAAGGTTTTGCCGGATATAAGGCCATTCCGCCCGAAGGATGGAGTAGTAGGCGGTATCTCTGAGGCCGCCGTCGACAGCCGGAATATGCGCGCGGCGGATTCCTTCAAATTGGGCACCGATCCGCAAAATCGCAGTTCGTGAGCGCTGGTTGCGAACATCGGTTTTCAACGTCACCCTGACAGCTTGCCACGCGTCAAACGCATGGGTCAGCAACAGAAGTTTACATTCCGTATTGACACCGGTCCGCTGTACGGCAGAGGCATACCATGTGCTGCCGATCTCACACACTTCCGGGGCTGCGTCCGCCGGCCGCGTAAACACTTCCGCATCCATAAACCGCGTGCTTCCGACGATTCGGTCTGTTTCAAGACTCCGTACTGCAAATGGCAATGCAAGTCCTTTTTCATAATCGGAAAGCGCACGTTCAATATAACGCTTTGTTTCTTCGATTCCGTCAGGAACATGGGTGTAAGCGTAAGTCGTCCTATTTTCTGAAGCAGCTTCACAAAGTGCCTGAGAGTGATCAATCGTCATCGGCTCTAACTGAACGAGTGACCCTTTAAGAATGACGGGTTTCAGCATGCTTATCACAACCTTTTTTTATGAATGGATCAAGTATAGTCGAACGGTTTATCATTCAAAAGGGCCAATTTTAAATTAAAATGGCATGTCAGTGAAATCCTCGATTCAAACTTATGCATACATTCAGGAAAAAAGCGGAAACCTTTATGTGAAGAGGTGATGGGCATGGCATATGTGTTGTCGGTCGGAACGAGCATTCCGGAATATCATGTCTCGCAAGAAACGGCGGCAGATTTTGCGAGAGGGATGTTTGCCGATTCATTTAAGGATATTGACCGGCTGTTAAAAGCCTTTCAAAACGGCGAAATTGAATCAAGGCAGTTTGTCCGGCCGATTGAATGGTATAAAACGGCGCGGGGTTTTTCAGAAAAGAACCGGCTGTATACGGAAGAAACCGTTAAGCATAGTGCGGATGCGGCGCTTGATTGTTTAACAAACCCGGATTGTTTAACAAATCCCTTCCCATATGAAAAAGTGGATGCGATCTTTTTTATTTCCAGCACCGGGCTTTCGACACCCAGCATTGAAGCGAAAGTGATGAATCAGCTGCCGTTTTCTGCGAAAACAAAACGGATACCGATCTGGGGCTTAGGATGCGCGGGCGGAGCGGCCGGCCTGTCCAGGGCGTACGAATACTGCCGCGCATATCCTGAAGCATACGTGCTTGTCATCGCGGCTGAACTCTGCAGCTTAACGTTTCAGCCGAACGACAAGTCAAAAAGCAACTTAATCGGAACTTCCCTGTTTGCGGACGGAATTGCCGCAGTACTAATCGGAGGGGAAAAGGCGAACCGAAACGACGTCAAACAGCCGCTTCTTCCGCGGATATTTGCCACTCAATCGGTGATGATGCCGGATGCGGAAGATGTGATGGGCTGGGAATTCACCGACAGCGGTTTTCAAGTCATTTTTTCAAGAGATATTCCCACCCTGGTTTCACAGTGGCTGAAGGACAATGTTGATGAATTTTTATTAGAATATGGTGTCGGTCCTCACGACATTAAAACCTTTCTTGCCCATCCAGGCGGGAAAAAGGTCATTGACGCCTATTTAACGAGTCTTTCAATGGACACCGGTCAGCTTGCGGCATCTCGGAAGGTGCTGCAAAAACACGGCAACATGTCTTCCGCAACTATTTTTCACGTGATAAAAGAACAGTTGCTCCGCGGCCGGCAGAAAGAAAACGAAAAAGGGCTGATCGGCGCTCTCGGGCCGGGATTTTCGTCTGAGCTTTTGCTGTTCAGCTGGGAAAAGGGGGCTTCTTAATGTTTTGGCTGTTTATCATGCTGCTTGCGGCCCAGCGGATTGCGGAGATGATCGTGGCCCGGCGCAATGAGCAGAAGGTGAAAAAGCAAGGCGCAGTCGAATACGGAGAAGGACATTATCCCTTTCTCGTCCTGATGCACGTGCTCTTTTTTGTCTCTCTTACAGCTGAGGTGGCGGCGTTTCAAAAAACGCTTTCTCCAAGGTGGGCCGCCATTATATGTATTATTTTATTTGTACAGGGGATCAGGTATTGGGCTCTATTATCATTAGGGCGGTATTGGAATACGAAAATTCTTGTCGTGCCGGATGCGGAGCTTGTCAGAAAGGGGCCGTACAGGTGGATGAAGCACCCGAACTACGCGGTCGTCATCTTAGAATTTATTTTTCTGCCGCTGTTATACGGAGCATATTGGACACTGTTTCTCTTTTCGATTCTCAATGCCTGCATGCTCACTGTGAGGATTCGCGCCGAAGAGAAAGCGCTAGAAGAAAACACCGCAAAATAGAGATTGAAAATCATTCTCACTCATGATAAGATGTAAATATGAAAATGATTCTCATTCAAGGTGGTGCCGAAAATGACAATGTTATTTTTATTTGCAGCCGTTTGTACATACAGTGTTTTAATTGGTTTCGTATTGAAAAAAGTTTCGAATAAATCGATGTCTTCTTAAACATCTGCGGTTTTTAATGCCGCGG
Source organism: Bacillus sp. YH3-2-B2 (assembly GCF_053663335.1). Taxonomy (NCBI): domain Bacteria; kingdom Bacillati; phylum Bacillota; class Bacilli; order Caryophanales; family Bacillaceae; genus Bacillus; species Bacillus sp. YH3-2-B2. Next base: position 153,690 of record NZ_JBSJQE010000003.1, on the reverse strand, counting down.
GTGTTTTTTTTATCAGCTGCCGATATCGGCGGCTTTTTTACGTTTCCTGAAGAAAAGTAGGCCATTCTTGTGTAAAATGGGGGAGAGGTTTTTTTCAGAGCTTTCTAAAAATGAAAACGTCATTTGATGCGACAGACACAAAGGGGTAAAGACACATGACAGAAGAAGAACGCCATAACAGGGAGATTTTCAGCAGAACGGGTGCCTTATACGCACAATTTTTGGATCATCAGGATGAAAAACGGGCCGATCAGCTCGCAGCCATTATGAAAAAAGCGGCTGATGAAGAGGTTTATATCGCGTTTACCGGGCATTATTCGGCCGGAAAGTCCTCTTTATTAAACACATTGCTCGGTGAAGACATACTGCCGACAAGCCCGATTCCCACAAGCGCCAACCTCGTTGTCATCCGCCACGGTGAAGATAAAGTCGTGCTTCATACGACGGACGGGGCTTATGCAGAAATTAAAGGAAGTTACGATAAAAAACAAGTGCAGCAATTCTGTAAAGACGGTGAGCAAATTGAAACGGTGGAAGTCTATGCCGGCTTTAAGGAGTCAGAGCCTTATGCGGCCTACATTGACACACCGGGAATTGATTCGACGGACGAAGCGCATTTTTTATCGGCGGCTTCGGTTCTCCATCAGGCTGACGCTTTATTTTACGTCGTTCATTATAATCACGTTCATTCAGAAGAAAATATGCTGTTTCTCAGCTCCATCAAAGACCGTATTCCGAATTTGTTTCTGATCGTCAACCAAATTGACAGGCATGATGAAACCGAAACGAAGTTTGAAGAGTACCGCAGGCAGGTGGAAGATATGCTTGAAGGCTCGGGAATACCGAAAGAATCGCTTTTCTTTACGTCTGTCACTGAGTCTGACCATCCTTTAAACGGCATGGAACAGCTGAAAAAACATCTGCAGAAGCTGAAACAGCAGGCAAAATCAAATTTATGGTCCTTAACGGAGAGAAAAGTCGCACACTTAGTCAAAGAGCATACAGAGATGCTCGTAAAAGAAGATAAAAACGGCAGCGGAGAGCAGTTTGACAAACAAGAAGCACTTGTCCGTTCTGTTGAAGATGAGCTTAAAAAAGCCGTTCAACAGGCTGAAACAGCAGAGAAAGACATCAGAAAAGACGTGCAGAACATATTGCAGAACGCTAATCTGACACCTTTTGAGATGAGGGAGCTTGCATCTGCTTATATTGAATCACAGCAGCCCTCATTTAAAACCGGATTATTCTTTTCAAAAGCGAAAACGGCTCAGGAGAAAGAGAGAAGGCATGCTGAATTTTTTGCCGATATTAAAAAAAGAACGGAAGGGGAAGCGGATTGGCATATTATCGACACATTTACGAAAGCGGCCAAGCGGTATGAAGCGGATTCGGACGAACTGATCAAGAAAATCCAGGCGTACCGCACACCGCTTTCTGATGATATCACCGCTCAGGCCATTAAGCAGGGAGCGGCCTTTTCATCTGAATACGTATTAACTTATACGAAAGACCTCGCTGAGATGATCAGAAGGGAAGCCAAAAGACAAACAGCGGAACTCATTGAGGAGCTGACCGCTTATGTTCAGGCAAAAAACGGACCGCTCATTGAGAACTTGAAAAACCGGCTCGAAAAAGAAAAGAAGATAAGGGATGAGCTCGCGCAATCGGCAAAAGAAGAACGCAATGCCTTGGAAAAAGCAGCCCGGGTCCGCGCTTTGTGGGAAGAAGAATTGACCTGTGATACGGGAAGCGGCGACTGGTATACGCGAAAAAAACGTCTTGCAAAAGCGCCCGTCCAAATAGAGAAACCAAAAGAGACTGTACAGTATGAAGTAAACAAGCCCGAAAAAAATGCGATGAAGGAACTTCCTATAAAAGAGCAGAATGATCGATTCTATGAGCTTGCCGGGATTCTTGAATCCTCGAGCATATTAGGAAAACAGGCAGAAGCCTTTCGAAGCAGGATTGAGCGGCTTGAAAACCGCCAGTTTACCTTGGCGTTATTCGGCGGATTCAGTTCCGGTAAATCATCATTTGCAAATGCGCTTGTCGGTGAATACGTGCTTCCGTCATCACCGACGCCCACAACGGCTACGATCAACAAAATAACGAAACCGCAAGCCGGCAAACCGCATAAATCTGCGGAGATCGTTTTTAAAACGGAGGAGGAGCTGGACGCTGAAATGCTTCAGCTGACTGAGCTGAAAGACGCTGATGTAAAGGGACATTCACTGAAAGAGAGATGGAATTATGCCATTAAAAAGGGAAAAGTTCCGGATGAACTTATCCCGGTGATTCAGACGATGCTGCAGGCGTTTGATTCGTATGAAGAACAGATCCGTCAAAGGCTGACACTGACGGTGCCGGTTGAAGATTTAAAACCGTATGCAGCGGAAGAAAAAACGGCCTGCTGCGTAAAAGAAGTCACCGTGTATTATGATTCGCCTCTCACGCAAAAAGGCATCACCATTGTTGATACGCCGGGAGCAAGCAGTATAAACAAGCGCCATACGGAACTTGCCTTTCAATATATAAAAGATGCTGACGCGTTCTTTTATATGACGTACTATCAGCATTCTTTTTCAAAAGGAGACAGGTCTTTTCTGAAGAAACTCGGCCTCGTCAAAGAATCATTCGGCATGGATAAAATGTTTTTTGTCATTAACGCCGCAGATCTGGCCAAAACCGAAAGCGAGCTGGAAACCGTCAAAGACTATGTCCGCTCAGAACTCTCAAAAGAGGGAATTAACCGGCCGAAATTATATCATGTCTCAAGTAAAGAAGAGCTTGCGGGTAAAAAAGCAGCTTTTTATAACAGGTTCTCTGATGTAAGAACCGGGCTTGAGCACTTTATTGAGGAAGATGTAATGAGGGCAAGCTGCGCCCAGCTGAAAACAGAGGCCGACAAATTGTGCGATATGGTGGAACAGCTTCACGAATCTCTTCACCAGTCGGCAGAAGAAAAAGAGAAAAAGAAAAAGCGTCTGGAGTCTTCCTATGAAAAAGCTCTCGCTGACATTTCAAAGCGCCGTACGTCTGAGGTCATCATTCGAAAAGTGATGAAAGATACGGAAGAGCAGCTCTATCACATTAAACATCGCCTGACGTTTTATGCGAATGATATGCTGAAAACCGCCTTCCATCCGGGTCTTCAAAACGGTGATTGGAAACAAAATATATCAGCGGCGCTGAATGAAGCGCTCAAGGAATTCCGTTTTGAATATATTCAAGAGCTGAAAACGCTCGATATCCGGATGACCGGTTTTATTGAGCGTCATATGACTGAGGAATGGATGGAAAACTGTCAGAAGAAGCTTATGGAAGACGGAGATTTCTCTATTTATGTGAGCGCCGAAAACGAATTTGCCGTTCAGCTGAAAGAGGTCGCTCCGGTCATTGACGTCTCGGCATTCACACATCACATAAAAGAAGTTAAATCGCCGAAGCAGTTTTTTGAACAGAACGGAAAAGCAGCGTTTGTGGAAGGGCTCAGGCTCAGCCTGCAAAAAGTGACAGAAAAGTGGCTTGAGCAGGAGAAAGAAAGCCTTTCAGAGCGATATACTGAGCAGGTGCGCCGTCTGCAAGAAGACATGGCGGATAAAAGCCTGTCCCAGATCCACGAGCAGCGGGACACTTATTTACAAGGTCTTGCGGAAAATACGAGTGCAAGGGAAATTGAACACCTTTACGAAGCCGAAAAAGCATGGAAAAAGAAAGATGAAATGCTGAAAATTTAAAAATCCGGTTGGCGGGCAGATAACAGTCATGGTAGACTAAAATGAAAAAAGCGAGATGAAACCTTTTATGTCAGAAGTCCATAAAGCAATTTCAGCACATTCCGCAAAACAGCATCAGCACGTCAAAACATTTGTACAGCTTGACTATGAGCGTGAACAGGCCATTGAAGAAGCCATTGTAAAATGCAGACAGAATGAACCGTTCACGACAGATGCCATCAATGGCATCACCGCAAAAATGAACCAGCTGGCGAAAAAGGGCATCGTGCCGCAAAGACGATTCGTAAGTGAAGAGATGGTGAAAGAATTCGTCAGCAGACAGTAATGGATGAACCTGCCGCGTGTGTCATCAGCGCTTGCTGTACATACTATCCGTATCTTCTCTAAAGGGGGATATGACCATGGGCAGAACAAAACTGGGAAACAGAAATGCTCAGCAGAATAACAATGCCAAAAAGAAAAACGGTTTCGGACAGAAATTTGATTCCTATGCCGGCCGTGAAGCTGAAAAGCTGATGGCAAGCAATAAAAGACACGGTGAGTAACGTGAGGGCAGCATCTTCCAAATGGGGGGATGCTGTTTTTTTACCGCCTTCTTTGGTAAAATAGGAACATTGAATAAAAAAAGGAGTTTCGATATATGAATAACAAATTACTGCTCGTTGACGGCATGGCGCTTTTGTTCCGCTCGTTTTTCGCGACGGCCGTTCATCGCAATTTTATGATAAATGAAAACGGAATCCCGACAAACGGCGTCAACGGTTTTTTAAAGCATCTCATCACGGCGGTTGATACGTTTCAGCCCACACATGTCGTCTGCTGCTGGGATATGGGGAGCAAAACGTACCGCAATGATTTGTTTCAAGATTATAAGGCCAACAGAAGCGAACCGCCGCTTGAGCTGATTCCGCAATTTGATTTAGCGAAAGAAGCAGCGCGAGAGCTCGGGTTTTTAAACATCGGCATAAAAGGCTATGAGGCGGATGACTGTATCGGTACGCTTTCTGCCCTATTTGCCGGGGAAGCGGAAATTACGATTGTAACGGGCGATAAAGATCTGCTTCAATTGCTGAATGAACAAGTTCAAGTAGCGCTGCTGCAAAAGGGTATCGGCAATTATAAGGTATATACAGATGAGATATTCAGAGAAGAAACGGGGGTTCCGCCAAAAGCGCTGATTGACATTAAGGCGCTGATGGGAGACACAAGCGATAACTATCCCGGCGTTAAAGGGATCGGGGAAAAAACGGCGTACAAGCTGATCCGTGAATACGAAAACATAGAACGGTTATTAGAAAGCCTCGCTCTCTTGCCGAAGGGCCAGCAAACGAAAATTCAGCAAAGCTTGAAAGAATTGGAGCTGTCAAGGCAGCTTGCTGAAATACATTGCGAGGTGCCGTTAGTCTGTACGCTTGAAGAAGCACTTTTTTCATTGAAGATGGAAGAAGCATCCTTAATGCTCAGACGCCATCAGATAAAAGGAATTGAAAGAATGCTCGAAAAGCTGAACGCCAGAGAGATCAGCTGATCCCTCTAGCGTTTTGTATTGCTTTTTTTTGCGTTGTTTTCAAGGGCTGATTTCGGGTCTTTATGCGCATTTCCTTCCATATTTCCCTGAGGATTCACGCCCCCGGTCAGCCGGCCTTTATTTTCTTTTCTCACAGCTGTTCACCTCATTTGTAGGATGAACAGTGAGACGCAATTTCATTCCGGTTATTTATTCAGCCGAATCGCTTTTTTTGCGAGCTGATCGGCTGTTTGGTTTTGTCTGCCGGGAATCCACTTAATGAAAAACAATGGAAACCCGGCCTTTAATCGGACGATTTCATCCACAAACGGCTGGAAAGCCTTGTTTTTAACCGCTTCAAGATCCGCGGCCCGCTCCACGATATCCGAATCCGTCCGGAATGACACGGACTCAAATCCGCGGGCGGCACACAGCTTCATTCCTTCAATTAAAGCGAGAAATTCAGCTTCCTGATTTGAATGGTCGCCGATCGGAATTGAGAAAGATTCTGTTTTCCCGTCATGTTTAATAAAAATACCGATACCGGACGGGCCCGGGTTTCCGGCGCTTGCACCGTCCACGTAAATTTCAGCGGGCATCATCCGTCACTCTCCCTTCGGTGTCATTCGTTTTGCCGCATACGCATAAGGGACAGAAATGAGTGATACCGCAAATTTAATCAGATAAGTCGAAATAAAGATGCTGAACCAGACGCCCGCGGAATAAACGCCGAGAAAGGCCACGGCAGTGAAGATAAATGTATCCAGCAGCTGGCTGAGGGCCGTGCTTCCGCTGTTTCTGAGCCAGAGAAGCCTGTCTGAAGGAAAGATTCTCCGAATGGCTGAATATACATAAACATCTATCGTTTGGCTGAAAATAAAAGCCAAGAGGCTTCCGAGCGCAACACGCGGCAGAAAACCGAAAATCGTCTCAAGGGCAGGCTGTGCGATATCTGACGCAGCCGGTTTATATAAAAGAGCCCCCTGCATGGCGCATGTTAAAGCGAGCAGAGTGGAAAAGCCGAGCCAGACGGCTTTGCGCGCTTCCCGGGGACCGTATTTTTCGTTCAGCACATCCGTTGCGAAGAAAACGGTGCCGTACATGATATTTCCCAGTGTTGCCGTGAGCCCGAACAGCTCAACTGTTTTGACAACCTGCAAGTTGGCGCACACCGTGGCGAAACCGATCCATACGAATAGGCCCGTTTTGCCAAATCCTTTATAAAACAGAAGAACAATGATAAAATGAATGACCGCAAATAAGATCCATAACACATCGTTAAACAAAACCTGCTGACTTCCTTTCAATTTGAGAATGGTTTGATTATAGCACACGCCCGTCAACTAATGAATGGTAAGGTGATTTCAATGAATCTTAAGCCGTATATCGAAATAGAAGCAAAAGGAACAGGCCCTGTCGCGTTTTTTTCCGAAGATTGGCTGACCGTTCCGAAAGCGCGCATGCTTGCAAGAGAAGTCAGCCGCTTTCCTTATATAAAAGACATTTATTTTGAGGATGAAAAAGGCGCGAGCTGGACGCTTAAAGAATTAGAAAAGCTTACTGAAGAACTTGCGTACGAACCTGACGACATTACAGTGTATTTCGACGGCGGCTTTGACAAAACAAGCGGACGCGCAGGACTCGGAATTGTCGTGTATTATTCTCTCGGCGGCAAGCGGCATCGCATACGGAAAAACAAAAGCTTAACGCTTCAGACGAACAATGAGGCGGAATATGCCGCTTTGTACGAAGCGCTTAAGGAAGTGCAGGAACTTGGCGCAAGCAGAAATTCAATCACGATAAGAGGGGATTCCCTCGTCGTTTTGCATCAGCTTGACGGCAGCTGGCCGTGTTATGATGAAACGCAAAACGAATGGCTGGATAAAATTGAAGCGCTGCTCGAATCCTTAAAGCTGACACCGACATATGAAGCCGTAAACCGAAAGGAAAATCAAGAAGCGGATGACCTTGCCAGAAAAATTCTCTCGGACCGGCAAATTGAAAGCCGCATAACATTAGAAGGTAACGGAGATGACTGATATTGGATAAAAAAAGCATTTATAAAGAATTGACAGAGCTTCAGGATGAATATTGCAAAGACTGTTTCGTAAAAAAGCATTTCCGCAAAGAGTTTGGAAAAACGCACGCTCATTCTTTCTGTATCAACCAATGCACGGTGGGGGAGAAGCTGAAAGCCTACGGCAAGGTGCTGACAAATCAATAAAAAATAAAACCGCAGCTTCTGCGGTTTTATTTTTCGAATTCATCAAGCTGATGCTGGCAATCGTCGAGAAGCATTCGCTGCTTTTGCAGAAAATCCTGGTCGAGAGCTTGCAGTTCACTGGATTGTGACATCGTTCTGGCATCCTGAATCGCTTGGTAAGCAGATTCCACCAAAGTTGAATTTTGGCCCCGGGTAGCCGCTCCCGTTGTTTTCTGGGCAGTTTCCACTGCTAATTCAAGCTGGCGTTTATCCGTCAGTCCGTTTGGAAAAAATTCAGAGTCCATTAAAAAACACCTCCGCAAATAGTTTGGAGATTTTTTTTAGAAATATGTACGGAAAATAGAAAAAAATATAGAAAATAAGCCGATATAACTATTGAACCTGATTAATTAGGGCTTATTTACTATTATTCGGGGTATCTTGGGAGAGAAGGGAAAAACCAGCCGTGAATGATAATGATTTAAAAACAATCCTTCAGCAGACATTTAAAGAAATATACGGTGATTTGGGAAGTTTGGCGGAAATGGCAAAAAAAGGAATGCCGTCAAAGGAGAAGCAAATTGAAGAAATCGAGCAGCGCTGTAAGCAGAATCTTGTCGCAATTGAGATTCAGACGGCAATCAAATAGGAGAGGCATACGCCTCTCCTCTATTTGTCATCTGATCAACATGTATTGAGTTTAGAGTTTTACAACATTAGAAGCTTGAGGTCCACGATTACCTTCGACAATTTCAAAAGAAACTTCTTGTCCTTCTTCTAATGATTTGTATCCTTCTCCTTCGATAGCAGTGAAGTGAACAAATACGTCGTCTCCGCCTTCAACTTCGATGAAGCCGAATCCTTTTTCGTTATTGAACCATTTTACTTTACCGTTTTGCATATTGCTTAATTCCTCCTAGTACTGTAGCACCTTCGTGCTAAAAAAAATTTTGTCATCATCCAACCGTACGTATGTAAACGTTGTTAAATGATGGTTCAACTATACACCATATGGGAGCGGGCGTCAAGCGGCCGCTCCCTATTTTTTATCTTTATTTTTCCAGTAACAAAGCTTAACCGGAAAAAAACAAAAAGCACACGAATCGTTCGTGTGCTTTTCTTTTACGATAATGCCATATCCGCCTTCCCGGCCATCATTTCAGATTCTTTTATAATGTCCTGCAAAATGACTTCAGAAGAGTTGGGGAGGTGAAGGCTTTTAATATTGTCCTTCATCCGGTTCAGTTTCTCCTCATCCGCAAGAAGGGAGGTGACAGACTCTAAAATTTCTTCGTGGCGGTTGACCACGACAGCCGCACCGCGATCTTCAAAGAAAATGGCGTTTTCTTTTTCCTGTCCGGGAACCGGTTTGTACAAAATAACGGGTACTCCGATCGCCGTCGCTTCCGTCAGTGTGATGCCGCCTGGTTTTGTGATCATGCAGTCCGTAATACGGAACAGCTCGTCAATTCTTTCTACATAGCCCAGCACTTTCAGCCGGTCGGCATTGTCACTTTCCAAGCTGCTGAGGGATTCTTTCAGCGAGCTGTTTTTGCCGCACACCACCACAACCTGCACCTGATCGTCATGAACGAGATTTTCGCACAGTTCTTTTACGTTTTTCAGCACACCATGCGCTCCCGCCATAATAAGAAGAACTTTTTTGTCGGGAGAGAGATTGTATTTTTTATAAATCGGTTCTTTCGGCATCGATTCCTCGAATTGAGGCCTGATGGGAATGCCTGTGATCTTTACGTTGTTCGGGTGAGTGCCGATTTCAATCAGTTTTTCCTTCACGTAATCTGTGGCGACATAATATTTATCAACATTTTCATGAACCCAGATTTTGTGAAGGCAGAAATCGGTCATAACGTTGAACGTCGGGATCACTTTTCCGGTTCTCCGTCTGTATTCCGGTACGACAATCATCGGAAATGTATTGATAATAATGTCCGGCTTATGCTCTTCGACGAGCTGGCCTAAACGTTTATTCCCCATTTTAAAATAAATATTGAATTTGCGTTTATTATAGATTTTGTCAACTCCGTAATAAAACAAACGATAAAACTGTTTCCCGATTGAGAAGCTTTTTAAATAAAGGTATTGAGTAACCTCTGAAACAATCGGATTTGACTCTTGATACAAATTGGAAACCGTCACATCTAAGCCGAGACGCAGACATTGTTCGTAGAGCGTTTTGGCCACTTGAACATGCCCGTTTCCGTAATTTGCAGTCAAAATTAATACTTTTTTATTGGTATTCAAGTAAATTCACCTCAATGTAATCAACAACAAGCAAGCTTCATGCATCGTAAGGAGTTATTGTCTATAGATAAACATAACACAAGTGCATCATTTTATAATAAGCGCGGCAACATATTTAAACTAAATTTAATTGATATGTTCCATTATTTTAAAGTTTTGTTATACGCATACTGAATCAAGAGTATTTTATCATATTTTTGTCACCGTATCACTCAAAACAAAAATTAATCCCATTCATACGGGGTTTCCTGATATACGTAATAATTCAGCCAATTCATAAACAATAACGTTGCATGAGCTTTCCAGCGGTTAACAGGTTCTTTCCCGCCGGGCGCAAAATAGTGCTTAGGAGCTTCTACGTTTGAAAGATTTCTCTCTATGTCTCTCTCATACTCCTGAAGCAGCGTATCGGTATCATATTCCGGATGACCCGTTAAGAAAATCTGTTTTTCGTCTTTTGAAACGATTAAACAGACCCCCGCTTCCTCTGAAACGCTGAGCACATCCAGATCCGAAGCCGATTGCAGCTGCTCTGTATTAATATCTGTATGCCGTGAGTGGGGCACATAGTATAGCTCGTCAAATCCTCTTACCAATCTCTCATGTTTTTTAAGAACGGTATGCTCAAACACACCGAAGATTTTTTTCGGCAGCTCCACTTTCTCAATGCCGTAATGATAGTATAAACCGGCTTGAGCGCCCCAGCAGATATGGAGTGTTGAAGTGACGTTCGTTTTGCTCCATTCCATGATTTCCTTCAATTCTTCCCAGTAAGAAACATCTTCAAACGGCAGGTGCTCAATCGGAGCCCCGGTAATAATCATTCCGTCAAACCGTTTGTGGCGGATGCTGGAAAAATCCGTATAAAATTCATCCAGATGCTGTCTTGCCGTATTTTTTGGAGTATGTGTGCTCGGAATTAAGAACGTAAAGTGAACTTGTAAAGGTGAATTCCCAAGCATCCTGAGGAGCTGGGTTTCCGTTTGGATTTTTTTCGGCATCAGATTTAAAATCACGATCTTCTGCGGCCGGATATCCTGATGAAAAGCCCGGCTTTCATCCATTACAAAGATGTGTTCACTTTCAAGCACCTGCTTAGCGGGCAGGTGATTTGGTATATTAATAGGCAACATGCCACCTCCGTTATTCCCCGTTAATTTTCTTCATTATAGAAATTTTTAAGCCATTTTTCAATCCATCCCGGCGTAATAAACCGCATTTAACGCATAATGACAGGGATAAAAGCGGTAAATGGACATAAATTCGGAGCGGCTCTTTATTATGACGGGTAAAGAGCCGTATGGTTCCTCGGAAAATACGTTTTCCGTTAAGTGGAAGGAAAAAGCGGTTACCGTTTGTTTTGCAGTGTAAAACAGGTAAAATAAATGAAGAATGTAAAAAGGAGGGCCGCAGATGACAATTTACGATATAAACGTACGGACCATAACAGGCGAAGACATGACGCTATCGGCTTACAGAGGCAAGGTGATGATCATTGTGAATACAGCAAGCAAATGCGGGTTTACATCCCAGCTCAAGCAGCTTCAGGAGCTCTATGATACATATCGGGAGGAAGGTCTTGAAATATTGGGATTTCCCTGCAACCAATTCATGAACCAAGAACCTGGAAACGAAGCGGAAATTCAAGAGTTCTGTGTGAAAAACTACGGAGTCACATTCCCGATGTTTGCGAAAGTTGATGTCAATGGAGCAGACGCTCATCCTCTCTTCACATATCTGACGGAGCAGGCGAAGGGGATGCTCGGCACAAAAGCGGTCAAATGGAATTTCACTAAGTTTATCGTGGACCGAAACGGTGAAGTCACCGGGCGTTTTTCACCTAACGTCAACCCAAAAGAGCTTGAAGATACGGTGCAGAGGCTTTTGGCCCAATAAGAGGTGATACGGTGAACGAAAAAGAGCAGCTGGAAAGCGTCAGGAATTGGGTCAGAGAAAAGCTTATCAATGAACGTACGGGCCATGACTGGCTTCATATTTCCCGGGTCGCAGCACTTTCTGTTTATATGGCAAAAGAAGAAGGCGCCGACTTATTTATCACTGAGACGGCCGCGCTGGTTCATGATCTGATTGACACCAAGCTCGAAAAAAGCGAAAGGCTGACGGCAGGCGAAGTGACAGAACGGCTGGCTGCTTTCAACATTGCGGCTGGCTCCATTGAGGAGATCGCGGATATCATCACGAGAATGTCATTCAGACACAGGGAACTGCTGATAAAGCGGCCGCTTTCATTGGAGGGGAAAGTTGTTCAGGATGCAGACATGCTTGATGCGATAGGCGCAGCGGGCATCGGCAGGGCTTTTATGTTTGCCGGCGCGAAGGGTCACCCGATGTACGGAACTCAAACAAGTGTGCTGGCCCATATAGAGGATAAATTAATCAAGCTTAAAGGCTTAATGAATACAAAAGCGGGGGCCGGTTTAGCAGAGGAGCGGCATCAATTTCTTTTGCAGTTCGCCGCCCGTATCCAAAAAGAGGCCGGCATCGGCAAAAGCTAAGCGGCGCAATAGAACGCTTGTGCCGACTATGTTAGAATAAGTGTCAGATTGCGCATAGGAGGACCAATATGAAGATTAAATCAATAGAACCGACGCCGAGTCCGAACACGATGAAAGTGATTTTGACTGAAGAGCTTCCGGCGGGGAAAAGCAACAATTACAAGCCCGATCAGGCAGATGATGCTCCGGCCGTCGTACGTGATATTTTAAACATTGAAGGAGTAAAGGGCGTTTATCACGTTGCCGATTTCCTGGCTGTGGAGAGAAACGCCCGTTTTGACTGGAAGGACATTCTGCCTCAGGTCCGTTCCGCTTTCGGAATGGAACATACGGAGCAGTCTGAGAGCCGTTCTGAACAGGAATCGTTCGGTGAAGTGAAGGTTTTCGTACAAATGTTCAGCGGAATCCCGATGCAGGTCAAATTGACGGACGGCGAACGTGAAGAGCGCTTCGGCCTTCCGGAACGTTTCCAAGAAGCCATCTTAAAGCTGCGTTCCGAAGCTTCAAATGTTGTATTTGAGCGGGCTTGGAAAGAACAAGGCGTGCGTTTCGGGGATTTTACCGAAATCGGACACGATGTCACAGAAGAGCTTCAGGCCGCCTACAGTGATGAGCGGCTCAAACGCCTGACAGAAGCAGCCGTACAGCAAAAGGGTGAGGCCAAACCGGCAGTGCAGCGGAAAGCTTATAAAGTGACTTTGGAAATGCTCGATGATGAAGACTGGAAACAGCGCTATGCCCATCTTGAGCAAATGGATCCGGATGAAGACGATTTACCAGTATTGGAAAAGGCGCTGCATGATCCGAAGACTTCGATCAGAAGACAAGCCGTCGTTTATTTGGGAATGATCGAAAAGCCGTCTGTGCTTCCGCTGTTATACAAAGCGCTTGAAGACAAAACGGTGACGGTCAGAAGGACGGCGGGTGACTGTCTGTCGGATCTCGGCGATGCGAGCGCCATCCCGGCTATGATGAAATCGCTCAGTGACTCAAGCAAGCTCGTGCGCTGGCGCGCGGCCATGTTTTTATATGAAGTCGGCGATGAAACAGCGCTGGAAGCATTAAAAGCGGCGGAAGACGATCCGGAATTCGAAGTCAGCCTGCAAGTTAAAATGGCGATTGAACGGATTGAGCACGGAGAAGAGGCGAAAGGTTCAGTCTGGAAACAAATGACTGAAAGCAGAAAAAAAGAACAGTTATAACAAAAAGGTGCGCCATGCACCTTTTTTATTTGAATTCACTTTTTATAAAAATTATTTAGAATATTGTTGAAAAATGATTCAAAACTCTATATAGTAAGTACAATATTAATTGTTGGAGGGTTTTTATCGAAATACAGAAAGAATAGAAAAGCGAGACAGGGCAAAGACACTGTAAACAGGTAATTTGCAGAACGCGCCCTAGAATAAACTGAAAATTTTAAAAATAATGCACAGTCTAAAAACAGTAGGGGGATCACCATGGCAGAATTACGCAGCAACATGATCACACAGGGAATTGACAGAGCGCCGCACCGCAGCCTTCTTCGCGCTGCCGGCGTAAAAGAAGAAGACTTCGGCAAGCCGTTTATCGCGGTCTGTAATTCATACATCGATATCGTTCCCGGGCATGTTCACCTGCAGGAATTTGGAAAAATCGTAAAAGAAGCAATCAGGGAAGCGGGCGGTGTGCCTTTTGAATTTAATACGATCGGAGTAGATGACGGAATCGCGATGGGGCATATCGGCATGAGATATTCGCTGCCGAGCCGTGAAATCATTGCCGATTCAGTTGAAACGGTCGTCTCGGCGCACTGGTTTGACGGAATGGTCTGCATTCCGAACTGCGACAAAATTACGCCGGGGATGCTGATGGCGGCTATGCGGATTAATATTCCGACCATTTTTGTCAGCGGGGGGCCGATGGCAGCCGGCCGTACAAGCGATGGCCGCAAAATTTCGCTTTCTTCAGTATTTGAAGGCGTCGGCGCATATCAAGCCGGGAAAATCGGTGAAAGCGACCTGCAGGAGCTGGAACAGTTCGGCTGTCCGACGTGCGGATCTTGTTCAGGCATGTTTACGGCAAACTCCATGAACTGTCTGTCTGAAGCGCTCGGTCTGGCGCTTCCGGGAAACGGAACAATTCTGGCAACTTCACCGGAGAGAAGAGAGTTTGTGAGAAAATCAGCGGCCCAATTGATGGAGACCATCAAAAAAGACATTAAGCCGCGTGATATTGTCACCGAAAAAGCGATTGACAACGCGTTTGCGTTAGACATGGCTCTCGGCGGCTCAACCAACACAGTGCTACATACGCTTGCGCTTGCCAATGAAGCTGGGGTTGAGTACTCTTTAGAACGCATTAACGAAGTGGCTGAACGAGTGCCTCACTTATCGAAATTGGCGCCGGCCTCGGACGTCTTCATTGAAGATCTGCACGAAGCGGGCGGAGTCTCGGCGGCCCTTAATGAATTGGCGAAAAAAGAAGGGGCGCTTCATCTTGACGCGCTGACTGTAACAGGCCGCACACTCGGAGAAACAATTGCGGGTCATGAAGTAAAGGATTATGACGTGATTCATCCGCTTGACAATCCGTTTACCGAAAAAGGCGGTTTGGCCGTCCTGTTTGGGAATCTGGCTCCGGACGGCGCCATTATCAAAACAGGCGGCGTACAGGACGGGATTACAAGACATGAAGGTCCCGCTGTCGTCTTTGATTCTCAGGATGCCGCGCTTGAAGGCATTATAAACCGCAAAGTAAAAGAAGGAGATGTTGTCATTATCCGTTATGAAGGGCCAAAGGGCGGACCGGGCATGCCGGAGATGCTTGCTCCGACGTCTCAGATTGTCGGAATGGGGCTTGGCCCGAAAGTGGCGCTTATTACAGACGGCCGTTTTTCAGGAGCGTCCCGGGGTCTTTCAATCGGGCACGTATCACCTGAAGCGGCTGAAGGCGGCCCGCTCGCATTCGTAGAAAACGGCGACCATGTCATCGTTGACATAGAAAAACGGATTTTGGACGTACAAGTGCCTGAAGAAGAATGGGAAAAACGCAAGGCCGAATGGAAAGGCTTCGAGCCGAAAGTAAAAACAGGATATCTAGCCCGGTATTCCAAACTCGTAACAAGCGCCAATACAGGCGGAATCATGAAAATATAAAACAGAGGCCTGAACAATTGAATTCCGGCCCCCTCTATAGTATCCTTGACTTCATATAAGGATTTTAGAGGGGGCTTTTTTATGTCAATGGCTTATGAAGAATATATGCGCCAGCTGGTCGTGCCGATGCGCCGTGAGCTGACGGGTGCGGGTTTTCAGGAATTAACGACTGCTGAAGAAGTAGAAAGCTTTATGGAACAGGCAGAGGGAACGACATTGGTCGTTGTCAACTCCGTGTGCGGCTGTGCTGCAGGTCTTGCCCGTCCGGCTGCGACTCAGGCTGTTTTACAGCATGAAAAAGCGCCTGATCATACGGTTACCGTATTTGCCGGTCAAGATAAAGACGCAACTGCAAAAATGCGTGAATATTTTACGGGGCAGGAACCTTCCTCGCCATCAATGGCGCTGTTAAAAGGGAAAGAGGTCGTTCATTTTATTCCCCGCCACGAAATCGAAGGGCATGACATGGAGGAAATTATGAAAAATCTGACGGATGCCTTCGATGCGCACTGCTGAAATGCCCGAATTCCGGGCATTTTCTTTTTGGAGAAAAAGATGATCACAACGAGTTACAGACCAAGCGAATACACGATACAAACAGCGCAGTCACTCAGTGTCAGGCTGGGTGACACTTACTGCAGCCGCAATAAACAGCCCATTGAAAAAATGCTGGAACGAGCCGCTAGCGATCTTTTAGTCATCGGAAAGGAACGGTTCGAACTTTACACGAAGCAAGGGGAGAAGTTCTTTTTTCACCCGAATACAGCGATGTTCCGCGCAAAGCGGTTTTTGAGAGGGGAAGCCGAGCCGTTGTTAAAAGCAGCCGGATTACGCGAGGGGGATTCCTTTTTAGATTGTACACTCGGCCTGGCATCCGATGCGATTTTGGCAAGCCTGGCAGTCGGAAAAAGTGGGCAAGTCATCGGCCTGGAGAAAAACAAGCTTGTCTCATTGCTTGTTGAAACAGGACTTCAAACGTGGGAAACCGGAATGGAGCAACTCCAAACCGCCATGAAACGCATTCAGGTTAAACATGCCGACTGCGCCGATTATTTGCGGGAGCTTCCTGATTCATCGGTAGATGTCATTTATTTTGACCCGATGTTTCACGAACCTGTTGAAACGTCAGACGGCATTGCACCGCTCCGCGCGCTGGCAGAAGAGGGTTTTAACGAAGAGTGCATCACGCAAGCCGTCCGGGCGGCGAAAAAATGCGTAGTGCTTAAAGACCATTGGAAAAGCCCGCGGTTTGAACGATACGGCTTCAAGGTGCTGAAAAGAAAGACGGCGCTTTTCCACTTCGGTGTCATCCATGTAAGCTCATGATATCATGGGCTTCTTTTTCGTTAATCAGTGATTTCCATAACGACAAAATAAAGCAGCGTGAGAAGTGATACAGTCGCAAATAAAGCGTTAATCATCTCATCCCCTCCTTTTTCTCCTTCTTATTGTAAGCGGTTTATCCGCTCGGTCACAGTTACCAATTTCCCATATTGCATGATAATACGCTGCCGGGCATGACGCCGCGCTTTAATCTATGCTAAAATAAAGGAAAAAGAGGACAATAAAACAGAGGGGAACAATCTATCATGAAATTGTGGATGAAAAAGACCCTTGTGGTTCTGTTTACCATTGTAACGTTCGGACTTGTGTCTCCTCCGGCTGCTTTGATGACAGACAAGCCTTCAGGACAGTCGAGCAGTCTTGAGCAGAATGATTACACCGCTTTTTATGATGAACACGCCCTGCCGGGAGAAGCGAAGGCAGGGCGGGAGCCTGAATTTCTGTTTCAATCGTATCAGCAGCAGCTTCTCGGTGATGCTGAAAATCAATCATTTTTAAAATTCGGCAGCAAAATCTCTCCGGTCATTGAAGATGATTACAGAAGTGAAATTCTGCCGAAAATCGAAGATGTGATCACAGGACATTTAGCCAAGTTTCAAGATGATGAAGCGTATCAGGATGTGGTTATTTCCAGTAAACCGTCGGCCGGAAAAACCGAAAAAATTTTTCATGTGTATAACAGGCTGACAGGTGAAGATCTTTTAAGGTTCCACGTCCGCCGGGATCATCCTCCGCAAGACGGCTACTGGTTTAATTTTCATTACCATACCGCTGAAGACGGATTTCAATCACATCATGAGCTCGGCAGCATTTACTGGGACCGCAATACGCCGCCTGACTGGATGAGCGTGTAATAGCGAGAAGAAATAAAAAAATCATTTCTGAGAAATTTTGCAGAAATGATTTTTTATTGTGTTACACTACTAAAAGACTACTTTAAAAGGATGAAAAAAATGAAACAATATAAAGATTTGTGCCGTCATGTGTTAGAAAACGGAGAAAAAAAAGGAGACCGTACGGGAACGGGTACGATCAGCACGTTCGGCTACCAAATGCGGTTTAACCTTCAGGAAGGTTTCCCGATGCTTACGACGAAAAAGCTCCATTTTAAATCCATCGCGCATGAGCTGCTTTGGTTTTTAAAAGGAGATACGAATGTCCGCTACCTTCAGGAAAACGGAGTCCGCATCTGGAACGAATGGGCGGATGAAAACGGAGAACTCGGACCGGTTTACGGCTCTCAATGGCGTTCGTGGCGCGGAGCGGACGGCGAGACCATTGATCAAATCTCCCGGCTGATTCATGACATCAAGACAAACCCGAATTCCAGACGTTTAATCGTCAGCGCTTGGAATGTCGGCGAAATTGATCATATGGCGCTTCCGCCTTGCCACTGCCTGTTTCAGTTTTATGTCGCGGACGGAAAACTGTCGTGTCAGCTTTATCAGCGCTCAGCGGATGTCTTTCTCGGCGTGCCGTTTAATATTGCGTCTTATGCGCTTTTAACAATGATGATCGCGCATGTGACGGGGCTTGAACCGGGTGAGTTTGTTCATACATTCGGAGACGTCCACATTTACCAAAACCATGTGGAGCAGGTGAATTTGCAGCTGACAAGGGATGTCCGTCCGCTGCCGAAACTGCGGTTTGCGCGAAATGTTGATTCTATTTTTGATTTTACGTTTGAAGACTTTATCATCGAGGATTATGACCCGCATCCGCACATAAAAGGAGCTGTCAGCGTATGATTTCGTTTATTTTTGCGATGGATGAGAACCGGCTGATCGGAAAAGATAACGATCTGCCTTGGCACCTTCCCGATGATCTCGCGTATTTCAAAAAAGTGACGACGGGCCACACCATTGTAATGGGGCGGAAAACGTTTGAATCAATCGGACGCCCGCTTCCGAACCGGCGTAACATCGTTGTAACCTCACGGGACGAATCTTCATTCCCGGGCTGTATTGCCGCCCGCTCGGCTGAGGAAGTGCTCAAGCTGATCCCGGCGGATGAAGAATGCTTTGTAATCGGCGGCGCCCAGCTGTACAGTGCGCTCTTTCCTTATGCGGACAGACTCTACATGACAAAAATTCACCATGTCTTTGAAGGAGACCGTTTTTTTCCGGAATTTAATGAAGCCGAATGGGAATTGACCTCCCGCAAACAGGGAGTAAAAAATGAAAAAAATCCTTACGATTATGAGTACCTTGTATACGAGAAAAAGAATTAAGCAGGGGGACAAGAATTGATTCGTTACGGCTGCCTTGTGATGTACGTTGTATTTATGTTCATGAAAAATATTCAGGAATATATCAATCAAAAAGAGCTTGACCCGCGGCTTTCTTTTCAAAAACAGATGAGGCTGGTGTATGAACGGCCGAAAGCCTTTATGAGAGGCTGTATTGACGTCTCGGGATCGACAATCGGCATTCATCATGATCAGCCGATCCCGGACGGCCCCGTATTGTATGTGCATCCCAAATTGCGCCCGGCTGATCTTCTGCTGCTCGCGGGACATCTTGAAGAGCCGGCTGGTTTTATCGCTGGCGAGAAAGCTTTCCGGATGCCGTTTCTCGGAAATTGGCTGCGTCTGATGGGTGTCATTTGTGGCGGAGACAGCCGGGATGCAGTGCTTCAGGAGGCGGAAGTCCGTCTGCAAAAAGGGCAAAGTCTGATTCTGTCCGAAGACGGCAAAATCAATCCGGAGGAACTGGCCCTACGTTTCGATCTCCCGATTGTGCCCGTCAGCACTTCGGGAACAGACCGGCTGCTGCGGGGCAGATTATTGAAACGGCTGAAACCGGCTGACATTGAATTACATATAAAGCCCGCTTATTATCCGGCCGGTCAGAAACGGCTCCGTGCATAAAAAAAGCACAGTCTCTATACGAGAGGCTGTGCTTTTTTATTTCAGATAAAGGGAACTTTGACGCAATAAAACAAAATACAGAAAAACATCGAGGCGCTGCCGCCTAAAACAAAACTGTGCCAAATGGCGTGATGATACGGAACTTTTCTCCAAATATAAAATATTGTGCCGGCGGAATACAATAAGCCGCCGAAAAGAAGAAGACCGAAACCGGGGCCTGACAGCGAAGCGTACAGCGGTTTAATGGCGATGATGATCAGCCAGCCCATCATTAAATAGACAAGCGTTGAAAAAATGATAAACCGCTTCACGAAAAAGATTTTAAACACGATGCCTCCGATGGCAAGCGACCAAACAATAATTAAAAGGGTCAGACCGAGCGCCCCTTTAAGGGGTCCTAATAAAAATGGCGTATATGTTCCGGCTATTAATACGTATATCGCGGAATGATCCACAATCTCAAGAATGTCTTTCGTTTTTTTATGCTGGATGCTGTGCAAAAGAGTCGAGCTGAGATACAGCAGGAGCATTGAAGCGCCGAAGATTGAAAAGCTGACGATGTCTGTCGGCGAGCCGTATTTCACCGCGAAGATAATGAGAAAAATAAGCGCCGGAATCGACAGCAATACACCGATTCCGTGTGTGACGGCATTTGCGATTTCTTCTTTTATTGTGAACAATCAAATGTCCTCCTTTTTAAAGGATTTGTTTTTGCAGTGACTGCAAAAAGGTCAACCCTTCTAATGTGATTTTTGTTCCTGCGCGTCCCCGGCCTTTTGTCACATAGTTCATCTTTTCTAAGTAATCAAGCCTGTTTCTGACTTGCTGGGGCGTTAATGTCATTGTGCTGTTTTCGCTTAATTCGGATATGCTCCGTCTGCTGGCGGGTTCGCCCTTTGTATTTAAGTCTTTAATTGCTTCCAAAATAAACAAAAACTCTTCTTTCTCCATCAATGTCAGCCGTTTTTCTTTTTTCTTAGCGGTTTTCGCTTTCTGGCTGTTTTTGATATACGGCGGGACATGCTCGGGATAAATCGTGCTGCCGGATGCTGCCGCGGCCATATAGTGCGCCGCATTTTGAAGTTCTCTGATGTTGCCGTTAAAGGTGTGCCGCTCAAACAGCGGATAAACGGACGGGTCGATATGAATATGCTGTCCCGAGGCTGTCAGCATATGCTGCAGAAGAAGCGGTATATCGCTCTTTCGTTCAGATAAAGCAGGGAGCGGAAGGCATAACACGTGAAGCCTGTAAAATAAATCTATGCTGAACGTGTTTTCCGCGCCGGTATCGCCAAGATTCGCCGTGCTGCTTGCAATGATGCGGGCGGAAAGCCCGGCGTCCAGCTCGGAAAGAAGGCGGGCCTGTACCGAGAGCGGCATGTCTCCGATTTCATATAAGAATAATGTTCCGCGGCGGGCTCTGTTTAATGCACCTTCAGCGCCGAACAGTTCATATTCGAGCCGATCTTCGCTTTGGCTGCAGTGAACGGTAATAAATAGTTCGCTGTTTCTGCGGGATTTATGATGGATCGCTCTGGCCATTTGTTTTTTTCCGGTTCCGACTTCACCTGTTATGAAGACTGGCAAATCAGATAAGGCAAATTGCGAGGCCAATCGTTTCGCTTCTGAAAAGGTGTGATGTTCGCCGGTTAGCTGATAAAAAGGATCAGTTTGTTCAATTACACTCATGAATTGGCTCCTTTTGGTTCTAATTGGTTTAAGTATAACACGTTTATGCGATCGAAAATATCTTTTTCTCTTGTATCGGTTGATTTATTTTTATTTACAAAATTAAAATAATTATCTTATTGTTCGAATATTCATGTTATAATGGCATATTAAATAGGGATTTAAATAAGAAAGGACTCTGTAAATGAAACCGTTGCTTAAAGAAGACTCTCTCATCCAGGTAAAAGACATTTTAAAAGCGCACCAAAACGTAAAGGACGTGGTGATACATACGCCTTTGCAGAGGAATGACAGACTTTCTGAGAGGTATGGCTGCAATATCTATTTGAAAAGAGAAGACCTGCAGGTGGTCAGATCATTTAAGCTCAGAGGGGCTTATAATAAAATGAGGCAGCTCTCAAAAGAGCAGACTGAAAACGGAATTGTATGCGCAAGTGCGGGAAACCATGCGCAGGGGGTTGCGTTTTCATGCAAACACCTCGGCATTCACGGCAAGATTTTTATGCCGTCAACTACACCGAGACAGAAAGTATCCCAAGTGGAGCTGTTCGGAAAAGAATTTGTTGAAATCATATTGACGGGTGACACTTTCGATGATGCGTATAAGAGTTCTGCGGAATGCTGTGAAAAAGAAAACCGCACGTTTATTCATCCGTTTGACGATCCCGATGTCATGGCCGGACAGGGAACGGCTGCCATCGAAATTTTAAATGACATTGATGTTGAACCGCATTTTCTTTTTGCAGGCGTAGGGGGAGGGGGACTCCTGTCCGGGCTCGGCACGTACATGAAAAACATCTCGCCGGATACAAAAATCATAGCGGTAGAGCCGAAGGGCGCAGCCTCCTATTTTGAATCGAAAAAAGCCGGACAAGTGGTTGAACTTGAGAAAATTGATAAATTTGTCGATGGGGCGGCCGTAAAAAAAATCGGCGCTGAAACCTTTCAAACGCTCGAAACCATCGTCGATGACGTTTTGCTTGTCCCGGAAGGAAAAGTGTGCAGCACGATTCTTGAATTATATAATCAATGCGCTATCGTGGCTGAACCGGCGGGTGCATTGTCCGTGTCAGCACTTGATCTGTACAAAGAAGAGATTAAAGGGAAAAACGTCATCTGCATGGTCAGCGGAGGGAATAATGACATCGGCAGAATGCAGGAGATGAAGGAGCGCTCCATGATTTACGAGGGGCTGCAGCATTATTTTATCGTTAATTTCCCGCAAAGGGCGGGAGCGCTTCGCGAATACCTTGATGAGGTGCTCGGTCCTGATGATGACATCACCCGGTTTGAATACACGAAAAAAAATAACAAAAGCAGCGGCCCCGCATTGGTCGGCATTGAGCTTAAGCATCGGGAAGATTACGGCGCGCTCATTGCCCGGATGAATCAAAAAGGATTTCATTACGTAGAGGTGAATAAAGATCAGGATCTGTTCCACCTGTTAATCTGACTTTTTTTAGAACGGCCGCGCAAAATGACAGACACGCTTTCTCAGATTGTATATAATAAAAAGAAAACAATCGAAAAAGAAGGATTGATATCTTGTTACTCAAAAGCCTAGAGTTCAAACGACAGGACGGGATTCAGGTAAAAGTGACAGAAATACCGGTTGTCACGGAAGGTGAACAATATTTTTTTCAAATTCATCAGCACCTTGAGCTTTATTTGAGAGAGGTTTTTGCTTCACAAAGTGTGAGAACAGTGTATTCATTCCGACAATATGTCAAGCGCCGTATGAAGTGGAAAGATTATGAGGCCGTTTTCAGCCAAGAGATTTTAAAACATAACGCATAACGGTGCACATTCCTTAGCGCCTTCCTTTTGATAAGGGAGGGTGCGGGAATTTTTTTATGATGAATGCTGTAAGCGTTTTATCTATGGGGGGAATGGAAATGAAAAAAATGAAAAGCTTCGCTGCCGTCTTTTGTTTGCTGCTCTTGTGCGCCTGCGGGGGGAAAACGATAAAAGACCCGCTGAACTATCAGATTGAGCCGTTTTCATATCAGAACCAAGACGGGAAAACAGTGTCACTGAAAAGCCTGAAGGGGCATGTCTGGATTGCCGATTTTATGTTTACAAACTGTAATACAGTCTGTCCGCCGATGACGGCCCACATGACCGAACTGCAAAAAAAACTGAAGGCTGAGAACCTGGACGTGCGGATTGTGTCATTCAGTGTAGATCCTGAAAATGATACGCCGAAACAGCTGAAAGCCTTTGCTTCCAAATATCCGCTTTCGCTTCGCAACTGGGATTTTCTGACCGGTTACAGCCAAAAGGACATTGAAGATTTTGCGCTGAACAGCTTTAAAGCAATCGTCAAAAAGCCGGAGGGAGAGGACCAGGTCATACATCAAACTTCTTTTTATTTAGTCGGACCTGACGGCAAGGTGCTTAAAGATTATGACGGCGTGCAGAAGGTTCCGTATGATGATATCCTGTCAGATGTCAAAGCGGCTGAGGAGCTCAAGTAAACTGGCAGATTAGACATTTTCAAAACTGAAAAAACATGTTACACTTTCCACTAGTAGACGGGGAAGGAGCAACCAGATTGAAGCTGCGAATGTTCTCATTGATCGCCGGACTGGCTTTGCTTTTATCAGCTTGTTCTGTCCAGCGCACCGGTTCTGACGCTGAAGAACCGAAAACGAAAGATCATATTGTCATAGCTGCGGTCGGTGATTCATTGACTGAAGGAGTAGGAGATCCTGACGGTTCAGGATACGTCGGCAGGGCAGCGGAGTCTCTTAAGAAAAAGGGACATGTGAAAACGGTAGATATTAAAAATTATGCGGTGCAGGGCGACAAAACGTCGGACCTGCTGGAAAAGCTTGATAATAAAAAAGTGCAGAAATCATTAAAGAGCGCCGACTATATCTTTTTTACCATCGGCGGCAATGACTTAATGAAGGTGCTCCGCCAGAATATGATGCAGCTGACGGTTCAGCCGTTCCAAAAGGAAGAGAAACCTTTTGAAAAACGGTTCAAGGCGATCGTTTCAAAAATCCGCAAATATAATGAAAACGCAGAGCTGGTGTATGTCAGCATGTATAATCCGTTCACGTTTACGCTGCCTGAATTAAAAGAAATTAATGGGGTTGTGACTGATTGGAACAAGATCGCCGCAAAAGAGCTGGAAAAAGATCCCCACGCCGCTGCGGTGAATGTTGAAGACTTGTTCAGTCAAAAAAGCGGCAGCAGACGGATTTCAAAGGATGATGATTTTCATCCGAACGCAAAAGGGTATGCACTCATCGCCGACCGATTATACGGCATCATAGAAAAACAAGGGTTACCAGCAGAATAGGGTGAAATGATGAAAAAGTGGAAATCGCTGTTTTTTGTTCTTCTCGCACTCAATGTGATTGCCGCCGCGGTAATTGTGACATTATTGGTTATGCCGGGAGAGCAGGCGAAAATACAAGATCAGACAAAAAGTGAGTACGGCTTTCATATCACAAGCTCCAAAGAATCACTTGCCAGGTTTGTGAATTCGTACTTAAAAGAGAAGGCATCGAATCAGCTTGACTACAAAGTGGACATCAATAACGATGTGCACGTGGCAGGTAAAATCAAAGCATTCTCAACCTCCATTAACGCGGTCGTCACATTTGAACCGTCCGTACAGGAGAACGGAGATGTGGTTTTGAAAGTGACGAAGTTTTCATTAGGCGAATTAAGCCTGCCGATCAGCTTTGTGCTGAATTATATGGACAGCTTTTACGAACTCCCGTCATTTGTGCACGTTCATTCCGGGGATAAAAGCATCGAGATCCGTCTGTCAGAAATGCCTTTAGACAACGGCATGTATGTAAAAGCGGATAAAATCAATCTCGACACGGATGAAATTGAATTTTCCTATTATCATCCGAAACAATAAGTTTTCATAAAAAAACACAGATCCTTTCAGGGATTTGTGTTTTTTTGTGTCAGCGTTTTTTGTCTAGCTTGCTGAACAGTTTGATTAACGTTGCAAGCTCTTCATCAGAGTAGCAGTCAAACCGTTTAAAAAAGTATTCTGTTTTTTTCTGGTTGAAATGATCGACAATTTTCTCCCCGGCTTCCGTAATATGGATTCTGATAATTCGCCTGTCCTCTTTAGAACGGATGCGGGTGATCCATTCCTTTTCTACTAAAGCGTCGGTCACTGCGGTAATGTGGCTTGCGGAGACCTCAAGAATGGGGGCAAATTCCGTTACTTTTTTAGGCCCTTGTTCACTGAGTATCCGCAAAATGGTGAATTCGTTCCTGGACAGCTCTTTATCTAGAATTTCATTAACTTCATTTCTGATTTGTTTAAACACTTTTCGAAGCAAAGCTTCCATATCATACATCATTTGTGTCCTTACTTTCAAATCATGAACCTCCAATATGTAGTCAGCGTGGCATTCGTTCAGCTTCCCCTGAAAGCAGAATTATTTTTATTCTGTTTATACATGCTATAATATAATAATACCACGTATGAACAAAGGAGGGCACCCGTATGTCAGAAAAAAAAGAAATCGCCACATTTGCAGGCGGCTGTTTTTGGTGCATGGTGAAGCCGTTTGACGAACAGCCCGGGATTGAAAAGGTGGTGTCCGGCTATACAGGAGGTCATACTGAGAATCCGACTTACGAAGAAGTGTGCAGTGAAACGACCGGACACAGAGAAGCCGTTCAAATCACATTTCAACCTGACATTTATCCGTATGAAAAGCTTGTCGAGCTGTTTTGGCAGCAGATCGACCCGACTGATGCAGGCGGCCAGTTTGCAGACCGCGGAAGTTCATATCGGGCGGCGATATATTACCATAATGATGAACAAAAACAAATCGCTGAAGCCTCAAAAAAACAGCTTGAAGAAAGCGGCATATTTAAAAAGCCGATCGTCACAGACATTTTAAAGGCTGAGCCTTTTTATGAAGCGGAAGGCTATCATCAGCACTTTTATAAGAAAAATCCTGATCACTACGGGCGCTACCGTGTAGGTTCCGGACGTCAAGGCTTTCTGGATGAGCATTGGAGGGACAGATAAGATGGCTTTTAATAAAGAAGAAAAAATCAAATCATTAAACCGCATGCAATATGAAGTCACGCAAAATAACGGAACGGAGCCGCCGTTTCAAAATGAATTTTGGGATCACAAAGAAGAGGGGCTGTATGTTGATATCGTATCAGGAAAGCCCTTGTTTACATCTCTGGATAAATTCGATTCTCATTGCGGCTGGCCCAGCTTTACAAAACCGATTGAGGAAGAAGAGGTTGACGAAAAACTGGACACAAGCCACGGGATGATCCGGACGGAAGTGAGAAGCAAAACAGCGGACTCCCACTTAGGCCACGTATTTAATGACGGCCCGGGGCCAAGCGGTCTCCGTTATTGCATTAACTCTGCGGCACTCCGGTTTATTCCGAAAGACAAGCTGAAGGAAGAGGGCTATGAAGCCTGCCTGCATTTATTTGAAAAATAGAGCTCAGCAATAAGGCCTGCCTATCAGACAGGCCTTTTTTCTATGTTTTTTTTTCTTCATGTAATCGTTCAATAATCTTTACGATTGTGTCTTTTGTGATGAGCGGCGCCTGATCGGATTGATATCTGGGGAGATTGACCTTCCGAAATTCCGGATGTTTGGCGGGATCCGGCAATATCGCGTAAAGATTGCCCCATTCATATAAAGATTCCGTCTCATGAGGAGAGGTCAGTTCTTCATGAAGCTTCTCACCGGGGCGTTTTCCCACTTCAACAGCGGCTGGCCGCGGCAGTCCGTGCCGGAACGCATATTCTTCAAACCCGTGAAGCAGTTCTTCAAGCCTCAGGGACTCCATTTTAAAAATAAACGTTTCTCCGCCCTTTGTAATCGCCGCAGATTGCAGAGTGAGCGTTGCGGCGTCATCGATCGACATAAAAAACCTCGTCATGTTTTTATCCGTAATGGTGAGCGGACCGCCTGCCATCAACTGCTCAAATAAAATAGGAATTACGGAACCGCGTGAACCGAGCACATTGCCGAAGCGGACCGAACAAAACACCGTACCGCGGTTTTGAACATGATGATTTGCCTGATGAAACAGCTTCTCGGACAACAGCTTCGTAGCCCCCATTGTGTTTACCGGGGAAACGGCTTTATCGGTTTTTTAAGATATTTACTGCATTTTGAGGAACTATCAGTGGCGGTGAGATCGAAAGCGAAAAATTAAACCTCAGGATAGGGGTGATTTCAAACTGAGCCGGAATTGGCCCTTTTCTTTTTTGTGTCATCGTAACGATAACATCTTTGAAGACCATTCTTAATAGTGAGTTCTTTTTCTCTGTGCTTGTTTCAATGTGATATTGATCAATTATCTTATTTATGTTGTTTCTGACTGTATTACTGTCTATTTCTGATTGCGCTTCTTGAGTTCCATTGAGTTCATGCTTGGCAATCTGGAGTTCTTTAAATTCTTCATCTAAAACAGCTTTTCTTTTCAAAAAAAGTTCATCAGTGTAAATGCCGCTTTCATATTTCTCGAAGATAAAATTCTCTTTGTTTTTTAACTCTTGTTCTTTTTGTGAAAGATGTTCAGACATTTGCTTCTTTGTTTTCACATTACTATTTACGTCTTTGTATTTAGAAATCATAGAAATGATATGTTTTGTTAAAGTCTTATTATCTAAGTTGCTTAAAGAAGAGAGGTAATCCAGAATGGCATTTTCAACATCGTTATATCTCACATAAGTGCATTTATTCTTTTTGCAAGTGAGTGATTTAACGTGATACACACTTTCCGTGCCGTTTTTGTTTTCTCGCGTTCGCCTAGTTTCGTATTTAGATAATTGTTCACCACACTTAGAACAAGTGCATACGCCTGCCAATTCACTTAATTCCAATGCGTTTTTATTAGGCAGCAGGGGAACTTTGTTTGCAATTTTCTCTTGTGATTGTTGAAATTGTTCTTGATCTATTATAGGGGCGTGTGCATCCGATACTACAATTTGTTCCTTTTCAGGTCTAATTGTTCGTTTACCGTCTTTTGTTTTTTCCCTAACCTTATATTTAACAGTTCCGATATACGCTTCGTTTTGCAGAATTGCTTTAATTGTGTATTGATTCCAGCGCTTTTTTCCTGATGGAGTCGGTATTTGTAATTTTGTTAAGTGAGAAGCAATCGCTGTATAACTATAATCTTTTCCATTCAACCCATTTAAAAAGATGTTAAAGATGAATTGAACGACTTTTGCTTCTTCTTCGACTGGGACTAGTTTGGATGTTTTTTTGTTTAACCGGTATCCATAAGGCGCTAGTCCGGAAATCCATTTCCCTTGTGCCGCATATGTGTATTTAGCGCCTGTCATACGCTCTCTGGTCATTTCAAATTCTTCTCTGGCCATAAACAATTCAAAACGAATCTGACGCATGTCTGCAGGATTTCGAGGGTCATAAACTTTATATGGTGTAATGATAATCAATCGCTTGCTTTGAAGAAGGTTAACAATTTGTCCCGCATCACTGTAGCTCCCGCGGCTGAGTCTTGTTATTTCTTTAACAGCAATTGCCTGGTACTTGCCTTCCTCGAGGTCTTTAAGACATTCTTTAAAAACAGGGCGACCCTCAATGCTTTCTCCTGACCCGATTTCCATTTTTAATTCATAGGGGATTTCAATCGGCTTCAGTATTTTATTCATGAGTTCATTTTGTTCTGTTAGCGTATCTTCGCCTGTTCTTTTTTCCCGCTCCATATCCTGACGAGAGCGTCTAAGATAACCCAAAATATTTGTAATGTTGTAAGAATGAACGATGTTTTTTAACTCCAAAAAATCAGCACCTCCTCTTTATTGTATTTACTGTAAAAACAGAAGTATTCGTACAATATTCTGTCTGACATTGAATACGAAAATAACGTAATATATTGTAAGGATTGTATTGTTTGAATCTTGATCTATTCTAACGGATATATAGATTAAAAACATCTAAGACTGTCTCAAAAACAGCCTTTTTTGTGTAGCAAATATATCTTAAATTGTGAATGAATATTTGATCACCGCAGTGATTTTTGAACGGTTTCAAACGTAGGACTGCCTTACCTTTTTTAAACGAATATAATAAAAACAGGAAAAAATATAAATGTTTTATGGTATGGTGTTCAATGTGTTAAACAATAAAATTAGGGATAAATGAGAGTTCAAATTGAAAAGTCTATTTGCTAAAATTCTCTTTATGTTGCTTGCAGCCGTTATAGCCATCCCAACTGTTGGAGCTTCGGCCTCGGAAGTGAAAAAAGCGAGTACTTCTAAACAGGATGTGCAATTTACTTATAATCCAACCGAGCTTCAAAAACTTGCTAAAGAATACTCAGTCCCGTCAGTTAAAGAAAAAGGCATTTTAAATGCGGCTGAAGAATTAAAAGGTCTCGAAAATGGTAACTCACAAGATCAAATGAGTACTATGGGAGCTAAAAGCGCCGCAGCTAAAGAAGCGATTAAGGTTATTAGAGGACTAGCGAATAATGCTTGGGCAAAAGACATTTTAGGTACAATGTTCGGAAAGTCCACGGTAAACAAGATTATTAAAAACACAAACAAAATTTGTAAGGTTCTCGAAGGTATAACCGGAGCTCCTAAAGAGGTTGCTGCTATGGCAAGAAAACAAATTCCACCAGCTATTAAAGGTGCAGTTGGCGCAGGAGTTGCTGAAACAATTGGCATGGCGGTAGAATATATCATCCTTGCTGCAGATTATCTTGTTCTTTAAATACTAAAATTAAAGGTGATACCATGACTGGAAATCGTTTTGTAGACTGGTGTAACGAAAATAACCTAAATTCTGAAGACGAAACTTTTCTCGTCCAGTTGTCAGGTGCATTTTGTAATTATGAAAATGATAAAGCGAAAGAAATGAGTAAGCAATTATTCATTACCCGATATGGTGAAGAGCTTGGAATTAGCTCCATTAAAGGAGATAATCGATCAGAATATGAAGAAATTATTCGTACTTATGAAAAGAATAATTACAAGCAGAACGAAATTAATATAGATGAACTGCTGCAGGCATTATTTGAGACAGAGATGATGTTATCTTTAAAAGAAAAGTTTTGATAAAATCCTAATTGATGTATCATAGGGGTTTAATCAGCCACTATAGACTACAGAGTCCTTCACACGCTCTGTGGTTTTTTTGAATGTATCCAAATAAAAAAAGAAGCCTCAGAGGACTTCTAAAATTATCAATTCTTCTCACATGCAAAGTTGTCATTATCGCGATCCATCTTAGATGTATAAGCAGGGTGAGTGCTTGGTACGCCATGCGGGTATTTCTTTCTCAGCTCTGTGCAGTTTGCAAAGTGTTCTGTTCCTCCAGCAGAAGGGGAGGCTTGTGCAGAGTTAGAAGAGCTGCTTGATGCTGAACTGCTTGAATTTGAATTGCTAGGGTTCGATTTATGTGTCTCGGATTGGTGTGTTGTAACTGACTTTTGAGCCGGCTTAGATACACTTACTGATTTCTTCGGTTTCGTTGCGCAGCCATTAAATCCTTTATCAGTCACATACCCATTCTTACTCCAAATCTTCAAGTCTTTATCTTTCGCAGCTTGCTCATCTTTCTTATACGTGTCTAAATACTTCGTGTTTGGCTCATATACATAAGCTACTCGTGCTAATCCTTCTTTAAGCAGTGTTTCTTGTACTGATTTGCCATCTGCATAAACGTAAGCCAGCATTCTGCCATACTTGTCTGTACGATCTCCTTTATCAAACTCCAGTTGTAGCTTATCACTGTTGACCAATTCCCTGTTCCGTTTAGATGCATCCTCACCATATGGTTGAACACAAGAATTTGGTTTCTTCGTCTCAGGTGTATCAATGAGCAAATAGCGGACTGTGTCTACATTTCCGTTGTAGCTAACTTTAATTGTGTCACCATCAACTGCTCTATCTAAAGTAACATCGACCAATTCCTTTTTGTCTTTTTCCTTAGATTTGTCAGCAGTTTTTTCTTTAGTAGATTCCTTTTGTTCTGTTTTCTTTTCTACATCCGTAGACGCTTGTGACGTTTCTTTTTCTGTGCTTACTTTTTCAGAATCATTTGAGCTGCAGGCTGCCAATGATAAGCTCAAAGTGAATCCTGAACCCAGTAAAATTTTAACATACCCCAACAAAACTTAAACAGAGATGTGATTATATTTTGGGAAAATTAAATTTAGAAACAATAATTAGATACAGGATTATAATTATTGATGGTTTACCGATATAAATAGAGAACAAACATTCTAAAAGGGGGAATGAAGTTGAAGAAAGTATTATTGGGTTTTTAAAGTCGGATAATCAAATGGAACTTAATTAAGTGTTTGTACCTTCGGATATATTAGAGGTTTGTTATTCAATGAAAGGGTAATTAAAATTCAAATAATAGGTGGAGTAAAATTGTCCAGTAAAGGGATATGGGAGGAGCAAGTATGGGACAAAAAAATAGACAGCACTATGTTCCGAAATTTTATTTGAGAAATTTTTCTGAAACTGACAAATCAATTAGCACATTTAATATCATGAATTCATTATACATCCAAAATGCTTCGATTAAAGATATGTGCCAAAGAAACAATTTCTACGGTGACGACAAAGTAGTTGAGGATTTTTTAGATAAAGAGATTGAAAGAAAAGCCGCGAGAATTTTAAAGAAAATTATAGACACGAACAGTATCATACACTTTGTTAATGAAATAGAAGATTATGAACATCTACTTACTTTTTTATTAGTTAGTGAGGGAAGAAATTTAAGGAGTGCTGACTCAGCAGAAAATGCAGCTGATAAACTGATTAAAACAATGATTAAGGGACACCCTAATTTTAAAGAAGTAGATTTAGAACAATTTGAAATCAAGATAAATCAACCTGCTAATAATATTATAGGTATTGCTTTAGAAAGTTCCCCGCTAATTTATGATTTGGAACCTATCTTGATATTACAGAAAACATCAAGACAGTTCATAACATCAGATAATCCATTAGTTCGTTACAACTCATTTTATATTGGAAGGAATTATTATGGAAGGGGCTTTGGCCTTGTTACTAGAGGGCTACAGTTGTTCCTCCCAATATCTCCCCAGCACTGTTTACTCTTTTACGATAGTGTAGCATATGATATTCCAGGGGAAGAAAATGGTATTCTAACATTAAAAAGAGCCCGAGAAATAGATTATTTAAATGAGCTGTTCTATTTAAATTCTTATAATAATACTTTCTTTAATCAGAGAATAAAAGAAGACTATATTAGAAAAATTCATAATAAAAATAGGAATACTTCCAAAATTAATGAACTAGATAAAGAAGTTAAATTTTACCATTCATCAGAGGATAATAACCAAATAATAAGTCTCTCACACAATAGAGTTACCAAAAAAATTAATCTTCCGTGGATTACTGATTCTAGATTTGCAAAAAGCTTAGTTCTTCCTCGACATATGGGAGGGTTACAAAGAATGGAATCACCAATTATCAGAGAATATATGAAGAATACTAGAGCTAATTTTGAAAATCAACGATAAAGATATCTTTGGTCATAATTATTTTTAATTTCACGGACGAATTCCCTTTTTCGTCATCAAGATTAACACTACATTCTTACTTAACAATTTATTTCAAAATTAAAAATCCATTTCCAATCAAATAACGATGTATTTCTTGAGCCTAACTATGGGGGAGAGGAGAAAAGCGCAGTAAGGATAGAGTTAGGATAGAGTTTCCTTCTGGCTCTACGGATAGGATAGTAATTAAAACAGCAAATAACACTTACATTTTGTTCACCACAAGTGCTGCTTCAATTATGAATAAAATTGTTACTGATTAACAAATTCGTATCCTCAGTAATTATTCTGAGGAGTATGGGGGTGTTTTTATTGACTAACTTTGTCCATAAGACTATCAATGGTTTGAAAAGTCTTTTAGATGAAAAAGGGGCTATTAAATTGTTTTGTTCTGAGGGATATATTGTAGAGAGCCTTGTGACTTTTTCTCCAAACAAAGCGTCTCTTAGTGAAATCCAAAACTTTCAGTCGAATCATAAATTCACTCTTCCTGATGATTACCTGAAGTTTATTTCTCAGCATAATGGTGCGAAAATTTTCGAAATTCTTTCAGAGGGTGAGAATATTGGAGGAGGACTTCATCTATTTAGCCTTGAAGAAATAGAAGAAGAACTAAAATACGAGCTTTTGTTTGAAGGTATCAATGGAATACCTGTTGGCTACCTGTTGGAAGAATGTCATTTAATGATCGACAAGGATAGAGTGAATCAAGGTGATCCTAATTATCTATTTATATTTGAAAGTGGTTCAGAATATAATCCATTAAATTTAAACTTTGAAATATTTTTAGACCGATATATTATGTCGAACGGGGATGCTTTTTGGGACTGGAAATACTATACAGCTGAAAATTATTACAGGACGAGATAAAACTGTGTATGACAGTCGGAACGGACTGTCTTTTTCTGTTAATCAAATAATAAAGCTATGGTAAAATTTAGACAGAAAGAAGCAGAAAGGAGACGTAAATGAAAGTATTTGAAGCATCCTCGTTCATTTCAGCAGCGGAAAAGCGGGCAAAAGAATATGATCAGGTTAGAGAACAATTTATCAATCTCAGGAAAGCTTTTCAGGGAATGGCTGATTTAGATGACAGCGAGTTTTCAGGTAAAGGTGCTGATAACATCAAAGCATTCTTCCAAGATCACGCTAGTGTTACAGACAGCTGGCTTGATTTGATCGATATGAAGATTGCTTTTCTTAACAGTATTTCAGGAAAAGTAGCTGATGCCGGATTGACCGATTCGTTTGTGGAAGAGTCATTTTTAGAACATGAGCTGATTCATGCGAAGAATAAATCAAAAGCCATCATGCAGGAGCAACGGAATGAAATGAGAGATATTCTTAATGAGATAAGCGATATTGTTCATCTTGATGTTTTCTCGACAGAGGATGTCGATCAACAGCTGGATTCAGCAGATAAGAAACGGGACAATACCATACACAAGCTCGGAAAGCTCGATCATGATCTAACGAAAGAATACGCAGAAACCGAAGCGAACGAGCATTTCATCCAAGCCGACTTTCAACAGCTCCAAAATGCCACGGGTAAAGGGAAAAACGCAACACCACTTCACTATAACGCCAAGGCGTACAGAGAAAGTGACATACATAAGAAAAAAGGCGAGGTTGTAAGACATTCAGATGCTTATTTGACGGTTAAGAAGAAAGAGGCGAAAGAGCGGGAAATCAAGAATCTGAAGAAAAAGCTCGCTGACGGTGTAACTGATCCGGATGAATATTTGGAAATTGCGAAGAAGATCGGCTATGAAAGCCTTGAACCTTCCCAGCAGCAATATGTCATTCAGCTTGAACAAGCAAAACAGCTGGAAGAAGCCGGAGAAGTGACTTGGGATATATTAAAAGGAGCCGGCGTTGGTTTATATGATGTCGGGAAAGACACGGTAACCGGTCTATGGGACTTCATAACCGATCCGGGAGAAACCTTGTCAGCACTGGGAAACGCAGTACTTCATCCAGTTAAAACATATGATGCTGTTTCAGCAGCAATCGAGGAATCGTATCAAAAAGATATGGTGAACGGAGATGCTTACTCTAGATCAAGATGGGTGACATATGCAATTGGTTCAGCAGCTGTGGCTGTCGTCGGAACGAAAGGCGCAGGAGCCGTTAACAAAGCAGATGCGGCGGGGAAGGTCATAAACAAAGCGGGACAGGCAGGGAAGAAAATTAAAGACGTTAAGATTGCAGATTTGCTTCCTTATAACTCTAAGTATGATCTTGCTCTGTCGGGTGACGTACCATACAATGTGGTTGACAGCCAAAACCTTAAAAATGAACTTTTGTCCAGTGCAAAGAAATTGGATGAAAGCAGAAAGCCATTTACTGGTCAGAAAGTAAATGTCCCTTGGTTAAATAAAGAGAAGTATGAGGCCTATGAAATAGACGGCAAGGTAAAAGTTAAGGAAAGCCTAGAGATGTAAGCCGTAGAGTATACACAATGAAAGATATTGACCTTAATCAAAAAAATCGTAAAGGCTTTACGAATCTTCAACTGATGAAAAATGGTAATGCTCCGTTTGCTAAAGATGGCACGCAAATAAATTTACATCACTTAATTCAAGAAGAGCCTGGTACTATGCTGGAGATACCTGAAAGCTGGCATAATAAGTACAGTGATGTTTTGCATGGATTAAAAGGGAATGGACAGAGTTTTAGAAATGATCCTGTGCTTGATAAACAATATAAAAGTTTCAGAAGAAGGTATTGGAGATGGAGAGCTCAGCAATTTGAGAATCAAGAATAAGAGGTGAAAGTTTAATGGATTATTCGAAAATAAAAACTTTCTTTGATGAAAATAAAGAAAATTCAATTCTCACGGGGGGAGTCACTGAAGATCAGATTAGAGAAATAGAAGAGGAGCTCAATGTAACTCTTCCAGACAGCTATAAATGGTTTTTAACTGAGTATGGTTCAGGGGGAGCATACGGAACAATGATTCTCGGATATGACTCTCACGGCGCTGAAGTTGTCGAGCAGACCAATGAATATAAAAAATATTATAACCTTTCCGATGGTCTTGTAGTGATCGAATATGTAGATGAATTTTCTTATTGTCTTGACACTAACAAGATGATAGATGGAGAATGCCCAGTCATTCTTTGGGATAACCAAGAGGGATATGGTAAACAAGTTAGTAGCACATTCCTAGAGTTTTTAATAGAGGAACTAGAAGAAGCGAAAGACGACTGGATTGAGGATGAAGACTGGGACACTTAAGCAAAAGTATTACACTTGTGTAATCTATAAAAAATGTTTTTATCCAATAAACAAATTTTTTGTAAATCTTCCAATGGTTTCATTTGATCTGTTATAATCAAACTGTAAAATACAAACTGGTTATAGTGTATCTTTTTAATAAGAAATGCATAAAATAAAAAGAGCATGGTGTTGGTCACACCCCGTCAAAATTTGAGAGAGGGTGAGTGCTATGGAAGGTCTAAATAACTCTTACAATATCACGAAAGATCCGAAGTTTTTAGCGTTTTGCAGTTTAGCGACAGAAGGTGCAGGAATTAGTTCGAATCAGCAATGTTCAATTGGTTTTAATGAATTCAAAGAAGCGCTGGAGAATGGCAAAGTAGTTGATAATAAAAACCTTAAAAGCAGTTCGGAATTAAATCACCAGTTTGATTACTGGAAGTCCAGAATAACTGGGGGACGAGCTGTAACTGAAACTGATAATCAAGTGCTGGATATCATCAAACAAGCATACAATCTTGGAATGGTGACGAAAGATAATATGCTTTTGAGAAATCAAGCCATTAACGCGTATAAAACATCTATTTAATTTAAAATTAAAGCCCCTATTCAGGAAGGGGCTTTTGCTTTGCAACTCATTCTTTATGTTTAATCTAAAACCATAAAGTCCTGCACTTTTGTTTCTTCTTCAGGCAAATCAAATTCATTAAATTTCTTTTTAGTACGGATATCAAAAATCCCCATATAGCCACCAATGCCTTTTTTGTTTTCCTCTTGTGAAATCACATAAAGTTTTTGATCTTTAAACTTTGCATTCATATACGGAAATTTTAAATCGAATTTTTCAAAAGAAAAATCTTTATCGTACTCAAGTAAGCAGGCGTATCCGGATTTGTTAATATATGTAACGTAAAATTTACCGCTTTTTTTGTCGTAATACACAGCGTCCGCTTGTTCGAGATCATCAGGATATTTTATGAATTTTGATTTCCATGATCCTTTTTCGATTACAGTTAATTCATGTTCTGAGCTAGCCACAACATATTTTTCAGAGTGATCAAATACATCTCCATAGGAAGCTAATCCAATCGTTTTAATAATCTCTTCTGTTTTTCTATCAATGACGTACAAAGACATTCCTTGAATGACGTAAATAT
Source organism: Bacillus sp. YH3-2-B2 (assembly GCF_053663335.1). NCBI lineage: Bacteria > Bacillati > Bacillota > Bacilli > Caryophanales > Bacillaceae > Bacillus > Bacillus sp. YH3-2-B2. The sequence continues at coordinate 116,503 of NZ_JBSJQE010000003.1, read as the reverse complement.
ACTTATCATTATCATCGCTTCCTCCCATGGTTACGAGGGTAGGCAAAGTCAGGCTATATTTTTTATTGAACTTTTTATCATTTACTTTCAGTTCATTTCCATTGGTGTCGACATTAGAGGCTTTTACGGAAACATCCTCTCTTTGATACCAAAAAGCAAATGGATTGGACAATTTATGTTCCTTAATGGTGTTGTTATCTAATGTGTAATAATATGGTTCATGTTCAGCTAACAAGACGTTTTCGTCTGAAGAGGGGGTTTTTTCTGGATATATGGTATATCCGGTACCTTAAAGTATCGTTTATTGAATTTTTCTCCTTGTGATGTGGATATGAGTACGCTTTTCTTGATGAGTGGATTTGAATAGATAAAAAAGATTTTATCCTCGGTTGGATTAATTTTAGAAGTACTTACAGAGTGTTCACCTTTATTTATAAAGAATGCATTGATCAACAATATAACTATTGCACCAATTAGAACTCCTGAAGTCCCATATAAAACATAAGACTTTTTCATATAACGCTCCTTATCTTTTATATAAAATAAAAAGACACTTGCAGAATAAATCTGCAAAGTAAATGATTAGGAGCAGACAGTTTTTGATGAGCGGTCAATATCTGCAGGTGTGACAAGTGCGCCTCCATTACTGTCTAGGTCGGTTCCTTTTGTGTTTTTGTATGATTGCCACACAAGATTAGAGCAATACTATTTATTTGTGCTTTTTTTGGTTGCAGCTATGAATAAGGCTTACCTGTTTTACTATGAAGGACAGCATTGCATAGAGCTCTACAGGTGAACACAGATCATAAAAAAACACCCCCTATGCGGGAGTGCCAAAACATTTATGCGGTTTGCCCTCGGCGTTCCGCTGAGAAGTCATTATGGTGATCAAGCGCGATATGGATACTGGCTGTGTGGCCTCTTCGGGCTTCTTTAAAAACTTTGTGGCCGTCAAGAAGATAATGTCCAACAAGCCCAAGTAAGATAACCAAAAAGATAAAAGCCGATGCAAATTTAAATTTCATAAAGACAATCCCCTCTCTGAATTTGTTTTCGGGCATAAAGCACTTTCTCATAAAAGGCTGTAGCTACTTTATGGTCTTCATTTACATTATAATACATTGCTGCATCAGTCGCTAGGTCTTCCACATCTGAAAGCATAGCTTTTGATTCTAAGTAATCTAAGATTTTAAAAAGTCGTTCTTTGTCATTCTCAACGAATAAACCCATAAGAAAATCAAACATTTTTCCTAATACGTCATCGTTCAACTCCTTTGACAGCATAAGACCTTGTTCACAAACCTGTTTTCCATCAACCGTGTTGAATAATTTAAAGTGCGTTTTTGCCAACATTAGAAGTATGTCAAGCAGTCGGCTAGAATTGTGAAGAGAATTACTTTGATAAATTGAGACGCCTTCTTTAAAATACTCCAATGCCTTCTCCATATGTCCTGTTGTAAATGAGCATAAACCGAGATTGTACAAAGAAGAACCTATTAACCGCGGCATATCAATTTCTTGTGCTTGTTTTAATGCATTCATGAAATGCGGTATTGCTTTTTCTGGATACTCCATGTCTAAATAATTCAGACCGATGACGAATGAACATTGGATTACTCTTATTGAGTATGTCTCGTGTGCTTTGTAGGTTTCTATTGCTTGAACAATATGATGCATAGACATGTGGGTTTGCTTCATGTGATAGTACACTTCAGCAACTTTATAGTGAAATTCAGCTCGCTCTATTTCATCGGGGACAATAGATATCTTCTTTTCAGCTCGGTTGTAAAAACTTATTGCTTTAAGATATTCGTACTGTTCAAATTCATACATCCCATGAAAAAAGTTAAAATAATATTCAAGAATTCCTTTTAGATCGCTTTGTTTACTTTCGATCTCTTCTGATAAGTCTGAAATTTTAGGTCGTTCTTCATTCATGGTTTTTGGTTCAAGGTAATCAAGCATTAATTGATGTCGAAAACACATGAGCGAGTAGTACAACAATAAATCTTGATCTTCTTCCATATGCTCTATTTCTTGTTCAACTTCACCCTTTAGAATTTCTGCATCTGCAACACTGAATAATCTTATATATTTGTACCATTCATTGATTTTTAAGCCAACCTTTGAAGAAGAGATCAATTGCTCCAAAAAAATCAACCTCCTAGTATTTCGTCTGATTATGTAATATTTTATCATAATGTAATATGTTGGGAAGGGTGTTTTTTCTTAATTTCTCAATTCGGTGTGGAATGCGATAGAACCCCCCTCGTTAGAGAAGGGTACATGATCAGTTTGCTGTTGCGTTCAGTGAGGCAAGCCACTCATCTAATGTTCCGCTTGTTGAACGGCTAATTCATATGCTGATTTTCCATCTTCACCGGCAGCGTTAGTAGCTCCAGTACTGCCTTTTTAATGAAGCTAACCATTCAAAAGTGATGAATATTCAAGGCGGGAGTAAGGGAAATTAACAAAAAAATGTGAGGGAATTTAGATGAAACGATTTATCTTGGTTATACCTTTATTGGCTGCTGTTATTGCCTCTCCAACTCAAATAAAAGCAAGTCCAATGCCTTGTAGTACAGTACTCGAACCGGTAAATCAAAAACTGAAAAATGCGAAGGGTGCGGCCCTAATCTATAAAGTGCAGTTATACCCGCCAAGTGCTGCGAGAACGAATATGAGTATTCTTGCTGTCCACCTTCCTCAGCCATCTTCTTACGGAAGCTACGACGGTTATGAAGGATTTGCCTCCAAAACAGGGGAGATCAGTTGGCGATTTAAACTATATCCGACTCCCGAGAAAGAGAGCCCTAATTGGGCTGGAAGGATTGATTCCATATCGGCTGAAATGACAAATGTTAAAGTGCAAGTACGCCTTTCAAATTCTAAGACGCAAAAGTTGGGGCCGAGTGTATTAACAAACAATATCCAATCTTGCTATTAGAAATGTAGAGCTCTTATCAAAGAGAGCAGTGCGCTTGATCTTTTGTAAATTATCAAAAAAGGTAATTGTTCGAGAAATTCTGGTAAAAAATGATGAAGAGTTCGTTAAGATGGAGTGCCTGAAGTCAATTCATCATTTGACAGAAGACAGCCGGCAAAAGTCGATATTGCATTGCGTTTGATTTTGTACATAGAAAGACGGCATAAAAAGAAGTGGTTAGCTAAAAAAAGGCAAAGAGTCAACGCTCTTTACCATCAGGTGTTTTCCTTAAGCGGTCTGCAATATGCTTAATTAAACTCAGCGCAGCAGTCACTAATGCAATAACTAAAACAATTTCAAGTAAGAGGATAAACCCAAAATTCAAACCGCGCCTTTCAAAGTAATCCTCAGTAAAAAAGAGCAATTGATAAATTCCAAGCATCAGCACAATAAAGGAAGCGCCTATAATAGCGAGAGACTTTTTAGAGAACTCCTTAGTATGGTTAAAATTATAAATCAATAAGAACAAAAATAGACAAGCCATGGCGATCTTATGAGTCAATGAATCACTTGCTGAAAACCCTTGCACAAGTAAGGAGATAATTAATCCGGTCATTCCGATTATTTTATTCATGATTTCACCTTCATTGGATAAGTATGATCTGGTGTCAGCTTACCAATTAAAGGTGATATTCTCAACATAATGCAGTTTAAAGTTAACTTAAAATCGTAATTTTAATGAATTGAGGCCAAGGAAAAGAGCAGCATGAAAAGAAAGAATCTTGATATGGCAAGCACTAGTAAGACGAGCTATCAAACAATTGTTTGATACCTTATATAAAATCGATATCAAAGTATCAGAAAGAAAGCTTTCTGATTTATTTGCAGTCTAGAAAAAATAAATAGAATACGGTTTATATGTATATTTTCAGGATAATGTCTGAGTGTAATATCATAAAACACTGAGAGGGGGAATTAGGTTTGAGAAACACCATTGACAAGATTGGAATTTTACTGAAGTGGTTTGCTTTATGATTTTGGGGCAGGAGTTAATGCGAAAGAATAACTCAGACTAGGAATGATACTGAAAGCAACGTCTACCATCAACTTTGACAAATACTCAACTGCTGCTGTCGTTTAAACATTAGGATTTGCTTAAAATTTGCTTACAGGGGGATGATCATCTTATTAAGCTGGATTAGCTAATGATCATTCTAGGTGAATGTAAAATTGTTTACTTTAAGGATAGGCAGGAATGTAAGATGGCAGTGGCAATTTTAATGACAAAAGACCATGTAACGATTTATGAAGATAAGGATCGAAAGAAAAAATCGGGAGTGACAGCTTTAACATCACAGACAAAGGCGGCTCAAAAGCTGCTGCAATGTGATAAAAAATAATCCTGCCTTAGGTGGGAGGATTATTACATGCTGTTTATTATGCTGTAAACAAACGCAACAATAAATAATGGATAAGAGATAATAGCAATTAGTTTTGAAGATTTGCTCTTTTTTTCAAATGTGTATATTAGTGCAAATCCTAAAAAGAATATTGTGACAAACCAAGAAGAATAGGACGGGTACAATGCAATAAGTAAGACAATAAGAGTGGATAACGCAAAAGAAGAGTCAAGTGTTATTTTCTGATCGTTTTTCAAATAAACCGCCTCCTTACACGTATTCCACATTAGACCGCTTAAAGAAGGTGTTGTGGTTGATCAGCCAATTGAATATTTCATGCTGCAATTGTGCGGTTCTATGATGGTAAAGGCCTCGCCGTGTTCCATATTGTTAAAATCCTTAAAATGAGGCGTTCTAGTCTGTCATTTCCTAAAACAGTGTTTTACTCTTGTTACAAATATGCAAGAAGGGCGGTTTGACCTTGTATAGAGTGTTTATAATGCTGTTAATTTTGTTATGTATAACATTAGGGTGTCAAAACCAACATAACAAACATTTTATGGAGGCTGAGCAAACCATGGTCGGCTATGTCATTTTAAAAGGAGAGAATCAAGCAATTTTCATACCTAATGAAAAAGCTGATGTTAAAGACTATGAAAATCTTAGTGAAAAAGAGATTATTAAAAAGTATAGATCGGATATAGTTTTACTGGGGCTTAGTCAACTTAACAATAAAGATGACTTAAGCAAAGGACAAAAAATTCGTATTTGGTATAAAAAATTAAATGAATCTTCACCGCCAAAAACAAATATCTCAAAGTTTGAAAGGATTTAGTACCTATTCTTTAATTCTCAGAAATACCGCTGCAAAACTGAAGCGGCATATTGAACCGAAATAATGTCTTCAAACCTCACGTCATTCTTCATTCGCGGTGGCTTATTCCTGCCCCGGGATTTATTTGACGATTGTTGACTCAGGTGCAGAGAAGGCATATGTCAAGAACACATTTTGAATTACTGGGCACCTTGAATAAAGCCAGCATTCCCATATTCACATGCGAAGAGATCGGTACTGAACGCTGGATCATACATTTGAACAAGCTTGCGAGGCTTTGATAAAGAAAGAACAGTCAAGAGACGAACCATTACATACATATAATACTCCTGTGAAAGCGGGGGTGTAGTTTTGGAACCTTACCAACGTTATGAGGAATTAAAGAAGAAAACAATAAAGGTTGTCCATAAAGATAATTACAGTATCCGCTATATAGAACAGGATGAAGCGAGTAATGACTTAGATGAATTTTATAAACAATTTGCTCAGCATTTATTGGAGGCTGCTTTGGAAAGGAGTGCAGAGTAAGCTTCTTTTTTTGATTTGTTTGTGGTAAGTATCTTAATAAACGGCTTTATCGGTACTGATATTAATCACATGCGTCACTTCTTGCAGCAAAGCGGCTTCTGCGACATTTTGTCCGCCGATAAGGTTGGTTTGAATGGCTTCAAAGGGATTATCCTCACATGTCGGAACCTGCTTCAGCGCAGCTGTGTGAAAGACAATATCAACACCTTTCATCACTTGGTTGACTCTTCTGTAGTCACGAACATCGCCGAGCACAAACGACAGTCTTTGTTCATCCGCGTATTTTTGTTTCATCACATATTGTTTGCTGTCATCTTTGCTGAACACAATAACTTCTTTAGGGGTTAAGAGCAAAAGGCGTTTTACTATTTGGCTTCCGATTGATCCTGTTCCGCCTGTGACGAGAACAGTTTTATCGTGAAAAAACGGTTGTAGCTCTACTGCTTGCTGTTTAGGCATGGCTTATCCTCCAACTCTCGTTTCTCTACCATGCATCATATGTTGAACAATTTCAGCGAGTTAATGAAAGAAACCAATAAATCAAAAATTAGAGAAAAACATTAATCTGATGCGCTTTCATATGGCTTTACCCGATTAATAGAATAGAAATCACAAATAAAACATTGTACTAAATATTCATTTCAAATATTTGTCCACGTCAATTTTTTCTCTCCATAAATTCTCACATGCGGACAATCTTCACAAAAACTTAACACTGAACTTCCTGTATGTATTTTACAATTAAAGTGCACGTTCATAAAAGGAGGATGGAAAATGAATCATTCAAAAACACTTTTGTTAACCGCGGCAGCCGGATTGATGCTCACATGCAGTGCGGTTTCTTCCCAGGCCAAACATAAGCTGTCTGATCCTTATCATTTTACCGTGAATGCGGCGGCGGAAACGGAGCCGGTTGATACAGCCGGTGATGCAGCTGATGATCCTGCGATTTGGCTCGACCCCAAGAATCCTCAGAACAGCAAATTGATCACAACCAATAAAAAATCAGGCTTAGTCGTGTACAGCCTAGAGGGAAAGATGCTTCATTCCTATCATACCGGGAAGCTGAACAATGTTGATATCCGCTATGATTTTCCGTTGAACGGAAAAAAAGTCGATATTGCGGCGGCATCCAATCGGTCTGAAGGAAAGAATACCATTGAGATTTACGCCATTGACGGGAAAAACGGCACATTACAAAGCATTACGGATCCAGACCGCCCGATTGCATCAGCAATTGATGAAGTATACGGTTTCAGCTTGTACCACAGTCAAAAAACAGGAAAATATTACGCGATGGTGACAGGGAAAGAAGGCGAATTTGAACAATACGAATTAAATGCGGATAAAAATGGATACATATCCGGCAAAAAGGTAAGGGCGTTTAAAATGAATTCTCAGACAGAAGGAATGGCAGCAGACGATGAATACGGCAGTCTTTATATCGCAGAAGAAGATGAGGCCATCTGGAAGTTCAGTGCTGAGCCGGACGGCGGCAGTAACGGAACGGTTATCGATCGTGCCGACGGCAGGCATTTAACCCCTGATATTGAAGGACTGACGATTTACTACGCTGCTGACGGGAAAGGTTATCTGCTTGCATCAAGCCAGGGTAACAGCAGCTACGCGATTTATGAAAGACAGGGACAGAACAAATATGTTGCGGACTTTCAGATAACAGACGGGCCTGAAACAGACGGCACAAGCGATACAGACGGAATTGACGTTCTGGGTTTCGGGCTGGGGCCTGAATATCCGTTCGGTCTTTTTGTCGCACAGGACGGAGAGAATATAGATCACGGCCAAAAGGCCAATCAAAATTTTAAAATGGTGCCATGGGAAAGAATCGCTGATAAAATCGGCTTTCATCCGCAGGTCAATAAACAGGTTGACCCGAGAAAACTGACTGACAGAAGCGGAAAATAAACATGAAAAAAGCAGCTTATCCAAGCTGCTTTTTGATGTGAAGAGCGTTTCATGAGAAAGTCTTGGAACGGATAGCCGTAAGCACAGCCGGCAGCCGGTCATACGTGTACGCCGGTACTGTCTCTTGATAATTAAGTGCCGCGATTTGTTTACGTTCACCCGGGTTTGTCATATAAAAATGGATCTTATCCGCAAAATCCGCAAACCCGCTGTAAGAAACAAATGATGAAAACGGGGGCGCGGGAGAAAGGTCTGTCAGCTGAAAGGCCTGACAAGCCGCAATGTCTAAGCTTCTCGTATTTAAACTGGTATTTTCGATGCCGCGTCCGTTCTGATTGAGCGCAAACCGATAAGAACGGTGAGGGTTTAAGACCACGTCTGCGCTGTTGTAATATAATGCGGCATGTTCGGGTTCAATCCATTCATCCATTACGAGCACATTTTGCTGCCTGGCGATTTTTTTAGGCAGATGTCTGCGCCATCCCTTCCCGATAATACGAAGCGTATACGGAAGCTTCGCCGCTGCTTTCACCAGTTCAACGCGGTTCGGATACGGGTATCCGATCAGAAGCAGATTTGTGTGAAGAGAGGCTTCAGCAGGTTGTTTCTTAAAAAGCCGCTGATTAACGGGGATCGGGACATAATATACGTGCTGTAAGCCCATTTGCCGGTAAGCATCAAGCGCGTTTTGTTCTATCGTTAAAACGGCATCGGCAAGCGGGGCGATTGTCATGCTCACATCGAAATAAAAAGGATCCTCCGTCATCCATAGATAAACGGGAATCTGTTCTGTCTTCAGCCATTGAAGCCATTCAGACGGAATACGGTCTCCCGTCATCATCAGACTGATGTCTGGTTTGAATGCCCGTATACTGCGGATGGTATCTTCCTCAAACTCAGAAACAGAAAAAAAGCGGACGGAAGACTGTAAAAAGCCTTCCTCGATCCAGCGGTCAAAATACGTGTATATGCCTTTATATCCTGAACGGATATATAAAACGTTCATATGCTGTTACGAAGTGAACGTGACACTTTCAACTTTGTCGACGTCAAGCAATGTTGTAGCAGAGCCTGCCGGTGTAACGGAATTTTCCTGCGTAACAAAAACGATTCCGTGAATTTCGTCAAAGGAAACAAATTGAACCGGGCCGATCATGTCTCCTGAATCCATTACAATGCTGATGACAGTGCCGGGCTGAATTCTTGCAAAAATCCATCTCGCCGCTAATGAAATACCGCTTCCCAATACAGATTGTGCACTGAGACTGTCTTTCGCCGCTGCTTCATCTACTTTTGCATCAATTGCCGATTCCAATAATTCTTTTACGCTGTTTTTCACGTTATCTCCTCCATCTGTGCCGCCAGATAAAGCGCTGTTGTCAAATACAGGGGCTAAAAGAGTTTTCAATAAGTTCTTTTTAAGCTCCAAACGATCCTCGCTCATGCGGACATACACCTCCTTTAACAATTTCAACCTCACGTTTATTCATATTCCTGATTGAAGAGATTGGTATAAGTCGAATGCCGTTTTGCTTGTGTTTTTTTCAATATTTAATCAAACAGCTGAATTTTCGAATCAGGCTTTGTTTGCCTATGCGGATTGTAAGAGAATGACATACGTTGTATAGATTAAAAAATGAAGGAGAGGAATATTTTGGATTCAGGAGAAACTGTAAAACACGGGGGTTTTGAGGAGGAATTTCAGCTCGTACTGCTTCTTCTTCTTTTGTTATCTCATCAGCCGTCCGGAGATCATTCAGATTTGCGGCGTCAGCTTATAATGGCAAAAGAGCTTGGGGTTCCTGTACCGCGCGTCAATCTGATTAACGGCAGCACACTGCAGAACGTAATTGTCAAAGAAGTGCTGTCAGATTTGGCCGTTTTTCAAAATCCGCTCAATAATACGAGATCAAACGTCGCGATTTCAAGCATCGTCAGCTGGGGTGCTTTTTAATAACGGATATCAGGCTCTGTCTCTTTCGGAGCCGTTTTTTACGTTTTACAGAAGGGGTGATGGGATGGAAAAGAAGATCTCAATTATCTTAACGAGTTACAACAAACCGGATCTTGTGAAACAGGCGATTGAAAGTGTTTTGCATCAGACCTACAGCAATTGGGAGCTGTTTGTGATGGATGATCATTCAAATGAAGAAACCTCGGCTGCCATCAGTACGTATATAAAAGATCCTCGCATATATTATGACAACAGTTTTATCAATCCGGCCGAACGGCTGAAGTCGACCCGGTATGCCGTTTTGATTAATGATGCGCTTTCACGGGCCGAAGGCGAATACATCACTTATTTGACAGACGACACCGTATTTCATCCGAATAGGCTCAGCCGCATGGCGGAAGCGCTTAATCAATGCAGCGAGTTTGATGCCGTCTATTCCAGCCAGAAGGTGATACATGTAAACGGGCGCGGAACAGAACAATTCCACTTCTATCGTTTCGCTGAAGAGGTGCTTGATCAGGCCGCTTTTCTCGTTGATCACTGTTCAGTGATGCACCGGAGATCATTGCTTGAGCGTGTGAAAGAGAAGTTCGGCAGCTTTTGGGACGAAGATGTTATCCATTGGAATCACGGAGACTCTGTTTTTTGGAGCAGGCTCAACACATTTACATCATTTCTGCCGATAAAAGAAGTGTTGGATACGACCTATAAAACACCCCACTCATTTCAGAACACGTATCAATCGCTTCCGTCTGTCCTGATCGACGGATCCTTTGTAAAGGGGACGGATCAGAAAGTATATCAGCTTGACCGAAATAAAAGGAAGCCTGTAAACGAGCGCTGGCATACGTTATATGAAGGCCGAACCGTCGTCATTCCGGATCCGTTTTTATTTCAATATGAGGAAGAGGACTCCGCCAGTATTCCGAATTTTCAGCTCGTCAGGGATCAGTTTCATGTTTATTTTATAGAAGACGGGGAGAAAAGGCTGGTTGATCATAGCGCATTTCGCTTTTACCGATTTAAACGGCATGACATTCCGGCTTTAGAACGGGCCGAAATACAATCGCTTCCGGACGGTCCGCCGATCAGCCGGGGGGCATCGGGCTGTATTCAACATCTGCCCGGGAGAATGCTGTTTCGCATTGAACGGAAATTTTATGTTTATTTGAGAGGGGTTCTCCATCCGATCAGTCATGACGTAGCGAAACGCTTTTTTGCGAATCAGAAGGCGATACCCATTTCCTTTCAGCAAATTAAACAATTACCAATTGGAATGCCGTTCTATCCGGTGTACGATGAAATTATAAGAAATCTCAATATAACAAAAGGTTGAGAGATGCAGTCGGATGTGTAAGGAAAAGGAGAGCTTTTATGACCGATCAATTTGATAAAACCGAGAAGCAGTATATAGAGCTTACTTCCGGCATTCAGAGGTTCGAGCATTTCAGTGTATATACGGACCCTTTTTTGCCGCAGATTTTTTCGCATAACTTTGTTCAGCTGCACCGTACATTTCCGTTAGACAAACTGCTGCCGTTTTTTTCGTCCGTTCCGGGCATGCTTCAAGCCAATTATATTCATGTGAAAGCGTCTCCGGAGCACGCATTTCCGCTTCTTCTGAAACAAACTCTGGTAAAGCAGGGCTGCGTAGTGGAAGATGAGCTGTTTTTTGCAAGGAAACTGGCAAATGGGGACCTGCAGGCAGGACACCCGCTCACTGCTTGGGGGACGGAAAAAAGCCTCGCCGACGGGTCGTCTATTATGAACATCTATGATGCCCTTTACATTGGCGAGGCGGCGGCCGAACAAAAGCTTGAGCGGAAATATCCTTTGTATAAGGACGGAACGGTTATGCTTGTCGTGTGCTACAGCGACGCCTCGCAAACGATTCCGATCGGCTGCGGAGAGCTTTTCATCAACAAAGCAGATAAAACCGCAAAAATAGAAGAAGTCGCAATTCTGGATCAATTCCAACGAAAAGGCTACGGATCGATATTGATGAATGAGCTGATGGCGGCGGCAAAGCTGAACGGCATGGAAACCGTATACCTTGTGACGTCCGGGATGGACGGTGTAAACCGCTTTTATGAAAAACTCGGTTTCAAAAGATTTCGGCGCGTGCATACAATTTTTCATTATTTTCTTACATAGTTGGGCATTCGCATAAACCAATTGGGAGTTGGCCCGCATACAATGCCGTATATCGTAAGAAGAAAGGATGATTTGCGTATGTACGGATACGGATATGGCTACGGTTGCGGCAGTTTTGGCTATGGTTACGGGCACGGCGGCTGCGGAGGCGGAACCAGCACTTTTGTGCTGATCGTTGTATTGTTTATTTTATTAATCATCGTCGGTGCGGCTTTTATTTGTTAGACTGAAAAAAATCCTATAATGAAAATCAGCCTGCAGAGAACATCACTTTCTGCAGGCTTTTTGTTATTTCCATGCTGAAAAATCAGCTTGAAAAACATTTTAATACATATTACCTTTCTGGAGAAGGGGGAGAAAATGTGAACATAACGATTGAAGAATTACCCGAATCCAGAATTGCTTATTTCCGAAACGTCGGAGAGTATGGAGGAAAGCAAAACAAAGAACTGATGGAGTCATTTAAAAACTGGGCACAATTGAATGGCCTGCTTGATTATTCTGTCATTTTAGGAATTCCGCAAGATCATCCGAATCGTACTCCTAAAGAGAAATGCCGCTATGATGTTTGTCTTGTTATCAATCAAGACCATGTGCCTGAACCAGCCCGGATCGGTACATTTTCCGGAGGGAAGTACGCTGTTTTCTTGCTTGATCATACAAAAGAGGCAGTCAGCGGATTTTGGAACACTGTTTTTTCTGAGATCGAAAAAAATAATTTATCAATCAGAGAACAGCCCATTATCGAAAGGTATACTTTACAAAAGGTGAATCATCATTTGTGTGAAATATTGATTCCCATACAGTAAAGAAGACGGGAATTTTCCGCCTCTTGCTTATACTGATTCAGATCAAAAATGATGTGATGATAAGCTGAGCAGATAAATAGCAGAACCGAAGAAAGAATAAAATCAACAGTAGTAATAGAATTTCCAGAACGCTCTTCAGGCTGTCGGGACATCTCCGGCAGCCTGTTTTACAGAAAGGTATTTTCTGCAAAAAACTTTTTGAAGGAAAGAATGCGGTTATTCATCTGTTCATACAATGAAGCAAATGGGTTTTCGAGGTGGAAAGATATGGGGAGCTATTTAATCAAACCGGAGCTTGACGCAAATTATCCGTCAGTCAGTCATGGAAAGGGATCATATGTGTATGATCAGGAGGGGAACAAGTATCTTGACGGAGCATCGGGGGCGGTCACTTGCAATATCGGTCACGGCACGGAGGATATTATACAAGCTTTAAAAGAGCAGCTTGACTCCGTTTCGTTTGTGTATCGCTCGCAATTCACCAGTACTCCGGCAGAAGAACTGGCTTTATTTCTGGCCGATCATCTGCCGGGCGGGCTGAATTGGTCATTTTTTGTAAACAGCGGCTCAGAGGCAGTCGAAACAGCGATGAAAATAGCCGTTCAATATTGGCAGGAAAAAGGGCAATACCAAAAATCCGTCTTTCTATCAAGATGGGGCAGTTACCACGGCATTACTTTGGGAGCGCTTTCATTATCAGGGTTCTACGAACGGAGATACCGCTTCACCCAGCTGCTTGAACGGTTTCCGGCCGTTTCAGCGCCTAATATGTATCGTTCAGAGCTGCAGGGAGAGGAATTTGTGAAAGCTGCGGCGGCTGAACTGGAAACGGCTGTTCAGCGGATCGGTTCCTCATTTATTGCGGGTTTTGTCGCAGAGCCGATTGTCGGAGCAGCCGGGGCGGCCATCACTCCGCCGGCAGGTTATTATGAAGCGCTTGAGGTTGTCTGCCGCAGGCACGGTATTTTGTTTATTGCGGATGAAGTCATGACGGGGCTCGGGAGAACAGGGCGGATGCTTGCTTCTGAGCATTGGGGGATCGCCCCTGATATCGCGGTGCTCGGAAAAGGGTTAGGCGCCGGTTACGCTCCGATTGCGGCAGCTGTTGCGTCTGATGACATCATTGAAACGATCAAGCGGGGCTCCGGGGTCATTATGAGCGGACATACGTACAGTGCCAACCCATACTGTGCAAGAGCGGCGCTTGAAGTGCTTCGCTATGTCAAGAAACACGAGCTGCTTCGGCAGTCAGAGGAAAAAGGCGTAATGCTGAAGCGGAAATTAGAAGAAATCAAAGACCGCAGCGGGGTGATCGGGGATGTCCGCGGTAAAGGCCTCCTGATCGGGGTTGAATTCGTTAAGGATAAAACGACGAAGGACGTTTTTTCGAAAAAACAGGCCTTCACCGAAAAAATCATTAAAGCGGCAAAAAAACGGGGCCTGCTTATTTACCCTGCAAAGCCCGGTATTGACAGCGGAGAAGGAGACGCCGTCATTATCGCCCCGCCGTTCACGATTTCATATGCGGAGCTGGATGAGCTGTCAGATCTATTTTCCCAGTCCGCAGAAGAAGCTGAAAAAATGATGAAGAAGGATTGAGCTGATATGTCTATTTTTCATAAAAAAATCGATATTCATGAAGCAATTGCCGATGTCAAGGACGAATCTGTCATCATGTTCGGCGGTTTTGGAGGAGTGGGTTCACCTCCGTCATTAATCGAAGCGATTTTGGAAAGCGGCGTTAAAGAATTGACCGTCATCTGCAATGATGCCGGATTTCCGGAAATCGGTATCGGCCCGCTTATCGTTCATAAGCGGGTAAAAAGGCTGATCGCTTCCCATATCGGTTCAAATCCTGTCGCGGGCAGACAAATGACTGACGGAGCGCTTGAGGTGGAATTTTCGCCGCAAGGGACGCTTGCTGAACGGATTCGCGCAGGCGGAGCGGGGCTAGGCGGTATTTTAACTGATATCGGCATTGATAACGCAACCGTTTGTGAAAACAAAGAAACCGTAACGATTGACGGAAAGTCCTATTTAGTTGAAAAAGCGCTGACGGCTGATTTCGCTTTTGTGTCCGCACATATTGCTGATGAATTCGGAAATCTGACGTTTGACAAAACGGCGCGCAACATGAACCCACTGATGGCTGCTGCGGCCGAAAGAACATTTGCTGAGGCGGCAGAGATTGTGCCTGCCGGCGAACTTGACAGCGAGCATATTGTAACGCCGGGCGTTTTCGTAGAGGGTGTCGTGCAAAGTGAAGGAGTGAAGTGGAGATGGGCTTGGGAATAGCGGAAAGAGAGAGTATCGCGAGGCGGGCCGCCAGTGAAATTACCCCAGGTATGATTGTCAACCTGGGGATCGGCATTCCTTCTTTAGTGCCGAACTTTCTGCCGGCCGGCATGGAGGTAATGCTGCAGGCGGAAAACGGCGTCCTCGGTATCGGCGGTAGTCCGGAGCGCGGAGAGGAGGATGAGCTTTTATGCAATGCGGCCGGATTTCCTGTCAGTACAGTTAAGGGTGCTTCCTATTTTGATTCAGCTCTGTCTTTTGCCATGATCAGAAAAGGGCTGATAGATATTACCATTTTAGGCGCGCTCCAAGTCAGCAGGACAGGTGATCTCGCCAATTGGCTCGTGCCGGGGAAAAAAGTGCCCGGAATGGGCGGGGCGATGGAGCTTGCCCAAGGCGCGAAAAAAGTGGTTGTCGTCATGAGCCACACCGATCAGAAAGGCCGGCCGAAGCTGGTCGAAAGCTGTTCATTGCCGCTTACAGCAGCGGGCTGTGCAGATCTCATCATTACAGAGAAAGCCGTCATCAGCATAGATAAGAGGGCTTTTGTTCTTGAAGAACTGCTGAATGGCACGACCATAGACGATGTCATTCAAACAACGGATGCCGAAATCAGATTGGGAGAATGTTTTCTTAAAAGGGGGTCTGTCCATGGATCAATTAGAAAAGAAAGTCACTGAGTGGGCGGAAGAAAACACAGCAAAAGCGGTAAGCCTGCTGAAACGGCTGATCGGGGAAAAAAGCACGTTCGGCCATGAATTTAACGCACAGGCAGTCGTTTTAGAAAAACTGAGACAGTTTGACATGGATATTGATGTCTGGGAGCCGAGTGTCAAACAGTTGAAAGAGCATCCTTATTTTGTATCGGAACGCGAAGACTTCCATGAAAGCCCGAATATCACAGCCGTAAAGAAAGGGGCCGGGGGCGGAAGATCACTGATACTCAACGGACATATTGATGTTGTCCCGGAAGGAAATCCCGCCGCATGGACGTATGAACCGTTTACCGCTGTTGAAAAGGACGGCAAAGTTTACGGACGCGGTTCAACGGATATGAAAGGCGGCAATACAGCCCTCTTGTTTGCGTTAGAAGCGCTTGAAGCCTGCGGGATTACGTTAAAAGGAGATGTTCTGTTTCAAAGTGTCGTAGATGAAGAGTGCGGCGGCGCGGGAACACTGGCGGCTGTTATGAGGGGCTACAAGGCTGACGGGGCGCTTATTCCCGAACCGACTAATTTAAAGCTGTTTGTTAAGCAGCAAGGGTCTATGTGGTTCCGCATTACGGTAAGGGGATTGTCCGCACACGGCGGCACCCGCTATGAAGGGGTGAGCGCCATTGAAAAAAGCCTGCATGTCATCACAGCCCTTAAAGAGCTTGAACACGTCCGCAACGCCCGTATCACAGACCCGCTTTATCGGGACGTTCCGATTCCGGTTCCCATTAATATCGGCACCGTCCAAGGGGGAACGTGGCCATCATCGGTAGCTGACCGTGTGGTGATAGAAGGCAGGTGCGGAATAGCGCCGGATGAAACGCCCGAAGCAGTAAAAGAAGAGCTGGCAAGCTGGCTGAAAGATTTGGAGTACCGGGATGAATGGTTTAAACACCACCCCGCGGAAATAGAATGGTTTGGGGCTCAGTGGCTTCCGAATGATCTCCCGGATGAGCATCCGCTGATTTCCGCTCTGGAATCTTCTTTTGAGAAAATGAAAGAGGCAAAACCGGTTCGTGAAGCGTCCCCGTGGGGAACGGACGGAGGGCTTTTGCAGCACGCGGGACAGACGCCGGTCATCGTCTTCGGTCCGGGGGAAGTCAAGGCGGCGCATCAGGCGAATGAATACATTGAAGTCCGGGCGTTAATCGATGCCGTCAAAATCATTTCTCTTTTTATCATGGAATGGTGCGGGGTGGCAGATGGGGGTGACGGAGCTGATAAAGGAACTGAGGGCTGAAAGCGGAGCGGCCGAGATTGATGCAGACCGTTTCAATGAGCGGATCAGGGTCATTCGTTATGACGGACAGATCACGGCGCTTATACCGGCCGTTTTGGCAGAAGCAAAGCAAGAAGGAGCCCAAAAGGTGATTTTCTTTGCCAAGCGCGGCGATGAGCCGGAATTTGTCAAGCATCTTTTTATTGTTGAGGGTGTCATAGACGGGTATTACAACGGGCATGAGGCTGTTGTGATGGTGCGCTATTTATCAGAGGAACGGAGACGGTCAGATTCATATGTATCAGAAGATTCGACTGTTGACTGTTTATATGAGACACCGCGGCGGGGACTGACTCAAACAGAAAGCACGCTGATGTTCAGAAAAGCGGACGAAGATGATGCAGACTGCTTATCGCACTTATATAAACATGTTTTTCTTACCTATCCGACTCCTGTCTTTAATCCCCTTTATATTAAAAAAACAATGAAAGAAAACACCATCTATTATGCCGCATTCGATCAGGATCGTCTCATTGGGGCGGCAAGCGCAGATATCAATCCGGTATTGGGGCACGCTGAAATGACCGATTGCGCGGTTCTGTCAGATTACAGGGGGAACTCCGTAACGGCACACTTGTTTAAAGCGTTGGAGCAGGAACTCGCTGGCCGGGGAATCATTCATCTTTTTTCCTTGGCCCGTGCAGCGTCTTACGGGATGAACGCCGTTTTGTATCATGCGGGATACGGCTACAGAGGCAGGCTTGTGAACAACTGCCGCATTTCAGAAGGGCTCGAAAATATGAATATATGGTGCAAGACTTTACGTTTGGCCATTCATAAGGAGGAATTCGTTTGACAAACAAATGGTTTCAGCCGAAGCGTCATTGGAAGGAGATTGAATTGTGGAAAGATGTGCCGGAAGACAAGTGGAATGATTGGCTGTGGCAGCTCACCCATACTGTAAGAACCGTCGATGACCTGAAAAAAGTCATTCATTTGACCGAAGAGGAAGAAGAAGGCGTCAGGATGTCTGTAAAAACCATTCCCCTGAACATTACGCCTTATTATGCTTCTTTAATGGATCCCGATAACCCGAGATGTCCGATCCGCATGCAGTCCGTGCCGCTGTCAGAAGAAATGCACAAAACGAAATATGACCTTGAAGATCCGCTGTTTGAAGATGAAGATTCACCGGTTCCCGGTCTTACGCACCGCTATCCCGACCGCGTTCTTTTTCTGGTGACAAATCAATGCTCGATGTATTGCCGATACTGCACCAGAAGGCGTTTTTCCGGACAGATCGGAATGGGGGTGCCGAAAAAACAGCTCGATGCGGCAATCGCTTACATCCGGGAAACGCCGGAAATCCGTGACTGCCTGATTTCCGGCGGAGACGGGCTTTTAATCAACGATCAGATTCTGGAATATATTTTGAAAAACCTTCGTGACATTCCCCACCTTGAAATTATCAGGATCGGAACGAGAGCGCCCGTCGTATTTCCGCAGCGGATAACGGATAACCTTTGTCAGATTTTGAAAAAATATCATCCGGTCTGGCTGAACACTCATTTTAATACGAGCATCGAACTGACGGAAGAATCGGTTGCGGCGTGTGAAAAGCTCGTTAACGCAGGTGTTCCGGTCGGTAACCAGGCCGTTATTTTAGCAGGCATTAACGATTCGGTGCCGATTATGAAAAAACTCATGCATGATTTAGTGAAAATCCGCGTGCGTCCGTACTATATTTATCAATGTGATTTGTCAGAGGGAATCGGCCATTTCAGAGCGCCTGTTTCAAAAGGATTGGAAATCATTGAAGGGCTGAGAGGCCACACAACAGGCTTTGCCGTGCCGACCTTTGTCGTCGACGCCCCGGGCGGAGGCGGTAAAATCGCCCTGCAGCCGAACTACTTGCTCTCCCAAAGTCCGGAGAAAGTAGTGATCAGAAACTTCGAAGGGGTGATTACATCTTATCCCGAGCCGGAAAACTATATCCCGAATCAAGCCGACGACTATTTTGAATCTGTTTTTCCGGGAACGATGGCAAAACGCGAGCCGGTCGGACTGAGCGCCATTTTCGCGGACAAAGAGGTTTCGTTCACACCGGAAAATGTATCGAGAATCGACAGAAGGAAAACGTTTACAGCAAACCCTGATCATGAAACGCTGAAAGACCGCAGGGAAAAGAGAGATGAATTGAAAGAAAAGAAATTTATTGCACAGCAAAAGAAAGAGCAAAAAGCAGGATCGGAAGTCGGAGGTGAGTCGCCGTGAAGCCATGCGAGTGGTGCGGAAATCAGAAGGCGTCAGCTTGTCAGGCGGCTGTGTACTGGGAGCTTCCTGACGGTACGAGAGCCATAGAAATTACAGAAACACCCGCATTCGCCTGTTCCTCCTGCGGCATGACGTATCAGGAGGAAGCGGTCATAGCGGAAATCGAAAATCAGCTTTTTTTAGTCAATGCAAAAAAATTACCGGAAACACTCACATATCAAGAGCTGATGGGGACAGAACGGATCTTGAAACGGAATTATTTTGACTTCTCCTAGTCTTCTTTTGTTGTAATTTCACACTTGAATTGTATAATAGTACAACAAAAGACAGTCATCAGGAGGGGAAACCCATGAAATCCTTTTATCACTATTTGATGAAATACAGGCATCCCAAACCGCAGGACGCAATCAGCCGGTTTGCGAATCAGGCATACGAAGATCACGGCTTTCCGAAAACGTCAAGCGATTATCACGAGCTCAGTTCTTATTTAGAACTGAGCGCCGACTATTTAGAAACGATGTCGACATTTGATGAAGCTTGGGAAAAATATGAGACCGAGGTGCATCACGCCTGACGAAAAACCGCACATTGTGCGGTTTTTTCTGTTGAAATCACTCGCTTATGAGGTGCCGTATGATCAAATCCCGCAATGCCGTCCGTTTTGATCAGCACGTAAACAAATCTTCCTGACGGCACGGATCATAAGGCAATAGAATGTATAGCTGCAGAGTTCACCGGATCAGACCTGCTGCCGGCGGGGTTCCGTGTAAGGAGCCTCTTTTCACGGAGAAATCATCAAACATTTAAATGAAGTGAGAGGAATCAAATGATCTATGGTGAAGCACTGGCGTTTGGACGGAAAAGGGGATTTTATGTGACAAGGTTGAAGCGGATTGAAGTTGTGGCTTCATTGAAAGCCGAAACGAGTTTGGTTCTTCATGATAAACAAGCCATTACGAATATGCAGCCGGAATTGGATCTCCATACACCTTCGATGATGTGTTTCACGGCAAATCTTGAACATCACGGCGGTGATATTGTCAACATGCCTTCGGGCCGGGTATTTATCTTTGCGTCATGGAGAAATAAACAAAAACTCATTCAAAACAGGCGCTTTTTGTCTCGTCATTGTTACTGCTCATTCGATCGAGAGCGCAATGCCATCAGACGCTTCTGTTACGGTAAGTGAAAAAACGCACAAGCATGTTGCGGTTTTTGACATTTTGAACAGGTGCAGAAATAGATATTTCCTGTGGTTTTCATGCCCATGCGAAATGATGGCGGCCGGCATACGATAGCGTATGACAGTCCGCGGCAAGGGGGAGACAGCATGAAGCCAGATAAACCGAAATTTCAAGTGGGAGACATCGTGGTCGTCGTGATGTACGGAACCGTCGGCACCATTACGAAGGTTCATCAAATTGATAAACATTATCTTTATGAAGTCAATCATAATGAAGTGCTTTATTTTGAATCGTCCATCCAGCTTTATAAAGATTATGAGGGCGTAATCGTCGATATGGAAAAATTAGATATTGAATATGAATTTTTGATCGGCGATGTCGTATATGTAAAGGACTACGGAAAGGAATTATTCCGAGTTATCGGTCACAGAACTGAAATTTGGAGATATTTAGAGGATGGCTGGGAGGATATTATTTATGAGCTGACTCGGCTGAAAGACGGAGAGTGGCTTGAAACGGAGGAAGAGGATCTCACGCTGGTTCTGAGAAAATATGAAATGGATCAGTTTGTGCATCAGCTGCTGTTTGTCCACTATGTTGGGGAAGCATCTCATGAGATCGGCGAGGATACCGTCACGTCTGCTCTTCTTCAGTTTGAAGGCGATGCTGATGATCCCGATGCCCTGCATGTGCTGGCGGTATCGATTGTAGATGAGCTGCTTGATATTTATAACGATTATAAGATTCTTTATCATTTGTTCGGTGACGAAGAATATAAAGATATGATGAATTTTGTGCTGGAAAGCCTGCGGGAGCATTTCAGCTAGCCGGCAAAAAAACGGACGGTGACATATAAAAACCAGGGCAGACAGCCGGCAAAGATGACAAACGACATTCCTTTCAGCACTTTTTCCAATACGATATCAAATCCATCTCCGTCCAATAAAGCCATCATTTTCGTCATCATCTTTTCTCCCTCCGGGGCTTGTTTTTTAAAAGTATATGAGCGGACAAAACGTTTAGAACTTTCGGGTATAATTTGAACGGTTTTTTCATAAAACATAAAAAAGGAGGCGGTGTTTGCATGAAAGAAATAGATCTTGTGATTGACACAGAAGAAATAGCTGATTATTTTTACAGTCAGCTTGCTATGCGCGGGTACATACCGAGTGAAGAGGAAATCTTCGAAATAGCCGACATCACCTTTGATTATTTATTAGAAAAATGTATGATAGACGAAGAGCTTGATGAAGACTGAAACTGCGGAACCGAAGTGAAAAAGCTTCGGTTTTTTCAATCAGCTCGGGAGAATGAAACATGGGGGGAAAACGTTGTACAAGCCAGCAAGTCTTTTCGCATTGTTTATTCTGCTCGCAGCAGCGATCCGGATAGAAGCCGTCCGGGCTTTTGATGAGCGTGTGATAGAAGCGGCTGTCAGGATCAGGTCTGTCTGGCTGAATGAATTGATGTTATGGATAACGGAGCTCGGCACGACCGCGGTGCTTTTGCCGCTTCTTCTTTTGACAGGCGCAGCTCTGTATATGTACAAAAAAACGCCGGATGTTGTTTTTTTGCCGCTTCTCTTTCTCATTGAACGGATTGTAAACATAAAAATAAAAGAATTGATTGAAAGAGCCAGACCCGCTTTTGAACCGCTCGTCCATGAAACTTCATACAGTTTTCCGAGCGGCCACTCCATGAATTCGGCAGTGATGTATCCCATCATCGCTTACTTTTTGATCAAGCATGTTCCGTTTTTCACGAAAAGAAAGAGGGCCGTCACCGTCTTTACCGGAGTTCTCGTCATTCTGATCGGATTCAGCAGAATTTATTTGGGCGCGCATTTTCCGACGGATGTCCTTGCCGGATTCAGTCTCGGACTTTGCCTCATTTCGCTTTTTGCGCTCTTTGACGAAAAGTATCATCCGTTTCGACAAAAATAGAGACAGGAAAATTGAGAAAAAACGCTAATACTATTAAGAAATAAGAGGGAGGGATCTTGATGCTGTTATCGCTGCCCGTGTTTAAAAAAAAGACTTGTGCCTATGATGTGACGATTTTTCAAACACCCCGCTACGGCGAGAAAAAGGGATACAGGGTCGTCTATCGGACAGAGCTGGCCGCTGACAATCATCAAGACGCACTGGAAAGGGCATTTTCTGTTTTTAATGTGCCTGATACGGTCCCAAACGACTATCAAGCCAGATTCATAGCGACCGGAGACGTCATACTCATAGACGAAGGAAGAAAAGGAAAGACCTATTACAGGCTTAACCCTGCGGGATGGAGTAAAATTAACCGGCTGCTCGTCCAGCCGAGGTAAGACGGGGCCGGCTGAATCTTCAGCCGGCTTCCGTATTGTCTGGGAAAGACAGTGTTAAGGCTTCCGTTTAGCGGCGGAATGCTCTTTTCCATGCGCTTCATCAGCTGCAATGACGTCTGAAACGGGCACGTGATTGTTCTTTTTCTGGCCGGTCACCCGGTTGCGCTGTTTTTTGCCCATTATGTTCACTCCTTTTTCTTTAGGCTGTCATCCCGCATATTCTGCCCAAGATCGCCCTGATCATGCTGATGATTGTCTCTTACCGTTATTCAGTGTACAATGGGTGGGAGTTTGAATAGGCAGGAGGAAAAGGAAATGAGTGTACATATAAACGCAGAAAAAGGCCAAATTGCGGATACAGTGCTTTTGCCGGGAGATCCGCTCCGAGCGAAATTTATTGCGGAAACGTATCTTGAAAATGTGGAATGCTATAATGAAGTCAGAGGAATGTACGGATTTACGGGTACATATAACGGCAAAAAAGTATCAGTCCAAGGCACCGGCATGGGTGTTCCGTCTATCTCTATTTATGTGAATGAACTGATTCAAAGCTATGATGTTCAAAACTTAATCAGAGTCGGCTCATGCGGAGCCATCCGTAATGACGTGAAGGTGCGTGACGTGATTTTGGCGATGACGTCTTCAACGGATTCACAGATGAACCGTGTCGCCTTCGGCAGTGTAGATTATGCTCCTTGCGCAGACTTCGAACTGCTTCATAAAGCGTACCAGGAAGCGCAAAAAAACAATCTTCCCGTAGCGGTCGGAAGCGTATTCACCGCCGATCAGTTTTACAATGAAGACTCCCAAATCGAAAAGCTTGCCAGATACGGCGTCCTCGGCGTAGAGATGGAAACGACTGCTTTATATACGCTTGCCGCTAAATACGGCAAAAAAGCGCTGTCTATCCTGACTGTAAGCGATCACGTATTAACGGGAGAAGAAACAACGGCAGAAGAGCGTCAAACGACTTTTCATGATATGATTAAACTGGCGCTGCATACTGTATCGTAAACTTGAGATGAGGGTTATGCTGATTAAAGCAGCCCTCTTCTTTATGCATCGCCCTGATTCAAAAAAAGAAAGGTAAGGGTAAAATGAAGAAATCCACTAAATGGTTCTCGCTCGCTGCCGCTCTCAGCGTAACCGCAATCGTGGGCACCGGCTGCAGCATTTCAGGCGGCGACAGCCATAAGGACACAAAAACAGCAGCTGAAACAAAACAATCAGATGACACATCAAGCAAAAAAACAACGAAGACAGAAAACAGCGATTTTGTATTGGAGAGCAAATATTTTAATGATATTAAAGAAGTGAACGGGCTTGAGACCATTCAAAACCCGACAAATACACTTGCGCTCGTGAATAAGACATATACGCTGCCGGGAGATTATAAACCGAATGATCTCGTGATCCCGAAAGTCGAATTTTCTTTTACTGAGAAGATCGAGAAACGATATATCCGCAAACCTGCCGCCGATGCTTTGGCGGAACTATTCAGCGCCGGGAAAAAAGAAGGTTATGACCTGGTTGCCGTTTCAGGATACCGCTCTTATGACAGACAGAAAGTTATTTTCGATAATGAAGTCAGTCTGAAAGGTGAAAAAAAGGCGAAAGAAGCCGTCGCATATCCGGGGCAAAGCGAACACCAGACGGGGCTTGCCATGGACATTTCCAGCAAAAGCAACGGATATGAGCTGAATGAAGCGTTCGGAAACACGGCGGACGGCAAATGGGTGAAAGACCATGCGTATGAATACGGCTTTATCATCCGCTATCCTAAAGGCAAAGAAAATGTTACAAAGTATGAGTATGAACCATGGCATTTACGCTATGTAGGCAAAAAAGCGGCAAAAGCCATCCATGACCATCAATTAACGCTTGAAGAATATTTTAATGAAGTAAAGAAAGTGTAATGAGAAGAAGCCCGCTTGAAAAATAGAAAGCGGGCTTTTTTTATTACCAGAAGAGCAGACCTCCAAGCGCAAATCCGGTAATGAAACCAAGGCCGATACCGTAGGCTGCTCCCCAGCCTCCCCAGCCTCCTCCCCAATAACCGAATCCGTACCCTCTGTGACGGCCGCCGACAGGGGTGATATACACTTTGCTGTTAGTCACCCGTACGATTCTTCCGACGTGGACTCTGCCGTTTCGTTCTGTAATTCTTGCTACTTTTCCTTGGTGCTGCCGGCAAAGATGATAATAGTTTTGCATCTTTTCTCCTCCTATCCAACCTATCTTTCTATGTCAGCTTATGATAGAGTGCGGTAAAAAGGTTGGACGAAAACAGGAGGACAATTGCCGTTTTACTTGTAAGCGACAAAAGCGCAGTGTCCCATATATTCACGGTACGTCTGCATAAGCTCGTAATGAGCCGTCAGCGTATCGTAGTGAACCGGCTGAATAACGGGCGATAAATCCATTTCTGTAGTCGGCTCCTGCGCATTGTTTTCATAGACAGCGGGAATGAAATCCGCTTTCTGAAAGCCTTGCTGAAGCAATCTCTGTTTCCATGCCGTTTCATCCTGCAATACGGTAAAACCGTAGAAGTCTTTTATCTGCGTGATGGCGTTTTCCGGCATGGGCTTTTGTAAAGCAGCTTCAATGCCGATCAGCATGCCCCCGGGTTTAAGGACCCGCAGGATTTCAGACAGCGATGAATCAAGATTTGAAAAGGTGAGAACTGATTCGGAAAGAACGGCGGAAAATTGATTTTCAGCAAACGGAAGCCGCTCAAGCTCCGCCAAATAGCCCGGAATGGTTAAGCCTTCAGCGGCAAATCGTTTTGCTGCTTTTTCAAGCATAAGGGGATCCTTATCCACACAGGTGACGGGATACAGCAGGTGGCCGAGATAAGCGGCCGTCTGTCCCGTTCCGCAGCCGGCGTCAAGAATCGGTTCGTCAGGAGGAGGAGCCGCTTTTGTGAGAACGGCTTTGGAAAAAGCGAGCCCGCCCGGGTGAGCCCCTCCGACTCCGAATAAGGACAGCATTTCTAAATATTTGCTCAAAGGCCGAATCCTCCTTTTTTCCTCAGCATATGTTGAGAGAAAAGCATAGGTTTGGGTAAACGGGAAAGAAGGGCGCCTCACGTTTGAAGTTGACGAATGAGCGTTCGTCTATGATAATAATGTAAGAATAAAAAGGTGGTGTTTTCTTGAAGCGGCAATTTAAACTGTTTTTTATTATATTGATCACTGCGGTCGCAGCCTCGGCGCTTACGCTGTTTATCACGGGCAATACGACCATTTTCGGACAAGGCTCGGCTGCTTTGACGAACAGCAAATTTGAGAAATTCAATAAAGCCTATGAGCAGATTAAAAGTGATTACTATCAAAAAACAGATGACAGCAAATTAATAGACGGAGCGATAAAAGGCATGATCAGTTCCCTGGATGATCCGTATTCTTCTTATATGGATCCTCAGGAAGGAAAGTCGTTTGAAGAAACAATTTCCGCTTCGTTTGAAGGCATCGGCGCACAAGTGGAAGAAAAGGACGGCAGCATCCTGATCGTATCGCCGATTAAAGGGTCACCCGCGGCAAAAGCGGGGGTTAAACCGAATGACCAGATCTTGAAGGTCAACGGCAAAAGCGTTAAAGGCCTTAATGTAAACGAAGCCGTCGCATTAATCCGCGGCAAAAAGGGAACAAACGTCAAGCTTGTGCTGCACAGAGCGGGTGTCGGCGATCTGAACCTGTCGATCAAACGTGACACCATCCCGGTTGAAACGGTGTATTCTGAAATGAAAAAAGGAGACATCGGCGAAATCCAAATCACATCCTTCTCCGAATCGACGGCAAAAGAGCTGAATTCAGCCATTGACAGCCTCGAAAAACAAGGAGCGAAAGGATACATTCTCGATTTAAGGGGCAACCCGGGCGGCCTGATGGATGAAGCCATCAAAATGAGCAATATGTTTATCGATAAAGGGAAAAATATCATGCAGGTCGAATACAAAGACGGCACGAAAGAAGTCATGAAAGCGACGAAAGAGCGCAAAGTGACAAAACCGACAGTCGTCCTCGTCAATGACGGCACCGCGAGCGCCGCGGAAATCATGTCGGCTGCGCTGCATGAATCATCCGGAATTCCGCTGATCGGCGAGAAAACGTTCGGAAAAGGAACCGTGCAGACGGCAAAAGATTACAGCGACGGTTCTACCGTTAAACTGACAATCGCAAAATGGCTGACAGCGGACGGAGAGTGGATTCATAAAAAAGGAATCAAACCGCAATATCTGGTTAAGCTTCCTGAATATGCGAACCTGCCGTATTTAGATGCGAAAAAAACATACAAATACGGGGATTCCGGAACGACCGTCACCAATGCGCAAAAAATGCTGAAAGCGCTGGGGTACAGCGTGAATGTAAACGGCACATATGATAAAGCATTTGAACAAGCAGTCAAACAATTCCAAGCAAAAGAGAAACTGAAACAAACAGGCATTTTAACAGGAGACACAACGGCAAAATTGATGACGGATCTGCAAAAACAGCTTGCGGACAACGATACACAAATGAAAAAAGCCGTTGAAACATTAAATAAGAATATGAAATAGTAAAAAACACCCGATGCGTCGCTCGCGCATGGGGTGTTTTTTGTTTGCGAAAAGCCCGCCTTATGTCGTTTCCTGTTCAAAAAGGTGGCTGTTCGCCTGAATGAAGAACTGTGATTGCTCATAGTGATAGGTGACTTTTGAGAAGTCAAACGGCTGGCCGTTGGTTAAATGAAAAATCGTTTCAACGCAAAGCTTAGGCGCTCCTGTAAACAGACCTAAGTACTCCGCTTCTTCCTCATTTAACATCCCCGCGTACAGATATAAATCTGAAAAACCGCGCTTTAACCCGAGACCTTCTCTAATATAATCAAATATTGATTCTGCCACGATCTCTTTATTCAAATACGTAATAATCGATTTGTTGTAAAATGACTCTTCGATACACAATGTCAGCCCGTCAATATATCGGATTCGCTTGACATAATACACGTCGCCGTCAGGCGGCATATTCAGATTTTGGGCAGCCTCAGGCGTGGGTTTTCTCACTTCCAGCGCTAATAATTTGGAAGTGACATTAAAATCTTCAAGTGATTCTTTAAATCCCTGATTAGAAAGCAGGCTGATATACCCTTTTCTTTTATTCCGTCTGACAAAAATGCCGCTTCCCCTCACTTGAAACACAATCCCCTTTTTTTCTAATAAATCTAAGGACTTGGTGATCGTGCTTTTGCTCACGTTAAACCGGGTCATTAAGGTTTGAAGCACAGGCAGTTTATCCCCTTGCTGCAGCTGATGTTCTTCTATGTATTTTTCAATATCTAACGCGATTTGCTGGTATTTTAACATATACATTCCTCATTCATTTATTGTCCCGCTTCTTTCAGAATTATAGCATAATCGTTTTTAAAAGCCATTTCGTAAATTAACTATAATTGTTTATGTATTGATAAATTATACCGGTACAATTATAATGTAAACGTATAATATGAAAATGAAGGCAGGAATTCTTCTACACTTGTGAAGCGGATGGTTGAAGCTGCTGCAGTGCATTTATTCGGCATGCAAGCGGCAGTCAAATAAAGGAGGATATACACGATGGGGACATTGCCAAAAGATTTTTTATGGGGAGGCGCTCTGGCCGCCCACCAATTTGAAGGGGGATGGAATAAAGGCGGCAAGGGGCCGAGTGTAGTGGACGTCATGACGGCAGGCGCGCATGGTGTGCCCCGGAAAATAACAGATACAATTGAAGAGCGGGAATTTTATCCGAATCATGAAGCGATCGATTTTTATCATCGTTATAAAGAGGACATCGCATTATTCAGCGAGCTGGGCCTGAAATGTTTAAGAACGTCCATCGGCTGGAGCAGAATTTTTCCTAAAGGTGATGAAGCCGAGCCCAATGAGGAAGGATTGGCTTTTTACGACCGGGTGTTTGATGAATTGCTGAAACATGGGATTGAACCGGTAATCACGCTGTCACATTTTGAGATGCCGCTGCATTTGGCGAGGGAATACGGCGGTTTCAGAAACAGAAAAACAGTCGGATTTTTTGTGAAATTCGCTGAAGTGTGTTTTGAACGCTATAAACATAAGGTGAAATATTGGATGACGTTTAACGAAATCAATAATAAGATGGATGTGAATAATCCGATCTTTTTATGGACGAACTCGGGCGTCGCCGTTAAAGAAAACGAAAACGCAAAAGAAGTCATGTATCAGGCCGGCCATCACGAACTGCTGGCAAGCGCATTGGCAGTTTCGAAGGGAAGAGAAATCAATCCCGAGTTCAGGATCGGCGCGATGGTATCACATGTCCCGATTTACCCGTACTCATCTCACCCCGATGATGTGATGCTGGCTGAAGAAACGATGAGACAGCGTTTTTTCTTCCCGGACGTGCAGGTTCGCGGATATTATCCAAGCTATGCGTTAAAAGAGTTTGAAAGAGAAGGCTATCAGATACACTTTGAAGACGGTGATGAAGAGATTTTGAAAAACGGCCGAGTGGACTACCTCGGATTCAGCTATTACATGTCCACTACCGTAAAAAGTGACGTGATAAACGATAATACCGGGGATGTCGTAAACGGAGGATTGCCAAACGGCGTGGAAAATCCTTATATTACAGCGAGTGATTGGGGCTG
The DNA here is from genome assembly GCF_053663335.1 of Bacillus sp. YH3-2-B2. Classification (NCBI taxonomy): domain Bacteria; kingdom Bacillati; phylum Bacillota; class Bacilli; order Caryophanales; family Bacillaceae; genus Bacillus; species Bacillus sp. YH3-2-B2. The sequence goes on along the minus strand of NZ_JBSJQE010000003.1, from coordinate 87,318 downwards.
GGCGATTGACCCGACCGGTTTACGGTACACATTAAACCGCTTATACGACCGCTACCAGATTCCATTATTTATCGTGGAAAACGGATTCGGCGCCATTGACACATTAGAAGAGGACGGTTCAATTCATGACACTTCAAGAATTGAATATTTATCGTCACATATAAAAGCTTTGGAAAAAGCAGTCACATATGATGGCGTGGATGTAATGGGCTATACCCCATGGGGAATTATTGATATTGTGTCATTTACAACCGGAGAAATGAAAAAACGCTACGGCATGATTTATGTTGATCGGGATAATGAAGGCAACGGTTCAATGAAGCGGCTTAAGAAAGACTCATTTGAATGGTATAAAAAAGTGATTGAAACAAACGGCGCATATGTATCCTAAAGGTGTAAAAAGGGAAGGCTTCACCGTTGTGTGAAGCCGGCTTTTTATCAGCGGTTTTGAAAGCGCATTCATTTAAGCGGGAAGGAGGTGACTGTCCGGCTTTTCATTTAGAATCGCTTATAAAAATAAGGAAAGGGATGGTGGTTCATGTTTTTTAAAAAAAGTCTGCACATGACCCTGGTTTTTCTTATGTTTTTCTTTTTCATATCAAGCAGCACGGAAGCCGAAGTGTATGCGGCTGATCGGAAGGCTTCAGACAAAAACAAAGTAAGGGTGTGGTTCAGTTCTGAAAAAGATCCGGCTTCCCGTACGTGGTATGACGGGCCGCTGGAAGTGAAATACGCCTTAGACGAACAAACACCGCTTACATGGACAAAAAAGAAGGCTTCTGACTCCGCCGCCGTGTATATTGATCCGTCGCGCCGCTATCAAAGTGTGTTAGGCGTAGGATCGTCCCTGGAAGAATCCACAATCCATAATTTATCAAAAATGACACCCGCAAAAAGAAAAGAAGTGCTGAAAAAATTGGTTGATCCCAAAGATGGTATCGGCATGGACGTTATGCGCATAACGATCGGGACATCTGATTTTACGGCACAGGAATTTTATACGTATGACGATATGCCTGAAGGCCAAAGAGATCCTAAGCTCCGTCATTTCTCGATCCAAAAGGATATTGATTTACACATTACAGCAACCATCAAGGAAGCGCTGGCGATAAATCCGGAACTGAAAATCATTGCCTCACCGTGGAGCCCGCCGGCTTGGATGAAAACGAATGAAAACCTCAAGCGGGGAAAGCTGAAAGATAAATATATCGGCGCACTGGCCGTTTACTTCCGCAAATTTATTGAGGCGTACGAAAAGCAGGGAATTCCGATTTATGCGATGACCCTTCAAAATGAACCATTGCTGGAAATCGACTATCCGAGCATGTACATGCCGCCGTCTCAGCAGCGCAAACTGGCGATAGCCGTGAAAAAAGAATTGAAAAAACACATAATTGACACGAAAATTTGGATTTATGATCACAATGCGAGCGGGGCGTGGAACTATATTCCGCCGATTTTAGATGATAAAAAAGGAAACCGGGCGGCAGACGGCATCGCTTTTCACGATTATGACGGTGACCTTTCTGTCATGTCGGAAATCGGAAAGAGATATCCTGATCAATCTATTCACTTAACGGAGCGGTCTGTCTGGGGGACGGCAGGGGCGGATCGGATCGCACAGTATTTCCGCAACGGCGCGTCGAGCTACAATGCGTGGGTGACGATGCTCGACAGTCAAATTAAGACGCATCATTGGATAGGCACCCCAGACCCGACGCTGTTTATTCAGGATGCTAAAAACCCTGACCGCTATTGGAATATCCCGATCTTTCATATGACAGGCAACTTTTCAAAATTTATCGACCGGGGAGCAAAGCGGATAGAAAGTAATTACGGCTCCAAAAACACAGTCTCGAATGTATCGTTTCTTAATCCTGATCAATCCATTGTGACAGTCGTAATCAACCAGACATCTTCAGAACAAAAATTCCATGTCGTTTCAGAAAATCGGCAGTTTGAAGCCGTCATCCCGGCAAAAACCGTCGCCACCTACAAATGGCAGCACAAAAAGTAAAAAACCGGCACATTTACGTGCCGGCTTCTTTCTGTTAAGCGCCTTTTTGGTTCAGTTTATCAGTAGGCGCTTTATTGAATAAACCGTCTTTGACGGCGTTTGAAGCCGCTTTTTTTACAAAAAACGGGTTAAGGATAATAACGGCTGCCATGTTAGCGGTCAAACCCCAAAACCCTTCATATATACCGTGGGCGGATTGGGTGATATTTACCGTGAATGTCACGAGAAGACCGACGAGAAGACCGATAATTGTCGCTTCTTTCGTTTGATTCTTCCAAAATAGACTGACGGCGATAGCCGGAAAGATCTGAACCATGCCGGAAACACCGAGAAGCTGAAGGGTAACGAGCGCAGTCGGGAACAGCATGCCGAATAAAAGCGCGAGCCCGATGACGACAAATACCATTGAACGGGTGATCATCGTCAGCTTGCTTGGTGACACATTCGGGTGAATCAAATCCCGATATAAGTTATTCGCAAATAAGTTTGATGCTCCGATGGCCATGATAGAGCAGGGAATCAATGACGCAAGGGCGATCGTGGAGTAAGCAAAGCCCTGCGCGACTCCGCCGTAAGACGTTTGAATCAGCTTCAATAAAGCGAGCCGCGGATTGGTATCTTCCGGCAGGACAAGAAACGCGATAAAGCCGAGAAAGATAACAAGAATCAAAACAATATTATAAAGCGGCAGAAACATGCTGTTTTTGCGGACGGCATCTGCGCTTTTTGCCGTAAATACGCCGGTTGCCGCATGCGCCCACATAAAGAGCGCCAGTGCAGATACGATGGAAGCTGTGATAAACCAAGGAATTCCTTTCGGCCCCGAGTCCGGAATCGTCAGCATTTGCGGCGCTTTTTCAGCCAAAGTGTGAATCATCGGCGTCCAGCCGTGAAAATGGATCAGCGGGAGTGAGACGACCATAAACAGCATAATCACCCACACCAGAATGTCTTTAATAATCGCCGTAAACGTCGGCCCTTTAATCCCGCTGAAAAAAGTATACAGCGCTACAAGAATAAAAGAGATGATGACGACCATATTGACATTAATGACACCCGTTCCGGCCACCTGAAGCGTATCTTGAATCCCGCTCAGCTGGAGACAAATATAAGGAATGAGCATAAGAACGCCGACAATGGCGACAAGACTGGCCAAAAGCTTACTGTCAAAACGCTCACGGGCGTAATCGGCAAGCGTCGTTAATTTATGGATTTTTGCCACTTTCCACAGCTTCGGCAGAAAGAAATAAGCAATAAAATACGCCAAAACAGAATACGGAATTGCAAAAAAAGCTACGCTTCCCCCTGTGTAGGCGGTGCTTGTCAAGCCTAAAAACGTATAAGCCGTATAGAGGTCCGCGCCGACTAAAAACCAGACGAGGAGCCCTCCGAACCGTCTGCCGCCGACAGACCATTCCTCAACAGAAGTACGTGATGATTTGTCTCTTCCGGCTATAAAGCCGATACAGACAACGGTTAAAACGATTACGGCTGTAATGATCAATGCTGTTATATTTGCGGGCATCAGTCCAGTCCTCCTTGTTTCTTCTGCAGCCTATAAATAAGAAACGAACATAATGGAGTGACTGCGATCCATAAAAGCAGCCAGAAATGAAAAAAAGGCAGCCCGATAATGATCGGATGAACCCGATTAGCGACTGACAGCAGGGCCAGCTGGCTGAAAGGGATTAAGATGAGAACGAAAATTAGTGCTTTTCTGACCATTTACTTTCCTCCTGAAACTTGATAATGCTCCTTATCATAGCAGGTGTCAGATAAGATCACAAGATATTTTTCAGAAAAAAAAGAATTCTATTACTTTTTTAACTGAAACACTTTAGTTGCATCTTCATTCATATTAAATTAGAATAGTTAATATCTCGAACTCAAGATATTTAGGAGTGAATACATTGAATACACAAGGATTGCACCATGTTACCGCATTTGCAAAAGATCCTGCTGAAAATCTTCGGTTTTATACTGAAGTGCTGGGTTTGCGGCTTGTTAAAAAAACCGTTAATTTTGACGACCCGGCCACTTATCACTTTTATTTCGGCAACCAAAACGGAGAGCCGGGCACGATCATTACATTTTTTCCTTTTCAGGGAAGCCGCCCGGGAACCGTGGGAAAAGGGCAGGCCGGAAGAATTTATTTTTCCGTGCCGAAAGGAGCACTCGCGTTTTGGAAGCGCCGGCTTGAAGAAAACGGCTTGTCTGTAAAAGAACAGATCATGCTGTCTGAACAAGTCCTTCTCTTTAATGATACAGAAGACCTGCCGCTTGCCATAATGGAAGATGAAAGAAGCGGACAGAGTGAATGGACTCCTTCGGGCATTACTGAAAAAGAAGCGATCACAGGCATGAGAGGTGTTCTTCTGTACTCGTACCGTCCTGAAGCAACCATTCAATTTCTCATAGAACGCTTCGGTTATTCAAAGACAGGAGAAGAAAATCAGATTGTCAGGCTGCAATCGGAGGCGCGGATCGGACATATTATAGATGTTGACCTTGCGCCGAAAGAAGCAGGTGCCGGCGGTTACGGGACAGTTCATCATGTCGCTTTCCGCACGAGCGACAAAGAGCAGGCGGAGTGGAAGGACATTCTTGCTGATTCTCATCTTGCTTCATCTGACATTCTTGACAGGTCTTACTTTACTTCAATCTATTTCAGAGAAAGCGGCGGCATTTTATTTGAAATGGCAACCGATGAACCGGGCTTTATGACGGATGAATCTTTTGAAAATCTCGGAACAGAGCTGAAGCTTCCGGAATGGCTGGAAGAGCATCGCAGTCAGATTACAGCTGTTCTGCCCAAAATGGAGAAAGGAGAATGATGATGAAACATGTGTTTGAACAGGGAACGTCAGAAAATGTTCTGCTGCTTTTGCACGGAACGGGAGGAAATGAACATGATCTTCTGTCGCTCGGACGTTTTATCGATCCGAACGCAAGTCTGCTAGGGGTCAGAGGATCAGTGTCAGAAAACGGCATGCCCCGTTTTTTTAAGCGGCTGAAAGAAGGCGTATTTGACGAGAAAGATTTAATTGAACGGACGGAAGAATTAAAGAATTTCATTGATGAAGCGGCGCAAATGTACGGGTTCAGCAGAGAAAACGTGATTGCTGCCGGCTATTCAAACGGCGCCAATATTGCAGCAAGTCTTTTGTTTCATTATAAAAATGTACTGAAAGGAGCGGTTCTGCATCATCCGATGGTGCCGATACGCGGAGTGAAGCTGCCTGATATGGAAGGGCTGCCTGTGTTTATCGGTGCGGGAAAACGCGATCCCCTATGTACAAAAGAAGAATCGGAGGAGCTTTATCAGTATCTGACAGATGCTCATGCATCCGTTGCTCTTGAATGGCAGGAGGGCGGTCATCAGCTCACACAGCAGGAAGCCGAGCAGGCACGAGCCTGGTACAGTGAGCGATTCCTATAAAAAACCCTTAGTCTGCTTAAGCGGACTAAGGGTTTCTTTCATCTTACAGCCAAGTTGACACTTTAGATACAGGCAGCCGGTTGCTTTTATGCGCCGGCTTAACGGCTTTACCGATTGAAATCAGCATGACGGGCACGAAACGCTCGCTCACGTCGAATTCTTTAACGAATTGCTCTTTATTGAATCCGCCGATCGCGCAAGTGTCGTAGCCTTTTGCTTTAGCGGCAAGCATCAGCTGCATCGCTGCTAAAGAAGCGTTTAAAAATGCTGAATCACGGGCAAACTGATCATTTTGGTATGCACCGTTAATCTGGCCTAAAAGCGTTTGTTTAATCTCTTCTGTGATATTGCCTTGCTCAGCCAGTTCAGCATAAACGTCTTTACCATTTTCATTTGCTTTTAAGTCGCCTAATACGGCAATAACTGCTGATGAATCAATAATCTGTTTTTGATTAAAAGCAACCGGAAGCAGGGCAGCTTTTGCTTCATCACTGTGAAAGACTTGAAAATGCCAATGCTGAAGGTTCCAGGCGGAAGGCGCTTGCGTTGTGATTTCAAGGAGTTCTGTCAATTCCTCTTTTGTAATGACCGCGTCTTTATCGTATTCTTTAACAGATGCGCGTTCCTTTAAAACGTCTAATACGGATGTCATCATGTTTCCTCCTTCGGATAAACGTGTTATCATAATAGAAAAGTTAGAAGCTTACTAAATGTAACTCGAAAACTAATTTTAATGGATCACAAAAAACTTGTCAATTCATAGATGAAGGGATGAACTCACGTGGGATATACAATGTGTCCTAAAATGGAATCCGCTTTTTCTCTTTTGGGAAAGCGCTGGAACGGCCTCATTATCCATGTACTGATGGACGGGCCGAAACGATTTAAAGATATGACCGAAACGATACCGACAATCAGCCAAAAAATGCTCGCGGAGCGGCTCAAAGAGCTGGAACAAAATGAAATCGTCGAGCGTCAGGTGCTGCCTGAAACACCTGTCAAAGTCATTTATAAACTGACTGATAAAGGCATGGCCCTGCAAGCCGTTTTTCAGGAAATGCAAAAATGGGCAGACAGTTTTTGCGAGCCCGGGGGATCTGCGAACGACACATGTGATGAATAATAAAGGCTGCCCAAGGCAGCCTTTTCTTAATGATAATGTTTAATCGTCATAAAAACCATTAATATCAAAATTGTTCAGATTGAGATTCAAGCCTTTTATTGCTTTAATAAAGCATCGAATGTAAGGAAATGATCATTTTTACATTCCGCCGGAACATCGTTTGGAGAAAATAGTTTCATTCCTCCCTCAATCCACTGTTTCCGGTATAACTGAAATGCCGCTTCAATTAAATGATCAGGCGTTACAATAAACCCTAAGCTTACGTCATGGTCCTCACTGTAGCCGAATTCAAACCCGCAGCAAGGGCAGATATCAAATGTTTTTTGATATTCGCCGTTATAAACGGGACTTGTCTCTAATCCTTTAAATCCGCATATCAAACAAGGATACAACTCACTAACCAACGTACATCCCTCTTTTATTCAGTTTGAAATCATCCAAAAAACAAGCAGGGAGGCCTTTTACAGTTTCCCGGTTAAAAACTGAGCCTCACCGAGCCCGAAGCTCCAATCGGCGTTCCCGTTTTCTGTAATGGAAATCATGACGTCCTCGGGTGATATGCCGCATTCTGTTTTAAGCTGCTCAGCCATCAGTTGATATAACGTTTCTTTCTGATGTTCGGTGCGCGCTTTGCTGACAATGCTGATGATGACAAGATCTTTGCTTCTTTTGAAACCGAGCCCGGTATCTTCAATGATAAGCTCATGAGGCCGATGCTGGTGAACGATCTGATAACGGTCCGTTACTGGGACGTCAAAAGCTTTAACCATGGCGTAATGGGCGGTATCCAGTAATTTTTTTAATGCTGCGTCATCCCGGCCTTCAATAACGTCAAAACGAAGTAATGGCATATTTTATTCCCCCTGATGGTTTTATAATGTCGCAACTTGTAAAAAAAGTATAACAGTTAATCAAATTATAACCAAATTGTTTACATGTTAACGTAATATCAAAGAGAGGCACATGTTGTTACAATCGCCCAATCAATTTCCTCATTTTATGAATACGCTTAAGAATAGGCAGACATAAAGGAGGAAAAACATGTACCCTCGTCATGCATTGTATCGCGGGAATTTCGGTCCTGCCGGATTTCCGGCGAGAAGTCCTTTTTTGTTCGGCGCTCCTTTATTCGGCGGATTTTTAGGCGGTCTTCTCGGAGGCGTGATTGCCACAGGTTTTACAAGACCCCGCTATCCTTACGGGTTTGCCGGTTACGGATACGGAGGCGTCCCATACGGCGGTTTCGGGCCGGGAGCCGGCGGTTATCCGCCATTTTATTAAAGAAAAAACGGCCTGCATCGCGCGGGCCGTTTTTTTATCTTAAAATCTCCACTTCCGATAGATTGTAGTCTTCCTGTTTTGAAAACATAACTTCAATCATCCCGTCTTTATAGACTGCTTTTGTTCCTTTCCGTTTGACGAGGCTCGGAAGTACGATTTCTTTTTTTCCTTCTCCCAGGCTGCTGTTCTCTACAACGAGGCTGTGTGACGTATGCTTAATCTTGATACGGTCGAGTTCCTCTTGTTCGGCGGGAATTTTCGCAAAAACATGATCGGATGTTTCAAACAGGTCAATTTCCGGCTTGGGCGGTTCCGCTTCGACCGGATCGGTCTTTTTGGACATCGGGTCGCGAAAAGGGAACTGTCCGGCATAACCGGCGCCGAATACGCTTTCCATCACTCGGTTGACATATGTCTCGACATCTTTCGGATCAGCATTTTTAAACGTTTCTTTAGAGAACTGATTTTGGAAGGGAAAATATCTGTTCCAATCAAACACGGCATCTCACCCTTTCTTAACGGACAACATAGTATATGCCCGCCGGAAGCTTCCCGTGATATAATATAATCTGTTTACAGAAAGGAAGGGGAAGGCCGTGCAAGGGAATAACGTAAGAAAAGGAATCATTTATACCGCTTGTTCTTTCGTCATGTGGGGGCTGTTTCCGGTCTATTGGAAACTTCTTGAACAAATACCCGCATTGGACATTTTAGCTCACCGGATTTTATGGTCATTTGTTTTCATGTGTGTGCTTTTAACTGTGCTTAAGAAGTGGAAAACCGGATGGCGTGAACTGCGTCTTTTGAAATCGGAAGGGGGCCTGCTGGCGCTTTTTTTCGCTTCCGTTTTAATTTCCGTTAATTGGTTTGTGTACATATGGGCCGTCAATCACGGCTTTTTGCTTGAAGCAAGTCTCGGGTACTACATTAATCCGCTCGTTTCCGTTCTTTTGGGCATCCTATTCTTAAAAGAAAAGCTTAACAAGATGCAAACAGCAGCCGTTTCTATTGCCGGGGCGGCCGTGCTCATATCTGCGTTTCAATATGGCGCGGTTCCTTATATCGCATTGCTGCTTGCATTCAGCTTCGGTCTGTACGGCTTATGTAAAAAAAGAACCCGCATGTCCAGCACGATCGGACTGACGCTGGAGACGCTTTTGATTACCCCGGCTGCACTTATTTATTTAGGATATACAGCTGACGGGAGCACTTTTGGGCCCTTGGGGGCAGGAACATGGGCGCTCCTATTTTTCGCAGGCGTATTTACGGCCCTGCCGCTGTTATTGTTTGCAGAGGGGGCAAAGCGTCTGCCGCTGTATCAAGTCGGCATTTTGCAATATATAGCGCCGACCATCACCCTTATGCTTGGCGTATTTGTGTATCATGAACCGTTTTCCGGGCAAAAAGCGTTTACCTTCATTTGTATATGGGCAGCATTGCTTTTGTTTACCTTTTCACAGATAAAATGGAAGCGGCCGATAAAAAGCCGCTAAGCCTTTCGCTTTCCAGCGATAGCTTAAATTATGTATAATCATTACGAGTATGTAAAGGAGCTGTACAATGGGCACTGATAAAGACATAGCAAAAGCCTATCAGGCACTGTGGAATAACCGCACTCTCCCGGCTTCAACCCTTGAAGAAGCGGAAAAGGCGATTGATCTTGAACTGCTTGATCAAAGAACACATCCGAGGCTCCGGAAGTCACCCGAGGAAAAGTTTGCTCTGGCGGTGCAGCGAATTGTAGATTCCCGGCTGCGGCCGATTGAGAAATATGAATTGGTTGAACTACATACGAAGCGTTTGCAATTTTTAAAAGAAGAAAGAGGGGAGCAGCTATGAAAGCGATCATAAAAGAAGATGTGCAAACTTCTTTAGAGCGATATGCCGATCGTCCTGTATATATCCATTTGGAAACAACGACCGGTTCTTATTCAGCGCATCTGAATGAGAAAAATATGACGGTTGTAGCCTATATACGCAATGCAAAAGTGACGTACCATCAGGCGAAAATCAAAGGAAACGGCCCGTACCGCGTCGGTTTGAAAACAGAAGAGGGCTGGATTTACGCAGAAGGTTTGACTGAGTATACAGTAGATGAAGAAGACCGTTTGTTAATGGCGGGGCATCTGCCGGGCGGAAAATTGGCGATTTCGCTTCAAATCAGCGAAAAGCCGTTTACAGTTTAAAGAAAAGGGTGAAAATCATGAAAGAACATGTACTCGTCATCCTGCCTCACCCTGATGATGAATCATACGGAGTGGCAGGACTGATTGCTTTACACAGACAAAAAGATATTCCCGTTACGTATGCATGCGCAACGCTTGGCGAAATGGGCCGGAACATGGGAGATCCCTTTTTCGCGAACCGTGAAACACTGCCGCTGTTAAGAAAGCAAGAGCTGATTGACGCATGCAAAGCAATGGACATTACTGACCTGAGAATGCTCGGGCTTCGTGATAAAACACTTGAATTTGAAGATGACGAGTGGCTCGCGGATATGATGGAAGAGATTATCGACGATGTAAAACCGAGTCTGATTGTCACATTCTATCCGGAGCACGGCGTCCATCCGGATCATGATGCATGCGGCGAAGCGGTCATCAGAGCGCTTTACAGAAAGAAAAAAGAGGACCGCCCGCGCACGCTTTGCATGGCAATCACCCGCAACAGGGAGGAAGCCGTCGGCAAGCCTGATGTCATTCTTGATATTAAAGAGGTTGCCGATATTAAAATGAATGCCTTAAAAGCGCACCGCACCCAAACGGAAGGCATGCTGAGAGAGCTGGAAGAAAAAATTAAAAATAACGAGCCGGTTCTTCAGACATGGTTTGAAGAAGAAGTGTATTGGACATATCCGTGGAAAGACTGATAAAAAAAGGGATAAGGCTGAAATGCCTTATCCCTTTTTTTGTGTCAGATCGGAAGCGATCGCTTCCGCAAGCGAAGACCGTATTGATAAATTTGAAAAACTCAGTCCGAGCTGTACCGCGGTTTGGGCGATTTCAGGGCGGATTCCGGATAATGTCGCTTTCACGCCGAGCATTCCGAGTGATTCAATTAAGGTGAAAAGCTGTTGGGCAACCATCGTATCAACCATGGCTACGCCTGATAAATCAATGTACAGCTGCGTGATGCGCTTCTCTGAACACTGGTGCAGCGTATTCTCCAAAATCATTTTGGCTCTTGCCGTGTCAATATCCCCGATCAGAGGCAGCAGTCCGACATTGTCAAAAAGCACAATGACCGGCGAGCTCAGCTCGGTAATCAATTCTTTTTGCGCTTCAAGCTGAATGTTTGTGTTTTTATACATTTCCTCTATGAAAATATGAATGACCACATCAAACGATTTAATCAGCGTATGGAATATATCTTCGGCATCTTCTTCTGTCACGGTGTCTGAATGAAGTCTGGTAAACTGCTTTACATGGCCGACATACAAATCACGAACTCTGATAAACTCGCGAATGATGTAATGGATGGGAGTTTTTAAATGTTCTTTATCCCGTGCGGCTTCAAACGCCCACTTTTCCAATGCCGCTGTATATACTTCCTTCTCTTCAGAAAAAATCCGATTGAGTTGATAATTAAACGCCAGATTTTGTTTTTTCAGATTTGTGAGAACAGCCGGGTCAGTAGAAGCATAAACAGAATCAGGATCCGTATCATGAAGGGTATCAAACCATGTCTGACTGATGTCCTCCGCCCGTTCGGTTAAATAATCGTACAGCAGTTTATGTTTTGGCATTGCTGCTCCTCCTTTATAAAATCATCATTTTTTTCACATAACGCTTTTGCAGCTTCATCAGTCTGAAGAATAAACCGACAGCTCCTGCGGCAAGTCCTGCAATTAACCCGATCCAGTAGCCGTATGCCCCGAGGCTCGTGTAAGTGCCGACTGCGTAACCGAGCGGAAGCCCGATAATCCAATACGAAACAAAAGCCGCACCGAGTGTATAGTTGACATCCTTATATCCTCTCAGGGCGCCTTGTATCGGAGCTGCTACGGCATCAGAAAGCTGGAAAAACAGCGCATAGATTAAAAAGTGCTGCGTCAACATGAGCACCTCCGGATCTGATGTATACATTCCGGCGATTTGCGGCCTGAACAGTAAAATGAAAGCCGCCGTGCATAAAGAAAAACAAAGGGCCATCACAATGCCGATATAGCTGTATGACCGGGCATCCCTGTAGCGCTTTGCCCCTGCTTCAAAGCCGACTAAAATCGTCATGGCCATAGATACGCTGAGCGGCAGCATATACAAGAGGGAAGCAAAATTCATTGCCGCCTGGTGGGCTGCAATTGTCACCGTCCGGAAATGGCTCATTAGAAGTGTGACAGCCGCAAAAATGCTCGTTTCAAAAAATACCGCAAAACCGATAGGCAAACCGATTTTCAAAAGTTTTCTGCATTCAGACGGAGAAAAACGGTACAGTTTCCGAAAAACAGAGTACCCGGCAAACGGCTCAAATCTGAAGACGATAAAAAAGCTGATGGCGCAAATACACCAGTAAGTCAGGGCGGAAGCGAGCCCCGCACCGACTCCGCCCAATGCCGGCATGTTGAATTTCCCGAAAATAAATACATAATTTAAAACAAAATTAATAGGCAATGAGCAAAGCGTAATAAGCATCGTGACTCGCGTTTTGCCGAGTGCGTCAATAAACGAGCGCAAAACGGCGTACACAAACAAAGGAAAAATACCGAGGGATAAAAAGCCTAAAAAGTGTTTGGCGATCGTCCGGACACGAGGTTCCAGGCCCAAATGTCCCAAGATCATATCAACGGTGAAAAAGCCGATCAGGATAACCGCCGCACTGAGAATGGCCGCTACATAAACGGCCTGGATGACGGAAAACGGCACTTCCTTTCGTCTGCCGGCTCCAAACAGCTGCGAAACAACGGGCGTAACGGCCATTAATATTCCTGCAAGGCCCGTATACACCGGCGTCCACAGGCTTGAACCGATTGCAACACCGGCTAAATCGGCGGCGCTCACTTTCCCTGACATCACCGTATCCAAAAAGGTGATCAGGGAAAGGCCCGCCTGCGTGATTAAAATCGGAATGAAGATATGTAACAGCTGTCTGACCTTTTGGCCGATCGTGTTCGTTTCTCTCAATTTAGGTTCCCCGTTTCTTTATTTTAACGAGAGAAATTATAACATTTTATGTATAAAAAGCAATGAAAGCCGGCCTACTCTTTTTTATCCGGTTTCGGCTTTTTAAACATCTTGGCATAAATGAATGAAAGTGAAATGACCCCTAAAAAGGTGCAGATATATTGCATCAGCCGTGCGAATTCCATATGATGTGCGCCTCCTTTCATGATTATGGTGTACACAGCGGCGCATATCCATGCGCGCGATGCAGAAAATAAGGGAAAGGAGATGATGTGACATGCGCCACACTCAAATGACGGAAAGCGCGTTTACCGCTGCCGTTCAAACGTACTTGAAACAAATTACCGAGGATGCCGGAATGATACTGCGGACATTGGATGAAAAAGACCAATGCCTTCTTTGCGAATTAGATGAACTGGGACATACGTTTCAGGAAATGCAGGCTGTCGCTTCGTCGTTTTACCTGCAGTCATATATCGAACATTTTACGCCTTCCTATACAGAGCTGGCGAGGGCCGTGCAGCACTTGGCGGAAGAAAAGCACGGAGCGCTGATTGTGATTGAACGTGCAGATCCGCTGGACGGAATGATACAAAAAGGGACCAGCCTGCATGCCGAGATCAGTTCAGCTTTAATTGAGAGTATTTTTTATCCCGGCAATCCGCTTCATGACGGAGCCGTATTGGTCAGAGAAAACCGGGTTGTATCAGCAGCCAATGTGCTTCCGCTCACAACAAAACATGTCGATCTCAAATACGGGACGCGCCACAGGGCCGCGATGGGACTTTCGGCCGTGACTGATGCACTCGTGCTCGTTGTTTCAGAAGAAACGGGAAAAATGTCTTTTGCTAAAGACGGCGGACTGTATCCGCTTGTTTCGCCGCGGGCGCTTCATGCGAAATAATAAGAAAATGGGAATATTGTACCCATTTAATATTAATAAGGTGAACATCTTTACCTTTTTCTGTATTGGTGTTATCGTTTAAATATACATAAAATTTAAAAGAATAGGGAGTGGAAAGATGGCAAATGTATTGATGATCGGCTTTCCGGGAGAAGGCCATATCAATCCGTCTTTAGGCGTCGTAAAAGAACTGAAGGCAAAAGGGGAACATGTCGTATATTACGGCGTGAAGGAATATGAGCACAAAATCGCGTCAAGCGGAGCGGAATTCCGTGAATGTGAAGATTTCCGAAAAGATGAATTCGGAAAAAACGCAACGGGTGATGAACAGCGGGATGCTACCGAGTTTTTACTGTTAATGATTGAGACTTCCGAAAAAGCCGCACTCCGTATTCTTGAGGAAGTAAAAGATGAATCATACGACTACATCCTTTATGATCATCATTTTCTGGCAGGAAGGCTTGTGAGAAATAAGCTGAAACTGCCGGCATATTCACTTTGCACAACATTTGCAATGAATGAAGCATTTATTAAAGAAGTGTTTTCAAATACAAACCTTATATCAGAGGAATCATCTCATTATCCGGCTTATACCGAAGCGGTCAGCCGGCTCAATGAAGAATTCAGCGCAGACATTAAAACGCCGTATGATATTTTCTCAAATGACGGCAGAAAAACCATCGTATTTACTTCAAGAGCGTTTCAGCCGAAAGAAGAAGAGTTTGGCGATTCTTATCTCTTTGTCGGTCCGTCCATAACTGAAAGGCCGGCGGCTCAGGATTTCCCGTTTGACCAGCTTGAAGGAGAAAAAGTCCTGTTTATTTCAATGGGCACGATTTTTAACAATCAGAAGGAATTGTTTAATAAATGCTTAAAAGCGGTCAGGAACTTTAACGGAAAAGCCGTCATGTCAATCGGCAAACATCTTGATCCGGCGGAGCTTGATGAAATTCCTGAGAATGTTATTGTAAAGCCTTATGTTCCGCAGCTTGAGATCCTGAAGAGAGCGGACTTATTTATCACTCACGGCGGAATGAACAGTACGAGCGAAGGGCTTTACTACAAAACCCCGATGATCGTCATTCCGATGGGAGCAGATCAGTTCGCCGTCGGAAGCCAAGTGGAAAACACGGGCGCGGGCAAGATGTTTAAAAAAGAAGATGTAACAGCGGAACTGCTCACTGAAGCAATAAAAGAATTGAGCGAAAATCCTGAATATCAGACAAAAGCTTCTGAAATCGGAGAATCCCTGAAAGCGGCCGGCGGAGCACAGCGTGCAGCGGAATTGATAGCAGAAGACGTGAAAACTGCCGAGACCCGGGTTCTGTAATCAGCCGTCACCCGCTTCCTTTATAGGAAGCGGGCTTTTTTTTGTTTGTTTTTCGGGAGGATTTTCACGCCGTTAAGAGAATTGTATGAAAAACAGACAAGAAAGGTGGAATGTCGCGGAAAAAAGCCATGTTATGAAAATGATTCCAAAGTCTTTTGTGAAATGTTCTCAATTTATGTAAAATGTGTGGCATTGGTGATGATCTAAGACCAAATGAATCGGAATTAATGTCGACTTCTGAATGAATCCTGCATAACAGGCGGCGTCCAAAGAAAAGGAACGTCCCTTTCAGCAATGATAAATAGGAGGTTTTTCGTTATATGAAGAAAAAAATCGCAGCCGGACTGGCTGTATCTGCAGTAATGACTTCAACCTTCGCCGTGCATCCCGCTGAAGCAAAAACCATTCAAGTAAAAAGCGGCGACTCTCTTTGGAAGCTTTCCCGGCAATATCATACAAGTATTTCAGCCCTGCAGGCGGAAAATAAACTGAAATCAACGATACTCCACCCAGGACAGCGGCTGCACATTCCCGACGGGAGCGGCACACATAAAACGGGGCAAAAAGGAAAACGAAACACTGGTGCTTACACAGTTACATACGGAGACTCATTATGGGTGATCGCTAAAAAATACCGAATGAGCGTTTCTGAACTGAGAAGCCTGAACCGTTTGAGTTCAGATGTCATCTATCCGGGCCAAAAACTGAAAATTAAAGGGTCTGCCGGCGGCACGGACGGAGGCGGCAGACAGACAAAGCCTGATAAAGGCGCATCAGGGACTTACACTGTGAAGCCGGGTGACTCGCTGTGGAAAATCGCCAATCAAACCGGCATCACCATCGCCGAACTGAAAAAGCTGAATCAATTAACATCAGACATGCTGTATCCGAATCAAGTATTAAAGATCAAAGGTTCTTCACATAACGGAAACAGCGGCACAACACCGCCATCTCATTCAAATCCTTCTGAGAAGCCATCCACTTACAAAGTAAAAGCAGGCGATTCCCTCTGGAAAATTGCTAATCGGTTCGGTATCACCGCTCAGCTCATCAGAGACAAAAATAAACTGACAACTGATGTGCTTCAAATCGGACAGGTTCTGGTGATTAACGGAACGGGAAAAACAGAAGATCCTGTGCGTCAGCCGGATAACAAACCGGAAAAGCCAAACAAGCCAAATACTCCCGAACCTCCGGTGACAGGGTCAAAGATTGACAGAATGATAGGCGAGGCGAAAAAACATGTCGGCGTGCCTTACCGCTGGGGAGGCAATACGCCTGCGGGCTTCGATTGCAGCGGTTACATCTATTACCTTTTAAATAAGGTAAGCTCTGTTTCCCGTCTGAGCACGGCCGGATATTGGAATACGATGAAACATATCAGCCAGCCGTCAGCAGGCGACTTTGTCTTCTTTACGACATATAAAGCGGGCCCTTCTCATATGGGAATGTATTTAGGCGGAGGAGATTTTATTCACGCAAGCTCCTCCGGGGTTGAAATTTCAAACTTAAGCAATCCATATTGGAAAAAAGCTTATTTAGGAGCGCGCAGTTATTTTTAAAAAAAGCCTTTCGGGGCTTTTTTTGTTTACCATTTTCACGTTTTGACAAGACTGATGGGTAAAAAAATAAGGGGGAGGAAGCATGAATCGTCTCTTGCTTTTTCTCATGCTCGCATCAATTACGCTTTGCGGCTGCGGGGGGAGACCCGCTCCTGTTCCGCCCAAAAAACATGGGGAAAGCCGCGCATTGGA
The DNA here is from genome assembly GCF_053663335.1 of Bacillus sp. YH3-2-B2. NCBI lineage: Bacteria > Bacillati > Bacillota > Bacilli > Caryophanales > Bacillaceae > Bacillus > Bacillus sp. YH3-2-B2. Next base: position 70,350 of record NZ_JBSJQE010000003.1, on the reverse strand, counting down.
AGCATCTGCATACCGTGAGCATGCCGGACTCATCAATCAAAACGGAAAAACGATCGGATATATCGAAGTGAGGGAATCTGATGATGAAGGGTCAGACATTCATATATCAGCGGGACATCTGCCGCCCGGCGCTTCTCTCGGATTTCATATTTATGAAAAAGGGACATGTCAGGCACCTGATTTCGAATCAGCCGGCGGTCCGTTCAACCCTTTGAACAAAGAACACGGCTTCAACAATCCGATGGGTCATCACGCCGGGGATCTCCCCAATCTTGAAGTGGGGGCTGACGGTAAAGTGGATGTCATTATGAACGCGCCGCAAACTTCATTAAAAGAAGGGAGCAGACTCAGCCTGCTCGACCGGGACGGAAGCGCGTTCGTCATTCATGAACATACGGACGATTATTTAACAAACCCGAGCGGAAATTCCGGAGCCAGAATCGCCTGCGCTCCCCTGACAAAAAGCGCCCGCAGGGAATGAGCCCTTTTGTATTGAGTATACAAGGGCTTTTTTAGTATACTCGGTTATGGAATACAAATGGAAAGGAAACATCACCTATGACTTCAGAATTACAGCACCTATCACTTCCGGAAGATATACAAAACAAACTGCAGGCTTATCAAAATCATCCCGTTTCCCAAGAATTCCGGGATTTAATCGGATCATCAGGCTATGAGGCCGAAGATAAAGCGATTGTATTCGATGCCGTCATCGCTTTGACAATGGGAAAAAATATCTTATTAAAAGGACCGACGGGTTCGGGGAAAACAAAATTGGCGGAAACGCTTTCGAACTATTTTCATAAACCGATGCACAGCGTCAACTGCTCCGTAGACCTCGATGCAGAAGCGCTTGTCGGCTATAAAACGATTGAAAATGAACAGGGGCAGGCGACAATTGAATTCGTTCCCGGACCTGTAACAACCGCAATGAACGAGGGACATTTTTTATACATTGACGAAATCAATATGGCAAAGCCTGAAACCCTTCCGATTCTAAACGGCGTGCTTGATTACAGAAAAATGATGACAAATCCCTTTACAGGAGAAGTGATTAAGGCAAGCGAAGGATTCGGTGTTATCGCCGCGATTAATGAAGGCTACGTCGGCACCGTTCCGCTGAACGAAGCCCTTAAAAACCGTTTTGTCATCATTGATGTTCCGTATATTAAAGGAAGCCTCCTGAAACAGGTGCTGACCTCTCAGTCTGTCTTAAAAGATGAGAAATTAATTGAGCGCTTTATGACGCTGTCTTCTGATTTAATCGCACAAGCGCATAACGGACAAGTGTCAGAAGAAGCGGCGTCCATCAGGGCTCTCATTGATACGTGCGACTTGGCTGCGTACATCCCGCCGAAACGGGCGATTGAAAGAGGCATCGTGGAAAAACTTGACGATGACAGGGAAAAAGCCGCTGTCAGAAATATTGCAGAAACGCTGTTCGAATGAGGGATATACAATGAAGTTTATCAAATTTAACGACAGCACGATTGATTCGTTTTTGTTCATGATGCTGACTGATCTGGCCAAAACACTGACCAGAAGCAGTGAAGTTGAAGTGGAATACGGCGTGCAGTCTTACTACAATCCCTTTGAAAAGAAAATTTACATGAGCCACTTTTGGAAAGACCGATCAGCCGGGGATATGGAAGCCGGCCTGAAAAGCGATGTCTATTTGCGCGCTGTCGGAACACGCAGCAGCTCATTTCGGGTATTTGCGGGGTTTTTAAATGACATTCACCGGCACTTCACCCGCCAAAGCTTTGCCAAGCAGCTGTTTATGCTGCTCGAGGATATCAGAATTGAAGAGCAGATCAAAAAAGAACGGCCGGGAACGAAACGTGTTTTTCAGAAGCGGAGGGAGATGTACAGGAAATATTTCACGACGCAGCTGACACTGAATTTAGAACGGAGCATTTTCACCGACGCTTTGTATTGCGCGATGTTTGTCAAGCTGACGGCTGAGTCTCCGCTTGAAGGCATTCCTTCCATGCATGAAAATATTGATATGATGATACCGTATATTGAACGTCAGCTCATCCGGGTGTATGAGGCGGATTCTACGGAACAAATCGCAACAATAACGGAAGACCTCATGGAAGGCCTTGATGAAGTGCTTGAGAAAGATATGCTGAACACATACTTTTTTCTGCCGGAACTTGATTACGAAAAAGCGGCTGAAGAGCCTTTATTCGAAAGCGTAAAAAAAGCGCCTTCGTTAAGTGACGATCTCACGCTCCCTGAGTCTTCCGACGGAGATGAAGAAATCCTTGAAGAGAAAATGAATACGTGGCACCGGGAAACCGAAGCGCCGTCAAAAAGCTTCCTTCAATTTGATATTGAGCACGGCGCGAAATCAGATCTTGGGAAAGACGCGGCCAGAGAAGGCGATGACGGTGACCAGGCGCTCGGCTCCGTTCAAGGTTCCTCACGTCAGACGAAAAGAGAGGATTACTCCAAACTGGAAGCGCTTGAATCCATTCAGGATGAACATGAGGGCGCCGGGCTGGCTGACGGAAAAGAAAACAAATTTGCCTTCCCGGTTTATCAAACGCCTCATAAAGCGTCTCCTGAAGAGGAGCAGTCTTATAAAGAACAGGCAAAAACGATAGAATCATATCAAAAACGCCTGAAGCAGATGATACAAAAAACACTTGAGCACAAAAAAACGCTCCCGCGGACCGACCTTCACGCAGGCCGGCTGAATCGCAAACTCATCCGCTATTTTACGGAACGGAACCCGCGCCTTTTCTATAAAAAGCAGGACCCGTCCTCAGACATTGACGCCGTTTTTACATTGCTTGTCGATTGTTCGGCCAGCATGTTTGACAAAATGGATGAAACAAAAAGAGGGATCGTTCTTTTTCATGAAGCCTTGAAATCAGTGTCCGTCCCTCACCAAATCGTCGGATTTTGGGAGGATACAAACGAAGCAACCGAAACGAGCCAGCCGAATTTCTTCAATACCGTCATTCCGTTTGAAGAGTCGCTGCTGCAGGCTGCGGGTCCGCTGATCATGCAGCTTGCGCCTGAAGAAGATAACAGAGACGGATACGCCATCAGACAAATGACGAAACAGCTGATGCGGCGGAGTGAGGCGCAAAAATTTTTAATCGTGTTTTCAGACGGAGAGCCGGCAGCATTCGGATACGAACAAAACGGCATCGTCGATACGAGCGAGGCTGTCATCGAAGCGAGAAAAAAAGGGATAGAAGTCATAAATGTTTTTCTGTCCAATACTGCGATAGAAGAATCCCAGATGAAAACCATTCAGGATATGTACGGAAAGTACAGTATTTTTGTTCCGGATGTCGATCAGCTGCCCGATGTGCTGTATCCGCTCTTGAAAAAACTGCTTCATAAAAGCATAGGATAGGCTTTTTCCTATGCTTTTTCGCTTTTTATTTTAAAATGATTTAATTTTTTCGGTATTGATCTGTTTTTTTTACTATTTTGTGAACAATCAAGGTAGAATCCAAACGCAATCAGTGGTAAAATATCCTTGGAAGCGTTTTTATTACATAATTTTGGGCACAGCGTTCAAAAGTTATTTCAAGATAGTGAATTGATCACTTGATTATCTAGGTTGGGGGTAATATTCAAATGTTTCAAAATAATATGAAACAAAGAATGAATTGGGAAGATTTTTACGGACCGAACCTCGGCTACGCACTGGAGCTGTACGACCAATATGCTGAAGATCCAGACAGCATTGATCCGGATCTGAAAGACATGTTTGACGAACTAGGCGCTCCGCCAAGCCAAATAAAAGAGGCATCGGAAACAAAGGAACAGGGACGCGTCACCGCAGATCTGATTCAAAAGATCGCAGCAGCAGTTAAACTTGCAGAAGATATTCGAACCTATGGCCATCTGAACGCTTCCGTCAATCCGCTCAGAAAGGATCCGAAAAAGAGCGAGCTCTTTCCGTTATCCGAGTACGGGCTTACAGAAGAAGAAATGAAAGCAATACCCGCGTCTGTCATCTGTAAAGACGCACCTGCCAATATAACAAACGGCTTAGAAGCCATCCAGCATTTACGCAATACCTATAAAAGAACCATCTCTTTCGAGTTTGACCATGTGCATGATTTCGAAGAGCGCGCATGGATTACAAAAATGGTCGAATCCGGAGAACTGTTCCGGAAAAATTCACCGGAAAAACTGTCAGCCGTTTTAGAAAGACTGACGGAAGTAGAAGGATTTGAACAATTTTTACACCGGACATTCGTCGGTCAGAAGCGTTTCTCAATTGAGGGATTAGACGCGCTTGTGCCGGTTCTTGACGACATTATCGCCCAGTCTGTGAAAGCGGGCACAACCAATGTCAATATCGGGATGGCGCACAGAGGCCGTTTAAATGTGCTTGCGCATGTGCTCGGCAAACCGTATGAAATTATTTTCTCAGAATTCCAGCACGCGCCGAATAAAGACCTTGTGCCATCTGAAGGATCGACCGGCATCAGCTACGGCTGGACGGGCGATGTAAAATATCACCTCGGTGCAGACAGACAGCTTCAGGATGCTGAAACCAAAAGCGCGCGGATTACGCTTGCAAATAACCCGAGCCACTTGGAATTCATCAATCCGATTGTTGAAGGAAGCACGCGGGCGGCACAGGAAACAAGAACGCAAAAGGGGTACCCGGTTCAAGATGAAACAAAATCGCTCGCCATTTTAATTCACGGTGACGCAGCGTTCCCGGGAGAAGGCATTGTCGCCGAGACGCTGAACTTAAGCTCTCTGAAAGGCTATCAGGTCGGCGGGGCTATTCATATCATCGCCAATAATATGATCGGCTTTACAACTGAAAGCGATGAATCACGATCAACGAAATATGCCAGTGATTTGGCGAAGGGCTATGAAATTCCGATCGTTCACGTCAACGCGGATGATCCGGAAGCATGCCTGTCAGCCGTTAAATTTGCGGTTGAATACCGGAAGCGGTTCAATAAAGATTTCTTAATCGATTTAATCGGGTACAGACGATACGGCCACAATGAAATGGATGAGCCGTCAACGACACAGCCGATGCTGTATGATGCCGTCAGAAAACACCCGACTGTCAAGCGGATCTTTGCGGAAAAACTCGTAAGTGAAGGACTGATCAGCGAGGAAAAAGCGCAAAACATCGAAATGGCAGTGACAAAACGAATTGAAGACGCCTATAAAAAGGTGCCCGCCAAAAAAGAAGACGCCGTACGGGAAATTGAATTGCCGGAACCGGTGTCCAACGGTTTTCCAGACGTTGACACAGCCATTGATTTTGATGTTCTCCGCAAGCTGAACGGCGAACTTATCAACTGGCCGGAATCCTTTAACGTGTTCGGCAAGCTGAAAAGAATCCTGGAAAGACGTGCAAAAGCGTTTGATGATGACCGTAAAGTTGAATGGTCATTGGCTGAATCGCTTGCGTTTGCTTCCATTTTGAAAGACGGCACGCCGATCCGGCTGACCGGGCAGGATTCAGAGCGCGGAACGTTCGCTCAAAGAAACCTTGTGCTGCATGACAGCGAAACAGGAGAAGAATTTGTTGCTCTCCATCACTTAGACGACTGCGCTTCTTCATTTACGGTGCATAACAGCCCGCTCTCTGAAGGATCGGTTCTCGGCTTTGAATATGGATACAACGTGTATTCGCCTGAAACGCTTGTGTTGTGGGAGGCGCAGTACGGGGACTTTGCCAATGCGGCTCAAGTCTATTTTGATCAATTCATATCTGCAGGACGGGCAAAATGGGGACAAAAATCAGGGCTGGTCATGCTGCTGCCTCACGGTTACGAAGGGCAGGGCCCTGAACACTCCAGCGGCCGCGTCGAGCGGTTCCTGCAGCTGGCGGCGGAAAACAACTGGACAGTGGCCAACCTGACAAGTGCGGCTCAGTATTTCCACATTTTAAGAAGACAAGCGAAAATGTTGCTTCGTGAGGAAATCCGTCCGCTTGTGATCATGACGCCGAAGAGCCTGCTGCGCAACCCGAATACGGTATCTGAAGTGCAGGAACTGAGCGAAAGCCGATTCAAGCCTGTCTATGAGCAGTCCGGTCTTTCCCATGCTTACGAAAAAGTGACTCGCGTCGTATTATCAAGCGGAAAAGTGTCAATTGATATCAGCGATCACTTCAACAAAATGGAAGGCGATAAGGATTGGCTTCATATTGCCAGAATCGAACAGCTGTATCCGTTCCCGGCAAAAGATACGAAGGAGCTTTTCGCCAAACTGCCGAACCTGCAAGAGATCGTTTGGGTTCAGGAAGAGCCGCAGAACATGGGGGCATGGAGTTATATCAGCCCGTATCTGACGGAAATTGCGCCAAAAGGAGTAAATGTCCAATACATCGGCCGAAGAAGACGATCCAGTCCCGCAGAAGGAGATCCGACAGTCCACAAAAAAGAACAGGAACGCATTGTATCTGATAGCTTGACTCGCAAAAACTAAGGGGGAAATGTAAAAATGGCGGAAATTAAGGTACCTGAATTAGCAGAATCAATCTCAGAAGGAACGATAGCCCAATGGTTAAAGCAGCCCGGTGATTATGTAGAACAGGGTGAGTACTTGCTTGAACTGGAGACGGACAAAGTAAATGTTGAATTGACAGCAGAAGAATCGGGTGTTCTAAAAGAGGTATTGAAAGATTCGGGTGATACCGTCCAAGTAGGAGAAATTATCGGTACCATTACAGAAGGCGCTGGCGAAAGTTCTGCACCCGCCCCTTCAGAAAGTGCTCCAGCCAATGAACAAACGAAAGAGGAAGCAAAAGCTGAACCTGCTGCACAAGAAGTCAGCCAGGAAGCACAATCAGAAGCGAAATCCAGAACGGTAGCGTCTCCGGCTGCACGCAAGCTGGCAAGGGAAAAAGGAATTGATCTATCACAAATTCCGACGGGGGACCCGCTTGGCCGCGTGCGCAAACAAGATGTGGAAGCTTATGAAAAACCGGCTTCAAAACCTGCGGCACAGCCGAAACAGCAGGCTCAAAAAACACAGCAAAGCTTTGACAAACCTGTCGAAGTGCAAAAAATGTCCCGCCGCAGACAGACGATCGCGAAACGATTGGTTGAAGTGCAGCAGACTTCTGCGATGCTGACAACATTTAACGAAGTTGATATGACGGCTGTTATGAATCTAAGAAAACGCCGTAAAGACCAATTCCTTGAGCAAAACGATGTAAAACTCGGTTTCATGTCGTTCTTTACAAAAGCCGTCGTGGCTGCTTTGAAAAAATTCCCGCTTCTTAACGCTGAAATTCAAGGCGATGAGCTGATCGTGAAAAAATTCTATGACATCGGTATCGCTGTCGCGGCTGAAGAAGGGCTTGTCGTCCCAGTCGTGCGTGACGCTGACCGCCTGACGTTTGCCGGCATTGAAAGAGAGATCGGCGAACTTGCGAAGAAAGCGCGAAACAATAAATTAACATTAGGTGAGCTGCAAGGAGGCTCCTTCACGATCACAAACGGAGGTACATTCGGATCGCTTATGTCAACACCGATCCTAAACAGCCCTCAGGTTGGGATCTTAGGCATGCACAAAATTCAGCTGCGCCCAGTAGCAATTGATGCGGAGCGCTCTGAAAACCGTCCGATGATGTACATCGCTTTATCATATGATCACAGAATTGTAGATGGTAAAGAAGCGGTTGGGTTCCTTGTCACCATTAAAAACCTGCTTGAAGATCCGGAACAGCTGCTGCTGGAAGGATAATTTGAGACAGACAAAAAGTACACTGCCCTTACAAGCAGTGTACTTTTTTTATTGAGCGAAGGGGAGAATTTATATGAAAAGCTGTTATCCGCTTGAGATCGAATTTGAATATAATGAAGAATTGCATTCAATCACTCCGGTTCTTCTGCAAGACGAACATGACACGATATTAATAGACTGCGGATATCCCGGTTTTACAAACCATCTTCAACATGCTGCTGCCCGGCATGGAATGTCGCTTCATTCATTGACAAAAATCATTGTAACGCATCACGATATAGATCATATCGGCTCACTCGCTGCATTACACCGTTTGCACCCGGATATCAGCGTGACAGTACATGAGCGTGAAGCGCCGTATATTGACGGCTCTAAAAAATCTTTACGGCTTGAGCAGGCTGAATCAACGTTTAGTTCATTGCCAGAGGATGCAAAGCCTTATGCAAAACAGTTCATCCGCTCGCTTCAATCAGTCGAATCGGCTCCAGTTCACCGGACAGTTACTGACGGTGAGCTGCTGCCTTGGTGCGGAGGCATTCGGATTGTAGCCACGCCGGGTCATACACCCGGCCATATCAGTCTTTATCTGCCTGCCGAAAAAACAATGGTCACAGGTGATGCGGTCGTCATTGAAGACGGAAAGCTGAACCTTGCTAATCCTGGCTATACGTTACATATGGATGATGCGGTCCGTTCTGTGCAGCGGCTGCTCGATTACGATATCCGCCAATTGATTTGTTATCATGGAGGTTTATTTCAGGGGGATGTAAAAAAAGCGCTTTTGCGCCTGTTTCGTGATCTGCAGAATAAACAAGGATAGGAGCGGCAGCAGCCTATCCTTGTTCAGTTATGAAAACGGAATCTTTGCCGTTTCTTCTTCGGCGCTGTTTTTCTCTTTTTTCTTAGACCAGTAGGTGGCAAGAACAGACCCCGACAGATTGTGCCATATGCTGAAAATTGCGCTCGGCACGGCTGACAAAGGGGAGAAATGCGCTGTCGCAAGTGCTGCGCCCAGTCCGGAATTTTGCATCCCGACTTCTATCGCAATCGCTTTTTGTGAAGCATAATCCATTCTGAACAGCTTTGCAGTCAGGAATCCTAACAAATATCCGATTCCGTTATGTAAGATGACGACAGACACAATCAGCAGTCCGGATTGAAGCAGATGCTCACGATTTATACTGACGACAGAGGATACAATCGCTACGATGCCGATTACCGATACGAGAGGAAGCGCGTGCACGGCTTGTCCGACCTGTTTTTTGAAGAACAGCTTCACAATCACCCCGAGGACGATCGGCAAAAGCACGGCTTGCATAATGGAAACAAACAGTGAACCGAAAGAAACGGGAAGCCACTCTTTCGCAAACAGCATAATAAGTGCCGGCGTTACAATAGGAGCAAGCAATGTTGAGATCGTGGTGACCGCAACAGAAAGTGCCGTATTGCCTTTCGCCAAAAACGTCATGACATTTGATGCCGTACCGCCCGGACAGCATCCGACCAGAATGACGCCCGCGGCGATTTCTGCGGGGAGGCGGAGCCCGATTGATAAACAGAAAGCCGTAAGCGGCATAATCGTAAACTGGGCAGCGACTCCGATCACGACATGCCAAGGCTTTCTGATTAATTCTTTAAAATCGTCTGTTTGAAGAGTAAGCCCCATCCCAAACATAATAATACCAAGGAAAATCGTCATATAAGAACTGATCCAAGTAAACAAATCAGGGCAGGCGAATCCCAAACCGGCAAAGACGATAACCCACAAGCCAAAGGTTTGGCCCGCAAACCCGCTTATTTTTTTCAGCCATTCCATAAACACAGCTCCTTTTATATCCAATCAATCAGTCAGAAAATATGACTGACTTTTCTGTACTCCATTATAAATAATATTCTGAATAATTCAATATTAAATATAAGTTTTCGATAAAATTATTATGTAAACTAATATCTTCTTGACTATTCAGACATATATTCTTACAATTGATTTTTATACTGAAATGAATTGGGAGTGCTGAAGTGAAAGAAGCTAATCAATGGTCATCTAAGCTGGGATTTATTTTAGCTACGGCCGGCTCTGCAATCGGGCTCGGCGCAATATGGAAGTTCCCTTACGTAGCGGGAACCAGCGGAGGCGGCGCTTTTCTGCTTGTTTTTATTTTATTTACTGTTTTAATCGGACTGCCGCTTTTGCTTGCTGAATTTATTATCGGCAGAAAAACACAAAAAAACGCCGTTGAATCCTATAAGGCGCTGGCGCCGGGGAAAAAGTGGCACTGGATCGGATATCTCGGAATCATTACGTGTTTTATTCTATTATCCTTCTACAGCGTAGTGGGGGGATGGATATTAATCTACATTATAAAAGGCTTTACAGGCGGTTTATCGCTTTCTTCGGGATTTGATACGTTATTTATCGATACCATTTCCAACCCTTATGCAGCGGTTTTCGGTCAGCTGCTGTTTATCGTGCTGACGATTTTAGTTGTGGCAAAAGGGGTGAGCAGCGGCATCGAAAAGGTAAGCCAGGTGCTGATGCCGGCTCTGTTTATTCTGTTTATTCTTTTAATGATCCGCTCCGTTACGCTGCATGATGCAGCGAAGGGATTAAAATTTTTCTTCATGCCTGATTTTGGCGCGATGGATGCCAATACCGTTTTATATGCGATGGGACAATCATTTTTCTCGTTAAGCGTCGGAGTGTCCGTAATGGTTACATACAGCGCATATTTAGAAAAAGAAGAAAATATTGTTCAATCCGCCGTATCGGTGACGGTATTAAATGTCCTTGTTGCCGTGATGGCGGGAGTGGCGATTTTTCCGGCGGTGTTTGCATTCGGCCTCAAGCCGGATCAAGGTCCGCAGCTTTTATTTAACGTGCTGCCGACAGTCTTTAACCAAATGCCGTTGGGCATCGTGTTTTTACTCGCCTTTTTGCTGCTGTTTTTATTTGCGACGCTGACATCGGCTTTTTCAATGCTTGAAATTTTAGTTGCTGTTTTGTCAAAAGGCGATTCGGCAAAACGGAAGCGGTATGCATGGATCGGGGGACTTGCTATATTTATTGTCGGGGTTCCTTCGGCGCTGTCGTACGGAATTTTGAGTGATGTTTCTATTTTTCACCGCAGTATTTTTGACGCTGCGGATTTTCTGGTCAGCAATGTCTTAATGCCGCTGGGCGCGCTTTTAATTGCCGTTTTCGTACCGCTGAAAATTCCGAAACAGATGCTGTTTGACGAACTGAAAAGCGGTTCCGGTATAAAACGAAAATGGTTTGCAGTCTGGCTCCTATTAATCCGTTATGTGGCTCCTGTAGCCATTATTATCGTTTTTCTGCACGTGCTTGGTATTTTTTAGACCAAAAGAAGCAGGCCCCCGTTCAAGACGGGGGCTTTTTTAATAAAGCGGCCATATCACGCGGTGCGCCTGTTCGAACCGTTTCTCCGCCTCCCGCCAATCAACGACATTCCACCATTGATCCACGTAAGCCGCGCGGTCGTTTTTATATTGTAAATAATAAGCGTGTTCCCACACATCCAGCGGAAGCAAAGGAATGACGTCCCACTGGCTGTAGAGCTGATGCTTCTCAGCGGCCAAAATCTCCAGCCGCCCGGCGCGCGGCGCCCAGACTAGGATAGCCCAGCCGACTCCTTCGACTTTTTTCGCCGCTTGAGAAAATTGCTCTTTAAAAGCAGAATAGCTTCCGAATGACACATCAATCATTTGAAAGAGCGCACCCGTCGGCCGTCTTTTTCCGTTTGGATTCATGGAAAACCAGAAAATACTGTGCAAATAATGGCCGGCCCCGTGAAACGCCAATTGCCGCTCCCAATGCGCCACTAAGTCGTACTGTTTCGTTTGTCTCGCTTTTTTGAGCTCCAGTTCTGCTTTATTCAGACCGTCAACATAGCTCTGATGGTGTTTTGTATGATGGAGTTTCATAATCTCTCTTGAAATATACGGTTCCAGTGCGGAATAACTGTATGGCAGTTTAGGGAGGACATGCTTGCCGATCGGCACATAGGCTCTGCGCTCATCCGGCTCATCCGGTTCGGTAATGTCCCGGTAAAGTGCTGATGCCTGTTCGTACCATTCCGCCTCCGTTAATCCATCATCCTGAAGGGTGTGAAAAATCCGGTCGATTTGTGCCGCGAAGCGATCGAACCGACCTTGCTGTATGACTTGTTCCTTCAAGGTTTCACACCAATTCAGCATTTCGGTTTGATAAGCGTGCCGTTTCATTTTTCTTCCTCCTTTTCACTCACTTTCATAAAAGTGCTGAGCGCAAGCAAAGAAAACACATACGGGTAGCTGTGATACTTGATGTAAAACTGTTTCGGCAGGCCGATTCCGGTCGGATAGCTGAAAGCGTCTCCTTCGTAATGCCGGTTTTCAATAAGAAAGGATATGCCTTTTGTGACGGCTTGATGATGAGGTTTTTCGTATTGCAGCAAAGCTTCGGCCGCCCAAGCCGTCTGTACAAGCGTCCCGTAAGAAAGCGGAACATAGGTTTTGACTTCTGCGCTTTTACAGGATTCTCCCCAGCTTCCGTCCTCGTTTTGAATGGACTTCAGCCAGCGGATCGCTTTTTTCACGGCCGGGTGGTTTTGGCTCACGCCGCAAGCCTTCATCCCTGTCAGCGCTGCCCATGTGCCGTAAATATAGCAGACACCCCATCTGCCGTACCACGATCCGTCCTCTTCTTGATGGCGGATCAGCCATTGGACGGCCTTTTCAATCTGAGGGTGATCAGAAGAAAGCCCCGCTTCTCCTAAACAGTGCAGCACCCGTCCGGTTAAGTCGCTTGTTGAAGGATCGATGGCAGCTTCCTCAGCCGATTCCAGCGGCAGCAGGCGGACCAGCGGATGATTGACATTTTTCTCAAAAGCAGAGAAGCCGCCGTCACTGTTTTGCATGGACAAAAGCCAGCTCAGTCCGCGTTCCCATGAGGCGGGATAACGTTTTCGCGGAATGGCTTTGAGCACTGCGGCTGTGTCATCACAATCAGGATTATTTGTATTAATGTTTGAAAAACCCCATCCTCCCGGTTCAGCATGCGGGTTGTGAACGGCCCAATCAGCGACTTTCGTCTGCTGCCGTTCATGCAGAAATCGGGCGGCGCCGGTTATCATTTGATCGTTATCTGAGATGCCGCTTTTCATAAGCGCATAGCTGAGAAGCGCCGTATCCCAAACGGTCGACGTTGAGTTTTCCAGGTGCGGTATATCGCCGCAAGACGTGAGCAAAGCTTTCGTGCCGGCAAGCGCTTTTCTGATAACGGGGGAGTGGCGCGATACACCGAGTGCGAGCAGGCCGTACACCATAAAAATAGTGGCACTCGCATAGCTGTATAATGTGCCGTCTTCTTCAATCCGGTCAAGCATATACGTTTTGGCCGTACGCAGACCGAGCTGGTGAAAAGCGGCAGGAATCTGCAAAAGCTGCTTCCAGTGCGCGAAAAGAGAAGAGAGATCTCTGTTCTCATCCTGATCGGAACGAAGCCATGTAAACGGATTTTTAGTCATATGCCGATCTAAATGCGCGAGAGACGGAACGTTGGGATTTTCCAGCGAAAATCTTTTGTTAAGCGTCACGGCCATCGGTACAAAATGAATACGAGCGTATGTACTGAACTGGTAAAAATGCAGCGGGAAGGATGGGGGAATGACTAAGAAAGATAATGGCAGATGCAGCGCGGGCCATGGATATAGGCCGTTTGCCGCAAGCATCCACTTTGTCATGAAGTGTACGTTGCGCAAGCCGCCATTTGAGATGATAAAGCGTTCGGCCTGAATCATATGCGCCTCAGAACGGCTATATAAACCGGAAGCCAGCAAGCCGGCATAGCCCTGTACAGTAGCGGTCACATTTCCTTTCCGGTCATCAGGATAGTTGGCAAAAGTTCCGTCCGGGCGCTGTTTAGCGCGAATGCCTTCTGCAAGCTCAGCGATCAGTTCTTTATCATTGTCTTCAAGAGAAGTGAGAAGGAGGATCAGAAAGGCGTTTGTCAAAATCGGACCTTCAAAACAAAATGACCATGAGCCGTCCGCATTTTGCGTTTCTCTTAATAGGGAGATAGTTTTCTTTTGGCGGCTTCTGACGTTTTCATGAATTGTGCTCACACTCGCTCAACTCCTTCAGAAGCATATATATTCATATGTAAAAGACAGCATGACAAAAGAAAGAAACTGCCGACAGGCAGCAGTTTCTTGTTTGATTTAATCTTCCAGGTTGATCCAGACGCTTTTCACTTCTGTATAATTATTCAGCGCGTAAGAGCCCATTTCCCGCCCGAGGCCGGATTGCTTATAGCCGCCGAAAGGAGATGCCGCATCGAAAACATTGTAGCAGTTGACCCAAACGGTGCCGGCTTGGAGACGGTCAGCAATGTAATGGGCGTTTTTCACATTTTCAGTCCAAAGTCCGGCTGCAAGGCCGTATTCCGAGCGGTTCGCCCGCTCAATGACTTCATCAACCGTATCATACGGAATGGCGGCTAAGACCGGGCCGAAAATTTCTTCTTTTGCGATGGTCATACTGTCATCCACATCCGCAAATACAGTCGGGGAGACAAAATACCCTTCTTCAAACGGGCAGCTGCCGCCCGCGACAGCTTTGGCTCCTTCCGCTTTCCCTTTTTCAATATATGAAAGCACGCGCTCATGCTGTTCCTGACTGACGAGCGGGCCGATTTGTGTATCTTGGTGAAGGCCGGCGCCTTGCTGAAGCGATTTCGCATATGAAACCATTTCGCTGACGACCTCATCATATTTGTCTTTGTGAATGAAGACCCGGGAGCCTGCGCAGCATACCTGCCCCTGATTAAACATGACCCCGTTTAAAGCGCCGGGAATGGCTTTCTTCAAATTGGCGTCAGGCAAAATGATGTTAGGTGACTTTCCGCCAAGCTCCAGTGTCACGCGTTTAATTTTTTTTGCGGCTTTTTGCATGATTTTTTTGCCGATTTCTGTAGAGCCGGTAAAAGCGAGTTTATCGACATCGTCATGGTTGGTCAACGCTTCCCCGGCCGTCTCGCCGAACCCTGGGACAATATTGATGACGCCGTCAGGGAAGCCCGCCTGATCTATTAATTCCGCTAAATAGAGGGCGGTCAGCGGTGTCTGCTCCGCCGGTTTCAAAACGATTGTGCAGCCTGTGGCAAGGGCGGCGCCCATTTTCCACATCGCCATAAGGAGCGGAAAGTTCCAAGGGATGATCTGCCCCACGACGCCGACAGGCTCATGGCGGGTGTAATTAAAATATGAGCCGGCGACCGGAATTGTTTGTCCGGTTATCTTTGTAGACCACCCGGCATAATAACGCATATGCTCAATTGCGAGCGGGATATCCCCATTTGTTGTTTCATTAATCGGTTTTCCGTTATCAAGTGTTTCAAGCTGCGCGAGTTCCGTTTTGTGCTCTTCCATTAAATCGGCAAGCTTATACATCAGCCTGCTTCTGGAAGCGGCCGGCATAGTGCGCCATTCGCCGTGATCAAAGGCTTTGCGTGCCGCTCTCACTGCACTGTCAATGTCTTCTGACTGTGCCTCGTAAAGCGTCATCAGCGTTTCTCCGGTTGCCGGATTCGGTGTGACAAACGTTGATCCTGAAGCGCTCGGAACAAATTTTCCGTCAATATAAAGTTTCTTCGTACCCTGTAAAAATGTTTCCAGCCTTTTTGTGATCTGCATCGTTAAAGAACTCATTCGTAACAAACCTCCCGAAATTTTTTTATGGTCTGTTTTGAGCATCTTGATGTCCGCGCAAAGTAAGCGCATACAGTCATTCTATAATAACACCCCCGGTAAAATCAATCGATAACCGTTATTGCAATTCACAAGAAAAAACGGCTACAATAAGCTTATCGATTAAGAAAAGGAGTTTTATAAATGATTCATAATAATTGGCAGACAAAAGAAAGCGTCAAAAAGGTCAAATGCGTACATACAGATGCGAAAAAATACATTGTCAAAAATGTGCTGACGCCGGGTAAAGAGTATGAAGTCAAAAATGAAACAGAAGAATTCATTTTTGTTGCAGACAATACAAACAAAGTCGGAGGCTTCTACAAAGAGTATTTTGAAGAAGTTTAAAGCTGAATGAATCCATTTTGCCTGAGCCATACTAAAAAAGACTACATATAAAGGGTGGCTGCAAAATGAAAAAAACAGAGCAAGACAAACAAAATAAAACATCAGATCAGCTTCAGCAAGTGCAACCTGAAGAAGGCACCGACACGACGATGGAACAAATTTCAGATACCTATAAAGAAGGAACAATTGAAGATACGGATCGTTGATGTTTTGTTGAAACCGCGGCATTGGAGAAGCCGCGGTTTTTTATGGCGAAAATAAAAAACTGACTTTTCGAAAAAAATACCGTTTTCTTGAAACCTTTTCTTCCGCTGAACCGTATTACTTCATAACAGCAGCACCTTTCGCGAAGGGCTTTTTTGATGAACGTTCTAAAAATGTAATCTGTTCGTAATGGTTTAAATGCCGTCTATGTCGTATTCTTATATAGGGATAAAGAACTTATTTTTTTATGATTGTAATAAAACAATAGTATAGAAGCAGAAAGTGGGGTTCTTCATTGGGAATTTTTTCTGTCAGCAGATCAACCGACACAAAAAAGCTGGAGGCTTTGCTCGTTGAGGGAGAACGGATCGAAACGATTTATAAACTGCGGGTTGACCAAATATGCTTTACGAATAAACGAGTGATTTTCTTTGATAATAAAATGTTCTCCAAAAAGAAAGTGCGCGTATTTCTTCCATATAAAACAATTGAAAGCTTCGCCATTCAAGAAGCGGGGATGTTTGATCCCGATACCGGGCTTGTATTAATGACAAGGGGAAAAACTTTCGAATTGGAATTTGCAAAAGAAACGGACTTGACTGAGGTTCAAGCCATCTTAACAAAATACTTATGCAGTTAAATATCACATAAAAGCCATCCGAATGCATGCGGATGGCCTTTTTATTATATAATGCTTGTTTTTCCGGAGTTCGAATCAATGAGATCCGGATCAGCGATAGAACTGATGGGGATATAAATCGGCGCCAAATCACCATTTTCTTCACCGAATCCGTAGTTGATCTTATTGGATAAAAAATAATCGATCTGCTGATACGGCCCGATCGTAATGGAAGAACCGCGGTCGACCGCATTTACTTTAAAGCCTCCTACATTTACCAAAACCGGCGAAAACATCATAATGGGCCTCCTTTTCCGGCAGGGATTTTATCGCATGCAGACTCAAAGGTTGATGGAGAATCAATTTGATCCCGGTCATCCACTTTGCCGTTCGTGCCGATGAAGCCGCTTGCATCTCCGAAGTTCTGTCCGTATCCCTGATTCTTTTTATCAGAATTCTGCCATTCCGCCAGTAAATTTTGTCCGACATTCACCGCTGAAGCATTTTCAAAGGAATTAATTTTCAACATGAAAATATTAATATTGATATATGGAGTTGGTTGAACCACAGGCAAACCTCCTTTAATACAGGTGTATGCCGGCTGTTATGACCGTATGCTTAGACAGGGGGCGATAAAAATGGATTTCGATAAGATGAAGCAATGGATGGAAATGGCGCAAAACATGTCCGGCGGCGACTTTTGGAAAAACGTTTTTGATGATGAACAACTGAAATCATTTC
Organism: Bacillus sp. YH3-2-B2; assembly: GCF_053663335.1. NCBI lineage: Bacteria > Bacillati > Bacillota > Bacilli > Caryophanales > Bacillaceae > Bacillus > Bacillus sp. YH3-2-B2. Next base: position 52,992 of record NZ_JBSJQE010000003.1, on the reverse strand, counting down.
AAAACGGCCATTCTCATTTTCCCTTTCAACAGGGAGATGGGCAAATGAGAAGAAATGAGGATGCTTTTCCTCTTATAGATATTGTGGAAACCCATGATGAGCTCCAATTTTTGCTGTATCTGCCCGGCTACCGGAAACAAGATGTTCAGCTTTTGTCCTACGGAGAATATATTGTCGTAAAAGGCACGAGAAAATCCTTTTTCAATGAACAGGATTTTAAACAGAAGACCGGAAAATACGGCGATTTTGAAAAAAAACTCGATCTTCCGCATTCCGCTCAAGGTACGAAGGGAATGCAGGCGGTATTCAAAGACGGGATTTTATATATATCGATTGCTAAACATCTGGGGGATGCAAGCCAGATCATTATCGAAGGCTGATCTTGTTCGCTGTGCCATCTATCAGATCTGAATCATCGATACTCATGATAGGGATGACGGCAACGGTGCAATCACCGTTTTGTTCACCGTACCCTTCATTTCTTTTATTGGCTGTTGTGTTTCTCACCATAACGGAAGAGCCGGTGTTAAAAGCCGCTCCGCCGCTGATTCCGTTCATTTTTATATACTCAAAGTTGATAACGGATGGAAAAAACATCATGATTCGCCTCCTTTTTGTATATCATGTTTATATATTCGCAATGCGGGACGCATAGAACTTTCCAAGAGTGACGGGGAAAGAAGTGATTTTCTTTGAAAAAAATAATGAAAGAGATTTTCAAAAAAGTGTGTGAAGATGAATTAGACCGGCTTAAGAAAGTGGAACAACAGCTTGATGACCTTCAGGATAAGTGTCATTTTGAGCCGCAAACGGTTGAAGGGGAAAAAACATATGTCCATATTGAGCACGTCAAAGTGGACAAGATTGAATACAATATTGATTTTGAACAGCTGAGTATAGAAGAGCTGAGCGGTATGCTGAATATCGGCGCCACTTACCATACACCGGCGCACAGGCTCAAACAAGCCTGCGCTGAAGAAAGTCGGGACAACCCGCAAAATGATGCTGCAAAAGAAAAAAGACAGACAAAGCAGCAGACACCCAATGTCACCATCAGGGGGAGAAAGCATTGACCCCCCATTGTTTCATCCTCCTTTTTCGAGGGTATGTATTAACAGATGCAGCGAAGAATACAGACGAAAAAGGAGATGATGAATATGTCATTATCAAAAGAACAGCAGGACAGCCTTTATCATAAATTAATCGATTTAAAGGAAAGTCTTCAGGGAGAACCAAAAGAAAATCATTCAATGAGCGAAGACACAGGAGAATTGTCGAACGGAGTAGATAATCACTTAGCGGATCACGGAAGCATTTATTTGGACAGGGTCACGAATCAGACGCTGGACGGTGTCGATCAGAATCTTTTAGATGAGGTGAACGCCGCGCTTGAACGAATGGATAAAGGAACATACGGGATTTGTGAGAAAACGGGAAAAGAAATTCCTTATGAAAGACTTGAAGCCGTTCCGTACGCCAGAATGACTGTCGAAGCGCAGCGAGAAACAGAAGGGGATGTGAAAACAGACGCTCCGTCATATGAAAGGGAATTTCACGAGCAGGTGAAAGACCTCTCAAATAAAGAAACCGTTGATCAAAAAAGCTCACAAACTTACGAAATCCTGGATCGCGAGCAGGATTCACAATAATAGCAGCAGGTACATTCATATGTACCTGTTTTTTTATTCCATAAAAAATCTCAGAATCGAAATAAAATCATTGACTTTATATAAAAAAGAAAGTAACATACTATTTGTAAGTAAATATTAAAAGATTACCGGGAGGAATTTAGAATGTCTCAAGTATTATTTGTAAAATCAAGTGACCGTACGGCTGAAGAAGGCGTGTCCGTAAAATTATACGAAGCGTTTCTGGCTGCTTATAAAGAAAACAATCCGAATGATGAAGTGATCGAACTTGATCTTCATAAAGAAAACCTTCCTTACCTCGGAAGAGATATGATTAACGGAACATTCAAAGCTTCAAAAGGAATTGAAATGACAGACGAAGAGAAAAAACTAGCGTCAACTGCTGACATTTACTTAAATCAATTCGTCAAAGCTGACAAAGTCGTGTTTGCATTCCCGCTTTGGAACTTCACAGTGCCTGCTGTGCTTCATACTTATGTTGATTACCTGTCTCGCGCAGGGGTTACTTTCACATACACGCCTGAAGGCCCTAAAGGTCTGATGGGAGATAAAAAAGTAGCGCTCTTAAACGCACGCGGCGGCGTATATTCTGAAGGACCGATGGCATCTCTTGAAATGTCATTAAACTTCATGAAAACCGTTCTCGGTTTCTGGGGTGTCCAAGATCTTCACACTGTTGTCGTTGAAGGTCATAATGCTGCACCGGATAACGCTCAAGCGATCATTGAAAAAGGACTGCAAGAAGCGAAAGATCTGGCTGCAAAATTCTAATTGCCATAACTCTTGCGCCCCTACAGGGTGTGAGAGTTTTTTCTATTATAGAAGAAACTGGCGGAAGCTTTCGATCTGATCTTATATTGATATATTGATATTTTGTCGAAAAAACAATTTTTATGTAGAATAAAGCATTTTTTACAAAGAAAAAAGGTTTTCTGTAAAAGAATTAACCCTCTTGCCAAAATACGACTGATGGTGTAGGATATAAGAGAAGCTACATTGTTCGTATTGTTAATTAAGTTTTAACCTTTAAGCTGTAATAGGGAGTTTTATATCGAAGCCGGAATGTCATGCCTCCATTGCAGAGGACGACAGGAACGCTTCTGCAAACACCCACTTTGAGGAGTGGTGGTTTAAAACTTTCTTACTTGCGTACGGCATACGTAGCGAAAGCCATTTCCCTTGCGGAGATGGCTTTTTATTTTGAATTGCCCTTGAGCAGCGTACTTTATCATTATGATAAAATGAAAGAATCAAAGACAAAGTGAGGTTTTACAACATATGCTGGATAAAGCCCAATCCCTTCTGGCGCATTATTTTGGCTACGACAGTCTTCGCGCGGGCCAAAAGCAGGCGATACAATCAGTTGCAGAGGAGAGAAAAAACACGGTCTGCATTATGCCGACGGGGGGCGGAAAATCAATCTGCTATCAGATTCCCGCACTGCTGTTTGAAGGAACCACAATCGTTATTTCCCCTCTTATTTCTTTAATGAAAGATCAAGTGGACGCGCTTGAAGAAGCGGGTGTCGCGGCAGCTTATATTAACAGCACCCAGACAAGCCGTGACATTCATGAGCGCCTGACCGGTTTGAAACAAGGGGCTTACCGGCTCTTTTACATCACACCGGAGCGTTTGACTTCTTCTGAATTCATTCACATCCTGCAGAATATTACGGTTCCTCTTGTCGCCATTGACGAAGCTCACTGTATATCGCAATGGGGACATGATTTCAGGCCGAGTTACCGGAATATCGAAATCCTTTTTAATGAATTAAAAGAACCGCCCGTCATCATCGCCTTAACGGCGACGGCTACGCCTGAGGTTCATGATGACATCTGCAAGCAGCTTCATATTAAGAAAGAACAAACTGTATATACCGGTTTTGCCAGAGAGAATTTAACGTTTAAAGTAGTAAAGGGCGAAAACAAAGACCGGTTTATCGAGCGGTACCTCGAAAAAAATAAACACGAAGCCGGCATTATATATACAGCGACAAGAAAAGAAACCGACCGTTTATATGAGAAATTAAAACGCAGCGGCATCAATGCCGGCCGTTATCACGGCGGATTGGCGGATGATGACAGAAAAGACCAGCAGGAGCGTTTTCTTAACGATCAGATACAAGTGATGGTAGCTACGTCCGCTTTCGGAATGGGAATCGATAAGAGCAACATCAGGTTTGTTTTACACGCGCAGATCCCGAAAGATATGGAGAGCTATTACCAGGAAGCCGGACGGGCCGGACGCGACGGCCTTAACAGCGAGTGTGTGCTCTTATTTTCGCCGCAGGATATTATGGTGCAGCGTTTTTTAATAGACCAATCGGCCGCCGGAGAAGAAAAACAAAAGCAGGATCTCAAAAAACTGAGACAGATGGTGGATTACTGTCATACGGAAGATTGCCTGCAGCGGTTTATTCTGAAGTATTTCGGCGAGAATGAGGCGGAAGCTTGCGAAGCATGCGGCAATTGCACTGATACAAGGACCGCCCATGACGTCACAAAAGAAGCGCAGATGGTATTGTCATGCATCATCAGAATGAATGAGCGCTTCGGAAAAACGATGGTGGCGCAGGTGCTTAGCGGGTCTAAAAATAAAAAAGTGCTGGAAAACGGCTTCAGCAGCCTGTCCACTTACGGCATTATGAAGCATCAATCCGCAGCGGAAATCAGTGATTTTATCGAATTTCTTATTTCAGACGAATATATCAGAATGGCGGACGGCACATTTCCGACGCTTATGGTCACCCAAAAAGGCAGGGACGTCCTGCTTGGAAAAAGCGCAGTCGCGAGAAAAGAAGCCTTACAGGCCGCCGCCGTTACCGAAAATGATGAATTATTTGAGCTTCTCCGGCGTCTCCGCAAAGAGATTGCAGCTGAACAGGGTGTTCCTCCATTTGTCGTGTTCTCAGATCAGACGTTAAAAGAAATGTCGGCGAAACTTCCGAAAACAGATCAGGATCTTCTTTCCGTAAAAGGGGTCGGGGAACAAAAAAGATTGAAATACGGAGCGGTTTTTTTAGAAGAAATCCGAAATTATGTAAGAGAAACAGAGTGAAAAAAAGTTTTTTTAGAAATTTGCACATTGTGTTTTTCATCGGCGCCGGAAAAATCAGAAGCTTGAAAACCCTTGCTGTATCAAGGTTTCAGCAAGACTTACCAAGCGAGAGAAATGTTTCATGTAAAGGAACTGTAATCTAATTCAAATCGTTTTGTTATTGAACTGACATTTTCATATGTTACGATATCACCTGTTAGCCGCCAATAAAAAGCTAACAAGGGAGGATTTACTTATGAAGAAGACGATTATGTCCTTTGTCGCAGTTGCAGCAATTTCAACAACTGCATTTGGAGCTCACGCTTCTGCTAAAGAAATCACGGTGCAAAAGGGTGACACGCTCTGGGGGATCTCGCAAAAAAACGGAGTGAACCTAAAGGACTTAAAAGAATGGAATCAGTTATCTTCTGATTTAATTATTGAAGGAGAGAAACTGACTATTTCTTCAGTAGAAACAACCACATCTGGGCAGTACACAGTGAAGCAGGGCGACAGCCTCTGGAAAATTGCTCAGAAATTCGGAACATCAGTCGGCAATCTGAAAAGCTTGAATAACTTGCAATCAGATATAATTTACGCAGGCACAACGTTAAATGTGAAAGGTCAGGCTCAGGCTGCACAGCCGGCTCAAGAAGCCAGCCAGCCGCAAACTGAACAAAAACCAGCTGCTGAGACAGAACAGCCGAAACAAGAAGCTGTCAAAAACGAGCAGCCTAAACAAGAACCTGTTCAAGAACAACAACAACCTAAACAAGAAGCGAAGGCTGTCGAAGCAAAACAGCAGCCTGTTCAATCAAATACAAACCAACAAGAGCCTAAAAAGCAGCTGACAATGACTGCAACTGCTTACTCTGCTAACGACGGCGGCATTTCCGGTGTAACGGCAACCGGTGTTGACTTAAACAAAAACCCTGATGCAAAAGTCATCGCGGTAGACCCTAGTGTCATTCCGCTTGGCTCTAAGGTTTATGTTGAAGGTTACGGAGTGGCAACAGCAGCAGATACAGGCGGCGCAATTAAAGGAAATAAAATTGACGTATTTGTTGCAAAGAAAAGTGACGCTAACAACTGGGGCGTCAGAACTGTAAATGTTAAAGTATTAGACTAGTTTCATATAGAGATGAAGAACACAAGGCGAAATGCTTTGTGTTCTTTTTTTCTTCCCTTTTTTGACTGTATATAATCGTTATATGCGGAAAAAGAAAAAGCGTTTCTCTAATATAATAAGGAATGGATGTGAAAACGGAATCTGAAGGGATGATGAATCTGATGGAGCCGGAATTTATATGTTTATGGAATGCCTTCACAGAATCACCAGTGTTTCAAGCAGGTATATGCACCGCTTTCGTCATTGTGCTCGTTATCGGACTGTCTATGCCTGCTGTCAGGCTGTTTCAGGCGCTTGACAGAGGGAGAGGAAGGCCAGCCGTTATTGAAAAGGTGAGAAGTACTGGCGTGATGAAGAATGGCAGGCACGAGCTTGTACTTATTTTAAACGTAAAAAACCAAGATGGAACGCATGATAAACGTGAACTGACACACGCCGTATATAATGAAGAGATCAGCCGTTTTTATGAAGGAGCTTCCGTATGGGTGACGGCAGCGGCTGGCGGACGAATTATGATCGCTCCGCGCACGCCGCGGCATAAGGCGTCAAAATAAAAAGACGGGGCGGTTTTCCCGTCTTTATGTATTAATGCCGATCAATCCATATCCGTCCGCCTTCTGAGCCGGCTTCTATCCTGCATGTTCCTCCGATCGGGAATGTCATCAAAGGGGAGGTATGGCCGAAATCAGCATTTGCGATAACAGGCATGGATGACAGTTCTTCTTTTGTACGGATGACGGTACGCAGAGCCTCCTCAGACACATTTGAAGCATGCTGGAAACGTCCGATGACAATTCCCTTCACGGCTGAAAAAGCGGGAAGATGGATGAGTGACTGCAAATCCCGGTCAAACATATGAATGTCCGACATATGATCATCTTCTATAAACAGAATCACTTGTTCCATCTCCGGAAAGTATTCCGTGCCCTGCAGAAGATTCAGCGTGCATAGATTTCCTCCGATCAGTGTTCCTTCCGCATATCCGGGTTGAATAACGAGCGGTCCCGGATTCCGATAAAAACGTCTGTCCTCCTGGTTCAAATACCATTTATCATCACTCCACTCGGATGAAGGTTTTACCTCATACGGGTTGTCAGAAGCACAGCAGGCCAAGAAAGAGTCAATCGTATAGTCCAGCCCTTTTTTCATGGCAAATGAAGAAAAATGGGGACCGGAATATGTAATAAGGCCGGTTTTTTGATATATGGCATGGCCGAGGGCGGTAATATCTGAATAGCCGCAAAGGATTTTCGGATGCCGCTTGATGTTTTCATAATCAAGATAGCGGAGCAGCTGATTTGATTGGAACCCGCCGAGTGTCGTCAAAATCGCTTTGATGTCAGGATCAGCGAAAGCTTCGTGCAGATCCCGTACACGCGATTCAATCGATGATGAATGAAATTCATTTATTTCTTTTGCATTCTCTGAAAAAGAGACACAAAAGCCCAGCTCCTCCAATTTTGTCTTCGCGGCATTTATATTTTCATCTGACATAGCGGACATGCTTGTGGCCGGAGACACAATACGAATGCCGTCGCCTTTTTTCAATTTTTCCGGATACAAAAAAACCCTCCTTAAATGGTTTAATCTATTACACCATATTAACGAGGGTTTATCTATCATTTTTTACAGGTCGACCCATTTAATGCCGCCTGATTGCGTATCATTGTCAATCCAGACATCAAATTGATGCTTTTCATAAAAATGAACGAGCCGGTCGACATGATCCCAATCACGCTTAGCGATGTCGCCCGTCACTTTCGGGATATTCTGCTCTCTGGCGATATGTTTTAAAAATTTCATGCAGATCGAGCCGTAGCCGTGGTTCGGCGGCCCTTTAATGTCCCCGATATGAATGGCATTATCATAATAAGAGGCGATCAGTGAAAAACAGCCTCTTCCCCGGTAGGCTGATTCACAATCAGTCAGCATAATCTTACATGTTTGGCCATCATCAATCGAGGAAACAATGATCCAATCGTCATTGTTCGATTGATCAATACCAAGCACTCGCGCGTCTTTTGATACATCTATCAGATTTTCCCGCATTCTGAAAATCTGAAATTCAAGTTTATGAAGCTCTTTTTCCAGCTCTTTCTGATCTCTTTCTTCTGCAGTAAACAAAATCATACTCCTTTCACAGCGTAAAAGTCTTAGTCAAACACAAGTATCCATTGTAGTAAATGATGTCTTGGTTTGTAAATGGGTTTTGCAAAAACTTTTTTAGAAAAGTCTGCCGTTTATATGTGGATTGACGTTTTTAAGGCGGTGCGGATAGGGAAAGGAACAGTGAGCAGCGGAAAAAGGAGGAATCTATAATGGCAATTGACTCACTCATCGGCAAATTGAAGTACGTAATGACGGAATCTCCTGATAAAATGCTTTCCTTATATGTAAATACGGATATGAGAAATCCGGATCAGCAGGGGGGAGAGTGGAAAATCGCCTTGAAAACCGGTTTTCGGAGATTAAAAGAGTATCTGTCTGTAAGTGATCCGGAAGAAGAAAAATCTCTCGTCCGCATCATGGAACGCGTCTATCAATATATCGATGGGCTTGGTAAAGAGATGCCGCGAAGTCTCGTATTTTTTGCATCGGGAGAAGGCGGCATCTGGGAGACGATTGAATTGCAGGTGCCTGTCGAAACACGATTTTATTGGGAAGAAACGGCTGTCCTTGATCAATTAGAACTTCTCCGTGAACAATTTCCGAGCACGGCTTTTATTCTCACCCAGCAGAATGAAGTGAAGATCATAGAAACCGTACTCGGAAAAATTGAAGGGGTGGAGCATTATCAATACGACGTCATCAATGAATCGTGGAAACCGCAGGATGTAAGCGGAAGCTCCGCATCGATGGACGAAGACGCTGCCAAAGCCCATGTCGAAGAAAACCAAAACAGGCTGTATAAACGATTGGCTTCAAACCTTGATCAAAAGGCCGCTTCACACCAATGGGAGCGTCTCGTAATCGCAGGGGACAAAGAAACAGCCGATATTCTCGATCAGCATATGAATAAACCGATAGATCGGATCATTCCAAAAAATCTGTTGAATGAAAACGAACATAAGGTGATAGAAGAACTGTTGAAGGAAGCATAATATGACGAAAGGCCGGGTCTCAAACACCCGGTCTTTTTAGGGCTTAAGTTTGTCTAATTTCTGACGAAGCGGACGAAACCGTTGACATCAAAGCTGAATTCTCATACCATTTGGATAGTCAGTAAAATTGAGAGAGGTCATAAGATGAATCAGACAGAAAACAAACCTAAAAGTTATACCGGTATCGTGCTGACATTGACCGTTTTGATCAACGGGTTAATTGCGGTGCTGTTTTTTATGCCGAAATCGGGACAGGTCAGCATTGCCAATATTCATATTCTGCCGATGTTAAATGCCATTTTTAACAGCTTTACTTTTATCTTTTTGCTGGCAGCGCTCTTTATGATTAAGCAAAAAAATATTCAAGCGCATAAACGCTTTATTTTGGCGGCGTTTACGACGACTCTGCTGTTTTTGATCTGCTATGTCGTGTACCACTCGATAGCTGAGAATACTTTATTCGGCGGCCACGGCATCATTCGGGGGATTTATTTCTTTATTTTGATTACGCACATCTGTCTTTCCGCCGTTATCGTGCCGCTTGCGCTGTTTACGCTGATCAGAGGATTCAGCATGCAAGTGGAGCGCCACAAAAAAATCGCGAGATGGACGATGCCGCTCTGGCTGTATGTCAGTCTGACGGGTGTCATTGTATACTTAATGATCTCACCGTATTATTAAAAAAAGCCGTGCTCTGCGCGGCTTTTTTCTATTGATTGAAAAAGGCGCCTCATCAGGGCGCCTTTTACTCTTCAAGCGTTTCAAGTGTTGTTACATTTAAGGATTGTTCAACGGTTTTTGTTTTTGCTTTTACTTTTTCTGCGTACGTGTAATCACCATAGCAGTAGGGATAACGGAAATTGTCTTTGTTCCCTCCGCAAGTGTAAAGTTTCGGATTCTTTTTGACCTGCTGCTCGGAGTATTGTTTTGCCAGTTCCTCAGTATGCGATCCTCCATGTTCAGCCACAAAATCAATATAGCCGGCTCCCATGTTGTAGCTTTGTATAATCGTATCCAAGTCTACGCCTTTTTTCTTGCCTGTTTGGTACATGAGAGTGAATTGTTTGATTCCCTGTTTGATACTGGTTTGAGGGTTTTTAATCTCATTTCGCTTTAAACCCAGAGATTCTGAAGACTGCATGGGATCATTTCCTCTTCCTTTTGACTCCTGATATATCATGCCGAGTACAAGCGATGTATATTTGGTGAGTCCTTTTTCATCCAGCTCGTCTTCAACAAGCGGTTTGTAATCTGTCAGCCGTTCAAGCACGATCGGTTTGACATCAAACGGAAGACTTTTGAGCCATTCATTATTTGAAAATAACAGAATGAGGAAGAAGGAAACCATGACAAAAACACATATCATCATAAGACCCGCGGCAGCGAAACAGCCTTTTTTCTTTTTCTCCACTGTGTTTCACCCTCAATTTCAGGAGCATTATGACTTTTTCATTATGACACAGATGAATGCGCGAAACCAAGCGGAAACCCGTATTTGAAACATAAATTTAAAATAACGGTTCTTTTGTCAGGCGCAGGATGTACCTGCATCAATTGACATTTGGTATAATTGGGCTACTTGAGAAAAGAAGGGTGAGGTATATGACTGAATTTCACGAATCCGGAAACACGAATGACCCCGCTGTCGATTTAGATGAGGAAACTTTATTTTTGGTTGCCCAGACTTTTAAGGCGCTGTCTGATCCGACCAGAATCAGAATTCTCCATTTGCTGTCACAGGGTGAACACGCGGTAAATGATATCGCAGAAAAGCTGAATTTGCTGCAGTCTACCGTTTCTCATCAGCTGCGTTTTCTTAAAAATCTGCGCCTCGTCAAATCACGCAGAGAAGGAACATCCATCTATTATTCACCTGAGGATGAACATGTGTTAGATGTGCTTCAGCAAATGATTCACCATACGCGGCACGATTAAAAAACATCCCTGCTTTTTAGACAGGGATGTCAGCCGTACTGACTGTTATTGGTTTGGTCTCTGCTCGTTTTTAAAACATAAAAAGAGAAGCCGCTGTAATAAACTGCGATGAAATAAAAGATACTGATGGTCAGCGGATCAGCCCCGACCGTTTGGCTGTATGCCTCCGGATGGGTAAAGTCCGCTGTGACCCGGTATATTTCAATAACGCGATAAACAAATCTCGATAGGAATAACGTTAATAGAATAAGTTCAATCCACAGGTGAGTGCGAAAATACATTTTTCCGCGGCGTTCTTCAAAAGAAATGTTCCGTTTGGCAAACAGGACCAGAAGCCAGCCGCAAAAAGTGCCGAATATAAGATACCCGTATAAAGCCGGGTGTGTGATGCTGAAAAACGCCAGAGCGGCGGCCAGCAATGAAAATAAAATCATTCTTGTGTAAAGCCAGCGGGGTTTCAAAGGCTGAAAGCCGACGGACCGTTTCACCTTTTTATACAGAAAAAAGGCAATCATTAAGACAGGGCAGATGCTTTGAAGTGTGATATGCATGATGTGGAACTCCCCCTCCGTTGAGTAGTGTATGCTTATCCGGCTGGTTTTAGTAGTCTGATTTATTCGCAGGCTGAAAGCATCTTTTATCACAGTATGCGCGTTTCTTTTTTTGGCATGAGAGAAGCGCCCGCGCCTTTTTCAGGATTTAGACAGAAAACGCTTGATAAACTAACGGCATTAGTTATAATAAAACTAATGATATTAGTTTTAGGGGGATGTTGATGAGAATCTTACAATACGGAAGGGTTTGGCAGCTGACTTTTTTTCCAGCGCTTTTCCCGGTGAATTGTTATTTGGTCGAAGAAGAAGAAGGAGTAACCCTGATTGACACCGGACTGCCTAACAGTCATAAAGGAATCAAACAAGCATTGCGGCAGCTTGGGAAGCCGCTGAATGACATATTACTCACCCACGCGCACGGGGATCACATCGGTTCGCTTGACTCATTAGCTGCGGAATTTCCGGATGCTTCCGTCTGTATTTCTGAGCGGGATTCTTTCTTGCTGAAAGGTGACACTTCTTTATTTGAGCATGAAGCACAAACGCCGATAAAGGGGGGAGTGCCGAAAAATGTTCAGACCGAACCTGATCGCCTGCTGAAAGGCGGCGAGCGGATCGGATCTTTACTTGTCATTCCCGCTCCCGGTCATACGCCGGGAAGCCTCGCTTTTAAAGATATGAGAAATGATATGCTGATCGTCGGAGATGCCTTTCAAGTACGGGGCGGCCTTGCTGTTTCAGGGAAGCTGAAATGGAAATTTCCGTTTCCGGCTTTTGCTACGTGGAATAAAGAAGAAGCTGTAAAAACAGCAAGAACGCTTATCGCTCATCAACCAAGCAGTCTGGCCGCCGGACATGGAAATGTTCTCTGCAATCCCGTTGAAATGATGGCTGAGGCTGCTGAGGAAGCTGAACGAAGCCTGCCGGGAGGCCGATCATAATGTCACCGAGAGTCGGAATGAGCCTTGACATGATATTGAGAGCCGCAGCAGGTATCGCTGACGAAAAAGGGCTGAACGAAGTGACGCTTGCGGCCGTTGCAAAGTCCTTAAACGTAAAACCGCCTTCCCTTTACAATTTTGTCAATGGCCTTCAAGGAATTAAAACAGAGCTGGCTGTCTCCGGTTTAACTATGTTATATGAAAAAATGGCGGCCTCTGCAGAAGGACTGACGGGTGAAACGGCTTTGCTCGCTCTTGCCGATGCCTATATCAATTTCGCCGAAGCCAATCCCGGATTATATGACGCAACATTTCAAAAGATAAAAGACGGCCGGATTGAGAATCTGTCAAGCCTGCTTGTAGAGCTTGTTGTCAGGCAGCTGACAGCTAACGGTTATGCACAGTCTGACACTGCGATTCATGCTGCGAGAGGACTGAGGAGTCTTCTTCACGGATTTGCCGTGTTGAGAAAACAGAGTGCATTTGAATTAACCGAATCAATTAAAGAAAGCCGGAAGTTTGCAGTTGTTGCTTTCCTAAGAGGTTTACAGATGAGGGGACAATAATATTATTATGTAAACTAAATAAAAAAACGCATCATGTAAAAGGAGGGACAAATGGATTCATTACAACATATCATCTGTGAGCGGCGCACCTATTCGCATATTTTTGATTCTCATGCACACACATACTGCCAAATGCTCTTTCCGCTCGAAGGACAGCTGGACTTGGAGACAGAAAGACGTGAAATCAGATTAAAACCTGATCAAATGCTGTATATTCCGCCCGGGCATGAACATCGGTTCCGTTCTTTGGAGCGAAATGAATGTCTTGTTCTCGACATACCGGCATATTTTTTCAAAGGTTCATTTGACCCCGGCGTACTGAATAAGCTTGATCCTTTTTGGACATCGATTCGGTTTCTGCTGACAGAAGAGACAAAGCAGCAGTCGGCTCATTCATTGAGTCTGCTTGCAGAATATATTGCTGAAAAGATACAAGAAAACCGTACGAATGATTCAATTGCGTATATCCGCCGAAATCTCTCAAAGACTTTTTCAATTAAAGAGCTTGCCGCAATGGAACATTACCACCCGGCGTATTATTCCGACTGGTTTAAAAAGCAGACGGGGAAAAGCCCGCAAGCTTATATTGCTGAGCTCCGTATGAAGAAAGCGGAACAAATGCTTATTGAAACAAAATGCCGGCTGACAGACATCAGTCAGGAGGTCGGCTTTCAAAATTTGTCTTCCTTTACCAGATGGTTTGTCAGACATAAGGGAATAACGCCGCGCGTCTTCCGAAACACCTTTCAATCTGATAAATAATCCTGAAAATCGGTTAAATAAACTGCGTCTTTTTTTGATATCATGATTGTAAAAAAGGAGTTTTTGATATGGCAGTCATCGAAGATTTTATCAAGCTCGATCTCAGAATAGGAACGGTCGTAAAAGCGGAAGTATTCCCGGAAGCAAAGGTGCCGGCTATTAAGATGACAATAGATTTCGGCGAAGAGATCGGCATGAAACAATCAAGCGCCCAGATTACAAAACGGTACGAACCGGATGATCTGACGGGCAGGCAGGTTACCGCGATTGTCAACTTTCCGCCGCGGCGGATCGCCGGATTTAAGTCAGAAGTTCTCGTTCTCGGCGGCATCCCGGAAAAAGGAGACGTTGTCCTGCTTACGCCAGAGCAGACAGTACCGAACGGAACGAAAATCGGATAATAAAAAAAGACGTTTGCAGAAGCAAACGTCTTTTGCGTATTGAGGCGATACACCACACGCCACATTCGTGTGTGCCGCAAGGGCATGTGCATCGGCTTACACAATTCAGCTCATCGCTATATGAATATAGCATGCCGGGTGTGGAAATGCAAGAGATTTTTTAATATATGTTATATCTGGCTTTGTTTTGCCGATCCCCGATTCCTTCGTGTAAGGTTTCGTTTGAAATTTTATGATCTTGAATAAAGCAGTTCGAGAAATGCAAGAGGGAATTTGAGCAAATTGTGACCTGAAGTGTGACCTGGAATTAAAATCCGGGTCTTTTTGTGTAAAAAATGCATGCGAAGAGACCATATAGGCATTAAATGTTATTACTGATGTCTTCATTTATCTTTTTGCTAAGTTTCTGAACCTTCTCTTTAACATTTGAAACAGCTCTTTTTTGAATTTCATCAAAGTTCTCCTGAATATAGTCCATGACACTTCTTATTAGAACTTCACTTTCAAAATTGAATATCTCATTTATTTCTGACTGTTCTTCATCTGTCAGGTGATGGTATTGAAGTTGTTTAGCATTTACTTCAGCAGCTGCATCAATCCTAACTTAGTTGTTCTGGCTGTACAATTTCATATTCACCTTCTGCATACTCTTGCTCCGCATAATGGCCTCCCCATTGACAGAGCTCCTGCAAGATAGGTTTAAGAGATTCTCCAAGTTCAGTGGATGAATATTCAACCTTCGGCGGTACTTGATTATACATCTTTCTGCTCACAAGTCCACTGGCTTCAAGCTCTCTAAGTGTTTGAATCAGCATTTTCTGAGTTATATTTGGGATAATGCGTTTTAATTCACTCGTTCTCTTTGGTCCATTCATTAAAAAGTATAATACAAGACCTTTCCATTTTCCGCCAATAACTTCCTTTGTCACTTCAAACCCACAGCTAAATTTTTTCATGTCTAAAGCTCTCCATTCCACATTTATTACTTTTTAGTTACTATATCACAAAAAAGTGGGTACTTCCGATAATGTGCTTACTGAAGGATACTATATCTTGTAAGTTGTTCTTCAAGTACTTAAAGGTACTAGACATAAAATAAAATTAATTCTAAAGGAGTGTTAAGTATGGGTAAATTTGAAGGTAAAATAGCGCTTGTAACGGGTGGAACAAGTGGGATTGGTCTTGCTGCAGCACAAAAATTTGTAAACGAAGGTGCATATGTTTATATCACGGGACGTAGACAAAACGAACTTGATAAAGCTGTTAACCAAATTGGCAAGAACGTAACCGGTGTTCAAGGTGATATTTCTAAGCTTGAAGACTTAGACAAACTATATGACATGATAAAGCAGGAAAAAGGTAAGTTGGACATTCTTTTTGCTAATGCGGGCACCGGCAGCTTCCTTCCATTAGGTGAAATTACTGAAGAGCAGGTTGATAGAACGTTCGGCATTAACGTTAAAGGAACCATCTTTACTGTTCAAAAAGCGTTATCACTATTCCCGGACAAAGTAGGTTCTATTATTGTAACGGGCTCTACTGCTGGATCAATTGGCAACCCAGCGTTTAGTGTATATGGAGCATCTAAAGCAGGATTAAGAGCACTAGTTCGCAACTGGATTCTTGACCTAAAAGATACTGAAATCCGTGTAAATGTGGTTAGTCCAGGAGCTATTCTTACACCTGCCTACGATGAGCTTTTTGGTGATGCACTTGAAGAAGTAATGGAAAATAGCAGAAATACTGTTCCAGCTGGAAAAGTTGGGACACCTGAAGAAGTAGCAAACGCTGTATCTTTCCTTGCTTCAGACGAAAGCAGTTACTTGACGGGTGTTGAATTGTTCGTAGATGGCGGGCTAGCACAGGTATAATTTCACTGCGCAGAGATTACAAATCGTCCCCAAAAAAGGTTAATGGGGATTTACTTGAAGAAGCCGTATAAAAAAGTCGTTTTCCTTAAAGGACAGGAAATTCGACTTTTTTATGTTTGAATTTGATTAACGTTGTAAATTCGCATTTTCCTGGGGCTGCCACTAAATGACCTGTAAAAAAGATTACTTTGTGAATAAATGTACTTAAAGTAACGGGAAGGAGAATGTCCAGTTGTTATTTGGAGTGAATTCGGTGGCTATAAAGAACTTAATTCTGCCTTATAAAGTTCTTTTATGAAAGACTTCATGAGATGAAAGAAAATCGGGAAGAAGATGAGGACTGGGACGATTAATAAAAGAAAGCTCTCTTTTAGAGAGCTTTTTTCAGGTTTTTAATTTTTTAACAGGCTTTATAATGAGCAAACAGGCATTACTCAAAATACTCGCCGCGCCTATCCAAAGCAGCCATTGTGTTGCGGTCAGCCATGAGGCAGTTAGGATAAAGAGTCCAATGGCAATTGATATATAATTGCCGGCTCGGTCCAGTTTACGGTTGCTATGAATTTTATATTTAGCATGAGAAATAAATTGATCAATTTTATCTTTCAGCTCATAGCATTTTTCCTTCATCTTATCCTCTGTTTCTTTTACTTTTCGATAAAGCATATTATTCATCGTCTGCACTCCCATATCTCCGTTTTGAAAATTCAGCCATGATTTTTTCTTCATAGTCATCTGAGATGAATCGTGCCTGGCCTTCAACTTTCAAATGTGCTTTTTCTTCAAAACCATCCTGTTCTTCACCATCAAAACGATAAAGTTTTTGCAATAGCCTCCAGAATGTTTCAACTTCTTCAGTTGTGAACTCATGAAACATATCCGCTAAAAAATAGGTGGATCTTTCTGAACAGGAAATTAACGCTTTTTTTCCTTCAGGGGTAATCTCAATATTGATTGCACGTTTATCCAGTTTGCTTGGCACCGTGTGAACATATCCTTTTTTCGCGAGGCTTGAAATTAATTTGTTAGCGGTTTGTTTTGTTGTGCCCAGCTTTTTAGCGATATTCATAAGTGTGGTATCTTCCGTCGGTAAATGGGCAATAGCAATAAGAGTCATGTGCTGTCGGGAAGTCAACATTTCTAAGTATTCGTCCCCCCGAGTCTGCACCTTATTGACAACCGAAAATAATGATGCGTAACTTTGTTGCATAAAATGCAGTTCCTTCATTAGTAATTTAATATCCATAAATTATCTCCCAACTAAATTGTCACCATGTTGACAATTACAATATACATCACAAAGGGAAATAAGTCAACATGGTGACTAATAGGGACGGGTACGGCTGTTTTCAAAAATGTCACAGGCAGTCGGAGTGTTTACAAAAGGGGAAATAAGTATAATAAATGCGAAAAGGGCATTAATCCAAAGTGAGAAGGTGTTTGACATGCAGAAAGTGAACTGGTCAGAACGGTATGAATGGTTCAATAAACAAGATGAAAAAGACGGGCGTTTAATGGCGCTCCTTCGTCATGAGCTTACATATGAGGAAGTCATACGGTTATATAAGAAAGGGTTTTATTTGAAATCTAAAGAAGGGGATGTTTCGTTACGTAAGAACGATATCTGTCGTATGTTTGGGGTTGAAGAGAGGCAGGGCGGCAAATCTTAAATGAACGGGAAGAGAAAAAACTCTTCCCGCTTTTCATAGCAGCTGTTATTCTTTTTCCAGCATGGAAGTCAGCCATTCTCTTAATGCCGTCTTCTGCACATACCGCTTTCCGTTTCTCGTGATATGCGGAATGTCAGAGGTGTCAGGCACGATTTGTTTCGCTTCTTCCTTGGTTACTCCTAAATAATAACCAATATAATAGTGTAAATCTTTTTCTTTAATGAGAATGTGGTCAGTGTGTTCATGAGGATCAGGTGATTTAAAGTTTTTCAATCCGTCTCCTATGAAATATCCGGCTAAAGCGATTCCGATGCCGGTAATGATATCCATACAGCAAACCTCCAATAAACGTAATCATTTTTTATACGGTGAAGCCGGCCGAAGGATTCAGCCTTCAGCAAAACCGCCGGGCGTTTATTGCGGACGGTTTTGATTGCTGAGCTTTTCCACCTGCACCTTTCCGGAGAAGAAAACAGCGCCTCCGCCCATATCCGCCAGCCGATCGGGCGTGAGCGAATTGACGAGCTGTTTTTTATCATCCATATCGGCCCAAAGACCTTGGCTCACCGCAACGCCGGGAAGCACCTGTTCGCCGACCGAAACTGTCAATTCGCACTCTCCGCGGTGATTCCAAACTCTAACGGTTTCCCCGTCTTCTATGTTCCGGAGTACAGCATCCTCTGTATGAATAAAAAGCTTTGGCGCTTTTTCTAATTTTACGTGTTTTTTATTATTTGAAAATGTTGAATTTAAAAAATTATGATTCGGTCCCGGGACAAATAAAAGCGGAAAATCGTCATCGCTCTCAAGAGGGATGTGTGTCGGCAGCGCCGGATAACCGTCCTGTTTCATCTTTTCCGAATATAATTCAATTCTTCCGCTAGGTGTCTTGAGCTTTCCCGGAAAAAGCGGTTTTTTCCGTTTGGCTTTCATGAAGGAATGGCGTGAGAGCGCTTCGTAATCAATATCCTCGATATACGGATTGTCGGGAAAGTCCAGCGCCTGTCTGATCAATTCTTCATCGGAATCCTGAAGCTCCTGCTCGGTAAATCCCATTGCTCCGGCAAGCAAACGGAACACTTCCGTATTCGATTTGCTGTCCCCGTAGGGTTCGATCACCGGTTTTTGCAGCTGAATAAAATGATGCCAGTAAGACGTGTAAAAATCCGTGTTTTCAAAAGCGGATGAAGCAGGGAGCACGATATCCGCATATTTGGCGGTTTCCGTTAAAAACAGATCGTGAACGACTGTAAATAAATCCTCCCGCAGCAGGCCTTTTCTGACTTTATTCGCTTCCGGCGCAACCACTGCGGGATTCGTACCGTAAATAAACAGGGAGCGCACGGGCGGTTTTGTTTCTAAAAGAACGCTTCCGAGCCTGTTCATATTAAATGATCGCGGCTTCCGGCCGTAAAGCAGATCAGGCCGCTGGAGCGCTTGTCTGTTATAGTTTAATACCGCGCTGTTGTGCTTGATTGCGCCTCCTCCGGTGTTGAGCCACTGTCCTGTAACAGCCGGAAGGCAGGCGACGGTGCGGACGATCATTCCGCCATTGTCATGGTGCTGAATGCCGTTTCCAATCCTGATAAGGGAAGGGGAGGTTTCCCCGTACATTCTCGCAAGGCGTCTGATATCGTCGGCTTTAATGCCTGTAATAGAAGAAACCGTTTCCGGATCATAGTGTTTAACATGCGCTTTTAATTCTTCACTGCCTTCGGTGTATTCTGTGAGAAATGCTTCATCGTGAAGGTTTTCGTCGAATAAGACATGCATGATACCGAGGGCGAGTGCGGCATCTGTGCCGGGACGAATGGGAATAAACCAATCGGCAAGCCGGCCGGTTTGGTTCTTATGTACATCGATAACGACAATTTTAGCCCCTTTTTTCCGGGCTTTTTGAGCAATCATGATTTGGTGCATATTCGTGCTGACGGCATTGATCCCCCAAAAAATAAAGAGCTTTGCATGTATGGTCTCCTCCGGATCAGTACCCGCTCCTTCACCCATTGTATAGTTATAGCCTTCAGATCCGGCTTTGCTGCAGATCGTCCGTTCGAGATGACTCGCTCCGAGACGATGGAAAAAACGGCGGTCCATTCCCTCTGCCGCCAGTTTTCCCATATTGCCGTAAAAGCTGTACGGAAGAATGCTTTCCGCTCCTTCTTCGGCAATAAGCTCTTTCCAGCGCGAACTGATCGTATTGATTGCTTCCTCCCAGGAAATAGGCGCAAACGCGGCTTCACCTTTTTTACCGATCCGTTTTACCGGAACGGTTACGCGCTTCTCATCATAAATACGCTCAGCCATGTGTCTGACTTTGTTGCAAATATTCCCTGATGTGACCGGGTGATCGGGGTCTCCCTGAATGTTAACGATTTTTCCGTCTTTTTTTGTCACAAGCAAGCCGCATTGATCGGGACAGTCTAGTGAGCACACCGACTTAAAGACCCCGTTCGGCTGTGTTGCAGCAGAATTCATAGCCCATTTCTCCTCTTTGTTTATATTGTAAGCATTATAACATTTCAAAATCGAACGTCAATTCAGAAAAAAGTGTTGACATTACGGAAAGACTTTTCTATGATGAGTTTATTCTTTTAAACAGCCTGACAATTTCATCATTTTATTTTCTATCCAGAGAGGTGGAGGGACTGGCCCTATGAAACCTCGGCAACATTTATTGTGCCAATTCCAGCAAGCGTATGCTTGAAAGATAGGAAAGAATGGTCTATACATATTTGTGCGCTTCAAGCGGATAAAGACGGTATATGAATCTCTTTCCTTCTTTGAGGAAAGAGATTTTTTTATGAAAAAATTTATGTGAAAAGGATGTTTTGCATCATGACGGTTTTAATTACCGCGCCATATCACGACGAGGGGCTGAAGGAGCTGACTGAGCTGTTCGGCCGGACTGTGCACCGGCCGTGGAAGAAGCACGGCCGGGCCTATCGGGAAGATGAATTAATCCGAATGATTCAAGAGACAAACGCGTCGGGGCTTATTACCGAACTTGATGAGGTGTCTGAGCGTGTTATTGACATATTGCCGGATTCCGCTTTTATCGGTGTCTGCAGAGGGATGCCGTCTAATGTGGATATTGCGGCGGCGACTAAAAGAAAAATCCCCGTTTTCTTTACACCGGCCCGCAATGCCCAGGCCGTTGCTGAAATGTTTATCGGAAATGTGATTTCATTTTTGCGTCATACGTATTCTTCCCATCAGTGGCTGAAGGACGGAAAGTGGAATGGTGATTATTTGCAGGCTTACGTCAAATTCAGAGGAAATGAGCTGACGGGGAAATCAGTCGGCCTTATCGGTTTCGGAGCTGTCGGACAGAGAATCGCCCGGCTATTGGCCGCTTTTGATTGCAAGGTGCTTTACTATGATCCATTTGTCCGTCATGAAAACCGGGAGTATGAAAAAACGACGATTGAACGGGTATTTTCTGAAAGTGATATTGTTTCCGTTCACTTGCCGCGCACAGAAGAAACCATCGGCCTTATCGGCGCCCGGCACTTTCAATTGATGAAACAGGAAGCTGTTTTTGTCAATACGTCAAGAGCGGCGGTTACAGACAGGGAAGAGCTGCTGCGGGTGCTGAAAGAACGGCGGATTAAGGGAGCGATCCTTGACGTGTTTTATCATGAACCGCCTGAATCTTCTGATTATAATTTGATCTCTTTGCCGAATGTGTTCGCGACTCCCCATTTAGCGGGCGCAACATTTGAAGTGGAAGATCATCATGTGAAGATTTTAAATGAAGCGCTTTTCAAATGGAAACAAGATCAAACCTGCACAATACGTGAACTTTATAACAAAAGAGAACTTGAAACGGAAGGAGGAGGCTGTAATGGCTGAACAAAAAGGCTACCTTGTATTTGACATCGGGACTGGGAATGCGCGAGTCGCGGTCGTTACTGCCGGCGGCGAAGTGACCGCGCTTGAAAGGGAAGACATCGAATATGTGACGGATCCGCTTTATCCGGACGGACGATATTTCTCACCGGAAGGGTTATGGACGCAAATCAGCGCTATGGCAAGAAAGGCTATTGCCAAGAGCCCTCATATTACATTAATCGGAATCACCTCAACAAGCCAGAGGCAGGGAATCGTTTTGATCAATAAAGATAAAAAGGCATTTCTCGGTCTGCCCAACATTGATAACAGAGGGCGTGAATGGGAAGGCGGGATTGAGGCAGAAGACGAAGTGCATCAGCAAACCGGACGTCTTCCGAGCGCTTTATTTTCCGCCATGAAACTTGTCGGATTAAAAGCCAGACAGCCGTCTTTATGGAAAGAAGTGAAGTGCATCACAAGCATCAGTGACTGGGTGACATTTGAGCTGAGCGGAATTTTAAGCTATGAACCGTCACAGGCTGCTGAAACACTGCTGTTTGACGTAAGGAAAAAGGCGTGGTCAGAGAAATTATGCAACATCTTCGGTGTGCCTTCTGCCATTCTTCCTTCACTCGTCCGATCTGGGACGGTTGTCGGAATGTTAACGTTTAAGAAAGCGGCGGTGCTCGGTCTTTCTGAAAGAGTGCCTGTGATTGCAGGCGGGGGAGACACACAGCTTGCCATCAAAAGTGCAGATGCAAAGCCGGGAGATATCGTCATCGTATCCGGCACAACGACGCCGATTACAAAGATAACAGCGGAGACCGGAACCGAAAGTTTAGAGAATGCATGGCTGAATTGCCATACAGAAGAAGGTCAATGGCTTCTTGAAACGAATCCGGGTGTAACAGGACTCAATTATCAAAAATTAAAATCCATTTTTTATCCGAATGAATCCTACAGCGTCATGGAACGGGAAATCGCAAGTCTGCCGAAACATGATCATGCCTGTATTTCTGCGTTAGGCTCCTATTTATCGCCTGAGAAAAACGCACTGGCAAAAGGCGGATTTATATTTGACGCTCCGCTGTCCCAAAACTTAAGCAGAGCCCATTTTGTTAAAGCCGCACTGCTGGAAATCGCTTTTTCAATCAAATGGAACTATGAGGCGTTAACAGAGGCGGCTTCCTTTGCACAAGATTATGTGAAGGTGTGCGGCGGCGGTTTCCAAAGTGATGCTTTGACGCAGTTTCTTGCTAACCTTCTTCAAAAGAAAATCTATAAGAGAGAGGGGTTCAGCCAGGCATCCGCAATGGGAGCGGTGATGATTTGCAACGAAGCTCTCGGTGTGAAAGCAGAGCTTTCGACCCGCACAAAGATAATTGAGCCGGAAGCGGATCAGACGGATCTCTTCCTATATGAAGAATGGAAACATGCGCAAAAATTATTTACTCATTTTCAGCCGGCGGTGAAAGCCTGACTTGGGGATGAGATGACAACATGAAAGATTGCTGAGGAGGAACAAAAATGCTTAATAAAATAGGAATTCCGAAACAGCTCGCCTGGGGATTTTTAGGGGTCGTGCTGTTTATGATGGGGGACGGCCTTGAACAAGGCTGGCTCAGCCCGTTTTTAGTTGAAAACGGCTTGACGGTACAGCAATCAGCATCCTTGTTTACGGTTTACGGTATTTCTCTTGCTGTGGCGTCGTGGTTTTCAGGGGTCTGCCTCGAAGCCTTCGGCGCAAAGCGGACGATGTTTATGGGGCTGTTGTTTTACGTCATCGGAACAGCCGCGTTTATCGCATACGGATTTGAGAATCTTAATTTGCCGGTGATGTATGTCACGTATTTTATTAAAGGGCTGGGTTACCCGCTGTTTGCCTATTCATTTTTGACATGGGTGATTTACCGGTCGCCGAAAAACAGGCTCAGTACGGCGGTCGGCTGGTTCTGGATTGCATATTGCTGCGGGATGTTTGTATTCGGTGCTTGGTATTCAAGCTGGGCCATCAAATCCTTCGGCTATTTGAATACGCTGTGGAGTTCAATTTTCTGGGTATGCCTCGGCGCGTTTTTTGCTTTGATTTTAAATAGGGACCGCTTTGAAAAGAAAAAGGCAGATAAGCGGGAAAAGGCGCAGGAATTAATGAAGGGAATCACCATCCTTGCTGAAAATCCGCGCGTGCTCTCTGGGGGGATCATTCGGATCATTAACAGCATCGGAACATACGGATTTCCGGTATTCCTCCCGATGCATATGGCGCAGCACGGCATTTCTACAAATGTATGGCTTCAAATTTGGGGAACGATCTTTCTCGGAAATATCGTTTTTAACTTAATATTCGGCGCAGTCGGCGATGCCTTCGGCTGGAAAAAGACCGTCATGTGGTTCGGAGGAGTGGGCTGCGGCATTTTTACTCTTTTATTATATTATGCTCCTGTTGTATCACATGGGAACTTGCTTTTGGTCAGCATAGTCGGTTTTATATGGGGAGGGCTCCTCGCCGGGTTCGTTCCGATCGGGGCTATCGTGCCGACGGCGGCCGGCAGCAATAAAGGTGCTGCCATGTCTGTGTTAAATCTGGCTGCGGGCCTGTCGGCATTTGTCGGCCCCGCGCTTGCCTGGGCGTTCATCGGGCTTGTCGGCGCACAAGGCGTTGTATGGATTTTCGCAGCGCTCTATTTCGTAAGTGCAATCTTGACAAATCAAATCAAAATACCTGAAGAGAAAACGGCAAAACACAATAAAGCATTGCCTGAATACGCTTCTTAACAGCAGCGCCCCGAAAATTCGGGGCGTTTTTTTACAGCTTCTGAAGAAACCCGGCAAACCGCTGAATTTGTTCACGTAACGATTGTTGGTTTTCGTGAAATTGTTTGAAACGATGTCCGTTTGCTCCGGACGGATGCGGGAAGCCTTCCAGAATGACCGCATGGCCCATTCTGCCGTTCTTCTTCAGCATGCGGCAGGCTGATTCTGCTGCTTTACCGAGAGGGACGAGCAGAATGTCCTTTTTCATCATTTCTATTTCATCCGGAAAACATGTCAGCGCATAACGGCTGAGAAGAGCTGACCTGCTGATGGGCGGCTGATGCCCCGTATAGTTTTTCTGTTTATAAAAAACAGGGTGTTTAATAACGGATGTCGTATGAAGCAGCTCCCGTTTTGAATCAAATAACCGGGATGAATCCTCAACGTGAAGCGCGGCCGGCAGACCGCATTCATTAAGCATTTCGATGATGTGCTGCCTCATGGAACCGGAAAGTCCGGCCGCTTTTTTTGTCTCATATGCTATCACCTCAAGAGATTCGCCGTTTTTTAAAAGCTGTGCCGCTGCTTTGTAAGCCCGCTGCATCTGAAAAAAACCGGGTGTAATTCCGGAGATGACAACCGCAGCATGTGGGTTGATATACTCATTATGAGGCGAATAATACATATCCAGATATCCGTCCTTGGCTAAATGGAACTCCGGAGTCAGCAAATCCGATTTTGTAAACCCTCCCGAAGATGATAATGCTTTAAGCTGCTGCAAAAAATGCGCAAGCCGCTCACGATCGCAAATCATGTTATGCCTCCTTGAATCCGCCAGTTTCTCTTAGTGTCATCAAAAACGTCGGATGACATGCAGGCTCATAAATCGCTTTTACCGGCGTTCCAGAGCATTTTCAGGACGTGAGGCGTTCCTTTAACTTCGGCTGCCGTCGTTTGCACGGCTGTTTTTTTAGTAAGAAAGTCTTCCTGCAGTTCTTTCTGCTTTTGTGATAACAAACGGGTTTCTGTTTTGATTTCTTCAACGGACGTCTGCATAGACGCTGTCGCGGCGTTAATCTTCTTTATATCAGGCGCTGTGTTTCTTTTAAAATGCACGGCGGATACGGCTGCATAAATTAATGTGGCAGCCGCAACGGCAGCACTGATATACAAAATGATGATCATCTGCTTTTCACTCCTTTTTTTCAGTTGATACCCTTTACGGATCGTGTTGAATCATTTTATTTGCTAATTGTTTTTTTTCTGCTTATAATGTGAAATCGTACATAAGGACATTCAGAAAGGGTGAAAGACATGGAAAGCCTACAAAACAAAACGGCTCTTATCACGGGTGCGGGCAGAGGAATCGGCCGCGCCGCCGCTCTCGCTTTAGCAAAAGAAGGAGTCAATATCGGTTTAATCGGCCGTACAGAAGCAAATGTCGAAAAGGTTGCGGAAGAAGTGAAAGCCCTTGGTGTAAAGGCATCATTCGCTGCTGCCGATGTGAAAAACCAAAAAGAGGTTGAACAAGCCGTCTCCTCTATTAAAGAAGAACTCGGTGAGGTTGACATCCTGATTAACAATGCCGGAATCAGCAAATTCGGCGGATTTTTGGATCTTACGCCTGAAGAGTGGGAAGACATCATTCAAGTTAATGTAATGGGTGTATACCACGTGACACGCGCCGTTCTTCCTGAAATGATTGAGAGAAAATCAGGAGATATCATTAATATTTCTTCTACGGCGGGCCAAAGAGGCGCCGCGGCGACAAGTGCGTACAGCGCTTCTAAATTTGCCGTTCTCGGTCTGACCGAATCTCTCATGCAGGAAGTCAGAAAACACAATATCCGTGTCAGCGCAATGACTCCGAGCACGGTTGCAAGCGACATGTCTATTGAATTAAATCTGACAGACGGCAATCCGGAAAAAGTCATGCAGCCTGAGGATCTTGCAGAATATATGGTTGCTCAATTGAAATTACATCCGCGCATTTTCATCAAAACGGCCGGTTTGTGGTCAACTAATCCTTAAACAAAAGGGGACCTGTCTTCGTGACGGGTCTTTTTTTGTTTTCGCAACCCGAATAAATAGGCATAAAGATCCGTTTTTGCAGAAAAAAGAGTGAAAAAGAAACCGATATAAGCTATAATTAAACTAAATAAACTATGTACCAAATGTTCACTAAGATTATTTTTCCCGCCTCCAAAAAACAAATCAATACAAACCAAACTGTCCGAACAATAAAAGGGAAAACGGGATATAAAGAGAATATTTAGTACATGGAATAATTTGTTAGAAGGAAGGGTGTGCACATATTGAAAGAAGAAAAAAGAAGTTCAACCGGTTTTTTAGTGAAACAAAGAGCCTTTTTAAAGCTTTACATGATTACAATGACAGAGCAGGAACGGCTTTACGGGCTGAAGCTTCTCGAGGTGCTGCGTTCGGAATTTAAACCCATCGGTTTTAAGCCGAATCATACCGAGGTGTACCGTTCACTTCACGAACTTTTGGATGACGGGATTTTAAAGCAAGTAAAAGTGAAAAAGGAGGGAGCCAAACTCCAGGAAGTCGTTCTCTATCAATTTAAAGACTATGAAGCAGCGAAGCTTTACAAAAAACAGCTGAAGACAGAGCTTGACCGCTGCAAAAAGCTGATAGAAAAAGCCATTTCAGATAATTTTTAAATCCGGCCGGAACGCATCCGGCCTCCCGGGCTCTAAAGGTTTGTTCTGTGATTCATTATACATAATAACAGGCTCGGAACAATACATATCAATAAAACCTTCAAACTTGACATCGACTCCTGAAGTGGTAACATAAAAAACGTGTGAAAAATACGAACAAAATACAAACAAGGGAGATGTTACCGATCTTAGATCAAAAGAAAGTTGCTTTTATCGGAGCAGGATCAATGGCTGAAGGAATGATATCAGGCATGGTCCGCGCAAAAAAAATTCCCAACCAAAACATCTGCGTGACAAACCGCCGCAATACAGAGCGACTCGCTGAATTGGAACATCAATACGGAATTCAAGGCATTGCTTTTGACAGCATGAAAACCGAAGACATTGATGTCTTTATTTTAGCCATGAAACCGAAGGATGCTGAAATCGCTCTTGCTACGCTGAAACGGCGTATCCAACCTCATCAAATCATCCTGTCTGTTCTGGCAGGCATAACAACCTCATTTATACAACAATCATTACATGACCGTCAGCCAGTTGTAAGAGTGATGCCGAACACATCCAGCATGATCGGCGAATCGGCAACAGCTGCGGCTTTCGGAGACCATGTCTCTTACGGTTCAGCAAAAACCGCGGTATCCCTTTTGGAATGCCTCGGGGAAGTGTACGTGATCAAGGAAGATCAGATGGACATTTTCACCGGCATCGCAGGCAGCGGACCGGCGTACTTCTATTATTTAATGGAGTTTATTGAAAAAGCAGGTGAAGAAGCCGGCTTAGACAAACGGCTGTCCCGCAAAATCGGCGCGCAAACGTTATTGGGCGCTGCTAAAATGCTGATGGAAACGGGTGAAAAACCGGATGTGCTTCGGGAAAACATCACCTCTCCAAACGGCACGACGGAAGCCGGCCTCGATGCGCTCAGGTCAGAAGGCGGCGGAGAAGCCATTGCCAAAGCCATTAAACATGCGACCGAACGTTCTATTGAGATCAGCAAAACAATTGAAAAAACGGCAGCACTATAATCGTTAAAAAACAGGAGTGATACAGTGACGTCTCGGACGAAGATCAAAAGAGTCGCGGTGAAAATCGGAAGCAGCTCACTGACGAGCCTGCACGGGGAAATCAGCAGAAGAAAGCTGGAAGCATTGGTGGATCAAATCGCACAGCTGAAAGACAGCGGCTATGAAGTGATTTTAATATCTTCCGGCGCAGTGGCGGCAGGTTATCGGAAGCTCGGATTTATTCAGAAACCGGAAGGCCTCCCTGAAAAACAGGCTTCTGCTTCCATCGGGCAGGGATTATTAATGGAGGCTTATTCAAAGCTGTTTTTAGCGCACGGTTATGTCGCATCACAAATATTAATTACAAGAAGCGACTTTTCCGATGAATACCGCTACCATAATGTGCGCAATACGATGAACGTCCTTTTGGAACGAGGCATTATTCCGATTATTAATGAAAATGACACGGTCACAGTCAACCGGCTGAAATTCGGAGATAACGATACACTCGCAGCGAAGGTGGCAGGTTTAATTGATGCCGACATGCTTGTAATTTTATCAGACATTGACGGTTTATATGATGATAATCCGCGCAGCAACCCGAAAGCGAAAAGAATCAGACATGTAAGCGACATCACTCCGGAAATAGAAGCAAGCGCGGGAGATGCCGGGAGTGAAATGGGAACCGGCGGAATGCGTTCGAAACTGGATGCTTTTAAAATTGTGATGGCCTCCGGTATTAAAGGCTTTCTCGGGCAGGCTAACATCCCGGACATTCTGCTTCAAGCGGTAGATGAGGCGGCTGAAGGAACTTATTTTGAAGCGGAAGGAACCCTGCCGTTAAACCACAAAGAACAATGGCTTGCATTTAATTCCGGCCCCGAAGGCGAAATTGTGATGGAAAAGAAAAGCAGCAACGATGTCGCGAACGGAAATATGGCACTGTCACCGCAGGATATCGAACAGATTAAGGGCAGATTCAGCAGCGGAGCGGTTGTCAGGCTGCTTGATCAGCAGGGAGAAGAGCTCGGACTCGGCATCGTCAACTATTCCTCAGCCCAGCTGAAGACATTTAAAGAAACGCCGCACAAACAGACCGATCAATCAGTCATTGATCCGGAAGCGTTTGTCTGCCACGTTGAACTATCCATTCCGATCGGCTGAGAAAGATCTATAAAAATATGAAAAAGCCCGAGGCTTCGTTTTGAAGCTCGGGTTTGTTTTTTATTGATATTGTTCAAGTTTGGAGAAAAATTGAATGACAAAATGATAGAAATCATTTGCAGACGGAGCCAGCTCTCTTCCTTTTGGTTTAATAATGCCTACGGTGCGCTTCACTTGAGGAAATTCAATCGGAATTTTGACCGTGAACCGGGGTGTGGTTTCTGCAAAGGTGCTTTCGGGTAATAAAGTAACTCCCATCCCCGCGGAGACTAATCCTTTAATGGCATCTAAATCCTCGCCTTCCGTCGATACAAGCGGCGCAAAGCCGGCCTGTCTGCAAGCGTCAATCGCCATGTTTCGGAGAATAAACCCTTCAGGAAATAAAACGAATTGGTCGCCGCGCAGATCAATTAAATGAATATTTTTCTGTTTGGCAAGCGGATGATGCAGCGGAACAAGCGCGTAAATCTTTTCCGTGAATAAGATATTGCCTGTTATGTCGGGGAATTCCGTGGGAACGGGGCCGAGCAGTGCAGCATCTATATCCCTGTTTCTTACCGCTTCGATTAAAAACTTATAAGAACCCTGGCGGAGCAAAAACTCAACGTTCGGGTATTCCTCTTTAAATGCCGAAATCACAGTCGGCAAAAGCTGGCTTGCAAGGCTCGTCGGAAATCCTATTTTGACGGTTCCGCGATTCGGATCAAGATATTCATCAATTTGTTCCTTCGCATAATCAATTGCTTTCATCGCCGTTTTAACATGTTCTAAAAATTGTTTGCCGATCGGCGTTAATTTAATATTTCTGCCTTCCCGTTCAAATAAAGTGACTTTCAGCTCTTCTTCAAGATTTGCAATCTGCCGGCTGATGGCGGATTGTGCGACATGCAGATGATCAGCCGCTTCTGACACATGTTCCCGTTCTGCTACCTCCATAAAATACCGAAGCTGGCGTAATTCCATTGCGTTCACACCCATCTATCTCATTTTGAGATGTATTTGATCTAAATTATATATTGTTTATATTGTTTTGAAAACTTACAATTAATTTAAAGTTGTCAGATTTTATGACCGATAATTAACGGAAACTGATCGGGGGAGAGGAATTATGACTTACAATCAAATGCCGAAAGCACAAGGTCTCTACCGTCCGGAATTTGAGCACGATGCATGCGGAATCGGCTTGTATGCCCATTTAAAAGGAAAACCTTCACATGACATTGTCAAAAAAGGACTGAAGATGCTTTGCCAGCTGGATCACAGAGGAGGACAGGGCAGTGATCCGAATACGGGTGACGGCGCCGGCCTGATGGTTCAGATCCCTGATGCTTTTTTTAAGAAAGAGTGCGGAGAAATGAAGCTGCCGGAAAAAGGCCGTTACGGGGTAGGAATGGTCTTTTTCTCGCAAAATGAAGAGGAAAGAAAAAAGATCGAAAAACAGGTGAATGCATTCATTGAGCAGGAAGGACAGATTGTTCTCGGCTGGAGAACCGTCCCTGTAAATGTCGGAAAAATCGGAACAGTGGCACAAAGCACTTGCCCGTATGTGCGTCAAGTATTTATCGGAGCCGCAAACGATTTGAAAGACAGCCTTGCTTTTGAACGCAAACTGTATGTCATCCGGAAGCAGGCGGAAAATTGGGGCGTTCAAGAACAGCTTGATTTTTACTTCGCAAGCTTGTCAAGCCAGACTATTGTTTATAAAGGGTTGTTAACGCCTGAGCAGGTTGACGCTTTTTATTTGGATTTGCAGGATGAGACCTTCGTATCTGCATTTTCACTCGTGCATTCAAGATTCAGCACAAATACCTTTCCTACTTGGGAACGTGCCCATCCGAACCGCTATCTGATTCATAACGGAGAAATCAATACGCTCCGGGGCAACATCAATTGGATGAGAGCGAGGGAGCAGCAGTTCGTTTCAGAAAGCTTCGGAGACGATCTTCACAAAGTGCTGCCGATTTTAAATGCTGAGGGCAGTGACTCATCCATTCTTGATAATGCGTTTGAATTTTTCGTGGTGGCGGGGCGGAAACCGGCACATACGGCAATGATGCTGATTCCGGAACCATGGACGGAAAACACTCACATGTCTAAAGCGAAACGGGCTTTTTATGAATATCACAGCTCTTTAATGGAGCCGTGGGACGGGCCGACCGCCATTTCGTTTACGGACGGAAAACAGATCGGCGCCATCCTTGACCGTAACGGCCTGCGTCCGGCACGTTACTATGTGACAAAAGATGACCATATTATTTTCTCATCTGAGGTCGGCGTTATTGAAGTGGAGCAGGAGAACATTCTTCATAAAAAACGTCTGGAGCCCGGAAAAATGCTGCTCATTGACTTAGAGGAAGGCCGGATTATTTCAGATGAAGAAGTAAAAACAGAAATCGCCAATGAATTCCCGTATCAAAAATGGCTTGAAGAAGAATTGGTTCAAGTGGATCCTGACCCGGAAATCCGGGAAGAGGAACAATTCGATGATCTTCTCGTCCGTCAAAAAGCGTTCGGCTATACGTATGAAGATATTCAGAAGTATTTAATTCCTGTTATTAAAGAAGGCAAGGACCCGCTCGGCTCTATGGGAAATGATTCGCCGCTCGCCGTTTTATCCGATCGCGCCCAATCACTGTTTCATTACTTTAAACAGCTGTTTGCGCAAGTCACAAACCCGCCGATTGACGCGATCCGCGAGCAGCTTGTGACCTCTACGGTGACATGGCTTGGAGCTGAAGGCGATCTGCTGCATCCGAGTGAAAGAAATGCACGCCGCATAAAATTGTATACTCCTGTATTATCAAACGAACAGTTTTATGCGCTGAAAACACTTGTGCACCCTGACATTAAGAGCCAGAACATCCGCACGCTGTTTTCCGATGACCTAGAAAAAGGCCTGAAGGATTTGTTTCAGCAAGCGGAAAAAGCGATCAAGGAAGGCGTATCTCTGTTAATTTTATCTGACAGGGCAATGAGTAAGGAATTGACGCCGATTCCGCCGCTTTTGGCCGTCAGTGCGCTGCATCAGCATTTGATCCGTCAAGGCCTGCGAACAAAAGCAAGCATTATCGTTGAATCCGGGGAAGCGCGTGAAGTTCATCACTTTGCGGCTCTCATCGGGTATGGTGCCGATGCTGTCAATCCGTATTTGACTTATGCTACATATAAGCAGGAAATCGATGAAGGCCGGCTTGATATTCCGTATGAAGAAGCTGTCAGCAAATACGGAAAGAGCGTAACAGAAGGCGTCGTGAAAGTGATGTCAAAAATGGGGATTTCAACTGTGCAAAGTTACAGGGGCGCCCAAATTTTTGAAGCGGTCGGCATCGGTGAAGAGGTTATCGCCAAATACTTTACCGGTACTGCATCTCAGCTTGGCGGAATCGATATCGAGACGATTGCGCAAGAAGCGAAACAGCGCCATCAAGCGGCGTACAAGGATGATTACAGCCAAACTCTTGATCCTGGAAGTGAATTCCAATGGCGGAACGGGGGAGAGCACCACGCTTTCAACCCGAAAACCATCCATACGCTGCAATGGGCCTGCCGAAAAAATGATTACAGCCTGTTTAAGCAGTATTCTCATGCAGCGGATGAAGAACGAATCGGATTTTTACGCAATCTGTTCGCCTTCAAAGAAGACCGCAAGCCTTTAAAATTAGAGGAAGTTGAATCAGCTGCGTCCATCGTGAAACGTTTTAAAACAGGAGCGATGTCATTCGGTTCATTAAGCAAGGAAGCCCATGAGGCTTTAGCGATAGCGATGAACAGGCTTGGCGGAAAAAGCAACAGCGGAGAAGGCGGCGAGGACCCGAAACGTTTCGTTCCGGATGAAAATGGCGACGACAGAAGAAGTGCGATTAAACAGATCGCCTCCGGCCGTTTCGGCGTAAAGAGCCATTATCTCGTCAATGCGGATGAATTGCAGATCAAAATGGCGCAAGGAGCGAAGCCGGGAGAAGGCGGTCAGCTTCCGGGGAACAAAGTATATCCTTGGGTCGCGGATGTCCGCGGTTCTACACCAGGTGTAGGGCTGATCTCACCGCCTCCTCACCATGATATTTATTCAATTGAAGATTTGGCGCAGCTGATCCATGATTTGAAAAATGCAAATCGAAGCGCGCGAATCAGCGTCAAGCTCGTGTCAAAAGCCGGTGTCGGCACGATTGCGGCCGGTGTGGCAAAAGGCACTGCGGATGTCATCGTCATCAGCGGCTACGATGGCGGAACGGGCGCATCGCCGAAAACGAGTATTAAACATACCGGTCTTCCGTGGGAGCTTGGTCTTGCAGAAGCTCACCAAACGCTGATGCTGAACGGTTTACGGGATCGCGTGGTATTGGAAACGGACGGTAAGCTGATGACAGGCCGAGATGTCGTGATGGCCGCCTTGCTCGGTGCGGAGGAATTCGGCTTTGCTACAGCGCCGCTTGTTGTTCTCGGCTGCGTCATGATGCGCGCCTGCCATTTAGATACATGTCCTGTAGGTGTCGCGACGCAAAATCCGGAGCTCCGCAAAAAATTCATGGGCGATCCTGACCATATCGTAAATTACATGCTGTTTGTCGCAGAAGAAGTGCGTGAATATATGGCGCAGTTAGGCTTTAAGACGCTTGATGAAATGATCGGACGGACAGACGTTCTTCATGTCAGTGAACGTGCGAAAGCGCATTGGAAAGCGGGCCAGCTTGATTTATCCACACTGCTGTACCAGCCTGAAGGCATACGCACTTTCCGTACGGCGCAAAACCATAAAATCGACGAGTCGCTTGATATGACGGTTATTCTTCCGGCGGTGCAGGCTGCAATTGAAGCCGGTCAGGAAGCGGAAACTGAAATCAAGATCAATAATACAAACCGCGTAGCCGGAACCGTGACGGGAAGTGAAATTTCTAAACGCTACGGAGCGGAAGGCCTGCCGGATGATACGATCAGACTTCATTTTACCGGATCAGCCGGACAGAGTTTCGGAGCATTTGTCCCTAAAGGGATGACGCTTCATTTGAACGGGGATTCAAATGACTACGTAGGCAAAGGGCTTTCAGGCGGAAAAATCATCGTGAAAGCGCCTGATGCCTTCAATTGTGAAACACACGATAACGTTATTATCGGGAACGTCGCATTTTACGGAGCAACAAGCGGGGAAGCGTACATTAACGGGCGCGCCGGTGAACGTTTTGCAGTCCGTAACAGCGGAGTCAATGTCGTTGTAGAAGGTATCGGAGACCACGGCTGTGAATACATGACAGGCGGCCGGGTTGTCGTCCTCGGCGAAGTCGGCAAAAACTTCGGGGCGGGAATGTCAGGCGGTATCGCATACGTCCTGAGTGAAGATGCCAAAGCATTTAAACGCAAATGCAACATGGAAATGATTTCATTTGAAAAGCTGACGGATGAGGCGGAGATCAAAGAAGTGCAAGAAATGGTCAAACGGCATGCGGCGCTGACAAACAGCAAAAAAGCCGCAAATCTTCTGGACAATTGGGAAAAAGCCGCAGAAACCTTTATCAAAGTCATTCCGAAAAACTATAAACAAATGCTCCTCAGCATCGAAGAACAAAAAGCGGCGGGTTTATCAGAAGAAGACGCAATTATGTATGCTTTTGAAGCCAATACAAAGGTCCTCCAAACGCCTGCCAAAGATCAAAAACAAGCGGTAGTACAGTAAGAAAGGGGAGAGGAACATGGGGAAACCAACTGGATTCATGGAAGAAAAACGAGAAAAACCGGCTGAGCGGGACCCTCTCACTCGCTTAAAGGATTGGAAAGAGTATTCGGCTCCATTTTCAGATGAAGCGTCAAAGCGGCAGGGGGCGCGGTGTATGGATTGCGGCACACCGTTTTGCCAAATCGGCGCTGATATCAACGGTTTTACCTCCGGCTGCCCGATTTATAATCTGATACCGGAGTGGAATGACCTCGTCTATCGGGGGCGCTGGAAAGAAGCCTTGGAGCGCCTTCTGAAAACGAATAACTTTCCTGAATTCACAGGGCGGGTCTGTCCCGCTCCTTGTGAAGGATCTTGTACGCTGGCCATTTCAGATCCGGCTGTTTCAATTAAAAACATCGAGCGGACGATCATTGACAAAGGTTTTGAAAATGGATGGATTCAGCCGAGAATCCCCGCGAAACGCACAGGTAAAAAAGTCGCTGTCGTCGGTTCAGGCCCGGCAGGTCTGGCAAGCGCTGATCAGCTGAATCAAGCCGGTCATTCCGTAACGGTCTACGAGCGTGCCGACAGAGCCGGCGGCCTGCTGATGTACGGCATTCCGAGCATGAAGCTTGAGAAAAATGTCGTCGAACGCCGTATTAAGCTTTTGACGCAGGAAGGTATAGATTTTGTGACAAATACCGAAATCGGCGTTGACATAACGGCAGATGAGCTGAAAGAACAATTTGATGCCGTCATTTTGTGCACAGGCGCCCAAAAGCAGCGCAATCTGCTGATTGAAGGCCGGGAAGCAAAAGGCGTCCATTATGCGATGGACTATTTAACACTGGCGACGAAAAGCTATTTAGATTCCAACTTCAAAGACAAACAATTTATAGACGCTAAAGGGAAAGATGTCATCGTGATCGGCGGAGGAGACACAGGAGCTGACTGCGTGGCAACCGCGCTGCGCCAAAAAGCGCGCAGCGTGCACCAGTTCGGGAAACATCCTAAACTTCCTCAGACGCGCACGAACGACAATATGTGGCCTGAACAGCCGCACGTCTTTACCCTTGAATACGCCTATGAAGAAGCGCAGGCAAAGTTCGGCAAAGACCCGAGAGAATATTCAATTCAGACGACAAAAATGGTGGCCGATAAGCAGGGCCGCTTACAAGAGATCCACACCATCCAAATGGAAAAAGTCAGAAACGAATTCGGAAAGTATGAATTTCATGAACTGCCCGGTACAGAAAAAGTCTGGCCTGCTCAGCTGGTGTTCATCGCCATCGGTTTTGAAGGAACAGAACAGCCATTATTGAAACAGTTCGGTGTCGATTCGGCAAATCATAAAATTCAGGCGGCATATGGGGATTATAAAACGAATGTTGACGGTGTTTTCGCCGCAGGGGATGCGAGAAGGGGCCAAAGCCTGATTGTATGGGCGATTAATGAAGGCCGGGAAGCAGCGCGCGAAGTCGACAGTTATTTAATGGGGAGCACTGTTTTACCGTAAATAAAGGGGTTTATTTATAAAACCGGCTGGGATCAGCCGGTTTTTCGTATTGAAATGAAACCTCCTTCTTCCTGTATTGGTCATATAAGGGTAACGTGAAATGGAAGATAACATATGGAATTTTGTTTTACAGAGTGGAGAGATTATTTTCTTCCGCAGACTGAGACGATTTGCAAGCCTTGAGCTGTCGATCACGGTGCTGCTGACGGCGGAAGTCATCGCCGCCGTTTATTTATGACGCCCTAAAAAACGTGACGGGCTCTTTGTGTCTGCAGTCGATTTTTGGGCAGATTTTAATCGATGAAGAAAAACATATTGCATTTCAAGCGGAAACGCTTAAAAACAAATAAGGGAACGGACGGGTCCGCTCCTTTTTTTAGACATCTACACGAAAGCCAATATTGCCGAACTGCCGTCCTTCCCGCATCCTGTTAAAAGCGGCAGCTGCTTCACTGAGAGGGTACATGCGGTCGATAATGGGACGGATGCCGCAGCGGTTTATCAATTCCAGCATATCCGCGAATTCCTCATTGCTTCCCATTGATGTACCGAGAATATGAATCTGCGGAAAAAACAGCGAGCGAATAGGAAATCCGAGCTGATTGCCTGAACTGGCGCCGAATGTTACGATCCGGCCATTCGGTTTAATAATGTCAAGATAGTGTTGAAATAAGGCGGGGCCTACACCGTCAAGTATGATATCTGCTTTTTCGCCATTCAGCGCCTCATTCCAGTCACCGTAGCTGTCAATCGCCCGGTCTGCACCGTATGACAGTGCGGTTTGTTTTTTGTTTTCACTGCGGGAGGTGACGCTGACTTTCGCTCCGATAGCTTTTGCCATTAATAAGGCGTATGTTGCCACGCCGCTTCCGATGCCCGGAAGGATAAGGTGTTCGCCTTTTTTTAATTGTCCTTTTGTAAATAAGGCGCGATAAGCGGTTAATGCTGATAACGGCAGGACGCCCGCTTCCTCCCAAGTCAGGTGTTCGGGTTTTAAAACGGCATTTTCCGCAGGAACGATGACATAAGGTGAAAATGTTCCGTCGCTCGGACCGCCTAAAATATCAGGGACGGCTGGTACGTCCTCAACAGTCTTCCAATTCAGCACCGGGTTGATGATGACTTCTGCATTCAGTAAATGAGACCGGACGCCGTGTCCTATTTCGGTTACGATTCCCGCGCCGTCTGAACCGAGAATAAATTCATGGTTTCCGGTTTCGTGTTTTTTCATTAAAAACAAATCACGATGGTTTAATCCGGCTGTTTTCAGCTTTATTTTTACTTCGCCGTTCCCCGGCCTTTTGTCAGGTGCCTGCCTGAAATCAAAGCCATTTTCGTGTATGATAAGGGCATTCATCATTCTTCTCTCCTTTATGATTGATGAGAAAAATTTTACAGGCTGTATCAGCTGCAGTAAATAAATGAAAATTGATAGCCGGCTATCAATAAAAATCATAGCAAGAAGGTGCCCTTACATGGAAAGCGGAGACTTAAAGATTTTTCAGGCTGTCGCCCGCAAAGGAAGTATTTCAAAGGCGGCAGAAAGCCTGCATTATGTTCAATCAAATGTGACAAACCGGATTCAGCAGCTGGAACGGCAATTGCAAACACAGCTTTTTTACCGCACAAATCGGGGAATGACGCTGACGCCAGCAGGTGAAAACTTATTAAAAGACGCAGACAGAATCCTTCAATTGCTGCATGAGGCGCAAAAAACGGCGCAAGAGGCAGGCGATCCGAACGGCCCGCTTCGAATCGGTTCTCTTGAAACGGCGGCAGCCGTCCATCTCCCTCAATTTTTCACGGAGTATTGCAGCCGCTACCCGAAAGTACAGCTGTCGCTGTCAACCGGTGATACACATACCTTAGTGCAGCGCGTTCTACACTATGAGCTGGACGGCGCTTTTGTTTACGGACCGGTCGAATATGAAGATCTTGAGCAAGACGCTGTATTTCAAGAAGAATTGGTCTTGGTTTCAAATAAGCGGGAAGGCAGTTTGCAAGACTTGCTGCGAGAGCCGATTCTGTATTTTGCCGCGGGCTGTTCGCACCGCCGCAAAATAAAAAACATACTGAAAGAAGAGGCAGTGCCCGCACATAAAATCATTGAATTCGGTACGTTGGAAGCCATTATTGGGGCGGTGCAGGCGGGGATGGGGGTCTCCTTTCTGCCTGCATCAGCCGTCCGTTATTTTCAAAACAGGAAAAATCTTTTTCTTCATGAGCTTCCTGAACATTTTCGGAATATGAATATATCATTCATCTACCGGAGTGATTTATTTTTGACATCGGCGTTTGAAGAACTGCTGAATGGATTAAAAACATTATCGAACGGAAAATGAGAAAACAGAACAGCTGTGTACGCCAATTTTTTTCGTTCCGGTTTTTCTTAAAAAACTTTCTTTTTCAGGAAATTTATGTATAATAAAAGAAAGTTTTTCGTATAAAGAATCTGCAATGATAAGGACATGAGACATTTTAACCGGCCATACAGAGAGGGGAGGAACGGCTGAGACCTTCCCGGCACGAAGAATGAGCTTACCGCTTTTTGAGCTGTATCGGTGAACGAGAGCAAGCCGATACCGTATAGCCGCGTTACGGCAAAAATGAGCCGTCACTTAAAGTGGCGGGAATTTGGGTGGAACCGCGGGTCTGACACACACTCGTCCCTTGCTTTGGGATGAGTGTGTTTTTTATTTTATTAAAAATAAAGGAGAGATTAGACCGTGAAGAAGCCACACATTGTGATTACTTTTCCTGACGGGGAACAAAAAAAATACCGGAAAGGCGTTA
Source organism: Bacillus sp. YH3-2-B2 (assembly GCF_053663335.1). Taxonomy (NCBI): domain Bacteria; kingdom Bacillati; phylum Bacillota; class Bacilli; order Caryophanales; family Bacillaceae; genus Bacillus; species Bacillus sp. YH3-2-B2. The sequence goes on along the minus strand of NZ_JBSJQE010000003.1, from coordinate 13,978 downwards.
CGTTAGAAGAGATCGCCCAATCAATCAGTCCGAGTCTGAAAAAGGCGTCTGCCGCCGGAAAGATAAACGGATCGTTATATGACCTTAGAAGAAGCATTCATAAGGATGCGGCGATTGAACTGTGCAGTTTTCAGTCTGAAGCGGGACTGGAAGTGATGAGACACACAGCAGCACACGTATTGGCGCAAGCGGTAAAACGTCTGTATCCGAAGGTTTGTTTAGGGATCGGACCCGTTATTGACAATGGCTTTTATTATGATTTTGATATGGATGAAACGATTACAGAAAAAGAATTGGCCGTCATTGAAAAAGAGATGAACCGAATCATTTCGGAAAATCCGGAAATTATCAGAGAAGAAATCTCCAGAGAAGAGGCAGAGCAGCTGTTTGCTCATGAACCGCTGAAGCTTGAGCTCTTAGCAGGTATTCCGCAGACTGATACAATCAGTATATACCGCCAGAGCGAATTCATTGATTTATGCCGCGGTCCGCACTTGGCGTCTGCCGGACAGATAAAAGCTTTTTCGCTCACTCATGTATCGGGGGCTTATTGGCGCGGCGACAGCAATCAAAAAATGCTCCAGCGCATCTATGGGAAAGCATTTTCCTCAGAAAAGGAGCTGAACAGACATTTTCAGCTGTTGAAAGAGGCGGAGATGAGAAATCATCGGAAATTGGGAGCGGAATTACAACTTTTTATGTTTTCGGAAGAGGCGCCGGGTATGCCTTTTTATCTGCCGAACGGTCAGTTTATCCGAAACACGCTTGAATCATTTCTGCGTTCAAAGCAGGATGCCTATCAGTATCAGGAAGTGCGCACCCCTATGATGATGAACCAGCGTCTTTGGGAGCAATCCGGCCACTGGGATCATTATAAAGAGAATATGTATTTCTCAGAAGCCGATCATCAGCGCTTCGCGTTAAAGCCGATGAACTGTCCCGGCCACATGCTCATTTTTAAAGAAAAGCTTCGTTCTTATCGTGATCTTCCGATTCGGATGGCTGAGTTCGGTCAGGTGCACCGTCACGAATTCAGCGGGGCGCTTAATGGCCTGCTCCGCGTCAGATCTTTTTGCCAGGATGACGCACACATTTTTGTAACGCAGGATCAAATCGAGAGTGAAATTGCTTCGGCGCTGCAGCTGATTCACGAGGTGTACACTGCATTTGGTTTTTCCTATGATATTGAGCTGTCAACAAGACCTGAAGATTACATGGGAAGCGAAAACTTGTGGGACAGGGCTGAGAGCGCATTAGAAAAAGTATTAAAAGAACAGGGATACCGTTTTCGGTTTAATCGGGGAGATGGCGCATTTTACGGACCGAAAATTGATATTCATATAAAAGATGCGCTGAACCGGAGCCATCAATGCGCCACTGTCCAGCTGGATTTTCAAATGCCGGAGAAATTTGATTTAACATATATCGATGAAAAAAACCAAAAAGTCCGTCCTGTTGTCATTCACCGGGCAGTATTCGGTTCTCTCGACAGATTTCTCGGAATCATTACAGAACATTTCGCAGGAGCGTTCCCTTTATGGCTTGCACCGGTACAGGCGAAAATCATCCCAGTCTCAAACACCGCACACCGGGACTGCGCAGAACAGGTGCACCTGCAAATGAAGAAAGCGGGTATCCGGGCTGAGCTCGATCAGCGTGATGAAAAACTCGGCTATAAAATCAGAGAAGCACAAATGAAAAAAATACCGTATATTGCGGTTGTGGGAGATCAAGAGTGCCGCCATCATTCTGTACATGTAAGGCAATACGGGCGGGAAAACACATTTGAAGAGAATGTGAGTGATTTTATTTCCCGGATCATAAGAGAGACAAAACAAAAAATAGAGTTTCAAGAAAAATAACATTGACATATCGCAAAATCACGATATAATAAAGCGTATGAAACCTATTGATGTTTTTAAAGCGTTGTCTAATGAGTCACGGCTTGAGATTTTACAATGGCTGAAAGAGCCGGACCGTCACTTCGCACCGCATGATGGCATTGATATGAATGAGATCGGAGTATGTGTCAGCCAGATCACCGATAAGCTTCAGATGACACAGTCAACGGCGTCTCAATATCTTTCCATCCTTCAGCGGGCAGGCCTTATCCAAACAAAACGGATTGGCAAATACACCTATTATAAAAGAGATGAAGATGCGATAAAGGCGATGGCCGATTATTTTCAGCGCGAAATGTAGGGCTGAATCCTTTAGAAGAGGGATTCAGTTTCTTTTTCCGACTACACATCGACATATTGCGATTTGTTTCTGTTTGTTCAATTCTTTATATCGATATATCACAATATATCTTTATATAAATCATCAATGAAGGAGTGTGTCAGGTGCAAAATACCTGGAAGATTTACATTTTGGCAATTATCAGCTTTTTAGTGGGGACGTCTGAATATGTGATATCCGGGATGCTTGATAAAATTGCAGGTTCCTTGGGAGTTACTGTGGCAGCAGCAGGGCAGCTGATTACGATTTTTTCACTTGTTTATGCAATCGGAACGCCTGTCATGATGGCCCTTACAGCAAAACTGGATAGAAGGAAGCTCATGATCTATGCTCTTGGATTGTTTGTAATCGGAAATATCATTTCATTTCTCGTACAGGGATACGGCTTATTTGCGGCAGCCCGGGTGATCATGGCGCTTGGAGCAGGAACTGTGGTGGTCACCGCGCTTACGATCGCAGCAAAAATCGCTCCCCCGGGAAAACAGGCAAGTTCTCTCGCAACAGTCATTATGGGGTTTACGGCGGCGCTCATTATCGGTGTTCCGATCGGAAGAACCGTGTCTGAAGCTTTCGGCTGGAAGGTGGTTTTCGCCGGAATTGCGGCAATCGGAATCATTGCTATGCTTATTATACGTTTCGCGTTGCCTGAGATAAAAGGAGATAAACCGGTGCCGCTCATTCAGCAATTTTCTCTTTTGAAGAAACGAAAGGTGGCTGTCGGGCTGGCTATTACGTTTTTTTGGCTCGGAGGCTATTCGGTTGCGTATACGTACCTTTCTCCGTATTTACTGAACGTCACTCATATCGGCAGCGGAATACTGAGTACATTGCTGCTTATTTTCGGTGTTGCAAGTCTTGCCGGTTCTAAAGCAGGCGGTTTCAGCGCAGACAAATGGGGGGCGCGTATGACATTAACCGGCGGAATGGCGCTTCATGCTATCATGCTCATGTTATTGCCGTTTGTCACACATTCTGCTTTCGGAGCGGCGGCAGTGCTTATTTTTTGGTCCTTCGCCGCCTGGTCATCAGGACCTGCTCAGCAGTATCATTTGGCAACGATGGAGCCTGAATCATCGGGTGTATTACTTGGCCTCAACCAGTCCGTGATGCAGCTGGCTATGGCGGCCGGGGCGGGCATCGGGGGCCTTGTTGTCACTCATCTGTCTCTTGCGTCAGTGACATGGATCGGATCAGCGGGTGTTGTCATCGCGATGTGCAGCGTGCTTTCACTTGCCTCGTTAACATCTGAAAAACCCTCATCTGAATACAGTGCAGAATAAACAAAAGCCTCATTTCTCAGCTTGAGAAACGAGGCTTTTTGTCTAGTTATTTTTTATATTGTTTCAAGTTTACGCCGATTGCGGCTCCGTTTCGGCTTGAGTCGGCAACTCCGGTGAAGGTGCCGTTTTCACGGTCGATCAGGATGCTTTGCACATTACCGATATCAACAGGGCTGCTGCCGAATTTATGCCCCATTTCGTTCAGTTTTGTGCGGGCTTCTTCCGGCACTCCTTTTTCATATCGATAGGATGTCATGCTGTTTGTGTAAATTCTCGGCTCTTCGACCGCCGCTTTCAGATCCATGCCGTACTCAACTTTGTTCAGGATCGTTTGCAGGACGGAAGAAATAATCGTTGCTCCGCCGGGAGAGCCGACAGTCAGGACAGGTTCGTTATTTTTGAATAAAATAGTCGGAGTCATGCTGCTGAGCGGACGTTTATTCGGCTGCACTTCATTTGCGCCGCCAGGCACCGCATCGAAGTCTGTTAACTCATTATTCAACACAACGCCGTATCCGGGAACCATAATGCCGGAACCGAACAGCTGTTCAATCGTTGTCGTATAAGATACGACATTGCCGAAGCGGTCGGTTACCGTGAAGTGAGTCGTTTGGCCTTCTTGTTTGTCAGTCGGCTGCTTCACTTGTTTATAGTTTGCAGAACCTTCCTGATAGGCCCAAGGGTCGCCGGCTTTCGGTTTTTTATTGACTTTATCAATATCTATCAGCTGTCTGCGGGCATTGATATAATCTGGATTCAAGAGGCCTTTGAGAGGGACGTTGACGAATTCTGGATCCCCGGCAAATGCGGCGCGGTCAGCATAAGCCAAATGCATCGTTTCTGCGAGAAGCTGATATTTTTGCCAAGAACGGATATCATATTGAGAAAGCTTAAAATCATCCAGGAGGTTCAGCATTTGCAACAGGAAAACACCGCCCGAGCTTGGAGGAGGAGCAGTTGCGATATGATAGCCCTGGTAATCTCCCCAGATCGGTTCGTCAATCGTCACATTGAAGTTTTTAATATCTTTTTCTGTCATTGAGCCGCCGAATTCCTGCACTGTTTCCGCAAGCTTTTTGGAGAATGCACCGTCATAGAATGCTTTTGTGCCTTTGTACTTAATAGCTGTAAATGTTTTGGCTAAGTCTTTTTGGATGAGTGTGTCTCCTTCTTTCAGAGGTTTTCCGTCCGGAAGAAACACGTCTTTTGCAGCGGTGTGTGATAATTTGTCTTTATAATCTGAGATGGCATCAGCTAAAACCGAATCGATCGGAAAGCCTTTTGAGGCAAGTTTAATGGAAGGGGTGATGAGTTGTTTCATGGAGCGTGTGCCCCATTTGTCGAGCGCTTTTTCAAGTCCTTTTAATGTTCCCGGAACACCGACTGCAGTCCCTTTAGTAACGCGTTCGGAGAAAGGGATGGCTTTGCCGTTCTCGTCAAGGAACATATCCGGTGTTGCGCCTGCCGGTGCGCGTTCCCGGCTGTCGATAATGGTGGTGTCTTTCGTCTTCGCATCATAAACCATCATAAATCCGCCGCCGCCGATTCCCGACATCATAGGTTCAGTTACGTTTAATGCGAATTGAATGGCGACCGCGGCGTCAACTGCATTGCCTCCTTTTTTCAGCACGTCGGCACCGATTTGTGAAGCGAGAGGATGGGCGGTGGCAACCATGCCGTCTTTGCCGACATCTACCTGTTTGTAGTCGTCATAGGAAAACGGGTGTTTCTTAGCCTGAGCGTGATAAGGGATGCTTCCGGCCGCGAGCAAAGTACTGAGCAGAACGATAAAACAGAGATTCATAAACTTTTTCTTTTTCATAGTCTGCCTCCTTTGTTTTCCGCTTACAATTATAGAGTAAGTAAAATGTGCTGTTTTCACAAGTGACAAACGGAATAGTCCGGTGCGCAAAAAGCCGGAGTTTCTGTGTGAATGTAATCAGTCGCAAATAGGCTAAATGGGAAACCGGACAGAAAAAGCTGTGAAACAAGCATAAAGACAAAAAATAAGCTACAATAAACAAAACAGAATTCACTCACATGACATATGAAAGGAACGTGAGCCATGTATTTAACGATCAAAGAGACAGCTGAGTTTACCAGTCTTCCTGAAGAATATGTGCACAATCTTGTTTTGACGAATAAAATAAGGGCCGTACATGACGGACAGCAATATTTAATCAACAAGGAACAATTTCAAACCCATCTCGAACAGCTGGAAAAATATAAGGAAATGATTCAAGAGTTTTTAAATGAGCCGCTTCCTGAAGACATTGATGTAAAAGATGAAGACTAGGACACAATTTCATATTGTGTCTTTTTTTTTTTATTTTTTTCGGTTGCTCACAAAAAAACGAATGCTCAGATTTCGTTTTAAGGACGTTGTTTTTCTTTTTTAATACCGTGAGTATCTATTGATTTAAAAGCCCGCCACCGGGTCGAAAATGATGTTTTTGAAGACTTCGATGAAACTGCATGCCTTATTCCCCTTATGTAACACTATGTATATTATGTTACATAAGGCCCTTCATCCTTTATCATTCAACAGGTTTCGGCTATAATAGTAACATAATGCTCAATATGTTACTTTACCAATTATAAGGAGTTTTTTGATGCATATCGTACAGCCGATCCGAAGTTTGGAGAAGATCCAGGAAGTCAAACAGTATTTAATGAAGAAAAGTGATCGTGATTATTTTTTATTTATTTTCGGCATGAACAGTGCACTGCGGATTTCTGATGTTCTGCCGCTTCGCGTGAGGGATGTAAGGAACAAAGACCATGTGTGGGCAACCGAAAGCAAAACGAGAAAGAAAAGAAAAATTCTGATACTGGAGTCTTTAAAGGCCGACATATACGCTTATACAAAAGACATGAAAGAGGATGACTATTTGTTTAAATCGAAACGGACGAATAAGCCTATTTCCCGGATTCAGGCATACAGAATATTAAAGGAAGCGGCAGCCGCTTGCGGATTGGAGGAAATCGGGACGCATACGCTTAGAAAGACGTTCGGGTATCATTTTTATCAGAGGACAAAAGACATTGCTGAACTGCAGAGGATTTTGAATCATTCTTCTCCGTCTATTACAATGCGTTATATCGGAATAGATGAAGATACGACGAGAGCCGCCTATAAAGTGTTCGGAGGGCTGTAGGCTTGAAAAAAACGGCCGCCAGCGTTACTATAATAGAAGCAGGCTCTAGTAGCACAGCGGATAGTGCAGCAGTTTCCTAAACTGCAGGTCGGGAGTTCGAATCTCTCCTAGAGCGTTTTTTGTATAAGATAGGCGCATATTAATAATGTCGGCAAAACAGAAAACCCCTTGTTATACAAGGGGTTTTTGAGTTTAATATTTTGCAAGAACCTGGTGGAAATGATGTGAAAAAAGCCCGCTGTAAGCAAGCGGGCTTTTTCTTATATGACAGCATCAAATTGATTGACTTTCCAAACGTTGTTTTCTTTTACGAATGTTACATCGCGTTTTGCTGACGGAGAACCGTCAAGAGTCGGTACAGTGAAGCGGTATGCTTGAACGCTTCCTTTTTTAGAAAGAAGAGTCATTTTTGCTTTTTTCCAATTCAGGAGGTTATCTCCGTCGCCGACCGGAACAGCCAATTTGCCGTCTTTTACAGTGAAGTGGTAATCTTTGAGCCCTTTGTCAATCGCTTGCTTTGTAAAAGCGGGTGTCAGATATTTTACGGCTTTCGCTTTTGTTCCGAGGTCTTTGCACATAAAGACGTATTGAAGATTTTGATATTCAAACGGTTCAGATGTGCAGTTTGCGTTTGATTTAAGCGCACCGCCGCTCATCGTGTTCCAGAAATGTTCTCTCGCTGACAGGGCCAGTTGAAGTGCTTGTTTTTGTGTAAGGTCATTAGATGCATTTTTGGCGGTCGCCGCAGTGCCCAATGACAGAATCAATGTAATAGTAGTGAGGAATAATAGCCATTTTTTCATGATATAATCTCTCCTTCAATCAATCTCTTTCTCTTATGTTACAAATGTTACAATAATTACGGTAAGATTACAATACCTTTTCAGAAATATTTTCCGGACTTTTTATTTTTATGGTTTATTTCCATGTAAGACGTGAGAAAAAGATAAAGAGTTTCATTGAACAAAAGGTTTTTACAAGCTGTCTGCTGAATAATAAAATGGAAGAAAATCAAAAAAGGAGTCCTACATATGGAAGTACAAGATCATTTAGAAACAGCGGAAGGCCGCGGCCAGTCTGTCTGGCGATCGATGTCACTGTTTTTAGTGCCGCTGCTTTTAAGCAATGTATTGCAATCTGTCGGCCAATTGGTCGGAATGGTATTTGTCGGAAGGTGGCTTGGAGTCGATGCGCTTGCCGCTGTATCGTCTTTTTTTCCGCTGTTTTTTCTGCTGATCTCCTTTACGATCGGAATCGGTTCGGGAAGTTCCATTCTGATCGGGCAGGCTTACGGCGCGAAAAACGAAGAGAGGATGAAGGCGATTGTCGGCACTACACTGACTTTTACCTTTATGCTCGGTGTTGTTCTGGCAGTTGTCGGCAGTGTGTTTACACTTGATATTCTGCGGCTGATGGGAACGCCGGAAAACGTAATAGATGTCAGTGTCCGATATGCGCGCATTTTGTTTTGCGCAATGCCGCTGATGTTTTTATATTTTGCGTATACGACATTTTTACGCGGAACGGGAGATTCAAAGACTCCGTTTTATACGTTAATCGTCAGTACAGTCATAAACATCGGGCTCTTGCCCTTATTGATTCTCGGGCTTTTCGGACTTCCGAAGTTCGGCATTTACGGTTCGGCGTATGCAACCGTGATTTCAAACATCGTGACATTTATCGTACTCATGGTTTATTTGCGGAAAAGGAAACATCCCTTGGCATTTGACCGGACTGCGCTCCGTTCTCTTAAAATGGACAAAAAGCTGCTCGCGCTTTTACTCCGTCTCGGGATTCCGTCGAGCATCAATATGATTCTCGTGTCACTTTCTGAAATTGCGGTCATTTCATTTGTCAATCATTACGGATCAAACGCGACGGCTGCTTACGGGGTTGTCAACCAAGTGGCGAGTTATGTGCAGATGCCGGCGGTAAGCCTCGGTATCGCCGTTTCAATTTTTGCCGCCCAATCCATAGGAGCTAATCAATTCGGCCGGCTGAAGCAGGTCATCAAAGTCGGGATCGGCCTGAATTATTTGATCGGCGGGGTTTTGATTGTGCTGATTTACACCTTCTCCCGGCAGATACTGGCTTTGTTTTTAACCGATCAGGATACACTCCGCATTGCCCGCAATCTGATTATGATTACCCTTTGGAGCTATTTGATTTTCGGTCACGCTCAGATTGTTTCAGCAACAATGCGGGCGAGCGGTACGGTGTTATGGCCGACGATTATCAGCATTTTTGCGATTTGGGGAATTGAAGTGCCTGTGGCCTTTATTCTTTCTCATTATACGAATCTCGGCATTCTCGGCATTTGGGTCGGTTATCCAGCGGCTTTTGTCGTCAGCCTGCTGCTGCAATACGGATATTACCGGTTTGTATGGAAGAAAAAACAGATTACCCGGCTGATTCAATAAGGTTTTACCGCACATCGCTCAATTCATACGGGCGATGTTTTTTTTAGAGAAGGAAAACGAGTTTAGAAAATGGAATTCCTATACATGCTAGAAAACAAGGAAAGGGCAGGTGCTTATGACGATTGAACATACGACTTATTTAGGAGTTTCAGCCATAAAGGCGGAGACTGATCAGGCTGAATGCATCATTGTGCCGGAGTGGGGATCAAATGTCATATCGCTTCGGGATAAAAGAACCGGTATGCGGCTTCTGAGAGAACCGGAAACTGCGGAGGAATTCCTCAAAAAACCGATGCTGTACGGCATTCCCGTTTTATTCCCGCCGAACCGGATTACGGACGGGACGTTTCGTTTTGACGGCCGTGCGTATCAATTCGAGATAAACGAAGAGGATAAACATAATCATATTCACGGCTTTCTTCACAATCAGCATTGGAAAGCGGCGGCAGCGAAAGAAGAGGGGGACGGAATGACAGTCGAAACAGAAATTGATCTTTCAAAGATTCCCCGTGTTCATAAACAATTTCCGCACGATGTCATTGTCCGGATGACCTATACATTAAAAGACAATGTGTTTACGCAGCGGGCGCTGATTATGAATAAGGGAACGGAGGCTTTTCCTTGGGGGCTAGGCTATCATTCCACATTTGTTTTCAATGAAGAGCGATCCCGCCTATTTTTGACGGCTGACCGCATGTGGGAATTAAATGAACGTTTCGTACCAACGGGCCGTTTATTGGATGTTCCTGATAAAGAAGCGTTCCGTCACGGGATGTCTTTGAAAAATAAACAGTTTGACGATGTTTTTCTTTCTTCCGGACGGAATGGCGGCAATAACGAAGCTGTTATTTATCATCCGAATGAGAAATTATCCGTTTTGTATCAGGCAGACACGTCTTTCAAGCATTGGGTGGTATATAACGGCGACGGAAAGCAGGGGTTTGTCAGTCTTGAGCCTTATACTTCCGTTACAGATGCTTTTAATCTGAATCAGCCTGCATCACTGACAGGGCTTCAGATTCTGAAACCGGGCGAAGAAGCGGCTGCGTCATCCAGGATCACCATTTTGCATGACGAAGAATAGGAAAGAGGCGGGATAACATTGAAAACATATGTGAAACGCTTGTGCGCGGTGATTCTGCTTTTGATCATTGCCGAAGTTCCTTATATTGATGATGCGGCTAAGGCGGCTGAACAAAAAAATACTTTGCAAAAAGAGCTGGAACACATTCTGGATGAAGAACCCGCTTTAAAGGGAGCTTCAGCGGGCGTCAGTGTCCGGTCAGCAAAAACAGGGGAGGTGCTGTTCGGCAGCCGGGAAGATATGCGGCTGAGGCCTGCATCATTGATGAAACTGCTGACGGCATCTGCGGCGCTTTCCGTTCTCGGAGAAGATTACACCTTTAAGACAGAAGTACGGACAGACGGCGCCGTGAAAGGAAAACAGCTGCGCGGAAACCTTTATCTCAGGGGAAAAGGCGATCCGACCCTATTGGCTTCTGATTTTGAGAAGATGGCTAAACAAGTCAAAGCCAGAGGCATCCATGTCATTAAAGGAGATCTGGTCGGGGATGATTCGTGGTATGACGATACCAGGTATTCAGTTGATCTTCCGTGGAGTGATGAAGGCCAATATTATGGCGCGCAAGTATCAGCTCTTACTGCTTCCCCAAATGAAGATTATGATACCGGAACGGTGATTGCTGAAATCACCCCGGCGAAACAGCCCGGTAAAAAGCCGCGTATTTCGATTTCTCCCCATACGGACGTCGTTCGTGTGAAAAATGAAGTGAAAACCGTCGCTTCTGATGAAAAGAAAGAATTGACGGTTGAACGGGAGCACGGTGGCAATGTGATTACGATAAAGGGAACCATACCTGCCGGCTCGGCAAAGGCAAGAGAATGGGCGGCAGTGTGGGACCCGTCGTCCTATGCTTTAGATTTATGGAAACAAGCGCTTACTAAACAGGGTATAACTGTAAAAGGGAAAATCAGAACAGGGCGAATGCCGCACCGCACCCAGCTTGTCACATCACGGACGTCCATGCCTCTTTCAGAATTATTGATCCCGTTTATGAAACTGAGCAACAACGGGCACGCCGAAATTCTGATCAAGGAAATGGGAAAAGTGAAAAAAGGGGAGGGCAGCTGGGAAAAGGGCTTGGACGTGATGAAATCGGAGCTCAAATCGTTCGGGCTGAATCCGGATGAATTGATTGCAAGAGACGGATCCGGCGTTTCTCATATTAACGGCGTATCCGCCGGCCAAATCGGAGAGCTTTTGTATGCGGTTCAGAAAGAAAAGTGGTACCCGGCTTTCCTTCGTTCGCTCCCTGTCGCCGGTGCAAGCGACAGAATGACGGGAGGCACTCTTCGGAACCGGCTGAAGAATACTCCGGCAGAGGGCAAAATTAAAGCGAAAACCGGGTCACTAACATCAGTCAGTTCGATTGCCGGCTATGCAGACACAAAAACAGGAGATACGCTTATTTTTTCCGTGCTTCAAAACGGGCTGCTTGACGAAGATGACGGAAAAGACATTGAAGACAAAATCGCAGTCGTGCTGGCAAATCAATAAGAAGGGCCGGATCCTTAGAGGGTTCGGCTTTTTTTGATGTCTGTAAAACATTATATTGCGATTATGAATCAATCTTTTCAAAAAGTAATATCACAATATACTTCCTTTTTTTTACATGATACTTTCTTACTTGTTCACCGATTTTTCATTTTCTAACATGAAACTTCTTTTCAGGAGGCAAAACCTTTTTAAAAGCGCAATTAATTATACATTTTATTCCTTATTATAGTGTTTAAGAACCAGTTTGCAGTGTGCATACATACCGTTTTACATGGTATAAAGATTATAGAAATGAAGAAATGAAGTGAGGAATATATACTATATTCTAAAAAATGTTAGAGAAAATTTAATTTTTTATTGTGATTTCTAAAATATGTTTTAAAATAATGCTTATATGGATGATTTAGTCATATGCTGTCGAAATTTAATTGTAATTATTTCACTTTCTTATCCTCTTAAATTGAAGCGGAGGGATTCCATTGAAGAACACTGTTTATTCTTTAACTCACGCACAAAGAAGAGTGTGGTTTACCGAGCTGCTCGAACCGGGCACAAGTATCTGCAATCTCGCGGCATGCGTCAAATTCAGGGGGGACATTGATTTTGACGTACTGCGCCATGCTTTAGATTTTTCTATCTCGCAAAATGATTCGCTCAGGTTTCAACTGACAGAAGGGGACGGATCAGAACCCCAGCTGTATCTGGCCGGGCATCGGCCGATTTCTCTAGAGACTGTTGATTTTACTCATACTGATAACTCAGAGCGGGACGCATGGATTGACACGCAGACCCGTGTTCCGTTCAAGCTGTTTCATTCACCTCTGTATCAATTTACTCTGCTTGTCATGTCAGACGAAGAAGTTTGGCTTTATTCAAAATTTCACCATATTATCATGGACGGCATCTCGCTCAACCTGCTCGGCAACCAGCTCATTGATATCTACCAAAAGATCATGCGGGGCGAGGATTTAGCTGAACATCACAGGCCTTCCTATCTCAGCTACATGGAAAAAGAACAGCAATACTTACAGTCTTCCCGTTTTCAAAAGGACCGTTCATTTTGGACTGAAACATACCGAACCGTTCCGGAACACCTTTCACTGGCGGAACGAACCTCTCATCTTAGACAAAGCACTGCGGCTTCCAGAGATACAATCACTCTTTCTCACTCCTTAGAACAATCTATCCGGCGTTTTTGCAAAGAAAATAATATCAGCATCATCTCTCTGTTTATGGCTTCGTTATACATATGCATCAGCCGTCTGACGGCTAAAAAAGATATTGCCATCGGCACTTATTACGGAAACCGGGGCTCCAGGCTCGAAAAGGATATGCTCGGCATGTTCGTCAGCACACTGCCGATCAGAATGACGGCAGATCCTGATGCGGAGTTCCTGTCCTTTGTCCGCAGCGTAGGAAAAGAGCAGCTGTCTGTTATGCGGCACCAGAAATATCCTTACAATCTTTTTGTCAATGAATTAAGGCAGGTTCATCACGATTTGCAAAATATCATCGGGATTTCGATGCAATACCAGCCTCTCGCGTGGCATCAGGCGGAGGGCTTCGATTATGAAACGGCGATGTTTTTCAGCGGGCATACGGCAAATGAGCTGTCCATTTTAATTAAGGAGCGGACAGATACGGGGTTGATTGAGCTGAATTTTGATTATCAATCCGCTTTATTTACTGAAACATCGATTAAACGGATTCAAACTCATTTGCTGACGATCGTTGAAAATGCCGTTAGAAATCCAAACCGGCTGATTCGGCATATTGATATGGCGGATGAAAAAGAAAAGAAACGGGTGTTAACTGCGTTTAACCGTACAGAAACGGCTGAACCGCCGGCTCCGACGCTTCACGGGCTGTTTACCCGCCGCGCCGCGCTTTCGCCGCATTGTCCGGCGCTTCGTTTTCCGGACGGTATGCTGACGTACGCCGAGCTTGACCGGTACACAGACAGACTCGCTGTTCGGCTCCGCCAAAAAGGCGTCCGCAAAGAAAGCGTGGTCGGTGTGCTCGCTGAACGCTCGCCGGAGATGGTGATTTCAGTGCTTACCGTGTTAAAAGCAGGCGGCGCCTACGTGCCGCTTGACCCGGAATATCCGGAGGACAGGCTGCGCTATATGCTCGACGACAGCGGCGCCTGTCTCCTGCTTGCACAGTCGGGGTTATCCGTTCCCGGTTTTTCCGGCGAAACGCTAGAAGTGTCTCTTTCTGCCCTTACAGGTGAGGCGGAGACAGGGGCTGTCTCTGACGAAGCGGATGCTGATTCGCTCGCTTATATCATTTATACGTCCG
>NZ_JBSJQE010000002.1:0-1006259 GCF_053663335.1 Bacillus sp. YH3-2-B2 | reverse complement strand
CAAGCTCCCATCTGTCCGCTCGACTTGCATGTATTAGGCACGCCGCCAGCGTTCGTCCTGAGCCAGGATCAAACTCTCCGATAAATGGATCACAGACTAAGTTCACTGCATCCTGCAGTAACGTCTGTGTGATCTGCATCGTGCAGACCTTAGTTTGACTGACTACGCACATCGCTGTGCGATTTATTTAAAACTTTGAATTAACAGGTACGTTTTGTCTTGTTTAGTTTTCAAAGATCATTACCGCTTGTCGAAGCAGCTTTATTATCTTACCACTCAGCTTCTTTTATGTCAACAACTTTTTTCAAGTTGTTTCCGAAGCTTTTCGTTGTTGTCTGCTGTTCATCAGCGACGTTTAATAATATAACACCCTTTTGAAAATATGACAATAGTTTTTTAAAAAAATCATTAATTATTTTCTTTCATACCTTATTTCAGTTTCTCTTCTATAGAAAGATAAGCTGTCTTGTGGTTTGGCCTATTTTCTTGTATAGTAAGATTGAACTAAATACTTGATGACCACAAGGGGAGCATTAAAGCTGAGAGTGAACGTTTTGTTCTGACCCTTTGAACCTGTTAGTTAACGCTGGCGTAGGGATGTGGCAAAGCCAAATGATTTGCAGTTTATGTAAGCAGCGCGCGGACCTTTTCCCATCCTTCCCCGCGCTGCTTTTTTGTTTATCCTTGATACGGTTGTCTGACCAGGGGGAAAACTATGAATCATTCAACACAGCTTGTGCGCTTAATTGAAATAGCGATTATGACCGGGGCGGCTGTCATTCTGGACATTGTCTCAGGTATGTTTCTCCGGATGCCCCAAGGCGGTTCGGTCTCTATTATGATGATTCCGATTTTTTTGATTTCATTCCGCTGGGGAGTGAAGGCCGGGCTTACGACAGGCTTTTTAACAGGGATTGTCCAGATCGCCATCGGCAATTTGTTTTTGCAGCACCCGGTGCAGCTATTTCTCGATTACATCGCGGCATTTGCAGTTCTCGGTTTCAGCGGCTTGTTTGCTTCCGGTGTACGAGCATCGGCATTGAATAAAAAAAGAGGCGCTTTAACGATGTATGTTATAGGCGGTGTTTTCATCGGCAGTGTGCTGCGCTATGCGGCACATGTAGTCTCCGGAGCTGTCTTTTTCGGAAGCTATGCTCCGAAGGGTACGCCGGTCTGGATTTATTCGTCCGTCTATAACGCGACTTATATGATTCCTTCTTTTATCCTTTCGGCCATTGTCCTTATCTTATTATTCATGACTGCGCCGCGGCTTCTTGAAGCTAAGCGGACGAACTGAAACAGCAGGCGGTTTACGCCTGCTGTTTTTTTATTCCGGGCTGTGCCGTTCGTTTGAATCACTCAGTTCTTTTGTAAGTTCATTTATGCTTTGTTTTATGTTTCCTTTGCCTGAAAAATTCTCAATCAGCTCTTTTACATTGATTCCGGAAGATGCTTTTAAGCTTTCCTGGAGACCGGCCATTAAATTGGTTGCGTAGCCTGTGACTTTATTGGCTCCGCCGTTTTCACCGCTTCCTCCCGTATCCACGACGGTAATTTTATCAATGTTTGAAAGAGGCGCTGAGACTTGTTTTGCGTATTCAGGCAGCATTTTCACAATCATATCAAGGATTGCAGCCTGCCCGTATTTTTCGAATGCGTCGGCGATTTTTTCTTTAGCTTCCGCTTCTGCGAGACCTTTCAGGCGGATGACTTCCGCTTCGGTTTCTCCTCTCGCCTTTTCAGCCTCCGCTTTAGCAAGACCGTCAATTCTCACGCGTTCCGCTTCCGCCTTGGCCATCGCTTCGATGCTGTACTGCTCGGCATCCGCTTCGGCGAGCTGCTTCGCTTTTGCGGCCGCGGCCGCTTGTTCCACCGAGTAACGGTCAGCATCGGCTTTTTTCTTCACTTCAGAGTCATATTGGCGCTCACGGCGCAGAATTTCTTTTTCCTCCAATTCAATCTGCTTTTGCCGCTCAATAATTTTAATTTGCATTTCCTGCTCTGTCACCTGCTGGCGTGCTTTTGCGGTTTCAAGATCATATGCCTGGTCGGCATTGGCTTTTGCTGTATCCTGCTCTCTTCTGTATTCCGCCATTTTCAGCTGATTGATTTTTTCCGCTTCAGCTATTTCCGTCGCCCGCTCCAGCTCTGATTTTTTTGCGTCTTTATCAGCGGCCGCGCGTTTAATCCTCGTCTCTTTATCCGCTTCTGCCGTGGCAATGTCCGCATCCCGCTTGACTTGGGCGATTCTCGGCTTACCTAATGATTCAAGATAGCCGTTTTTATCCCGGACGTCTTTAATCGTAAAAGAAACGATCATCAGCCCCATTTTAGCAAGATCCTGAGACGCGACCCGCTGGACTTCCTGAGAAAACTTTTCCCTGTTTTTATAAATCTCTTCAACGGTCATGGAGCCGAGGATGGAGCGCAGATGGCCTTCCAGCACCTCCCGCGCCTCCTGCTCACGGTCGTCCTTGGATTTCCCCAAAAATTGTTCAGCTGCTGTGGCGATTTCACCGATGGAGCCTCCGATTTTAATAATGGCGGTTCCGTCGGCCATTACCGGCACGCCTTGCTCTGTATAGACTTCAGGTGTAGAGACATCAAGTTTGCTTGACAGTAAACTGAGAGGTTCTGCCTGCTGGAATACCGGGAGCACGAACGTTCCCCCGCCCCGGACGATTTTCAGACGATTTCCGCCTTCATCAATGTGGACGTTCTTATTTCCCAAATAACTTCCGGTCACGATAAGGGCTTCATCCGGCCCCGCTGTCCGGTACTTCGTAATAAATACAGCAATAAGTGCGATGAGTAAAAAGAATACGATTCCGATAACAATGATAATCGGCATAGTCATAACAGTTCCCCCTTAGATATCAGATTGGTTCATGCGGCGTCACAAAAAGCACTCCGTCTTTCACGTCAATCACTAATACGGCCGTTCCGTACTTGATCTGTTCTTGATCAAAGCTGACGGCTGATTTAGAAATGGCGCCCCCTATTCCCTCTATGATCACTTCCCCATAGCCGTCTTTCGGGACGGAAGTAATGACCCTGCCGACCCTGCCCTTTAAATCTGTCTCCCGATATGCGAGCGATTCTTCCGCTGATGAAAGCGGGACAAGGACGAAGAAGTGAAGCAGGCTGACCAAAAGAACCGAAAGAACAAATGAAAGTAACGCAATGACAGGACTTGATAGCGGAGCGGCGATTTCGCCGATATAACCTGAGGCTGAAAAGATTGTTAAAAAAGACAGAATCAATGCAGGGTTTAAAAATGAAACTGGAATGGCTTCCGAGAGGCCGTGAAACACATCTTGAAAAAACAGAATCAAAAGCGTGAGACTTCCCGAAATAATCAATGTGTAAAGATAGACCGTTTCAAGCGGCAGATGAAATATGTCCACATTCTATCCTCCTTTCGGCTTGGTGTCGGAGTGTTACTTTATATACGGATGTAAAGGCAAATGGTTTCAATTTTCTGATAAGTAAGGCTGATTACATGATTATCCAATCCGGATATGATATGTTTACTCTAAAGGAGGAGATAGGATGAGCATTTTTAATGAAACCAGACAGCAGACCTGGGAAGTACTGAAAGGACTCTCTGATGAGGAATTCAACCGAAAGCCCGCGGCTGATGAGTGGAGCGTGCGGGAAGTCCTTGACCATTTAAAGAAAATTGACGAAACAGCGCAGACCCTTTTATCAAAGCAGGCAAAAGACGCACCGTTTAAAAAAATCGAAGACAAACCGATGGAGTTTATAGAGGACAGATCAAATAAACGGCCGGCGCCGTCACACCTCGAACCTGAGCAAAACCGAATATCAGTCATTGAGGCAAAACAAGAATTAGATACGGCAAGACAGCAGCTGACCGCAGTTATTTCATCATTAAACGAGGAAGACTTTGAACGTGTGCTTCCGCATCCTGTTTTTCAAGAACTGACGATCCGCCAGTGGATTGATTTTATCGGCCATCATGAAAAGCGTCACATCAATCAAATAGAAGAAATCAAACAAAAAATCGAGAAGGTCTGAGTCAGACCTTCTCGATTTTTTTCTTGGCGCGTTTCGGTTCATAAGAATGGATGGTGACCGCATCGCCCGTGCATATATCACCCGGGCGTTCAACAATACAGACAATTCCTCTTCTGCCCATCGCGTGCCTCACAAACGCCGCGGCGAGTTTTGGCTGATCCGGATAAAAGGATTGAATGACTTCTCCCGGCTGAATGCACGGATCATTTTCTCCCTCGCACAACAGAGACGCACCGCTTGGAAATATCATTCTGCTTCCTTCTTTAAGCGGCGTCAGCGCAGAAAAACCGCTGATTGCTATATTAGCGCCGAGCCATTCGGGAAAGATATGAGAAATCCCCATCTTCTCCGCAATGTCATCACATTCCTCCATGGACACGATTGAAATTTGTCTCCGGTTAAAAATTTCCGTTCCTCTTTTATACATCGGCTCACGCGCGCCGGCCTTTTTTGTCAGTCCGAAATGCAGGTCACCGGGAAACCCGCCGTATTCCGCGCGAAGCTTGTCCATCTTTTTAGTAACAAATTGTTCGGTATCCGCTATATATACGCCTTCCGTCTTTGCTGTTATGCGTTTCCACATCAGCCACCACCGCCTTTTTCTTGACATTATCCTTAAAAACCCCCGCTCTGTAAAGGAGCGGGGTTCATTTATTATACCGTTTTCGGCGTTAAGTCAAAGCAGCGTTTGTAAATCCAGTTGTATGCTTTCTCATTCAAATCTCTTGGATTTCCGAATGTTTGCGGATCTTTCATGGCTTCTTTTGATAAACGTTCAATCATGTCCGGAGACACACCTTGTTCTTCTAAACTCGGCACCTCTAAATCTTTTACAAGATCATACATCCAGTTGACGGACGCTTTGGCCGCTTCTTCAGTTGTCATGTTGCTTGTATTGATTCCGAATGCTTTGGCGATGCGGGCGAATTTTTCCGGATAGCCTTTCCAGTTGTATTCCATTACCGGTCCCATCATAGCTGCGACGCATTGTCCGTGAGCGACAGGGATGATGCCGCCGAGCGTCTGGCTCATCGCATGCGCCGCGCCTGCTGATTCACTGCCGTATGAAAGGCCGGCAAGCATCGCCGCCTGCGCCATGCCGTATCTTGCTTCCAAATCCTCTCCGTCCGCAAACGCGCGCTTAATATAATGCGCCGCATATTCAATGGCCATTAAAGCGACGGCATCAGTGATCGGCTGCGCGAATTTCATCGTATAGCACTCGATGGCGTGCGCAAGTGCGTCAATACCTGTCATGGCCGTCACATGCGGAGGCATGGACGTGTGCAGCTCAGGGTCAATGACCGTTAAATGCGCAGCGATAAGCGGTCCGCCCGTATTGAATTTAAATTCTCTTTCCTCATCTGTAATGACCGCCCATTGTGTGACCTCTGAACCTGTTCCCGCAGTCGTCGGGATCGTTGTCAGCGGAGGAATACGGTTTTCCAGCGGCTTTTTGCCTTCCGCGGCTTCATAATCAAGCACGCTTCCTTCGTGTGTCGCTTCTACCCCGATCGCTTTCGCCGTATCCATGGAGCTTCCGCCGCCGACAGCCACAAGACCGTTGCAGTTTTCTTTTTTATACAGTTTTGATCCTTCGTTCACAAGACGTACAGGCGGGTTCGGCTCCACTTTGTTAAACAGGACGACTTCAATGCCCGCTTCCTGCAAAGATTCAATGACCGGGTTTGCCACTCCTGCGTTATAAATTCCCGGGTCTGTTACGAGCAGCGCTTTTGTGACGCCAAGCGCTCTGACTTCACTTCCCGCGTGCTGAATCGCGCCGATTCCGTGTTTAATGACTGTGGGGATTTCGAATGTATGGAATTTATGCATGCTTTCTACTTTCATATTTAATGTCATATTGTATCTCCTCCTAATTATGCTTGAAACCAGTTCACAGCCGCAGGTTTCGTGTTGCGGTAAATATGTTTGATTTCCGTGTATTCTTCCAGGCCGATTTTGCCGAGTTCGCGGCCGAAGCCCGATTGTTTGTACCCGCCCCATGGCGCTTGCGCGAAATACGGGTGGAAATCATTGATCCATACCGTTCCCATCCGCAGTTTGGCGGCTACGCGTTCGCATTTTTCAATATCCTTTGACCATACCGCTCCAGCCAGCCCGTAAATGGTATCGTTGGCAAGTCTGATCACTTCTTCTTCAGAAGAAAATGACTCGACTGTTAAAACGGGGCCGAAGATCTCCTCTTGGACTATCCGCATATCAGACTTGCAGTTTGAGAAAATAGTAGGTTCATAGAAAAAACCGTTTTGAAGGGCGGGATCATCAGGACGTTTGCCGCCTGTTTCCAGTTTTGCCCCTTCTTCGATACCGATTTCTACGTATTTTTCGACTTTGGCCCGATGCTCGGCGGAAATCAGCGGACCGCTTTCCGTATCTTCATGAAAACCGTTTCCTAATTTGATGCGTTTCGTGCGCTTGATCAGCTCGGCTAAAAATTCATCATGAATGGCTTCGTCCACCAAAAGACGTGACCCTGCTGAACAAACTTGACCGGCATGGAAGAACACGGCGTTCAGCGCTTGATCTGCAGCTGTTTCGAGATCTGCATCTTGAAATACGATATTCGGATTTTTGCCGCCAAGCTCCAGGGCAATCTTTTTCACGTTGCCGCTTGCCGCCTGCATGATTTTTTTGCCTGTTTCAATTCCGCCCGTAAAAGAGACCAAATCGACGTCGAGGTTTCTCGCCAGCTCGTCGCCGACAGAAGCGCCCGGCCCCAGCACGAGATTGGCGGCCCCTTTCGGAATACCGGCTTCTTCTATTAATTGAAAGACTTTAATGGTTGTCAGCGGAGTAATCTCGCTCGGCTTTAAAACGATCGTGTTTCCGGCCGCAAGAGCGGGAGCGATTTTCCAGCTCGCCTGAAGGAGCGGATAGTTCCACGGCGTAATTTGTCCGCATACGCCAATCGGCTCTCTGACGATTTTACTTACTGAATCGGGAATCGGAGATGAAATGACTTCGCCTCCGTCTTTATCCGCCAAACCGGCATAATATTGAAATACATTTGCGATATCATCCATATCGGCTTTACTTTCTTCAATCGTTTTTCCTGTATCAAGCGATTCCAGCTCAGCTAATTCGTTCAGATCGCGTCTGATTAATTCCGCAATTTTCAGAACAAATTGTCCGCGCTCGAGCCCGGAAAGCACCGGCCACTCCCCTTCATCAAATGCTTTTCTGGCTGCGGCGATGGCTTTCACCGCATCATCCCGGTCTCCTTCGCATACCGTTGCAATTTCTTCTTGATTAAATGGATTAATGATACGGCGGGTCTGTTTTTTTTCTGCACTGATCCATTCGCCGCCGATATAAAGCGTTTTGCTCATAAGAGTCCTCCTTACCGATAAGTAAGTTTGTTAAATAAAAATTTAATGTTTTTAACAATGTTAATTTAACACATGTTTTTTTGCCTGTCAAAACCCGGTCAGTCCGTTTAGATTTTGACATTTTGTCATGATTCGTTAAGATTAAGAACATAAAGAAATGACTTAACAAATTTAAACTTCAAGAGGAAAAGAGGGACAGTATGGATGAGAATCCAGAATTCGCAGCTATAGAACAAGCCAGGGATCTTGTCATTGATTCCATTGCAGAGACGATGGATCTTTACGGAATCACACGGAGTGTCGGGATTTTATACGGAACAATGTATATGAGGGATGAAATGACGCTTGACGAAATGCGTGAGGAACTGCAGATGAGCAAACCGAGTATGAGCACGGGCGTCAAAAAGCTGCAGGATTTAAATGTGGTCAAAAAAACCTTTCACCGCGGCACACGGAAGCATACGTTTGTAGCGGAAAAGGATTTCTTTACGTTTTTCACGAATTTCTTCCCGCCGAAATGGGACCGTGAAGTTCAGGTGAATTTGTCCGCCATCGTACAGGCCCAGGCGGATTTGCAATCCGTTTTGCTGGCCGAGGAAGGCAGCGCGGAATTACAGGAAGAAGCGCGGCAGTTATATGATCAGCTTGAAAGCTCGAAAGCTTATTATCATTGGCTGAAGCGGCTCGCCGACTCGGTTCAGAGCGGGGAGATTTTTAAATTTATTCCGATAGAAACGGACGAAAAAAACGCCTGATTTTGATTCAGGCGTTTTTTGTCGTGATTTGATTATTTTTGAGAAAATATAGGAACATAACCCCATTTACTTCCATTAAAATTGATGGTAAATTTTTATAGGTATGGTCGTTCTTTTTTAAGAACAATCAGCAAATTTTTTTTAGGGGGATTTATGAAAATGAAACAGAAATTTTTCTCAACTGTCATGGCAAGTTTATTCGGCCTGGTTTTGCTTCTTTCTCTGCCGACAGCGTCATTCGCCGCTGAGTCAGGCTCAACCGTTCACGAGCCGGAAATGTCCGCGAAAGCGACTGCTACCTTATTTGCAAAATATACAGGTGCCAGCCAGCAGGAATGGTCATTTTCTGATATCGAATTGACGTACCGTCCGAACACGATCCTGAGCTTAGGCGTTATGGAATTTACCCTTCCTAGCGGATTTGCGGCTACAACAAAAGATACAGTCAACGGACACGCTTTGCGTGAAAGACAGATTCTCAATAACGGCAAAACAGTCAGACTTCCGTTAAACATTGATTTGCTCGGCGCAGCGGAATTTAAGCTTTCTCTTAATAATAAAACATTGCCTGCTGCAGGTACATATAAGTTCCGTGCAGAAAATAAATCATTAAGCATCGGCTCTAAATTCTATGCTGAGGACACAATTGTTGTTCAAAAACGCAGCACACCGCCGACACAGCCTTGCAACTGCAAATAATTGCGAAAAACGGACCGGCACAAGCTCATCGCTTGTCAGCCGGTCTTTTTTTGTGCTGTTTTCTTTCTTCCGGCCCTCGCATTGACAAACCCCTGAAACAGGAGTACATTCTTGTTTGTTGTATTTGGAGTGACGAAAACAGTTTCTTAAGGAGTTATGAGGATTGGGAAAAATCAAAAATAAACAATTTGCCGTCATCGGACTCGGCCGTTTCGGCGGAAGCATCTGTAAAGAGCTTTTTAAAATGGGGCATGAGGTGCTTGCGATCGATATCAGCGAAGAGCGGGTCAACGCATACTCCTCTTATGCCACGCATGCCGTGCGGGCAAATTCAACGGAAGAAAGCGAGCTTCAGTCGCTCGGCATCAGAAATTTTGAATATGTCATCGTAGCAATCGGCGCCAACATTCAGGCAAGCACGCTGACGACGCTGTTATTGAAGGAGCTGAACATCCCTAATATTTGGGTGAAAGCGCAAAACTATTATCATCACAAAGTGCTTGAAAAGATCGGTGCTGACCGTATTATCCATCCCGAAAAGGATATGGGCGTGCGGATTGCGCAAAGCCTTTCAGATGAAAACGTCTTAAATTACATCGATTTGTCAGATGAATACAGCATTGTGGAGCTTTCAGCCACGAAAAAGCTGCATTTAAAATCCATTCTTGATCTCGGCGTCCGGGCCAGATTCGGCTGCACCATTCTCGCCGTGAAACATAATGGAGACATTCAGCTGTCCCCTTCTCCGGAGACTGTCATTCATGAATGTGACTGCCTTGTGCTGATGGGGCATAAACGTGATATTAAAAGGTTTGAAACTGAAGGAATGTAAAAAAGCCGGCAAGCTGCCGGCTTTTTTTGATGCTTATGTTTCTTCACTTAACTGGACGGCGGTTTGGTCTACCCAACCGATCAGCTCATCTTTCACTTGAATTTGGTACCAGACGGATTCTCCGTTTTGTTTTTCAGATACGACTTTAATATGCTGGCCGGTAAACTTTTGCGCCGATGCCAGTTTTATAGAATGCCGCTCTTTTGACGGCTTGGACCACACGTCTTCAATGACGTGGTCTTTGATGGCGCCTTTCATATCAACTGCTTTAAGAGAGGCATTGATTTTGTCATATTCATTCAGGTTATAGGTTTCTATGACATCTTTAATTTTTTCAGCATAGCCGGGGTCTGTGGCGTAGCCGGATTTTTGAAGGGCAGCCGCCGCTGTTTTATAATTGTCCGCTTCAATAACGGGCTTGTACTTCTTTTTATTCCAAGACGTTCCGTTGACAAATAATTTGGCATGGTCATCCATTGATTCAAAAAACGTGCTGTATTTACGGAATTTTGCCCGAATCGTTTTTCGTTTTCCTTTTTCAAATTCATCCGTTTTCATCGTGACGTGTTTTCCTTTATAATCACCTTTTACACCGAACAGGTTGCGCGCTTTCCCCGCAAGCTCACTGTTCCCCCAGTCCGATTCGAGAATGGCCTGTGCGAGGGTGATGCTCGGAAGGACATGATATCTCTCATATAAAATCTGAGCATGCCCGGAAAGGCTGTCAATAAAGACCTGCTGCTCGTCCACCTCTTCAGGCGGTTTTTCTTCCGTCACTATGAATTTCGAAAATACCATTGATACCAGAAATAATCCGAATATAAGAGATACAGCAAAAAGGCACCCAAGCACCCTTTTGGTCTTTGCTTTCTTTTTCATATCAACCTTCCTTTAATTCCGGAATCACTAGATTTATAATTTTACTGGTCATTGATGAAAATTTCAATAAAATAGGGAAAAAGACGGAGAAAGAACACATTGTGCAAATAAAAAAGACCCCTCTTTGAGGAGTCTTTTTTGTTATGCCATGCTCAGCTGAGGGCCGAACAATTCATATTGAACAGAATCAGAGTCAAACCCGAGTGCAAGAATCATATCTTTCATTTGCGTCATAAACTGCGCTGATCCGCACAAGTAACATTCAGCATCTTGATTCAGATGAAGCTGCTCCAAGAAGGTTTGATCAATCCGGCCGCTGTAAAAAGGCTTGTCTCCTGAGCGGTCTTGTTCTGCCGGTTCACTGTAAACATAAATGACGTTAATATTCGGATGATTCTCCGCAGCTTGTTCAGCCTCTTTGCGGAACGCGGCGTACTCTCCGTTTTTCGCGGCATGAATAAAAGTAACGGAACGCTCCGGCTGTTTTTCGGCGGCTGTTTTCAGCATGCTCATCATCGGCGTGATTCCGGAACCGGCACTGATAAGAACAACCGGTTTTTCGGCAGAAGACAGCTTGAAATCCCCGGCGGGTGCGCTGACTTCAAGTTTATCTCCCTCTTGAACTTCATTGTGGAGATAAGAAGAAACCGCTCCGTCCTTTTTCACAGAAATCCGATATGCGCCTTTTTGAGAAGCATCAGACAGGCTGTACTGGCGAATGTGCGTATAAGGCGAATCCGCAATCCGCACTTTAATGCTGATATATTGTCCCGCTTCAAATCCAGGTAGCGAAGAGCCGTCACTCGGTTTGATATAAAACGATGTGATATCTTTGCTTTCTTTTGTTTTCTGTATAACCGTAAATTCTTTATACCCCTGCCATCCGGCTTCATTGTACATGTTTTTTTCAATGCCGATGAAAGCCTCTGCAATAACACAGTAAGCTTTTTCCCATGCCTGCATAATCTCAGGAGTTGCGGCATCCTGCAGCACATCCTTAATCGCCAGAAGCAGATACTTTCCGACAATCGGATAATGTTCCGGTTTTACACCGATACTTGTGTGCTTATGGCCGATCTGTCTGACCGCCGGAATGATTTGTTCTAATTGATCAATATTCGCCGCAGCCGCAATGACTGCATTTGCCAATGCTGCGCGCTGAGTCTGTTTCTTTTGGTTCGTTTGGTTAAACATATTTAACAGTTCGGGATGATCTTGAAACATCAGGTTATAAAAGCGTCCGGTGATGTTTTCTCCATGTGTTTTCAATACAGGTACTGTGCTTTTGATGATGTCTATTGTTCTCTCATCCAGCATGTTCATCCTCAACCCTTCTAAAGATGTATTTTCAATATATCTTTATAGTAAGAGATATTTCGAATAAAAGATATATCCAAAATGAATCTTTAAAAAAGCCGTCACAATATTGTGTTGGTTTTGGAATTTATGGATTTCACCTCCTTTTTTATCACCCGGTGAAACAGGGACACATATATTTGGGAATATACGTTTAAAGATGAAAGCGGGGGATTGCATGGTTTCCGATATCGATTACACGTCTCCGAATACACAGTTCACTTATGATGTGAATGAGAGCCGTTTTTTTACGAAAGATGCTCGGAACTTTATCAATGTATTGGGGATTAAACAGTTAAACACGCTTGAAAATATTTCATTATTAGATATCTTTCTGAGTAAAACAAATGTGATTGAACCGCATACCCATCAAAACGCCGCTGAATTGGTGTACTGTATTTCGGGTTCCGCGGTGGTGTCGATGCTGAATCCGTTCACCCAGAAAATACGTAATTACCCGATTACCCCCGGGCAAGTGGCGAATATTCCGCAGGGGTGGTGGCATTATGAAGTCGCCACTTCAGACAAAACCCATCTTTTGGCCATATTTGACGCCCCTTCGCCTGAAGTGATATACGGCTCGGATATTCTCCGTCTGACGCCGCCTGAGATCATGGCGCATACGTACTGTTTGAATGAGCATGAGTGGGAAAAAGCCGTTTCACCGATCCGGCAATCAACTGTGATAGGCCCCGATAAATACTGCGGACAGTCTGAAAACACGGGTATTCATGATATGAATAAGCCTTATCAGCCAAATACGCATTATCCGAATGATCCGTATCGGCATTATGTTCAGCCGTTCTATCGGGGGTATTAAATGGGAAACGGAGCGGCATTCAAGCTTTGACGAAAAAAGCCCCTCATTGGAGAGGGGCTCTTGATCATTACGGTCCGGTTCCGCAGCTTACTTTGTACTCGCCTTCGGACGATTTTTTTGAACAACATACGTGCGGCGTCTGTCCGGTTTCATCTTTCCAATTGAACCAATTTACATAATAAAGGTTCCCGGCCTCTCCGCCTCCTTCTTCTTTTTGAAGAATCGCAAAGTAGCTTTGATACGGATATCCTTTTTTATAAATGTCATGCCTGATGGCTCCTTTTTCTGAAGCAGACGTGAAGATGATGGGAGAAAGAGCCGGGAGCGCTGTTAAAAGAAGTGCCACTGCCGCTGACAGAGATAATATAAGATAGATTTTCTTTTTCATTTTCTCTCTTTCCTTTATTTTGAGTTGTTAGAAATGAAGCGGAACACAGAGGCTGCTGCAGAGGATTAAAAACTTATAAAGGTATGGAGCCAAGGGGCTCGCACCCCTGACCTCTAGCTGCCAGTGTGGAGATGCTTTTCTGATAGGAACAGACGTTTTGTTTCAAATCCTAATCTTTTATTTGGCTAAAAATGAATAAGCTGGTCCCAAAATAGGATAATAAATTAAAGGTTAATTTTCCACTAGACCTGCCATCAAAACGCCCATCACAATCAATAATAATAGTAAAAGTAAACAAAGTGCTAGGATAACAAAAGAAATATTCTTTGCAATTCCTTTAGGCGATTTGATTGCTAGAATACTCCCCACGACAATTCCTAGGCTTCCAAGCGCCCAATGAATATGAGGCAGAAAGCACAATCCGAATAAAAGGATGATAAGCGACACGAACCCAAAATACTTTCTCATTTCTCTCCTTTCTATTTTCCCTCCCTTAAATTGAAAAGAAAATTGAACTTATAAATATTGAGTGCCATATTTTTTAAATATTAGCATAGAATTATCGTTCGAGCTTTATGACGACGGATACATACGCGAGGTTATCTGCGCAGTTCATTACGGGACCACCTACGGAAGGAATTTCGTGTGAAGAACTTAAAGGGGGATACATTATTGTATTTGATTCTCTTTTATCCGTTGAGACTTATGAAGTTGGGAGATGATCAAATGACTGATTTTGAATGAAAAGTGCACCGGATTATCTTTAGATCCAATTCAGGAAGAACCCCTCCTTGGATGAATTGAAGAGAAAAACTGGCAAGGATGAACGCGCTATTCGGGAAACAGTGAAGAACCTCATGAGGCAGCGTATGCTGAAATGGGATAAGAATAAAAACAAGTGGATGTTTTAAAACAATATAATGAAGAAACAAAAAAGCCTTTTCCGAAGAAAAGACTTAAGCTGTTCAAGTTTGAAGGCGATCAGAAGCTACTTTGATTGTATCTTGTGCTTGTTTTTCTACTGAGCTCATACCCAACCCACATACTAAAGTCAATGACAGACCCAGGACGATGAAAATGCTCTTTTTAAAATTCATACTGGCACTCTCCCCTTTGAATTTGTGTTTGTGTATCAACCATTTTTTTATGATAAAAATAAGAATTCTCAAACTCCCTTGAATCTGCGTAAACAGATGCAGTTTCGCAAGCAATATCTTCAACATATGAGTAATTCTTATTCTTCTCCAGATACTCAATTGTTTCATTAACTCCCTGTTGATCCACTGCATCCACATAAAGAGCCTTCAGATACCCCTGTAGATTTTCGAAAAGCTTATCGCCTTGGTATACCGCGGCCGACAAACCTTTTTTGCTTACTTGGATACCCTCAGCCATTTTCCCTTGTTTAAAGAGGAATTTTGCATAAGAAAATAAAGAGTGCGGCAAGTTGCTCAGTTTTGCTTTTTCGGTTATCTCTACTGCTTGCCTTAAAAATATCTCAGCCTTTTCATAGTCGCCCCTATCTCCGAAATTTGTACCCAAATTATAAAGAGCAGAACTAATCAACCTCTTGTTATCTAACTCTTTTGATAAATCAAGAGCCTTTTCAAGATGCGGCTGACTCTTCTCATAACGCTTAAAATCAATATAATTCCCTGATATGACAAATAGACATTGAATTTTCCGGACCTTATACAACTCATACTGATCGTAAATATCGAGCGCTTGCTTTACGTGATGCATGGAGACGTGGCTTTGTTTCATACCGTAATATGCTTCAGCCAGTTTAAAATGAAACTCCGCTCTCTCAATTTCATCATGCACATGAACGAGTTGTTTTTCAGCCTCTCTATAAAAGCCGATCGCCTTTACATACTGCTTTTGATCAAATTCATACATGCCGCGGAAAAATAAAGAGTAATAGCACAGCAGGCCGGAAATTCCTTTATTTGATGCTTCGATTTTTTCCAGCAGCTCGTCAATTGTCGGTCTCACACGGGTAGTCACCGGTTCTAAATAATCCAGCATGAGCTGATGGCGGAATTTCATGAGGGTGTAGTAAATCAGTAGATACTCGTCTTCTTCCATCTCATTTATTTCTTGCTCCACTTCCGCTTTCAAAATCTCCGCATCCGGAACACTGAACTGACGTATCATTTTGTACCATTCATTAATTTTAACGCCTACCTCTGATGAAGGTAAAACAGAACTCACAAGGCCACTCCTCCTTTTATATAATATTCTAACATTTCCATAATATGTTTAGTCAAATAAACACAGTTTTTTGCGGTATACCGGAAAATGATCATGGTTTTGTTGAATAAAGGGAACATCATTTCTATACCATTAGACTTATTACAGATTACTTATTTTCACTTAAATGTTGGAAATGTCCTTTCAATTTGCGATAATAAAACTAATGTATGGGGAATATAAATGGGAGGGATTAAGGATGTATCATTTTAAAATGAGCATTACTTTATCACTCAAATGCTTTAAGCTCTATGAAAGTGTTTACTTTGGAATAGGTTTATAAGTAGACTCTCTACAAGTCTACTTTATTTTTTTCTCATAAATAAACGAGGTGAAAATCAATGGATGGTATAAAATTTTTGGAAAATGTGTCTCGACTCGGAGTAATCATTTTGGTGTTCTCCGGCTATGCTCTTTACTGGAAATTAGGTAAAACAAAAAGAGAGCGGGGGCTTACAAAATTTGAAACTTGTCTTAGGTTCTCTGTGATGTTCGGTATATTAGCTTGGGGTCTTTCGTTTCTTGCTTTGAATTTGTGGTCATAATCTTTTTTGTCGATATTTGACTTATCCTGTCTAAACAGATTAAAACTAGATAAATGCACCCTTATTTGGAAAAAAGTATGTTATTGTTTAGTTGCTTGTACAATTTTCCAAAAGGGGGAGTTATAATGTTGAAAAGATTGCTTTTTCTGGCGTCGGTTTTCTTTCTAGCTATCGCGACAATAGCACCAGCAGCTTCAGCAGCACAATTGAATCCTAAGGACGGTTTAGACGGCTTAACTGAAGAACAAATTGAAAAATCTGTTGCAGAAGTTGAGCACATCTTTACTAAAATTCTAGTTTTTGACAAAGAGACCGGCTATACAGTCAAAGAAGATGAGCTTGAAAAATCTCCTTATCCTCCTGCTCAAAAGGAGGGCATGATCGCTTTCGCTAATTATATGAATAAGGAATATAATTATACGGATGCCCACATCAGTAGTGTTCAAGGATGTTTAGAGGATGCACTTAACTTAAGTAAAGGTGCTTTGAATCAAGTTCAAAAAGCCATTGAAAAGGGCGAGTGGCTGACTGTTGTAGGATTTCTAGGAACTATAGGTTTAGCAATTTCCCCACCAGCAGTATTTGCATTCTTCCTGCTATGTGGTGCTCCAGTAGCAAAGATTGCTCCGAAAGAAAATTGATAAACAACAAAGCCGCCTTTAAAGGCGGCTTCTTCAATCCTAATTGAAGGCGAAAAGCAACTAAACTTCCTCAAAATAAATTTTTCGTCCCCAAATTGTCCCCAAATTGTCCCCAATTGCTTTTTTGGGCTATTGGCTCTGTTCCTGACAAATAAAAAAACCCTTATAGAATAAGGGTTTAAAGGTATGGAGCCAAGGGGGCTCGAACCCCTGACCTCTACGCTGCCAGCGTAGCGCTCTCCCAGCTGAGCTATGGCCCCGTGCTGTAACGTCATGTTTTATTATAGACGAGTCTTCTATGAATTTCAAGCAGAAAATTCAGTTTGCTCATATTTTCCTGAGACGTTTTTCGAACATAAAAAGAAGACCCTCCTGGGGGCCTCTTCGTTTATCGCACGAGCATGATTAAAATGATGCCGAGGATGACACGGTAAATGGCGAACGGGACAAGCTTAATCCGGTTAATGAGCCGAAGAAAAAATTTGACGACTAAGAGGGCGACGACAAAGGCGCAGATAAAGCCGACAAGAAAAAACGGAATCATGTCATAAGAAAGACTGCCCCAGTATTTCACCAGCTTCAGAAGGCTTGCGCCCGCCATAATCGGAATCGCCATAATAAATGTGAAGTCTGCGGCTGCCCGGTGATTCAAGCCGACAATGACACCTCCGGCAATCGTTGAGCCTGAGCGGGAAAATCCGGGCCATAAGGCGAGACACTGGAATAATCCGACACAGAAAGCCTGTTTGTAGGTGATTCTGTCCACCGTATCGATCGTTTCTTTCCTTTTATTGATCCAGTCCGCTATAAGCATAAGCACGGCTCCGGCAATTAATCCGTAAGCGACCGTTCTGACGGAGAATAAATAGCGGTCAATGAAATCCTCAAATAAAAAGCCGAGCACCGCTGCCGGAACAAGACCGACGGCGATTTGCGCGATGGTCAGCCTGTATCCCTTCTGCTGATCGCGCGTGACGTTTTTTTTGAGGCCGAGTAAATGTAATATCCGATCCTTAAACACAATGGCCACCGCCAGAATCGAACCGAGCTGAATCACCACTTTGAAGGAATTGGCGGCTTCCGGATTCATCAGGCTTCCGGATTTCAGCCAGATGTCATCCGCTATGATCATATGTCCCGTGGAAGAAACCGGCGCGTACTCCGTCAGCCCTTCCACGATTCCCAAAACGGCTGCTGTGAACATCTCCCATAGTGTCATCCCATTCTTCCCTTCATTCATCATTTACAAAAGAGAAGCTCTCCTTTGAAGGAAAGCCTGTCTTATAATAAATATCATGTCCGTTCCGATTTTATGACTTCGATACAGCATCATTTTTTTCTTCTTCATATAAATGCGAGCGCATTTTGAACCAATCAAACAGATGGGTCGTGACCACTTTGATGACCGCATACCCCGGGATGGCTAAAATAATGCCGACAACCCCGAACAGCTTTCCGGCAGTTAAAAGAACAAAGATGATGGTAATCGGATGAATGTGAAGATTTTTCCCCATGATCTGCGGCGAAATTAATTTCCCTTCCACGAGCTGGACAACGGTCCAGACAATCGCAAGTTTCAGCAGCATAAGAGGCGAAGTGACCAACGCGATAATAATCGCCGGCGTGATGGCAATGGTCGGCCCTAAATACGGAACAACGCTCGTACAAGCGGCAATGACCGCAAGCAGGGAAGCATAATCAAGTCCGATAATCAGATAGCCGATAAATAATAAAAACCCGATGCAGAAGCTGACGATGACCTGTCCTCTGATATAGGAGCTTAATCTGTGGTTCATTTCACTAAGCATCGTATACGTTTGTTCTTTCAGACGGGTGGGCACAAACTTTAAGATATAGATCGGCAGTTTTTTGCCGTCTTTCAGCAAATAGAACAGAATAAACGGCACGGTCACAATTGAAATAATCACTTCAGTCAGCGCGCCGATAAAATTCCCGACTCCGGTAAATGTGCTGTTTGCAATTGTCGCCGCCTGCGCCGATACTTTATTAGCAAGATCGGAAATGTTGATATTCATCGTCTTTTGCGCCTGATTTACAAAATCGCTTCCGATCAGGCTTTTCGTCTGATCTTCAACGATGTCCACATATTTCGGCAGGTTGTCGATCAGGCTCATGATCTGTTCCTTTAAAAACGGAATAATTGAAACGACCGTAATCGAAATCAGCCCTATAATAATGAGGTAAAGGAGCAGGATGGAATAGACTCTTTTCACTCTTATTTTTTCCAATATATCTACGATCGGATTAAGCAGATAATAAACAATTCCTGTCAAAATGACGGGGAGCGCAATCGTTTTGAGCAGGACGATAATGGGTGTGAAAATAAATGATGTCTTCATAAAGACAAGGATATTGAGACCGATGAGCAGCAATACAAGCAAAAACAAGACAAATTTATTGTCTAAGAAAAACTGTTTAAATCTGCCGCCCCATGTTTGCAATGTTTCCACTATTGTTCCTCCATCATATGTATTTTACTTAAATTGTACACTATCGTTCCTGTAATGAAAAATAATAACCGGTCTCTATGGGAATTTTTCCTATCTCTTTAGCTGGCAGCCTTTTTTCCATTTATGTTTCTCAGAAAAAAAGCTATAATGTAAGCCAATACATAGAAGGAGCGATAGCAATGATTCGATTTGCAACAGTCGGTACGAATTGGATTACAGAACGATTTCTGGAAGCGGCTTCTGCTATTGATGATTTTCAATTAACGGCGGTTTATTCCAGAACTGAAGAACGTGCGGCGGAATTCGCAGGCAAACACGGCGCTGCTCATTATTTCACCAGCCTGAAAGAAATGGCGGAAAGCAAAGCCTATGACGCGGTGTATCTCGCCAGCCCGAATGCATTTCACAAAGAGCAGGCGGTCCTTTTTATGGAACACGACAAGCATGTACTGTGCGAAAAACCGTTTGCGTCTAACGCAAGGGAAACGGATGAAATGATTCACGCAGCCAAAACGAACGGCGTTCTCTTGATGGAAGCCATGAAAACGACGTTCCTGCCGAACTTCAGCATGCTTCAACACCACTTACATAAAATCGGACCCGTCAGGAGATTCACGGCAAGCTACTGCCAATATTCATCACGATATGATGCATATAAAAACGGTACGGTGCTTAACGCGTTTAAGCCTGAATTATCGAACGGTTCGTTAATGGACATCGGCGTGTACTGCATTTATCCGGCCGTCGTCCTGTTCGGCAAACCGAAAAACGTCATTGCGACCGGTCATAAACTAGCATCCGGCGTTGACGGCGAAGGCACGGTCATTCTGTCATACGACGGATTTGAAGCGGTGCTGATGCATTCGAAAATCTCAAATTCGTTTGCCCCGGCGGAAATTCAGGGTGAAGACGGCACGATCGTTCTGGACAGCATTCACGGACCGGAACGGGCGGAAATCCGCTATCGTGACGGCCGGACGGAAGACATTTCAGTCCCTGATCTGAAACCTTCGATGTACTACGAAACGGCTGAATTCATCAATCTTCTTCGAAACGGACAGCGGGAGTCTTCCGAAAATACATTTGAACGTTCTTTCATTACGGCGAGCATTATGGAAGAAGCGAGAAAACAAATCGGAATCGTCTTTCCCGCCGATCAAAACTAAAAACATCCGCCCGGATTCGGGCGGATGTTTTTTATTTGGACGCTAACAGGTCAGCAAACGCTTTTGCATACTGCGGAAGGTCGGGCGGGCGGCGGCTTGATACAATGTGGCCGTCAGTTACGACAGCTTCATCCAGCCACTGTGCCCCTGCATTTGTCATGTCGTCTTTGATGCCGGGCGTGCTCGTTACTTTTTTTCCTGCAAGAATTCCGGCAGATATAAGCACCCAGCCCGCATGGCAGATCTGGCCGATCGGCTTTTTCTGCTCGTTCATCGTACGGATGATGTCCAAAACTTCGGGATATCTTCGCAGTTTGTCAGGAGCCCAGCCGCCAGGCACGAGCACGGCATCATACTCCTGAATAATCAGGCTCTTAAAATCGTAATCCGCCGTCGCGGGCACGCCGTATTTTCCTTTGTATGAACGGCCCGCTTCTTCTCCTATTAAATGAACGATCGCGCCTTCCTCTCTCAGCCGGTAGACGGGATACCAAAGCTCTAAGTCTTCAAAATCGTCACTGACAAGCGCTATGACTTTTTTGCCTTCTAATCTCATCACTGCCACTCCCTTCTTTTATATTAGTGTATCGCTTTTTTCAGATGAGGAAAAGAAACAGCTCGTTACAGCTGTTCTTCGTCTTCAGACTGAATCGTAAATTTCCGTGTGACCTGCTGCAGTTCTTCAGCCATATGCGCAAGCGTTTCGGCGGATGAACTGATTTCTTCCATGGAGGCCAGCTGCTCTTCAGCTGAGGCGGCGATGTCTTGAATGCCGGCGGACCCTTCTTTGGCGACTGAGGTAATGTCCTCCACTGCGTTTGTCACATTTTGCGACCCGGCTGCAAGCTGCTCAAGCGTTCCGTTCATCTGCTGCAAGGCGCCTGAAATCTGAGTCGTCATTTCTGAGATTTTTTTGAAGCTTTCGGCCGTTTGATCCGTAATATCGAGGCCTTCCTTCACATCTTGATTCACCGCTTGGAATACGGAAAGCGATGTGGCGATTTCTTTGACGATTTCCTGAATCAGCGTTTCGATTTCCTTCGCGGAGCCGGCGGATTGTACGGCAAGCTTTCTCACTTCTTCCGCAACGACGGAGAAGCCCCGCCCGTATTCGCCTGCTCTTGCCGCTTCAATGGCCGCGTTTAAGGCAAGCAGATTTGTTTGATCGGCAATGCCGTTAATAACGTTCAGAATGCTCTTAATGTCGTGCGACTTCGTTTCCAGCCCTTTTACGACCGCTTCCGCCTGCTGTACGGAACGATCAATTGTTTTCATCTGGCCGACCGTTTTCGCCACTAATTCTTCTCCGCTTCCGGCCGTTTCAGAGGTTTGGATGGCGGATTCAGTGATTTCTGCCGATACATTCGCCGTCTCGGCAATGCCGGCATTCATTTTGGAAAGATGATCAGCACTTTCTTCCAATTTCTCGCTTTGTGATTCGTTTCCGTTTGAGAATTGTTCAATCGCCAGAGTAATATGCTCTGTCGCCTTGCTTGTCTGTCCGGCGGATGCCGTCAGCTCTTCGGATGAAGAAGCGACATGTTCGACGGATGATTGGATGACGCCGATGACAGACCGGAGTGATGCCGACATCTCATTGAAGCTTTGGCTGAGCTGCCCGAATTCATTTTTTGACTTGATGTCAATGACTTCCGTTAAATCGCCGTCACTGATTTTAGCTGATGTCGAGACAAGTTTTTTGAGCGGTTTTGCAATCGAGCGAATGATAAAGAAGATTAAAATACCGCCGACGATAAGAGAAACCGCCAGGATGATCAGCGCCATTTTCATGACAGGCGAGGCTGCGTCATGGATCTCACTGACAAAAAATGTGCCGGCGATTTTCCAGCCCGTCAGTTTGTTTGTCGTGAAGGCCATTTTCTTCTGCTGTCCTTCAAACATGTATTCAAACGATCCGCTTGATTTGGAAAATACCTCTTTCGTCCACTCTCCGGAGCCTTCCGTTCCCGCTTTTATAGTCGGATGGGCGATGTATTTTTTATCCCCCGTTGTAATGAAGGCAAATCCTTTATGACCGATCTGGACGCGTTCGGAAGCGTTCAGCAGGTCGCCCAGATTAATATCAAGCGCCACAACGCCTGATCGGTCTTTTGTCTGCTGGGCAATCGTAACGACCGTCTGTCCGGTTGCAGCGTCTTTATAAGGCTCGGTAAACACCGGCTGTCCGCTTTTTTCAACCGCCTTTGTATACCACTCGCGCGTGAGCGGATTATAATCGGACGGCATGTCAGCGGACGGATATTTCACAAACGCTTTGTCGCGAGACGCGGCGTAAATTGACGCGACATCGCCATTTACGGTGACATACTGCTTCATATTGTCGAGCAGTACCGATTTATTTTTCGTGTTCAGTTTTTCCTTTGTGATTGATTCGCTGTAGTAGTCAATCGCTTTCAGCTTGCCTTCGAGCATGTTTTCCAGCACGCTGTTCAGTTCGCTGACATTTCCCTGGGCGCTGTGGGTCAGTTCTCTTTCTAATGTACTCCCCGCCGTTTGGTAGCTGAAGTAGGCGAGTATGCCGACCGGAAGCACCAATACGGCTAAAAATGCCGCGATCAGCGGCTTGCTGATGGATGGCTGTTTGATCCAATGTATCAGTTGTTTCATTTTTTCAGTCTCCTTCTTTGAAAAGCTAAATCTAATATCGTCAGATAGGACAAAAGATTTATTAAAAAAACTAAAAAAAACACCCAAACAGCACATTTGGGTGTTCTATGACCTATTAATCTATTTTAAATCGTTTCGTCATATCACGTAATTCTTCCGCCATCTGGGATAACGTTTCCGAAGACGAACTGATTTCTTCCATTGAAGCCAGCTGTTCTTCGGCAGAGGCCGCGATATCCTGAATGCTGGCGGAGCTTTCTTTTGCGATGGACGCGATTTGCTCAGAAGCTCCTGAAATCTGCTGTGATCCTGCTGTCAGCTGTTCTACCGTCGCATTCATATTTTGAATTTCTCCGGCGATCTGGTTCGTCATTTCAGAAATCCGTTTGAAGCTCGTTTCGGTCTGATTCGTAATATCCAGTCCGCTCTCCACCTCTTTATTGACCGATTGGAACATGCCGAGAGATGTATTGATTTCGTTGACGATTTCTATAATTAAGCTTTCGATTTCTTTCGCTGAATCGGCAGACTGGACCGCAAGTTTTCTGACCTCTTCGGCGACGACTGAGAAGCCCCGGCCGTATTCACCCGCACGCGCGGCTTCAATTGCCGCATTCAGCGCAAGAAGGTTTGTCTGATCAGCGATTCCGTTAATGACACCGAGAATGTTTGTAATGTCTTTTGATTTTGTCTCAAGTCCGCGCACCACTTGTTCAGCTTCTTTCACTGACCGGTCAATGACGTTCATTTGGCCGACCGTCTGGTGGACGAGCTTTCCGCCTGAATTGGCGACTTCCGCTGATGTGACGGAGGATTCGGTAATGACGGCAGATGCTTTCGCCATATCTTTAAGCCCGCTGTTCATTTGATAAATATGTTCCGCCGCGCTTTCGATATTTTCACTTTGGCTTTCATTTCCGTTAGAAAATTGTTCGATCGCCAGTGTGATATGTTCCGTTGCCTTGCTTGTCTGCTCCGCTGAAGCCGTCAGCTCCTCTGAGGAAGATGCGACGTTATTCACGGAATCCTGGATGGCATGGATGAGAGACCTGAGTGAAGCGGCCATATTGTTAAAGCTTTTGCCAAGCTCGCCTAATTCATCTTTTGACTGAATCTCGATCGTTTCTGTTAAATCGCCTTCACTGATCTGTTTCGATGATGTCACAAGCTGCTTGAGCGGTTTTGTGATTGAACGAATAATCATCACCATGACGATGGTTCCGATGACAATCGCTAATACGAGAACGAGCAGGGACAGATGAAGGATCGGCAAAGCCGCTTCATGAATTTCGTCCAGATACATCGTTCCGGTAATCTTCCAGCCTGTCAGCCCGTTCGTATCATAAGCCATTTTCTTTTCCTGGCCGTCGTATTTGTATTGAAAATCACCTTTTTTGCTGGTGAACAGCTGTTCAGCCCACTCCCCGTTTAGTACTGTGCCTGACGCACGGTTCGGGTGGGCGACCACTTTTTTGTCTTTCGTCAGGATAAAAGCGTAGCCGGATTTTCCGATGTTCACTTTCTTTGTCGTTTTCAGAAGCTCATCGATTTTCATATTGATGGCGACGACCCCTGAGCCGTCTTTCGTCTGCTGAACGACCGTCACGACCATCGTATTGGTGGAAGCCGTGCGGTAAGGATCTGTTACAACAACTTTCCCCTTATTTTCCACGGCCTTTTTATACCAGTCTCTTTCAAGCGGATTATATCCTTTAGGCATCTGCAGATCCGGATACCGTGTGAAATGTCCTTCCGTGTCACTCGTATAGATGGATTCCACGTCTTTATTAATCTTCATGTACTCTGTGAATTTATCGGTAATTTGCGATTGGTTTTTCGGCTTGTACCGATCCTTTGTGAGCCAGTCGCTGAAATATGCCGTTCCGTCTTCCTTTTGGCTGATGCTTGTGTTGATCATATCGTTAATCTGCTGCACATTATCTAGTGCGCTTCCCATCATCTGCCTGTCAAGCGTGCTTACCGCCGATTGATAGGCGATAAAAGCCAGCGTTGAAATAGGAAGAATGAGAATGGCCAAAAAAGAAATGAGCAGTTTTCTTGTAAGCGATCTCTGCTTGATGATTTGCACAATTTTTTTCATCTGCTATATCTCCTCTTGCGTGTTTACCCTTCATATCGGCAATTATGGGTAAATATACACATCCAAAAAGAAGAAATATAAAGAAACATACTTTTTACCTATTACAAAATTAGTCTTTTAGACTTAATTAAGAGTTTATCTTAAAACGCTTTGTCAGTTCGCGTAATTCTTCCGCCATTTTTTCCAGCGTGACGGCTGAGGAACTGATCTCCTCCATGGACGCAAGCTGCTCTTCAGCTGAAGCCGCGATGTCCTGTATGCCGGCCGCGCTTTGTCTGGAGACTGCCGCGATATCCTCTGAAGCGTTTGATACTTCCTGAGATCCGGCAGAAAGCTGTTCCACGGTTGCATTCATATTTTGCAGTTCACCGGCAATCTGATTTGTTTTAGCGGAAATGTCCCGGAAGCTTTTTTCCGTTTCGTCCGTTAACTGAAGTCCGCTTTTCACCTCGTGATTGACGGATTCCAGCATTCCGAGCGAAGTATGAATTTCTTTGACGATTTCATGAATTAAGGATTCGATTTCTTTCGCTGAATCGGCGGATTGGACGGCAAGCTTTCTCACTTCTTCGGCAACGACTGAAAAACCGCGTCCGTATTCTCCCGCTCTTGCCGCTTCAATGGCTGCATTTAAAGCAA
This sequence comes from Bacillus sp. YH3-2-B2, assembly GCF_053663335.1. Classification (NCBI taxonomy): domain Bacteria; kingdom Bacillati; phylum Bacillota; class Bacilli; order Caryophanales; family Bacillaceae; genus Bacillus; species Bacillus sp. YH3-2-B2. The sequence continues at coordinate 980,692 of NZ_JBSJQE010000002.1, read as the reverse complement.
GGAGATTCGTTTGATCGGCAATGCCGTTAATGACGCGCAAAATGCTGGTGATGTCCTGCGATTTGAGTTCAAGCCCTTGTACGACTTGCTCCGCTTTACTTACGGATTGGTCAATGGCGCCCATCTGGCCGGCTGTTTTCTTGACAAGCCGCTCACCGGCGCCGGATATCTCCGCCGATTCAATTGACGTTTCCGTCACCACGGCTGCCGCTTCCGCCAGATCGCTGAGCCCGTCTTTCATCTCATTCACTTGTGCTGTCGCTTTATCAATACTCTCACTTTGGTCTTCCGTTCCATTAGAAAACTGTTCAATCGCAAGGGTGATATGTTCCGTTGCTTTGCTCGTCTGCTCAGCTGAAGCCGTCAGCTCCTCTGAGGAAGAAGCGACATGTTCAACAGAGTCCTGAATTCCTTGAATAAGCGAACGGAGTGAATCTGTCATATGATTAAAACTTTTACCGAGCACGCCGAGCTCATCTTGAGAGCCGACATCAATGGTTTCCGTCAGATCCCCGCTGCTGATTTTTTCCGCTGAAGCTACGAGACGTTTTAACGGTTTGGTAATTGAGCGGATGACAAAATAAATGAAAATCATCCCTGCGGCGATGGCTATCGCCAATATGATAACGGCCAGAGTCAGAACCGGTCTTGCCGCATCCTTGATTTCATCCACGGACATGGTTCCGCTGATCTTCCAGCCCGTCGCTTCATTGGTCACGTACGCCATTTTTTTCGCTTTCCCGTTCAGCGTATATTCATAGTCGCCTTTTTGTCCGCTGTATAATGTATCAACCCATTTTCCCGATACCGCCGCGCCGGCTTTTTCATCACTGTAGGCAACGGCTTTTTTATTTTTGCTGAGGATAAAGGCGTATCCTTCTTTTCCGATGTTCACTTCTTTTGTCATCGTGATGAGATCGTCGATTTTTATATCAATGGCGACGACGCCTGATCCGTCTTGCGCCGCGCGGGCCATGGTGACGACCATCTTTTTGTTTGAGATGGACTCATAAGGGTCCGTGATGATGGTTTGGCCTTTATTCTCCATGGCTTCCTGATACCAGCTTCTTTCAAGCGGATTGAAATCGGCCGGCATATCGGCATGCGGATAACGGGTAAACGTTCCTTCCTTGCTGCTTGAAAATATGGCGGACGCTTTATCATTGCTTTCAATAAACTGTTTGAACCTTTCTTGCATTTCCGTTTGGTTTTTTTCTTTAAATTTAGCGCTTGTCGCCCATTCGCTGAAATATGCTGAGCTTTTTGTAAACATTCCGATCCGGTCATCAATCATATTGTTTAAGATTTGCACATTTCCTTCGGCGCTTTCCATCATTTGCTTTTCAACGGATGAAGCCGCCGAACGGTAGGCGCCGGCAGCCAATACTGCTACCGGAATAATTAAGATCAGTAAAAATGAAATAATAAGTTTTTTGGCTATTGATTTTCTGACGATTTTTTTTGCTGTTTTTTTCAATTTTGTAAACCTCTTTCAATCATTTACTGTTTATATCGGCCGACTCCCTTTTTATTACATTGAAAATTAAGTCATAAATGAAAAATAGTTCTATGTACTCCCTTTGTATGCAAGACTTTTTATTTAATTATCCGGCTGTCACTATAAAAAAGGACGCCTTCCACCTGGAAAGCGTCCTTTTTTACTAGTTGATTTTAAATTGTTTCGTTAATTCCCGCAGTTCTTCGGCCATTTGCGCCAACGTATCGGCGGATGTGCTGATTTCTTCCATTGATGCAAGCTGTTCTTCTGCGGATGCGGCAATATCCTGAATGCTTGCTGCGCTTTCCCGTGATACGTCCGCAATATCCGTCACTGCAGCTGAAACGTGCTGAGAGCTGTCTGACAGCTGTTCAACCGTGCCGTTCATCGATTGAAGCTTCTCGGCGATGTCGTTCGTCATGCCGAAGATATTCTGGAAGCTTTCTTTCGTGCGGTCCGTTACGGCAAGTCCTGATTGAACTTCTTCATTGACGGATGTAAACATGTGAAGCGATGTATTGATCTCAGCCGTGATTTCCTGAATGAGTTTTTCAATCTCTTTGGCAGAACCGGCGGATTGGACGGCAAGCTTTCTCACTTCTTCGGCTACTACTGAGAAGCCCCGCCCGTATTCACCCGCTCTTGCCGCTTCAATGGCTGCATTTAACGCAAGCAGGTTTGTCTGATCGGCAATACCGTTGATGACTCTTAAAATATGAGTGATGTCTTTTGATTTGGCCTCAAGGCCTTTTACAACCGCTTCCGCCTGCTGGACCGATTGATTGATGAGATTCATCTGCCCGACGGTTTGCTGCACATATTCTTCCCCGGTGCCGGCAGCTTCCTTCGATTGTTTAGATGCTTCCGTAATGGATGATGATGTGCGGGAAACGGCGGCGAGTCCGTCATTTATATGATTCAGCTTGGCTGAGCTTGAATCGACTTTTTCGCTTTGCTCTTCGTTCCCGTTTGAAAACTGCTCAATCGCCATTGTAATATGTTCCGTCGCTTTGCTTGTCTGCGAAGCTGAAGCGGTCAGCTCTTCCGATGACGCGGCCACGTTGTCGACAGAGTTTTGGATCGCGCTTATCAGTCCGCGCAGAGATTCTCCCATTTCATTAAAGCTCGCGCCGAGTTCGCCCAATTCATCTTTCGAGCGGATATCAATGGTTTCGGTCAAGTCTCCGCCGCTGATTTGTTTAGAAGAGCGGACAAGCCGTTTCAGCGGTGACGTAATGGATCTGACAATCAACAGAATTAAAATTCCCCCGATGATAATGGATGCTGCAAGGACGATCATCCCCATCGTCAGCACCGGTTGTGAGGCGTCTTTAATTTCGGTGAGCTCCATGCTCCCCTCTATTTTCCATCCGGTCAGTTTATTTGTCGTAAATGCCATTTTTTTATTTTGATCATCGAGCTGGTATGAAATAATGCCGCTGTCTTTGCTGTATACCTCATTCAGCCACGGGGTTGAAACTTTATCGCCCGGTTTGTGGTCTTTATGCGCGACATAGGTTTTATTTTTGGACGTGATAAACACGAATCCTTTTTGTCCGATTTTGATTCCCTGCATCTGCTTCAGCAGCTGGTCAATCGTAATATCCATGGCCACTACGCCTGTTCCGTCCTGCATCTGCTTTGCCACGGTAACGACCATGCTGCCGTCGCTTGCCGCGGTGTAAGGGTCGGTGACAACGAGCGTGCCGCCGGCCTTCACAGCGTCTTTATACCAAGTGCGTGTTCTCGGATCGTAATCGGCCGGAGTATTCTCCTTCGGCGCCTGTGCGTAGCTGCCGTCTTCCGTACCTCCGTAAATGCGGGCTACGTCCTTATGAATAGACGTGTATTGCCCGAACTTTTCTTCAAGAGCAGACATGTTTTTCTTTGAGAAGGATGACCCTTTTAACGTTTCGCTGAAAAATTCAATCGCCTTTGCTTTTGCGCCGATATCATTTGTAATGGTTGTGTTAAAAGATTCGATGTTATTTTTCGCGTTGCCTGAAATCTGATCATCCAGCGAATTGCTCGCCGTATGGTATGAACTGAATTCTAACACGAGAATCGGTATGATTAAGATCACGATAAATGAAATGATTAATTTACGTGAAATCGATGCCTTTGTGCACCAATTAATGAATTTTTTCATATTAAGCTGCTCCCTCAAGTGTGATACCTTATATATCGGCTCAGTCTTCACATTTTGTTAACATTTCCTCCTTTTTTATGACTTGATTTTCATTGCCCAAGCTTCCTGCATATCTTATAAAAAAAGATAGGGGGCGCGCAGATGATTATCATATCCGGCCAAGTGCTTCGGCCTCAGGACATCGCGAACTGGCAGACGGAAGAAAGCCTTGTTCCGTATATAAATGACCTGCTCAATTCTCCCGTACAATTCGATTACGGGTCGATTGCTGAACTGATGTTCGAGGTGCGGCTGCGCCGCCATATTGTGGAAGCCGCAAGAGAACTGCACGGATCAGGTGTGAAATTTGCAACTTTCGCCAAAACATACGGAAATACGGCTTATTGGAGACTGACGCCGGAAGGAGCCCTGGAGCTGAAGTACAGGATTCCCGCTTCAAAAGCGATTCGGGACATTATTGAAAACGGGGCGTTTTACGCATTTGAATGCGCTACCGCCATTGTTGTGATTTATTATCTGGCCGTCTTAAAGACAATCGGTGAAGAACGGTTTAACCGGCGTTTCCGGGATATCACTTTGTATGACTGGCACTATGAGCACCTGCCGATCTACACGGAAACCGGCAGCCACTTTTTACGGGGAGATTGTTTATATTTTAAAAATCCTGATTTTAACCCTGCAAAGGCTCAGTGGCGGGGAGAAAATGTCATTGTGATGGGGAATGATCAATATTTCGCCCATGGTCTCGGGATTCTGACCGCTGAACAAATCATCCAGAGATTGAATTCTTTAAGAAAAAAAAATGCCGTGCAGCCGGCTTATCTGCTTAACCAGGCAACAAGGCTTGATGCACCCGCGCTTTATCAGATCATGCATTAAAACAATCCCATCGTCTGTCATTGTGACGATGGGATGTGAAATGCTTTTCTTTTCCGGTAAAAAGCCGTCGTGCCGAGCGCTTGGTTTGCAGCCCATTCAAACTTCTCTAAATCATGGCGGGTGACGGCTCTGTCCCGTCTGCTCCATTTAATGGCGCGGACAAAGTAATACCCTTTAATCGGCGCCATGGTGACTTTGGAATGCGGAAAATCTTCAAAGACAAACTCAATAATCCCTCTTTTTTTATAGGACATTTGAAGAATCTTCATCATCCATCACCTCACGATTTCTGGATTATGATTCGCACAATCCGTCCAAAACGGTTTTCACGTCTGTCGGCCCTTCAAGTTTCGCGGCGGACTGGCCGGCCCATAAAGACATATACTCCGCGTCTCCTGATTGAGCCGCGTGCCCGCGCATCGGCTTTGTCAGCGTATTATGCAGCGGATAAGGCAGCGTTTTTCCCTCATCAGCTTCATATGTTTTCATGAACTGATTCACGATTCCCCGCGCCTGTTTTCCCGAAAACAGGGTGGTCAGCCGCGTATCGGCTCCTTTTGATTCGGCAATGGCTTTTTGGTATGCCGGTGAGGCGCTGCTTTCTTCACAAAGGAGAAACGGTGTTCCTACTTGAACGCCGTCCGCACCCAAACATCGGGCCGCCTGCACCCCGCGGCGGTCAAAAATGCCGCCTGCCGCAATCACCGGGATATCCAGCGCGTCTTTAGCCTGCGGAATCAGCGCCATAAGGCCGAGAGCCGGTTCTCCTTTAACCGGCAGAAACGACCCGCGATGCCCGCCGGCTTCTATTCCCTGAAGGATAACGGCGTCCATTCCCCGTTCTTCAAAAGCCTTCGCTTCCTCCGGCGTTGTCGCCGTGCCGAAAAGGAAACAACCGCTTTTCTTCAGCTTTTCCGCCGTTTCTTCCGGCGGCAGGCCGAAGGTGAATGAACACGCTTTGACTCCGTAACGGATCAGAAGCTCCGCTTTTTCCTCGAAATCATTCCATTCTTCTTTCAGATCAGAGAACGGCTTGGCGTCTTTTGCCCTCGGGATGCGGGCTTTCCATTTTTCAACGAGTTCCGCCTCAGGCATCTGTCTTTCTTCCGGGACGAAAAGATTTACTTGAAAGGAGCGGTCCGTCAGCTCTTTCATCTCGATAAGCTGTTTTTCAAGCGCTTGCGGGCTGACGTATCCTGAAGCGAGGCTTCCGAGCGCCCCTTCATTTGATACCGCCGAAGCCAGACGCGGCGTGACCAGCCCGCCGGCCATCGGGGCCTGAATGACGGGCTTTGTTAATGATAATGGACCCATCCACTCACTCATTTGTTTTCCTCCGTTTCAGCCTGTATTTTGATATAACATGTTCTGTTTCGCGGACCGTCAAATTCGCAAAAATAAACGCCCTGCCATGTTCCGAGTATCAGGCGCCCGTCTTCTATGATGACATGCTGAGAGGCGCCGGTTGTACTCGCTTTCATATGTGCCGCCGTATTTCCCTCCATATGCCGGTCCAGTTCGTGCTCCCACGGATACATTTCATCAAACCTTCTGAGCATATCCCTCTTCACATCCGGGTCGGCATTTTCATTGATGGTAATGCCGGCGGTGGTATGGGGACAGTATATGAGCGCCAAACCGTTTTTTACGCCTGTTTCGCGGAGAAACGATTCGGCTTCATGTGTGATGTCGATCATTTCATCCCTTTTGTTTGTTTGAATCTGCAATTTTTTCAGCATATGAATGCCTCCTTTCTTTTTCTCTTCCTTTCCCATATTCGTTTCTGTATTTGTCTTTTCCTGTCGGATCGCGATGATAAACGCAGATCACAAAAAACTTCAGCCTCGGGACTGAAGTTTTTCACCATATATACACGCGGGCCTCATAAGGCTTTAACAGAAAGGATGTCACATGGCGGTGCGCTTCTGTTTCCGCGTTTGCAAGCACGAGAGAATCGGAGTCAAGCGGATAACCGGGATGCCTGTATAAAGCGGGGGTTCGGGACAGATTTGTGATGATCAGGGCGGTTTTTGTTCCGTTTTTTCTTAGATAGGCATAAATCTGCCGGTCATTCGGAAGCAGCAATTCATATGTGCCGCTGATCAATACGCCGTGTTCTTTTCTGAGGGCGAGCAGCCGTTTGTAGAAATGGTATACGGATGTTTCATCCTGCAATTGTGATGCGGCGTTCAGCCATGTGTGATTCGGATTCACTCCGAGCCACGGAGAAACATCAGAAAACCCGCCGTTCGCCTCATCGCTCCATTGCATCGGTGTCCGTGAATTATCCCGGCCCTTCTTCCAGATGATCTTCATCACTTGTTCATGCGGAACGCCGCGGGACGTCTCTTTTTCATACAGATATTTAATTGCGGCGTCATCATAATCTTCAATGGATGGGAACGAAACATTGGTCATTCCGAGCTCCTGCCCCTGGTAAATAAACGGCGTGCCTTTCATCAGCATATACATCGCGGCGAGTGCCTTGGCGCTTTCTGTCAAAAACCGTTCGTCACCCCATACCGAAACGGAACGGGGCTGATCATGGTTCTCCATAAATAACGCATTCCAGCCCTTTCCTTCAAGGCTGTTCTGCCAGTCGGACAAGACGCGCTTAAGCGCCGGAATGGAGATGCTTTGATCATCTTCCGTATCCCAGAGGCCGAGATGTTCAAATTGAAAAATCATTTGAAAGACGCCGTTTTCTTCACCGGCCCAATCAGCCGCCTCCCAAGCCGCCACTCCGTTCGCCTCGCCGACCGTCATGATCGGATAGCGAGAAAATGTTTCCCGCTTCAGCTCTTTTAAGAGATCCATTATGCCTTCCCCATTCATATGATACGGGAAAGACGGGACGTACGGGAGACCGTCCGGGTTCGGCATGTCAGGGAGCCCTTCTTTTTTCTTAATGTGAGAAATGGCATCCACCCGGAAGCCGTCTATGCCTTTATCAAGCCACCAGCGGACCATCTCATAAACGGACTGCCTCATCGCTTCGTTTTCCCAATTTAAATCAGGCTGTTTTTTGTCAAACAGGTGCAGGTAATACTGGCCGGTCTCTTGATCATATTCCCACGCCGATCCGCCGAAAATGCTTTCCCAATTGTTCGGCTCTTTGCCGTTTTTTCCGTCTCTCCAGATGTACCAGTCCCGTTTTTCGGAATCTTTCGCTGAGCGTGATTCGATAAACCAAGGGTGCTCATCGCTTGTATGGTTAATGACGAGGTCTATAATCAGCTTCATGCCGAGCGCATGGACATCCGCAAGGAGCCGGTCAAAATCCTCCATCGTCCCGAATTCGCCGGCAATTTGTTTATAATTTCGAATATCGTAGCCGTTGTCCGCGCCCGGCGAGTCAAAAACGGGACAAAGCCAAATCACATCCGCCCCCAACTCTTTTATGTAATGAAGCTTTGCTCTGATGCCGTTAATATCGCCGATTCCGTCCCCGTTCGAATCCATAAAGCTTCGGGGATAAATTTGATAGACGGCCGCCGTTTTCCACCAATCCGTTTTCATACCGACACTCCTTTCTTTACAGCATATGAAGGAGCGGGACGAAGAAGCATTTTTTCCATAAAAAAAGCCTCATTGCAAAAGCAGGAGGCTCAGAAATCAGTTTTTTTAATTTCAACGAAGCGGATATGATGGTCTTCCGCTTCCAGCACCTTAAATTCACACCCTTCGGCATGAAACACATCACCATTTTTCAGCTCCATTTTTTGTGTTAAGAGCCAGCCGGCAATTGTGTCAATGTCTTCATTTTCGATGGCGATATCAAGGAGATCATTCACCTCTTCTATGAGCGCCTTGCCGTCCATCACATAATGGTGTTCGCCTTTTTTGACGATGTGGGGCATTTCATCCTGGTCATATTCATCACGGATTTCCCCGACGATTTCCTCCAATATGTCTTCGACGGTCACAAGTCCCGCCGTGCCGCCGTATTCGTCAACGAGAATCGCCATATGAATCCGCTCCTTCTGCATGCGGATCAAAAGCTCCTGAACGGGGATGCTTTCAATGACTCTGATGACCGGACGCATAATTTCTTTTAATTCAATGGAGCGGCCGAGAAAATACGCTTTAAATAAATCCTTATTGTTAATAATGCCGAGAATGTGATCTTTGTCTTCCTTAATAACCGGATATCGCGTATACCGTTCGTTGATGATCAAATGTATGGCTTCATCAACTGACTGTTCAAGCGAGATGGCGGCGATTTCGGTGCGCGGCACCATGATTTCTCTGGCGACCCGATTATCGAATTCAAATATTTTATTGACGTAACGGAATTCAGATTGATTGATTTGACCTTTTTTATAGCTTTCGGACAAAATCAGCCGCAATTCTTCTTCACTGACCACGACCTCATGTTCTTTCACCGAATGAAAACCGAACAGCTTGACCAAAAATCCGGCTGAGCCGTTTAACAGCTTAATAAACGGATACATCACTTTATAAAACAGAATGAGCGGTTTCGCCGTCCACAGACTGACGGCTTCGGCTTTTTGAATGGATATCGTTTTCGGCGCAAGCTCTCCGATGACGACGTGCAGATACGTGACGGCGATAAACGCCGCAATAAACGTGACGACGTGCGTAATAGATGACGGCATTCCGATCAGGCTGAAAACAGGATGAAGAAGCCGCTGAATCGTCGGTTCACCGAGCCAGCCGAGTCCGAGCGCCGTAATCGTAATGCCGAGCTGGCACGCTGATAAATATTCATCGAGATTTGAAATCACCCTGTGCGCCGCGAGCGCCCGGCTGTCTCCGGTTTCAACCAGCTCCGCGATTTTTGAACCGCGGATTTTGACAATCGCAAATTCCGCAGCGACAAAGATGGCCGTTAATCCGATTAACAGCATAATGAGAATCAGTTTTAATATAAGCAAAAAAACCCCTACCGCAAACGGTAAGGGGCCACCTCCTTCGTGTTAATTCTCATCACGACCATTTAAGAAAATCATCACAAAACGAAGCAGCTCGAATAATGAAACGAGCGCCGCAGCCACATACGTCAGCGCGGCGGCGTTTAGCACTTTATTCACGCCGTGTTCTTCACTGTTGCGAATGAATCCTTCCGACACGATAATCCGCTTCGCCCTCGCGCTGGCATTAAACTCGACAGGCAGTGTGACAAGCTGGAAAAAAACAGCGGCCGAAAACAAAATAATGCCGAGTCCGATTAAGTTCAAGCTGCCCAGGAGCATCCCGCCCAAGAAAAGCAGAGGGGCAACCCCGGAGGCAAAATTGACGACCGGAAAAATTTTGTGCCTCAGCACAAGCGCGCCGTATGATTCCTGATGCTGCAAAGCATGTCCGACTTCATGAGAAGCGACGGAAATGGCGGAAATGGAGCGGCCGTAATATACCGGCTCAGATAAACGCACCACCCGCTCCGTCGGGTCGTAATGGTCTGTTAAAGTGCCTCTTACCGGTTCTACCGGCACATCATATAAACCGTTAATATCAAGAATCCGTCTTGCCGTTTCCGCCCCCGTCCGCTGACTGGAGGCTTCCACGACTGAGTATTTCTGAAAATTGCTTTTCACTTTAAATTGTGCCCAAAACGACAATCCCAATGCAGCAATTGTTAAAAAGATAAACAGCATATTATCCTCTTCCTTTTTCTCTTATATCGTACGATCTGCTTATATATTATTTTAATGATTGCCCGCTTTCCTGTACAGAAATCCGCTTCTTTTTTCTGACAGGAATCAATCCTCCGAGCATGATGAGGATACACCCGGCCATTCCGATGTAAAACGGAAACGTGCCTGCGGTCTCTTTTGCAAAAACAAGCCATGAAAATCCGCCGGACATGTGATTGTATCCATTCAAATCGAAAATAAGCAATACGGCCGCCGAAGCGAGCAGCTGCGCTCCGGCCAGCGCCGCCAGCAGTTTTTGAATGACCGTCATTTGACTCACCCTTTTTCGGTCCGCTTTCTTTATCATATGAAAAAATAAGGGTGAATATGTTTTCGGTGATTTTTGAAAGACATCAAACGAACTGGGACATACTGTATAAAAAAAGATACAGGTGTGATCGACATGAAAGTGACAAATGGCGAGAAAGAACAGCTGAGCAATGCGATAGACAGAATGAACGAAGGGCTTGACGCCTTCATCCAGCTCTATAATGAATCGGAAAACGACGAACCTCTCATTCAGTTTGAAGATGAGACGGCCGATTTAATCAGACATGCGCGTGACTCATACGGCCAGGAACAGCTGGACGAAAAACTAAACACCATTATTAAGCAGATTTTATCCATCTCTCTGTCGAAAGAAGAGCCGGACGAATGAAATCAAACCGTATTTTTATTTCCTGGCTGAGATGGCCGTTATATGTTCGGATCGGGCTGATCATTATCGCCTTGATTTTATTGTTCGGCCAACTCATATACATGCTCGAACCGAAGCAGTTCACGTCTGTGTTTGAAGGGGTTTGGTGGGCGGTGATTACGGTGGCCACAGTCGGCTACGGCGATTACGTTCCGCAGACGCCGCTCGGGCAGATTGCCGGCATGGTGCTTGTATTAAGCGGAGCGAGTTTTGTGACCGCCTATTTCGCCACGCTTTCTTCAGCCGTATTCAGCAAACAGCACCGCTATGTTGAAGGGAAGGTCGCCTTTAAAGGCAAGGGGCACGTCATTCTTATCGGATGGAATGAAAAATCGCATATGCTGCTGAAAGAGCTGCAGCACATCGCACCGTCAAAAACTGTCGTCCTGATTGATGATTCATTAAGGGAAGGGCCGCTTATTGAAAACGTCCATTTCATCCGCGGACATGCCGCTGATGACAGCACGCTCAATAAGGCGAATATTACGGAAGCTGATACCGTCATTCTGACAGCGGACCAGCAGAAAAATGAATCCGAAGCTGATATGCTGTCGGTATTAACGCTTCTCGCCATCAAAGGGCTGCATCCGTCTGTTTATTGTATCGTAGAAATTTTAACGGAACGGTATGTCAAAAACGCCGAGCGCGCAGGAGCCAATAAGATTCTGTGCACATCACGCCTGTCGAGCCGGGTGATGTTTGAGCATTACCGGGTCAAGCTGCAGCTTGCCAAACCGCAAACGCTGTCAGATCTGACGCTGGAGAAAAAGGTGCGCATCATTCCCGTCCCCGAGGAACTAAAGGGCTCATCTTATCATGACTGCGCGCTCTATTATCTCAGACGGAATACCACGATCATCGGCATACAAAAAGAAGAGGGGCCGATGCTGACCCCTCCCCTGTCATACCAGGTGCTCGATACTGATCTGTTTTTGGCTCTTTAATGCAGCAGGACGTCTTCCAGCTCTTTCACAAGCGAGATGCCGATATCTGTATATGAGCGGTCAATTGCCGCATCCCGCCGTTTCGGCTCGGAGAATTGGTTGAATAATGACTCAAAAACACCGCCGCCTGCTGCATCATCCGTTTCCTGCTGATAAACGTGCCTGAGCAAAAAGGGTGTGCCGATTGTAACGGCGGCCCCCCGTTCATCCAGGTGTCCCTTATTTGCTTCAACAGGGATACGGAGAAATAAATAGCCGTCCTGATCGGAAATTTTGTAATCAAAGAACCCGCGGTCATACTCCCAGCCGCCTCCGATGGTATAACCGATCGGTTTCATCACCTGTTCCAATTCGCGGAGTAAAAACGATTGCCCTTCAAGTGAAGATGGTATGCTGATCATGTGCATATGCTCCTTTTTGTCTTTAGCGTCCCCGCTCTGCGGTATCTTCATACGGCGTCCGGGAAGAACCGGGAGCGGCAGACAGACGCTGAAAAGAGGTAACGGCGCATTCAATCAGAACATACGTCACAATTGCGGAGAGAACGGCTTCCGTTGAAATATAGAAAACGGCGGCATAGAGACAGCACTTCGTGATCAGCGTATGCATCCGGCCAACCTTCAGTTTCAGCCGGACCATGTCCGTAAACAAGCCGAGAGGAAAAGCGAAAAACAGGATGGTTTGCAAGAGGGATTCAGGAGACAGTTTTAGTGCCGAATAGACGATAGCGGCGGAACAGACGGAAATGAAGACATGCTTACATAAAAGCCGCATCAATTCATCATCACACCTTTCACGGTTTAAAAAAGGCTGACCCGTCATGCTGAGGGCCAGCCCTTCTTTTTATTTTTCAAGGCGTTTTTCAAGCTCTGCTTTTTTCTCTTCAAAGCCCGGTTTGCCGAGAAGCGCGAACATATTCACCTTATAGGCTTCAACACCCGGCTGATCAAACGGGTTGACTCCGAGCAGATAACCGCTCATCGCCACCGCTTTTTCAAAGAAATAGACGAGATATCCAAATGTATATGCGTTAAGCTCCGGAATATTGACAATTAAGTTAGGCACTTTTCCGTCTGTATGGGCAAGCATCGTGCCTTCAAACGCTTTTTTGTTGACGAAATCGACCGTTTTGCCGGCTAAGTAATTTAAGCCGTCGAGATCATTTTCCGCTTCTTCAATTGTCAGCTCATGCTTCGGTTTTTCAACGTTCAACACGGTTTCAAACAGATCGCGTCTGCCTTCCTGCACGTATTGACCGAGAGAGTGAAGGTCAGTTGAGAAGTTAGCGGAAGAAGGATAGATGCCTTTTTCATCTTTTCCTTCACTTTCGCCGAAGAGCTGCTTCCACCATTCCGCAAAGTATTGCAGCGCAGGCTCATAGTTGATGAGCATTTCAATGGTTCTTCCTTTATTATACAGAACGTTGCGGACGACGGCGTATTGGTAAGCCGCGTTCTCTTCTAATTCCGAGCTGGAAAAGTCTTTGCTTGCATCAAGAGCGCCTTTCATCATTTCATCGATATCAGCCCCGCTTACCGCAATCGGCAGAAGGCCTACCGCAGTCAGAACGGAGAAACGTCCGCCGACATCATCAGGAATAACGAATGATTCGAAGCCTTCTTCATTAGAAAGCGTTTTTAAAGCGCCGCGCTCTTTATCTGTTGTCGCGTAAATCCGCGCTTTCGCTTCTTCTTTTCCGTATTTTTCTTCAAGAAGTTTGCGGAAAATCCGGAAAGCGATTGCAGGTTCCGTCGTCGTGCCTGACTTAGAAATGACATTGATAGAGAAATCAGCGTCTTCCAAAAGATCCATAACATCTTTCATATAAGTTGAGCTGATATTATTGCCGATAAAGATAACTTGAGGGTTTTTGCGCTTATCTTTCGGCAAAACATTATAGAAAGAATGATTGAGCGCTTCAATCGCCGCGCGGGCGCCTAAGTATGAACCGCCGATACCCACGACGAGAAGCACGTCAGAATCTGATTTGATTTTTTCAGCGCTTTTTTTAATGCGCGCGAATTCTTCTTTATCATAGTTTTCAGGGAGGTCCACCCAGCCTAAAAAGTCGCTTCCGGCGCCTGTTTTTTCATGGATATTATGGTGTGCCGTTTTTACGAAATCACGTGCGTATGTAAGTTCATGTTCATTGAAAAAAGGTAACGCTCTTGAGTAATCAAAGCGTACATGCGTCATTTGCTTGTCCCTCCATCACGGTGAATTGTTTTCTCTTTCACTTTATATGAACTCACCCGCTAAATCAAGTCATGAAGAAGGCATGATGAATACGGGATTTGCGCTAAAGATGCGTTCATTTTTTATACAATATCCCGGATTCGAAATAGTTATATTTGTAATAATCGTGAAAGAAGTAACGAATCGAATGTTGGTGATCCAGGAACGTATCACCTTTACTTTGGAGCAGGTTGACATCCATCGCCAATACCGATGGGACGGTTCTTTTTATATAGTACTCCTCTTGAGAGGATGCCGTGCAGGTATATCAAGGAATAAATGTCCATTTTTAAAAATAGTGTCTATATTTGGGGTATCATGTTAAGATGAAAATAATTTTAAATCGGGAGGTGATTTTATGACTAAAACCATTGGTCTTATTTGTGGAAGTTTACGAAAAAACTCGTATAATCGAGTGATTGCTCAATCATTGATTGACTTCGATAATGCGGCTCAATTTCGCTGGGTTGAAATAGACAGTCTTCCTTTTTTTAACGAAGATTTAGAAATTGCAGGAGCACCAGACTCCGTAACATCCTTTAGAGCTGATTTACAAGACGTTGACGGCGTCATCATTGTAAGTCCAGAATACAATTCCGGGATTTAAAAATGCATTGGACTGGGCATCGAGACCGCGGACCTCTTCTGTTTTAAACAGAAAACCGGTTGGCTTAATCGGCGCAACCCCCGGAGGGTTCGGCACCTCCTTTGGTCAAATGCAAATGAGAGAAGTACTCGAAGCTATGCAAGTCAATGTTCTGCCCTTTCAAAAAATGCTGATTTCGCAAGTCCATGAGAAAATTGATTCCGCTCAAAACATACTTACGGATGAACAAACAAAACGTTATCTTCAACGCTATTTACAACAGTTCATCCATTGGATTGATCATGCTCCGGTTCCCGTTCCGGATTAATTGAAGGATCATCACCCTCACGAAAAGTCACCTCAGAAATAACTTTCTATCTATACAGCATATGAATAGATTTACCGTTTTCCATTGACAAACTGACTTGCCTTAATTCAAGGAGGATGATAAAATGTCTGATCTTTATTCCCGTCTTTCAAAAGATGATGCTGCCGTGCTTTTAGTTGACCATCAAACCGGCCTTATTTCCGGTCTCGTGCGTGACTATGGCGTTGATGAATTTAAAAACAATGTATTGGCTCTCGGTGATACGGCTAAATTCTTTGATTTACCGGTTATTTTAACAACCAGCTTTGAAAATGGACCCAACGGACCGCTCATGCAAGAACTCGCTGATCTCTTTCCTGATGCGCCAAAAATAGCCCGTCCCGGACAAATTAACGCATGGGACAATGAAGACTTTGTTAAAGCCATTGAAGCGACCGGCAAAAAACAGCTGATTATCGCGGGGGTGGTAACAGACGTCTGCGTTGCTTTTCCTGCGCTTTCTGCCATTAAAGCAGGTTACGAAGTGTTTGTTGTGACAGATGCTTCGGGGACGTTTAATAAGCAAGTAGCAGATGCTTCGTTAACCCGTATGGCTCATGGCGGCGCGCAGCTGATGAACTGGTTCAGCGCAGCATGCGAGTTACAGCGTGATTGGCGCAACGACGTTGAAGGTTTTGGCGCATTAATCTCCAGTCATCTTCCCGGTTATCAAAACTTAATGGGAAGCTATATGGGGGCGCAGCGGGACCTTAGTACACAAAATGCATAAAAAGGAGCGCTGATTGAATCAGCGCCCCTTTTTTAAATTCGCGGCTCTTTATCTTCATGATTTAGATTTCGTGTAAATAGATGACAGGCAATCGCAAAGTTAATTGGTCCTTTTCTGCTAAATGTACAGAAACAGGGAGTCAAATCCGCATCATGTGATACGGATGAAACGATTTCCATAGTTGTCTCATGGCAAAGGGTGTTTCACTTGCTCCTAATGAACTAATAGAAAATCCGGAAAGAGGGACTCCCAAAACGGTTACATCTGCAGCTTGAAAACCACTCCGGCCTGGAATGTGATCTTACAGTGACGCCTTTAAGATGGCAAGTACGTCATCTTTGTTCAGTTTTTGGAAATTGCCGAATCCGCCGTATTCCATTTCTTTTGCGGCGATGTCTGCGATCAGCTCAAGCTTGTCTTCGCCGATGTCATAATCCGCAAGGCGGGACGGTGCGCCGAGGCTTGTCCAGAATGCGGACAATTTATCGATTCCTTCAAGCGCAATTTCTTTATCCGTTTTGCCTTCAGTATCAATGTCAAACATATTAAGCATGAGGTTTTTAAAACGGTCTACATTCGTATCAAGCGTGTATCTCATCCAGTTCGGGAACAGAATCGCAAGTCCTCCTGCGTGAGGGATGTCATAAACCGCTGATACGGCGTGCTCCATCGTATGGGAAGCCCAATCGCCGAAATAGCCCATTTGCAGCGTGCCGTTTAATGCGATCGTACCCGCGTATAAAATCGTTTCGCGGTGCTTATAGTTCTCAAGGTCTTCCAAAAGTTTCGGCGCTGTTTCAATTACCGTCTGAAGGACCGCAAAACACATTCTGTCCTGAAGCGGCGTGTTTTCAACATTGTGGAAGTATTGTTCAAATACGTGGCTCATCATATCCACCATGCCGTATACGGTTTGGTTTTCCGGAACGCTGAAAGTATTCTCTGGATCTAAAATGGAGAAACGCGGATGAGTGACATTGCTGCCCCATACGAATTTTTCGTTTGTTTCCCAATTTGTGATAACGGAATCAGGGTTCATTTCAGAGCCTGTCGCCGCAAGCGTCAGCACCGTGCCGAACGGGAGCGCGTCCTGCGCCGTTACTTTTTTGCTGTAAATGTCCCATGCGTCGCCGTCATATTTCGCACCGGCCGCAATCGCTTTTGTACAGTCGATGACACTTCCGCCGCCGACTGCGAGAAGGAAATCAATCTCATGCTGTCTGCACATCTCAATTCCTTTATTTACCGTTTCCAGACGCGGGTTCGGTTCAACGCCCGCAAGCTCATGAACGGCTGCGCCTTCTTCTTTTAAGATGCCTGTTACTTGGTCATACAGGCCGTTTCGCTTAATGCTGCCGCCTCCGTAAACAAGCAGCACGTTTTTCCCGTATTGCTTCAGCTCTTTTTTCAATTGGTCGATTTGACCTTTTCCGAAAATCAGTTTCGTCGGATTGTAGTACGTAAAGTTCTCCATTTATCATGACCTCCAAAAAAATCGTAAGGGAATTACTATAACACAGAAAAAAAGGAGCTGCCAATCCGGCCGCCCCTTTATGTTATTACAATGATGCTTTCAGTATCGCAAGCACATCTTCTTTCTGCAGTGACTTGAACTGTCCGAATGCTCCGTTTGCCATCGCTTTATCTGCAATCGTATCCAGCTTCTCATCAGAAATATCATAATCAGCGAGTCTGTTCGGAGCGCCGAGACTCGTCCAGAAATCAGACAGCCTGCTGATTCCTTCAAGTGCGATCTCTTCATCTGATTTGCCTGTCTCGTCAATATCGAAAACACGGACGGCAAGCTGTTTAAAGCGGGCCGGATTTTCTTTGAGCACATGTCTCATCCAGTTCGGGAACAGAATCGCTAAACCTCCGGCGTGCGGTATATCGTAAACCGCTGATACCGCATGCTCGATGTTGTGTGTGGCCCAATCCCCTCTTGCGCCCATTGACAGCATTCCGTTTAATGCGATCGTGCCTGTATATAAAATCGTCTCACGAAGCTCGTAGTTCTCCAGATCATTGATCAGCTTCGGCGCTGTTTCAATCACCGTGCGCAGAAGCGATTCACACATCCGGTCCTGATACGGCGTGTTTGACGTGTGGTGGAAATATTGTTCAAACACATGGCTCATCATATCGACCATGCCGTAAATGGTGTGGTCTTTCGGAACGGTAAAGGTGTTTACCGGATCGAGAATAGAGAATTTAGGGTAAACGAGCGGGCTCCCCCATCCATATTTCTCTTGTGTCTCCCAGTTTGTGATGACTGATCCGGAGTTCATCTCTGAACCGGTCGCCGCAAGTGTCAGCACTGTTCCGAACGGCAGCGCTTCTTTCGGCTGGTGTTTTTTCGTGACGATATCCCACGCGTCGCCGTCATATTTAGCGCCCGCCGCGATGGCTTTCGTGCAGTCAATGACACTTCCGCCGCCGACGGCCAATAAGAAATCGATGCTGTTTTCTTTACAGATCGCAACACCTTTGTTCACCGTTGAGACACGCGGATTCGGCTCTACGCCTGCTAATTCATGTACGGTAACTCCTGCTTTTTTCAGCAGGTCGGTTACTTGATCATAAAGACCGCTGCGCTTAATGCTGCCGCCTCCGTATACGAGCAGTACGTTCTTTCCGTACGGCTTGATTTCTTCAGGAAGTTTTTCGACCTCTCCCTTTCCGAAAATCAATTTGGTCGGATTCCAATATGTAAAGTTTTGCATGACATCTCCTCCTTTGGATTTATATTATGCAGAAAGTTGACGTTCAATGTAAAGCAATCCGCTTTTTTGACGGCACATCACACGGTTTACAGACAGCGGTTTCCCGGGAAAGGCACTTGTACAGCTTGAGACAGTGTGTGATTTACACGGCGGAGAATGTAGTATGCATAGATTCTTTGCTTTGTCACAATCTATAACTGTTTCACGAATTTATAGAGGAGGTTGTTTACATGAGTGTTATTCAGCGTATCTGTCTCGTATTAACGATTATCGGCGCTATTAACTGGGGACTGATCGGATTTTTCCAATTTGATTTAGTAGCAGCCATCTTCGGCGGCCAAGGATCAGCTCTGTCGCGGATTATTTACGGTCTTGTCGGCATCGCCGGTCTGATCAATCTCGGCCTGCTGTTTAAGCCGAACGAAGAAACATCCCGCGAGGAAGCGGCAAATCCGGAAGTCAGATAAACATAAAAAAAGCACCGAACATACATATCCGGTGCTTTTTTTGATGGTTATTTTTTGATAAGGTCTTTGCGGTTGGACTGTTCGATCCACTCTTCAAGCTTATCTTTCAATGTGTTGAAACCTTGCGGAGCAGATGTTTCTTCAGAAACTTGTGCCGCTTTCGGTTTTCTTGGTTTGCTTTCTTTTCTTTCAGGCGCCGCTTGAGTCGCACGGATAGAAAGGCTGATTTTGCCTTTTTCTTCGTCAACTGCAAGTACTTTTACTTGTACTTCGTCACCGATAGAAAGGTGTTCATTAATGTCTTTTACGAAACCGTGAGTGACTTCAGAAATGTGAACAAGTCCTTGAGTTTCTTCATCTAATGCAACAAACGCACCATACGCTTGTAATCCTGTTACTTTACCAGTGTAAACACTGCCCACTTCAAATTTTGCTGCCATTCATAACAACTCCTAAGTTAAATTAAATACAGATTATACGCAATTTAAAATTATATCATACAAGTTTGTTTTTCGCAAAGAGAACTTTTTTACATGATCATGTTTAAGCACAGATAAAGGGGGTATACTATGATTACGAAGGCTTTCTAGTATTCCCCCCTTTTATTTGGATGCGAACCGGGTTCGTATCTTTTTTTATGCCCTTTTTTCAACAAACCGTTTGATTCTGACGAGCGCTTCCTGAATCTGCTCAATGGATGTCGCATAGGAACATCTGATGTAGCCTTCGCCGCTCGGGCCGAATACATTCCCCGGAACGACGGCTACTTTTTCTTCAATGAGCAGCTGTTCCGCGAATTCTTCTGAACTCATGCCGGTCGATTGAATGGAAGGAAAGGCGTAAAACGCTCCGCCGGGGTGGTGGCAGCCGAGTCCGATCTCGTTCAATGTTTCCACAATCAGGTTTCGGCGTCTCCGGTAGCTTTTTTTCATTCTTTCGACGTCTTCCTGACCGTTTTTCAGCCCTTCAAGCGCCGCGTACTGAGCCATGGAAGGCGCACACATCATCGCGTGCTGATGAATTTTGAGCATGGCATCCCTGATCACGGGAGGCGCCGCCGTAAATCCGAGTCTCCACCCCGTCATGGCAAATGCTTTGGAGAAACCTGAAATCAAAATCGTCCGCTCCTTCATGCCGCGGATGGCCCCCATGCTCGTGAATGGCTCATCATATGTCAGTTCGGCATAAATTTCATCGGCAAGCACGATCAAGTCGTGTTTTTCAGCGAAAGCAGCGATGGATTCAAGCTCTTCTTTCGAATAGACGGAACCAGTCGGATTTGACGGCGAGCATAGAAGCAGCGCTTTTGTTTTGTCCGTCAGGGCCGCTTCAAAATCGGCTGCTGATGCTTTGAAACCTTTTGCAGCTACAGTCTGAATCGGCACCGGCTTCGCCCCCGTCAGGGTCACGAGTGATTCATATGCGACAAAACACGGTTCGGGAATTAACATTTCCTCTCCGGGATTCATAATAGCGCGGACAGCGAGATCAAGCGCCTGGCTTGCCCCTACCGTAACGATCAGTTCACTGTCAGGCGAATAACTCAGCCCGAACCGCTGATCTAAATAGCGGCTGATTTCTTCTCTCAGTTCATAAAGACCCGCATTTGCCGTATAGGCCGTATAACCCTGTTCTAAAGAAAGAATACTCGCTTCCCTCACGTTCCAGGCCGTCACAAAGTCAGGCTCTCCCACTCCCAATGAAATGACGCCTTCCATCGTAGCAGCCAGATCAAAGAATTTGCGGATGCCTGACGGTTTAATCTGCTGCACGTAGTCAGATAAATAAGAAGTCTTCGTTTCCATTTACGGAGACACCACGATTCTTTTGTCATCGTCTCCGCTTTCAAAGACTTTGCCGTCATGCTTATATTTTTTCAGGATAAAGTGCGTTGTCGTGGAAACGACAGACTCAAGGGTGGACAATTTTTCAGACACGAAGCTTGCCACGTCTGACATCGTGTTGCCGCGAATAACGACAGATAAGTCATACACCCCTGACATCAGGTACACTGATTCAACTTCCTGGAATCTGTATATCCGTTCAGCGACTTCATCAAAGCCGACATTTCGTTTCGGAGTGACTTTTACGTCAATCATCGCCGTGACGCCTTCCAGCCCGTCGACTTTGCGCCAGTCGATCATCGCCGCATAATCAATGATGACTTTTTCCTTTTCAAGCTTTTCAATGATGCTTTTGACTTCTTCGGCGGGAATGTTCGCCATTTTCGCGATCGTTTCCGCATCAACGCGGCTGTTTTCGTCTAAAATTTCTAATATTTCTGTTTCTTTTTCGGTCAGCTTCATACGTTTCACACCTTTGCATTATCAAAAATCTTCATGACATTATATCACGATTTTCGACAAATGCTAAGAAAAACCCGAAAGAAATCAGAGCTAAAATCTGACAATCAAAAAAGCCTTTACATTACAACAAAGAAAGGACGGCGAAGGCTCTCATGGAAGCTGTTTCACCGATTAAACGGGCCGCGATAGACGGAGTTGAGCTGTATTACGAGCATTATGAAAATCCCGGCAGACAGACACTCGTCTGCGTACACGGTTTTTTATCTTCGGCATTCAGCTTCAGAAAACTGATCCCGCTGCTCAGAAACCATTATGATATTATCGCCGTTGACCTGCCTCCTTTCGGGCAATCGGAAAAGTCACGGACTTTCGTATATACTTACGCAAACCTCGCCAAGCTTCTGATCGGACTTCTGGAAAAGCTCGGTATCAGCCGGGCCGCACTCATCGGCCATTCGATGGGCGGCCAGATTTCCTTATCCGCGTCTCTTCTCAGACCCGAGCTTTTTTCAAAAATCGTCCTGCTGTGCAGCTCGGGGTATTTAAAGCGCTCGCACCCGTCGATTATATTCGGGACGCACCTCCCTTGTTTTGACCTGTATCTTAAGTATTGGCTTTCAAAAGACGGTGTGCTGAAAAACCTGTTAAATGTCGTTCACGACCGGACGCTTATCGATCAGGAAATGATTGACGGTTACGAAAAACCATTTACAGACCGCCAGATTTTCAAAGCGATGACAAGGTTCATCAGACACAGGGAGGGCGATTTAGAGCCCGAGGATTTGAAGAAAGTGCAAAACCCCGCTCTTTTAATATGGGGAGAAGAAGACCGGGTCGTTCCGGTCTCAGTCGGAAAACGGCTTCATGACGACCTGCCGGATTCCATTCTGTATTCACTCAAAGATACGGGACACCTCGTACCCGAAGAGCGCCCGGAGTTTGTTTCAGAGCGGATTTTTGAATTTATTCAATAAAAAAACCGGCGGGAACCGCCGGTTTTCAAGGGGTGCAGGAGCTGCTTTCTTTTATGAACAAAAGCTGCTCGGCGGCCTTTTGGCAGCCTTCGATCGGAAGCTTTTGCTCAAATGAAGCTTCAAAGATATCCTGAATGGCTGCTGCCAGCTTGTCGGCACGGTCTTCACTGTAGACGGCCTGAACGATGTCGACGGCTTCTGTCTCATAAAAATCTTCTCCATATTTAAACGGGTCCCACTTGGCAATGATTTTCATCATTTCCATGACCGCTTGGCTTTCTTCCATTTTCATCACCGCTTATAATAAAGTTTGCAAATCTATTTTATCATAGATACGCTGTGCAAAATAATGATACTACAGGAGTGACATACATGAACTTTGATCTTCGAGAAAACCGTCTTGGCACACAATCGGTGAAATGGGACAAGGCGGAAGCGTTATTCGGCGTATCGGATGCACTTCCGATGTGGGTTGCCGATATGGATTTCCGCGCTCCCGAAGCGGTCACTGACGCCTTAAAAGCCCGCCTTGACCACGGCATATTCGGTTATACGTCTCCTGACGAAAACACAAGAGAAGCTGTCGCTTCATGGCTTGAGACACGGCACGGCTACCGGCCCGATCCCGCAAGCATCACGTTCAGTCCCGGAGTTGTCACGGCAATCAGCATGGCAGTACAAGCCTTTACCGAACCGGGCGATCAGGTGTTGATTCAATCACCGGTGTATACGCCTTTTTATCAGATGATCAAGGAAAACAAACGGCAGGTTTTACATAACCCATTACGGGAAGAAAACGGCGTCTACTGCATGGATTTTGAGGATCTTGAGAAAAAGCTGAACGATTCTGAGGTCAAGCTGATGATTCTTTGTAATCCCCACAATCCGTCCGGCAGAGCGTGGAGCCGGGATGAGCTTATGAAGCTCGGATCGCTGTGCGCCGCCCATAACGTCACCGTCGTTTCTGACGAGATACATTCCGACTTGATGCTGTACGGAAAGCCGCATACGCCTTTTGCTTCTCTGTCTGAGGAGTTTGCGCGGATTTCCGTTACTTGTGTCGCGCCGAGCAAGACGTTTAATATTGCCGGCATTCAGGCATCCGCCATTATCATTCCCGACCGTTATAAGCGGGCGAAATTCTCCGCCGCATTGCATCAGAACGGGATTTCCAGCCTCAACACATTTGCGGTTGCAGCAATCGAAGCGGCTTATACAAAGGGAGGCCCTTGGCTTGACGCGCTGATTCCTTACATTGAAGGGAATATGAAATTGGCTGAGGACTTTTTAAGAAAAGAATTGCCGAAAGTCCGCATGATGAAACCTGACGCTTCCTATTTGATCTGGATGGATTTCAGCGGATACGGATTTTCGGATGCCGAGCTCAAAGAAAGAATGCTCAAAAAAGGGAAAATCATATTAGAGCCGGGAACGAAATACGGACCGGGCGGCGAAGGATTTATGAGACTTAATGTCGGCTGTTCAGCCGCCGCCGTAAAAGAAGGGCTTGAGAGAATGAAAGCAGCGCTCGCTTAGCAGCGGAAAGAACGCCTTTATCAGACGAGATAAGGGCGTTCGCTTTAGAGAAATATATACTTTTTTTGCCGGTAAAGATGTTATAATAGATTCATATTTACATAGGAAAGGATTTCGCATAAATGGAGATTGTAAAGGATTACCTGCTTCACTTCTCTTTTATTTTATTCCCTATTTTTCTTTATCAAGTCTTCTGGCTCAGCAAGCCCGATTTGCTTGTACCGAGAGCGAACCGCCTGCTGGTCGCCGTATTTGCAGCGTCATCTTCATTATTATGTACGGCTTTTCCCATTCAGGAGCTTCATTCCGTCCGTTACGGTTTGCAGCTGATTCCCATTATCGTCTGCCTGCTTTATTCCGGTACCGCAGCAGGACTTGCCGCAGGGGCGGCATCCGTTTTTTTTCAGCTCATATGGTTTGAACCTTCCGCTCTTTTTTTCTTATCCTTAATTCCTTTTTTAATCATCATCCCTATCCAGCTCCAAACGAAATGGCCTTTTTTCTCAAAGCGGAAGAAACTGCTTTTCGCTCTTCTCATCGGCTGCACTGAAACCGCCTTATTAACCGCATCTGTCTTCATCTATTCCGCGACCAATATTTTCAATTTTCAAAATCTATCTTCCGTTTATTATGAGGCGGCAGTATCCGTTTTTTTTCAAGTCAGCGCCCTTTTGCTGTGCATTTATTTGATTGAGATCATCGATGAGAATGCGTCCATGCGGGCAAGGCTGATTAACTCAGAAAAAATGGCCGTCGTCAGCGAGCTTGCGGCAAGCGTCGCCCATGAAGTCCGCAATCCGCTTACGGTCGTCAGAGGTTTTGTGCAGCTGCTGTTCAGCGGCGAGCAGCTTCAGGACAAATCCCACTCCGGATATCAGAAACTTGTGCTGTCCGAACTCGACCGGGCTCAGACGATCATTACGAATTATCTTGATATGGCGAAGCAGGATGACTATGAAAAAGAAAAGTTTGATATTTCTCTGCTCGTAAAGGAAACAGGTTCCTTAATGGAGTCTTATGCCAATTTTAAATCGGTGACCGTGACTGTTCAAAGCGAGCCTGATTTATATGTGTTCGGCGATGTAAAAAAACTGAAACAGGCCTTCATTAATCTGATTAAAAACAGTATTGAAGCCGTGCCCTCTGAAAACGGCCGAATCGAGGTCTCCGTCCAAAAACAGGAAGAGATGATTCTCATTCAGATTACGGATAACGGAATCGGCATGTCCGATGAAGAACTGCAGAAACTCGGCAAACCGTATTATACGCTGAAAACGAACGGCACCGGGCTCGGGCTTACCGTGACATTCTCGATTATTCAGCATCATGAAGGCTCCGTCTATTTCACCAGCGGCGAGTACTCGGGCACAACGGCTTCAGTCAGGCTTCCGGCAGCTGTTCACTAGCCAATCGCGTTGATCTTTTATAGAATAACTAGAGAGAGGTGAACGCTATGAATTCGTTTGAAATCGGCACAATCGTAAAAGGGTTTTATAAAACAGGAGCATACATAGGGGAAGTGACAGACGTCAGGCCCAATCACTATTTAGTGAAAATTAAAGCCGTTCTGACGCATCCCGCTCAAGGAGATCTTCATCATCCGAAGCAGGCGGATGTTCCGTTCTTTCATGAAAGAAGAGCGCTTGCATTCGGGGAACAGACAAACATACCGCATCAGATGGTCAAACCGTTTGATGGCGAAGTTCCTGATTATACGGCTTCCTTACAAGCGGCGTCTGCCCGGCTGAAAGATCAGCTTACAGCGGACGGCTCAGAATGGGCGGAACGTTCGCTCGCCAACTTGGCCGCGTTAGAGCGTGACTATTTTAAAAGAACTTGACCCAGTCGGCATGATTGGGTTTTTTTATGTGGCCCGGCGAAACAGTTCAGTCAGATCGACGCGATCACCGATCGTCGGAGGTTTCGGTTTTTCAAGATATTGTTTATCCCGCTCGACAAGCTTGAATAATTTGTATGTCGTCCGCGCATCATCCAGCGCTTTGTGATGTGTGCCCGTTCCTTTATCGCCATACTCTTCCGCCGCTTTCCAAAGGCCGGTCAATGTTCTGTCGCCGAAGAAGTTTTTGTATTCAAGGGACAGATCCCGAAGTTCTCCTTTGAACGGAAAAGGGATGTGGTTAAACATGCAATTTTGCTTTAACACTTTCATATCCATATTGCCCCAGGTGACGATCGTGCAGTTTTTATCAGGATCAAGCTCATTTAATTTGCGGATGAATTCATTAAACGTGATTCCGCCGTCCACGTCTTTTTGGGTGATGTTCAGAAAGGTTTTGCATCGTTTCGTCAGCTTTGGAAATTTTTTCGGTTTGATATAACTCGAAAACGTTTCAGTCACTTCATCATTCACCGTCTTGACAATCCCCGCTTCAATAATCTCAGGAAAGAAATTTTGCGGGCTGTATTTTCCGTCAGGCATCGTAAATTCAAAATCAATAATGAGCAGACTGCGCTGATCCACTTTTTTACACCTGCCTTTCCTCCGATCAAAAATGATATTTTATGATAGTATATCAGTTTCCCCTCTGAAACTTTCTTCATTTTCTAAAAATAATGAATTTTCCTATATCCGCATCGAAAATACAAATACCGGATTCATTCCTATATACTAATGATTAGACACACGAAAATTAAAGAAGGTGATGTTATTTCTGTCCGTAAGAAGAACTTCGTCGTCATTTGGATTACAAATTTCTTTATTTCCGCCAGCATGACCATGATTGTTCCGTTTCTTTCGTTATATATCGAAACGATCAGCCCCCATTCGGGCGGGTATGTGCAGAGATGGAGCGGGTATGTGTTCGGCGTCACGTTTTTAATGGCGTTTGTGATTTCCCCGTTTTGGGGCAGATTCGGCGATAAGCGCGGCTACAAAAAAATTCTCTTGATCACAGGCACCGGCATTGCCGTCAGCATTTTATTGATGGGGTTTGTGACATCGGTTTATCAGCTGTTTGTCCTGCGGCTGCTTATGGGCCTTGTAACAGGCTTTGTTCCGACATCGCTTGCCATGATTTCGGCGCAGACGCCGAAAGAGACTGCCGGGAAAACGCTCGGCACACTGCAGATGGGTCAGGTGTCAGGCACTTTATTCGGACCGATGCTGGGCGGGCTGCTCGCTGACAGCTTCGGGTTTACGTACACATTTTTTATTACGTCTTTTGTTATTTTCGTATCCGTGCTTCTCGTTTTATTTCAGGTGAATGAGCAGCCGCTCGGCGAGAAACAAAACAAGCGGAAAACCTATTCCAGAAAACAGGTGCTCTCCTATATTTTTCACCAGCCCGCGCTTTGGGCGATGATGGTGCTTACCATGATCGTGCAGACCGGCAATTTCAGCATCCAGCCGCTGCTCGCTTTATATGTCAATGAGCTGCACGGACCTGTTAATTTAGCCTTTTTCTCCGGAATGGCGTTTTCAGCGACCGGACTCGGAAGCTTATTGCTTGCCCGGAAATGGGGGGACTTCGGCGACCGCTTCGGCCACAGCCGGATCTTAATCGTGCTTTTGATTGCATCAGCGGTGTTTTTTATTCCGCAGGCGCTCGCCTCCTCCCTCTCCATTCTGTTAGTCTTCAGATTTCTGTTCGGCATGGTCATGGGCGGCACGCTCCCCTGCATTACGGCCGCGATCCGCGTCAGGGCGCCGGGCAGCATCCAGGGAGAGGTGCTCGGCTATAACGTCAGCTTTCGTTTTCTCGGAAACGTGCTCGGCCCTCTGCTCGGAGGTGCGGTCTCAAGCGGTTTTTCTATTTCGGCTGCTTTCTACGTCACCGCCTTTCTCTTTTTAATAGGCGCGGGGCTTTTATGGATGGCGGGACATCTGCAAAAGGATACAGCGTCAAATGCGGGCTGACCGGCAGCGATCACGATTTCTTCTAAATTTAACCTTCTCGTATTCTTAAAAGAATGATACGATATGGCTAGAAATCAGGAGAAAAGAGAGTGACCATGGTACGTAAAATAATCGGATGGATTTTGCTGCTCGGCATTATCCCGTTGTGTGCATTTACAGTTATTGCTTCCGGCAAAGAGGTAAAACAAATCAAGCCTTTTGATCAGGTGCTCGATAAACATATTGACTTAAAAGCGATCAACCTGGTTCAAAACAGTTACATGTATGACAGGGACGGAAGCCTTGTTTCTGAGATTGTCAGCGATCATGAGAACCGCGTGATCGTGCCCTTTAATAAAATACCGAATGAGGTAAAACAGCTGTTTTTAACCTCTGAAGACCGCCATTTTTATGAGCATAAAGGGTTTGACTTTATGGGGATGGTCAGGGCGGCCGCCTCCAATTTCAAAGATCATAAAATTGACCAGGGCGCCAGCACCATCACCCAGCAGCTGGCAAGGAATGTGTATTTAAGCCATGAACGCACCTTCAGCCGAAAATTGACGGAGCTGGCCTATTCCTATCAGCTTGAGAAAAAATACAGCAAAGATGAGATTTTAGAAGGCTACTTAAATACAATTTATTTTAATAACGGCGTATACGGTGTCGGTTCAGCGGCACAATTTTATTTCAGCAAACCGCTGAAATCTCTCACTTTGGGAGAGATGGCCTTTATCTGCGCCATTCCTAATAACCCTACATTATATGATCCTCTCAAGCATTTTGATTATACGAAAAAACGACAAGTCAGATTGCTTAACGGATTGAAAAAAGCAGGCGTTATATCCGGGAAACAGCTGAAAAAAGCCGAAAAGGAAAAGATCAAGCTTGATATAAACGAAAAAACAAATAAATATCCTGACTATGTTTCCTATGTAAATGATGAATTCACACAGCTTGTTTCCTCATCCGAAGGCTATGACAAACGTCTTGAAAAAGCTTCCGGAAAGGCGAAACAAAAAATACAGAGTGAGCTTTCCGACAGAGTCAGCACATTGTTAAAAGACGGCGTGAAGATTTATACGGCGCTGAATCCGTATATGCAAAACCAGGTCGTCGCCCAAGTGAATCAAAATCTGCCGTATGCAGGCGTCCAGGGCGGAGCGGCCGTGATTAATCATCAGACACATCAGATTATCGCGCTTTCAGGCGGGAAAGATTATCATAAATATGATTTCAACCGCGCCTATCAAGCATACAGACAGCCCGGTTCATCCATTAAGCCGCTGCTTGATTACGGACCTTACATTGAAAAGACCGGCGCAACGCCACACAGCAAGATTGACGCAAGCAAATTCTGCAGTGCGGATTACTGCCCGCAGAACTATAATAACCGCACGTACGGCACGGTTACGCTGGAAACGGCGTTTAAATACTCGTACAACACACCGGCCATCAGAATCATGGACCGCGTCGGCGTCAATAAGGCGTTCAGCTACCTTGAACCGTTTCATTTCGCGAAGCTGGTCAGCGCGGATTACCGTCTGCCTGCGGCGCTGGGCGGTTTTACAAACGGCATGACGCCGCTTGAAATGACCAATGCGTACACCACGTTCGGCAACAACGGCGTTTATACGCCGAGTCACGCGATTACAAAAGTGACTGATTTAAAAGGAAAAACGATATTAAAATGGAAAGATGAGCCGGCGCAGGTATTCAGCGTGCGGACCAACATGCAGATCAAAGAAATGATGAAAGCCGTCGTCAAAAGCGGAACAGGAAAGAAAGCGAACTTTAAAGCTCCGTACGTCGGCGGAAAATCAGGAACGTCAAATGACTATCACGATATGTGGTTTGTCGGCCTGACGGATGCTTATACGATGGGGGTATGGGTCGGCAAGGATACACCGTCAAGCGTCGAATACCTTCATGACGCAAGCCCTCAGCTTTCGATCTGGAAAAACACGCTGCAGGCAGCTTATTAAAGATAACGGAGGGGATCCGCTTTGAAACCAGCTCAGCTTCCGGACCGCGTGCTTTTGTTTGACGGTGTCTGCAACTTATGCAGCGGCGCCGTTCAATTCATCATTAAACGCGATCCGGCCGGCAAAATCTCATTTGCTTCATTGCAATCAGATACCGCCCGGGAGCTTTTGGCATCAGAAGGACTTCCGACAGAACAATTTGACAGCATGATTTTCATCGAAAACGGGCGGATATACAAAAAATCCGCAGCCGTGTTAAAGGTTTCCCGTCATCTCCGCGGAGCCTGGCGGCTGTCAGCGATTTTTTTCGCAGTGCCCCGCCCCCTCAGGGACAGAGCCTATTCTTTCATCGCCCGGCGCCGTTACAAATGGTTCGGAAAAAGGGAAGCATGCATGCTCCCCTCCCCTGAGATCAAAAACAGATTTCTGTCTTAACAAAAATGGCTAGCTTACACAGGTAAGCTAGCCATTATGCTATTATAAAGCTTGATAAAGATGTACAAAATACCGATAACAAAAGTAAACCAAAACAGAATCTCAAGCAATATAAAACCGATCAGCGAAACGATCGAGAGGGTCGAATAGATTCTGTACACCATGAAAATCAAATAAACGAGCGTAACAACGGCAAATAACGCCGCAATCCAAAAACCATTCTGCACGAGCGCAAAGGAAAGAATTCCTCCGCCTACATAAATTAAAGAGCCTAATCTGATTTTTTTCAGATTGTCCCCTTCAGGGTCATTTGTGAAAAACAAAAGAGACAGCTCTGTCACTGTGTTTGCAATCAGCTTCAAAGCCGAAAAAAGCATAAAATACACAAGGGCGAACGCTGCAAAAAGCGCCAGTCTGATCCCTTTCTCAGAGAAATAATCCAGCATCCCCTGATACATGCCGAGCGTCTGAAGTATCTTCATGACATAAAGCGAGGTAGAAATGGATAATGACGAACTAAAAAGCAGAATCGCAACGAGCGGAAAATAACCCGTCCAATAAGTATTTTTCATATAAAAAGTCCCTTTCTGTAATCTACCTCACTTATTATGGAGGACTTAAAACACATTGACAAGATAAAAAATTCCATTTTTCCTCACTTTTACGAAATAAGGGCCTGATCTTCACAAACCGGCTTTTTCGGAGTAAAGTAGAACGCGGGAATGATAAACGTAAGGAAGGCTGTTATGAAAAAAACATTAAAATTGCAAACCCGATTAACGATATTCGTCTGTATTGTCGTCCTTATCGCACTTTGTATCACCTTTTTCACGATCAGCGTCCAGACCGCAGACCGCGTGAAAGAAGAAGAACGGACAACCGCGCTGCGCACCGCAAAGCTGGTCGCGGAAACACCGAGTGTCGCGCAGGCATTGCAAACAAGAAAAGGGCTGAAAGAGCTCCGGAATTATACACTGGATGTCCAGCATACGACAGGAACCGAATTTGTCGTGGTGATGGATATGAACAGCATCCGCCTCACCCACCCCGACGCAAATAAAATCGGGAAGAAATTCACCGGCGGAGACGAACAGCCGGCAATGCACGGCCATATCAAAACGAGCACATCAGCGGGCACTCTCGGAAAATCCATGAGAGCCTTCGTACCGATCTATGGAAAAGATAAAAAACAAGTGGGCGTCGTTTCGGTCGGAATTTCGCTTAACAAAATACAGGATGTCGTCAGCCACAGTTTGAGACCGCTTTATTTCATCATCTGCGTAAGTATTTTTGTCGGCGTCATCGGAGCCGTGATTGTCGCCCGCACCGTCAAAAACATTATGTACGGTCTTGAGCCTTATGAAATCGCCACCCTCCTGGAAGAGCGGAGCGCCATGCTCGAATCAACGAAGGAAGGCATCCTGGCGGTTGACGCGCGGGGAAAAATTAAGCTTGCCAATGCGGAAGCGAAACGGCTTTTTATTAAAATGGGTATTCCGACTAATCCGGTCGATCAAGATGTGAACGATATTCTCCCGAAAAGCCGGCTGAAACAGGTGATTGAAACGAAAAAACCGCTTCAGGACAGGGATATCCGCATTAACGGACTTGAGCTGGTCTTTAATGAAGTTCCGATTCATCTGAAAGGACAAACCGTGGGAGCGATCGCCACGTTCAGGGACAAAACGGAGGTCAAACATTTAGCAGAACAGCTGTCCGGTGTTAAAATGTATGCAAACGCATTGAGAGCCCAGTCTCATGAATTCATGAATAAGCTTCATGTCATTTTAGGGCTTGTCCAGTTAAAAGAATACGATGATCTCGGCACTTACATTAAAGACATTGCCATTCAGCAGAAGACGGAAACAAGCGAGATTATAAGTGATGTCAAAAGTCCGGTTCTCGCAGGATTTCTTCTGGGAAAACAAAGCTACATACGCGAGCAGGGCGCTGATCTGGACATTCAGCTCGGCAGCCTGATTCCGAATGCGGCGGATCCGGCCGTCATCCATGAGCTCATTACGATTATCGGAAACCTGTTAAACAACGCGCTCGACGCGGTGGCGCAGATGCCGAAAAAAAACATTACGTGCTCGATGCGGTTTCAGGATCGCCAGCTTGATATAGAGATTACGGATACGGGAGCCGGAATGTCTGCGGCAGACCAAGCCCGTATTTTTGAACAAGGTTATTCCACGAAAGGGACAAACCGGGGGTTCGGCCTCTATTTCACCCAGCAGGCAACAGAAAATTTAAAAGGCCATATGATTGTGACAAGTGAAAAGAATGAAGGAACGACTTTCAGTCTTCGCATTCCGTATGAACCGAAGGAGGAAAATGATGATTAATGTACTCATAGTTGAAGACGACCCCATGGTGGGTGAATTAAATAAACGCTATCTCAGCCAGATTGAAGGATTTCAGCTGAAAGGGATCGCATCATCCTTTCAAAGCGCGCTGCACGTGCTGAGCGAGCATCATATCGATCTCATCCTTCTTGACATTTACATGCCGGGAAAAAACGGGCTTGAGCTTTTAACGGAAATCCGCAAGCAGAATGAATCGGTTGATGTCATCGTCATTTCGGCCGCAAGCGAGCTGGACGTCATTAAAAAAACGCTTCGGTACGGCGCCGTCGATTATTTAATCAAACCATTTGAATTTGACCGCTTTCAAACCGCTCTTTCCGACTACAGACGCAAGCAGAAAGTTTATCAATCACACAGAAGCATGACACAGAAAGAATTGGATGCCGAGCTTTTTCAAAAGAAAGAAGCGGCGGAAAAGGTTCACCTTCCGAAGGGATTGACAAAGAGCACGCTTAAACTCATCTGGGCGAGCATTGAGTCTTTCGGCGACGGCTCTTTTACCACGGAAGATCTCGCCAAGCATACTGAAATCTCGCAAGTCTCCATCCGGAAATACCTTAAATTTCTGGAAGACATACAAGTGCTGAATGTAGAGATGGCGTACGGCACGATCGGCAGACCCGTCTTTCAATATCATATCAACACCGGCAATGTCAGCAGCATCAAACAATATTTATAATGTCAAAAAGCGCCGTTTCGCTGTGAACGGTGCTTTTTTACTGTCATATCCCGTGACAAAAGGCTTGAGATTCCTTTTTGATATGCTATATAAGGATAATGACCCGGCTGATCCTCCTCTGTTTTAACCAGATGAGGAAGCCGATTCATAAAATTGATATTTTTTAAAAAATAAGCAAATTTCTATTTATTTATGGCGGGTAAAATGATAAATTATGATTGGTTAGCAGATCTTTTCAGATAAGTCATAAGTCCCGAACCCGGAAGAGACAGCCGCTCAAGGCGGGAAAAAAAGAGACGTCTCATCATTATTATCAGAAAGTTTTTTCGATTCTGCATCCGGCACGGGGACTCAAGTCTGAATTGAACGGCACAGCCATATTTTACAGGGGGGTTATATCTTTGAAAAAACGCAAAATCGGAATGGCGATGGCGCTCATCGCAGCGGCCGGAACCATATTAAGCGCATGCGGTTCAAGTGACAAAGCAAACGGCTCCGGCAGCAAAAACTTTACCGTCGGCATGGTAACGGATATCGGCGGTGTTGATGACAAATCATTTAACCAGTCCGCCTGGGAAGGCATCCAGGCATTCGGAAAAGACAACGGGCTTACAAAAGGCAAAAGCGGTTTTGACTATCTTCAATCAAAATCAGATGCAGATTATACAACGAACTTAAATAAATTAGCGCGGGAACACTTTGACCTGATTTACGGCGTCGGGTATCTGATGCAGGATTCCATCAGCGAAATCGCCGATCAGCGCAAAGACACAAATTTTGCGATCATTGATGCCGTTGTCAAAAAAGACAACGTGGCGAGCCTTACATTTAAAGAGCAGGAAGGCTCATTCCTCGTGGGAGCGGCCGCTGCGCTATCGAGCAAAACGGGAAAAGTCGGATTCGTGGGCGGAATGGAGTCTGAATTGATCAAAAAATTCGAAATCGGCTTCCGCGCGGGTGTACAAGCCGCAAATCCGAAAGCGACCGTCGAAGTGAAATATGCGGGCGGGTTTGACAAAGCCGATGTCGGCAAGGCGACGGCTGAAAGCATGTACAAATCAGGCGTTGACGTCATTTATCACGCGGCCGGCGCAACGGGAACGGGCGTCTTCACAGAAGCGAAAAATCTGAAAAAAGAAGATCCGAAGCGGAACGTATGGGTTATCGGTGTTGATAAAGACCAGTACGCGGAAGGCCAAGTCAAAGGCACAAAAGACAATGTCACTCTCACATCAATGGTCAAAAAAGTGGATACTGCCGTGGAGGACTTAACGAAAAAAGCGAGTGACGGTAAATTCCCGGGCGGCAAAACATTAACATACGGTTTGGCGCAAGATGCAGTCGGCATCTCGGATCATAAGGAGAACCTTTCTGACGATGTCATCAAAGCAACAGACGATTGGAAGAAGAAAATCGCGGACGGACTCGAGATCCCTTCAACTGAAAAAGAATTGAAATCCTTCAAGGCTGAGTAAGAACCAGGGGATAAGGAGACTTCCGTGCTTATCCCCTCTCTTTTTTGAAAAGAGCGGTGAAGGAAAAGCTGCATCTCTTGCAGCTTTTCTTTTGCCAAGCTCTTTCTCATCAAAGTATCTCTGAAAAGGAGCGACAAATCGGTGGATTATATCATTGAAATGCTTAATATACGCAAGGAATTTCCCGGAATCGTCGCCAATGATGACGTCACGCTTCAAGTGAAAAAAGGCGAAATACACGCCCTTCTCGGTGAAAACGGCGCCGGAAAATCGACACTCATGAACGTTTTATTCGGCCTGTATCAGCCGGAAAAAGGCGAGATCCGGGTGCGTGGCGAACGCGTTCACATCAACAGCCCGAACAAAGCCAACGATCTCGGCATCGGGATGGTGCACCAGCATTTTATGCTTGTGGATACCTTCACCGTCTCAGAAAATATCATTCTCGGAAAAGAGCCGAAAACTTTCGGCCGAATTGACAGACAGCGCGCCGCCCGGGACGTGCGTGATATTTCCGACCGTTACGGCCTGCACATTGATCCTGAAGCCAAAGTTGCCGATATCTCCGTCGGTATGCAGCAGCGGGCGGAAATATTAAAGACCCTCTACCGGGGCGCCGACATTCTCATTTTTGACGAGCCGACCGCGGTGCTGACTCCGCACGAAATTCAAGAACTGATTCAGATTATGAAAAATCTTGTCAATGAAGGAAAATCAATTATCCTCATCACCCACAAATTAAAAGAGATTATGGAAGTCTGCGACCGTGTCACCATCATCCGGAAAGGAAAAGGCATTACAACACTTGATGTCGCACATACGGATCAAGATGAACTGGCAAGCCTTATGGTCGGACGCGAAGTGTCATTCAAGACGGATAAACAGCCGGCCGAACCAAAACAGGAAGTGCTTTCGCTTTCTGATGTAACGGTGAAAGACGCGCGCGGCGTTGAGGCGGTCAAACAGCTCTCCCTCTCTGTCAGAGCCGGTGAAATCGTCGGCATTGCGGGCGTTGACGGAAACGGCCAGTCTGAATTAATTGAAGCCATTACAGGTCTCAGAAAAACAAATGCCGGCACGATCATGTTAAACGGCAAACAGCTCCAAAACATGCCGCCCAGGAAAGTCACTGAAGCCGGCATCGGGCATATTCCGCAGGACAGGCATAAACACGGGCTCGTCCTTGATTTTCCGATCGGAGAAAATATCGTGCTGCAAAGTTATTACCAAAAGCCCTACTCTTCTTTCGGCATATTAAATAAACACACGATTTATGACAAAGCGCGAAGCCTGATTGAAGAATACGATGTCAGAACACCTGATGAATATACGCCTGCGCGCGCTCTCTCCGGGGGGAATCAGCAAAAGGCCATTATCGGCCGGGAAGTGGACAGAAATCCGGATCTTTTAATTGCGGCCCAGCCGACGCGGGGACTCGATGTCGGCGCGATTGAATTCGTCCATAAAAAGCTCATTGAGCAGCGTGATGCCGGTAAAGCGGTGCTTCTGTTATCTTTTGAACTTGATGAAATAATGAATCTCAGCGATCGCATCGCCGTCATCTTTGAAGGCAGCATCATCGCAAACGTCAATCCGCTTGAAACAAACGAGCAGGAGCTCGGACTTTTAATGGCGGGAAGTAAGCAAATGGAGGCGGGGAAAACACATGATTAATCGACTTTCTCATCTGGCTGTGCCGCTGATTGCGATCATCCTTGGGTTAGCTGCGGGTGCGGTCATCATGCTCGCCAGCGGCTACAATGTCGTAAGCGGGTATTCGGCTCTTTGGAGCGGCATTTTCGGTGAAGTGTATTACATCGGGGAATCGATCCGGCAGATTACGCCATATATTTTGTCCGGATTGGCCGTGGCATTCGCATTTCGGACCGGCCTGTTTAATATCGGGGTTGAAGGACAGCTCCTTGTCGGCTGGACCGCCGCGGTGTGGGTCGGCGCTTCCTTTGACGCCCCCGCTTACATCCACCTTCCGCTTTCGTTATTGGCGGCTGCGGCTGCGGGCGGCATTTGGGGCCTGATTCCCGGATTTTTAAAAGCCCGTTTTTTTGTCCACGAAGTGATTGTCACGATCATGATGAATTATATCGCTCTTCATTTAACCAATTATCTCATTTCCGATGTCATGACGGACCACCGGGACAAAACAGACAAAATTCATGAAAGCGCGTCGCTCCGCTCGCCGTTTTTAGAGCAGCTGACAGATTACTCCCGCCTTCACTGGGGCATTCTGATCGCTCTGTTTGCCGCAGTCCTCATGTGGTTTATCATTCATAAAACAAAAAGCGGATTTGAATTCCGGGCTGTCGGCTTTAACCAGCACGCCGCACAATACGCCGGAATGAGCGTCAGAAAAAATATGATGTACGCCATGATGATTTCCGGCGCCTTCGCAGGGCTTGCCGGCGCGATGGAAGGACTCGGAACCTTTCAATATGCGGCGGTTAAGGGCGCCTTTACCGGCGTCGGCTTCGACGGCATTGCGGTTGCGCTTCTCGGCGGCAGCACGGCAATCGGCGTTGTTCTGGCGGCATGTCTTCTCGGCGGCCTTAAAGTCGGGGCATTAAATATGCCGATTGAATCCGGGGTGCCTTCTGAAGTCGTTGACATCGTCATCGCCATTATTATTTTGTTTGTGGCAGCAAGCTACGCCATCCGTCTCATCCTTGATAAATTGAAGAAAAAGGGGGCGAAGTAAGTGGACTTCCTGCAGATTTTATCCATTATTGTCCCGGCAACACTCGTATATGCGGCTCCGCTTATTTTAACCGCTCTCGGCGGCGTGTTTTCTGAAAGATCGGGGGTTGTCAACATCGGTCTTGAAGGACTGATGATCATCGGCGCCTTTACAAGCGTCATGTTCAACTTATTTTTCGGACGCGAGCTTGGCGCCGCCGCTCCGTGGCTCGCCTTGGCTGCGGCTATGATTGCCGGCGGACTGTTCTCACTGATCCACGCGGCTGCCGCGGTTTCTTTCCGCGCCGATCAGACGGTAACCGGTGTGGCGATCAATATGCTCGCGTTAGGAGCAACACTGTTTATCGTCAAGCTGATCTACGGAAAAGCGCAGACTGATAAAATCCCGGAGCCCTTTTACAAAACGAACATTCCCGGGTTAAGCGA
This sequence comes from Bacillus sp. YH3-2-B2, assembly GCF_053663335.1. Classification (NCBI taxonomy): domain Bacteria; kingdom Bacillati; phylum Bacillota; class Bacilli; order Caryophanales; family Bacillaceae; genus Bacillus; species Bacillus sp. YH3-2-B2. Next base: position 943,007 of record NZ_JBSJQE010000002.1, on the reverse strand, counting down.
TATTCCGGTTTTAGGAAAGATTTTCTTTTCTGACGTATATTATACGTCGATTTTAGCCATCGTACTGGCCTTTGTTTCCTGGTTTATTTTATTCAAAACGCCGTTCGGCCTCCGCATCCGTTCTGTCGGGGAACATCCGATGGCGGCCGATACGATGGGAATCAACGTGTTCGGCATGCGCTATATCGGCGTCATGATCAGCGGACTGTTCGGCGGGCTCGGCGGCGGTGTGTATGCTTCCACGATCGCGCTTGATTTCACGCACTCCACCATTTCCGGGCAAGGCTTTATCGCTCTCGCCGCGCTTGTTTTCGGCAAATGGCATCCGATCGGCGCGCTCGGGGCTGCGCTGTTCTTCGGGTTTGCGCAGAGTTTGAGCATTATCGGCTCGCTTTTGCCCCTGTTCAAAGACATTCCGAATGTATACATGCTGATGGCTCCTTACATTCTGACCATTCTCGCGCTTGCCGGCTTCATCGGCCGAGCGGATGCGCCTAAAGCCAACGGCATCCCTTATATTAAAGGAAAACGCTGATTGCCACACAAAAAGAGTTCCGCACCTTGGTGCCGGAACTCTTTTCATCTATATACGATTCTGATATACTCACGCGGCTGAAACGGCGTTTGCATTGATTCAGCCGCACTCAGCTTGTCTTCAGCGTATTCCGCACCGAGAAAAAAACGCTCCCAATCATCTGCCTCCGTCTGCTGCCGCGTTTTGCAGAAATCATCCGCTATGAATGTTCCTGCAATAATAGAACAAAATATTCCAATACAGGCCGCCGCCTTTCTCTTCATCTGACCAGCTCCTTTTGTAAAGCTTGATCTGAAAAAGAAATGTATATACAAAGATCCGGATATTTGATAAATTTATTTTGGGTTCAAAAGACCACAAAAACACAAAGAGGAATACATTATGCCGTAGCAGGGTAAAAAAAAGTGCGATATAATTTGTACTGGGTCCTATGACCGTGAATTGATTGATTCATTCTTACATAAAGCAGTTGCTTGATGAAAAAACAAGCAAAGGAGGTCTTCTGTTGCAGCTGTTACATTTCGCGATTTTGGCGCCTTTTTTATTTGCATTTATCGTTCCCTTTCTTTATAAACGGGTAAAACAAGTCCATACAGGCTGGTTTGTGCTGATAGTGCCCGTTGTGCTGTTTGTTTACTTTATCAGCAAGCTCCCTGTCACAATGGCTGGGGAAACCGTCCGGTATGCGGCCGAATGGATTCCGTCCCTCGGTATTAACTATACCGTTTATATTGACGGACTCGGGCTGTTATTCGCTTTATTGATTACGGGCATCGGCTCTTTGGTGACGCTTTACAGTATTTTTTACTTATCGAAGGACAAAGAAAAGCTCGGCCCCTTTTATGTGTACCTGCTGATGTTTATGGGCGCGATGCTCGGCGTTGTGCTCGTCGATAACGTCATCGTGCTTTATATGTTCTGGGAGCTGACAAGCCTGTCATCCTTCTTATTAATCGGGTATTGGCATAAGCGGAAGAAATCACGCTACGGGGCGGAAAAATCACTGCTGATTACCGTCGGCGGCGGGCTGTGCATGCTCGGCGGCTTTATCCTGCTGTATCTGATGACGGATTCTTTCAGTATCAGGGAAATGGTCAACCAGGTGCATATTATCGCAGGCCATCCGTTCTTTATTCCGGCGATGGTTCTCCTGTTATTGGGGGCCTTTACGAAATCAGCGCAGTTTCCGTTTTATATCTGGCTGCCTGATGCCATGGAGGCGCCGACTCCTGTCAGCGCCTATCTGCACTCGGCTACAATGGTGAAAGCGGGTATTTATCTGATTGCCAGATTCAGTCCGGTTTTTGCTTTTTCACCCGTCTGGTTTTGGACGGTTGCCTCAGTCGGTCTGATCACGATGGTATGGGCTTCCTTTAATGCGATTAAACAAACCGATTTAAAAGCGATTCTGGCATTTTCCACAGTCAGCCAGCTCGGTATGATTGTATCGATGCTCGGCGCAGGAGCCGCCGCGCTTCATTATCAGCATTCAGAGTATTTTACGGCGGCTGTCACCGCGGCTGTGTTTCACTTAATTAACCATGCTACTTTTAAAGGAAGTTTATTCATGGCGGTCGGCATTATCGACCATGAAACGGGAACGCGGGATATCCGCAGGCTCGGCGGCCTGATGGCGCTTATGCCGGTAACGTTCACCGTTTCACTGATCGGAACGTTTTCCATGGCCGGCCTCCCTCCGTTTAACGGCTTTTTAAGTAAAGAAATGTTCTTTACAAGTATGCTGCGGATTGCTCATGCAGATATTTTCAGCCTGGATACGTGGGGCGTGCTGTTCCCCGTTCTCGCATGGATCGGGAGCGTCTTCACTTTCATCTACAGCATGAAGCTGTTTTTCAGAACGTTCAGCGGCGCGCGTAAATCTGCTCAGCTTGAAAAGACGCCGCATGAAGCTCCGCTCGGCATGCTGATTTCGCCGGTGATTCTTGCCGCTTGCGCCGTCAGTCTGTTTTTTGCCCCGAACGTTTTGTCTTACAGCCTGATTGAACCGGCGATGAACTCCATTTATCCGGCTCTGTTAACCGGCGGAGATACATTCCATGTCCATATTTCCCAGTGGCACGGGGTGACGGCTGAGGTAATGATGACCCTCGGCATCATCATTGTCGGCACGATCGGTTACGTAACGCTGTCTAAATGGGAGCGTCTGTACGGTCTGTTTCCGAAAAAACTGACGCTGAACAAGCTTTACGATGCGGTGACGGGCAGTATGGAAAAAAGATCTTACCAGCTGACGTCATCTTATATGACCGGATTTTTGCGGGATTATCTGCTGTATATTTTTGCGGCGTTTATCATTCTCATCGGAGCGTCGTTCGTCATGAAAGGCGGCTTTTCCATGACAGCGAAAGGCATGGCTGAAATCGGCCTGTATGAAATCGTGCTGTCCCTCGTTATGGTGAGCGCAACGATTGCGACTGTGTTCGCCAAATCGCGGCTGACGGCCATTATCTCACTCGGTGTTGTCGGGTACACACTCGCGCTGTTTTTTGTGATTTTCAGAGCGCCCGATCTGGCGCTCACGCAGCTCGTCATTGAGACGATATCCGTCGCCTTGTTTCTTCTTTGTTTTTACCATCTGCCGAAAATGCGGCGGAAAAAGAAGACAAGAACATTCCGGATGACGAATTTTATCATTTCTCTCGGTGTCGGCGTCATCGTGACAATGCTCGGAATCGCGTCTTCCAGCGAAAAAACAAAAGACAGCATCTCCTCCTTTTTCACCGCTTACAGCCATAAGCTCGGGGGAGGAAACAATATCGTCAACGTCATCCTCGTTGATTTCAGGGGATTTGACACGATGTTTGAAATCACGGTGCTGTCGATCGCCGCACTCGGGATTTACGGCATGATCAGAACAAAAGTAAAAGAGGAGGGAGAAGAGCGTTGAGACAGCAAAAAACAAACGACATCATCCTTCAGACGGCAACGAAGCTTGTATCTTTTATCATTCTGCTTTTCTCTTTCTATTTATTTTTATCGGGGCATAACGCTCCCGGCGGAGGATTTGTCGGCGGACTGATTACGTCTTCGGCCATCGTGCTGCTGCTTTTGGCCTTTGATTTAAAAACCGTCAAATCGATTTTGCCCGTCAATTTTATTTATGTGGCGGGCGCGGGTCTGCTTATCGCGATTGCAACGGGTGCAGGTTCGTTCTTATTCGGAGCGCCCTTTCTCACCCATACATTCGGCCATTTTCATCTCCCGGTGCTCGGGAATACGGAGCTTGCGACGGCCACTTTGTTTGATTTAGGTGTGTATCTCGTTGTTGTCGGCGTGACGATGACCATTATTCAAACGATTGGAGAGGAAGAATAGTGGAAATCTTAATGTCTGTCATTGCCGGTATTTTGTTTATGGCGGCAACCTACCTGCTGCTTTCTAAAAGTCTGCTGCGCGTGATTATCGGCACCGCGCTTTTGAGCCACGGCGTCCATTTGCTGCTCCTGACCATGGGCGGACTGAAAAAAGGCGCTCCTCCCATACTGGGCGGAAAAAGCACATCGTTTGTCGATCCGCTGCCGCAGGCACTCATACTGACGGCGATCGTTATTTCGTTCGGCGTCACGTCCTTCCTGCTTGTGATGGCGTTTCGCGCCTATCAGGAACTGAAAACGGACGATATGGATCGAATGAGGGGAAATGATCAACATGAATAACTTTGTGATATTGCCCATTCTGGTGCCGCTGCTTGCCGCAGTGCTGCTGATTTTTATGAACAGGCACGTGATGCTGATGCGGATATTCAGCACTGCCGCTTCCTGTGTCTCCATCGTCATCAGCGCCGCTCTCGTTCAGACGGTTTTCACACACGGGATTCAGACGCTGACACTCGGCGGCTGGAAAGCGCCGTACGGCATTGTGCTCGCCGCGGATCAGCTCGCCGCACTGCTTGTTTTGACAACCGCCATAATCGGGCTGCTCGTCATCCTGTACTCCTTCCGCTCCATCGGAGAAAAAAGGGAGCGCGCTTTCTATTATTCAGGGGTGCAGTTTCTTCTGGCCGGCGTAAGCGGAGCGTTTTTGACGGGTGACCTGTTCAACATGTACGTCTTTTTTGAGCTTCTGCTTATCGCGTCCTACATGCTGATCGTGCTTGGCGGAACGAAAATTCAATTAAGAGAATCATTGAAGTATATCGTGTTTAACATTGTGTCATCCGCGTTTTTTGTCATCGGCGTCGGTTACTTATATGCGGTGACGGGCACGCTGAATATGGCTGATCTAAGCGTAAAAATAAGCGAATCGGGCCAGACCGGGCTAATAACCGTGATCGGCGTCCTTCTTCTCGTCGTTTTCGGTTTAAAGGGCGGGATATTCCCGCTGTATTTCTGGATGCCGGGCTCTTATTACGCCCCGCCGGCTGCAATTTCAGCTTTATTCGGGTCTCTTTTGACGAAAGTCGGCCTGTATGCCATTTTAAGAGTATTCACCCTGATCTTTATTCACGATACGGGCTTTACCCACCAATTGATGATGTGGCTTGCGATGCTGACGGTGCTATTCGGCGTAATCGGATCTATCGCCTTTTCGGATGTCATGAAAATCGTCATCTACAATATTATTACAGCCGTCGGCGTGATTTTGTTCGGCATTGCCATGAACACGCCGGCCTCCATTCAAGGAGCGGTTTATTACTTGATTCACGATATGCTGATTAAAGGAGCGCTGTTTATGCTTGCCGGCTCGCTTATCGCATTGACAGGCACTGCCAGCCTGCATAAAATGGGCGGACTGATCAACCGTTATCCCGTTTTAGGATGGATGTTCTTTATTTCAGCCATATCTTTGGCCGGCATCCCGCCGTTCAGCGGATTTGTGGGCAAGCTGAAGATCGCGGAAGGCGGGTTCGATAAGGGGGAAACATTGTTTTCCGTATTGATTCTCTTATCAAGCCTGCTTGTGCTCTATTCGGTGCTGAAGGTTTTTACGACGGCTTTTTGGGGGGAAGAAAAAGAAATCCCCGGCGCAGGCGGACGGTCCGCAAAAGGACTTCTTTATCCGGCAGCCGCTTTTCTCCTTTTGTCGCTTCTGTTCGGGCTCGGAACCGAATGGGTTTCGCCGTATGTCAATCAGACGGCTGAGAATCTGCTGAATCCGGAAAAATACATTGAAGCTGTTTTGAAGGAGTAGATGGCATGGCTTTTCAACTTTTATTAAATGTTCTTCTCGCTGTTTGCTGGATGTTTCTCACAAACAGCCTCAGCACGGCGGGTTTTATAACCGGATTTATCGCGGGCTTGGCGGCGCTGTTTTTTTTCCGGCGCTTCTTCTCGCGGCCATTTTACATTTGGAAAATATGGTCAGTCATCAGACTGGCGATGATCTTTATAAAGGAATTATATTTGGCCAATGTCAGCGTGCTGAAAACCGTTATAGCGCCGAAACTGAACATCCGCCCGGGCATTTTCGCGTTTAAGACGGAATTGACGGAGGATTGGGAGATCACACTGCTCTCGCTGTTAATTACTTTAACACCGGGTACGCTCGTGATGGATATCTCCGATGACCGGTCGATTCTTTATATACACGCCATGGACATTGAAGATGCGGAGAAAGCGATCCATGACATCCGCGTCTCTTTTGAGAAAGCCATTCAGGAGGTGAGCCGCTGATGTTTACGTTTATTCTGCAATTATCACTCGGCATTATGGCGGTTTCTACTCTTCTGTACGTCATTCGCGTCATGAAAGGGCCAACGATACCGGACCGGGTCGTCGCGCTTGATGGGATCGGCATTAATCTGATTGCCATGACCGCGCTTGTATCCATTCTCTTAAACACATCGGCCTTTTTGGACATCATTCTGCTGCTTGGCATTTTATCGTTTATCGGCACGATTGCCTTTGCTAAGTTTTTGGAGAAAGGAGAGATTATCGAAAATGATCGAAATCGTTAAATGGGCTGTCGCCGTTTGTATTCTGATGGGATCGCTGATCTGCCTGGTCGCGTCTTTCGGCACACTCAGGCTTCCTGATGTGTATACGCGCGCCCACGCCTCTTCAAAAGGCTCGACACTCGGCGTTAATTTGGTATTGCTCGGGGTGTTAGGCTACTTGTGGATGCTGACCGGAGAAATTTCTGTAAAAATACTGCTCGGCATCATTTTTATCCTGCTGACGGCGCCGGTCGGAGCGCACCTCATATGCAGGGCCGCGTACAATTCGGGAGCGGCGCTTGATAAAAGAAGCGTTCAGGATGATTACAAAGGGATCAGAAACTTTGTGATCAAACGAAAAGAAGATTCATATTTGTAAAAACAAACAGCCGGACGATTCAGGGTTCCGGCTGTTTGTTTATTTTGTTATAACAGCCAGCGTGCAGCGGGAAACACAGATCAGCCTTTCTCGTTCATCGAAAATGTTAATCCCGTACACAATGGTTGCCCTGCCTGTGTGAACGGGTTCCGCTATCGCCGTGACCGTTCCGCCCTCTTTCACGGACTTTAAATGATTGGCATTAATCTCAAGCCCGACACACGCCTGTTTCGACCGGTCGATAAAATGCTGGGCCCCGACACTTGCAACAGTCTCCGCCAGCGCTGCTGACGCGCCCCCATGCAGATATCCGAAAGGCTGCACCGTCCTCTTATCCACCGGCATCACCGCCACGCATCTCTCCGGCGTGTTTTCAGTGATTTCAATACCGAGTGCGCCGAGCAATGTATTGTTCAGATTCATAGGTCATTCTCCCTTCAAGATTTATAGTACGTTATCTGACTTGGCGATCAGCACCGCTTCAGTACGGGAGCCGACATTCAGCTTATTAAAAATGGATGTCAGGCTGTATTCAATCGACCGCTTGCTTAAGTGAAGCGCATCTGCGATTTCCTGATTGGTCAAACCTTTTTCGACCTCTTGGAGAATATGGCGCTCTCTCGGAGTTAACCGATCCTGCTCACTTTGAGGGGAAGAAGACGTTTTTGTTTTTTGCTGGGTCATCAGCTGTTTGAAATAGGAGAAATCAACTAAAATCTGTCCGTTGAGCACGTGATATATGTATTGCATGATTTTCTCTTTAGATTCGGTTTTGCTGATGGCGCCATGCAGGCCCGCGCGGATGGATTCTTCAAAATAATCTTCAACCTCATAGCCTGTGTAGACAATGATTTTGCAGAGAGGATTCTCTTTTAAGATTTTCTTGGAAAGCTCTATGCCGCTGATGTCATCACCCAGATTTAAATCCATTAATATGAGATCGTAAGCTGAAAAATCATGCCGGAGAACGAATTGTTCACTGGCATCAGGACTAAGGCAATCGACAGAAAGATTCGTGTCCGTTTCCAGAATCGTCTTGGTGCCCTCCATGACAGCCGGATGATCATCAATCACTAGTATCTTTTTCATGGTTTCCTCCCTTTTACTCACTCATTTCCATTTTATTAAAAAGACTTGGCTTCTGCCAAGTCGATTTGGTGATAAATTGGTTACAATTCCATTTCAATATCCGCTTTAAAACCGTTTCCTTCACTTGTGTCGATTTTCATCCGTCCGTCAAGCGCACGGACGCGCTCCTTAATACCCGAAAGACCCATGCTCATCGACTGTCCGCCGCCTTCTTCCTGATTGCAGCCGACACCGTCGTCTTCATAATGCAGAATCACTTTATTTTGAATGCTGATCAGCATAATCAGCACCTCATTCGCCTGTGAATGCTTCATGGCGTTCGAAAGAAATTCCTGAATAATGCGGTACAAATTCAGCTGCGTATCCAAATCCAGCGCCGCCGTAAACCGGCCCGTATTCAGACGGATATGAAACGGCGCACGCTCCTGCTGCTGCGCGGCAAGCTTGGATACCGCCTTGACCAGACCCAAATCATACAGCAGCTGAGGCCGAAGCTCATGGCACGTCTCCCGGGTCATCAAAATGACATCCGACATCTGCTCATTCATCTGATGAAGCTTGTCCTGCACCTCTATGTGGCAGGGCTCCTCTTTCTTAAAATCGGCCAGAAACAGCTCACACTGGCGCTTCAAAGAAATCAAGTCCTGCAGCACCGAATCATGCAGATCCCGGGCCAAATCCGACCGCTGCTTTTCCTCGATTGTAAACATCAGCTTTTTGAGCCAAACTGGGTTTGAACCTTGTTGTTTCAGGTCTTGTAAATGGTTCATGAGTTCTTCGATCTGCAATATGTTTTCCATCGAAACACTTGTATAAAAAGACAATGTCTTTAACCAAGATATCTCATCTCTTGTCAGTCTCGGAGTATTAATGCTCGACAAACAAAGCAGAACGTATGAGTTTGCCCCTCTTTCTCCAATCTTCATCAGAAAACCTTGATTTACTTCAAAAATCTTGCCAATCTCTGATGTGACTTTATCAAATTCTTTTTTATACGGCTGCCAGTTCGGTTCACTGTTCTGTTTATCAAAATACAGAATGTCTCCGTCAGAATTGATTTCAAATATATAAGCTTTACTAACAGGCAAGACGTCCAAAATAGTCTTTTTCAAATTCATAAACACTTGATTTAAAGCTGATACGCTTTTAAGAAGCTGTGTATATTTATAAATGCTGTCTTGATAATTATATTTTTCTGAAAAACGTTTCAGGCGAAATTTGTAGTCTAATAACTCCTTAATATAAAATACCGCTAAAAAAATCAAAAATACATATACAGTGATTTGAATAATGTTAAAGTTATTCCCCTTGCTGTCGAATAATATATTCAGCCATACAACTCCAATAGTCGGAATAATGGAAAGGAAACCATAGTACCTGATTCTGCCCAACAAGAAGTCTATATCGTAGATTTTATTGACCACGAATTGATAGACTAAAGCTAATGGAATAATTATTAAAAATGGTGCCGTAACTATAGCAGAATAAATATACTGTCCGAACAACACCTCAGGTATAATATAAAATACTGTAAACGGAAAAAAGGCTATGGTATTAGATATAAGTAACACTTTCAGCAAATAAAAGTGATCCTTTTTTCGGTAGACTAGTCCATAAAAAATAATGGATGTATAGACGACCATCATTTCCAAAAAAAATGTTACTAAATTAATATTCGTAACAAGTTGGAAGGCAAAATGCTTCTGGAATATCTCGATTATTATATTAATAACCGGCAATATATAGAGAGTAGACACAACATAACCAGCTGAAAATTTCAATTTTAATTCTTTAAAGTATTGATACAAAAAGTGAAAGTATAATACAGGTACGTTCAAAAATGTAAAAAGGTTAATATATCTGTTTATTTCATATCCTCTAGTTACTCCACCTGCGCTTAAATATGCAATGGATGTACACAATAAAAAAATAATCAAAATATAGGCTGAATAAGTATCTTTTACTCTGTTAACTTTATAAATATAAAAAATGCATAACATGCTTAAAGCAAATAATATGCATGGGATAATATAGATAAAAAAACTATAAGAGCTATTTAAGGAAATAAACTCAGTATTATGTAAGTCTATTTTACTATTACCCCTTATTATTTTCATATGTTCAGCTTTCGCTAGATATTGACCTCTTATATTCTCTTCTGTCGGTGTTTTTCCGCTTATTTCAATTATCCTGTCTCCCTCTTTTAAGCCCATATATTTACCATACGTAGACTTGGAGAGTTTTACAACCTGCAATTCATGGTTATTGTTTTCAACCACATAGGTTCCTACCAAAATTCCGTTTTGAGTAAAATATATAATATGAGCGACGTAAAAGAGACTGACGAATAACAATACAATCGAAAAATTTCTAATGAATTTTTTCAATAGATCTCACTCTCTCAATCATTGTTCCCAAAAAATTCCCCTGCATTTTTTTGATTGACTTAAGTCTCTTTCAAAAATCTCAACAATGGCAGGTAACAGTTTATCCGGAACTCCTATTAAACTAGCTTCCCCACACGCTAACTTTGTAAGTACAAGTGGATTTTCCATAAGATAATGTACGATATCTTGCTTCACTGTAATTTCCTCCATTAAAGTTCTAACATTATATTTAAATCTTTTATACTTGTCGTAATTTCTTCCTCGTACATTTTAATTAACATTGAAACATACTGGCTAACTCCTGCATCAAATAGCAGGTCTTCAAGGCTTTTTTTATTATCAATGAGGAATGAATGGTAACTTGCTTCTGCATTCATTAAATCCAAGATTTTTTCTGAAGCAGCATTAAATCTTCGCTTTAGATACAACAGAATTAATGTTTTTCTTCCCTTTCTGATATCACTACGATTTTTATTAAAAAGACCATAATAATCATTTTCAATCTGTTTAACAATTCCAATTTTATAAGAATAATTCTCAATTTCTTCGTTAAACTCCCCATTTGCAAGCATTGTTCCTAATACAGCTGACATTGCAGTAAGCGAGCCTGATTTTTGTTTAATCATTTGAAGACATTCGTCTTCAGTTTCGGGGAAATTTTCGAGGTCATTATGCTGACCTTGCATTGCATTTAAAGCATATTTCATAGCAAGCCGGGGAAAATCGGAGTTCGTTTTAAGCTCACAAATCACTTGAAGACTTATTGAATAAAGAGAAGTGGCTGCATTTAAAGAGATAGATTGATCTATCTTCATCCATTCCTTATCCAAGTTATCTTCATCCTCTATATCGTCAAAAATATCAAAAGCTAAAATTAACAATTCAATTCCTGAAGCCAATAACGTAATATCCGAATAATGCTCACCATCGAAAGCCACATAATGCTTAAATGCAAGAACACCAAAAGCAAAATGATTTTTTTCATTTATAAAAGTCTGAAGGGTGTCTTTTAAATGTGGATTATTTATTTTCTCCCCAACAATTTCCTTCATCTTCTCTTTAATCGTTTCGGCATCTAAACACATTTGCTCAATAATTGTCTTCACCCTCCCATTCTATTTTACTAAATGCAGGTGATGAAAGACAGCAGGTTTTTTGTTTTTTAACAATCGTATAATACTTTATCCATGAAATGGATAAAAAATGCACAAAAAAAAGACTTGTTTCCAAGTCTTTTTAAGAAATTTTCATTGCATATGAGAATTTATCGAGCTGATCAATGCTTTTGTTAATGTTTCGTAATGAGTCGGTTGTTTCTCTGATATCATTTTCAAGTCGGAATAATAATTGCTTTACTTCTTCTAATTTGTTTTCCACCGTTTCCACACTCCTTTTTTTGAAAGATCAATGAATTGTGTATGGTGAACGAGTCCTAGGTATTTGATCTGTTACTAATAGTGTAAACGGTTTTGCGGGATTTTTCACCGAAAAGTATGTGTAAAAGTATCTGCGTGACACCGCAAACCATGGTAATTCCATAGTCCCGAACAGGGCATTTAGCGAACAGGACTATATAACTACCATAATGGCAGACGTTTAGGATAAAGCAGACCAATCTGGCGGTTCTGCTGTTTTTTCAACGGTTTTCCGACAAACCGGCAGGGACTATAGTCCCTGCCGTCGCAATTTCAAAACAGAATGGGCGAACAGCGTCGCATAACCACCGACAAACACCGAAAAGACCGCAACCCCACATTGTGGTCTTTTTGCATGTCATAACTCGTTATCACGCCGCCTATACTCATGTATAACGAATGTTTTCTCAGGAAGGAGGCCGCCGTATGCATTATGTGTATCCATGCTGCCCTATTTTCGCCGCGCCATACCGGCATCCAGCGCCCAGTGCCCCGGTTCACGCAGATATTTTGACAGCGTCCGCAAAAGAAGCTGCGGGCATGCTGGAGGATGCGCGCCTGCTCCTTGCGCGGCTGTCGGCGTCAAAAGAGCTTGCGCGCAGCATCCTCACCGCAGCGCAATCATCTGACACCGCAGCGGTCAAGCGGCTCATTAAGCAGACCGGCATCAAAAATGACTTTGACGTGACGTATAATCCCGACGGCATCCGTGTCAGTCTGATCAGAGAGCAAAGCCGGTTTATCATCGCCCTCAGGTGGTCGGCTTAAAGCGGCTCAATCGATCAGCTGCCGGCACCATTCGATCGCCTGTAAGTAACATTCATACGCTTCTTCTTTGTTCAGTTCTTTTCCCCACTCGTCACAGTCCCAGTTGTTGCATTCAATGGCTTTGACGAGCGCGAGCATCTGATAATAATCGTTTTCATAACCGAGCAGCGCCTGTCCGACTTCATCGATTAAAGGCAGTTCTTTGATGATATCCTCCAGTTCCCTGTGGAGAAGCGTATCGATGAGCGAAAACATGCCGATCAGCATGTAAGAAGAGGGCTGGGGCCTTCCGGTTCTTTTCGCCAGCAGTTCGCACAGTTTGGCCCTGATTAAGGAAATCTTAATGATTTCTTTTTGGCTTGAGTGGCTTTTCGCCGTTAAATCTCTGAATGAAAGAATGTAAATCAAGCGCTTAATCTCATTCAGCCCGAGCATCATGATAGCCTGCTGGATGCTGTCTATCTTTTTTTTCAGCCTTGTTTGCGATCCGTTTAAAAAACGCAGAATCTGATACGATAAGCTGACGTCACGCTCTATGTATTCCGTCACGCGCTGTATATTAGGCTGGTCATTGTTTAATTCGCTTAAAAGCTGGTAGTAAGAATGAAAATGAAACGTCAGATCATTTCCGCTGATGACACGCGGTTCACTGAAAAAATATCCTTGAAACAGGTGAAAGCCGTCTATGGCCGCCTGTTTATAATCTTTTCTCGTCTCCACTTTCTCCGCTAAATAAATCAGACTTTTACAGCTGTACGTCTGAATGATTTTTTTGCGCTCCAGACGCGAGGATTGCAAAAAGTCGATTTTTAAAATATCAATATATTTCATCAGCTGTTCCACTAACTCTTCATTTTCCGGATTGATGGCGTAAAAATCATCAAGTGCTAATGTATATCCTAATTTCTTCAGCTGTCTGCATCTTGAGATGAGTGCCGGAGTGATCGGTATGTCCTCAAGAATTTCGATAATAAGCTGGTCAGGATCAAAGGAGGTAGGGAGATCTGAAAACATCAGGCTTTCTGTAAAATTCACAAAGCAGCGTTTCCCCTCAGTCAGCTTTTCGATTCCGATGTTGATAAAGCTGTTAATAATGAGATCCGTCGTAGCTTTATCTCCGTCCGCGGCCGAATAACGGTTCTCTTCGCTCTCCCGGTAAAGAAGTTCATAAGCAACAACCTGTTCGTTTCTGTTGAAGATAGGCTGTCTCGCAACAAACACCTTCATTCATTTACCCCCTTAGATGCGGCCTTCGAACATAAGTATATCAAATAACTTGACGAAATTTGTCTAAATGTGAAAAATATTATCACAACAAAAAAGCCTTTCCAGAGATAGGAAAGGCCGCTTTGTTTTCTATTCAAGTTCCCGTTTCAGCTTGCTTTTGATTTCATGAATCCGCTGCATCTTGTTGCTCCAGCAGTCTTCGCTTAAATCGACCGGATATTCTTCCGGCTTGCTGATCCGTTTGTATTCCTCCCACAGAAGTTTGAGGTTATCCTGCACGTATTGCTGGATGTCGGTAATTTCGGGATTATCATAGCATAAAACGCCGTTTTCAAAGATCGGCTCATGCAAGTCTTTCGCATAGAAATCAGTGACGAATTTGCTGACGAACGTGTGGACGGGATGGAACATTTTTAAGCGTTTCTGATCATTTACCCGCTCGTCATAAAGCGCGATATAATCACCTTCCGAGTGGTGATTCAGCTTGTTGATAATCCGGTATACTCTCTTTCTTCCCGGCGTTGTCACTTTTTCAGGGTTTGACGAAATTTTAATGGTGTCGGTCAGTTTGCCGTCCTCTTCAATGGCGACAAGCTTATAAACCGCACCGAGAGCCGGCTGATCGTATGCGGTAATCAGCTTCGTGCCGATGCCCCACGTATCGATTTTCGCTCCTTGGGATTTCAGATTTAATATCGTGTGCTCATCAAGATCGCTTGAAGCAATGACCTTTGCGTCTGTGAAACCCGCTTCATCAAGCATTTCACGCGCTTTTTTTGACAGGTACGCCAAGTCCCCGCTGTCCAGGCGGATGCCGATGAAGTTGATCCGGTCGCCGAATTCCTTTGCGACTTTAATCGCATTCGGCATGCCTGAACGGATCGTATCGTACGTATCTACGAGAAATACGCAGTCTTTGTGGGTCTCCGCATATTTCTTAAATGCCGTATATTCATCGCGGTACGCTTGTACGAGCGCATGAGCGTGCGTGCCGGATACCGGTATATTAAAACGCTTTCCGGCTCTTACATTACTCGTCGCGCTGAAGCCGCCGATCAAAGCCGCTCTCGCTCCCCACATGGCCGCATCCATTTCATGGGCGCGCCGCGTTCCGAATTCGAGGGCGTCTTCGTCACCGACAACGCCTTTAATGCGGGCCGCTTTCGTGGCGATTAATGTTTGGTAATTCACAATGTTAAGCAGAGCCGTCTCAATCAGCTGCGCTTCAATCAGGGGCGCTTCGACCCGCATAATCGGTTCGTTGTTAAAAACGAGCTCGCCTTCTTTCATGCTGTAAAGAGATCCGGTAAAAGAAAGATCCCGTAAATAATCAATGAAATCATCAGCATAGTGCAATTCCGTTTTTAAATAATTCAGATCGCTGTCGGTAAATTTGAAGTTCTCCAAGTATTCGATTGCTTTTTCTAAGCCCGCAAATACCGCATAGCCGTTTTCAAAGGGAAGCTTTCTGAAAAAAAGCTCAAAAATCGCTTTTTTCTCATGAATGCCGTCTCTCCAGTACGTTTCGGCCATATTAATTTGATAAAGATCTGTATGTAAAGACAAACTGTCGTCTTTAAAACCATGCTCCACCAAAATTGTTTTCCCCTTCCTTACTCTGCCACTTGCGCTCCGATGCTGTTCTTAAAATGGGACAGGGCCCATTCATGCCCTTCCGGATTAAAGCTGGCCACAGCGTTTTGATGAATGACGATCTGAAAGCCCTTGTTGTAGGCGTCAACCGCCGTGTGAAGAACGCAGATGTCGGTGCACAGGCCCGCAAGATGCAGCTCAGTGATCTGCCGTTCCCGCAGTTTCAGCTCTAAATCCGTTCCCGCAAAAGCAGAATATCTCGTTTTTTCCATATAATTTACGTTTTTTGCGTGTTTATGTTTCTCATAAAGAGGCGATAGCCTTCCGTACAGCTCTTTGCCCTCCGTGCCGTTAATATTATGCGGAGGAAACAGGTGTGTCTCGGGATGAAAGTCATCGTCTGCATCATGCGAATCTACCGCAAAGACAACGTAATCACCGTTTTCTATAAATGCTTGCGTCAAACTGACAATCGTATCTTCAATCTGTCTCGCGGGTTCTCCGCAAGTTAATGCCCCGTTCTCAGCTGCAAAATCATTCGTATAATCAATGCATATAAATGCTTTTTTCATAGCCGGCCTCCCCGCCATTCATATGAAAACCATTATATCCTATCTCCACTTGTAAGTGAATTGGCATTGTAAAATGACAAACGGTGTTTTGCCCTTTTAAGATTTCAGGAGTGAGCGCTGAAAAATGTCATCCTGCACGTAAATGCCGTCAAGGTTCACGGCATAATCGGCGGCAAAAACCAGGCCGAGCGGCGTTTCGAATTGAAGGTCCGAGATGACGGAGCTTCGGACACCGGCAAGTGCGGCAAGCTTCATATATGGTGAATAAGCATGATACGGGAGCCTTCCGTTTATATAGAGCACCGCGTCTTTTCGGCTTTTCAGCGCCTGTTTCACTTCTTCATACGGCTGCTTTTGCAGCACCTGTCCCTTCGTCAGGGCAATGATGACTCTTTCACGCAGCGAGCCTAAAAATAAATGGCGTTCATCCGGTTTCGTCTGCAGAGGGCCGTACATCCCCTGCTGTAAATAAAGGTCAACCGTTTTGTCGCTCATCGGCCTGTCCCTCCCAGCTTGTTTTACAATTATCGCCCCGGACGGGACGCGGTAAACCGTTTTCGTTACATTTCAGCCACCCAATGGGAGATCTTGCCGGCGAGCTCTCCGGCGGGTTCTTCTTCAATCAGCTTGCTGAATGATTGTAAAAGCCGCTGCGCCAGCGCCTTTTTCTCTTCCTCATAGGAAATGATCGTGCTCCACTCAAGTTCCGGAACGGCTACAAGGGTATGCTGTTCTTTTTTATTTTCATGCAGATATACATCACCGATCATTCCGGACTGCACGGTAATATTCGCTTTTCTGATTTTCATAAAACATTCCCCTTTTATAAAGACTGATTCTATTATACTACAAAAAAGCGACAGCCTCCTAAAAGGAGGCTGTCACGCGTTAAACCAATCAGGTTCGTCAAACACATCGATGTCTTCAAAGCGCGTTTTGCTGAATTTATTAGTAATTTTGACAAAATCTCCGGAATGAAACGCCCCTGCCCCCGCGCCTGAGTGGTCAACGGCTTTGGGAGAAATGGCAAACACGTCACCGAAGCTCGCCGCAGCGTCTCCGGCTAAACTCATAATATAAATCGGTCCTACAATTGCAGGCATACCCACACCTCCGCTTTTCTTTACAGCATTTTATGCGCTGCACCGGGAGTTGTGCCCGTTTTTATTTCGGCTTGCGGCTGTCTTCGAGCTTTGACCGCTGACGAAGTTTGATAAGCCGGACGATATTTAAGACGAAAGCTTTTAAAACTGCGTAAACCGGCACGGCCAGAATCATTGCGAGAATGCCGCCGAAACTGCCCGCTCCGATAAGCAGAAGAATAATGGTGAGCGGGTGGGTATTCAGCCGTTTCCCAATCACAAGCGGAGAAAGCAGGTTCCCGTCAAGCTGCTGGACGACAACGACAACAATAACGGCAAAGAGCGCCTTAGCCGGCGAATCCATAAACGCGATAATCACCGCGGGCGCCGCCCCGAGAAACGGCCCCAGGTACGGAATGATATTGGTGACGGCGATCACCATCCCGAGAATTAACGCATACTGCAGGCCGATGATCCAATATCCGATAAAGCATGCCGTTCCGACAAAGAGACAAATCAGCAGCTGGCCTTGGAAATAGGCGGCCAATGTGACATATAAGTCGTTAAATATTTTCCGACCTTCCGCCCGGTAGGAAGAAGGCAGGATTTTGACCGCCAAGAGCGGAAACCGCCGGCCGTCCTTCAGCATATAAAACAAAATGAACGGAACGGTGATCACGACAAGCGTGATATTCGTAACGACGCCGAACACGGCCGACAGGCTTGCCGTAATATTTTGCGGAAGGCTTTGTAAAAATCCCGTCAGAGACTGCTGGATTTTTTCTATCGACACATAATCCTGCGTCATCATCCACGTAAACCATTTGGAATGGGATAATTGCGCAGTCAAGACTTGAATCTGATGAATGTAATCAGGGAAATTGTTAATCAGCCCCGTGACCTGGGAAGCCACAATCGGCCCGATGGCAGTGAACATAAAGGCAATCAGGCCTATGAAAACGAGATAAATGAGCAGGATCGCCAATGTCCGGGGGATTTTTTTCTCAAGCAGGCGCACGATCGGATTAAAAATGAAAAACAAAATGCCTGAGATCAAAATCGGAAAAAACAGAGTGGTGATAAAACCGAAAAACGGCTGAAAAATAAACGAGACTTTCGTTGATACGTAAATAATGAGCAAAACGAGCAAAATTTGCAGCGTCCAAAAATGGACCTTTGATTTCAACAAGCGGTTTCCTCCTATTGTCATGTGAACTTGTACTGTGATTGTACCAAAAAAAACCGCCGTGCATCTATGTATCTCAAAAAAGAAGACGCACCGGGGTTCTATAGTGCCGCCTCCGGTTTGCGCCTTTTCGGGCTGTTACACGCGTTCGGTATAATCAGGCATGACGGAAACCACATGGCGGTTTCTGATATAAAATACACGGTCATGCGTCTCTTCAATGGCGATGTGATCCGGAGTGGCATCAATCAGCCGTCCTCTGACAATGCGTCTGACGGTTTGAATGATAAACCTTGAGCCGATAAGCTTATGGATGGTCTGATAAACGTAAGGATCCACTAACGAGACGATTTGCGGGCTTCCTTGATGGGCCATTTTCGCTGATCCCCTTTACTATGTTTTCCTTCAGCATATGCAGCGGACAAAGGCTTTGACACAGTACGTCTATCGGAGCGGAAAAGGTGTTAGTGAGCATGCGGAGTTATGTAAGCGGAAAAGGCCGCATGAGTGGCCTAGACTGAGCTTCTTATGGGATATTGGGCTCGGTCAATTAACTGATCAAGCTTTTGGATTTGTTTGAGCGCGGCCGTGTGATCCATTTGGCGGTAATGGTGATGTCCGCCGGGTTCTTCATCGAGTTCATCCGCTTGTTTCACGATTTGCTGGAGCGTATTCTTGTCCAGTTCGCCTTCAGGCAGATAGGAATCGGTGTGAAGCAGAATCGCCAGCGCAATGTCCTTCGCCGCTTTCGGTTCTTCACCGAGCCGGATGAGCAGCTTATGCGCCCGTTCCGCGCCTTTAATGGCATGGATATCGTTTCTTCTGTACTTTTCATAATCCCATTTGCCGTCTGTGTACCATTCATAATGGCCGACGTCATGCAGTAACGCCGCTTTCGCCGCCAGATCCGGGCTGACACCTGCTTTTACGGCAAGACGGTATGCATGAAACGCGCAGGCGATCGCATGGGCGACACCGGAACGCTGTAAATACTTTTGTGCGATTGGATGGGTGAAGACATCCATTAACGTTACATTTCTCATGGAAACCCCTCCTTCATATATTTTTAGAATCCTAACATAAATCGAGAAGAAACTCAATTCATCTGATACATTTCTTATACCCCTTATATGTTGTTTCATTCATCATATGCCGCCGGACCCCTAAGTGATTGTACAAACAAAAAAAGAGCAGCGTGAAAGCTGCTCTACAAAAATTCTTTGATATCGTATATCCGTCCGTTTTCCGGCTCGCCCGCGATCAGTGAGTGAATGACGCCGGCGATGTATTCAGGACTTCTGAGGTTTTTCGTTTCTTTCAGATTGCGGAACCGTTCGATGTCATGGAAATCTTCTTTTGACGAAGAACGGATGACAGCCTGCATGTCTGTATCCATCACTCCCGGCGAGAATGAGATCATGCGGACCGGCAGCTCTTCATCTTCCTGTTCAAACCCGAATGTTCTCGTAAACATATCAAGCCCCGCTTTTGAGCTGCAATACGCGCTCCAGCCTTTATAAGGATTTTTTGCCGCACCCGATGTGATGTTGACAATTGTTTTGCTGCCGCTGAACGCTTCGAAACGCTTTGTGAACATTTGGCTGAGCAAAACAGGCGCCGTCAGATTAAGGGTGTAATGGCGGTTTAATTCTTCGGCGGAAGCCTCTTTCGCCCGCTTGATCGGTTCCACCATTCCGGCATTGTTGATCAGTGTGACGGCGGAGTACCCCTTCTCCTCTGCTTGATCAAGAATCGCCTCCATCTGCCGCCCGGTATCTGCGAGATCGGTTAAATCAACACTGTATTCTGTCAGTCCCTCGCGCTTTTCCCCGCTTATCGTTCTTGAAAGCGCGGCGACTTCGGCTCCTTCTTGAAGCGCCTGTTCCGTAAGCGCCCGGCCCAAGCCTTTTGACGCGCCTGTTATAAGAAAAAACTGCATGAAACTCCTCCTTTTTTTCTTATTTTACGGGCTGTCTTCCCGCAAACACAAGCGATCCGTTTACCGCCTTGCCTTTTCCTGCGCCGTGACTTTCGGGATCAGATAGATCATCGCCGCAATCCCGAGGAGGATCAAGACGGCATAAATAACAGGAAGCAGATAAGAAGTCTTTTTCTCTTCCGTTTCCATATCTGCCGAGGTATGCCGCACCGCCGGCTCGGCAAATGTGATACCCAGTTGTTTCGATTGCGCTTTGATCGTATTCGGCTCCATGTCTGACGATGTAAACAGATTTGATATCAGTTTGTCATCCGGGTTTTCGGACGGCTGATCAAACTTGATATCCTTCTGTTCTTTCGGAAGCGCCGTTTTTTCCTCGGAGTAGGCATCGTCGTGCAGGTAATCCGTACGAATTTCAATGTCTTTCTTTTCATATTCATTCGGCTTGACATCAGTATTTTCCTCATTCGCGGCTGCGGCTTGGGGAAGGAAAAGGAAAAAGGAGAGAGCAAACAGCAGCAACCCTTTTTCCATGAACATGTTACGCCTCATAAGACTGATCACTTTCCTCCGTTTTTTCCGCAAACAGCCGAATGACGAGCGGAAGCGCCGCCGCAATCAGCGTAATGATCGCAAGAACCGTTACCCCCAACGCAAACAGATGGCCCGTTCCGTATTGAATATCGATATAGACTTTCGAAACCGGACTGTCAAAGGTGAAGTTCGGCATAATCAGGTCGATCAAAGGCGCCACATAAAAGAGAATGAGCGCTGATGATGCGATCCATCCGGTAATTGAGCTGAAGACAAAGACTGCCCGGATAAAAGCTGAACTCGCCGCAAGCAGGAGAATCGTAAAGACTGACCATTTAATCGTCTGATCATCCGGAAGCGAATAGATATTCAGACCGAACAGACTGATCATCAATCCGACCATAATGTTTAAAATCCCAAAGAGCGCGCCTTTGACAAGAAGCGGCGCCTGCTGATAATACGAGCTGAAATAGCCGATCAGAAGACTGCTGATCAGGACGATCACCAAAATGACGACCGGCGGAACATTCTGAACCCGGTCTTCCGGCACCTCTCCGCTGATTTTAAGCGGATTGGCGAGATAATCGTAAACATAGCCGTTTTCCTGTCCGTCAACGAGCGCGTTCCCTAAAATGCCGTACACGTCATTTCTGATCAATTTCGTGGAATCGACGTTTTTGCCCCAGTTGCTGTTCAGGGTGTCCGCTTTTTGCTGGACGTCATTTACGCTTTGCTGCATATTGTCGGTATAGCTGATGATGCCGGACTGGCGTTCTGACAGATGGCCCATCGTGTCAGACATTTGCAGGACTTCGCGGCCGACGGTATCCTGAGCGCCGAGCGCCATCGTTCCGGTTAATCCGTCTCCGCTGAACGCGGCCGCTTCCTGCACAGCACCTTCAGCCAGCTGATCGGATGCTTTCGCCGCGCTGTCTGAAATGCTGGCAAGCTCATTGAGCACTCCCGCTTGTTCATCTCTGATATACGAGCTGTAGTTATCCGAGAATTCGGTCATGCCTTTAATAAAATTGCTGATGTCTTCATCTGTCTGCATTTTATTGTTTTTCAGATTTTCCCAGCTTGCCGTTTCTTCCGGTTTGATGGCGAGAACGGTTTGGACTTCGCCTTGCTGGGCTTTCAGCACCCGGTTTTTCACATCAGGCAGCGAGCCCGCGTCAAGAGAGTGATAGAGTGTCGCCTCATACAGGGATAAATCATTATAGTAACTCATTAAATCGGATATCTTTTTTGTATTAATGTCAGCGGCAAATATCTGTTCAAGAGCAGATTTGCGGCCGCTGTCCAATGACGGGTAGTTCAGAATGTTCTGTTCTGTTCTTACAATCATTCTGTAAACGGTATTGAAGTCTTGTTTTCTCGTTTCTTCTGATTCTTCCAGATTTTTCTTTAATTTTTCTGCGCGTTTTTTGACGTCATCAATCTGGTCTTTAAGGCCTTGGATTTCTTCATCAAGAGCATCGAGACGTTTTTTCAGTTCTTCATTATGAGTCTGCTGTTTCTCTTCCAGCTCTTTTTCAAGTTGCTGAATGCGTTCTGCGGCTTGGTTCAGCCTTTCTTTCGCCTCAGTTATGTCCGTGCCGCCGTCCCCTTCAGAATCGTTCGGATCGTCCGCCGGCTCATCAGCAGGCGGAGTAACGTTTTCAGCGGCTGTCGAGGTCTGGACGGTTTTTGGCTCCTGATCGCCTGTGTTATCGGAAGCAGGCTGCTCTCCTTTTGTGCCGTCTTCCGTTTTTCCGTCTTCTCCGGGATTCGTTCCGTTATTCGGATCGGTATCGCCGGAGTTTTCACCGTCATCGCCTTGGCCCGGTTTTTCAGGGGCCGGATTTTCTTTTTCCGGTTCTTTTAATCCGTCAGAAATGTGATTGATTTCAGCGGAGATGCGTTTTAATTCTTCACGCTGATCGTCAAGGTCAATTTTCAGATCGCCGGGTTTTTCTTCTTCCGGTTTTTCTTCTTCTTTCGGTTCATCCGAGCCGTCATCCCCCGGGTCCTTTTCCGGAACAGTTAATGCCGGCCGATCCCTTTTCATAAGGGTTTGGATGCTGTTCAGTGTTTCAAATCTTGCTTGCGCTTTATATTGAGTCAAATAATTGTCCAGTAAATTGGATTGAATATTCGCCATCCCGCGTTCCTGCTCAGGAATCTGCGCTTCTCTCACCTGTTGGGCGGCAAAAAGAGCCGATCCCGTCTGGTCAAGCTGTGTCTGCGCCCGGTTTATTCCTGAAGACAGCCCGCTCATCATCGTGCTGAACTGGTTGGCGGCCTGCTGTGCTTTAATGGCGTTCAGTCCGGTTGTGATTTGCTTTTGATTTTGTTCCTGCGCGGCCATCAGCAGTTTTTTCTGATTTTCTTGATATTGTTTGTAGCGCTCGACCGTGTCGGCAAAGTCTTTGAGCGTGGTTTTGGCTTCATCTGCCGAGGTCAGTTTTTCTTTTGCCGCGCCCTGCGCTTCATTCATTGATTTTTTCAGTTCGTCAATCAGGTCTTTTTGCCGTTTGATTTCACCTGCCAAGTCATTGGAGCTCGGCTTGTAAAAGTTGTACATGACGTTTTGAAACTCTGATTCTTTATTGACGATCTTGTCAAAATCGCCTCGGACATTGTTCACTTTTTGTGAGACGAAATTCCAATATAATGCTGACATTTTTTTATTCATTGATTTTTGGGCGTCTTCAAGCTCACGCTGCACTTTTTCTTTGTTGACGGCGTTCAGGTTGCTTTGAATATTGAATGTCAGCGTGGCTTTTTGCGGACGCTCCTTGTCATAGCTTAAGATGTCTTTTGAAAAATCGGATGGAATGTAAACGACGGCGTCATACTTCTTAGCCGCCAGACCGTTTTCAGCCGCGCTCCTGTTGACAACCGTCCATGAATAATCCGGACGGCCGCCGAGAGCGGCCGCTACTTCTTTGCCGAAATGGACGGATTCCTCTTCCTCATTTTCATCTGTTTGTAAGCCCATGTCTTCATTCACGACTGCGATTTGGCGGGTGGCGTTGATTTTTTGTTTTCCCGGGTCATCACCGATAAACCGGAAAAACAGCACCGGCAGCAGCAGAATGATGACGACCGCGGCTATTAATTTGATCAGGCTTTTTCGTTGTTCGGTCATCTGACGGCCTCCCTTTCCGCTGAACATAAAGGTATTTGGATTTTTTGCTCCTTCCCGTTTTCAACCAAATAGCCGAAGCCCGGCTGAATGTCCGGTTCCTGCCTTTGGTAAGGCAGCGGAATGACATTTTGTTCGGATTTTTTCACAAGCAGCATCGCGTGGCGGATCTGTTTCATTTCCGTCGTTAAGGAATCATAGCCTTTTGAGAATTCGCTGTGATTGCCCGCCGGGATAAAACTGAAGCCCACATGCGCGTAAGATTTCATAAACATCGCCAGCTTGTCCTGTATGGCGGTGTCGATCGTCTGCTGGAATCTTGTAATGCCGTCGGCCATTAACACGACAGGAGAGAAACTAAGTTTGTGCACATCGCCATTTTTGACGGCCTGCGCATACTGAGCTTCGCGCTCCGTGAAAATGGCTTCTGCCGTTTCGATCCACTGCCGGACGTCTTCTTTTGTGTCCAGATAGCTGACCTTTGTTTCCTGCGCATACTGCGACAGTCCGCGGTCAATCGAGTCAAACAGCCCGACCCGTTCCGTACCTTCACGCAGCAGGTGATTCAGCATCACTTTCAGGATATTTGTTTTTCCACGCTGTGTCTGGCCCAAAATAAGACAATGTTTATTTTTACCCAGATCAAAGTACACAGGGCTGACCTTTTCCTCATGAAGCCCGACAGGAATGCGGAACGGTTCTTGTTCCGGGCCGAGACGGAGTGAAAATTCGCCGGCCGTCAGCATATCCGGAAGCATCGGAATCGGGTCTGGGCCGGCTGTTCCGGCGTGGCGCTCAGCTAAAGCTTTGACATCGGCTTTCAGCGTCTGGAACATCTCGAGGTCATTTTCCGCTTCAGCCGGAAGAAACATTTGCGCGAAATACAGTTCTTCTTTTTGGATCATGACGCGGCCCGGGATCGGTTCGAGACTGAACGGCGGACGCCCGTAAATGGAGTATCCTTCTGACTGATCCATTAAATAATGGACGACTTTCGTTTTTATATTGTTTAACAGCGACTGGCGGACGGCGTTTACCCTCGTTGCGGTCAGCAGGAAGTAAATACCTAAGCTTTGCCCGTCGCGTGAAATCTGGATAAATTCCGTTTCTAATTCATGCATTTCATCTTTGACGATGTCGAAATTGTCAATTGTGATAAATATAAACGGCAGCTCTTCTTCACTGAGCGAATTGTACATTTTGATATGACTGACTTCTTTTTCTCTGAACAGCCGTTTCCGCCGCTCGATTTCTTCCTTGATGCGGATCATGAATTTTTCGATCTTTCTCATTTGATCCATTAAGAAATAGTCTGCGGTGTGCGGAAGCTTTGCCAATGGCAGAAGCGTGCCGTTTCCGAAGTCAAAGATGTACATATGAAGCTCTTCCGGCGTGTATCCTTCCGCGAAGTTCATCAGGAAGGTGATGGCAGCCACTGACTTGCCGTAGCCGGATGAGCCGAAAATGCCGATATTGCCGTCATCCATCATCGTGTAAGCGAGAGGCGCCTGTCTTTGCTGATCAGGCTCATCAACGCAGGCAATGAAGAAGCGGTCTTTTTCCTGCGCGGGGTAAAGCGTGCGCGGGATACGTTCGGCAAGCGGCGGAAGCCACGGGCTCGGCAGCTTTTCAATGCCCATTTCATTTTGAATCCGCTCGATTTCTTCGACTACGGCTTCTATTTCTGCCGGGGCGTCTTTTTTCGCCGCATCATCCGCATCCACCTCAGACAGCGGAATTAAGCCGGTATCGGTAACGATGGCAATGTCATCCTCGGTGCCGTATACATCTTCCATGTAAGGGGCGCCGCTCCAGGCAGACTGGAACTGCTCATACACTTCGTTATTTCCGACTTGCAAGTAGCCGCGTCCGGTGACCGTAATATTCGCCGCATCACTGTTTTTCAGGATTTCTTTACTGTCACTTGCATCCTGCACTTTCAGCGCGACCTTAAAGCGTGAGTTGCTCCATATTTGGTCGTCAATGATGCCGCCCGGCTTTTGCGTGGCGAGTATTAAATGCACACCAAGGCTCCGTCCGATGCGGGCCGCACTGACAAGCTCCCTGATAAAGTCAGGCTCTTCGCTTTTCAGCTCGGCGAATTCATCTGAAATCAAAAACAGGTGCGGCATCGGAATATCCGTTTCTCCCTGTTTATACAGCTTTGTATAATCATTGATGTGATTGACGCGATATTGATCAAACAGCCGCTGCCGTTTTTTCAGCTCGCTCTTAATGGATGCAAGCGCCCTGATACTGAAGTTTCTGCTTCCTTCAATATTCGTGATGGTTCCGAGAAGGTGCGGCATTTTGCGGAACGGCTGCGCCATTCCTCCGCCCTTATAGTCAATCAGCAAAAACGCCGCTTCATGCGGGTGAAAGTGAACGGCCAATGACAGGATATACGTTTGCAGAAATTCACTTTTCCCGGAGCCGGTCGTTCCCGCCAGCAATCCGTGCGGCCCGTGCGCTTTTTCATGCAGGTTTAAATAGACGATGTCGTCTTTTCCTTTATAGCCGATCGGAACAGCCAGCGATTTTGCAGACTCACTTGTCTCCCACTTCTGCCTGATGCCGATTTCTTTTACTTCCTTCGCATGAAACAGCTCGAGAAATGAGACCGTTTCAGGAATGGAATTCGTCATTCCGACCTGATGGTGCAATGTCCGAAGCGTCCGGGAAAACCGCTCGTTGTTTGTCCGTTCATGCCTGTCCAGCTTAAACGGGATCTGCACCGCTTTTTTCTGCTGAATGAGAATGTCTCCCTCATCTTCATTAATGTAGCGGACGAGGGTGTGAATGTTTTCTGCCAGGCTTTCCTTCGTTTCCGCGGCGATGATTGCCGAGATGCCGAGATGCTCATGCCGGCCTTCAATGTATTCTAAAATGACGTGCTCTGCGATCAGCTGCTGATTTGTGATGACAAAGACAAAATGCGGCTGAAAGATCTTTTTTTCTTTATCCTCTTCCAAATCCCGCTCCCGCAGCAGCTCGTAAATGGACGATAACAATTGATCGCGGGTCTGTTCATTGTAAATAAATCCTTTCGCATACATATGAGGCAGCTGAAATTGCGGCAGCCACTTCATCCATTCCCATTCCTTATATTCGTCCTCATGAAAGATAAAGACAAATCGCAGGTCATGGTAGCTGTTGAAGAACGCGAGCTGGCCGATCAGCTGGTGAATTTCATTTTTGACGATCTGAGGTTTCCCGACAAGCCCCATCGGCCCTTCTTGTAAATCAACGGTCACGGGCGCATGGCGGATATCTTTATACACACGCTGCATGTGCTGCGACTGCTCCATCAAGTCATCCACATCACGGTTCGCCAGGTCTCCGCCGCTCATTGAAATCTCGTAGCTTGACGGGACCGTGCCCGTTCCGAGCCGAAGCATCAGAAAATCCCTGCTTTCCAGCGATTTCTCCCAAATGCGGCCGCTGATTTCAGAAGTTAAATATTTCATTTTTTCAAACGGGGGAAAATGATGCGTCAGCACTAGCAGCTGTTTTTCCGACAGCGTCTGAAGCTCTTTCCGTTTGCTTTCTAAATACTGCTTGTACACACGCTCCCGTTTTTCCTCCCGTTTTTTCCGCTGGTTTTTTTCACGGAAATACTGCACGGTGGACGTAATGAGAGTCATCATAAACATCGCCAAAGAGACAAGGATGAATATGCCCCTCGGCTGTATAATGGCGACAACCCCCATTACAATCAGCATGACCACAGGAGGCAGAATGACGAGCCACAGCCCCCGGTTATTCTGTTCGCTTTCCTGCGAGGGAAAGCTGAATGAAACGCGGTCTTCGGGAAGATCGTAGACCATGCGCGGCGTTCTTCGATATTGCGGGTATTTCTTTTTCATTTCGGTGCTTGGTTTTACCGTTTTGGTTAAACCGGCTTGAAGCTTTTCGTGATGAACGATTTCTAAAAGGTCGTCCTCCGTCAGCCTCACACGCAGAAAATTCCACAGCAGCTCATCTCCCGTCCGGAGCCTTTCGGGAGCTTCTGCAAGCTTTCCGTTCACATAAACTTCCTGACCATCAGGGACGACAGACCAGCATCCTCCCGACTTTCTCAGATAAAAAGCCTCTGTTTGAGCGGAGGACGGCTCTTTGTATATATCCGCTTCCTCTGTTTCTGATGAGAAAACGATCTCATCCTTCCCTCCGATAAAATACACGGAGGATTCTTCCTGGTCAGGGGTGAGCAGAAGCCGCATCGTCTCTTCTTCAATCCGGCAGGGCATTTCATTTCCTATTGTCAATTCGCCGGCACAGTTATTTCCCAGGAAAACATCATAACGATCTGTTTCTTTCCGATAAAGGGTTGCGGCGTTTTGCCGTAACGGAAGTGTGCCGACCGTGATTGTATCTTTCATATCCGGACCGATCGTAATCGGCTGAGAGGGCGGGAGTTCAGACAGCTGAACCTTTTGTACGTGCTCTCGGTAAAAGACCCATAACAGACTCATATGGCGAACCTCCTGACGACAGCCTGATCGTTACATGCGGCCATTTGATGTGTGCTGTTATTTTTTTTCATCTTTTTTCTCATCTTTCTTGTCGTTCTCTTTGTTATCTTTCGCTTTGTCTTGTTTGCTTTCATCTTGTCCGGCGGAAGCTTCGGCGGTGTCACTGTTTTCCTCCGCTTCTTTATGCTGTTCCTCCGCCTCTTTTTTCGCCTTCGCAAGCTCGCTTTCCACGGCGTCCAGTTCTTTCTGCTTTTCGTCGTCTTTCATACTGTCATCCGCTAATAATTGCTGTTTATATTTTGTAAGTCCGAGCCAGATGTACGGGTTGTACTCAAGATTGCGGCCGATTTTGATGGCTTCTTCATTTTCCCCTCTGCCGATATCAATCCAATAAAGGAAGTGCTTCGGGTCTGATTGCAGCGTGACCAGATTCCCGATGTATTTCCGCTGTTCTTCCCTCAGATTTTCAACTGCCACATAAGAGGAAGCAAGCTCGTACTGCACAGATTCCGGGAGGCTTTCCGCATCGTATTTAGCGAGTGTGTCAATGACTTTGCTGTACTGCTGATTTAAAAAATAGCGGTTGCTTTCCGTAATTGCCTCTTGCTTCGGCTGGACGAAAAACAGAACGTATAAGGAGTAAAGAAGTGCCGGCACAAGGAGGACGGCAAGCGCCAGACCGGCGTATCTTTGGATTTTCCATTTCTTTTTCGGCAGTTTTATGTATGTCTTGTCCCTTTCTTCGAGGGAATCGATTGCGGTTTGAATGGCTTCTTCCAGTTCTTCAATCGTCTCCGCCTCTAACACGCTTTTCACCTCAGGAGAGAAATGAAGCGTCTCCTTGTACTTCAAATATTCATCGAAGGTGTACGCCCCGTCAGCCGCAAGCGCCGCACAGGCTTTGAGCTCTTTTAACACCCTTTCTCTATCTTCCTCATAAGGCGGAAGGCTCTCCTTTACGCCGTAATGAAGAAAGTAAGGCGTCAGCGCTTTATCAAACACGATATTTTCAGGGGCGGCAATCAGATTGAGACGTTTCAGCTTATGCTGTTTCACGGCTTGGACGAGACGGTAGGCAAATTGCCACCTGCTTTTTTTATCTTTTCCTTTTATATAGCGGAAAGCCTGATAAGAAGAAGGAGGTTTGATTGTGATGGTTACTTCGTCTTCTGAAACTGAGACCTCTTTTTGAAAAAAAGGATCGGCATCTTTAATCACATTCGCTTCCAGCCCGTCAAGAAGCTTGATTTTTTCCCGCTGGAAGGTGAACGTGAAGCCTGATTCGGTTTCTTCCCGGACGGCGTCTAATTCTGTTTCTAAATAAGATCTGTTATGACCTGTCATTCCACCATATCCTTTCATAAAATTTCAAGGCGGTCTCCGTTCGTAATGCCGCAGTCAGATAGCTTTTGTTCTCCGGAAAAAACCGTTTCTTTATTGACCACTCTGATCCAATAGCCTTCACGCGGCGGAACGGATACATGCTGAGCCTGCCGGGCAATATCAATGACTTTTTTCACAGAATGGTAATCTGACAATCTGAGATCGAAGACGCTGCCGTTATAATGTGTTAAATCTATTGTAATATCGATATACATATTCATATCACCCTTACATAGAAAGAGCGCCGTCTTCTTGATTGAATCAGGCGCTCCGTTTCTTCATTCATCTTATTATCCGCGAATTTGGTTAGCGATATCTTGGTCGGTAGACTCAAGCGTATTTGCCGTTTGATCGAGCTGATGATTCACATCTTGAAGCAATTCAGACATTTTAATAAATGAAGGTTTCAGCTGCTCATATTGATCCGCGAATGCTTCACTTGAAGCACCTTCCCACATGCCTTTCAAATCAGAAATCATGCGGTTCAGGCGGTCAACCTGATTCATGACTTCCTGACTTTCAACGCCATATTGCTTAGCCATCGCTCTTAGCTCTTCGGGTGTGACACGAATTAATCCAGACATATTCCTTATACCCTCCTGTGTCATCAGCCTAAATATGGGCTAATTCACTTATTTTTTGAACGTCATTATTATAAAAACAACCAATCGGCACAGTCAAACAAATCTGTTTTAATTTTACAAAATGAGTCTTATGATATATTGGATTTTTCGTCATATTTACACATTTTGTAAATACGATAGTATGATTTTCTTATTATTTTCGTTTTCACTGAATGATCTTATTGTCCTAGTCTATTTCCCTGCAAAGATGCCTTTCAGTCTGAAAAGCAAGATGGTAAGATCAAGATATGAAGCTATGAAAAAGTAGGGATACAGATGACCAATCCAAAGGATCCATTTAAGTACAGTTTCGACAGACTTGAAGATGTTGCCGACCATATCAGTGAAGTTCTTCAATGCCCCATTACAATAGAAGACGTTAATCATAAACTGCTTGCATACAGCACGCACAGCGATTGTACAGATCCGGCCCGGACGTCGACGATTATCGGGCGGAGGGTGCCGGAAAAAGTCATCAACAAACTGTGGAAAGACGGAACCATTCCGGCCCTTTTAAAAACGGACCAGCCGATCAAAGTGAAAGAAATTGACGAGGTGGGCCTAAGCAACCGCGTGGCGATTTCCATCTGGAAAAACAGTCAGGTTCTCGGATTTATTTGGGCGCTTGAGATCAAAAAAAAGCTTAAGGACGAAGATCTGAAGACACTTCAGCTGGCCGCTAAAGCGGTGCGGAACAAGCTTTTGCACCTGCAGATCCGCAAAACGAAAATCGAAGAGCGGGGCCAGGAGTTTTTTTGGAAAATGCTGACAGGCCATATTTATCAGGAAGCCGAGATGGCCGAAGGGTTTCATAAGCTCGGAATGGCGCTGCCGTCCGTGTTCAGTGTCATGATCATCCGTTTACATGATGAGCTGACTGAAAAGACGGAACAGCAGCTGCAATATTTGCAGGAAACGACACAGCAGATTCATGTCATGCTGGCGACTGTTGATTCAAATGAATTAATCTTATTAGCCGCGCCGAAAACCGATCAGCCTTTTAAAGATTTAAAGCACTTCGCTCTTCATATTCAAAAACAGCTGAAGGAACGATATAAAATTGAGGATGCGTCGATTGCGATCGGCGGTATTTACGAATCGATTTCTTACGTTTACCGATCCTATCAGGAAGCGCTTTCCGTATTAAAAGCGAAAGAGCGGTTTGTGAGAGAAACCAAACACCTTTTCAGCTTTTCTGAACTCGGCATTTATCAGTACCTTGATGTGTTGGATGAAAAACGCAAGCACAGCGGCTATATGAACTATTCCCTGTCAAAGCTTGAGCAGTATGACAGGGAGCACCAAGCCGATATGGTAAAAACGCTCGAACATTTTATTGATGCCGACAGCAATGTCAACACCGCCGCTAAAGCGCTTAACATCCATGTCAATACATTGAATTACAGGCTGAAAAGAATCAGCCAGATCGCAGAAATCGACTTAAAAAATGTGAATGAGAAGTTTACGATTTACCTTGATATCAAACTTCGCAGCATGGGTTCGTGAAATTTCACAAATCCGTGTTTTTTTATTTTCTGTTTCAAACAAAGAATTTTCACAAAAATCGCGCTACACTTGAAGCATCACACAAACATTGGGGGAAACAGACATGATTATCGGGGTTCCAAAAGAAATCAAAAACAATGAAAATCGAGTGGCATTAACACCTGGAGGCGTTTCACAGCTTATCGGAAACGGCCATCGGGTTCTTGTGGAATCCGGAGCGGGACTCGGAAGCGGCTTTACAAATGAAGATTATGTATCAGCAGGGGCGGAAATTCTGGAGGACAGAAAGCAAGTATGGGATGCGGAAATGGTCATGAAGGTAAAAGAACCGCTGGCTGAAGAGTATGCGTATTTCCGTCAAGGTCTGGTCTTGTTCACTTACCTTCATTTAGCCGCAGAGCCGGAATTAGCTAAAGCGCTTACAGAAAAAGGCGTGACAGCTATCGCGTACGAAACGGTAACGGACGGACGTTCCCTTCCGCTGCTTACGCCGATGTCCGAAGTGGCCGGCAGAATGGCCGCGCAGATCGGAGCACAGTTTCTTGAAAAACCAAAGGGCGGAAAAGGAATTTTATTAGCCGGCGTACCGGGTGTATCCCGCGGAAAAGTCACGATCATCGGAGGGGGCGGCGTCGGAACAAATGCCGCGAAAATGGCTGTCGGACTCGGTGCCGATGTGACAATGATCGATTTGAACGCAGACCGCCTGCGTCAGCTTGATGATATTTTCGGGCATCAGATTAAAACATTGATGTCAAACCCTGTAAATATTGCAGATTCCGTTGCGGAAGCGGACCTTCTGATCTGCGCCGTGCTCATCCCGGGAGCCAAAGCGCCGACTCTCGTTACGGAAGAAATGGTTAAACAAATGAAACCGGGTTCCGTCATTGTTGATGTTGCCATCGATCAGGGCGGCATTGTGGAAACCGTTGATCATATTACAACCCACGATAATCCGACTTACGAAAAACACGGCGTCGTTCACTACGCTGTCGCCAATATGCCGGGCGCCGTACCGCGTACGTCTACGCTCGCATTAACGAATGTAACCGTTCCTTACGCGCTGCAAATCGCCAATAAAGGCTCGGCACAAGCCATTGCAGACAGCCCTGCGCTTAAAGCGGGCTTAAATACGGCTAACGGACATGTCACGTATGAAGCGGTAGCCAGAGACTTAGGCTATGACTACGTGCCTGCTGAAAAAGCAATGCAAGGTTCGGCTGCAAAAGCTTAATAGAGATGAAGAGGACAGCCTGATCAGCGGGCTGTCTTTTTTTCTTTCTCACAAAAGGAAAAACGGCCCCCTGTCTCGAATATCAATTCATATCCCGGAAGAAAAAGGAGGATTCATATGGCTGTTCAGCACTATGGTGTATTAAAAGGCACTGTGTTAGATATGAAAAGGGAAACAGATGATGATTCTCCGCATTTTCAAGTCGAGGTGCTAGGCGAGCCTGATACGCGCTATCGCTGTGCGATCAATGTCATGTCAAGTTCAAAAGAATCAGAGGTTCTGTATGCGGCACGCGATCATTTTGACGCAAGCGCGATCACCCTGCTGCCGAACATTCCGTATGGATATACCCCAATTGATGAAACCAGCCGTGAGCTGGCGCTGGATTATGTCCGCGGCGGATTGTTTGATCCCCGGAACATGGTGCCCCTCCCGCATGAAGTCACCGGTCCGGATAATGACTTAAATGACTTTATTGAGACGTACATGCAAAAAGCCAAATCAGAAAAAGCCACCGTCTATATTTACGGCTCTAAATTTGGGCCGGAGCCGGGCGCTGATAAGATTTTCGGGTTCAAGCCGACAAACGGCATGCATAATATTCATATGAATCAGGGAAACCCAATTGATACACGCTGGAAGAAGGATAACGGAACGTGGCACGACGGCGGTATTTTAATCCAGTTTGCAGACCAGTGGGCCGCGGTCTTTTTGGCTTTTCTGTCTCAGTCATGGTGCACGGATGAAGAAGGCCACCCCTATACATTTTGTGATCATACACAGCTTAACGGCTGATGTCCGCATAAAAAGCCTGCCGAGATAACGGCAGGCTTTTCTTATTACATTTTAGCGGCTTCGGTCTGTTTCAGGCTTTCCGGCCTCATATCACGCCAGTTTGTTTCAATATATTTGAGACAAACGGGGCGGGTTTCATTCGTCAGGCGGGTTTCCCAGCCGTCCGGCACATCCAGATAGGCCGGCCACAGTGAGTACTGGCCTTCAGCATTGACGAGCACATGGTATGAACCGTCTTCCCGTTCAAATGGATTTGTCATATCATCTCTTTCCTTTCTTTACCGGACTGTACGCCGTCCGTTTAATTTCTCTGCCAGAATCGCGCCGATGTCGGCAAGCGGGCCCGGCTGGCACATATCTTTATGGCGGCAGTCTAGGTCATACCGCTCGATTTTCCCCGTAATATACGGTTTCCAAGTATCCGGCTCAATCGGGTCAAACCACTCCGGAATAATCGTGGATCTGAAGAACAGCACATCTCCGTGGAACGGCTTCGGCTTGTATGTTCCTAACAGCCCGACAGAATTAACGTACGTGTCTTTCAGATTCATCATCACTGACTCGTCCAGGCTGGCTAATGCGCTCCCCTCACGGCGGAGAATGGTCAGCGCGGTGTCAAAATCAAGCGGCTGATCCCCGAGGCTGTCCGGGTCGTACCCTCCCAGGGCAAGCAGCGCAATGACGGCTTCCTCGTCATCAGGCGCATTTTTTATCGGCAGAAAATGATTCGGATACGCGTCAAGCATCACCAAAAGCGAAACCTCTTCGCCCCGGCTCTGTAATTGTGTCGCCATGGCCTGAATGACATTCCCTCCGAGAGACCAGCCGAGCAGACGGTACGGCCCTTTCGGCTGCACGGTGCGGATTTTTTCAATATAATCCGCCGCCATGTCATCTAAGCTTTGCGGAAGCGGTTCTTTTTTTCCGATGCCTCTCGCCTGTAAGCCGTATATCGGATAATCAGCCTCTAAAGAAGACATCAGCCCGGCATAACACCAGCTGAGACCGCCGGCCGGATGGACACAGAACAACGGTGTTTCTTCTCCTGCCGTTCTGAGCGGAAGAAGAACATCAAGCGCGCTTGTGCCCGTTCCTGACTCAAGTCTTTCAGCAAGGCTTGCCACCGTAGGAGCTTCAAATAATGTTCCGATACTGAGCTCGGCTCCCATCGCTTCCCGAATACGGCTCATTAAATGAACCGCAAGCAAAGAATGGCCGCCTAAATCAAAAAATCTGTCATCAATACCGACACGCGGCAGATGAAGCACCTCTGCAAACAGCTCACACAGCATTTCTTCCTGCGGCGTTCTCGGTCCCCGGCCGGTGACCTCCGTTTGGAAGTCAGGCGCAGGGAGCGCTTTTCGGTCAAGCTTTCCATTCGGTGTCAGCGGCAGTTCATTCATTTGGACAAAAGCTGACGGAATCATGTAATCCGGCAGGCTTTCTTCGGCAAACCGGCGGATGTCCCCAGCGTCCAAGGTGCTGCCGGCAGATCGGACAAGGTAGGCGGCCAGCCGTTTATCTCCCGGCCGGTCTTCACGGACGACTGCGGCGGCATCCTCGACATCCGGATGTTTGACGAGAACCGCTTCGATTTCTCCCAATTCAATCCGGAAGCCGCGGATTTTAATCTGGTGGTCCGCCCTGCCCATATAATCAAGAGAACCGTCCGTCCGCAGACGGGCTAAATCCCCCGTCCGGTACATTCTCGTTCCCGGCGGGCCGTACGGATCAGCCACAAAGCGTTCGGCGGTCAGACTTTGCCGCCCTAAGTAGCCTCGTGCCACGCCCCCTCCGGCAACATACATTTCGCCCGTGATCCCCGGAGGCACAGGCTCCAGCCGGTCATCAAGCACATATACGTTCAGATCAGGAATGCCGCAGCCGATGAGGCTGTTTGCTCTTAGTTCGGCAATGTTTTTGTCTAATTCAAGGTAACTGACGTGTACCGTCGTTTCCGTAATGCCGTACATATTCACGAGCACCGGCTGATTGTCCGCGTGGCGGCTGTACCAATCCTCAAGCCGGCTCAGCTCAAGCGCCTCGCCGCCAAAGATGATATATCTGAGTGCGAGCTGACGCCCCAGCTCTTTGTGTTCTTTTTCCGCATGCATCAGCTGGTAAAACGCTGACGGCGTTTGGTTAAGTACGGTCACTCGCTCTTTCACGAGGAGATGCAGAAACGCTTCCGGCGATCTGCTGATGTCATGCGGCACGACGACGAGACGTCCGCCGTGAAGCAGCGGCCCCCATATTTCCCAGACAGAGAAATCGAAAGCGTAGGAGTGAAACATCGTCCATACATCATCAGAATTAAAGTGATACCAATGCCGCGTCGACTCAAACAGCCGAATAACATTGCTGTGCGGAATGATGACACCTTTCGGCACACCTGTTGATCCCGACGTGTAAATGACATAGGCCGGGTGAAGCGGTGACAGCGGACGAATCCGGTCGGCATTCTCAGGGTTCGTGACGGCATATTGCCGAAGTGTTTCCTTATTCTGCGGATCATCCAGGATGAAGGCCGGCATGCCGTTTTCGCCAGAGAGCTTACTTGCGCCTTCACGATTGGTGAGCATAAATACAGGCTTGGCATCATGTAACATAAAAGCGATGCGGTCCGCGGGATAATCAGGATCAAGCGGCAAATATGCTGCCCCCGTCTTCAGGACGGCTAACAGCCCGACAATCATATCTAAAGAACGCGGCAGCGCCAGTGCGACAAACTGCTCCGGGCCGACGCCGCGGGCAATCATCATGTGGGCGAGCTGATTGGCTCTTTCATTCAGCTCTTGATAAGTGAGTCCGCTCTCTTCAAATACTGCCGCCGTTTCATCCGATTTTGCGGCGGCCTGTATTTCAAACAGTTCAGGCAGTGTCTGCCGAGGCTGAATATGCTGTTTTGCCTGTTTAACCGGCAAAAGCTTCCGGCGCTCTTCATCAGAAAGAATGGTTAAGCTTCCGATCGGTTTATCCGGATGTGATGCGGCATCTTCGAGCAAAAGAAGCAGGCGTCCGGCAAGTGCTTCAGCCGTTTCTTTTCTGAATAAGTCCGTACTGAACTCCAGCAGGCCTTCAATACCGGCAGGCGTGCCGTCGTCATGGCGCTGTTCAGCCAATTCCAGCGTCAAATCAAATTTGGACGATCCGACACTGCTGATTTGCAGGCTTGTTTCCATATCAGGAAGACTGAGTACAGGGTCAGGCGTATTTTGGAATGCGAGCATCACTTGGAACAGCGGATGTCTTGACCGGGAGCGAACCGGATTCAATTCTTCCACGAGACGTTCAAACGGCACGTCCTGATGTTCATATGCTGCGAGATTCATTTCCCTGACCCTTTCAAGAAGCTCACAAAAGCTCGGATCGCCAGAGGTATCGGTTCTCAGTACGAGTGTATTAATGAACATACCCACAAGGTCTCCTAATGCGTCATCACTGCGGCCGGCTATCGGACTGCCGATCGGAATATCGGTTCCCGCCCCGAGCCGGGTCAGCAGTGCGGAAAGCCCTGATTGAAGCACCATAAACAGGCTTACGCGCTGATTTCTGGCAAGTGAGAGAAGACGGGCATGAAGCTCTTGGCCGATGTTGACCGGAATGACGCCGCCCCTGTAGCTTGATTCAGCGGGACGCGGAAAATCAGACGGCAGCTCCAGCTGATCCGGTACATTTTCAAGCGTTTTCTTCCAGAAATCCAGCTGGCGCGCAATTAAGCTCTCAGAATCAGACGCGCTGCCTAAAAGCTGCTGCTGCCAAAGCGCATAATCAGCATATTGAACCGCCAGCGGCGCCCATTCTGCTTTTTCACCTGTTTGCCGGGCGATATAGGCTATGGATAAGTCACGCATGAGCGGATTCAAGGACCAGCCGTCGCCTGCGATGTGATGCAGGAGAACCATCAGCGTATATTCGCCGTCACCAAGATCAAACAGCTCAGCCCGGACGGCCGGCTCTTTAGCGAGATCAAACCGGTATCGTGCCGCAGCGGCAAGCATGTCTTGGAGCTCGTTTTTGTCTGCTTGTGTCACTGTAAACACAGGGCGGGCTTCTTCAGCAGGTAAAATGAGCTGATGGGATGATCCCTTATTTTCCGGAAAAACGGTGCGCAGGCTTTCATGACGGCTGACAACATCGTAAAAGGCGTGTTTCAGCGCTGATTGGTCAAGCTTGCCTGACATGCGGACAATCACCGGAATGTTGTAAGTCGGGCTCGGCCCTTCAAGACAGTAGAGAAACCAAAGACGCAGCTGCGCAAATGACAGCGGGATGTGCTCCGGCCGGTCAAACGGCTTGAGCTTAGGGCGCGCACTCTTTGCGGTGTCAAGCTGTGCGGCGAGCCCGGCAACGGTCGGCGTATCAAACAGACGGCCGATGCCAAGCTCTGCGCCCATCGTCTCCCGGACCCGGCTCATCAGGCGTCCGGCTAAGAGCGAATGTCCGCCCAATTCAAAGAACCCGTCATCAATTCCGACCCGCGCGAGACCGAGAACTTCGGCAAACAGATCGCATAATATTTCTTCCTGCGGCGTCCGCGGCCCTCTGTCAGACAGGACAGCGGAAAAATCAGGTGCAGGCAGAGCGCTGCGATCGAGCTTCTTATTCGGCGTCAGCGGCAATTCTTTCAGCTGTACAAACGCGCCCGGCACCATATAATCCGGCAGGCTTTCGCCCATATATTCACGAAGTCCGCCGATATCAAGGGGCTGATCCGCGACAGCATAAGCCGCCAGCCGCTTATCTCCCGGCTGGTCTTCACGGACAATGACGGCGGCCTGCGAAATACCCGGGTATTTCGACAGCACTGACTCAATTTCTCCTAATTCTATCCGGAACCCGCGGATTTTAATTTGGTGATCGGCTCTGCTGATATAATCAAGCGAGCCGTCCTCACGCCAGCGCACGAGATCTCCCGTCCGGTACATCCTCGCGCCCGCGGGTCCGTACGGATCGGCAATGAATCTTTCAGCTGTTAAATCAGGACGATTATAATAACCTCTGGCAAGCCCCTCGCCCGCTATATAAAGCTCGCCCGCAATTCCCGGCGGGACTGGCTGCAATGCGGCGTCCAGCACGTATACCCGCGTGTTCCAAATCGGCTTTCCGATCGGAGGGGCCCCTGTATGGTCTTTTGCAAGCGGCTGTGCGGCCGACCAGATTGTTGTTTCAGTCGGCCCGTACAGATTCGTCACCGTACAGCCTGATTCAAGCAGAGCATGCATAAGCGCGTTCGGAAGCGCCTCACCTCCGACAAGCACCTGCAGCTCCCGGAGTGAATCCGGTTCATTGGTGACTAATGAATGCCACAATGTCGGCGTTGCCTGCATGATTGAAATACCGTATGAGTGAATCATGTTCGCAAGCGCCCGCGGTTCCTGAATCGTCTCTTTACGTGCGATGACGCACCCCGCCCCGCTGATGAGCGGAAGGAAGAGCTCAAGTCCGGAAATATCAAACGCCGCAGTCGTAACGGCAAGCAGGCGGTCTTGTGCGCCGAGCGGGAACATTTCCCGCATGGATAAGAGGAAATTGCTTACGCTTTTTAATGTCACGACTACGCCTTTCGGTTTGCCCGTTGAACCCGATGTATAGATGATATAAGCGGGGTGCAAAGGCGAACATTCCGCCTGAGCGGGACAGTCAGCATTTTGAGCGGCAACGGTTTTTACCGTATCGGGGTCATCGAGAATGATCCTTTTTGCATCACTGTCTTCCGGCATGCGGCCGGATAAGTCCATCGTTGTAATCAGGCATGCAGGCTGTGCATCTTTGAGCATGTATGTGATCCGCTCAGAAGGAAAATCAGGATCAAGCGGCAGGTATGCGGCTCCCGTTTTCAAAACGGCCAGCATGCTCACGGCCAACTCCTGTGACCGCGGAAGCAGCAAAGCGGCAAATTGTTCCGGTCCGAGCCCCTTTTCCTTTAGCATGCCGGCAAGCTGGTTCGCGCGCTTGTTCAATTCAGCATAGGTGAGCTCTTCGTTTTCGGTGATGATTGCCGGCCGGTCCGGTGTTTTTACGGCCTGTTCGTAAAACAGCTCCGGCAGACTTTTCTGCTTCCCGGCCTTGCGCGTGTCATTCCAGCTTTCCAGTACGCAGAGACGTTCACTTTCAGGCAGAAGGTTGAGTGTGCCGATTTTTTGTGTCTGGTCTTTCACAGCGGATTCCAGCAGAAGCAGGAATCGTTTTTGATGGTTTTCAATATCTTCGGCGCTGTACACTTCCGGATTCGCATCAAAGTCCACACGCATTCCGCTTCCGTCCGCTCTGTCGTAAACGTTAATTGACAAATCATCAACGGGCCCGGCTGATAAGTTATGGACGGTGCCTGGCGCTCCGGCGAAATCAAGCGCATAGTCAAACGGCATCACATTGACTTGCGGGCCGAACAGCCTGCGATTTTCTCCGAGCAATTTAAGGTCGCGGCGCATGTCTTCATGGCGGTATTTCTGATGGCGCCGAATGTTTCGGATTTCTTTTGCCACTTGGCTGACGGCCTCATGAAAATTCATATCCGGTCGGAGAGAAAGCCGCAAAGGCAGAAGATTCATGACCATACTCGGAATATTCAGTGAAATCGAGCCGATCCGCCCCATCATCGGTAAACCGAGCACGATATCCCCTGCGTTTGTCATCCGGTGGACATATACCGCCGCTGCGGCTGTGACGGCTTCATGCCAGTTCGGAATCGCTTTTACATGCTGCAAAGCCGTTTCAGAAAGATAAGCCGTGCTTCTCCGAAAGCTTGTTGACGTTCTCGGCGCTCTTTCTGCCAAACTGACGACATCAGGTTCATCCGCAAATTTCTCCATCCAAAATTCCCGATCTTTCAGGAATTGATCAGACGCGCGGTATTCTTGATCTTCTTTTACCAGCTCCTCCAAAGAGCCGAAGGAGCGCCCGTTATCCGGACGTCCTTCCCGTATTGCGGTGTACATTTGCGCCGTACGCCGTGCCAGCAGTGAAAAACCGTAGCCGTCTATCGCAATGTGGTGAATGCGCTGATACCAGAAAAAGCGTTCCGGTCCCGCCTGAAATAAAATGTCGCGGAACAAAGGCCCGGCCGCCATATCAACGGGCTCAGCCAAATCTGTCTGCATGAGTCTGAGTGCGGCCTGCTTCGGATCAGCTTCTGAACTCACATCTATGACATCGATCGCAGCCTCAAATGGAGGATTGATGATCTGCTTCGGCCCGTCTGCTCCCTCTTCGAAGCGGGCGTGTAATGACGCAGCTTCCGTCAGCACGCGTTCGAGAGCGGTTTTAAATATGTTCACATCGATCGCGCCGTTTATCTCAACGTACTCGCCTGTATTGTAAATCGGATTATCAGGATCAAGCTGCTGCGCAAACCAGATACCGGCCTGTGCGCCTGTCAGAGGCAGCTGTTGTGTATCATGCATTCTATTCTCTCCCTTTATAAATAATCTGCGTTCGGCAAGACTTTTTGAGATCGGGAAGAAAGAAGTCTCCACCACTCTTCAAGCGTCGGGTTCTCCGCCAGTTCCACAAACGTCACTTCAGCTCCGTCACGGCGCCATTGTTCGACAAGGCTCATGATTCTGACGGAATCAAGGCCTCTGTCCAGCAGGTCTTCATGATCCGGAATATCAGACGGTGATTCTTGAAGAATCGCCGCAATTTGTTCCCGCACCCGGTCTTTTGTCAATACGGCGGAAGTCTTCCCTTCTCCTTCAGAAACCGGCGCGCCGCCCAGCAGCTCCAGCACTTCGTTTGTCAAAGCCGTGTAAGCGCAGCGCTGAGACGCATATTCGATGGCCATCTTATGTTTTTCTGAAGAAAAATCAGCAACGGCGTCTCCGATAAAGAAGCTTTGGATATCATCCATAAATGCTTCACAGGCTGTGACGAGACAGCCGATGTGTGCATAAATTCCCGTAATCATGAGCTGGTCTCTGCCGCTTTCACGCATGATGTCAAGGAGATTCGTCCGTTTAAACGCACTGTATCTCCACTTTGTGAGGACTATGTCCTGATCATCCGGGGCAAGCTCCGGAATGACCTTTTCTTCATAAGGCCCGCTTTTCAGCCCCGGTCCCCAAAAATCCGTCAGCAGCGCGCGGTCCGCCGGGTCTTGGCTGCCCGGCTGCGCGGTATACACCACCGGAATGCCGAGTGCTTTGCATTGTTCTTTTATTTTTTTGATATTCTGAGCCGCCTCCGTGATCGGAGCCTTCCCTTTCTCAAAAGCATCGACGAAATAATTCTGCATGTCATGGATCAGAAGCACCGCGCGTTTCGGGTTCAGCGTCCACGATACTTTATTTTCAGGCATATCTGACGCTGTCGGCAGCGCATATGCGGGAATAGACGGTATAGCCAATGTCAACACTTCCTTTTTTTAAGATTGTTTGATTTCAGCCGGCTTTACTTTTTGGGCGATCGTTTCGCGAAGGTCCTTTTTACTGACCTTGCCGACGCCGGTTTTCGGGAAAGAAGCGATAAATTCAATCCGGTCGGGGATTTTATATGCCGCCAATCCGCGCTCACGTAAAAATGCTTTCAGCTCTCCCGGTTTCGGCGCTTCTCCTTTCGGGATGACGAACACACAGGATCGCTCTCCGAGAAAATCATCCGGCATTGAAACCATGGCCGCATCATGAACGGCAGGGTGCGCAAGAAGGTGATTTTCCACCTCCTCAGCGGCTATTTTTTCCCCGCCCCGATTGATTTGATCTTTCGCACGTCCTTCGACGATGATATAGCCGTCCGCCGTCAGTTTGACGATATCGCCGGTCTGATAAAATCCGTCGGCTGTGAATGATCTTTCATTATGTTCAGGCGCTTTATAATATCCGCGAATCGTGTAAGGGCCGCGTGTAAACAAATGTCCCGCTTCACCGGGGGCGACATCCCGCCCGTCATCGTCTAAAACCCTTACCTCATCAAAAGGTGACATCGGTCTGCCTTGCGTATTGACAATGATCTCTTCAGGATCATCCAGTCTCGTATAATTCACCAATCCTTCCGCCATTCCGAAAACCTGCTGAAGGGTGCATCCGAAAGCGCTCTTTACGCGGCGGGCGGCCTCAGCACTGAATTTGGCGCCTCCCACCTGCAGCACTTGAAGGCTTGATAAATCATCACTTCGTGAACCGGATGCGTCCATCCACACCATCGCAAGCGGCGGGACGAGCGCTGTAATCGTGACACGTTCTTTTTCAATTAACGGGAAGCAGTCATCCGGACTCGGCGTCGGTGACAGAACAACCCGGCCTCCGGCATATAAAGTTCCCAGCACACCGGGCGAGCTGAGCGGATAATTATGCGCTGTCGGCAGAGCGGCCAAATAAACGCTGTGATGATCCAAGCCGCATATTTCCGCGCTGAGGCGCAAACTGTATATGTAATCGTCGTGTGTTCGCGGAATCAGCTTGGACAGCCCCGTACTGCCTCCTGAAAGCTGTAAAAAGGCGACTTCCGCCGGGCTTACCTCTTCCAGCTGAACAGGCTCTCTATGCAGGCTGCTCAGTTCCTGAAACTCTTCAGTTTCGCCGGCCACAATGACATGCGCCAAATCCGGAAGTTTGTCTTTCACCTGTCTGGCCAGCGCCCTGTAATCAAAACCTGAATGCGTATCAGGAATGATGTATGCTTTCGCCTCTGCAAACTCGCAGAAATACGTAATCTCACTGCTTCTATGAGAAGGCAGCGCGAAAACGGGCAGTGCTCCGAGACGGAACAGCGCGAAAATCACTTCAAAAAACTCAGCGATATTCGGCAGCTGCACGACAACGCGGTCTTCCTTTTGAATTCCGAGCTTATGCAGTCCCGCCGCTAAACGATCGGCCCTTTCATCTAATTCTTTGTAGGTCCAATGTACATCTTTACACGTCACGGCAGTTTGATTTCCGTATAAAGCCGCGCGCTCTTT
This sequence comes from Bacillus sp. YH3-2-B2, assembly GCF_053663335.1. NCBI lineage: Bacteria > Bacillati > Bacillota > Bacilli > Caryophanales > Bacillaceae > Bacillus > Bacillus sp. YH3-2-B2. The sequence goes on along the minus strand of NZ_JBSJQE010000002.1, from coordinate 899,361 downwards.
CAGCATTCCTCCGAACGTCTCACCCTTCCAGCAGCCGTCTTTTCGGTATTTGTCAGCCCATTCTTCCGGCCATGGCGTAAATCCAGTCAGCACGATCCGTTCCCTCCTTTTTTACAACTCATCTTGGTAAAGCCCCATCGCCCGGAGCATGGTGCGGAATTTCGCCGATGTCTCGTCCAATTCATCCTGCGGCTTTGATCCGGCGACAATCCCGGCACCCGCAAAGAGCCGGAGAGACCTTGTTTCCGCTTCGGCGCAGCGGAGTGCGATAATCCATTCTCCGTCGCCTTCAGCATCACACCAGCCCGCCATTCCCGTATAGAAATTGCGGTCAAACGGTTCAATATCCTGAATCGCTTCTCTCGCCGCATCCGTCGGCGTTCCGCATACCGCGGGCGTCGGATGCAGGGCGATGGCCAGCTCAAGTGATGTCGTTGACGGATCACTAAGCTCTCCCTTTACCTCGGTGGACAGGTGCCACATCGCCTCAGTTTTAATGAGTGACGGTTTTTCCGGCACATCAAGCACACGGCAGAACGGTTTTAGGGCGGCGGCCACGGCGGCCACGACTACGGCATGTTCATGCAGATCTTTTGCTGATTGCAGCAGTTCTTCCGCTCTTCTCTGATCCTCGGCGGGATCTGCGCTGCGAGGTCTGGAACCTGCCAGCGGATTGGACAGAATCGATGTTCCGTTTTTGGACAGCAGCAGTTCAGGACTTGCGCCGAAAAGCGTTTTTCTTGTTTCTGACGTTCCCGTCACATCCGCAGCGAATGTATAGCCGCGCGGGTTGTGCTGCGCCAAATGCTTGACGGCCTGAGGAATGTCGATATCCTTTTCAGCGGTCAGATGAAGCGTCCTTGACAGCACGATTTTGCTGAGCGGACCGTCCGTAATGTTGAATACGCCTTGTTCCACACCGCTCATAAAGCCCTCAGGCTCCGGAACGGGACGGATGTCATATGTATTGGATTGCGGCTTTTCTGCGGAAGATTCCGCAAACGAAAGCGGGCCTGCCGTATGGACAATCTTCGGTACAAAAAGCCGGGAAGCTTTTCTTCCGTCAAAAGGAATGGCGCCGGCCGCAATCGGATGTTTGATGCCGGCTTGCTTTGCCTCAAGAAGCGTCTGTCTCACACGTTCAGGCAGTGAATCCAGCTGATTCTCCGCGTCTGCATCCGGCACTTTTGCAAACACACCTTCCGCAAGCATCGTCCTTTTCGGGGAAGCTAAAAAGAACGCCCCGGGCTTGTAAGTATCCAGCACCTTTTTTGCAGCCACTTCCGTCAATACAGGTTGATTTGTCATGTTTGTCCCTCCTTTTCGTTACATCAAACGCCTAAAGTAGCGCCGCCATCAACGCATAAATCATGCATCGTGATATGGCTTGCCTGTTCAGAGGCCAGAAACAAAACGGCATTTGCAATATCAGAAGGCTTTGCCAGCTTTTGAAGCGGAATTCCCGTTTTATATGTATCAAGCGAACCTCTGATAACGTCCTGTGCTCCGTTTTCATCCCGCCACAGCGCCCGCTGCATGTCGGTTTCCGTTGAACCGGGAGATACGATGTTGCAGCGGATATGATAGGCCGCAAGCTCCAGTCCGAGGCATTTCGTAAACATGGCGGCAGCCGCTTTCGACGCCGCATAAGCCGCCATGGAAGCACGCGGAACGCCGGCTGCATTCGAACCGACCGTTATGATGGCGCCTTTTTTCCGCTCCATCATGTACCGGCTGACAGCCCGCGATACATGAAATACGCCGGTCGTATTAACAGAAAATGTTTGATCCCAATCTTCATCACTGAGGGATTGCACCGGACCCGGCCGCAGCACGCCCGCAACGTTCGCCAATATTTCAATAGGCCCCATGTCACGTTCAACGGCAGCGATGATATCATTGACAGCCGCACTGTCAGATACATCTGCGGCAAACCCCTGCGCCTGCACGCCTTTTTGCCGAAGTCTGTCAGTTAGCCCGGGAAGCAGGTCTTCATTTGTATCTATAGCTGCCACATTTACGCCTTGTTCAGCAAGGGCAAGCGCTGTTGCTTCTCCGATGCCTTGAGCGGCGCCGGTGACAACGGCCGTTTTCCCTTTCATTCCCAATGCGTCCATATTATCATTCCCTTTCTATATTGATAATGATTATCATTATCAATTATGATTCAAGACAATCATATCCAAATCAAAACACGCAGTCAATTAGAAAATTAGAATCAGCCGCATTTAGTTCGAAGGGCCTGTTTTTTCTCATGCGGGAGAATACGGGGTATGCGGCCCTCCCGGATTCAGGCAGAAACGCAGGGCTCTGCTGATTAAAACGGGCAGGACAGAAATATGGCCCTCTCCTTCAAACTCGCTGTATTCAGCGCGGACTCCATCACCTTCAAATCCGGATAATAAAGAGTACAGCGCCTCTGCGTGCTCCGGGATTCTGCTTTTATGTGTTTTTTCAATTTCTCCCGCAGCCAGCAATACGCTGACTTGAAGATTTTCCGCAGAGAGCCGGTCTGACAAACGTTCCGCGTTTTCCTGAATAAAACGCTTGTTCCAATGAATTGACGGACTTCCCGCAACATAGGTCTGGAACATGTCCGGCCTCGTCAAAAGCACTTGCAGCACAAAAAGACCGCCCAGCGAATGGCCGAAAATCGTCTGCCTGCCTCTGTCGATCGGATAATCCCGCTCCATCGCGGGCTTTACTTCTTCTTCTATAAACTCCAGAAACGCTTCCGCCCCTCCCTGTTCGGGCCATGCCGCGCCGCGCGGATGCACCGGTAGTTCTGATTCAGAAAGCGGCATCGTAAAATCACTGTGCCGTTCGGCGGAAAACGGCTGATCTGTCGGGTAGCCGATTCCGACAATCACCGCCGGCACAACGCCTGTTTTTTCAGGCCGTCGGCTTTGTACCCGCAAAGCTTCGGCCATTGTGCCGAACACGGAATTCGCATCGAGCAGGTATATGACAGGGAAGCCGGATGCAGGCGGTTCTTCCTGAGGTAAAGAGACAAAGATACGATACGTACGGCCTCCTTTTGAGCGCATTTCTCTTACTTCTGTGCCCGGAACCGCGTATCGGCCGGCCGGCGCGAACCCCCGGTTTATTTGTTTTCCGTCCATTATGTGTTCATCCCCTTTGTGGCAATTGCTTTATCTATCCTTATTGATAATGATTTTCAATATCAAAAGACACCTCAAATAATAGGTTTTTTGCCAAACAAAGTCAATGGATTTTTGATATAAAAAAAGCACCTTATTTCAATAAGGTACCTAAGAACTATGTAGGGATAGGGGCTTAATCCCATGTAAAGCGCTCATTCTTCCATGGATCTCCCCTCATATGGTAGCCGTTTTTCTCCCAAAAGCCGGGGTGGTTTTCCTTTGTGAACTGAATGCCGCGCAGCCATTTTGCGCTTTTCCAGAAATAAAGATGGGGGAAAACGCCTCTGAGCGGATAGCCGTGCTCTGGCGTTAACGGCTCGCCGTTATGCGCATATGCCAGCAGGGATGTTTCCCGCGTAAAATCAGAAAGCGGCAGGTTGGCCGTCCAGCCCTCTTCAGCGTGCAGAATGACGAATCCCGCTTCTTTGTGCACACCCGCTTTCTCAGCGATGTCTTTGGCGCGTATTCCCTGCCAGATATTATCAAGACGGGACCAGCCCGTGACGCAATGAATATCATTTTTCACTTCGGCTTCCGGAAAAGCTTTGATATCTTCAAAGCTTAACAGCATAGGACGGTCAACAAGCCCGTACACTTGCAGATTCCATTTTGACATATCTTCATAATAAGGAACATTTCCGGCGTGAAGCACGGGAAACTTCGTTGTGACATTTTGATTTGGCGGAATCCGTTCCGACTGTTTTGTTTGTCTCGTTTTCCCGAAAAACATATGGCTCCCTCCATTTAGTAAACCTATATTAAATCTTTGTTGACAATCAATCACCCTTCGATTACGCTAATCTGGTACAAGTGTAAGGGGGAAAAACAAATGAAACAACGCAACCTTCGCGCGGGCGATATGGCGCTTATCGGCATGTTTGCCGCCCTGATGGCCGTCGGCGCCAACATTACATCAATGGCTCCTTTTTTGCAAGTTGCGGGAATCCCGTTATCGCTGCAGCCTTTCTTTTGTCTGTTAGCTGCGATGCTTCTCGGCGCCAGACGGGCAGCCATTGCAATGACGGTATACGCATTGGCCGGACTCGCGGGGGCGCCTGTTTTCGCTCAATTCTCAGCAGGCTTTGCGCCGTTTATCGGAAAGAGCGGCGGATTTATTCTCGCTTACATCCCGGCGGCATTTGCAGCCGGATGGCTGCTGGAAAAAACAAAAAAACCCGGCCGCCTGCATTATGCATGGGCCTCTTTGATCGGTACCGCCGTCATTTATATCATTGGCACGTCCTATACGTATATTGCGCTGAAATTATGGCTTCATGCTCCGATCAGCTACGGAATGGCCTGGTTTTACATGATATGGTTTTTCATAAAAGATATCATTTTAGCACTGTTATTGGCATCTATCACGCCTGCCGTATACAGGTCTATTCATAAAGCGACGGGGTTCAGCAGAAATCCGGCGTAAGATGTTCTCAGCATACAAAAAGGCTCCCCTTTCCGGGAGCCTTTTTTACAGAACAAGCGCGGCAATCCACCCGAATATCACAAGCGGAATGTTATAGAAAATAAATGTCGGTACGCACGTATCCCAAATGTGGTGGTGCTGTCCGTCAGCGCTGAGGCCTGACGTCGGGCCGAGCGTACTGTCACTTGCAGGAGAACCCGCATCACCGACCGCGGCGGCCGCTCCGATTACGGCGATCGTCGCCATCGGGCTGAATCCGAGCTGAGCGCACAGCGGGACAAATATGGTCGTAATGACGGGTACGGTTGCAAATGATGATCCGATTCCCATCGTGATTAATAAACCGACCACCAGCATCAGGAGCGCGCCTAATGATTGACTGTGACCGATAAAGCCTGTTGATGCTTTGACCAAGGAAGCCACATCGCCCGTTTTGTTCAATACATTTGAAAAACCGGCCGCAACAAGCATGACAAACCCGATAAAAGCCATCAGAATCATGCCGTCCGTGATCAGCTTATCCGCTTCATTGCGCTTCATGACTCCGCTGATAAACAGCGTAAACAAGCCGGCAAGCGCGCCCATGATCATACCTTCCACTCCGAGCACTTGTGACAGATAGAGCTGAACGGCAAGCGACACGGCAATGGAGATCAGAGCGATGGCAATGCTTTTTTTCGTATAAGGAGAAGACGACAGTCCGGCAATCTCCTTCGTCTCATATTTCTTCGGTTTCCGGAAGACGATGACGGATAAAATTAAACCGACTACCATCCCGGCCGTCGGGATGATTAAAGCATACGGAATATCACTGAGCGGCACCTTTAAACCGGCTGACGCCATATTATCTCTCAGCATCCCCTGGAAAATCTGTCCGAATCCGACAGGCAGAACGATATACGGCGCAGTCAGTCCGAATGTCATCACACACGCGATCAGTCTGCGGTCTATTTCAAGTTCGTTAAATATTTTTAAAAGCGGCGGAATCAATACAGGAATAAACGCAATGTGAACGGGCACCACGTTTTGCGAGAAACAGGATATGATTAAAATAATCAGTACGATTAACACTTTTGACAGTGCTTTTTTCCGCGAATCTTCCTTTTTTCCGATTAGTTTGACAGACGCTTCCACCATTGCATCGGGAAGCCCCGTCTTTGTCAGCGCCGCGGCAAATGCTCCGAGCAGCGCGTAGCTGACCGCGACGGTGGCATTTCCGCCGAGACCGTCCGTAAAAGCCTTCACCGTCTCTCCGAGGCCTAAGCCGCCGGTCAGCCCGCCGGCAAGCGCGCCGATCATTAAAGCTATAATAATATTGACACGCAGCAGGCTTAAGACGAGCATAAGCAATACTGCGACAACAACAGCATTCATTGATGAGTCCCTCCAAAAATCCTTTAGTTTGCTAATGTAGTAGATAATTAAAGTTAACATACATTCTGCGCTTTAGTCAACTAAAGATTTTGGAAATCAAAAAACCCGCTGCATCAAGGCAGCGGGATGCTGTTATCTTTCGGGCGTAAACCGCTCAGTCAAAACAGCCAACGTCCTTGCCATGACGCCTGTTGCGCCGGCAGGGCCGAAGCATGTCGCTTTATTCGCTGTCGCAGTTCCCGCAATATCGAGATGAACCCACGGCGTGTTTTCCGCGAATTCACCAAGGAATGCCCCCGCCATAATCGCGTGGCCTTCTCTTCCCGGGGAATTGTTCAAATCAGCCATCTGACTGTTTCTCACCCGTTTTTTATCCTTTTCTGTAATCGGAAGCTGCCAGATCGGCTCGCCGGATTCTTTCGCCGATTCCGCCACTTGTTCATAAAACGCGGCGTGATTGGTCATGGCGCCCGTCATTTCGTTCCCTAAGGCGACAATGACACCGCCCGTTAACGTTGCGACGTCTACAAGGACAGAGGCTCCGTGCTGCTTGGCGTATGTGATGCCGTCGGCAAGCACGAGACGCCCTTCCGCATCGGTGTTCAGGATCTCAATGGTTTTTCCGCTGAGCGAGACGATGACGTCATCAGGCTTCATAGCATCGGACGAAATCATGTTGTCCGTAGACGGTATGACGGCGAGCACGTTTTGTTCAGGCCGGAGTTCGCCGATAATTTCCATTGCGCCCAATACCGAGGCGGCCCCTCCCATATCGCTTTTCATGCCGACGATGCCGGTTTTCGGCTTAATTGAATATCCGCCCGTATCAAAGGTAATTCCTTTACCGACCAGGCCGATGACGTCTTCCCACTGATCTTTGCCCTGATACTTCAGAACGATCATTTTCGGCGGTTCGGATGAGCCTTTGTTAACAGCAAGCAGCCCGCCCATGCCGAGCTCTTCCATTTCATCTTTTTCTAAAATTTCACACTCGAAATCGTATTTTGCCGCAAGCTCAGCGGCATATGACGCCAAATCAGTGGCCGTCAGCATATTACCCGGCATATTCACAAGCGTGCGGGCTGAATTCGTCCCTTGGCCGTATGCCGCGCCGACGTTCAGGCCGGCCTGCACTTCCCTCAGGTCTTCTTCGGTCACGGCGCAGACTGATTTCAGTTCCTGATCCGGCTCATTCGATTTATGTTTATAATCCTGCACTTCGTAAACCGCAAGCAGACAGCTTTCCGAAAGCGCATGAGCGGCATCGGCGGCAGGCACTTCCCCGGAGACGAATGTATCGAGCAACACGGATACTTCCTGTTTTTTATCTTGATGAATCTGCTGAAATACTCGTGCAAAGCATTCTTTCGTATCTTCAAACGAATAATCCGCTTCTCTTCCCAGGCCGATAAAATAAATACGTTTCATACCGGTCGCAGCCGGAGGGTATACTTTTGATACACGATTGCGTTTGGCGGACACATCACCATCCTTTAACAGCTGGGTCAGATGACCGTCCAATTTATCATCCAATTCCTTCGTAAATCCGTTCAGCGTGCTTTTTTGAAAAAGACCGATGACCAGTGTTTCGGGATGCCGCAGTTGATCAGATGCATAAAACATGAGTACACACTCCTTATGTGGGTATTTGTTATGTAAAGTGGTATAATGAAAAAACATTTTTCATTGATTTTATTTTACCAAACTAAGGGCGTTTTCTGCAGTTTTTCGATACGATCGGAATCAGCAGATACAGAAAGGATGTCGCATATGGATGTACTTATGAATTTTCCTTTACTGGCGAGTTTTGCCGCCATTATTTTTGCCCAAGTTGTAAAAGTGCCTATTCAATTTATCGTATCCAAAAAACTTGACTGGTCTCTTGTGACGAGCACCGGCGGCATGCCGAGCTCCCATTCCGCTGCCGTCACCGCGCTGTCAACCGGAATCGCTTTGGAACAGGGACTGGACTCGCCCCTGTTTGCAGTCGCCGCGATTTTCGCCGTCATTACGATGTTCGATGCTACAGGTGTCAGGCGGCATGCGGGTGAACAGGCGACAGTCATTAATAAACTGGTCATCGACTTTAATCGGTTTGTCAGCGAAGCGAAGGACTTTCAGAAAGCGGAAGAGAAAGAAAAACAAAAGAAACTGAAAGAACTGCTCGGCCATCAGCCGATTGAAGTGTTCTTCGGCGGCGTCACCGGTATTGTGCTGACATTGATTTTAGATTATTTCTTTATGTAAAAACGCTTCAGCGGATGCTGAAGCGTTTTTATTCTTTTACCGTTTTGTATTGATTTCTGAACACTTGCAGCGACTTTGTTTCGTTCAGCTTTACAAGTTCGTCCTCAGTCACTGTGCCGTTCCCTTTTTTAATAATGTAGACTTCAAGTGTTTTTTTGCCCCAATTGTTATAGACGTCCTTGACGGTGTCAAAGTAGAGGTCAAGGCGGCTGCCTTTAATTTTTGAGCCGGTATCGGCGACAACCCCGTAACCGTAATTCGGTATAAACAGAATCGTCCCGATCGGGAAAACAGACGGATCGGCCGCAACAGTTGAATATAAATCGCGTTTGACCTTCACGCCCGAATATGTAATTCCGTACTGCGGATGACCCGGAGATTTTCCGGTAGATTCCGCTCCGGCGGTATAACCGGTGGCCGTCACCTTTTGTGACGGATAGCGCTCCCAGTCAAAAGCTTCTTCCAGCGGCTTTACCCTGCCTGATGCCTTCTTTTCCGGCTGATTCTGTAAGGATTGAAACGGAGTGCCGATGTTTTTCAAAACGGCGCCGCGATGTTCCGTCATCCAATTTGTCAGATCCTTTGCTTCAACACCGGTTATGGAAAAGTATGTCGCATGGCATGCGCCCAAAAAGAGCACGATCATGAATACGCGTCTGATTATCGTCAATCTGAAATCACTCTCCTCCGAGTCATTGTTCCCAACTCGGTGAGGTGCTATACAAAAAGCGCCGCGACACAAAAAAGCTTTCTTGAATAAGAAAGCGGCTTAAAACATTTGATATCCTCTTTTTCTGAGCGCCTTTATGGCAATGCCTGACATGATGGCTCCCGCCAGTCCGCCCGCCAAAATCACGACATCCGCAACCGCTAATGACATGATGCGCTGAAACAGGCTTTGAAAGGATTCCCCCGGCGCCTGCACGTAACTGATCATCTTTTTATTGCTGATAATGAAAAGGCATACAATCGGATAGACAACAGCCATAATCCACGACATTCTAAGCAGCATGTTCAACAGAAAGCCTATGCCGAAAAACAGTACAAAAAATAGTACGATTGAGATCAGGACAACCGGCAAACTAATCACAAACATCCACCCCCTACAGCACTTTCAGTGTACCTCGGGGGCGGTAAAAAAGTCAACGTCTGGAAAAATCAGCGTCTCTCTTTGCCGCTTCCCTGGCAGGAGGGACATGTTTCGGAGCCGCCAAGAAGCAATTGAAAATACCCTTTACCTGAGCAGAACGGACACGCCGCCGTGCTTTTTGCTGTCGTTTTCATGCGGACCACCCTTTTTCTTAATTTTCTGATAATATATCATATTTACTTGTCAAGCAACAAGTCAGAATATGTAACATAACAACTCATGTAAGCGGAAACATTCATTTTTTTCTTTTACATGCTTTTTATAGCGCTCTTTTTTAAAAGAAGAGAAAACCCGCGGCCGCGGGTTTTCAGAAGAATTTAAACTTCCCTTTTTTCAGCGTCAGGCCCAGCCCGCCGATCATAAATAGCGAGCGGTTATCAATGACCTTTTTCATAAAGGACGCCGGCATGCCTTTGAGCTTCCTGCCGTATACGACTCCGACAGCGTTATGCTCACCGAGGGAGGCGACCGTTCCTTTAATGTCAGGCTTAAACTCTTCAAGCTGGCCTCCTGTAATCAAACCGCCCAGATTTTTGGCGACCGTTTCTCCTTGCTGCATCGCGATCTGAGCAGTCGGCGGGTACGGCCGTTCCGTCTCTTCATTGATAAAGAGCGAGCTGTCGCCGAGAATAAAAACGTCATCATGTCCCGGCGCCCGAAGATCAGGGTTGACTTTGACACGGCCGCGCATATTTTCAAAACCCGCTTCCTCCACGATCGGATGTCCGCGCACACCCGCGGCCCAGACAACTGTCTGCGATTTGATTTCTTCCGGCTCTTCATCTTTCTTGCCGACTGTGACACCGTCTGCGCGGCATTCTTGAACCGCGGTGCCGATTTTAAATTCAACGCCTTTGCTCTCAAGGTATTGAACGGCGTAATCGACAAGCTCCGGATCAAATCCCGGCAAAACCGTCGGGGCGGCCTCGACACAGACGATCCGGACGAGACTTTCATCTATATCATAATATCTGCATAACTCCGGCTTGCGGTTCGCAAGTTCACCGAGAAATTCAATTCCCGTAAAGCCCGCTCCGCCGACAACGATGGTTAAGCGGTCAGGGCGTTTTTCGGCCTCCGTATTGTATGTCGCAAATTGGAGCTCAATATGGTCTTTCAGCTGGCGCGACGTATTAATATTCGCGATCGGAAAAGCGAATTCTTTTAAGCCTTTAATCCCGAATGTTTCAGGGACGGCGCCAAGCCCGATGACGAGATAATCATAAGGGATGTCCCCTTGTGAAAGCGTCACCTTTTTATTTTGCACATCTATCGCTTTTACGGTATCCTGCACAAATTTAACCCGTGATTCATTGATTACATCTTTTATTTGATATCTGCAGCGGTCATGATGCAGCGTTCCTGCGCTCGCTTCATGCATCCATGTCGTTTCATAATGATAATTGTGTTTATTGACCAAAGTAATGTCGGCGTCATTTGCCCCGATATGCTTCGGAAGCCTTGTTACTGTCATTAATCCACCATAACCTGCACCTAAAACCACGATTTTGGGTTTATTCAATGCCATCACATCCACCTTCTTTTTTTTGCTGTTAGACGCATAATCAAATCAACATTTGTATTAGCTTCAGCTTATTGGCGGGATTTTATGAAATGAAATATAAAATTTTTTAGAAAACCACACATGTCTGCATATCACCATACTATCCGGAAGAATCGGAAAACATTCAGGAAAAAACAGATTGGAATTTGTCCCCATCTTAGCGGCGGCCGCAATTTTTTTCAAGAATGAAGCGGCCGGGCGGTTTTCGGCACTCGTCATCCTTTCAAATTCTATGTTATAATTAATAACAATTTTCAATTAGGAGGCAATTTGGTATGCAAGAGGATTCAAAGGTTTATGATATTACGGTCATCGGCGGCGGCCCGGTCGGCCTGTTTACCGCTTTTTACGGGGGAATGAGACAGGCGAGCGTCAAAATCATCGAGAGCCTGCCTCAGCTTGGCGGCCAGCTCAGCGCGCTGTACCCTGAAAAATATATTTATGATGTAGCCGGATTCCCGAAAATCCGCGCCCAGGAACTTGTGAATAACTTAAAAGAGCAAATGGCAAAGTTCGATCAGACCATCTGCTTAGAGCAGGCCGTCGAATCTGTTGAAAAACAGGCGGACGGTGTGTTTAAGCTTGTCACGAATTCAGAAACGCATTATTCAAAAACGGTCATTATCACCGCGGGAAACGGCGCATTTAAGCCGAGAAAGCTTGAGCTGGAATCAGCGGAACAATATGAAGGCAAAAACCTGCACTACTTCATTGACGACCTCAATCAATTCGCAGGCAGACGCGTTGCCGTTCTGGGCGGCGGCGATTCCGCTGTTGACTGGGCGCTCATGCTTGAGCCGATTGCTAAAGAAGTCAGCATCATCCACCGCCGTGATAAATTCCGCGCGCATGAGCACAGTGTCGAAAACCTGCATAATTCTAAAGTCAACGTGCTGACACCGTTTGTTCCCGCTGAACTTGTCGGTGAAGACCGGATCGAACAGCTCGTTCTCGAAGAAGTGAAAGGCGACCGTAAAGAAATCATTGAAATTGATGACCTGATCGTAAACTACGGCTTTGTTTCTTCTCTCGGCCCGATTAAAAACTGGGGCCTTGACATCGAGAAAAATTCCATCGTCGTCAAAAGCACGATGGAAACGAATATTGAAGGCTTCTTTGCCGCCGGAGATATCTGCACATATGAAGGCAAAGTCAAGCTGATCGCCAGCGGTTTCGGCGAAGCTCCGACAGCCGTGAACAACGCGAAGGCTTACATGGACCCGAAAGCGCGCGTCCAGCCAATGCATTCTACAAGCATGTTTGAAAAATAATATAAAAAAGAGTCTGTGTCATACCGGCACAGACTCTTTTTTATTTAAACATCCAAATATAATTCATGACGGTTCCGACAACGAGCGCAATGACAAGCGCTGACACGACCCAAATCGTGCCTAAAATAATCCGGTCCTGAATTTTCTGGGTTTTCGGGCTGTGCCCGGGCTGTTTTTGTTCCATACCGGCCCCTCCCTTCTTCTGCAAATCTATCTATCGTAACAAATATCTTACAACAACCAATACTACTATGATAACCAAACTGCAAATGGATGACAAGCTGACCGCATATGAGGCAGCATGAAATCATTTGACATTCCTGACAAAACGAAGTACATTATAAAAAGACGAACATTTTAATTTTATTTAATTATATTATTCGCTTTTAGGGGTGTTATATATGGAAAATGTATTTGATTACGAAGATATTCAGCTGATTCCTGCAAAATGCATTGTTGAAAGCCGATCTGAATGTGATACATCAGTTACGTTGGGCGGACACACATTTAAACTTCCGGTCGTACCGGCCAACATGCAGACGATTATAGATGAAAACATCGCGGCCTGGCTCGCGGAAAACGGGTATTTTTATATCATGCACCGCTTCGAGCCGGAAAAACGCCTGGCTTTTGTCCGGGATATGAAAGCGCGCGGACTGATTTCTTCCATCAGTGTCGGCGTGAAGGAAAATGACTATGAATTCATCCGGGAGCTGAAAGAACAGGAGCTGGTGCCGGATTATATTACCATTGATATCGCGCACGGCCATTCCAATGCCGTGATCAGCATGATTCAATTTATTAAAGAACATGTCCCGGAAAGCTTTGTCATCGCAGGGAATGTCGGGACGCCTGAAGCCGTAAGGGAGCTGGAACGCGCGGGCGCTGACGCGACAAAAGTGGGAATCGGCCCCGGGAAAGTCTGCATCACCAAAATTAAAACCGGCTTCGGAACAGGCGGGTGGCAATTAGCCGCGCTTCGCTGGTGCGCAAAAGCGGCGAGCAAACCGATCATTGCTGACGGCGGCATCCGCACGCACGGCGATATCGCGAAATCCATCCGATTCGGCGCGTCTATGGTCATGATCGGATCATTATTCGCCGGCCACGAAGAATCACCGGGACAAACGATTGAAATCGACGGAAAGCTGTACAAAGAATATTTCGGCTCCGCTTCTGAATTTCAAAAAGGCGAAAAGAAAAACGTCGAGGGCAAAAAAATGCATGTCGAACATAAAGGGTCTTTGCAGGACACGCTGGTTGAAATGGAGCAGGATCTGCAATCTTCCATCTCTTACGCAGGCGGCAATACACTCGAAGCCATCCGTAATGTCGACTATGTAATCGTAAAAAACTCTATTTTCAACGGCGACAGATTTTAACACGCAGCAGAGCCGATCGAAGATAAAAAAAATGACATTCAATATGAATGTCATTTTTTTTATTAAATACCGAAATAAAGAGCCGCACTGGCTAACAGATTAATCACAAAAATAAACAAAAAGATGTAACGAATGAATTTATTTTGCACCGGAGCAAATATAAAGAGATATAGTCCTGCAACCCCAAAAGTAAGAACAGGAAACAGCCACTCAAAGGATAAAGAAATGATATAACCGATAATCATAACAATCGGCACACCGATTAATGATAATTTACTTCTCATATGATTTCTGCCCCTTTTACTTAAAAATTGGTGTGATGTAAGCTTCAATAATGGCAGCGGCGATCAGCAGACAAATAATAAGCAGCACCAATATTCCAATATGCCTGAACATTGAAGCCATTATCTTTTTTTCCTTAGAAAAACACAGCCTGATGACCAATTCAACGCCCTTAAAACCAATGGCGCCACTTAATAATAACGCGGGAACTTCAAATATACCATGAGGAATTAGCAGTAAAAAAATCTGATAAAAAGGAACCCCGCTATGCAGATTTTCTATAATAGAGCCGCTTAAAATAAACCCGTTAGTGAATAAATAAAAGATAGAGGTCAACCCAAAGGTAAGAAAACCCGCGGCTAAAAACAGACAAGCGATTGCATTATTTTTCAGCAGTTCAACCGCGCCTGACGAGCCGTTGTAAGCCGCTGATGAAACAAAGTGATCGAAAAAAAACGCAGCGACCACACCGCCTGAAAAAAACAGCACTGACGCGATTAACGGAATGGCGGACGTTCTGATTGCCGGCAACATGCGGTTCATCATGTATAGATACGCTCAGCCAATTCTTCAATCTCTTCTAATGAATGCTCAGATGACTGATACTCCGCCGCAAAAACGCCTTCATGTATAATACCGATCGTATCGCACAGCGAATGCGCCAGCTCCAGCAGGTGAGTCGATAACAGGACTGTATTTCCCTGCTTGACGTACTCCTTTAATAACGTCCGTATCGTTTTACCGCTGATTAAATCAATGCCCGTCAGCGGCTCATCAAGAATTAATATCTTTGGCTGATGAATGAGCGCTGCCGCAATTGATAATTTTTGTTTCATTCCATGTGAATAAGTTTTAATCAGCTGATTTCCGTCTTGAGAAAGCTTCAGCGTCTCCAACATATTCTTTATATAATCATTTGTCCGCTGAGACGGAACTTGAAACATCTCCGCTGTAAAGCGCAAGTATTCGACTCCCGTTAAATAATCATACAAAAAGGCATGGTCGGGCACAAAACCGATATCAGCCGATATTTGCCCCCCCTCTTCTGAATCCAGTTCCTTGCCGTCAATCATGACGCGGCCTGAAGTCGGTTTAAGCAGGCCCGAAATGATTTTCAAAGTCGTTGTTTTCCCGACTCCATTAGTCCCCAGCAAAGCATAGATTGAGCCTTTTTTCACCTCAAACGAAATATCTTTCAATACCTGTTTTTCACTATAGTTTTTTTGTATATTCACTAATTTAATCATTGTTCGCAAACCTTTCCGCCATATTGATTCTGCGAAGAAACAGAAACATGACTCCATAGTTTAATAGTGTGAACAGGACAAAAATACCTGATGCAGAATGAATAAGCATCGTTTCAAGTTCCGGCTTTTTATAGATAAAATAGGACGTGATCGCAGCGATTTGAAGCGACACAATGAAAATGAAAGAACTGTATAAGTTGTTATACGTCTTTGCTTTCCCCGCTTCTCCAATTTCGTACAGATGCTCCCAGTTTTTCTTAGGATACAGGGCGGTGCTTGAAATCTGGACAAGACTGTATAAAAAACCCGAACATAAAAACACAATAAACAAGTAAATCGTCAGCGCCGCGGAAGACGGAAAAAACACCGTAATCAAAATGGTGATGATGAACGAATAGATAAGAGCGGCGAGATTATAAATACATACTTTCGGAAACACCAGCTGCCACGCATGTTTGATATTCCGGTGAAACAGATGCTGATTTTTTATTTCCCCGTCAACTGATAATACTGTTTTGAGCGCATCTCCGACGAGCTGATACGAAAAGTTCGCAATGATAACCGCCGCAGACACGATGGCGGCTGCCGAATACCCGATAAAGTGATGCGATAGAAGCGGAATACAAAAACCTAAAAACAGCATGAACAAATACAGCATACTGCCGAAGTTCCTGATAAAAAACCCGTCAATTCTCGATAAAAACAGCAGATCCTTTTGAAAAACGGCATGAAATATTTTGTTATTTCTATATAATTTCAGCTTTGGCGCAAAATCAGCGTTTGTCAAAAACATATAAGGAATAAGGTCCATTTTCTTCAGCGTGGCCGACCACAGTTTAAACATCCCCGCCGTTAAAAGGACGGCAGCCGCAAACACCGCAGCGAAAACGAGCACGGAATGTGAGCGGAATGCTAACCATACATACGGCGTATTCATGAGGATGTTCCGGAAAGCCGGTGACTCCGTAAAGCTTGAAATATCCTTTGCGGTATACTCCCCAAACACGAGAAGATAAACGGCATACCCGACTGCAAGCGGAACCAGCAGGCTGACGCTGAATAAAATGCCTTTCAGGATTTTCAAGTAAAACAATTTGCTCCATATATTTGTAAGAAGATAAACAACATAAGAAAACAGCATAGATAAAAATAAATTGAGAAGAAAATAAACGAAGCCCAAGAAAAATACGATGATCGCCGCAGACCCGGTCATGCCTGCGCTTGATAAAAACAAAAAGACCGGAAAAACAAAAAGATACCATACGAAAATGGTTTTTTTGATTGCCTGGCCGGCAAAAACAGAAAACAGCTGTAAAAAACGCACCTTTTTTAATTGATGAATGACCTTGCGCGTATCCAGCAGAAAGGCATTGTGATGTTCTTTAAAGAAGCCGGCAGCCCAAAAAAGCTGCTCAAGTGAAACGGCGATTAAAACAAATTGCCCCCATGCGCTGAGGGGCAGCTGAATCAGTTTTGTCCCGAATACAACACCGCATCCCAGGAAAACGAGATATAAACATAACAGAGAAATAATAATGGCAGACAGCAGTTTGCTGTTGAGTTGAGGAATGCCCCAATCTTCCTTTCTTTTTCGAAACGATGACAGGGTATTATATTTGATAAGAGCCGCAATTTGTTTGACTATCATACTTTCAATCCTTACATATGTATTTGGGAGAGAGGCTCTTTTTGCAGCTTGTACAAAAAGAGCAATTATTTATTGGTCGATTTTACCAAGCAGCTGCGTATTTTTTGCCGTATTTCTTAATCATTGTTTTTGCTGTTGCAACGATTGCATAAGAAATTGCGCCTGCGCCTGTAACGATACCGATGAGAGAAATGATAGAAGCAATTGTTGATGCCGCATCAATAATATCAATTGCTTTTTTAGCTGCTGCTGTAGAGATGCCTAGAGTCGAAGCTAATTCAGCATTGGCTGAGAATGCATGAGCCGCCGCCACGTTTAATTCAGTTCCCGTTAATAATAGTGCATAAACCAATGTTGCTGCAGCAAGAGCCGCGCCAAACAAAATGAAAGACTTTTTATTAGATTTTACTAAGTTCATCATAACATCTCCCTACTCTGTTTTTTAATTTATAATAAAATTCAGCTTAATTGACTCTCTCCCGAGCTAAATTTTATCCGCCATAAAATAATTAAAGAAAATAGTAAAGAGTTTTAATAAAATAAAACATCCAGTCAAAATGATTCTCTTGCCTTTACTGAGATCGGTCAGTTTTCCTGCGGCAGCATAAAGAGCCGCAATTGATATGAGCAGAAATGGATCCAGCAGCTGCAGACTCAAGCTGGTGCCGCCGGCAGAATATATAAGCGAGGAATCAGCCGTTAAGTAGTTAACAACTGAAAGAATCAACATTTTAAATGCCGAGATTAAAGAAGTCAGTGTATATAGAAGCAAATATATTTTTTTCGGTTTTTTTGTACCGAGAATAAAAGCGGCAACGAATAATAGAAATCCGCCTATCAGAATTTCCACAAAAGTTGTGAAGATCATAAACCCTTGCAGAAACATGACAATCGTACGAACACTTTTCTCCCCGATATCGTAGGTACTTTCTCCGACGGAAGAATAATACGACTGCAGAACTTTATCAGAAATACTGAATTGGAAGAGTAATGAACAGATCAAAATGATGAAAAAAGAACTTAAAAATATTTTTTTATTGCTCAATTGACCTATCATATTATCATCCTTTTCTTACAAAATAAATTAACTATTCTATACTTTTACAATTTAGTTTATTCCTATCAAAAAATCAATATCCTTTCGAAAAATATGACTTTAGAACGTGTTGACTAAGAGCACACCTTTCAGATTTTTTAGTTCTATATCCCCTTTATTTTTTTCCGAATTTGCAAATAGTATGATTTGGACAATGGATTTGAGGTATTAGAGAAGAATGATCTGTGGAATGAGACGCAGGGTATAAAAAGGGAGGATATTGTTATTTATCCTCCGGGTGTATGATCGCCAGCACCTGATGATCTTCCCATTTTCCATTTATCTTTACATTTTTTCTCGCAATGTCTTCTTTATGAAACCCAGCTTTTTCGAGCACCCGGATTGACGCCTTATTGTGCGGCATGACTCCGGCTTCTATCCGATGCAGTTTCAGCTCATTGAATGCATAATCGACTGCCAGCTTGACAGCCTTCGTCGCATAGCCTTTTCCGTTATGTTCACCATCTAAAAAATAACCGATGAAAGCGCTTTGGATGGCGCCCCGAACCACCTGAAAAAGGCTGATCGTGCCAATCAGGGTCTGATCCTGAAGAAAAATGCCGAAGAAGTTGTATTCTGTGTCATTTTTCGCATTCTTCAGTGATTGTTCAATTCGTTTTTCCGGCCTTCCAGCGTATAAAAATCCTCCTGTCTCGACATGGCAAACCGTTCAAAAAACGTGCGGTTTTCCGTCTGCAAAACCAGCTCCTGCTCTGCATCATTCAGGCTGAGCGGCCTGATATCAACGCTGTTTCCTCCTGCATATACATCGGCATCACCGTCCTTTTGTTTTGATCAGAAACGTTTTTTAATTGCCTCTCACCCTTGTTATACGGTACGCTTTATCGCATCGAGAAAATCCAAGACTTTACGTTCACCTTTCCTTTCGTGCAAACGAAATCACAAGGTTCTTCTGTTGACTTAAACCGCGCTATAAGCCGTATCATCATATTGTGACAAGGAAAGAATAGTTTTGGCGGGTTTCCCGATGATCTAAAAATCAATTTTACAGAATCACTGCTGTCTTAGTTGCGGGATGAAGCAATATATTGATTGGATCAAAGCTGAAATGTTGACAAAGAAATGTAAAACAATCGGAAAAGAGGAGTTAATATGAAACTGACGGGAAATACAATACTGATTACAGGCGGAAATGCCGGAATAGGATTGGCTTTCGCAGAACGGTTTTTAAAAGCGGGAAATAAAGTCATCGTGACCGGACGGCGTGAGCACGCTCTTCAAAAAGCAAAGGAAATATTCCCGGATCTTATTACCTATGTCAGTGATTTGAGCATTCCATCTGAACGTGTATCACTGTTTGATTGGGTGAAAGAAAATTATCCGGAAGTGAATGTGTTAGTAAACAACGCGGGGATTCAACAACGTTTTCATGTGCTGAAAGCGGACGCGAAGGACAATTGGGACTATTTTAATAAAGAAATCACAACGAACATTGAAGCTCCCTTCCACCTGTCTATGCTGTTCGCTCCGTTTTTTGCCGGAAAAGAAGATGCGGCTGTCATTAACGTCTCTTCGGGATTGGCTTTTACACCGCTTGCCATTGCACCGATCTATTCAGCAACGAAAGCGGCGCTTCACTCATTTACAATGAGTCTGAGACATCAGCTTTCTGATTCATCTGTAGAAGTGATTGAAGTTGCGCCTCCGGCGGTGAATACAGATTTAGGCGGAGCAGGGCTGCATACTCAAGGAGAACCGCTGGATGAATTCGCTGAGGGGATTTTTAAAGGACTGAAAGAGGGCAAACTAGAAATCGGCTATGGTTCTTCAGCAGAACGGCTGCGCATGTCACGGGATAAAGCCGATGAACATACCGCTAATATGTACAATGCGATGAAACATACAATTGAATAACATCTTTGAAAAAGCAAAACCCGCTTCTATTGAGCGGGTTTTGGCTTTTATTAAACAGATAAACGCCTTTCTTAACAATGGTGCAAGCGCCATCGAAAAGAAAGACGTCCTATTTTTTCATCCTGAGAATGGCGGGCTGACCCTTAGCACTCTTCCGGCGTACCGGCGTTTTTGGCCGTGCGGAAAGAAGATCCGCAGCCGCAGGAAGCGATGGCATTCGGGTTGTCAATGGTGAAACCGCCGCCCATCATGGACTGTTTGAAGTCAATGATCGTGCCGGTCATAATATCAAGGCTTTCGCTGTCGACCAAAACGGTGATTCCGTGCTGTTCAAACATGCTGTCTTTTTCGCCTTTTTCGTGCTCAAATCCCATTCCGTAAGACAGGCCGCTGCAGCCGCCGCCTTTTACACCCACACGGAGAAACGCGTTTTCTTCTTCATGCTCTTTCATCATATCTTTTATATGCAAAGCCGCTGCTTCAGTGATGGTTACTGGAACACTCATAGGTAGACCTCCTTTTTTAAAAACGGATGCTGATACTATTATAAACCTTGAGGAGCGTATTTCTCAAACGAGCTGTTTACAAATAATAGACGCCGCTGCATACGGTTTCGGCGGGTCCCGTCATCAGCACGTGCCCGTTGTCCTGCCAATTTATCACAAGGTCGCCTCCCGCTAAATGAACGGTGATATCCCGGTTTCGTTCGGAAACACCGTTCAATACGGATGCGACAGCCGCCGCACAGGCGCCCGTTCCGCAAGCCTGTGTAATGCCGGAGCCGCGTTCCCATACGCGGAAATGAAGTTCATCGGCGCTGACGGTTTCCACAAATTCGACATTGACGCCTTCCGGAAATCTCGGGTCTTTTTCAATGACGGGACCGAGCGTTGTAAGAGGCGCTTGATTGATATCCGCAACCGGAAAAACAATATGGGGGTTTCCCATTGATACGGCTGTTCCGGAAAGCTCCGTTTCTCCAAAAACAAAGGTTTCATCGATCGTCCGTTCATCTTCATTGCCGAGCATCGGCAGCTCTTTTTTGGTGAGGCGCGGTTCGCCCATATCGACGGCGACTTCACGCACAATCCCGTTGTCTTCCGTAATATCTGCTTTCACAAGGCCTGAAAGCGTCTCAATGAAAAAGGACGTTTCTTCTGTCAGCTTATGTTCGTATGCGTACTTTGCCACACAGCGAAGGCCGTTGCCGCAATTTTTCCCTTCTGAGCCGTCATTATTAAAAATCCGCATTTTGACCGGCGCTTTTTCTGACGGACAGATGAGGATCATTCCGTCAGAGCCGATGCCCGTGTGAATGCTGGACACTTTAACGGCAATCTCAGCCAGCCGTTCTTCCGGCAGCTGTTCTTCAAATTGATTTACATATATATAACTGTTTCCAAGACCGTGCATCTTGGTAAAACGGAATGAATTCATATCGGCCTCCAACTTTTTTTCTTTTACTTAGTATAAAAGCTCTTCCCCTCGGACACAATACAAATATCCCCCGTTTTTCATACATAAAAGCTCCCTGCATATGCAGGGAGCTTTTATCGTTTACTAAATAAACATGCCGGCAATCGCCGCGCTGAGAAGGTTTGCGAGTGTTCCCGCAATAACCGCTCTTAATCCGAGGCGCGCAATGTCCGAACGGCGGCTTGGGGCCAAACCGCCCAGTGTGCCGAGCATAATCGCAATCGAAGAGAAGTTGGCAAATCCGCACAGCGCAAAGCTGATAATCGTAGACGTTTTTTTAGAAAAGTCCGCAATGTGCGGACCGAAGTTTGAATAAGCGACAAACTCATTCAGCACAAGTTTCTGTCCGATATAGCTTCCCGCTCCAAGCGCTTCATGCCAAGGAACGCCGATTACAAATGCGATCGGTGAAAACACGTAACCGAGAATGGATTCTAATGTAATATGTTTGAAACCGAACCAGCCGCCGATTCCGCCGAGAATTCCGTTCACTACGGCGATGAGCGCGACAAACGCAAGCAGCATGGCGCCGACATTTAGAGCAATCTGAAGGCCCGTGGATGCGCCTTTTGCCGCTGCATCAATCACATTAGCGGCGCCTTCGCCTTCTTCGTCCATATTAAAATCGCCTTTTATCGTCTGCGTTTTTTCTGTTTCAGGTATTAACATTTTTCCGAACACGAGACCGGCGGGAGCCGCCATAAAGCTGGCCGCCAGCAAGTATTCAATCGGAATGCCTAACAGGGCGTAACCGAAAAGCGTCGAACCCGCTACAGCCGAAAGGCCGCTCGTCATAATCGTAAACAGCTCGGAACGGGTCAATCCCGCAATCAGCGGTTTAATGGCAAGCGGTGATTCAGACTGTCCGACAAAAATATTCGCAGCCGCCGCAAGCGATTCCGTTCTGCTTGTCCCAAGAAGTTTTGACAGTCCGCCTCCGATAACGCGAAAGATGAGCTGCATGATTTTCAAGTGATACAAAACGGCAATCAGCGCTGAGAAAAAGATAATGACCGGCAGAACGCTCAGCGCGAAAGCCGGGCTGCTGCCCACTTTTAACAGCGGGCCAAAAATAAAGCTGATGCCTTCGTTCGCATAATCAATGAGAAGCTGCACACGGCTTGAGAACCATAAAAATACGGCCCGGCCGGCGTCCCACTTTAATACGATGAATCCGAAGGCCATTTGTAAACATAAACCGACAATGACGGTTCGCAGGTTAATTTTGCTTTTCTTCTCTGATAACAAAAAAGCAATGGCTAATATAGCAACTGCCCCGAGCAGCCCCCAAACGATATTCAATGAATCCACCTCTAAAATTTTATTTAAAAAAAGTCTTTATTAAGATAACAATATTTATTTTTGCTGTCTACAAATTTTTTATTTTGCCAAAACCCAGGCGCAATAAAAAAGAGACCCCGTTCGGAGCCTCTGATTAAAACATCGGATTTTCTTCTATGAATGTATATATGTTGTCAACCAACTCAGCAGGCGTGCCCCCCGTGACCACTTCGCCGTTAACCAGGGCAAACAGGGACTCCATGCATTTTCCGCAGTAGCTTAAACAGCCGTACTCAAGCACGTCCAAGTTCGGATCCTTCTCTAAGATCTCAAGTGCTTCCTGGGAACCGCGCGCTAAATTGCTGACACAGAATTCAATCATCGGATTCATGCGGTTTCACCTCACATATGTACCTTATCCTAACGGAATTTCCTCTATTCGTCAAAGATCCGGTTTCACGCTCAATGTTATCGTAACATATTAATTCAGGTTAAAGGTTTTACTATTGCGTGTTTTCTGGTCAATTTGTAGGTTATTTTAAAACTATTATTGTGGTTTTAGATCAAATTCGATATAATTCTAGATGTTATTTTACATAGTTCGTTATTTTGTAACAATATTGACTACCATATTTTTCGGGCAAAAGGGGAATCATTATGAAAAAATTGGTCTTGATCGGCGGGGGTTACGGAAACATGCGGGTGCTGCACCGCTTACTGCCGAACCAGCTTCCGTCAGATGTATCCATCACGCTGATTGACAGAAACCCGTATCACTGCTTAAAAACAGAATATTATGCGCTCGCAGCCGGCACGATTTCTGATCATCATATCAGGGTGTCTTTTCCTGAGCATCCGAATCTGGATGTTCAATACGGTGAGGTGGCTTCCGTCGACACGAAAAACAAACAGGTTCTGTTTCATGACCGCGAACCGATTTCTTACGATGACGCGGTGATCGGACTGGGCTGTGAGGATAAGTATCATAACGTGCCCGGCGCGCCGGAACATACTTACAGCATTCAGACCATTGATCAGTCACGCGAAGCCTATCAAAAGCTGAACAACCTCGGCGCCAATGCATCTGTCGCTATCGTCGGAGCGGGATTAAGCGGCGTGGAGCTTGCCAGTGAATTAAGAGAGAGCCGTGACGACCTGAAGATTATGTTATTTGACCGGGGCGACCTGATTTTATCAAGCTTTCCGAAAAGACTCAGCAAGTACGTTCAGAAATGGTTTGAAGAACACGGCGTCACCATTATCAATAATGCGAATATTACAAAAGCGGAAGACGGCATCGTTTATAATCATGATGAAGGAATACCGGCCGATGCCATCGTGTGGACGGCGGGAATTCAGCCGAATAAAGCCGTCAGAGAACTGGACGCTGAAAAAGACCCGCAAGGCCGCATCGTTTTAACACCGCATCACAACCTTCCGGGCGATGAGCATGTTTACGTCGTCGGTGATTGCG
Organism: Bacillus sp. YH3-2-B2; assembly: GCF_053663335.1. Classification (NCBI taxonomy): domain Bacteria; kingdom Bacillati; phylum Bacillota; class Bacilli; order Caryophanales; family Bacillaceae; genus Bacillus; species Bacillus sp. YH3-2-B2. Next base: position 875,407 of record NZ_JBSJQE010000002.1, on the reverse strand, counting down.
CGAGCCTGCCGCATGCGCCGAGCGCCCAGCTGGCTGAAGCACAGGCGGAACAAATTGTGCAGATCCTCCTGAAACGCTGGAACAATGAAGAGCTGCCGGAAACAATGCCGCAATTTAAGCTGAAAGGCGTTCTCGGTTCACTCGGAAAAAAAGCGGGCTTCGGTCTTGTCAACGACCGTCCGCTCATCGGGCGTGTGCCCCGTTTATTAAAATCAGGCCTTTTATGGATGTACAAGCATCATAACGGCTGATAAGAAAAAAAGCCGCTGATTGCGATCAGCGGCCATTTTTAAGAGCCCGCCACATAGCCGCGCTTTTCCATTTCTTCATATATATCTTTTAAATGCGGATTCCCTTCCCCCACAATGACATCCTCCACCAGCACGAGCGGATAGAAAAATTCATCGTTCTTGATGCGCTCCGCAAGCTCTTCTGTCTCCTTTTGCTGAGGCGGTGCGTCAATATCAATATACCGCATGTTAAAAGGCTGCTCCGGGTATTTCCGTTTCAGCGCCGCCTCCAGCCATTCAAACGTATCTTTGGCGCTCGGCATATTCACGCAGCTTGCGCAAAGCGTTTCAGCGCCGTAAACACTGAGCGTAACCGGCTTTGTCATGTATATCATCCCCTTTACACCAGTATACAAAGGACGGGGCAGCTTTTGTATAAAAAACGGTTTTTATGTTCAAGTTTAAATATGCTATAATGGAGAAAGCAGCTTTGCAAACCAAACATTAGATTTTTACCGTTACTGTGAATATAATGGTTTTATGTATATGAAAGGAGCGAATCTCATGACTGAGGTTGAAATGAAAGAGCAAGTACAGGAAGTATTGGATAAATTACGTCCGTTTCTGCTTCGTGACGGCGGTGACTGTGAGCTTGTTGATGTAGACGAAGGCATTGTAAAGCTTCGCCTCCTTGGCGCATGCGGCAGCTGCCCAAGTTCAACGATTACGCTGAAAGCCGGAATTGAACGCGCCCTTCTTGAAGAAGTACCGGGTGTCGTTGAAGTAGAACAAGTATTTTAATCATAAAACCAGGCTGCATGACAGCCTGGTTTTTTTATTTTTACAAATAGTCATCAAACCATGAACAAATATAACGGATGCGTTTCATTCGCTGTTCGGGATGGCCGCTTCTCGACAGCTCATGCGTAGCTTTCGGAAATCGGATGAACGACGTCGTTTTGTTCAGTTTCTTCAACGCGGTAAAGAGCTGCTCCGCCTGCTCTATCGGACAGCGGTCATCTCGCTCACCGTGCAGGATCAAAAGCGGCGTCGAAACGCGGGATACATATTTTACAGGAGAACGATCCCACAGCTTATCCGCTTCCTCAAACAAATCATGTCCGAGCTGCCAGTCGGTAAAAAAGAAGCCGATATCGCTGACACCGTGGAAGCTGTACCAATTTGAAATGGAGCGCTGCGTGACGGCTGCTTTAAAACGGCCTGTCTGTCCGACAATCCAATTCGTCATAAACCCCCCGTAGCTTCCGCCTGTCACACCGAGACGGCCGCTGTCAATAAACGGATACGCCTGAACGGCTTCATCCACCGCCTGCATGACATCACGGTAATCTCCGCCTCCGTAATCACCCCTGACACGATTGACAAAATCCTGCCCGTAGCCGTGGCTTCCTCTCGGGTTGACATACACGACAGCATATCCTTGTGCGGCCAGCACTTGGAATTCGTGAAAATACGTATGGCCGTACATCATGTGAGGCCCGCCGTGTATGTATAGAATGAGGGGATATGTTTGACCCTCTTCAAAAACGGCGGGCTTTAAAAACCAGCCGTTTACCGTCAGCCCGTCCTTTGTTTCATATTGCAGCTTTTCCGGCACGGATATGATACGCTCCTCTATAAACCGATCATTGTCAAATGTCAATTGCTTTTCTTCCCCATTTTCAAGTGAAATGCTGTAAAGCTCGGAAGGCTGTGCGGGTTTGGCAATGACAGCGATACAGCTTTTCTGATGGGGATGAAAAGCAAAACCGTTCACGTATTCTTCTTCTAATCGGATCGGATATACGAGGCCGTCAATCGAGATATAATAAATACCGGTGCTTCCCTGCTCGCTCCCGAGAACGTAAAAACCCTGCCCGTCGTTTGTCCATACCGGCCGGGGCGTCACTCCTCCTATGATTGAATCCGCAATCAGCGCATCGCTCAAATGAACATCCAGCATGTCGGTCAGGCAGGACAGCCGCTCAGTTTTCACGTCGTACAGCCACGCTTTCTCTAAAGTCGCATTGCGAAATTCATTCTCATGGCCCAGCATCGCGATATAAGAACCGTCCGGTGAAAACACGCAGGAACCGAAAGAACCGCGGTGCGGCGTAATCTGCTTCAGGCTTCCGTCCGCCAGATTCATCAGATAGACATCGCTCGGCTTTCCGGCGTCACCCGGCTCGCATAAATTGGCGGTAAACGCAAGCTGCCTGCCATCCGGTGAAAAGGCCGCGCCATAATGATCCGCTTCATGATCCGTCAGCTGCTGAATCTCACCCGTTTCAAGATGAATCAGCACAAGCTGGGCCCAGCTTCCGTTCAGCAGGCCTTTCCCGTCACGTTTATATGTTAATGATTGAATCTCAACCGGCTCATACTCGTCATGCTTCTTTTTTTCTTTCTCCTCGGCGCGCTCCGCTGATGTCAGACTGACGGACACAAGCACGGATCTGCCGTCGGGCGCCCATATCGGATCTGATACGCCCCAAGGAATATCGGCCGCCTGTTCCGCCTCTCCGCCGGCAGCGTCGATGATGTACAGCTGAGGGATGCCGTCCTCCCTGTCAGAAACAAAGGCGAGGCGCCGTCCGTCAGGCGACCACCGCGGACTTGTATTTTTATCGTCCCCGAAAGTCCATGGGTTTGAGATGCCGGATTCTGTGTCATATACCATAATGGCTGAGGAATAGGAATCCTGATTGACTGTTGTCCGGACGTAAGCGGCTCTTCTGCCGTCAGGGGCATATTGCGGGTCTGTCACGGATACGAGAGACGCAATGTCCTCCTCGGTTATGAGTTTTTTCAAATCGTTTCTCCTCCTTTTCTTTTTTATTTCGCTTCCCTAAATAAAAATCCTTCTCCAGAAAAAGAAAGCGTCCTTCTCTGATGGGAAGAACGCTTTTTTATCATTATACACTTTTCACCTGTTCTAAAGGATTCCGTTCAATTACGCTTCCTTCTGACGGGACGGTAAGCGCCGCAATCTCACAGTGAGGGAAATGCTCAGAAAGCTGCTTTCTCAGCTCTTCTCCCTTTCCTTTTTCAATCAGGACAAGAATCGTCGGTCCCGCTCCGCTCAGCGCCGTTCCGTAAGCGCCTTTCATTTCGGCCGCATGTTCCACCTTTGAAAGCTCAGGAACAAGCATGGCGCGGTACGGCTGATGGAGGATGTCTTTTCTCATCATTTTCCCGGCGAGCGCCCAGTCATTTGACATGATCGCAGCAACGAGAAGGTTGCTGACGGCGCTTGCTTTAACGGCGCGTCGGTACGACAGCTCTTTCGGGAGCACGTCTCTTGCGTCCCTGGTCAGAACTTCGTAAAACGGAATCACTGCCACAACGTCGATATCCGCTTCGGCAACACGCACGATATGTGTTTCATCTTCTTCGTGAAGGCCGATCACAAGCCCTCCTGCAAGGGAAGCAGCGGCATTATCAGGGTGTCCCTCTTCAAGACTGGCTAAGTGCAGCTTGTCGCTTTCCGACAGCTGCAGGCCGCATAACTCATCCGCAAGCTCAATGGCGGCGACGATAGCGGCCGCGCTGCTTCCGAGCCCCCGCGCAAGGGGGATGTCACTCCATACTTTGACATGGGCGGGCGGCAGCTCTTTCTGATAGCGGTCAGCCGTCCGTTTGGCGACTTGGTAGATGAGGTTGTCCGTTCCTTGAGGGATGCCCGCGACAGTTTCGGTTTCCGCCGAGAACTGCCATTCATCGTTTCGGAAAACCGAAAGCTTCAAATATCTGCTGAGCGCCATCCCGATGGAATCAAACCCAGGCCCTAAGTTGGCGGTGCTTCCCGGAACCGTAATGGAAAACAGCATCTCCGCCTCATTCATACACGCGCCGCTCCATTTAAGTATTCCAGAATACTGTCCTCATTTGTCGGCAGCGTGATCGGTTTTATGTCAGATACGTCCACAGCCGTGTTCGGATCTTTCAGGCCGTTTCCGGTCAAGACTGCGACAACCTTGCTGCCTTTTGGAATTTCACCGGATTTCACCTGTTTCAAAACGCCGGCGATGGATGCACAGGAGCCCGGTTCGGCAAACACGCCTTCTTCACGGGCAATCAGCTGATAAGCGTGAAGAATTTCTTCATCTGTGACTTCATCAATTTTTCCGGCTGATTCTTCCGCAGCGAGCACGGCTTTGTCCCAGCTGGCAGGGTTCCCGATCCGGATTGCTGTCGCAACGGTTTCGGGATTTTTAATGACCTCGCCGCGAACGATGGCCGCAGAACCTTCCGCCTCAAAACCGCGCATCTTCGGAAGTCCGGTGCCGTTTTTCTCATGATATTCTTTGAACCCTTTCCAGTAGGCCGTGATATTCCCGGCGTTTCCTACCGGGATCGCCAGAATGTCCGGCGCTTCGCCGAGCTGTTCGCATACTTCAAAGGCTGCTGTTTTTTGCCCTTCAATCCGGTAAGGGTTTACTGAATTCACTAATGCAATCGGTGATTTTTCACAAATCGACCGGACGATGGCCAGCGCGTCGTCAAAGTTTCCGTCAATCGCGATGATTTCCGCACCGTACATGACGGCTTGCGCAAGCTTTCCGAAGGCGATTTTCCCGTCCGGGATGATGACGATGCATTTCATGCCTGCTCTCGCCGCGTATGCCGCAGCCGCCGCGGATGTGTTGCCTGTTGAGGCGCACATGATGGTATCATTGCCTTCTTCTTTCGCTTTGGCGACCGCCATGACCATGCCGCGGTCTTTAAAAGATCCCGTCGGATTAACGCCCTCTGTTTTCACATGCAGTTCAATTCCGAGCTTTTCAGAAAGCTTCGGGAGGTGAATCAGCGGCGTGTTGCCTTCATGCAATGTCAGGGCCGGCGTCCGATCCGTCACCGGCAGAAATTCTTTATATTGATGGATGAGTCCTTTCCACATTAGCTCCAACCGTTCCCTTCTACACGATATGTGCTTTTTACTTCTTGTACAACTTCGAGATCATTTAAGTTTTGCAGAATGTCACTGAAATCTTCTTCCGATGTATGATGCGTGACGATAACGATTTCCGCGAGATCGTCATGGCCTTTGATCGGCAGCTGCAGAATTTTTTCAAAGCTGACGCCGCGCTCTGAGAAGGCTGATGTGATTTTTGAAAAAGAGCCGACCTGGTCTTTGACATGAATTCTTAAAAACTGCTGGGCGTAGATATCAGACGGCTGCTTCAGATTTCTTTCAAACTGCGGGGCGACAAAGCTGTTTCCGTTTACGCCGAGACGCATGTTTTTCATGACCGCGACCAGATCGGAAACGACTGATGTCGCAGTCGGCATGCTTCCGGCTCCGGGGCCGTAAAACATCGTTTCGCCTACCGCTTCTCCGTACACGTAAACGGCATTAAACTCGTTATGCACCGCAGAGAGCGGATGATGATCCGGGAGCAGTGTCGGCTGAACGCTGACTTCGATTTTATTGTCATCACGCTGGGCGATGCCGATCAGCTTCATCGTATAGCCGAGCCGTTTGCTGAAGCTGATGTCTTCATCCGTAATCCGGGAAATTCCTTTTACTTTGACATCGTCCAGATCGACGTTCATAGAGAAGCCGAGACGGGCTAAAATCGCCATCTTGCGTGCGGCATCGAGTCCTTCTACATCGGCGGTCGGGTCCGCTTCCGCGAATCCGAGATCCTGCGCTTCCTTCAGCACTTCTTCATACGGGCTTTTTTCTTTAATCATTTTCGTTAAGATGAAGTTCGTCGTTCCGTTGACGATTCCCATCATTTTTGTGATCCGGTCAGAGGAAAGGCCTTCTTCGAGCGTGCGTAAAATCGGGATTCCGCCGGCGACACTCGCTTCATAATACAAGTCACAGCCATTTTCCTTTGCGGCGGCTAAAAGCTCTGACCCGTATACGGCGATCAGATCTTTATTTGCGGTCACAACATGTTTTTTCGCTTTCAAGGCATCAAGAAGATATTGCTTCGTCTGTTCGACACCGCCGATGACTTCAATAATCACGTCGACCTCAGGGTCATCGATCACATCATAGACTTCTGTCGTCAGCACTTCTTTCGGCAGGTCTGCGTCTCGTTTTTTATCAATATCTTTAACTAGCACTTTTTTGATCGTCACCGGACAGCCGACCTGGTGCATAAGCTTATCCTGATGATCTTGTATAATTTTGACGACTCCGCTTCCCACGGTTCCCAGTCCTAACAGTCCAATACGAATCGCTTCCAAAGAGAAACTCCACCTTTCTTCCTTTTGTCCACTAGAAAAGGACAATTGTTAACCCTTCACAGACATTTAAGTTACAAATATTATATAAGCCCGCATTTGTTTTGACAAGCGGCTGAATATTGTTTCTGCGGCTATGAAAACGCTTAACACACTGATATGACAAGATTCCCTATTTTCTAAATATTTTTACGTCATATTTTCTTACGAACTGATTCCTTTTCCGAGCCACGCCACAGGCGGGACAAAAACCTGCGCCGCTCTGACATTCAGCATGTCGTGACATGTCTGCAAAAACTGTTCATAGCGGGTGCAGTCTGCAAGAATGTAGTCAAGCTGCTCTTCGTAAAACTGTTTTTCAGAATCATGAGAAATGTAATAGCTCTCCACCGTCTCAAAGAAATGAAGCGGAAACAGCAGGCGGCTGTAAAACAGGCGCTTGGAAAAGGAGGATAACGGCGTAACTTGCTCATATTCCTGCAAAAACGAAAACCCTTCGTTAAGCAAGTCGTCACGATGATACAAATATGTGCTGCGCATATATTCCGCAATATCACGGGCGGCATGGTCGAATACCCAATCGCCCGGAATGCGGATCAATGATTCCTCCGACCAGGTATCCCATTCCATCCGCTGATGGCAGATTGTCCCCGAGTCTTCTGCGCCGGGATTGTCATCCAGCTCCGTATCCACTAAATATTGAATCGCATTTTCCGCTAAGCCTGAATAATAAGGAAATGCTTCGATCATTTTCTTTTCGAACGGTTCGAGCGGAGACATATGAATTTTCTGCATCCAGAATGATTCCAGCTGATCCACCCGTTTTCCCCATAAGTCCTTCCATTGGCCGATCCTGCCCGCTTCTTTCACTTCGTACGGAAAACCCCGCCCTTTTCTGTGAAATTCGGCAAGCTCCCCTCCGACAGAAAACGACCGGTTTGCGACGGGGATCGGCGCTTTTAAGAGCGCATACGTTTTGCCTTCGTCCTCAAAGGTCAGTTCTCCTTCCTTCGTAAAGATAAACACTGAAACGTATGGGTCACTTTGTTCTTGTAAATACTGACTCATGTAGTAAAGCTCCGTCAGCTCTGATTGCGAAAATCCGGAAACGGGAATAATAAGAAAGAAGGAATTAGGCGTCTGGAAGCATTGGTATTTCTGATAAACGGAAAGCTGTCTGACGTGGATGCCGTACTTTTCTTTAATGATGCTTTTCATCATAATCACCTGCCTGAAAAATTAGAGCTATTCACATCGTAGTCATACGCCGGCGGAATTATGAATACATATTGTAATCCTTTGAATCAAGTGGAGAAACATCGTACACATCGGAAGGGTGTTGTATAAACTAGTAAAAAAAGATTGGGTGAAGCAAATGTCAGAAAAGGAACAACTGAATCACGTGGAAGCTGTCGCCAGAACGCGTTTAAAAGAACGGGGGGTTGAGACGGACGATATTGCCGAGCTGGTGTATTTCCTTCAGAAAAAATATCATCCTGATTTGACGATGGAAGTATGCAGGCTCAATGTGGACCGTGTCATCGCAAAACGCGAGGTGCAAAACGCCATTTTAACGGGAATAGAATTAGATGTGCTCGCCGAACAAAAAAAGCTGTCTGAACCGCTTCAGACCATTCTGGCGATTGATGAAAGCCTGTATGGGGTTGACGAGGTGCTCGCCTTCTCTATCGTGAATATATACGGCTCAATCGGCTTTACGAATTACGGCTACATTGACAAAGAAAAACCCGGCATTCTCGGGCGGTTAAATGATAAATCTACGGGCGAATGCCATACGTTTCTTGATGATATCGTCGGCGCAATCGCAGCAGCGGCTTCAAGCCGGCTTGCCCACAGCGCCAGAAATACAGAATAAGGACGGCCGTCATGGCCGTCCCTTTTTTATAGATGTTCAATCCATTCGGTTAAAGAGTCAATCGCATATGTCGGCTTCCGATCGTAATCTGCCATATGCTCACGCTTTGTCACTCCGGTATGAACCAGCAGCGTATCCATGCCCGCATTGATGCCGGCCATAATATCCGTTGCATAGTTATCGCCGACCATGAGTGTTTCGGAAATATCCGTTCCGAGCACACGCATCGCCTGTTCCATAATAATCGATTCAGGCTTGCCGATAAAGACAGGCTCAACGCCCGTTGACACCGTCAAAACGGATGTGAGCGAACCGTTCCCTGGTAAAAGCCCTCTTTCAGTCGGAATGGCGACGTCGCCGTTTGTTGAAATGAACCGGGCGCCGTTTCTGATCGCAAGGCATCCCGTTGCCAACTTTTCATATGTAATGCCGCGGTCGATTCCCACAACGACAAAGTCCGCGTTTTCTTCTCCGAAGCTCAGCCCGTTTTCTTCAATGGCCTGGCGGATGCCTTCTTCGCCGATCACATACACCGACGCGTCTTTTTTCTGCTGGGCGATATGCTGCGCAGTCGCCATGCTCGTCGTGAAGACCTGCTCTTCAGATGCCGGAATGTCAAACCTCATCAGCTTGTCCGCCACCTGCTTCGGCGTCCGGGAAGAATTGTTCGTCACGAATAAATACGGAATGCCGCGCGCTTTAAGCGTTCTCACGAATTCACACGCTTCTTCGATTTTTTCCGTCCCGTTGTACATTGTGCCGTCCAAATCTATCAAATATCCTTTATAATCCTTCATACTCAACACTCCTGTGGATTTTCTCACTCGTTGTTATTTAAATGCGGAAACAGGCCCTAATTCTGTTTCCAGGTAGGTTCTTACACGGGCCGGAAAGGCTTTCAGCACATCCCTGTTTGACGTGATCAGCGTAAACAGCTCCTGATGATCGGCTTGCTGATATTCCTGAACAAGCCGCTTTCTGGAAGAGATCAGCTGCTTGAGCTTATTCGCTTCATCCTCAGCTACCACCTTTTCATCCGTCAGAATATCCATGATGTCGTCATAACTCCCCGGATCGCGCATGATAAAGCCGTCAATCATATCATTTCCGACATCGAGAATGCATTCGATCATAAGATGGCTGATCCGCTCAAGCGCCCTTTTTTCGATTTCGCTCTGCCATGCAGGCGTGCTGTCAAACAGCGCCAGCTGGGTCTCAAAAAAACGGAGTGTTTGTTCGATATTATTTCTGTCAACAAAATACACGTGACAGCATCCCCTTCTGCATCAATTATTTTCTGATTCGTTTTAAAACAAAATACGCGCAGCCGAAATTGCAGTATTCGTAAATGTATTCGTCCAATGTGCTGATTTTCGTTTCAAAGGTTGCTTTTTGATTCTGGTCATCAAAGAAGCCTTTGAGCCGCAGCTGACTGTATCCCCAGTCTCCCACAATGTAATCATATTTATTTAATATGTCCGAATAGCGGGCTTTGAACGCTTCTTCATTAAAGCCGTTTTTAAAATCGTGTACGAGTTCAAACTCGGCATTTTGAATAAGAATCATGTCTTCACCTCTTTTATCACTCTTTACTATCATAATTCATTGACTTCTGTCCATCAATTGCAAAATGAGACGGTTCTGACGGACGGAAAAATTTTCCCCTTTTATATCCAGTGTAGCGGTTCTGACGATCCTTATTCAAGAATGACTTTTTCCCTGCACAGACGGCTCCATCACAAAAAACCCAAAACCTGCGGCGTTTTGGGTTTTTTCGGCTTATCTTATGCTTGGGCCTGGCGTTTTTTAGACGCTTCGTTCACTTGTTCATCCGCATGGTAGGAAGAACGGACAAGCGGGCCTGCTTCACAGTGGCTGAAGCCTTTTTGCATCGCGATTTCTTTCAGTTCGGCAAATTCGTCCGGATGATAATATTTTTGGACTTTTAAATGTTTTTTCGACGGCTGCAGGTATTGGCCGATCGCCATGATGTCGACATTGTTCGCAAGCAGGTCGTCCATCACTTCAATAATTTCTTCCTTCGTTTCGCCGAGACCGATCATAATGCTTGATTTCGTCGGGATGTCGGGCTGCATTTCTTTCGCACGGCGCAAGAATTCCAAAGAACGGTCATATGTTGCGCGGGCCCGGACTCTCGGTGTCAGGCGGCGCACGGTTTCAATGTTGTGGTTCAGAATATCAGGACGGGTATCCATTAATGTTTTCAGGTTGTCGTAATTTCCGCCCATATCGGATGGCAGCACTTCAATTGTCGTGAACGGGCTTTTTCTGCGGATCGCCCGGACAGTTTCCGCAAAGACGCCTGCTCCGCCGTCTTTCTGATCATCACGCGCCACGGCCGTGATGACGGCGTGTTTTAAGTTCATCAGTGCAACCGAATCAGCTACGCGTTCCGGTTCCTGCAGATCCAGCTCAGTCGGCAGACCCGTTTTGACAGCGCAGAAGCGGCATGCTCTCGTACAGACGGAACCGAGAATCATGAACGTCGCCGTACGTCTGACAGCCCAGCATTCATGGATGTTCGGGCATTTTGCTTCTTCACATACGGTATGCAGATTATTTTCACGCATTAATTTTTTCAGACCCGTATAGTTTTCATTCGTGTTCAGCTTTATTTTGAGCCATTCCGGCTTTCTCAGATGCTCGTCTTTCTTTGCCATTTCCCCATCATCTCCATTATCCCTTTATTCATGTTCGTGTGCGAAAAATTTCTATTTCACGATGGATATAAAACTTGCAGATTTCTATTCAATAGTCACTTTAACATAGGAAAAATTTCTCGACAAGGGAAGAGAATTACTTACATTTTCTCGGATTGTTGCCGCAAACTATTTGTATTAATCCTGAAAGGAGATCATGTTGTGAAAGTTCTGTTATCTGCTCTTCTCCTTTTATCATTTTTCTGTCCGGCTGCAAGCGGGAAAGAACAATCGGCTCCTGTTTACGGCGAACGGATGCAGTTGTACCGCAAAGCCGAAGCAGTCACGCAGATTCCTTGGTATGTGCTTGCGGCGGTTGATCAATATGAAGAAAATGTCCGCTCGAACCGAAAGGATCTGCCGGAAAAAGCGGGAATCATCAGCATTTATATTCCGGATCATTTGTGGAGCGGGCCTGAAAATCCAAATCCTAAGGACGAGGCGCCCCTCAGCATTAAAGTATTTGACGGGATCGGCCTGGACGGCGACGGCGACGGAAAAGCCGAGGTCAGCAATGATGAGGATATTCTTTATACATTTGCACAGTATTTAGCGGGATTCGGAACGGATCTTGACCATATCCGCATCGGCCTCTGGAATTATTACCGCCGTGATCAGACGGTCGGCATTATCACCGAATTCATGACACTGTTTAAAACGTTCGGCCGCCTTGATCTCGGAGAGCACGCTTTTCCGCTTCCCGTGAAGACGGATTACAGCTACCGCAGCACATGGGGTGCCGCGCGGGGTTTCGGCGGTCGCCGGATTCACGAAGGAACGGATCTGTTCGCCCATTACGGGCTCCCCGTCAGATCGACCTGCTACGGTATTGTTGAAATGAAGGGCTGGAACCGTTTCGGCGGCTGGAGAATCGGCATCAGGGATATCAATAACACGTATCACTACTTCGCTCACCTGAACGGCTTTGCAAAAGGTGTGCATAAAGGCCAGATCGTCAAACCCGGAGAAGTGATCGGCTCTGTCGGCAGTTCCGGATACGGACCGCCGGGCACCGCGGGAAAATTTCCGCCGCATCTTCACTACGGGATGTATAAAGATAACGGCAGATCGGAATGGTCTTTTGACCCGTATCCCCATTTAAGGGCATGGGAGCGAAAAGAAATCCGCAGGAAAAAGTAAACACACAGCCGCCAGGAAAGATTGCGGCTGTGTGTTTTTATTTATCTTTCTTCTGTTTTTCATTCGGCAGCTGAATGGAAGGCGTCACACCTGATCCGCCGCTTCCGTTATAAAACTGCGGCACCTCTCCTTGAATCGCTTTAATGGAGACCGGAATATTATTTGTCACGACTGATGTTTTACTGGCAAACGGGATAATAACCTTTACCTTAATTTCCACAAAAATACTGATATCGATCAGGGCATTGTTAATGCCGTACGGCTTTATTTTTGTTTTCACATCAGTTAACGCATCACCGATCAGGTTAAAGCGCACGGGGATTTTCGGCCCCAGATTTCCGAGAATGCTGTTTCCCGTGACCTGCCCTAAAGGGATGTTAATCATAATTTCATCGGCCGTTTTCGCGCCTTTTTCCGTTTCATGCTGCTTATTGTTCGACTCCGCTTCCTTCAAATGAGCCTGAAGCTGCTTTGTCACTTTCGCCTTCATACTGTTGACCATTTGTGTATTAAAATCCATCGTTGTGACTTTTCCGTTTTCATCCGTTTTCATATCGACCATATCTTTCACATTGTCGCTGTGAGACATGTATTCTTCAATGGATTCCGTAATGACCTCTGTCGCCACCCGTTTGGTTTCCATTTCTCCTATGTTCATCAGCACCGGTTTGATTGAGGAGTTGATCATCCAGAGGCTGATGACCGTCGATATGATAAAAAAAGCAAACGACAGAAGAAGCACATATCGAAAAGGCAAAGGCCCTCTCTTGCGAAGAGCGCTCCGGTATCTAGGCAAGAAAAATCCCCCCTTACATATCACAATGTATGCTTGTAAGGGGGGACATAGTATTTTATTTTTACTCTTAAAAAGTCCCGTTTACCTTCACTCGGGTGAGATGGAACGGCCGGCGGATATCTGACATTACGCTTGCCGCGCGAGCTTCCAGGCGAGCAGATCTCTTAAAAACTCCGGCATAAAGTATTGTTTTTCTTTTGAATCGCGGATGTAAGGGAACAGCTTGCCGAGTGTAAACATGTCGAGAACGGCAACCGAGTATATCCGCTCCGGATCCACCTCTTCTCCGTTCACTTTCACATTGAGGAGATGCGTCACACCGTCTTCAAGAATGCCGGCCTCTGCCTCCGCTCCGGCATATACCATCCTGCCCATCACTTCCCCGCGGAAGCCGAGGCCTTTAATCCGCAGCTGCTCCATTTGTTCCGAGGCGGCCTGGCTGATTGTTTCCTGGAGTTCCCTGCCTGAAAGACGAACGGCGACCGGATTGATCGGATGAGGGCAGATGCGGTGCAAGTCAAGCTTTGTGACAGGCCCCTTCTGTAAAGGCCCCAAAATGACGCCGGAATTCACCATGCTGACTTCACAGCCGCACCAGCTTTTCAGCGCTTCGGCTAATAGAAGCGGCAGCGGCGATTCCTCAAACCACTTCACGCCGGCTTCTTCATTCAGATTGGCGACTTGTACGGAGAGCAGGTTTTCCGCTTCCCGTTCTTTCTCTTTCAGAAAAGCCGCCGTATCTTCAGATTCCCCGTGCCAATCAGCCATTTGCTGTACAGATGCCTGTTTGCTGACAATGGTTCGTGATTCACTTTCTATCGTCAGCTCGACACAGCCGACATAGTTCCCGTATTTCTCCGCACATGCAAGCAATACGCCGTTTATGTCCTGTCCGTCCTCAAGAAGATGGTGCGTATGTGATTCAAGAATGACATCGATGTCGGGAAATTTTTCCGCTGCGGCCCGGTCATCGATCAGGCCTAAATGAGAAAGCAGAATGATGATGTCCGCTTTGCCCTTGATATCGTCAAGTGATTCTTGAATGCTTTTTTCCGCATCCGTCACCGTCCAGCCGAGTTTTTGATAGACGGGATAATACGGCACCGTGACGCCGAGTATGCCGGCGGTCATCCCGTTTTTCAGCGTTTTGATCACGTAGGGCTTGGCCCATTCCGGCCGATGTCCGTCCTCGTCAAACAGGTTGGACACAATGACGGGAAACGCGGCATGAGTATATAAACCCGCCAGCTCATCGTGAGGCAGCGTAATTCCTTCATTATTCCCGACGGCAGCCGCATCAATCTCAAGACGGTTTAACAAGTCGACATTCGCTTTGCCGAAGGTCGCTTCCGTTATCATTTGGAATCGGTCCATATGATCGCCGATGTCGAATACGAGTGTTTCCTCCCCGTTTTTTTCATGCTCACTTCTCTTCTGCTCAATATAATGTACGATTTTCGGCCAATTTTCGAAATGGCTGTGCAAATCATTCGTATGATATAAACGGAGCTTCTCTAACATACCATCTCTCCTACCTTTTAGCTGAATATCCCTTGATAAATCAATTCACAGCCGATCAAAATCAAGACGACCCGCATGAAAAGCACGATCGTTTTCGTCTGCACCCGCTTATTGACCCACGCGCCCATTTTGCCGCCGAACCACGCGCCCGGAACGAGGCACAGCGCATACAGCCAATTGACATGGCCTTCTGCGATATGTGACACGGAACCCGTCACGGAGGATAAGAAAATAATGAGCATTGACGTCGCCACAGCCACTTTCGGCGGGAACAAAAATAACAGCATCATGGCCGGAACCATAAGAGAGCCGCCGCCGATGCCGAAAAGACCGCCCAATAAACCGACGAAAAAGGCAATGGCGATACCGGTAAAAATACGGTACGAATATGTATAAAGCTCACCCGATTCATCCTCATAAGTCCGGATCATGCCTTTATGCGCTTTATTGACCGGTTTTGCTTTCGCCTTCAGCATTAATGTAATAGAAATCAAAATCATAAAAAGTCCGAACCAGACGGAAAACGTATGCGCATTAAAAAGTTTAGACAAATACGCGCCGATGATGCTTCCCGGGCCGGAACCGATAAAAAAGATCAGTCCGCTTTTGTAGTCAACGGTTTTATATTTCATATAGGCCAGAGTTGATGACAGGCCCGTAAAAATAATCACCAAAAGGGACGTGCCGATGGCAGTCTGCGGTGTTACGTCATGGAAAAACGGGGTCATCGTGCTTAAATAGAGCATCGCCGGCACGATGATAATTCCTCCCCCAAGCCCGATCAGGCTGCCGACCGTTCCCGCGATAAATCCCAATATGATCAAAATAAGATAAGACATGTGTCTTGAAACCTCTTTTCTAGCTGAATAGGTCGAGCTGCTTCGGAGCAAGCCCGGTATATGAGATATCTAACATTTCAAGCATCTCAAGCCCGTTATCGGCGGCGTCTCCGCCTGAGTTATTGTTGAAGAGCACATACAGATTGCGCGACTGCTTTTTCAGCTCCTGAAGATTGTTTTTCCAATCTTTGAGCTCCTGTTTGTTATAGCGGTATAAATATCTGACCTCACGCCAGTTTTGTCCGCCGTCAGGTTTAATCCAGCCCTGCTTGTTCCGTCCGTGAAAACGGACAAGCGTTTTTTCTTCATCCGTTGCTTTCAGGACGGTCGGAATGCTGCCCTCACCGATCTGCGGCTCGTCACATATGCTGTGAATCCAGCCTTCCTCCTTCATAAAGGAAAGGGTCTGTTCGTAAAATGGCGGGGAAAACCAAGACCGGTTGCGGAATTCAAGCGCGCACGGGATATCGCCCATCTGCTGCCTGCACCATCTTAAATATGCGACGTTTTCTTTCTTGCAGTCAAACCACGGCGGGAATTGGAACAGCACCATGGCAAGCTTTCCATGCTCTATATACGGCGATAATGACAGCTTAAACGCCTCAAACATTTCTTCCTTCGATTCAAAGGGAATATCGCCGCGCTGATGACCCGTCATTCCTTGATATGCCTTAATGACAAATTGAAAAGATTCCGGCGTCTCTTTGACCCATCTTTCGTTATTGCGGGCGGGCTGTATCGCGTAAAAGCTCGCGTCCAGCTCAACGATGGGAAAATGGGAGGAATACGCCTGCAGTTTTTGCGGGCCCGCTGTTTTAGGCGGATAGATGCTGTCATGATCCCCCCACCCCGTCAGTCCGATATAAATCACAATCCTTCACCTCTCATTCTAGTTTATCACAGGTGTTTTTCTCTTTCCGTTTCCATGTTTTTTCTGAATGCACTTTTCAGGTAACGGTACTGATGTTCATTGGTGTCCGAAAATGCCTCATCTCTGGAAGAAAGAATATGCTGATAGACGATCGGCTCTGAAAACTGACCGCTCGTGAAATCATATATCTCCCCGTCTATTCGATTATAAAAATGCCAGCTTGTACCGGTTTTTGTTTTGAGAATGTCACCGCCGTAAACATCTTGGATGACTAAAGCCGTCACGCCGCACTGGCCTTTGGCCGGGCAATCTTCCGTCCATTTTGTACTAGTCTTGCGCGACCAGGATGCCGTTAATATGTTCAAGATTTGATTATACAATGTGTTTTACTCCTTTTTATAAAAAGATACCACGAGACCCGCTCTCCAAACGACAAAAAAAGCCGATTCTCATCAGAGAATCGGCTCTTTTATTTCAGAAGGCTTCAGAAATGTTCCGAAAGCCCCGCTCTGCTTACGACCATCTTGGTACACACAGCGTCCCTTGCTGTAGGTCGCAGCAATTCGGTATGGAAAGGTGCGGCCTTCATACAAGCTTTGCTTATGTTTGGAAAACATCGTTTCTTTTGTGACGGTAAAAGGTTCCGGCCGGACAATGGCAAAATCAGCGTCAAATCCTTCTTCAAGCCGGCCTTTATTCGTTAAACCGAAGCGCTTGGCAGGTGCTTCGGCCGTCCATCGGGCCACATGTTCAAACGGAATCCCATGATCGATCGCTAATTGAATCATGCCGAGAAGCGTAAATTGGCCTCCGCTGATCCCGCCCCACGACAGGAACATATTATCCTCGCGTTTCAAAGACGGATGACAGGGAGAATGATCCGAAGACACCATATCAATCAGGCCCTCAGCCAAAACCCCGATCAATCCCTCTTTATCAGCCTCTGAGCGGAGCGGCGGAGCGCATTTGGCGGCCGCCCCTTTTTTGAGGAAGTCTTCAAAGCTGAATAATAAGTAGTGCGGACACGTTTCAACGGTGACATCCAATCCGTCTTTTTTCGCCTGCTGAATGGAGAGCACGGCCCGTTTCGTGCTGATATGTACAAAATGAAGCGCGCATCCCGTCGCTCTTGCATATTCAATCGCCCGCTGCACAGCCTCGCATTCGGCTTCTTCCGGACGGGAGGAAGCGTAAGCGCGGGCATCAATTTTCCCTTGGAGCGCGTACTCGGCTTCAAGGAATCGGGTGAGGGCGTCGCTTTCTGCGTGCAGGGCCAAAATCTTGCCGCACGCTGCGATTTCCTTCATTCCCTTTAAAAGAGTCCGTTCATCGGCTGATTGAAATTCATCCGTTCCCGATTTAGACAGAAACGCTTTAAACCCGATCGCTCCCGCTTCTGCCATCGGCCGGATATGTTCGGTATACCCGGGCATCAAACCGCCCCAAAGCGCAAAATCAACCGCTGACTTCCGTTCGGCGATTTCCGCCTTTGCCAGCAGGTTTTCAGCAGTTACCGTCGAAGGAATGCAGTTAAGCGGCATGTCAAAATATGCCGTACAGCCGCCGGCAGCAAGCATGTTTGAGCCGGTTTCAATGCCTTCCCATTCTTCGCGTCCGGGTTCATTGAAATGCACGTGACAATCGACCGCGCCTGGAAACACATACATGCCGTCTGCCTGCACCACTTGGTCCGCGTTTTCGTCAATGCCGGGCTCGATCAATGCGATTTTCCCGTCCTTGACGGCGATATCGGCCCGCTCTGTCCCGCCTTTTCGCACAGCTTTCGCACCCTTTACAATTACGTCATAGGCCATTTTATCTTCCTCCCTGTAAGGATGACGATTTTCTGTCAGTTTTTATCACAACATGCGTCTATGATTGCCAGTTTACTGCTACTATGATCGTAATACATCAGCAAAACCGCTATATTTTTTGATGATTTTTATTCATATTAACTAATGGTTGTCTTTAGAACCTGAAAGGAGATTGACTGATGAACATTTATGATGTGATGAAGATTCCCGCTTATGAGCGGGCGGCATTAATCGCAGGCAGATCCGGCGGCTGGAGGGAGGTGCAGCACGTCAACATGATGGATGCGCCGGACATCGCTGATTTTTTACATAAAAATGAACTGCTCGTCACGACGGCTTACCACTTGAAGGACCGCCCGCAGCTGTTGAAAGATTTGATCCGCCTCATGGCAAAACGGGGCTGCGCGGGACTGGGGATCAAAACGAAGCGTTATCTTAATGTCATTCCGAAAGATGCCGCGGAGCTTGCCGACCGGTATGAATTTCCGATTATTGAGCTGCCGGAAGACATCAGGCTGGGAGATATCGTCAACGCCACACTGAGCCATATTCTTGATATGCGTTCAAATGAGCTGCAGCAGGCCATTTACGCCCATAAAAAATTCACAAACCACATCATGAGCGGCAAAGGGCTGCAATCCCTGCTTAAGAAGCTCTCAGACATTCTCCGGCTTCCCGTGCTGCTTTTGGATCAGCATACAAAACTCTTATCATCGTCCCACAGCATACCCATTGACACGTCTTTATTGAAAAACATCTGTTATTCCCTTTCCGGTCCTTATTTCACCTGCTTTTCCATGCTCTCCGACAGAAAGGCGTATTCTGTCCTGCCGATTCTGAATGTTGAAAAAAACTGCGGTTATCTGGTGATTCCGGAGCTGGTGCAGACCGCTGATAAAGGCATGATTTTGACAATTGAACAGGCGGCCAACGTCATTTCCTTTGAACTGCTGAAAGAAAATGCCGTCAAACAATTCGGCAGACGGGCGCGCAATGAATTTTTCAGCAATTTCATCGACCGCTCGTTTACAGGCCATGAAGAAATCAAAAGCCGTGCCAAAGAATTCCGGCTCCGCTGGGATCAGAAATACATGTGCATTTGCGGAAAACTCGACCGAAATGAGAAAACGATCAGCTTTACCGAAAATCAGCTCGTTTCCGATCATGTATTTGATCTGCTTGAAGGGGAGCTGTCATCCTTTCCGTTTCCCCCTCATCTCTTTATTAAAGGAAATGTCGGTATTCTTTTAATTGAAGCGACAGACAGCTGGAATGAAATGCACGCGTCTGTCATCAGCTTTTTGGAGCAGTTTCAAAAGCAGGTCCGGACGCAGTTTAAACGGACTGTCTCCTTCGGCATCTCAAACATATGCCAAAAGCTGATCGACGTCCCTGACGCTTTTACTGAAGCTTCAGACGCCATTTCATCCGGGCATTTGTCCAGAAGCGCGGAGTTTATTCAAATCTATCATGCCAAAGACGTGCCGGAGCTGCTCCGCCTGCTTCCGGCGGAAGATGTGAAGAAGTTTTACGAAGCCACCCTCCAAAGCCTGGCCGACCGGCAAAAGGAAGATCAGAGCCTGCTTCATACGCTGTCTGTTTACCTGGAGACCCACTGCCAGATTTCAGAAACGGCTAAGCGCCTGTACGTCCATCGAAATACGGTGATCTATCGTTTAGAAAAATGCGAGGAACTGCTCGGCAAAAGCTTAAAAGATCCGGAGACGACGATGCGCCTGCGGCTCGCGCTGAGAATGCAGCGGCTGATCGGTTAAGGAATCGTTAGAGACAGGGATGCGGGGTGTTCTCCCGCATCCTATTTAAGGTGAATCATTCAGCTAAATCCTCAAAAAATGCTGCCATCAAAACCCTGACGAGTATCCTTTCAGGAAGCCGTGAGCGGCCTTCTCAATTTCTGCAGCTGTCATGAAATCCTCGTGAGCATCCACGGTGTCCGGCTCATAAACGATACCGTAAACAAGTTTTTGTGCGTCTGCTTCTTTCGCAAGGATCTTCACTTACCTCTCTTCCTCAAAATAAATAAGTATCATCTCAAAAGATGATACTTAAATTAGTATTTTATCTAACTGTTTGGATTCCTCCAGGAGTGAGTTGACTAGCCGAAACTACAGCTGAACCAGCTATACAGTTTCCGCCAATAGACAAAGGAAATACTATAGTAACAAATTCTTGACCTGCTGGTGTATACTCAGACCTGTGTATAAACACACGTGTACCAGCAGTAAGCAACCGTCCATTTGGCAAAGTTAGATTAAAAAGGAGAGTGTGAAATTGACCAATTAAACCTTCAAAAGCACGACTTTCCCCAAAATATGGGTAATAATAATTTGGATACATTGAACATTTACCTCTTTCCTATATAATGAATTCACCTTACAATAATTGTATATTCCATATATTGAAAATTCGTGTGTGGAACAAAAGGCTCATTTCCTACGTATACAGCCGCCTATACGTCTGAGGTGTCACGTCTCGTTCCCATGATTTCTTCCCAATTCCTGTTCATCTGCCTTTGTAGAAGGACTTAACACTTTTTTAAGCTGCTGTTTCGTGTCAGCAGATAAAACGTCTCTCATCTTCATCTTTCTTTCATTTCTCCTTGCCGAATAAGCACCGCCTTACGCTATTCGCTTTTATTTATTTGCGGCCCGCCGCTTTATTCCTCAGAAGGTAAGCAAAGAAAATGAAGAGCCGGTTTAAAAAGACTTTCCTTGCAATGAGATTTCACTGCTTGTGTTCCCCGTGACTATCCGCGCACAATACTGCATACTTCAGTCGCCCTCCCGAGAAGGCACTTTCATTGTTTAAATTTTGATACGCAGAAATGACTTCCTCCTAAAGGAAAGAGGAAATGCTCTTTTCCTTTTTCACGCGGAGTTTTGGCTACGCTGATACATTCTCCGTTCACAGCGGAAAAAATCTCTCCAAAAAAGGAGGGGCGCTTCCCCTCCGTGAACCGTAATAAAGCTTCGTGTGTTGACTAATGGCTGTCTGGATAATGGTCTCACTGTCATCTTGGAAAGATCACTTACTTCTATAAGTCTTTCTTTTTAACAGAAACCGCAGATATAGCAGCAGAAATAACTATCCGCTCCGCTTCTTATGCACTCTCTGTAACATGGAGAATTATAAAAAGGAGGGCGCGCGGAAACATAGGGAGAGCTCCCTGAATGAGTCAATTGATGGGCCCATGGATAATAATTAAATTCTTGCCGCTGATACAAATGGAATGACGGGTAATAATACAACATTTTCAACTCCTTTTCCGTACACCATATTGTACTTACCGACACCCTTTTTAGATGATTGTCTCTTGCATAATTGTGTGTTGGCCTAATTGCGGGTTTTAATCTGCAAAATTCGTGCAGGAGAACCATCACAACATCTTCCGTGAGAGGTTATAAGATAACCTCTCCTTGTTGTCACCAATCGCCCCCTACTGAACAGTTCGTATTATTTCAATGACCCGTTTTATCAGAATGCTCTCCCCCTGCATACGAAACAACTGGTTCGATATGATTTTCCCTCTATGCGCATCCCTGCAATTTCAGAGATGCAGACCGCCGCAGAATAAACGACAATCAACAAAAAGCCTCCGGATACCCGGAGGCTTTTGATTCTTATCCTTGCTGCGTGAACGGCCGGGTCTGTGTCTTTTTGCCCCAGCCAAGCGCGGCCAGAAAACTGATGGCGAGAATGGCCGCTCCCAGCATATACGGAAATTCCATATTTACATCAAAGAGAAAACCGGCGGCTGACGGTCCGGCGATATTCGCTAAGCTGATGAATGAGGTGTTCATCCCGCCGGCAAACCCCTGCTGGTCACCGGCGAGCTTCGACAGCATCGTATTAACGGCCGGCCGGAGCAGCGATGTCAGCG
Organism: Bacillus sp. YH3-2-B2; assembly: GCF_053663335.1. Lineage (NCBI taxonomy): Bacteria > Bacillati > Bacillota > Bacilli > Caryophanales > Bacillaceae > Bacillus > Bacillus sp. YH3-2-B2. Next base: position 853,501 of record NZ_JBSJQE010000002.1, on the reverse strand, counting down.
TCAGGAAAAAGATTGCCGCGGCAAAAACGGCCCAATATGAACCCGCAAACCGGCACCACACAAGTCCTGCAGCAGCCCCGATCAACGTCACGTTAATGACGCGCTTTTCCCCGAACCTGCGGACGAGATAACTGACGCCGACCGCCTGCACAAACACGCCGATGAGACCCGCAGCCGTAATAATAAAGGCAATATCAGAGGCTTTAAATCCGTGTTTATGGTCAACGTAAAGGCCGAAAACGGATTCAAAGTTCATAATTCCGAAGTTCAGCACAAAAACCAGAATCAGCATAAACGCGATCCGCGATTTGAGCGCGCGTGACATTTGCTTAAACAGATGCTCACGTTTTTCCGTTTTTGCCCGGGCTTCCAGCTGCTTTTCACGTCCAAGCGTTTCGGGCAGAAAGAAAAATGAAAGCACCGTTGAAAAGCAGGCGAGACTTGCGGACACGATAAACGGCACAGACATGCCGTAATGAACCAAATAGCCTCCGACACCGGGCCCGATGACGACACCGAGCGTCATCGCCGCGCTGAACAGCCCCATTCCTTTCCCGCGTTCTTCTTCGGTCGTAATATCCGCAATGTAAGCGAACATTGACGGCATTAAAAACGCCGCGCCCATCCCGCCCAAAAGCCGGGATGCGAACAATTGCCACAGGCTTCCGGCAAAGGCGAAGATCAATTGTGACACGGCAAAGGCGGCAATGCCGAAAATAATCAGTTTCCGCCGTCCGTATTTGTCGGTTATTTCCCCGGCAATAGGCGCAAATAAAAGCTGTGTAAGCCCCGCCGCTGCAACAAGCAGACCCATCGTGCTCCCCGTCGCTCCGAATTCGGTAATATATGCGGGCATAATCGGAATAATCAATCCGATTCCAAGCATCGCAATAAACATATTCAGCATTAAAATTGACAATCGGCCTATGTACGCCATGATTTCTTACCTTCTCCCCAGACAAACAGATGATCATTCCATATTTGTCATTTTTTATACCATTCAGTATAACGGGGAAAAGGGAAAAAAGTCCAGATGATTTCAATCTCGTTTTCATATCTCATGACAGCACACCGGTTTCAGCCGGCAGATCATATATGTTAAGGGCCGCCTGCAGCGCTTCCCCGGCTTTAACTGCAACTCCGTGTCTGATCAGAACCGCTTCAAGTCCGGCCAGCACAAACAGCACATTTTCCTTTCTGCAGCTGTAGCCCATCGTTCCGATTCGCCAAATTTTCCCCTGCAGCGGACCGAACGAGCTGGCGATTTCAATTCCGAATTGAGACAAAAGCATACTCCTGATCGATTCGCCGTCTGCTTCCGGCGGAATCTTCACACATGTGACGACAGGCAGCTTCGCCTCCGGATCGCCGAATAAATCAAGGCCCATCGCTGCAAGTCCCGCCGTAAGCGCTTTTTCATGACGCTGATGCCTGCGGAACCGTTCTTCAAGTCCTTCTTCCAGGACAAGGCGCACACCCTCCCGCAGCGCATAAAGCATTGCTGTCGCTTCTGTATGGTGATTCAGCCTTCTTTCACTCCAATAATCTTCGAGCTGGCTCAGATCAAAATAGTTGCTCGTAACCGGCCGATGACCGGACAGCATTTTACCGTCAGCTGCCGTCGCAATGCCACGTTCTACCTTTTTACGCGCGGCAATGACAGCTGCCGTCCGGTCATTATAAGTAATCGGCGCCATTCCGGAAGGGACCGATAGGCATTTTTGCGTTCCCCCGATGACTGCGTCAATCTTCCATTCATCCGTTTTTACGGCGCATCCGCCAATCGTGGCTACGGCATCCACGATAAAGAGTGCGTCTTGGGCGCGGCACGCTTCCCCGATTTCTTTCAGCGGGTGAATCCGCCCCGTTGATGTTTCTCCGTGCACCATAGCGACGATTTTCGGGGAAATCTTTTTCATCTCGCTGATAATCTCTTCAGGCCGGAAGACCGTTCCCCATTCACACTCGATCGTATGAACGTCCGCTCCGTACCGCTCGGCGATTTCAGTCAGCAGGTATCCGAAGCGTCCGTATATCGGAACGAGCACGCTGTCGCCCGGTTCTATCACACTTGCGAGAACAGCCTCAATCCCCGCTCTTGATGTGCCGTCAATCGGATAGGCCCAGCGGTTTTCCGTTTGAAACAATTCACGGAGCATTTGCATCGTTTCATTCATGATGCCGGTAAATGCCGGGTCAAACTGGCCGAGGATCGGAGCGCCCATCGCCCTCAGCACTCTCGGTTCAGCTTCTGTCGGTCCCGGTGTCATAATCGTTCTTTGCGGAATGCACAATTCTTTTCTGGTCGGCACGCCGATTCCCCCTTTACGTTAATAGGCAAGTTTATGTAATACATTCGCCAGCGTAAGGACGCCGGTTTCAAGCTGATGTGCGGGTGTGAATTCAAGCGGCGAGTGGCTGATCCCGCCACGGCTCGGCACAAACAGCATGCAGGCCGGAAAGGTTCTGCCGAGCATCTGGGCGTCATGTCCCGCTCCGCTTACGATCTTCTCCGGGTCCGCCCCCTGCTCTTTTGCAGCCTCTGCTGCGGTTCGTGTCAGTGTCTGATCCATTTGAACCGGCTCTATCCTCATATATTCATCAATAACAGGTCTGACTCCTTTGCTGCGGCTGATGTTTTCAATAATCGACACCAGTTTCTGATGGAAGGCTGCCAGCACGTCTTCCTGCTGGTGGCGAATATCAACGGAAAACTGGATACGGCCCGGAATGACATTCGCCATATTCGGCTCAATCGTCATTTTCCCGCACGTCAGGCGGAGCTCTTCCGGCTGTCTTTCCGCTGAGAGCATGAGTTCGTGGATGATGCTGCTTCCCGCCGCGAGCGGATCTTTCCGCCATTTCATTGAAGTGGTCCCCGCATGGTTGCATTCACCGTCAAGCGTAACGGTATAGCGTCTCTGTCCGGCAATCCCGGTGACAATCCCGATATCCTTTCCCGATCGTTCAAGCGTTTGCCCCTGTTCTATATGAATTTCCAGAAAGACACTAATATCAGTGCGCAGCGGCGCCGGATAACGGCCTGCACCGAAGCCGTTCTGCCGCATGGCTTCTTTCAGAGAAATGCCGGACGCGTCTTTCGGCGTTTCCGCATCTGAAAGCGAGAAAGCACCGGTGATATTGCCTGAGCCCCAATAGGTGATGGGAAAACGGCTCCCTTCCTCTTCACAGAGCGACACAGCCTCCAGCGTTTTTTTCGGACGCCCGCACGTCTCATGCAAATGCCGGATCGCCAGCATGCCCGCCAGCACGCCGAACGCACCGTCATATTTGCCGCCGTCAATAACGGTGTCAATATGCGATCCGGTCAGAATCACCTCATCAGGCGATTCTGTGCCGCTCAGACGGCCGAACACGTTACCGACATCGTCAAATGCCGTTTCCAGCCCGAACGCCTCCATTTTCTTTTTGACGGCAAGCTGGGCGTCCATCCATTCTTTCGTATATAAAAGCCTCGTCACTCCGCCGGAAGCGGAAGCGCCGAATTGAGACAGCCATTGTATGTCGTCGGAAATCCCGATATTCGCCGCCGAAAGCTGCTGATGTTCCATACACGCCCTCCTTTTAAACTGAAAAACTGACAAGATGATCTTCATTATAGAAGGAGCGCATTATGAGTTCATTATCATATCCTCTAAAAAATCAATGATTTTCCGGATGCTTTGACCAAGAAACCGCCCCTCTGTCCCATAAGCCGAAGGAACTATTTTTCAAAAAAGATAGAATATTAGATTTATTTTTTGGATAATAGAGGTAAAGGAGGGCAAGTCATGACAAAAAAACTTTGGTTTCTGCCGATTGTCTGCCTGTTTTTCATTTTTGGATGGGCTGCGCCGTCAGCCTCTGCGGGCGCGCCGGCTGACACAAATCTGTACAGCCGGCTCGCGGTTTCAACTTCCGGCGGCACAACTCTTTTTCCGCAAACTGCCTCAGCTGTCATCACTCCGTCTGCGGATACGGACACATATTACAAAGAAGCTTCCGGAAAAAGCGGAACAGCCTTAAAGAGCGCCCTGCACCGCATCATCAGCGGACATACTAAGCTGTCTTACAGCCAAGTATGGAATGCATTGAAGGAAACTGACGAAGATCCGGCAAACCCGAACAATGTCATCTTGCTCTACACCCAGGAATCACGGGCCAAAAGTAAAAACGGCGGCAGCGTCGGGGACTGGAACCGTGAACACGTGTGGGCAAAGTCACACGGAAACTTCGGAACAGCTGCCGGCCCCGGGACGGACATTCATCATCTGCGCCCTGCAGACGTCCAGGTGAACAGCGCCAGAGGAAACATGGATTTTGATAACGGAGGCTCAGAATACCCGAAAGCGCCGGGCAATTATTATGACGGTGATTCCTGGGAGCCGCGCGATGAGGTCAAAGGAGACGTCGCCCGCATGCTGTTTTACATGGCGGTGCGTTATGAAGGCGGCGACGGGTATCCCGACCTTGAGCTGAATGATAAAACCGGAAACGGCTCAGCTCCTTACATGGGAAAACTGTCCGTTTTGCTCAAATGGAATAAACAAGACCCCGTCGACAGTAAGGAAAAACGGCGGAACGAAATCATTTACGAAGACTATCAGCATAACCGCAATCCGTTTATCGACCACCCGGAATGGGCGGACGAAATCTGGTAATCGTATCATAAGAAGTGATAAGGGAGCCCCATCATCAGGCTCCCTTTTTCAATATACGGCGTTTTCAGTGTCGGCATCAAAAAAGACGGCCCGGTTCATATTGACCGCAAGCAGAATGGCATCGCCGGGTTTCACCTCTGAAGCGCCGTCAAGACGGATCGTCATGCGGTTATCTCCGCTCACCGCATGAACGTACATCTCCGCGCCTAAGTTCTCACATACTTCCGCCACAGCGCGGCACACCGCTTCAGGCGGGTGCTCTGATTGTCCGGCAAGCGTCAAATGCTCCGGACGCAGCCCCGCAGTCATCTCCTTACCGCTGTATCCTTTCTGCACAAGAACGGCCGCTTTTTCTTTCGGAATGGGCAGACGAACGGACGAACCGGCAAAATACCATTGCCCGTGACTTTCTTCTATGACGCCTTTTATAAAATTCATACTCGGAGAACCGATAAAACCCGCCACAAACATATTCGCCGGATAATGATAAATCTCATGGGGGCTTGCGGCCTGCTGAATATCTCCTTCATTCATCACGACAATCCGGTCGCCCATTGTCATCGCTTCCGTCTGATCATGCGTCACATAAACGATGGTCGCTTTCAAACGCTGATGGAGCTTGCTGATTTCGGCGCGCATCGTCACACGCAATTTCGCATCTAAGTTGGAAAGCGGCTCGTCCATCAGAAACACTTTCGGCTCCCGCACGATCGACCGGCCGAGCGCAACCCGCTGCCGCTGCCCGCCTGAAAGAGCCTTCGGTTTCCGCTTGAGCAGATGCCCGATTTCCAAAATATCAGCGGCCGTCCGGACTCGCTCTGCGATTTCTTTTTTCGGCAGCTTTCTGAGCTTCAAACCGAACGCCATATTGTCAAACACCGTCATGTGGGGATACAGCGCATAATTCTGAAAAACCATTGCGATATCACGATCCTTCGGGGGCAGATCGTTCACCGCGTCTCCATCGATATAAAGCTTCCCTTCAGAAATGCTCTCCAGTCCGGCAATCATTCTGAGTGTCGTAGATTTGCCGCAGCCGGAGGGACCGACAAGCACCAGCAGCTCCTCATCCTTTACATCTAAGTGAAAATCCTTCACTGCCGCCGATTGGGCGCCGTATGTTTTTTTGATATGGTCAAATGTTAATGATGCCATTCGAAACCTCCTCCAATACTGGAAACCGCCACATCTTTCTGTTATGTTAAAAATGTTCGGGGTTTCTGACAGATTCATAAATGAAAAGCAAATTTGTATTATAACGTCATAATACATATAATAGTACTACTACTTGACAAAGGAGGTCCGTCCCATTGTTAAATAACGGGAGCTCGAAACCTTTATATATTCAGCTGAAACAAATTATCGCGGACGATATCAAGAAGGGCGTTTATTCGCCGTCCGTAAAACTGCCGACTGAAAATGAGCTGTGCGAAACGTACAACGTCAGCCGCATAACGGTCAGGAAGGCCATCCTTGATCTTGTGGAAGAAGGCTGGCTCGTCCGGCAGCAGGGAAAGGGAACGTTCGTTAAAAGCCCTAAACTGAAGCGGGAGCTCATCGCGGTCAACGGCTACTCTGAATTTATGGAATCAACGGGAAAAAAACCGAAACACCAGATCCTTTCCCATGAAATCATTGAAGCGCCTAAATCCATCGCTCAAAAACTTCGCGTCGCTTCCGAAAGTCCCGTTCTTGAATTAAAACGCATTTTATTTCACGACGACCAGCCGCTCTCATTCGAAATCGCCCACTATCCGCTCAGTTTATTTCCCGACATCGGCAAGCATATTAAAGGCGGCGTGTCGATGCATGACATTTTGAAACAGCACTATCAGGTGGTGCCCACCCATAATACGAAGCTGTTAAATGTCGTATACGCCAAGCAGGAAGAAAGCCGCTATCTGGCTTGTGATATCGGGGATGCGCTTTTTGAAATTGACAAAACCGCTTTTATGTCAAAAGACCAGCCGATATACAGCTCGCTGTTTTTAATGCATACCGACCGCGTTACGTTTACCATTAACAGCCCCTATGCGTAACAAGTATAAAAAACGAGACAATGCTTATCGTATTCTCGTTTTTTCACTGCTTTTCCCGCCGTCCGGCCTGTAGGGATGCCCGTAACCGAACGCTCCGAACCCTCCGCATGTTTTGGCAGCCGTCCCGGCGGCCGCAGTAAGCGCTCGCCGAATATCCTGATGCTCGAAGAAATCGGTAAGAAACCCGGCAATAAAAGAATCACCCGCGCCCAATGTATCTATTATATCAGCTCTTACCACCGGCTGATGATAGACGCGTTCCCCATCCGATAACACCGCGCCATGTTCTCCCCTTGTCAGACAGACGATTTTCGCTCCGAAACCGCGGGCTTTTTCGGCAAGCCGCACACATTCACTTTCACTCAAATCACTCCCGGAAAAAAATGCATACGTTACGTACGGACAGACCGCTTCTAAATAGGCTTCGTCACGTTTTACAGAGAAGTCAAAGGAAATCGGCACATGGCCGCTCAGCATCGGAAGGTCACGTTCTATCCTGCTGTATACGCTCGTATGCAGCAGATCATGTCCGGAGATAAATGAGATGTCATTCTCCTGAAAAGCGAGCGTCAGACGCGATTGCACGCCGCCTTTATTTGATCCGGCAAATATCCTGTCCCCTTTTTCATCAAGCGTGACGACCGCCATCCCGTTTTCCCCGTATGCCCGGCGGATCAGATCGGCATTCACCTTCTCCAGTTTCAGCACATTCAATACGTGATCCGCCGCTTCATCACTGCCGAGAATCCCGATATAAGAAGTTTCGTGGCCTAAGCGCCGGGCAAGCACGGCTACATTTAACGCATTTCCGCCCGGGTAAAACGTCTCCTGATCCTGATAATAATCTACTACATTATCTCCGGCCGCTATCAGTTTCATCTTTTCATCCCCCTTATCCTTTCACGCTTCCCGCTGCAATGCCGCGGATAAAATATCTCTGCATCAATAAAAACAGCGCGATGATCGGAGCAGCAGAAATCGTCAGCCCGGCCAGCAGCACGCCCCAATCCGTCTGCAGCGCATCTCTGAACTGCATCAGCCCGGCCGGAATCGTCCGTAAATTTTCATCATCGATAAAAATAATCGCAAACATAAACTCATTCCATGTATGGTAAGCCGTCAAAATGCCTGATGTCACCAGAATCGGCACGCTCATAGGTAAGAATATTCTGAAAAATATTCCGAAACTTGTACACCCATCCAGATAGGCCGCTTCCTCAAGCTCTTTGGAAATCGACAAAAAATAGGAACGGATCAGAATCACGGTAAACGGAATACGGTAGGCTGCGTACGGAAGAATCAATGCCCAATACGTATTGTACAGTCCCAATGACTGGATAATGGAGTACAGCGGCACAAGACTGACCTGCGGCGTCAGCATCAAGCCGCCAAGACAAATGATCAGCACAAACCCTTTTCCTTTAAATTGAAAACGGGCCAGCCCGTATGCCGCCCAGGCGCTCACAAATACGGTGATGAGACAAGTCAGCACGGTCACAATGACGCTGTTCATAAAATAAGCGGAAATCCCTTGGTTCCATGCGGATACGAAGTTTTCGGGATGCCAGACAGAGGGCAGCGACCAGCTGTGCTCAAAAATCTCATCCGAGCTTTTAAAGGCGCTGACCGCCATCCATAGCAGCGGATATGCAACGGCAATGAGGTAGATAAAGAGAAACAGCCACACAGACGTTTCCCCGACATACCATTTTCTCGGTTTTCCGCCTGTTCTGACGGCCTGACGGGCATGACGCAAGTCCGTCTTTTCAGGAAGCATCGGCTACTCCTCCTTTCCGGTCTTAAAGAATTTAATCTGAATAAGCGACAGAGCAAGCGTCAGCAAAAGCACCACCGTGGCGATCGCAGAAGCGTAGCCCATCATATCCTTTGTAAAAGCACTCTTATACAAAAATGTGCTCAGCACTTCTGAAGCATTGCCCGGCCCTCCGCCGGTCAGAATATATGGTTCATTAAATACGGTAAATGCGCCGGTCAGCGTCATCACCACGGCAACAAACGACATTTCTTTCGTCTGCGGCACCGTAATGTGAAAAAACTGCTGGATTTTTCCGGCTCCGTCCAGCTGCGCCGATTCATATAATTCAGCGGGAATGCTCTGAATCGAGACAATGTACAGCATGGCGATGTAACCGACAGACTGCCATTGAGACACAAAAATGACAGACAGCATAGCGGTGTTTTCATCGCCCAGCCACGCGCGGGTCAGTTCATCAAGTCCGACCGCTTCCAGCAGCTGATTCAAAAGCCCGATTTCCGGGTTATAAATAAAATCAAACAACAGCGCAATGACGGTCATGGAAATGACGACCGGAAGAAAAAATACCGTACGGAAAAACGGCGACCATTTTCTTACCAATCTGTCTTCCAGCACGGCCGCCAGAATTAAGCCGCCGCCAACCTGGAAAATCAGCGATATGACCGCATACAGCACATTGTTGCGGAGTGCTGTAAAAAACACGGGATCGTGAAACAGGTCAATATAATTTTTCAAACCGATAAACGTCTTTTCGGGTTGAAATGAGCTCCATTCAAACAGACTGAAAAACACATTTTCAATAATCGGAATGTAAACGAACAGCAGAAAAATCAGCGCGGGCGCGAGAAACAGATACGGAATGAAACGTTTTCGGCTGACCAAGGAAATCCTCATCTCCTTTCTCCAAAGAAATCTGTTCTATTCAGATGACGCTTTGACCTGACGCGCCGCTTTCTGCACGGAATTCATCACCTCGCGCGGTGTCATTGTGCCGCCGAGCATCTGCTGAACGCCTGCCGCATACACATCGGCGATTTCAACGTCAACATCCATATCAAACCACGGCACCATTGTTTCGGCGTGGACGATATCCTGCACGGCTTCGCGCTGGATCGGGGTGGAATTGTTTTCTGTCGCCGTTCCCTGAACCGCGCTGTATTTACCGACGTCTTTTATCAGCTTCTCTCCCATTTTTTTCGAGGTTAAAAACTGAAGAAATTCCATAGCTTCTTTCGGGTGCTTCGTTTTTGAGGAAATCATAAATCCTTCCGGAGATCCGGTCAGTGCACGGGGAGATCCCTTTTCGCCGCTGATTTTTGGGAAAGGAAACAAGCCCAGATTGACCGGTTCGACGAGCTTAATTTCTGCCGTTTCCGCATAAATCACCGCCGCTTTGCCGCTCGTAAACTGCTGGCGCACGTATTCGTGATCAACGGAGTTCACGTGCTTTGTAAAGTACGGCAGAAGTTCCTGAAGCTTTTCAAGCGCTTTGACATAGCCTTCGTCCGTAAACTCCCCGGTTTCCGGGCTGTAATCCTTCGCCCGCGTTTTTTCATCCACCATACGCTGGTTCAGCGTCCCGATATAATGAGAAATGGTCCAAGGCGCTTTTGTGCCGAAACTGATCGGAATATATCCGTTCTCTTTCAATTTCTCACAGACTGTGATCAGTTCATCCCATGTCGCCGGGGGCTTCAAATGTAATGTATTAAAAATGTCTTTATTATAAAAGAATGATTTAGCGTCCATTTGCCACGGAACACCGTACTGTTTTCCGTCATGCGTAAAGGGTTTGATTTGTGACTGCACAAGCTGTGAGGACCAATCTTTATCCTGCTGATAGTAAGACGACAGATCGAGGGCTTTATCTCCTTTGATGAATTTATAAGCAAACCGGTCGCTCCAAGAAAAGAAAATATCAGGGGGGCTCGTTGTTCCGAGCATGACTTTCACCTTGTCTTTATAAGAATCGTTCAAGACCGCCTCCGTTTGGATATGAATATCCGGATGAGCGGCTTCAAATTCTTTGACCGCTTCTTCAAAATAGCTTTTTTCCGGCTCCTTCGGCCACCTGTGAAAAAACTTCAGGGTCACTTTTCCGTCAGAGGAACTGCTTTGGCTTGAACAGGCGGCGGCTGACAGACATACAGCTAACAGAACGAACAGGCAGATGAGCTTTTTCAGATGCTTTTCCTCCTTTGTCACCGGACTATAACGTTATATATCATTATAGTCCGGTGAAATATAATGCGCGTTCTTAATATTCGACTTTCCACATGTAACGCCGCTGGCTTAACGGATGGTTCCTTGCTTCCGCCAGCGCATCCGCATAGCTTCTGAGCACCCGGTTTAATACGAGAGGAGCCAGATAGCCTTTTACAGAATCGTCAATTTCGGAAAAATCATATGCTGCCGCATCAAGCACAGTCAGTTTTTTGCCGTATCTTTTTGAGAAGGAAAGCGCCCGCTCTTCAAGGGGTCTTGTTTCGTCTAAGCCGAGCAGGATAATAAATGGAACGGATTCATCAATGATTTCGAACGGTCCGTGAAAATATTCTCCGGCATGAATGGCGTGGGAATGAATCCATTGCATTTCCATGAGAATGCAGATGCTGTAGGAGTAAGCGACGCCGTAGTTCGCACCGCTTGCCATCGTGTAAATGATATCTTCTTTTTCGTGGGCTTTCGCGAATGCCTTTGCGTGATCCGCTTCTTGTTTAAGCGCTTTGTCATATACGGTCTGGAGCTTATTGAGTCCGTCGATCGCCTGCTCAAACGCGGGATGGTTTTCCAGCACGTGTAAAGCGCCGAACACGATTTGATACAGAACCCCGTAATTCGTATTTATCGCCTGTGCGTTCTCACCCCAGTCATACACCGCGACATATTCGGCTTCTTTCGCTAACGGCGAATCAGGCTCAAAGGTCATCGCAATCGTAAGCGCGCCTTTTTTTCTGGCGAAACCGGCGGCTTTCACCGTTTCCGGCGTATTGCCTGACTGAGAACATAAAATCACGAGAGAGTTCTCTCCGAGCTGAATGGGATTGCGCTGAATAAATTCATTTGAACTGTAGAGATCAGAGCTGATGGCTTTCGCCTCTCTGTCAAACACGTACTTGCTCGGATACATAATGGCTGAAGAACCCCCGCAAGCGACGAAAAAGACGTGGTCAATCGTTTTTCCTTTCAGATCATCCAAGAAAGCCTGAACCTTGTGATTCACTTGTGCGGCAGTTTGACTCAAATCCTTCACTCCTCAGTGTTTTATTATATAACGTTATATAACATTATATAACGTTATATTAATCGCAACAAAGGTGCGTTGTCAATCATATTTTCTGAAATTTCTAAAATATAAAATAAAACCGTCTTATTTCCCGCCCTCTCTTGACCTGACCCTTAGAGACACGTTTAGAATGAAAAGCAGGGAGTGATTCAGAATGAATATAAAAGAAGCCGCCAGGCAGACGGGTCTCACGAAAAAAGCCATCAAATATTATGAGCAGGAAGGTTTAATCACCGTCAGCAAAAACCCTGATAACGGATACCGTGAGTATTCCGCTCAGAACGTGAATACGCTGAAAATGATTGCCGCCCTCCGAATGCTGGCACTGTCTGTAAGCGATATTAAAGCGTTCCTCTTAGAGGGCAGCAGTCTGCATGATATACTGCGCCAGCAGCATCAAAAGCTCAGCCGGCAGATTGAAGAGCTTGAGCAGGAACGGAAACTGACTGAAATGCTGATCAAGCGCGTGGAAGATGCGGAAAATGTCGATTCAATTCTGCATGATATCGGCGAGGTCAAAATAGATGAACCGAAGTATATGGGACTTCAGCTGAAAAAACTGTTCCCGGGAGATTTCGGAGAATTTATCGCCGCGCTGTTTGAACCGTTCCTCGACTTTTCTATTGATACAGATGAGAAAAAAACGATATGGGCAAAGCTTATTAAAGTATTGGATGATATGGAAGAAGTTCCGGCTGCACACCCGATGATGCAGCTGGTCGGCAGGGAGGATCCGGCTCAGCTCCAGCAGCACAAAGTCCAGCATGACCAATTTATCGAGCGGATTTTGGAGAGAGACCCCGCCACTTGGGACACTCATAAAAACATCATCATTCAGCTTGTGAAAAGAGTGCAGACAGATGAAGAATACAGAGAAAGCCTGATCAAGGTCGGAGAATCCGCTTCTGATCTGCCCGCGCTGAAGGAAGGATCGCCTTTCAGCAATCTACTTCAAAAGCTCAGCCCGAAATATGACACGTATGTGCGACTTCAGCTTGAACTGAAAAAAGAAGCCGACGAGGAACTCGGCTTTGATTCAGAAGCATATTTAAAACAGATGCTTCAATCAAAAAAACGCTAAGGTTCGTCTCCTTAGCGTTTTCTTTCTTCAGCCTCAGTGCTGCGCGTTAATGCGGTCAACGACATTAGCGATGAGCTGCTCTTTTCCTAAATCGGAATCTTCGTCAACGCTTGCTACTGTCAAAATGATAGCCGCTACCGCAAGAGCGATCGTCTCAATGGCGGCCGCCGCGTTTAAGAATACCCATACAGCCGTTGCGCATTGGCCGATGGCCGTTGATTTTCCTTTGTCCATGCTCTTTTTGTCAAACTCTTCTTTCAGCACTTTCGCCATAATCTGCGAACCTTGATCAATGACGCTGTTCACTTTCTCATAATCGCCGCTGTAGACCGCCGCTTTTAACTCTTTAAAATAATCCGGCGATGACTTTTTAATATCAGCAATCACCTGATCGGAAACTTGCTTTAATTCATCCTGATCAATCTTTTTAACAGCCTTGGTATCCCATACTTCAGGAAGGAGCTTTGCGACCTCACCTTGTCCGAAAAAGATGCCGGAAAAAATGTCTTCACCCGAATAAGAGACGGACGGCTCAGTTTTTGCCGCGGCATGCGGGCCGGCTAATGCGACCATTAAAACAAACACCAGCATCATGGCAGCTGCGGACTTCTTGCTTTTAACCATATAATTTCCTCCTTTTCCTTTTATTGAAAAAATTGTATCTGATAAAAAGGGGATTGTAATGGTTCAAAGCTACTGTTTTCTCTGCCGGCACCAAAAACAGGACCAAAATACCAGCCACCGTAATGGAAAACGAGGTCAGCCCCAGCATAACGGCAAAGATTTCGTGCATAAAAATGGATATAAACAATATCGGACGCCAATATGTTTTCGGAGCGAACAAAGCGCAGAACATAATGGTTTGCACAATGAGCGTGCCCCAAGTCGGGATGATGACAAGCTTGGACTGCAGGATAAAGTCAAACAGACTGTGAAGCGCATCCGGCAGACCCAGCATCGGATCATTCAAATAGTAATAAACGGCGGTCCCGTTCTGCCACTCTTCTTCCATCAGTTTGGCAATGACAGAGTTAAAGTATAGCATCGCGACCTGTATTCTGATGATTGTCAGTGTCGCCCAGCATAAGGAGCGGTAATAAGGCTCAAGCGGCCTTTTCTCAAAAGACGCCTCGTACGGAGACCAGTGCCATTTCCGCGGATCGGTTAATGTCAGCGGGAGCAGCAGCAGCGTAAAAACGGCAGCCACTTGATCTCCCCCGTCAAGGGTAACGGCGGAGTTTTGAAAGCTGTACGAAATCCACCAGTGAAAAAAACCGGTGAGGCGGGGCCGCCAGCCAATGACGACAAGGATTAACATACAGATACAGACGGCTTTGACGATCTCAATGTAACGGAAATCGGGAAACAGCAGAAACAGGCTGAACGTGTCGGAAAAGCTGAGCATTTGATTTTGCGTTTTGAAGAAGACAGACGCCGGATTGAACAGCAATGTCAGCAGCGTGCCGATCGCGATTAAGCTTCTGGCAAGCCCGTACACATTTGTCCAAGGCGGATTCTTCATCATCCATAAGGTGAGCTGCTTTTTTGCATCCTGAATCAATTGACATCCACTCCGATGTATTTTTTGATGGTTCTTTTCGTTTCGGTATGCTGGCTCCATGCCCATGGGGTAATGCGTTCATATGTAATGATCATTTTCCCTTTCAGCCTTGGGGAGGGAGACTCATTTTTCATTTTCAAAAATGTGGTATCCTTAATGTCTTGGCCAGTCGTGAAGTCTTCCCACTTCTCTTTGGAAGGCAGCTTTTCCAGCATAAGGCCGAGCTCTATCCCTTGCGTCCGGCCGTAACGGTTTAAGCCGATCACATTTTTCAGAGAATTATTCGGCCATCTGAGCTCCTCATCGGCATCAAGAAGATAGATGTTCAAGCTGTCTTCTCTCGGATCTTTACTGAAAAATCCCCAGCTTTGCGGATAAATCATGGAAACGGTTTTGGATTGGTGCTTGGTTAATTGGATGGCGGAGCTTGGCAGTGCCGCGATGATGGTAAAAAACAAAACGATGATCCAGGCGGCCATGATAAAAAGAAAGAATGAAAACATGCTGGTTTGCTTCTTGTCAGTCAATTGAAACCCTCCTAGCGTATGGAAATTTCATTGACATGATTATACACCATTCAACAGGTAAAATATTGATAAATTAGATTTTTCGGACTAATATACTATTATATGTAAAAAAGGGAGTGTTCATATGTTTTTGATGAATGATAAGGTGCTGTGGGGAGCTGTGGTTCTCGCCTTTATTCTGTCGATTGTGTTTTATCCGTTTCTTCCTGCTGATATGGCCATTCACTATGACGTGTCGAATCGTCCGAATACATCAATCAATAAAACGGCCGGCGTCCTGATTTTTCCTGTGCTCATGATGATCTGCATGTTATTCAGAAAAAAGGTCGTCCAGCTGTTCCTCGTCGTTTACTGTCTGCTGATCGTGCATATTGCAGTGATGTGGCTGGCACTGTAAACATAAAGAAAACCGGAGCCCTTAAGCTCCGGTTTTTCTTATTTATAAAATACTTTCTCAATGTTGTATTTCGACTGAAGGGTATTGATCGCGTACGTTTCGTAAATCTCCCTTTCCATCGGATCATTGACGACACATACTTCAATTTTATACACTTCGTCCCTGTGATGTTTAACAGGCGACACATTGTCTTCAAAATGCTTTTTGATTCTTTGTCTTAATTTACGGGCTTTCCCGACAAACAGCAGCTCATCATGAATGTTATAAAACATAAAGATGCCGCCTTTGTCTCTCGGAATTTGGTGAAAATCAATGAAACCGTAAATCGCTTTAATCGCCGGTTCATTTTCCGACGGTGACTGCTGCCGTTCCGTAATGGTTACATCAGGAGCAGGAAGGTTTATTTTTATCAAAATGGGTCACGTCCTCTTATTCATTAAAGCTCCATCCTATCATAAGAATGCGCCAAAAGCTATTTTTTATTCAAGCGCCCCGGCCGGATCATAAAGGCTCAAATCAATTTCCGTCTGCTGGCCGAGTGCGAGTTTTGCCAGTTCCGCCCCCAGATACGGCCCGCTCGTCAGCCCTGAGGCGCCCAGCCCGTTGGCAACGAGGAGTCCGCTGATATTCGGCACTTTGCCGATGACGGGAAGAAAACCGGGAGTAAACGGCCTGAAACCGACTCTTGTCTCTATCATAGTACTGTCTGAAAGCCCCGGCGCCACGGTTAATGCTTTGTCAAAAATCTCGCGGAGGCCGCCGGCCGTCACCCGCAAATCCATGCCGGTATCGTTTTCATGAGTCGCACCCGCTATGATTCTGCCGCTGTCAAAGGCGAGAATGTATTGATCGTTTGGGGGCATGACGACGGGCCAGCCGCCCGTCTCCTCTCCCTGAAGCTCTAAATGAACGATCTGCGCCTTTTGGTATGATACTGAAAAACGGATGCCGAGCGGTTCAAGCAGCTCTCTCGCCCAAGCGCCGGCCGTTACGAGAACCTGGTCGGCAGTAAGCGTGCGTTCTGCGGTTTTCACACCGATGACGGCACCGTCCTCTGTCAATATTGACGTTTCTTCATTGTAAACAGCAGCTCCGTGCTTAACGGCCGCGTTTAACAGCGCCTTACGAAGCGCCCTCCCGTTCACCCGGGCCGCGCCGCTGACATGAACCGCCCCGTATTCCTCCGACAGCGCAGGAAACAATGCCTTCGTTTCTGCCGGAGTCAGTCTCGTAATGTCACCGATTTCAGGAGCGTCCTCTCTTCTTTTATAAGCTCTTTCCTCCATTTGGCTGAGCTTTTTTTCATCCGTATGGAGACTGACGGCACCGATCTTTTGATAGCCGGTGTCCGTTTCTCCGTCAGCTTCAAGCTGCTGTATCAATTGGTTATAATAGCGGGCTCCGCCTTTTGCGATCGCATACCATGCCTGATTGCGGCGCTGCGACAGCCACGGGCAGACGATCCCTGCCGCGGCGTCAGTCGCCTGCCCCGGGTGTTTCCTGTCAAAGACCGTTACATCCGCACCGGCCTTTGCGAGATGATAAGCCGCGGACGCACCGAGAATGCCGGCTCCGATAATCATATAAGATTTCATGTGTAACACCTTTTCTATCTGTTTTGTCTTATTTATTTTAACAAATGGAGCGCCCGGTTCCTACCGGAGTCCTGACAGCAATGATAAGTTTCGAAAACGGAAACGTATAATAAAAGGAATACGTTCTTGTCTGAAAGCCGTTTTCCTCAAGAATTGCTCTGTATTGTGATGTATTTTTTATATCTGACACGGCCAATGTGCCGCCAGGCTTCAGCACCCTCACCATTTCCGTGATCGCCCGTTCCCTCTCTTTTCTGCCTGAAATGTTGTGTAAGGTAAAATGTGAAATGACAAGGTCAAACGTTTTATCAGGAAACGGCATGGCTTGCGCGAGTCCGTCATACAAATCAATTTCCGGCGCTCCTTCTGCCCGTCTGTTCTTTTCAAATGCGTCTCTCCCGTTTCCGCCCAGATCCCAGCCTGACCATTTGTCAATCGCTGAGACGTCAGCGCCTTTTTGAGCCGCGGCGATGGCTAGCAGCCCCCGTCCCGTCCCAATATCAAGCACCTTCATGTCCGGCTTTAAACCGGAAAGCGCAAGAATGCGATGGCGGTGTGAAAGTTTAATGGCCGTTGAATACAAGAGCATCCAAAGACCAAGCACTAAAAACAAGGCACCCGTCAGCCAGCCCAGAAAAGAGGAATCATGCCGTATAATGTGCCTGCGGCATAAAGGAGCGCAAGAAAGATAAATCCAAACGCTCCATAAGGCGCATCAATTCCGTATCGTGTTGTCATAACACTCACCCCTTTCAATATTTATCCAAATGGTATACCATATTATTCTAGCAAAAGCCGAAAGGAGATACGACCATATGAAACGCGGGATTACTTTTAACATCCCAAATCAATTCGGACGGTTTGCGGCAGATATATTACAACCGTTCCCCATCTCTTCCTATACATGGTTTATCGGTGATGGAGAGGCGTATACTGAATTCAATGAAGACACCGATACAGACCTGTTTCCGCAAAATCAGCGCATCATTCAGGGCCAAGAACTCCGTCAGCGTCTGGAAGGAGACCCTTATTATATGATTTTTGCTGAATTGAAAGCTTTCCCGAGCAGGATGGTAACGGAAATCAATACGTATGAGGAATATTTGGATAGTTCCTGTGAACTTGTGCTTCTCATTGCAGATTGCTCGTATGTAACGTTATATTGCAAAGATCCGGACATGCTCGAAGCCCTTTTTCAGCAGGCTGTACAATGCGGGTTTCACCGCGTTGACTATGTTACAGATGAGAATGACGCGAGAACGGGATTGTCTGTCTGGTGAAGATGCGTTCTTTTTATGAAGCACCGGATAGGGCTTAGGATTCAAAATATTGGCAAATTCGTGTGTTTTCAACAACAAAACCACCCCCTCATGTATACTGAGTGCGTAACTTACATATGAAAGGGGTATGACAATGAAAATCAGTTTGAAGAAAAAAGCAGGTTTTTGGAAGAAGACGGCGGTTTCATCTCTTATTTTCACCCTGTTTTTTTCCCTGATGATGAGCGGTACGGTTTTTGCGGCCGGGCTGAATAAGGATCAGAAGCGCCGGGCGGAACAGCTGACCAGCATCTTTGAAAACGGAAAGACGGAAATCCAATACGGCTAT
The DNA here is from genome assembly GCF_053663335.1 of Bacillus sp. YH3-2-B2. NCBI lineage: Bacteria > Bacillati > Bacillota > Bacilli > Caryophanales > Bacillaceae > Bacillus > Bacillus sp. YH3-2-B2. The sequence goes on along the minus strand of NZ_JBSJQE010000002.1, from coordinate 834,969 downwards.
GTTGAAGCATTGGATGACGGAAGAGGTTACACCTGCGGGCGGGCCGGCTTTACGACGGCTACCGGAGATGCGCTGGAAGTAGTCGAAGTATACACGAAAGCGGTGCCGAATAACAAATTGAAAAAGTATTTACCTGAATTGCGCCGTCTTGCGAAGGACGAAAGCGATGACATCAGCAATCTGAAAGGATTCGCTTCTGCCTGGCGCTCACTTGGCAATGATAAAGCCTTCCGCGCTGCCCAGGATAAGGTAAATGACAGCTTGTATTATCAGCCGGCGATGAAACGTTCAGAAAATGCCGGACTGAAAACGGCCTTGGCCAAAGCGGTGATGTACGATACGGTGATTCAGCATGGTGACGGTGATGATCCAGACTCCTTTTATGCCCTGATTAAACGCACGAACAAAAAAATGGGCGGGTCACCGAAAGACGGAACGGACGAGAAGAAATGGCTCAATAAATTCTTGGATGTGCGCTATGACGATCTGATGAATCCGTCAGATGAGGACACCCAGGATGAATGGAGAGAATCGGTTGCCCGAGTCGACGTTTTCCGCGATATTGTCAAAGAGAAGAACTACAATTTAAACGGGCCGATTCATGTCCGGTCAAGCGAATACGGAAATTTCACTATTCAATAAATAAAAAAACCCCGCCATATGGCGGGGTTTTACTATTAACCGATGGAGCCTTCCATTTCGAACTTAATCAAACGGTTCATTTCAACTGCGTATTCCATCGGAAGTTCTTTTGTGAATGGCTCGATGAAGCCCATAACGATCATTTCTGTTGCTTCTTCTTCAGAAATACCGCGGCTCATCAAGTAGAAAAGCTGTTCTTCAGAAACTTTTGATACTTTCGCTTCGTGCTCCAATGAAATGTTGTCGTTCAGGATTTCATTGTAAGGGATTGTATCAGAAGTTGATTTGTTATCCATAATGAGCGTATCACACTCGATGTTTGAACGGGCGCCGTCCGCTTTCCGTCCGAAGTGGACGATACCGCGGTATGTTACTTTTCCGCCCTGTTTCGAAATCGATTTTGATACGATTGTGGATGACGTATTCGGTGCAAGGTGAATCATTTTCGCACCTGCGTCCTGATGCTGTCCTTTGCCCGCAAGAGCGATAGAGAGCGTCATGCCGCGCGCGCCTTCACCTTTCAGAATGACAGCCGGATATTTCATCGTCAATTTAGAACCGATGTTTCCGTCAACCCATTCCATCGTCGCGTTTTCTTCACAAACCGTACGTTTCGTTACTAAGTTGTAAACGTTGTTCGCCCAGTTTTGAATTGTTGTATAACGGCAGTAGCCGCCTTTTTTAACGATGATTTCAACAACCGCGCTGTGAAGCGAGTTTGTTGTGTACACAGGAGCCGTACAGCCCTCTACGTAATGAACGCTTGCTTCTTCGTCAACGATGATCAGCGTACGTTCGAACTGACCCATGTTTTCAGAGTTGATGCGGAAGTAAGCTTGAAGCGGTGTTTCAACCTTCACGCCTTTAGGCACGTAGATGAAAGATCCGCCGGACCAAACAGCTGAGTTCAGCGCCGCAAACTTGTTATCAGTCGGCGGAATGACTTTCGCCCAGTGCTCGCGGAAAATGTCTTCATTTTCTTTCAGCGCGCTGTCTGTGTCTTTGAAGACAATGCCTTGCGCTTCAAGATCTTCTTTCATGTTGTGGTACACAACCTCAGATTCGTACTGTGCAGAAACACCGGCAAGGTATTTTTGCTCAGCTTCAGGAATACCGAGTTTGTCGAATGTCTGTTTAATTTCCTCAGGCACTTCATCCCAAGAACGCTCTGAACGCTCAGACGGTTTTACGTAGTACGTAATTTCGTCAAAGTTTAAAGAGTTTAAATCCCCGCCCCACTGCGGCATCGGCATGTTGTAGAAATGCTCAAGAGATTTCAGGCGGAAATCAAGCATCCATTGAGGCTCTTCTTTCATGCGTGAAATTTCTTCTACGATTTCTTTTGTCAATCCGCGCTCTGAACGGAAAATGGAAACGTCCTTATCGTGAAAACCGTACTTGTATTCACCAATTTCAGGCATTTTTTTAGCCATCCATTTTCACTCCAATCTTTTAATTGCCGCCTTTTTCGCCAGCGACTCCTTTTTCAAGTGCTTTCCATGAAAGGGTGGCACATTTAATCCGGGCCGGGAATTTCGAAACGCCTTGAAGAGCTTCAATATCCCCGAGATCTATCGAGTCGTCATACTCTTTCCCTTGCATCATGTCTGAGAAAACCTTAGACATGGAAAGGGCGGTATCAATATCTTTTCCTTTAATCGCCTGCGTCATCATGGAAGCTGAAGCCATGGAGATGGAGCAGCCTTCCCCTTCAAACTTCGCTTCCTGAACGGTATCGCCGTCAAGCTTCATTGTCAGTCTGATCCGGTCGCCGCAAGTCGGGTTGTTCATATCGACGACGATGCTGTCATCCAAAACCCCTTTGTTGCGCGGATTTTTGTAATGATCCATGATCACTTGTCTGTATAATGTATCTAAATTTGCATTAAAAGACATTTGTAAAGTACTCCTTTGTCTTTTGGAGGGCTTCCGCGAGCTTATCGATCTCTTCCTCTGTATTATACAGATAAAAACTCGCTCTCGCAGTAGCAGATACATCCAGCCATTTCATGAGCGGCTGGGCGCAATGATGGCCGGCTCTGACCGCAATGCCCTCAGCATCGAGGACAGTCGCGACATCATGAGGGTGAACCTCATCAAGATTAAATGTCACAAGTCCCGCCCGCTCTTTCGGACCGTATACCGTCACGCCGTCTAGCTGCTCGAAACGGTCAAGCGCATAGGCTGCAAGTTTATGCTCATGCCGGGAAATCTCGTCGAGTCCGATCTCTTCAAGAAAATCAATCGCGGCTCCCAATCCGATCGCGCCTGCGATAATCGGCGTGCCTGCTTCAAATTTCCACGGAAGCTCTTTCCAAGTTGATTCATAAAGCCCTACAAAGTCGATCATTTCGCCGCCAAATTCGGCCGGCTCCATATTCTCAAGCAGTTCTTTCTTGCCGTACAGCACGCCGATTCCCGTCGGGCCGCACATTTTATGGGAAGAAAGCGCGAAGAAGTCGCAATCCAAGTCCTGGACGTCGATTTTCATGTGCGGTGTGCTTTGCGCCCCGTCCACCACGATGACCGCGCCATTATCATGAGCGATTTTGGCGATCTCTTTAATCGGGTTGATCGTGCCGAGCACATTTGACACATGAGCGACTGCCACGATCTTCGTATGGCTTGTGACAGTCTGCCGGACGTCGTCCAGTGAAAGCGTGCCGTCTTCCTGCATCGGGATATATTTTAAAGTCGCGCCGGTTGCTTTTACTGCCTGCTGCCACGGAATGATATTCGCATGATGCTCCATTTGGGTGATGACCACCTCATCACCGGGTTTTAAGCTGGCGCGGGCATAGCTCAGCGCCACCATATTCAGTGAAGTTGTCGTGCCTTTTGTGAAAATGACCTCAGCCATTGACTTCGCATTGATAAACTTACGGACTTTTTCACGCGCACCTTCATAGCCGTCTGTCGCTCTCGTGCCAAGAGTATGAACGCCTCTGTGGACATTGGAATTGTATTTGCTGTAATACTGATCCACTGCTTCAATGACAGCACGCGGCTTCTGGGAAGTCGCCGCGCTGTCAAGGTACACGAGGTCATGTCCGTTCACTTGCTGATGAAGGATCGGGAACTGTTCACGAATATCGGTGATATTCATTATTTTACTTTCCTTTCGATGACGGAGACGAGCTGTTTCTTAACTCCTTCAATCGGAAGCTCTTTTACCACCGGAGCAAGGAATCCGTAAATGACTAAGCGCTCCGCTTCTTCTTTCGGAATTCCGCGGCTCATTAAGTAGTAAAGCTGGATCGGATCCACACGGCCGACAGATGCCGCATGTCCTGCAGTTACATCGTCTTCATCAATTAAGAGAATCGGGTTTGCATCTCCGCGTGCTTTTTCACTCAGCATCAGGACGCGGGATTCCTGTTCAGCGTTTGCTTTAGACGCGCCGTGCTCGATTTTGCCGATTCCGTTAAAGATGGAAGATGCGGCATCTTTCATGACTCCGTGCTTCAGGATATAGCCTTCAGAAGCCTTACCGAAGTGGATGATCTGCGTCGTAAAGTTTTCCGTCTGTTCTCCTCTTCCGACAACTACGGTTTTCGTATCGCCGTATGTGCCGTCTCCGTAGAGGTTTGTCGTATTTTCAGAAATCGTGTCGCCGTCGTTCATCAGTCCGAGCGCCCACTCGATTTTGCTGTCGCGTCCGCGCGCGGCTCCGCGGCGGTTGACGTATGTTGTGACACCTGCTGACAGGTTGTCAACGGCGCCGTACGTCACGCTGGCATTATCACCTGTGACCACTTCACTGATAATGTTGAATACCGCTTCTTTCGGATTCACCGTGCTGATGTAGTTCTCAACGTAAGTGACGGAGCTGTGGTCTTCAGCGACGATCAGCACGTGGTTGAACAATGCCGTGTCATTGCTTTCATGAACGTAAACGGCCTGAACAGGCGTCTCCACCTGAACGTTTTTAGGAACATAAAGGAATGCCCCGCCGTTCATTAATGCCGCATGAAGCGCAGTCAGTTTATGTTCGTCGACCTTTACGCCGTCTTTCATGAAGTATTTCTCAACGAGGTCGCTGTGCTCACGGGCAGCCGTTAAGATGTCCGTGAAAATGACGCCTTTGTCTTTCAGTTCTTTGGAAAGAGAAAGGAAAGCAGGCGTTTGATCACGCTGCACATATAACGTTTTGTCTTCGTTTTCGATATCGATCAGCGCTTTTGCTTCATCAGCTAAATCTTCTAAAGAAGCAAGCGGCGCGTTTTCTACTGTATGCTTGTTGAACTTTGTAAAGTTCCAATTTGTGATTTTTGTTTTATCAGGCTTAGGCAGCGGCAGATCTTCAGCTTTTTCAAGAGCCTGTAAGCGCAGGTTTTTCAGCCAGGCAGGTTCTTGATGCTTTTCGGAAAAGCCTTTGACATATTCCTGATCTACGGATAGTTTCGTTTCCAATGTCATGATTATCCCCCTAACGCTTACGCTTCTTGGCCTACAGTTTCGTCTTCAATGCCTAGTTCTTGTTTAATCCAGTCATAACCTTCCGCTTCAAGGCGCTGTGCAAGCTCCGCGCCGCCGGATTTCACTACGCGTCCCTGCATCATAACGTGAACGACATCAGGCGTGATGTAGTTCAGAAGGCGCTGGTAGTGAGTGATCATTAAGCAGCCGAAGTTTTCGCTGCGCATTTTGTTGATTCCTTTAGAAACGACTTTAAGCGCATCGATATCAAGACCTGAATCGATCTCGTCAAGAATGGCGATTTTCGGCTCGATCATCATAAGCTGAAGGATTTCGTTGCGTTTTTTCTCCCCGCCTGAGAAACCTTCGTTCAGGTAACGCTGCGCCATTTCAGGGTCCATTTCAAGGAACTCCATGTTTTCGTCCATTTTGCGGATGAATTTCATAAGAGAAATTTCATCGCCTTCTTCACGGCGTGCGTTAATCGCAGAGCGAAGGAAATCGGCATTTGTCACACCGCTGATTTCGCTTGGGTACTGCATCGCAAGGAAAAGACCCGCCTGAGCGCGCTCGTCCACTTCCATTTCCAGTACATCTTTGCCGTCAAGCGTGATGCTGCCTTTTGTAACTTCGTATTTCGGGTGTCCCATAATCGCTGCTGAGAGCGTGGATTTACCGGTACCGTTCGGCCCCATGACAGCGTGGAATTCGCCGCCTTTTATTTCAAGGTTTACACCTTTTAAGATCTCTTTTCCTTCGATTTCAACGTGAAGATCCTTGATCGTTAATGTTGAAGCAGCCATATCTATACCTCCAAAATATATAATCATTATTCTCAATTTATTCTCATTCTAATTTTATAACAAATGAAAAGTAAATACAACTTTTTATATTACCCGGAACATTCCTAAAGTTTATCAAAGATCAAGGCGTAATTAAAGCTGTTTGAAACAGAAAAAGGGCGGAAATCCACCCTTTTTCACTGACCGATTTTCTCATTAAGCTGCGCTGCGAGGAACTTGCTTTTTTGATATTCAAGCTCCCTCTGCCGTTCGACTTCCATCCTTTTTGAAAGACGCCGTCCGTATTCCTCGTAGCCGATGCCGTGTGACTTCTGCATCGCTTTTTCCATTTCAGGCGTATAGTCAAGGTCCAGTCTCTCGTGGCTGGTGCAGATAATGAATCAATCCCTTCATATATTTGTTTCTATTGTAACAATGATCCGCTGCTCCGGCCAAAGAGTGTGTGCCCCTGAATCCTTTCGAATGTGCCGGAAACCGGCGCTCGCTTTATCTGAAAAACGGTATTCACACGATTGCTCATTCTAATGCGTCGTATGTCCGAATTCCTGAATGCACTGCTGCACGAGGGTCACTCCCTGACTGAGAGCCGCGCCGCCCCCGAATGCCGCCGCGACGCTGATGACCTCAAGGATGTTTTCTTCTGTGGCCCCTTGGTCAAGGCAGCCCTTCGTATGATAAATCATGCAAAATTCATCTTGAGCGCTGATGCTGATGCCCAGAGCGATTAATTGTTTCTCTTTTTCAGTTAATGAATCTGCTGAGAAACACTGCTCAGTAAATTCATTAAACTTCCTCCCCATCATCGGCATTTTTTGCTCGAATATGCCTAAACCTTCTTTATATTGTTTCAATGCGTCATGCACGCTTTTTCCGTTATCCTGGTATTGAGCCACTGCCATTCCCTCCAATCGTTAACCTTCCTTTTTATTATGGACAGTTCTCCGATTAATACCCGAAAAAAACCCCGGATGATTCATCCGGGGTTTTCGCTTTATTCAGATACGGGAAGCACGGCTCCGTCGTATTTTTTCTCAATAAAGTCTTTGATTTTCTTAGAGTGAAGCACTTCCATAAGCGCTTTGATTTTCTCTGATTTTTCGTCACCTTTGCGTACGGCGATGATGTTTGCGTACGGGTTGTTTTTCGTTGATTCCACTTGAATCGCATCTTTTAACGGATTCAGTTTGTTTTGTATCGCATAGTTGACGTTAATGAAGACTGCATCGCCTTCTTCTTCATTATATGCTTTCGCCGTTAATTCAGGGGCGATTTTTTTGAATGTCAGGTTTTTCGGGTTTTTCGTAATGTTTTTCGTCGTCGCTTCAATCGTTTTTACCTTCGGATCAAGTGTGATCAGTCCGGCTTTTTCAAGCATCGCCAGCATACGGCCTTGTTCAGCGACATTGTTAGTCATGATGATGGTCGCGTCTTTAGGCAGGTCTTTCAGTGATTTGTATTTTTTCGTGTAAATTCCGAATGGCTCAAGGTGAACCGCTCCGGCATTCACGAGTTTGTAATCTTTATTTTCTTTCATTTCCTGTTCAAGGTAAGGAACGTGCTGGAAGTAGTTCGCATCCACTTCATTATCAGCTAACGCTTTGTTGTACATTTTGTAATCGTTCAGCACTTTTACTTTTAATGTGTAGCCTTTTTCCTTCAAGAGCGGTTCCGCTTCTTTTAAGATTTCAGCATGCGGTGTTTTTGTCGCGGCGACAACGATTTCCTTTTTATTCGAGCCGTTTGATCCGCAGGCGGCTAAAACTCCCGCGAACACAAGCAGCAGCGCACTTAATACAATCTTTTTCAATGTAAATCCTCCCTTATCTTTTGTCTATTATATTTGTAATTACATCACCGATAATCTGAATGATAAAGACGATGATGAGTATAAATACTGTCGCTACAAACGTTACATCCGTATTATTGGACTGGTAGCCTTCTACATATGCAAGGTTTCCGAGTCCGCCTGAACCGATGGCGCCGGCAATGGCGGTAGATCCGATCAGGGCGATGGCCGTCACGGTGATGCCTGAAATTAACGCAGGCATTGATTCAGGAATCAGCACTTTGAAGATAATCGTCGATGTCTTTGCTCCCATTGATCTGGCAGCTTCGATGACTCCTTTATCGACTTCCCGGAGCGCAATTTCCGCAAGACGGGCGTAAAACGGCGCGGAGCCGATAATCAGCGCCGGCAATGCGGCATTCGGTCCTAAAATCGATCCGACCAAAATCTTAGTAAAGCCGAGAAGCAGAATAATTAAAATAAGAAACGGAATAGACCTGAAAATATTAACGACCGCCGCAATCACGGTGTTAATAATTTTATTTTCCCATAAGCTTCCCTTGCCCGTTAAAAAGAGCAGAAGACCGAGAATCGCTCCGATGATAAATGAAAAAACTAAAGCGATAACCGTCATATAAAGGGTCTCGTATGTGGCCGTCCACAGCTCGGTTATATCAACGTTCGGGAACCATTTTTCAAACATTTGTGATCACCTCTGCTTCTACCTGTTTGTCTTTGATGAACCGGATCACGTTTTCTACTTCTTTTTCCTGACCGTCAATATGAATGAATAATGAACCGTAGGCTCCGTCCTTCGTCTGTGAAATTTTCCCCTGCAGAATATTGACGTCCACATCAAAGTTTCGGATCATTTCCGTAATGAGGGGCTGCTCGGCGGCCTGCCCGACAAATGAAAGCTGAATCGTTTTCCCTGTCGCTGTTTCCTGCAGAAAATGCTGGATGGTTTCTTTCGTCTCTTCCGGTTCTGTCACCTGCTGAACGAAACGCTTGGTCATCGGTTCGCGCGGGTTTCTGAAAACTTGGAGTACTTCGCCTTCTTCAACGACTTTCCCGTTTTCCATGACGGCGACTCTGTTGCAGATTTTTCGGATGACGTGCATTTCATGGGTAATGAGCACGATCGTCAGACCGAGTCTGTCATTTATATCGGATAAAAGATCCAAAATTGAATCGGTCGTCTGCGGATCGAGCGCTGATGTCGCTTCATCGCACAGAAGGACTTTCGGATTATTGGCGAGCGCCCGGGCGATGCCGACACGCTGCTTTTGACCGCCGCTCAGCTGCGACGGATAAGATTTTTCTTTCCCCTCTAATCCGACCAGTTTAATCAATTCATCAGCGCGGCGGACCCGTTCGCTTTTTTTCACGCCGGCGATTTCCAGCGGGAACATAATGTTCTCCCGGACGGTGCGCGACCACAGAAGGTTAAAATGCTGGAAGATCATGCTGATTTCCTGGCGCGCTTTTCTCAGCCCGCGGCTGCTTACTTTATTTAATTCCGTCCCCGCGACTTCCACGGTTCCCGACGTCGGCTTTTCAAGGCCGTTCAGGAGACGGATTAAGGAACTTTTACCAGCTCCGCTATATCCTATAATTCCAAATATTTCGCCCTTTTTGATATCAAGAGTGACATCTTGGACAGCATTGACATCCCCATGCTTCGCTTTGTAAATTTTTGAAACATTTTGAAGATGGATCAAAGCAATCACCCGCCTTACACTATTCTAAGAAATCTTCCGGGTTTCTCCGCAAAAGAAAAGCCTTTCTGCAAAAATGAGCAGAAAGGCTTATTGAAAAAGGCCTTTCTCTCATCTTTCAAAGCAGACCGCTTCGAGTGAATTGGCACCATTTCAACATTGTTGATGGTTGCCGGGCTTCATAGGGCACTTCCCTCCACCTCTCTTGATAAGAGAAAACATATCGTATTTTCGTCCGGAAATTCTTACTGTAGAATAGCACGGCGAATGATAAAAAGTCAATAAAATAAATATTGGAAGCTATTGTCACATAGTAGATTGGCAGTTACGGCCGTTTACTGATCGCCTGAAAAAATCCGTTTGTCAGCCAGAGGATGGCCTCCAGCTTCAGCAGGGCTCTGAATGATCCTTTCACTTTGAGTTTTCCGCTTTGGATAAGCTTTTGCAAAGAGACATCACCATGCAGGAGATGGATGATTTCCGTCTGGTTTCCGTAAAAGGTCAAATTAGATTTTTCCTTTGAAGCCGACGTTTTTCTCATTTCTCCCTGTCCGTTAATTGAGACCGTTAAGGCTTCTGTTTCTCCTTGGAATGTAATCAGCAGCGTTGAGGCGTTTAATAGCGGTTTCAAAAACAGATGCTGTCCGTCATTCTCTGAAACTTCTATTTTCTCCACTCGTATAACCTCCCGTTTTAATGGCCATACATACACTTTCTCTTTTTAACGGACAGAACCCTTTATAAACCGCACGACATTTTCCTGTAAATATTGTCACATCGGGAACGTTTGCGATGTTTTTTGTTTAATCAGCTCATATAAATAGGAAACGGAGCGGAAGGCGTATCCTTTCTCAACAAGCTCTCCGCCTTTAAACAGCAAAAAGCACGGAACGCCTTCAATCTGATAGGCTTTGGCGAATGCGGGGGAATAATTCACGTTGTTTTTATAGAAGGCGGCGCCGGGCAGCATTTCTTCGACGACAGTAAGCATTTTGGACGCCAGCTGGCATGTGCCGCAAAACGGGGTGTACAAATACAGGAGATAAACGTCATCCTGAATCGATTCGAGTTCATTTTCTTGGAGTTCTTTCATGATTACCACCTCAGGTCGTTCTTTTTCAAAAATACAGTGTCAGCATCAAAGCCGGCTCTGATCAGCACAGATGCGAGATGATGGCCCGGGCACGACTCGACTTGCCTGTATGTTCTGTCTATATAAATATGGCGCGCTTCGGGAAGCTCCCGTTTCAGCTGTTTTCTTAGTTTATCTCCCGAGTCATCTGCGTCCGTTAAAATATAGACGTCTCTGTCAAACAGGCGGTCCGCCAAATCTTCCAGTTCGGTTTGGCCGATCGTCCCGTTTGTACAGACGATTTCCGCGGGTTCGATGAGCACTTCCCTGACTTTGATTTTATCAGATTTTCCTTCTACGATAATGACCTTTTCATCTCCGTTGTACATAAGCGCGTCACCTGCCGATTGTTTTAGCGTCAGATTGAAAAAGAAGGCAGTGAAATTCACCGCCAACTGTTAACACCAGCCATTCTCATAATCGCAATCGACATATTTCGGATCGCTGCCGTTTATGACATCGGCTGTTTTATAAAATTTTTGATTTTCAAATGAAAAGCCCTGTTTGAGCTCGTACTGGTCCATGCCTGTCATCTCGCCGATGGCTTCATTTTCATGAAACAAGGAAAACCGGCCGTTTTGAAAGCGGCCCGTGACGTTCTCCGTCACATCGACCTTTTGTTTATCAAAAGCCATTTTAGACACCTCCCGTTACAGATAGAGTGTCCAAATGGCCCCTTTGCTATCCGATCAGTCTTCCTGTGTCATTTCGTCATATTGCTCAGAAGTCATGAGGTTTTCGATTTCTTCAGCATCAGCCGGTTCCACGACGATCATCCACGCTTTTTCATACGGAGACTCGTTTACGAATTCCGGACTGTCATCAAGGTCTTCGTTCACTTCCGTCACCGTTCCGTTAATCGGTGCGTACAGTTCGGATACGGTTTTGACGGATTCCACGCTGCCGAATGGCTCGTCCGCTTTAATTTCGGCGCCGACTTCCGGAAGCTCGACAAATACGATGTCGCCAAGTTCGGCTTGCGCGAAATGTGTAATCCCGATACGGGCTTTTCCGTCCTCAACTTTGACCCATTCGTGCTCTTTGGAATAACGCATATCTTTCGGTGTGCTCATCTAAATCCCTCCATTTTTTTCTTATAATAAGAAGATACCATAATTCTTTGAACCTGGCATTACATCCAATATTTTTCGAATTGGTCTTCTTTAAAGCCGACAGTGACTTTTTCGCCGTCTGTCGTAATCGGGCGTTTCAGGAGCATACCGTCTGATGCAAGGAGTTCAAGCTGTTCATCCTCTGACATATGATACAGTTTTTCCTTTAAGTTCAGCTCGCGGTATTTCATTCCGCTCGTGTTGAAAAACTTTTTCAGCTCAAGACCGCTCTTTTCATAGAGGTCTTTAATTTCTTCTTTCGACGGAGTTTCCTCCGCGATATGTATTTCGTTTATTTCCTTACCGCGGTCTTCCAGCCATTTTTTCGCATTACGGCACGTTCCGCATTTAGGGTACCAGTAAAAATTTAACGACATCTTCTTCACCCCTTGTAAATGATCGTCGTTATTTTAACACAATCACTTGTAAAAACCTATAACGTTGCTTCATGAAAAAGCGCCCCTGATGAAGGAGCGCTTTCAGCATGTGATCAGACCGTATATTTTTCTTCACGGAAGACGGCTGCTGCCGCTTCACGTTTTTTCTGAATGAGGTTCTTCGGCGTCAGGCGCGTCAGTTTGCGCAGCACGGAAAGCATCATGCGGAGGGAATCTCCTTCCTCCATGGCGATCAGTGATTCTTTGGCGTGCGCTTCAATGTTCTGAAGGGCTTCCTGGGCAAAGATTTCCGTATATAACAGCTTCTGCGCGGCTTTTTCGGCACCGTCCGCCGCAATTGCTTTTTCGGTTCTGAGGACGGCAGATTCCAAAGCATACAGCGCGCTGACAATATCGGCAATGTTCACCATGATTTCCTGCTCGCCTTCAATCTCTTTGCCGTATTTCTGCGCCGCGAGGCCCGCTGTCAAGAGGGCGATTTTTTTCGCCTGTCTGACAATGTATTTTTCCTGTTCAAGAGGTTCTGAGCCCGGCTCTTCAGGCATCAGCATCATGAGTTCATCTTGGAGCGCTTTTGCTTTTTCAAAGAGCGGCAGCTGACCTTTTACGGCTTTTTTCAGAAACGTGCTCGTTACGATCAGGCGGTTGATTTCATTTGTGCCTTCAAAAATCCTGTTGATTCTTGAGTCGCGATAGGCGCGCTCCACTTCATATTCCTGCATAAACCCGTAACCGCCGTGAATTTGAACGCCTTCGTCGGCAATGTAATCAAGCGTTTCAGAACCGCACATTTTGTTGAGCGAGCATTCAATCGCGTACTCGGCGATGGACTTCGCGACTTCGCGTCCGTCTTTTTGCTCCTCTTCCGTCAGTCTGCTCATATTATCTTCGAATAAGCCTACTGTTCTGTATACAGAGCTCTCCATGGCGTAAAGCCGGGCTGACATCGTCGCAAGCTTTTCCTGAGTGAGCGTGAAGCTTGCGATCGGCGTTTTAAATTGCCGGCGCTGGTTTGCATAAGCGGCAGACAGCTCAATCACCCGTTTTGAAGCGCCGATTGTGCCGACGGCAAGCTTGTAGCGCCCGATATTCAGAATATTAAAGGCGATGACATGGCCTTTTCCGATTTCGCCGAGAAGATTTTCTTTCGGGACTTCCGCCTGATCTAAAATCAGCGTTCTTGTCGATGAACCCTTAATCCCCATTTTTTTCTCTTCCGGTCCCGTTGATACGCCCGGATAGTTCTTTTCTACGATAAATGCGGAAAATTTATCTCCGTCCACTTTAGCGTAGACGACAAAGACATCTGCAAAGGCGGAGTTTGTAATCCATTGCTTTTCCCCGTTAAGAATATAGTGTGTGCCCGCTTCATTCAAAACAGCCGTCGTTTTCGCGCCGAGGGCATCTGAACCTGAACCGGGCTCAGTTAAGGCGTATGCCGCGATTCTTTGTCCTGAAGCCAAGTCCGGCAAATAGGTTTTTTTCTGTTCTTCCGTTCCGAAGAACACAATCGGCAATGAACCGATCCCGACGTGAGCGCCGTAAGATAGCGAAAAGCTGCCGGCACGTGAAAACTTTTCCGTAATGAAGGCTGAACTGATTTTATCCAGGCCGATTCCGCCGTACTCTTCAGGCACGTCTGCTCCGAGGAGGCCGAGATCTCCGGCTTTTTTCAGCAGTCTGACCGAATGCTCGAACTGATGGTTTTCAATTTCATCTATATAAGGAAGCACATCGTTTACGACATAGTCTTCTGTCGTTTTGCCGATCATTTTATGTTCGTCTGTAAAGTCCTCCGGAGTGAATATTTGATCATATCCCGTCTCTTCAATCAGAAAGCTGCCGCCTTTTTTGACGTTGACCGTTTCCTGTTTCATGCTTCGTTTCCCCCTTGTTTTAAATGAGCTCAAATACGCCGGCAGCGCCCATGCCGCCTCCGATGCACATCGTCACCACGCCGAATTGCTCGTTTCTCCGTTTCATTTCATGAATGAGTGACAGGGTCAGCTTCGTCCCCGTGCATCCGAGCGGATGTCCGAGCGCGATGGCGCCTCCGTTGACGTTCACCTTTTCTTCATCAATCCCGAGCGATCTGATGACTTGAATGGCCTGTGAAGCAAAGGCCTCATTCAATTCAAAAAGCCCGATATCCTGTAATTCGAGTCCGGCAAGCTTGAGCGCCCGCGGAATGGCTTCAATCGGACCGATTCCCATTACCTCAGGGGGAACGCCGCCTACGGCAAAGGAACGGAATTTGACTAGCGGCGCCAATCCGAGCGAAGAAGCTTTTTCGCGATCCATCAGCATGACAGCCGCCGCGCCGTCACTTGTTTGTGAAGAGTTCCCGGCCGTCACGGTTCCCGTTTTAGAAAAAGCCGGGCGGAGCTTCGCCAAGACGTCAGCCGATGTGCCGGGGCGCACGCCTTCATCCTGAGAAAAGGTAAATTGTTTTTTCCGCGGCTTATGGTCATCCCCGACTTCTGTCAGCGATACTTCAACCGGCACGATTTCGTCATTGAATTTCCCTTCCTTAAGGGCTTTTGCGGCATTCTGATGGCTGCGGACTGCAAATGCATCCTGATCTTCTCTGGATACCCCGTACGTTTCGGCGACTTGCTCCGCCGTATGCCCCATGCTCATGTAATACTCAGGCGCATGCTCCGCCAAAGCGATATTCGGCCGTGTCACATGCCCCATCATCGGAACTTGCGACATGGATTCCGCACCGCCGGCGATTACGGTGTCGCCCGCGCCGATCATGATTTTTTCCGCACCGTAAGCGATGGACTGGAGTCCGGAAGAGCAGTAGCGGTTCACCGTAATGGCCGGCACTGTATGAGGAAGCCCCGCCAGCGCACCGATATTCCGCGCCATATTTAATCCTTGTTCGGCTTCAGGTGTTGCACATCCGATAATTAAGTCATCGATATTTCCTTCATAGCCGCCTGCCCGTTTCAGCGTTTCTTTTACACAAAGCGCGCCTAAATCATCAGGACGAACGGCTGCAAGCGAGCCTTTTTTCGCTTTACCGACCGGGGTTCTCGCACCGGCCACAATGACTGCTTCTCTCATAAACACCCTCCTAGTTCCGTAAAGGTTTGCCTTTGACGAGCATATGCTGCATTCTCGCTTGAGATTTCGCCTCGCCAGCGAGGCTTAAAAAGGCTTCTCTTTCAATCTCGAGTAAATATTCTTCTGAAACCTCCGTGCCGAACGGGACTCTTCCGCCGGCAATGACATGGGCCAGCTTCTTCGCAATCTTCATATCGTGATCGGATAAATAACCCGACCGTCTCATTTGGTCTGCTCCGAGCAGTAATGCCGCACAGCCGGTTTCTCCGGTGACTTTCACTTTTTTGCGGGCAGGCGGACGGTATCCGCTGTCATATAAGGAAGCAGCCAGCTGTTTCGCATCGTGCAGCAGGTGATCCTGATTCATGCTGATACGGTCTGCCGCGGACAAAATCTTCATGTCACGGGCTTCGTGTGCCGAACCGGACACCTTGGCAAGCGCGATTGTTTCAAAGGTTTTAATCGCTGCGTCCATCAGTTCACTTCCGCCGTCCAAATAATTGATGTACAGCTCTTTGTTTCCTCCGCCGCCCGGAATAAGGCCGACGCCGGTTTCAACGAGACCCATATACGATTCGCTCGCCGCCTGAACGCGTGCCGCCGGGAGACAGACTTCCGTGCCGCCGCCGAGTGTCATCCCGAATGGCGCCGCTACAACGGGTTTAGCGCTGTATTTGATGTTCAGCATCGTCTGCTGAAAACGGCGGATGACAAAATCGACTTCCATGAAGTTATCATCCTGGGCTTCCATTAAAATCATCGCAAGGTTTGCTCCCGCGCAGAAATGTCTGCCTTGGTTACCGATGACAAGACCTTTATAATTCCGCTCCGTTTCCTCAAGCGCATTGTCAATCATCTGAATAATGTCTAAGCCGATCGCGTTGCTTTTCGTATGAAATTCCAGCAGCGCGACATCATCGCCGAGATCAATCAGACTTGCGCCGCTGTTTTTAGTGATAACGCCTTTTGTTTCTTTTAACGTTTGCAGGCTGATCCGTTTCGGATTTTCTTTCACAGCCCTGTATTGGCCGTCTGAATAATAAAATTGTGTTCCGTTTTCCTTCATATAAAATGTTTCATGGTCCTGATCAAGCATTTCTTTCACCCAGCCGGGGAGTGCTGCGCCTTCTTCTTCGAGCCGCTCCGCTGATTTTCTGACGCCGATGGCATCCCACATCTCAAACGGTCCGAGCTCCCATCCGAAGCCCCATTTCATGGCGTCATCAATTGCTTTAATATCATCAGCGATCTCACCTAAAAGCCGGGCTGAGTATAAGAGTGTTTGCGATGTGATATTCCAAAGCAGGCGTCCGGCGCGGTCATCGGAATATACAAGCGCTTTCATTTTGCCTTTGGCACCCTTTGCCTGTTTGGCGGCTTCTAAAGCGGGCGTCTTCATTTTCGAGCGCTCACCGTATGTCATGGTCAGCGGATCGAGTTCATATATTGTTTTACCTTCTTTTTTGTAAAATCCTTGGCCTGATTTGCTGCCCAGCCAATTGTTTTTCAGCATGTCATTCATAAATTCAGGAAGCTTAAACATGTCTTTTTCAGCGCCGTCGGCTTTATCATACACATTTTTTGCCACATGAGCGAAAGTATCAAGCCCCACAACGTCAAGGGTTCTGAAGGTCGCGCTTTTCGGTCTGCCGATCAAAGGCCCGGTCACCGTGTCCACCTCGCCGATGCGGCAGCCGGAAGAAAGCATTTCTCTTACCGTGACCAGCAGGCCGTACGTACCGATGCGGTTGGCGATAAAGTTAGGCGTGTCTTTTGCGTTGACGACACCTTTCCCAAGCGTGTTTTCTGCAAATGAAGTCATAAACTCCAGCACGTCAGGATCCGTTTCCTGAATCGGAATGATTTCCAGAAGCTTCAAGTAGCGGGCCGGATTAAAGAAATGGGTTCCTAAGAAATGAGCTTTAAAATCGGCAGATCGGCCTTCCGCCATTTTTGTGACGGAGATACCGGACGTATTGCTCGACACGATGCTTCCCGGTTTCCGGTATTCATCAACGAGTGAGAAAATCTGTTTTTTTACGTCAAGATTTTCGACGACGACTTCAATAATCCAATCAGCATCCTTCAATTGAGCTGCGTCATCTTCCAAATTCCCCGCCGTTATATAGTCGAGATTGGCAGCCGAAGTCAGCGGCGCCGGTTTTTGCTTCAGCAGCTTTTGCATAGCCGATCGGCTCAGTCTGCTGCGGACCTCCGGGCTTTCTAATGTCAGCCCTTTTTTCATCTCATCCTTTGTCAGCTCGTTTGGCACAATATCAAGCAGCAGGACGGGAATTCCGATGTTAGCCAAGTGCGCGGCAATTCCGGACCCCATGACGCCTGATCCGAGAACGGCTGCTTTCTTTATAAACTTGTGCATGAGTCATCCCCCTTGAACTTTGAATGAATAGTCATTCATTTTTTCGGCAAAAAAAATGAAACCCTTTTCTTCTTTCATCTTAAAAGATTTTCAGGATGACTTCAATAGCAAATATGGAATTTTTTTAAATTTTTCGGCTTCCGCATGTTCCATGGCGCGGGCGGGAAACTTAAACCCGGAGGTGAAGGGAATGGTGCGAGGGAGAAAAGATCCGTCTTCTGCCGCAGTGAGCGCGGCCAGCATGAAAGGAAATGCGGGACCGAAGCAAAAATACGGCGGCGGCAAACGGACGAGCCAAAATCAGCAATATAAAAAAGACAACATGGAATAACATACTGCGGCTGCTTTTTGGAGCAGCCGTTATTTTTTAAAGATCCCTTTCAGCACAAACGCCGCATTTGCTGGGCGCTCGGCAATTCTTCTCATCAAGTACCCGTACCAATCGGTGCCGTACGGGACATACACCCTCATCCTGTATCCTTCTTCGGCAAGCTCCTTCTGGCGCTCCGTTCTGATGCCGTACAGCATTTGGAATTCAAACTGCTCCCGTGGAATCTGATGCTCGCTGATGAGTGTTTTCGTATAAGAAATGATGTCATCATCATGTGTTGCCACCGCCGTTTCATGGCCGCTCAAAAGCTGCAGCTTAATCAGCTGCTGAAAATGAAGATCGGTTGCTTTTTTATCAGGGAACGCAACGGCCGCCGATTCTTTATAAGCGCCTTTTACAAGCCTGAGCCGCGGCTTATATGGCATCAGACCGCTGATGTCTTCAGCTGCCCGGTACAAATAAGCCTGAATGACGGTGCCGAGCATCGGAAAATCCGGCTTGCACCGCTTATACAGCTCAAGCGTACGGCCGCATCTTGAATAGTCCTCCATATCAATCGTTACAGGCACGCCGCGTTCTTTTGCCTCCGTCAATATGTCTCTGACATGCTGTTCCGCGAGTTCCTCGGAAATATCCAGACCGATGGATGTTAATTTCAGCGACAGCTCACAATCCAGTTGATTCTCGGCAATCGCCCTGATTGCTTTTTTACATTCTTCCGCCGTCCTTTTCGCATCCTTCTCTGAACCCGCATATTCACCTAGATAATCAATCGAAGCCGACAGCCCTTTTTGGTTCAGCCGCTTTACCGTTTTCACAGCTTCCGTGAGCGTTTCCCCTGCAACGAACCTTCCCGCGCCGAAGCGGATTCCGTAAGCCTGGGCGAATTTTGTAAGCATTTTATTTTTCGACAAAAATAAACATATGCTCCGCAGCAAGGATGAACTCCCTCCTTTTTCTTTTATTCGTGTATGAATTTCCGGTCGCAGAGAAAGCTAAAAAGAACAGAATTGAAGGAGGCGTTTATATGAACAACCAAGAGCAGCACGGAAACTTGCCGCCTGCCGTCATCTCAACGAAAGACCATTTGTATCTTGAGGACATGCTGAACTGGAATCTGCTTGCCATGAAAAAAGCGCATTTTATGGCGGAACACTGCCAGAATCAGACGTTAAAACAAGAGCTTGATCAGATCGGCCGGATGCATCAGAAGCATTATCAGCACATATTGGGCCGCTTGAACCCCGATCAAGGCGGACAGACAACAACAGGCTACATGCAATAGGAGGACAATACATGGAACAGCAAAATCAAAAAATCACGAATCCGCAAACGCCCGTGCCCAATACGGCGCAAATGAATGACAGAGACTTGGTCAATGAGCTGCTGACGACGGAAAAATACATCACGGCTTCATATTGCACAGCCCTGCACGAGTTCAGCCACGAGTCTCTTTATCAAGATATTCAGGCGATTTTCGATGAGTCACAAAAAGCGCAAAGAAGATTATACGATGTGATGTTTCAAAATGGCTGGTATTCCATTGAAGCAGCCGATACCCAAAAGCTTCAGCAATCGTATCAGAAGTTCCGGCAGACCATTCAGCAGCAGTCTCCCTACCAGCAGTAAAATGAAGAAGGATTTGATGTTTTCGCCAAGCATCAGTCCTTTTTTATTTTTGCACAAAAAGATTGACTTATCATTAATCCTTATTTATATTTAACTAATGTTAATTATTTTCTCGAGGAACAAGATGAGGAGGAGTTATGAAAAACGCGGATCAATATGTGTCTGACATTCAGAAATCCCTTCAGACGCTGCTGCAAAACATACAGCCTGAAATGGTGGAAAGCATGGCAAAACACGAGGTGACGCCTGCCCAATTATTTGTTTTAGCCAGCCTGAAAAAACACGGGAGCTGCAAAGTTTCCGAAATTGCGGAACGCATGGAGGTAAAGCCGAGCGCAGTGACGCTGATGGCCGACCGCCTCGAACAAAAAGGACTTATCGTCCGCAAACATAACCAGCAGGACAGACGCGTCATCGACATCAGCCTCACTAAAAAAGGCGAAACAAAATTCGAAGATGTTGTGGAAGGACGGAAAGCGATACTGGCGCGAAACCTGTCCGTTCTGACTGACGACGAACTGATTCAGTCCGTGAACATCATCCGCAAAGTAGCGGAAGCCGCCGAGAAATACGCGGCTGATCAAAAAGAAAACGAATAGAAAGAGGAGCTGCCAAAACATGAGCATTGAAAAGAAAGATCCAAAACGCACATTATTAATAACAGGCTTAATCATCGCCATGTTTTTCTCAGCCCTTGACGGCACCATCGTAGGAACGGCGATTCCTAAAATCGTGGGTGACCTCGGGGGATTAAGCATGATGACGTGGCTGACCACGGCATATCTTTTAACTTCGACGACGATCGTTCCGATTGCGGGGAAACTTGCAGATTTATTGGGGCGCCGCGTCGTTTATGTGTCAGGTTTATTGATTTTTATGGGAGCTTCCGCACTGTGCGGAATGGCCAGCAACATGACGGAACTGATTATTTTCCGCGGACTTCAGGGAATCGGCGGCGGTGTCATGATGCCGATGGCCATGATCGTCATCGGGGATTTGTTCACAGGGAAACAGCGTGCCAAGTTCCAAGGGCTTTTCGGGGCGATTTACGGGCTTGCTTCCGTTATCGGCCCGCAAATCGGGGGCTGGATTGTTGACTCTTTAAATTGGAAATGGGTTTTCTATATCAACCTGCCAGTCGGAATCTTAGCCGTGATCTTTATCGCAAGAGGACTTCAAGGCAGAAAACAGACTGGGCCGATTAACTTTGACATCGCCGGCATTTTCACAATGATTGTCGGAATCGTCAGCCTCCTTCTCGCGCTCAGCTTCGGAGGAAAGGATTACGCATGGGGCTCTTGGCAGATTCTCGGTCTCTTTGCGCTTGCGCTTGCCGGGATTGTCGGATTCATTTTCGCTGAAATCAAAGCAAAAGAACCGATTCTGCCGATGTACCTGTTTAAAAACAGAACGTTTACCGTACTGAATCTGATCGGCTTTTTCATGAGTATCGGCATGTTCGGCGCCGTTACGTTCGTTCCTTTCTTTATGCAGGGAATTATCGGAGTCAGCGCCACCGCGTCCGGCACGATTATGACGCCGATGATGGTATCTATGATTATCACAAGTATTATCGGAGGCCAGCTGGTTTATAAGATCGGTATTAAACCGCAAATCATGATCGGCATGCTGATCATGGCCGTCGGCTTCTTCTTATTAACGACCTTGCAGCTGGATACAAGCAAGCTCGCGGCTACATGCTATATGGCCGTGATCGGTCTGGGAATGGGGCTTGTCATGCCGCTTCTCACACTCGCTCTGCAAGAAACGTTTTCAAAAGAAGAGCTGGGCGTTGTGACTTCATCAAGCCAATTTTTCCGGATGATCGGGGGAACGTTCGGCATTACGGTGCTCGGCGCTGTCATGAATGCCAGATCAGGAAGCCTTTTAACCGACAGACTGGTGCCTTACTTAGATTCACTCCCGAAACAGGCAAGTGCCTTTGCCGCCCAGTTTAAAGGTATGATTGACAAGAATCCTGAAGGGCTGCTTCAATCCTTGTTCAGTCAGGAATCGATTAAGCAGATTCCGGCCGCATTTTCTTCCCATATCGTGCCGGTTTTGAAAACGTCACTGATGGATTCGCTTCACAGCGTGTTTTTCACAGGCCTGGCCTTTATCGCTGCCGGATTGATCCTCACGCTGTTTGTTAAATCAATTAAGCTGACAAACAAAAAGACAGGCAAACAAGAAGAAAAGGCGAAAGCCGTTTAACAAAGAAAAATCCCGCGGATGCCGCGGGATTTTTTTATATCATCTGTGCCTCTCCGTTTCCAAATGACCAGTCTTCCGCCTCATTGGAAATCGGGGGGGTGAAAATTATTTAATAAACCTTAAACATTTCATCGTTATCTTTATAGTACGACATAATAAAGTCACGAAAATTTCTTACCGAAGAAGATAACAGCCTATGTCTCATCCAAGATAAGCCGACTGGATATGAAGCAGAGTGATCAGTCACTTTTATAAAATTCAGCCCCAATGTTCTGCAAACTGAAATAGGAAGCAACGCAACACCTCGATCCAGCTTTATAATCTCGACAAGTAAATGAGAATCCGCCTCAAATGCAATATTTGGGGTGAAACCAGCTTTCTCACAAAGCGAGGCTGTAAAACCGCTATACTCCTCATTATTAGCAAGGGTAATAAATGGTTCATCGGCGACAAGACGTAAAGAAATTTCTGTTTTACCCGTAAATCGGTGGTTTGAGGGCAAAGCCAGAACAATATCTTCATTTACCAGCACACAACTCTCTATCTCTTCATCTTGAATCGGATGACCTGTTATTCCTAAATCAATGTCCCCTTTTTTTAAACTTGTTATGATCCCGCTTTTAACTCCGATGGCTTGGAGAATTTTTGATTGAGGGGAGCGGTTGATATATTCACTCATCAGTCCTGCAAGGAATCTTGGATTGGAAATAGATATTCTTATGGTATCAGAAATTTGATGTTCCTCCAATTGAATCTCCGTTTGTGCATTTTCAATCTCAGTAAAAATCCTGTTTACATGTTTTAAAAGAATCTTCCCTGATGAACTCAGCTTAATATTTCTGCCTTTTCTCTCAAACAAAGCTGTTCCCAGTTCATTCTCAAGTCTTTTTATAGTGAGACTTAAAGAAGGCTGGGCAATCTTTAATTGTTCTGCTGCTTTAGAAATATGCTCAGTATAGGCAACTGTCTGAAAGTATTTTAGCTGCAGCAATTCCATCTGTCTGCATCCCCCTCATTTATTTCAATAAATATATATATAACTTATTATGTATTAGATTAAATGTAAATGCGGATGTAAGATAATAGCATAGTTAAAGAAAAGGAAAGGGTGTCATGCAATGAAAATTGATGTGAAAGATATAGCAAAAAATTTAAATACGCCACTAACGGCTCCTGCTTATCCTATCCCAAATTATAAATTTGTTAACCGTGAATATTTAAATATTATTTACCGAACGGATGAAAAAGCTTTACGTGCGGCAGTGCCAGAACCTCTTGAAATTACTGAACCTTTAGTGAAATTCGAAGTGATGCGGATGCCCGATGTTTCCGGACTTGGTGCCTATACAGAGGCGGGACAAGTCATCCCTGTCAGCTTTAATGGTGAAGAAGGAGATTATGTACATTCTATGTATGTAGACAATTTCCCGGCTATTGCAAGCGGACGGGAACTTACTGCATATCCAAAGAAATTGGGCGCCCCTAAGCTGTATATAGACTCTGATACTCTCGTTGGCACATTAGATTATGGCAGTCTTCGTGTGGCAGCTGCGACTATGGGATATAAACATTTCGAAATGGACAAGGAAAAAGCGAAAAGGGAAATTTGCCGACCTAATTTTATGGTTAAGATTGCTACTGATTACAACGGTGATTTAAGGGTTTGCGATTTGGTGCGCACGCAAATAACGAATATAGAAGTTAAAGGTGCCTGGTCTGGACCGGCGCGGCTTCAATTATTTGAACATGCTCTGGCGCCTCTTGCAGATTTGCCTGTATTAGAAGTCGTTTCAGCATCTCATATTATTACGGATTTAACCTTAAATGCAGCACAGCCGGTTTATAACTACTTAGAGGAAAAATAAGGAGACGTTACAATGAGAATTGCAATTTTAGGAGCAGGTTCTTTAGGAACCATAGTTGGAGCATATCTGTCTGCTGGCGGAATGGATGTCGAATTGATTGATTCATACAAAGAACATGTAGATACTTTAAATCAAATAGGTGCTAAAGTATTTGGTACAACGGCATTTCAGGCAAAGGTAAAAGCCATTACCCCAGAAAACAAATCAGGCAAGTATGATTTAATATTACTTCTGACGAAACAATTATATAATGACTCCATTCTTAAAGAGTTACTGCCTTTTTTAAAGGATGACAGTGTAGTATGTTCCTTACAAAACGGTATACCTGAACAGAAAGTTGCTTCGATCGTTGGTGATGAACGTGTTATTGCGGGTTCTGTTGAATTTGGTGCTACGTTTATTGAACCAGGCGTATCCAGACTTACAACTGAGTATACTCAATTTAAAGAGTACGCTTTTCAAATTGGAGAATTAAATGGCGAAACAACAGAAAGAATCCAGCGTATTAAATCGGTTTTAGACCTTATCGGCGGAACACATATTTCCGATAATTTAGTTGGAACGAAGTGGTCAAAATTACTTATCAATAATGCGTTCAGTGGTTTATCGGCAGCATTAAACGGAGAATACGGAGACATTCTTGACCATGAAATCGGCATTGTCAGCGCAGTTCATATCGCAGATGAGACGATTAAGGTTGGACACGCCAATGGTGTCAAATTTGCGAAAATGGGCGGCCTTGATTTAGAATCTTTGGAATTAAGAAGTGAAAATGAGATTCCTGAACGTATTCAAACATTTAGGGCAGCCATGGAACCATCCAGGCTTTTAAGAGCAAGTATGCTTCAGGATCTTGAGAAGAAACGCAAAACTGAAATTGATTATATTAATGGAGTCATTCCCAAAACGGCAGAAGGTACTGGAATTTCAACACCTTTTAATGATTTGGTTGTAGCACAAGTCAAATGTGCCGAGGAATCTCAAACAGTGCCCAATTTTGATACAAATATAAAAGCCTATGAAGAGTTATTACGTATCCGAAAGGAAATGTGATATATAGGAAAGAGAGAAAGGGATTGCTGCGGCGGTCCTTTTTTCTTGGTTCAGCAAGTAAACAAACGGGTGTGTTAGTTACATAAAAGTTCTTCGTTATGAATTGAACGGCGCCTTTATTGATTCCTTTTCAGCAAAAAAAGCTTCCGGCACCTCTCTTTGATGCCGAAAGCTTTTTATTGTTTTTTTCTGTGAGCTTCATTGAGCTGTTTAATGTGCTGTATCGCAGCTTTGATGCCCTCTTTGGCGTCCGGGTAGGATTGATTCCAATGTTTGACGAGCGGCGGCATGCTTTTTGCGATATGTGTATACAAAATCCACTGCCTGACTTCTTCCTTTACATCCGGGTTTGTTTCGCCAAGCAATAGTTCCGTGTATTTCTCAAGCAGGCCGTCCAGCTGCTGCTGCAGTTTCTCTTCCATACCGTTTCCTTCCCTTTTTCATGATTATGACAATCGGGCGGTGAGGGCCGCTTCCTGCACGATACATCTGCCGCGTCCGTGCGGAATGCAAAGCGGCGTGCCGAACAGCGGATCTTGCGTTACCTGGCAGTTCATCGCAAAGACCTGCTGTACAAGCTCGCAAGTGATGACTTCTTCGGGACGGCCCTCTGCGTAAATCTGTTTATCCTTAATGGCGACCAGATAATGGGCATAACGGCATGCCAGATTGAGGTCGTGCAGCACCATGACGATTGTGCGTTTTTCTTTTTCATTTAATTCAAACAGCAAATCAAGAATTTCAATTTGATGCGTCATGTCGAGATAAGTTGTCGGCTCGTCAAGCAGAATGATATCCGTATCCTGAGCGAGTGTCATCGCAATCCATGCACGCTGGCGCTGTCCGCCTGACAAGGAATCCACAGGACGGTCGGCCATTTCCTCAAGCTTCGTCGCTTTTAGCGCTTTTGTGACTGCGTCTTCGTCCTCTTTGGACCATTGCTTCAGCCAGCTTTGATAAGGGTATCTTCCCTGCTTCACAAGCTGGTGCACCGTCAGGCCTTCGGGAGCTGACGGACTCTGCGGCAAAATAGCGAGCTCTCTTGCCACTTCCTTCGTCGGAAGCTTAGCGATGGCTTTTCCTTCTAAAAGCACAGAACCGCCTCTCGGTTTCATCAGACGGGCCAATGAACGTAAAAGCGTCGATTTTCCGCAGCCGTTGCTTCCGATCAATACAGTGATTTCGCCTTTTGGAATCGCGACATCCAATTCGTCAATGATAACAGTCTCTCCGTACCCTAAGCTCAGCGTCTCTGTAGAAATTGCACTCATACCGCTAACCGCTCCTTTTTTGAGTTTCCCAACACTATGTATATAAACAAATTGCCTAAACATTCAACGTGAGATCATGATTATATTGTAACAGAAATTAATGACTCTGAATATCATTATCAATTAGTTTTGGGCAAAAAAGCAGCGGACGGCGGTTATTTTTTTATTTCCGTCATTTCTCCGTCGTTCTTTTCCAGTTTCAGATAAAAATGTTCATAGCGGCTGTCTAAATTAAAAGCCGAGAGCACCTGCCGGACGACCTCGCTTTCCTGCATCCGGCCGTTTACGGCAAGTTCTCCGAGGATCATCTTCATTTCATCAAGCGCTTCCTCGCCCTCTCTGTGAACCCCTGAGAGCTTGTCCCGGATGTCCGCCTTTTCATGACCGCTTTTTCTTTCATACAAACCTTCATAGCGGTTATGCTCTCCGGCTCCGTAGCTGACGCGAAGGGAAAAGCTGCTGTAAGGAACCGGCTTCGCGGATGACACGGGTATGCTGTCTTGTTCCGCTTCCCGTTTTTCTTCATTCAATCGGCAGCCGGCAATCAGCATCAGCGTAAGACATAAAACGCCCGCCGTTCTGATCCATTTCATGCGATTCACTCCCATTCCATTCCGATCGTTTTTAGGTATTTCCAAGGGAGGCGGCTGTCATTCACGGAACAAAAAAGAACCGGAGCGGTAACAGCTCCGGCCGGTTCATCTCCAGATTATCATTCAGTCAGCTTTAAAAATTCCTGCACATCCTGTACGGCAAGGCGGACCGCGTCTTCCCAAAACGACCGTTCCGTGAGATCCGCTCCAAGGTGCTTCATCGCCAAATCCTCAACGGTCATCGAAGCCGTGTCACACAAAAGCGCGATATATTTTTCTTCAAAATCCGCTTTTTCCCGAAGAGCTCTTGCGTATATTCCAAGCGAAAATAAATAACCGAACGTGTACGGAAAATTGTAGAACGGCACTCCCGTAATATGAAAATGCAGTTTTGATGCCCAGAAATGAGGGTGGTATTCCCCTAATGAATCGCAAAATGCTTCTTTCTGCGCCGCTTCCATCAATTCATTCAATTTATCAGCCGGAACGACGCCCTGCTTCCGCTCTTCATAAAAACGCGTTTCAAATAAAAATCTCGCATGAATATTCATAAACATGGCTACGCTTCTTTGAATTTTATCTTCAAGCAAGAACAGCTTTTCATCCTTTGTCTCCGCTTGTTTCAAAGCGGCGTCGGCGACGATCATTTCCGCAAAGGTCGAGGCTGTTTCAGCCACATTCATGGCGTAGGCTCTGTTCAGCTGCCGCACTTGAAGCATGGCCTCCTGATGGAACGCGTGACCGAGCTCATGCGCCAGCGTCGATACATTCGAAGCGCTTCCGGAAAACGTCATAAAAATCCGGGATTCTCCGCTGTCGGGAAAGCTGGTGCAGAAACCGCCGACCCGTTTGCCGCTGCGGTCTTCCGCTTCTATCCACCGATCGCGGAACGCTTTTTCCGTAAATGCCGACAGCTTTTTGCCAAACGTCGAAAATTGGCTGACGATCAGATTAGCCGCTTCATCATATGTGTATTCTTTCGGAGCTTCGCCGATCGGCGCGTCCACATCATACCAGTTCAGCCGCTCAAGCCCTAAAAGAGACGCCTTTCGATTCAGGTATTCGGCAAAAGGCTTTTTATGATCGGTAATGACCTGCCACATGACATCCAGCGTTTCTTTTTTCATCCGATTGATCGCAAGCGGCTCTTCCAAAGCGCTTTTCCAGCCCCGCGCTTTATAGATTTCCGTGCGGAAGCCGGCCAGATGGTTCAGCGTGCTGCCGAAAAGCTCCTCTTCTCCTTTCCAGGCTTCATTAAGCTCTTTGAACACTTGACGTCTGATGCGGCGATCCGGGTGCGCCATCATATTTTCCGCTTGGCCGACCGACAGCTCTTTATTCTCAAACGGAATCTTCATTCTGCCGACAGCCGCATTATACAGGTCGCCCCATGCGTGGTAGCCGTCAACGGCCAGGCCTTCAATCAGCCTTTCTTCTGAAGCGCTGAGCTTCTCTCTGACACGGTCTCTTCTCTCATTTAAGACATATGTGAGATCCTGAAGTTCCGGTTTTTGCAGCAGCTCCTCCCAGACCCGCTCGTCAATCCGGGCAAGTGTATCGTCAAGGGTGACCAGAGCGGATTTAAAATCACTGCTCAGCTGATTGATCCGCGCCCTCCATTCATTCGCTTTCTGATCATGAGTGTTCTGAGCCTGAAGACAGCCGACGAACGCTCCCGCCTGCCTGATCATGATCGCTGACCGTTCAAACCTATCAATCAGGTTGATCAGCTCCCGGCTTTCATCCGCGTGCGTCGGAACTGTAAATGCTTCAACCGCATGTTGAAAAGCGCTTAGATGCTTTTTGAGCTCTTGTATGTATTGCTGAAACTCTTCCGACCGGCTCCCGCCCTCAAAAATGGAGTTTAA
The DNA here is from genome assembly GCF_053663335.1 of Bacillus sp. YH3-2-B2. NCBI lineage: Bacteria > Bacillati > Bacillota > Bacilli > Caryophanales > Bacillaceae > Bacillus > Bacillus sp. YH3-2-B2. The sequence goes on along the minus strand of NZ_JBSJQE010000002.1, from coordinate 806,683 downwards.
ATCCCATGTTTCCTTCAATCCCTCTAATGCCATCTTTTCTTTACCCCTTTCTACCCGAAGCTGACTCCATTATAAAACAATTCTGACATATTTCCGAACGATTTCTCCTTCTTTCCGCGAGATGTTATACACTATGAGATAAGAACAAACGGGGAGGATTATAAGATGAACAGAAAAGTTGCCATTGTAACCGGCGCAACGAGCGGATTCGGGATGCTGACAGCGCTGAAGCTCACCCGGTCTTATCACGTCATCGCAACAGCCAGACAGCCGGAGAAAGCTGTAATACTGAAAGAGGCCGCCGCTCAAGCGGGTGCATCCGAACATGTTACGGTCGTTTCTTTAGATGTGACAAATGAGCAGTCGGTGTCTGACTTCGGGAACACCATCAGCGGTTTCGGACCGATTGACCTGCTTGTCAATAACGCCGGCACTGCGTACGGGGGGTTTATTGAAGATGTGCTGATGGAACATTACAGACAGCAGTATGAAACAAATGTATTCGGTCTGATTCATGTCACAAAAACCGTGCTGCCTTATATGCGGAAACATGGCGGGGCGAAAATCTTCAATATCAGCAGTATCAGCGGACTGACCGGTTTCCCGGCTCTATCTCCGTATGTCTCTTCCAAGTTCGCGGTTGAAGGGTTTACAGAGTGTCTGCGCCTCGAGCTTCTGCCTTTAGGAATTGATGCCGCTTTAATAGAACCGGGCTCCTATAAAACGTCTATTTGGGAGACGTCTCTCTCCAGCCATATTACGGCGCCCGGCAAAGACTCGCCTTATTATCGCTTTTATCAGCCCCTTGAAGCTTACTTCAAAGCCAACGCATCCAAAAGCGGCGATCCTGATGACGTAGCGGAACTGATTTATCAATTGGCACAAAGGAAACGGCTGAAGAAACTGCGGTATCCGATCGGCAGAGGCGTTAAGCTGACATTGGCTTTCCGCTCACTCTTTCCGTGGTCCGCTTGGGAATCGATTATAAAGAAAAAGCTGTTCACTTAAACTAAATTATAATAATTATAATTTAGTATTGATTTTTATTTGATACGTGATATAATTAAATTAACAGATCACAGGGAGGACGATGAATATGAATACACAAAACGCGAAAAAAACTGAAACTCTTGTTGAGAAATCAATGAACACACAATTATCAAACTGGTTTATCCTTTACTCTAAGCTGCACCGCTTCCATTGGTATGTAAAAGGCCCTCACTTCTTTACGCTTCATGAAAAATTTGAAGAACTGTATAACGAAGCGGCGGAAACGGCGGACGCCATCGCAGAGCGCCTTCTGGCCATCGGCGGACAGCCTGCGGCGACTTTGCACACTTACCTTGAACAAGCTTCCATTACGGATGAAGGTCAGGAAAAAACGGCGTCTGAAATGGTGGAATCACTGGTTCAAGACTATAAACAAATCAGCCGCGAATCAAAATTTGTCATCGGCATCGCCGAGGAACAAAATGACCCGTCAACTGCCGACCTGTTTGTCGGATTAGTTGAAGAAGCGGACAAGCATGTGTGGATGCTGTCAGCCTACTTGGGAGAATGACGAAAAAAGCTGAACCTCAGTTGAAGGTTCAGCTTTTTTTATGCGTTCAGCTTGCGCTTTCAGTTTGTTTCGTTAATGTGACGTTCAGCGTCTTTTTGCTTCCGCTTCTGAGCACTTGAACAGTCGTTTTATCGCCGATTTTCAGCTGGTTATATAAGATCTGTCTGATATCGGCGCTGCTGTCGACATCTTTGCCGTTCAATTGTACAATGACGTCATTTGATTTGATGCCCGCTTTCGCAGCCGGTGAGCCGGATTGCACTTCTTTTACATAAACACCCTTAGACAGCTGGTCGCCGAACAGTCCGAGCGTGTTTTCCTGATAGGTTTCCGGCACTTGCGCCATGTCAATCATCTGCACACCTAAAAATGGGCGCTCCACTTTTCCTTTTGCAAGCAGCTGGTCGACTATCGGTTCTACATCATTGCTCGGAATGGCAAAGCCCAGTGACTCCACGCCGTTTTCACTGACTTTCATGCTGTTGATCCCGATGACCTGGCCGCTTGAGTTGATTAACGGGCCGCCGCTGTTTCCGGGGTTAATCGCCGCATCCGTCTGAATTACGTTCATTTCCACCGTGCCTTGGGATGTATCGGCGTCCACCGTTCTGTTCAGCCCGCTGATGACACCTTGTGTGACGGTGCCGGAAAACTGCTGGCCGAGCGGGTTGCCGATGGCAATCACTTTATCAGCAATGCGGAGCTTGGAGGAATCCCCGAAGCTGGCCGCTTTTTTGACATTGGACGAGCTGATTTCCAATACAGCCAAGTCACTGATGGCATCCTTTCCGACAAGCTTTGCCGTTTCGGTTTTCCCATTGTAAAGAGTGACCGACAGTTTGTTCGCCCCTTCTACGACATGATTGTTTGTAATGATGTACGCTTTTTCGCCGTCTTTTTTGAAGATGACGCCTGACCCCGTGCCGCTTTCCGTTTCAGAGTTTGAACCGCCGTCAAGTCCGAACTGGCTGCTTTGCGAAGCTTGGTAGTTGGACACTCCGACAATCGCAGGCTCCAACTCTTCTACCATATCCGCTACGCTTGAGGTATTTTTCAAAGGCGTTGACGTAAAATTCGAAGACTGAACTTGTTTCGTATCAGAAACGGCTTCTGTCTTATGCTGCTCACCCGGCAGGTTCGGCACGATGCCAAGCACGAGGCCGCCGCCGATAATGCCGCCTAAAATCGGGCTCAGCCAAGCGGCTCTCCGTTTTTTTTCTTTTTTCACGGCAGCCGTTTTTTCAAATTCCGTACCGGCAGCCGTCTCGTTTTCCGGTTCTTTCGAGACGGGCCCTTCAAGCAGCTCGGGCTCCTGATGGCTGATCTGCTGCTGTTCATTTCTGTTTTGCTCCGTATGTGAAAGATCTGACTGATCGCGGCTTCTGCCGTCATCTCGATGATCGTTCATATTCACGCACACTCCTTCAGCATGTTTTCATTCTATCGATTACATATTCATCGCATGTACAAGTTCTATTGTCCCAATAATAAGGAGAAAAGCAAAGCTCCAAAACAAAATGTGTTTGAACATGTTATCTTCCCCGCTTTTTTTCTTCCTTTCTTCCCTTATACACATCATAAACAAACATTGTGGGATAAAAATGAAAAGAATATGTGAAATTATGAAAATGCGGCTTGAGTATGTTAAAACTAGTATAATGACGTTGAAAGGATGTGAAATGCCTTGTCATACACCATTTATCTAGTTGAAGATGAGGATAACCTGAATGAACTGCTCACAAAATATTTAGAGAATGAAGGCTGGAACATTACATCTTTCACAAAAGGCGAAGATGCCAGAAAGCAGATGCAGCCGTCTCCCCACTTGTGGATTCTTGACATCATGCTTCCGGATACGGACGGCTATACATTGATAAAAGAAATAAAAGAAAAAGATCCCGATGTGCCGGTCATTTTCATTTCCGCGCGGGATGCCGATATTGACAGAGTCCTCGGGTTAGAGCTTGGAAGCAATGATTATATCGCCAAGCCTTTTTTGCCGAGAGAGCTTATTATACGGGTCCAGAAACTGCTCGAGCTCGTGTATAAAGAACAGCCCGCCGCAAAAAAAACCGGCATCACCGTTTCTTCCTACAATGTGATCGAAGATGCCCGAGAGGTTTATGATGAAACCGGCAGCCTGGTCAATTTGACGTCTAAGGAATTTGATCTGCTGCTTTTATTTCTTCACCATAAAGGACACCCCTTTTCCAGAGAAGATATCCTGCTGAAAATATGGGGCCATGATTATTTCGGCACTGACCGGGTGGTCGATGACCTTGTGCGGAGGCTGAGAAAAAAAATGCCCGGGTTAAAGGTTGAGACCATTTACGGATTCGGCTACAGGATGATGACGTCATGAAAAATAAGCCGCTTGCTTTTCAAATATGGGTGGTCATCTCAGGCATCCTCTTAGCCATTTCGATTCTGCTTCTCGTGCTGTTCTCAAATACGCTGCGTCATTTTTTCACGGATGAAACGTATACGACCATTGAAAATGAACAGCATGTACTGACGGAGTACCGGCTGCCTGGATCGATCGAGCGGGGATATTACAGCGAGGATGCGACCGCTCCGACGACTTTCCGATCCGTTCAGCACGTTCTTCTGCCGGAACGGGAGGAATCGGCCAGTGACAAAGACTTGAACTACTTTTCTTCTTCCTTTATCCATAAGGTGTACAAGCTCGCGGGCCGCCAGCACAGCGTCACGAAACGATACAGCGCGGACATCAGCGGTGAAAAAGTATTTTTCGTCATTAAAAAAGGCCTCACCATTAACGGCCAGGATGCGATGATGCTGTCTTACGCCCTTGATTCTTATCGTGATGATCTGGCATTCACCCTGTTCAAGCAGCTTCTCTTTATCATTGCCGGCGTGATTTTGTTAAGCTGGATTCCGGCGATTTGGCTTGCCAAATATCTCTCGCGCCCGCTCGTTTCCTTAGAGAAGCATGTCAAACGGATTTCCGAACAGGACTGGGATGATCCGGTCATCGTCGACAGAAAAGACGAAATCGGAAAATTAGGCCATACCATTGAAGACATGCGGAGCAAGCTGGTGCAAAAGGATGAAACGGAAAGAACGCTCCTGCAAAATATCTCTCATGATTTAAAAACGCCTGTCATGGTGATAAGGGGCTATACTCAATCAATAAAGGACGGGATTTTTCCTAAGGGGGATCTGGAAACCACAATTGATGTCATTGAAGGCGAAGCAGAAAAACTTGAGAAGAAAATTAAGGATTTATTATATTTAACCAAGCTTGATTATTTAATGAAGCAGCGGGTGCACCATGAGACATTTGACATTGTGAAGGTCACGGAAGAAGTCATTGAACGGCTCAAATGGGCCCGGAAGGAATTATTGTGGAGCGTTGATACAGAAGATGCATTAATGATGCCCGGTGATCCGGAACAATGGAGCAAACTTCTTGAAAACATTCTCGAAAATCAAATCCGCTATGCAGAAACGGCGATTCACATTCGGATCAGCCAAAATCAGCAGCAGATTGTCATGACGGTTAAAAATGACGGGCCTCCGATTGAGGATGAGATGCTATCCAGCTTGTACGAGCCTTTTAATAAAGGGAAGAAAGGCGAGTTCGGCATAGGCCTCAGCATCGTAAAACGGATTTTAACCCTGCATAAAGCATCAATTTCAATTGAAAATGACCAATCGGGTGTAATCTACCGAATTATCATACCAAAGTAGACTGTAGTGTTTCATTGCAGTCTTTTTTTATGTGAAGGAATAGCCGTTAAAATCTCTGTAGTTTGCTTTCAGCGGTTTTTGGCATTGATGAACCCATTTCTTTTCACAAATTGTCTTTTTCGGATATTTCACCTTTTCGACTTTAATTCCTCTGTTTCGCAAGCGGCTGATCATTTCATCTAATTCTTTCATTTTCAGATTCACCCTTTCGCCAGAACTTTGACCATTCGGTCAGCTCACTTTATAATATAAATAAAACAAAACAAAAAAACAAGTTACAATCAGGTTAAATTTACGGAATATCAATATGACCATATAGTCATACATGAGAAGCACAAGCCAGCCTCCTGGCTCCGAAAGGGTGGAACCATTGAAGGAAAAAGAAAAGCTGATCATTGAAGCAGCAATCAAACTGTTTGCCCGAAAAGGGTACAAATCTACATCGGTTCAGGAAATCGCCGATGAATGCAAAATCTCAAAAGGCGCTTTTTATCTTTACTTTCCTTCCAAAGAAGCACTGCTTCTATCCATGCTGAATTACTACTATGATAAAACGTTTACCCGAATCACGACGATCCAAACGGAGGGTGACAGTCCGAGAGCCGCCTACCAAAAACAGCTTGCGGTGTTTTACGAATCGATTCTCGCCCATCAGGATTTTATTACCATGCAGATGAAAGACGGTTCACTTCCTTATACCGAAGAAGCGGCGCAGTGCGGAAAGAGAATCCGCCGGTCGATCCTGCAGTTTCATATCGACAGTCTTCTTGCTATTTACGGAGAAAAAGCTGAACCCTACACAGCCGAGCTTTGTTTTTTAATAGAAGGAATCAGTCAGATGTATCTTGAGTATCTGATTCTGACCGGCCGGTCCGTACAGCCTTCGCTTCTGGCAAATACCGTGATTCACAGAATTGATGACATCGTAAACGGAATGGCGGACAGACATGATGAAGCGTTTATTTCTCTTGATGAGGCAAGCTCACTGTTTGGGCCCCTTCATAACGGGCAGCCCGATCCTTTAAGTCAATCGATCTTGCAGACCCTCCGCACGCGCATCGGCACGATGGACAAGGCGCAAGCATCTGAATTCACCGAGAGCTTGGATATTCTGGAAGCGGAAATGAAGAAAAAGTCACCGAAACCGGCAATCATCAAAGGAATGATTTTGAATTTGAAGGAATCCGACCTGCTGGCTGAAGATGCAGAACAGCTCAGATTTTTACTGAAACAGCAGTTTATTTAGAAGAACGGCCGCAATAACTGCAGCCGTTCTTTCTTTTTATGCTTTCGGGTGCACCATATCTTCCGGACGCACCATTTCATTAAATTGTTCTTCTGTCAGAAGGTTCAGCTGTAATGCCGCTTCTTTCAGTGTCAGGCCTTCTTTGTGGGCAAGCTTGGCGATTTTCGCGGCGTTTTCATAACCGATGTGCGGGTTAAGCGCCGTAACAAGCATTAATGAGTTAGAGAGATTTTCCTGAATCGTCTCTTGGTTCGGCTCAATACCGACAGCGCATTTGTCATGGAAGGAATTCATTCCGTCACTGAGCAGCTGCACGGTCTGCAGGAAGTTATAAATAATAACCGGTTTGAAGACATTCAGCTCAAAGTTTCCTTGGCTGGCCGCAAATCCGATTGTCGCGTCATTTCCCATCACTTGCGCGGCGATCATTGTCAGCGCCTCACTTTGCGTCGGGTTGACTTTGCCCGGCATGATAGAGCTTCCCGGCTCATTTTCAGGAATGACGATTTCGCCGATTCCGCAGCGCGGGCCGCTAGCCAGCCATCTGACATCGTTGGCAATCTTCATCAGGTCGGCAGCCAATGCTTTTAACGCGCCGTGAACGTGAGTGATTTCATCATGGCTTGTGAGCGCGTGGAATTTGTTAGGCGAACTTTTGAATGTCTGCCCCGTTACTTTTGTGATTTCTTCCGCGACGAATTCACCGAACTGCGGATGGGCGTTGATTCCCGTGCCGACTGCCGTGCCGCCGATGGCAAGCGCGCGGATTTTTTCCGTTGACTCAAGAATCATTTCTTTCGAACGGTCAAGCATGTATACCCAGCCGCTGATTTCCTGTCCGAGCGTCAGCGGAGTGGCGTCCTGCAAATGCGTGCGTCCGATTTTCACAATATCCTGATAAGCCTTCGCTTTTTCATCAAGCGTCGCGCGCAGCTGATCAAGCGCCGGAACGAGCTGCTCATATACGGCAAGAACCGCCGCAACGTGCATCGCCGTCGGGAATGTATCGTTTGAGCTTTGGCTGCGGTTGACGTCATCATTCGGATGAATCTTCAGCTCGGAATTTTTTTCTTTCAATAAAGCAGTCGCGCGGTTGGCCACCACTTCATTCATGTTCATGTTGCTTTGCGTGCCGCTTCCCGTCTGCCAGACAACGAGCGGAAAGTTATCGTCGTATTTGCCGTTTAAAACATCGTCACATACAGCGGCAATCGCCTGTGCTTTTTCAGACTCTAAGTTGCCGAGGCGTTCGTTGGCGATCGCTGTGCTTCTTTTCAATATTGCAAACGCCTTCACAACACGCTGAGGCATTTTTTCTGAACCGATTTTGAAGTTCTCCTTGCTGCGCTGTGTCTGAGCGCCCCAAAATTTATCTGCCGGAACTTTAACTTCTCCCATGGTGTCTTTTTCAATTCTGTAGTCCATTTATGTATCCCTCCATAACAGTTGCTTCACCCTGAGTATTATTCGCCAGTAACAGATGAAACCCTTTTTATTTTTCGGCCTTGGCCGTTTTTAATTTCAGCTCAAGATAGACGCGCGAATCCTTAGAGTATTTATACTTCGGATTTGTTTTACGGTATTCTTTCGACGTGTAAGCCACTTCGTAATGCGCTTCAAATGATTTGATGAGCTGTTCAATTTCTTCGGCATTCCCTGCCAGTCTGACTTGTGCCACATCTCTCCTCCGCTTTCATAAAAAAACTTGTACCATTAAATACTTTATCATAGTATATCATTTTTTTAACAGGAAAAGATAACCTCAATTAAGGATTGGAAGGCGGGTGACTGTCGATGGCGCAATCGGAATTCAAGGAATACATACACGTTAACCTGGCACTGGTGCTTCCCCACGTAGAGCAGAATGATGACCTGGTTCAAAATAAAAAGATGCTTCCGAACGGGCTTGTTTTTTATTATATGTATCTGAGTGAAATGAACGACGAAGACAAAATAAAAGAAGCGATTGAAACGCTGCTTCGTGAGGAAGACACTCTGACGCTGGATACGGTGACGAAACGTCTTGATAAGATCGACGCCCGTCCCGTCTTTACGTCGAAGGAAGCCGTCATCTCCATTCTGCGGGGAAAATGCGCCGTGTTTATTAACGGACTTGACAGCGTATACATTTTGTCCACGGGAAAAAGAGAAAAAAGAAGCGTGAATGAACCCACATCCGAAAAGGTCGTAAGAGGTCCGAAAATCGCCTTCATAGAAGATTCTGATACAAACATCGCCATGATCAGGCAGCGCACGAACCATCCGAAGCTGAAAACGAAAAAGGTTCCGATCGGAGAAAACAAGTTAAAATACGCCACGGTCATGTACATAGATGATAAGGCGGACCCGTCTGTCGTCAGCGATGTTGTAAAGCGCCTCAGCGAAGTGAAGATGGACGACATCCAGGATTCCGGAACGCTTGAGGAGCTTATTGAGGATAATAAGTATTCGCCCTTTCCGCAAATACAAAATACGGAACGGCCTGATAAAGTCTCTTCCGCCTTGTTCAACGGCCGCGTCGCCATCCTTGTCGACAACTCGCCGTTTGCGCTGGTGGTTCCGGCTTCTTTAGGAATTTTAATGCAGTCTCCCGATGATTATTATGAACGGTGGATTTCCGCCTCGCTCATCCGGGCGCTCAGGTTTACGTCTATTTTTATTACGCTGTTTTTTTCGTCCATTTATATCGCCCTCGTTTCGTTTCACCAAGGGCTGCTGCCGACGTCGCTTGCAGTCACCATCGCGGCGAACAGAGAAAACGTTCCCTTCCCGCCTATTATTGAAGCGATGGTGATGGAAATTACGATCGAGCTGCTGAGGGAAGCGGGCTTGAGGCTTCCCAGCCCGCTCGGCCAGACGATCGGATTGGTGGGCGGAGTCGTCATCGGCCAGGCGGCCGTTGAAGCGAATATTGTCAGCTCCATCATGGTCATCGTGGTCAGCATTGTCGCGCTCGCTTCATTTACGGTGCCGCAGTACGGGATGGGTCTGTCGTTCCGTGTGCTCCGTTTTATTTCGATGTTTACCGCGGCAGCTTTCGGGCTGTACGGCATGATTTTATTTATGCTGGCGATCTACACTCATTTATCGAGACAGCGAAGCTTCGGTTCTCCGTATTTCTCGCCGAATGGATTTTTCAGCTTAAAAAACGCAAACGACTCTATTCTCCGTCTCCCTATTAAAAATCAACCAAAAGAGGCGAAAAACATAAATGAGCCAGAAAACAACTCACAATAAGCTTACAAGCTATCAAGGGACAGCATTGATTGCAAACACGATGCTCGGCGCGGGGCTTCTCACCATGCCGCGGGCGCTGTCATCCAGGGCAAATTCGCCGGACGGCTGGATCGCGTTATGTCTGGAAGGCGTCATCTTTATCTTTTTGATTTATCTCAATACGCTCATTATGAAAAAGCATCAGTACGGATCATTATTTGACTATATGAATGAAGGACTCGGCAAATGGGCGGGAAATATCGTCAATCTTATGATCTGTCTCTATTTTATAGGAGTCGCCAGCTTCGAAGCCCGGGCGATGGCGGAAATGGTCAAGTTTTTTTTATTGGAAAGAACGCCCGTGCCGGTCACGCTGTTTATCTTTATCGCCTGTTCCGTTTATTTAATTATCGGCGGCATGAGCGATATCGGCAGGCTCTTTCCTTTCTATTTAACGATTACGATCATTATTTTGCTGGTGGTGTTTTCTTTCAGCTTTAAAATATTTGATATCGACAACCTGCGGCCGGTGCTCGGGCAGGGATTTTCTCCCGTTATGGCTTCCTTGACCGTCGTTTCTGTTTCCTTCTTGGGAATTGAGATTATGCTGTTTCTCCCCGAGTACCTCAAAAATAAAAAGCACACATTCCGCATGTCGGCCATAGGCTTTGGCATCCCGATTATTTTATACATCATTACCTACGTTCTCGTCGTCGGCGCCTTAACCACCCAGGATGTCAAAACAATGATCTGGCCAACGATCGCGCTCTTTCAATCATTTGAAATCAAAGGGCTTTTTATTGAAAGGTTCGAGTCCTTTTTGCTTGTTGTCTGGATCATCCAGTTTTTCGCCACCTATGTATCATACGGATATTTCGCGACATCAGCTCTTCATAAAATTTTCGGGCTGAAGCAGAAAAAGGGCGTCATCTTCGTCGGGATTGCGACATTCTTGGGGTCATTGATGCCAAAGGATGCGAACAAGCTGATGCTGTTCAGTGATATTCTCGGCTATATCTTCTTGGTTTTCTTTTTGCTGCCTTTACTGATATTTGCAGTCGTCGCTGTGAAAAGGAAGGTGAAAAAAGCGCAATGAAGAAATACATCGTAATCATATTTTGCACATTGCTTTTGGCCGGGTGCTGGGACAGCCGCAATTTAGAAGACTTGAGCCTCGTTATCGGAGTCGGGCTCGATAAACCCGAGGAAGAAAATGTGGAAGTGACACAGCAGATTCTGGTTCCGCAAAAAGCAAGTGCCCAGCAGTCATCGTCAGGTGACACGACAAAGGTGACTTCCACTCCAGGGGAAACCGTCCATCAAGCATTACGAACGGCATCGTTAAAAAATCACCCCGCCTTCTCCCAGCACTTGCGTATCATGCTGTTTTCCGAAGCGCTGTTAAAGGATCACATCCCGCTTGACGCATTGATGAACCAGTTTATCAGGGACAACGGTACGAGAAGAAGCTGCAATGTGATGACGGTGCCGGATAAAACGAAAGATATTTTCAATATCAGTGACCAGGGAGAGCCTGCGTCAAATACGATCTATGACTTAACGGAGAACAATGCGGTCACCATCCGGATGATGGAGCCCGTGACATTGGGGGAAATATCAGAGAAAATCGCCAAAGGCGAGACCTTTGCCCTTCCTCAAGTGCGCAAAGTGGGCAGCAGACTGGAAATCTGGGGCGCTACCATTATTAAAAATAAATTCTGGTATGCGAATTTAACGCCTTTACAAGTCCAGAATATGAACCTGTTCACAGGCACGGTAAAGGGAGGCGTCACGTTTGCAAAGCATGACAATTATTATTTATCCTTCGAGGTATTTTCCAGCAAATATGATGTAAAAACACAATATAAAAATGGAAAATTCAAGTTTATCGTCACCCGGTTTGTTGAAGGCCGTCTGTCTGAGGATTGGAATCCGAAAGAAGATTCTTTCAAGGAGTCCTATATAAATGAAATCAAAAACGCGGTAAAACGCAGCATTCATTCAGATGTCATGGCATTCATTGATTACATGCAGCATGAGTTGAAAGTGGATATTACCGGGTTAGGCGATCAAGTCCGGATACATTATCCCGATAAATGGAAAAAGATATCCTCTGACTGGGATCATCATTTCAGTGAATCGGATATCGAATATAAAGTCAAAGTCGCCATCAGGGATTTCGGAACAAAGGGAATGTCCCAATGACCCCGTCCCTCGGGAGAGTGTGCCGGCGCCGCTCTCCTTTTCTTATGTCACGAGATGATTGCGGTGGGCATATACGGCTGCCTGCGTGCGGTCACTGACATCAAGCTTTGACAATATATTCGTAATGTGGGTTTTTACCGTTTTAATCGTAATGAAGAGCTCTTCACCAATCTCTTTATTCGTCTTGCCTTCCGCGACGAGACAGAGGATTTCCAGTTCTCTTTTCGTCAGCGTTTCATGCGGAAGCTGATTCTCTGAATGGCGCAGCCTTGACAGCACTTTTCCCGCCACTTTCGATTCAAGCTTCGGTTCACCCTTGGCAGCCGCTCTGATGGCTTCGGCTATTTCTGCCGCCTTGGACGTTTTCAGCAAATAGCTGAGCGCTCCCGCTTCGATCACCGGATACACTTTGTCGTCATCAATAAAGCTCGTCAGCACGATGATTTTCGGGTCATTGAGTTTCGCGCAGATCTGTTTTGTCGCTTCGATGCCGTCCATGCCGTCCATGACAAGGTCCATTAAAATCACATCCGGCAAAAGCTCTGCGGCCAGATCGACGCCCTGCTGCCCGTCTGATGCTTCACCGGCGACTTCAATGTCCGGCTGTGCTTCTAAAAATGCGGCCAGACCCATCCTGACCATCTCATGATCATCAATCAGTAACACTCGAATCACTGTCGTTCTCTCCTTTTGTTTTCTGATAAATCGGGACTTTCACGTCGATCTGCGTGCCTTTTCCCTTTACGGAGATAATTTCCGCTATGCCGCCGATTTCACTCGCTCTTTCCTTGATGGAATGCAGCCCGTATGAGGATGCTTTCACTTGATCCATCGTAAAACCCGCCCCGTTATCAATGACTTTAAGCTGCAGCTTTTGATGTTTCGCGCCGAGCCTGACGGTGACCTTGGTCGCCTTTGAATGTCTGAAAACGTTGGAAAGCGCCTCCTGCACGATGCGGAACAGATGGTCTTCAACGCCTTTTGACACACCCGTATCGCTGATGTCCCACTCAATATCCAGCGGCTGCTTCGCTTTGAACTCTTTTAACAGCTCAATCAGCCCTTCTTTTAAGCCTTTTCCTTCTAAAGTGACGGGCCGCAGATGCAATAGCAGCGCTCTCATCTCGTTTTGCGCTTCCCCCGCCATATGTTCAACCATGCGAATCCGTTTGACGATTTTGTCATCCGCATCTTTCACCTGCTCTAAGACGGCGGATGTCATCATAGAAATGGCAAAGAGCTGCTGGCTGACGGCATCGTGCAGATCGCGCGCCAGCCGCTGGCGTTCTTCAGTGATGACCGATTTTTTCATTTGATCCTGCCATTCCGCCCGCTCGTTGGAGAGCTTTTGCAGCGATGTGACTTGGAGCTCGACCCGCTTGGCCATTTCGTTGAGCTGATCTGCCGCCAGACCGATTTCATCATCGCCGAGCGGCGGCACCCGATAAGCGAAATTGCCGTTTTCAAATTTCAAAACCGCTTCAATCAGTGTATCCATTCTTGTTTTCAGGCGGCCTCCGTATACATAACCGGAAATCAATCCGGCCGAAAGAGACGCCAGAAGCAGGATGACCACAAACGGAATACCGAACCAGCCGGAAGAAAACAGCAGCATCGGGTCAAGCCCGTAATACAGCAGCATCAGCGTAATAAACACCGCGCAAAGGAGCAGACTGAGCCCCGCGGTCATCCGCATGGCGCGCCACTGAATATTGGCGAGTAATTTTTTCCTCATAAATACTTCACATCCACATCGCCGATGAATAACGAAATTGAAATTTTAATCCGCCGCGGCGAGTCGCCGTACTCAGACGATACTTTATAAAGATTCGGGCTCATGCCGCTTTTCTTAGAGCCGAGCAGGTTCATATCGCCGATAAAAGCCGATGAACTGACGGACACTTCGATATCCGACGGGACGTACACATCGACATTGCCGATGACACCGCTGATGGTCATCGTGCTTTCTCCTTCGGGAATCATCGCTTTTGACAAATCAATTTTCACATCGCCGATGAATCCGGAAACATTTAAATCATTCAGCTCAAACGGGTCCTTCATCATCCGCAGCTCGCCGATAAAAAAGCTGCGGAGGTCCGGCTGTCTGCTTTCCGTCTGGGCGGAAGGCTTTGGCTGCTCTTCTTTTTCAAGATTGATTTTCTTCTCTTTATGTTCATACACGCGCTTTCCTTTCAGGAGCCTGTAGCCCGCGTATATGAGAAAGGCGGCGAAGGCATAGCCGAACAGGTTAAAGGTGGCGCTGAACAGGTTTCTCAAAAATAAAAAAGCGGCGAAGATATACAGGACGGAGCCGAGCCAGCCGCGGGAATATTTATTAAAAATATAGCCTGTGATCAGAAAAAAGAGCGGCCAAAACAAGAAGTCGCCGATGCCGATAATACGCAAAAACATGCTGACGCCTAATAAGGCGATGATAAGTCCGAGAATCTGTTTTTTTGCCATCAGCTGCCTGCCCCTCCTTTCCTTGACTATTGCAGTGCAATATTGCCGCTCGTCACTTTTATATCAATCGGCCTGGCGCCGCTGCCCTTCATACCGGTGAATGCCCCGCCGTCCTTACTCGTTTTCTCAAAGAAATAAGACGGCTGAATCCTTCCGCTTGCCGTCTCGGCGTTCACCGTAAAACTTCCGTCTTTCGGCAGGCTGATCGCTGCGCTGCCGCTCGCAAGCCTGACGGATACGGGAGCATCCGCCGTCTCAAGCGAGGCGTCGACACTGCCGGAAGCGACCCGCACGTCAAGGGCGCCCGCCGCATGTTGAAGCCCGACATGTCCGGAGGATAAGCGGATATCCCCCGTTTTCGCCGCAAGGCCTGATGCTGTGAGGTTGCCCGACAGCCCCTTCGCTTCAAACACATCCGTCTTCACGTGCTTCAGCGACATATTCCCGCTTACAGAACGGACGCCGAGGTGCGCAAGAGACAGCCCCTTGTTTCCGTCAACGGCAATGGTGCCGCTTGACGTATGGACGGTGATGTCCCGATGATAATCATACGGAATGCGGACAATCAGCAGAGGACGCTGAAAGAGATTCAGAAATTGAAACCCTTTCTCCTTCGCTTTGAGATTGAGGGTTTTTCCCCTGCTTTGGACAAACATTTTCCCCGCCGGTCCCGCCATGTTTGCCGCGATATCATTCCGCGCTTCCGCGATGATTTTTACATCCGTCTGTTCCGATGAAACCGACAGGCTGTTGACGGCACGCGGCGGTATGCTTGCCGATTCCGCTTCTGTTTCGTACAGCGGAAAAAAACGCCCGGCAAACACTTCTTTCACCAAAAACAGACAGCAGATCAGAACGGACGCCGCCATCAGTCCTTTGGCAATCTTACGCTTCATTACGTTCCATCCTTTTTCATTCATTTTATTATAAAGGAAAAGCCGGAGAATTGATACGTGCGTATAGGGAAGAGGCGTAAAAGCGCCGATCTTCCCTTGTGCACATTATTCATGAGCCGCTTTTTGATGCTCTGTTTTCTCCAGAGAAAGCGAGCGCATTTTTTCAATCTCAGCTTCCACCTCGTCTGAATATTGGGAGCGGCTGTATTCTGTGTTCGCCTCAGCTGAAGTGCCGTATTTGACGCGGACTTCCATTTCTTCAATGCGGCTTTCCATTCGAAGGAACTCTCTATAGGCGCTTTCACTGTCAATTTTGTCGAAAGAAGCGTTCATATGTTCCTTCGCTTTTGCCGCGTTGGCGCGGGCGATGAGCGCCTGTTTTTTATCCTTTACGTCGCGGAGGCGCGTTTCTAAAGTTTCTAGCTGCTCTTTCAGCTCTGCCAGCTGTGTTTTCGCCTGCTCATACGCTTTTTCATGTTCGGCCGCTTTTCCCTCAAGGTATTTCATTTCAGTCAGCGCCTTTTTCGCAAGCTCCTCTTCCCCGGCGTCAAAAGCAAGCTGAGCCTGGTTTTTCCGTTTTGCCGCCGTTTCGGAGGCGTCTTCCTGTTTTTTCTTAAACTGATGGACGATCGTGTGCTGTTTGACAATCGTTTGTTTCGCCTTAGCGATGTCACTTTCCATATCACGCACATATTGATTCAGCATGACTTTCGGATTTTCTAATTTATCAAGCCCTTCGTTAACAGATGCGACGAACATATTTCTTATTCTTTTTAAGACCATTTTGTCTTCCTCCTTATTTTTTCTTCAGAAATTCTTCCCATTCAGTGTCAAATCCGGATTGATAGCCCGGTGATGCCGCTTCCGGTTCATACTGGCGGGAAGCGGTGTCTGAGCCGCCCTGCTTCATCATCTTCCACCCGAAATACACCATGGCGCCGGCCAGTCCGATGGCAACGATAAATGGAAGAGAACCGACGAGAATCATAGCTCCGATGAAGCCCGCGATGATACCCGATACCGCCCGGCCTTTTGAAAAACGTTTGATTCCCCAGTAAAGCATCAGGCCTCCGATCGCCAGCGGGATGATAAATGCGAAATGGCCTCCTCCGAAAAAGACAGAAAGTCCGAACACAATCAGCAGAAAGCCGCCTGCCGTTTTTACATTTATATTCATGCAGATCCTCCTTTCGTTTTCCTTGTCTTTACTATAAACAAATCCCGCGGCCGGCAAAACGAGTCAGAGATTGATTTTCATATCAGACCGGAGTCGTATAACCCCCCGGACCTTCGCATAAAAAAACGCCGCTGCACCGGACGGCGCAGGGCGTTTCACGAAAAATCTATATTCTGATGCTCGCTTCTTTTTCCCTGATGAGATCTGAGCGTTCAGCTTTGGCCAGCTTCGTAAAGATCAATATTCCGAGACCGGACAGGACTTCAACGAGACCGCCGGCGGCAATGACTTTTCCGGGACCGAAGGCATTAGCCGCGTATCCGCAAAGAACCGCGCCGAGCGGAATGGATATGTTTGAGATCATGTGGATGACGGCATAGACTTGCGGCTGGTCATCATGGTCCACAGACGTCTGAATAATCGTATATTCCGGCACATTAATCGCGCTGACGGCAGATCCGAAAGCAAACGCGGCGAGGAAAACGAGCGGCAGAAAAGTGTTGAGGCCGGTGATGAAAAATGCCGCCCCTTCTATGATTCCCGCTGACACAAACAGGAGACCGTATTTGTTCACCTTCACCTTAGCCAAAATAAAACCCATTAAAAAGGCTCCGCCCGTGCCTGTCGCTTTCAAAAGCGAGTAGATGATCGGCGGCATGTTTAAATCTTCGGCGACATAAACGGCAGAGAGCGCCTCCCACGGAGCGGCCGCAAAATTCATGAAGATACAATAGATGGCGAGCGGGTATAAAATCTGGTGTTTCCTGACAAGAACGAAACCCCGTTTGAGCCTTCCGAAATACGTCCCGCGCTGTCTGACGGCGACGGTATCCTGTTTGGCATGCTGGACTTGGTATGACATAAAGAGTACGAGAAAACCTGATAGAAGATAGAATATAAGAGCGATAAACAAAGAATAAGCGGGACTGATAAATGTTAAGAACACCCCGCTCAGCGTAATGGCGGCAAGCCTGACGATCTGCCCTGATGACTGGATGACCGCATTCGCTTTCTGCAGGCTGTTTTCTCCGACAATATTGGGGATTAATGAGATAGATGCAGGATTATAAGCGGCTCCCGTGGCTGAATGCAAAATCATGAGAAGCATGACAAACCATAAAGGAGAAAAACCGTTAAAGTAACAGACCGGAATGATCAACACGACCGCCGCGCGCGTGAGATCGGAGAAATACATCCAGAATTTCAGCGTATGCTGCTTCATAAAAGGCCCGGTAATCGGCGCCAGCATCGCCTCCGGAAGGAACGTGACCGCAATGAGTAGGGACGTGCCGATCGCGCCTTCCCCGTCAAAAATCAAAAACCACAGAATGGAATTAAAGGCAAAACCGTCGCCCGACAATTTAACAAGCCTCGAGATAAACAGAAGGGTGAAATTTTTATTCCAGATGCTCTCGCTCTTATTATATGTATCCATCTATCAAATCCCCCATTATTTTACAATGTTTCTTATAATATCTCATTTTTTAATTTTTCAGTCAATAATGCATAAGATACATTTTCCTTCTGTCAATAAAGGTTCAATTGATGGATATCTCTATAAAAAAACAGCCGGCTTGCTGCTGCCGGCTGAACAAAACGTTATTCATCATCACGGAATACCGCGGCGCTTCTTTCATACTCTATATCCTGAACGCCCTGTCTTGCGTTAACTGCTCTTGCCGCCGCGAAAAAATAATCAGACAGGCGGTTCAAGTAACGCATCACCGTATCGTTTATCTCTTCTGTTTTGCCCAGTTTCACGACGAGACGCTCAGCCCGTCTTGTGACGGTCCGCGCGATATGAAGCTGAGCAGCCGCCTTATGCCCGCCCGGAAGAATAAATTTCTCAAGCGGGGGCGCTTCAGCCGTGTAACGGTCTATGCAGTCTTCCAATGCGGAAATAGATGTCTCTCTTAATGTATAGTTTCTATGTTCAGTGACCGTCGCCAAGTCGCTGCCGCAGTCAAACAGCTCATGCTGAATGTTTCGGAGTTCGGCTTTCACATCACCGCAATTCTCACAATCATCTAGCTCCGCAAGCGCAAGCCCGATAAAGCTGTTCAGCTCATCAATCGTCCCGTAGCTTTCAACCCGCAGACTGTCTTTATCCGTTCTGCCGCCGATCAGGCTTGTCTGTCCTTGATCGCCGGTTTTCGTATACAGCTTCATCGTTGTATTCCTCCTTCTTCCGCCGCTTTTACACATGCCGCGGTTCCTCTTCTGACGGCTCTTTCCGCGTGAGGGACGTCCATTGCCTCTCCTGTCTGCAAGGCACAAATGACAATGTCGCCTTTTGCCTGTCTGCCGGAAAGGGCCTGCATTCTCGCTTCAGCCGCTGCCGTTAACAGCCGAACAAATCCCTGTTCCGATAAACGTCCGCTGATCAGCACCCAAACGGTATACTGCGCAGTCACGGCAATTGTGACCGAATCAAACGTATGGCAGATTAAACCAGCTGCCGCCGAGCCGGAAAGCCGGCGGTTCCACGAAAAGCCCGGGCCGTCAGATGCGGTTGACAGCATTCTGAACGGCCGTTCTGTATGAAGCGTTACGGTATTTCCGCTTTTGTTTATCAGAGAGGCGAACGGAACGCCGGCGGGCTCTCTTTCCTCCCGCGCTTCCGGCATGAAAGCGATCAGCGGTTTCGGCGACGATTGCCGGGCAACAGCGCTGACGGTAATGCCGTAAATGTCTTCAATCGTCTCTTTTTTCAAAGCCTGATCCGGCGGCTGCTTCGGAAAAGCGCGTCCGTCTTTCATCATCAGGAGCTGATCACAATATTGGCTTGCGGCGTTGAGGTCGTGAAAAATACTGATGACCGTCAGGCCTCTTTCTCTCGTCAGCCGCTTTACCGTATCAAGCAGGTCTTTTTGATATTTGAGATCAAGAAAGGTCGTCGGCTCATCCAGACACAGCACCTCAGGCTGCTGAGCCAGCGCCTGCGCCAGATAGACGCGCTGCCGCTCCCCTCCGCTCAGATTACGGACGGATTGCTGTGCATATCGGTCGATGCCCGTCATTTCCATCGCTTCCCGGACGATGTCCTCGTCATGTTGATCCATCTGTCTGAATAGTCCTTTTTGATACGGGTATCTGCCGAAGGACACCGTTTCCTTAACGGTAAATGTAAAAGCTTGCTCCGTATGCTGCGGCAAAACGGCCATGATTTTCGCAAGCTCCCGAGGCTTGTATCTGCCCGCGGGCCTGCCTGCGACGAGCACCTCGCCCTTTGACGGAGAGAGCATTCCCGTCAGCAATTTCATCAGCGTTGTTTTTCCTGAGCCGTTCGGACCGAGTATGCCGACAAATTCACCTTTTCCGGCGGTAAAACTGACATCTTCTACAATCATCCGGCCTCCGTACCCGCCGGACAGGCTGTTAACTCTGATCATAAGCGGTTCCCTCCATGATGCTGGCGAAGCAGAATCAAGGCAAAAACAGGCGCTCCCGCCAAGGCCGTCATAATGCCGATCGGCAATTCGACAGGCTCAATGACGGTGCGGGAAAACAAATCCGCCAAAATGAGAAATCCGGCGCCCGTCAATGCTGACAGCGGCAGTAAATGGCGATGATCCGTCCCCCACAAAAGCCGAGTCACATGGGGAATGACAAGGCCGACAAACCCGATCGTCCCCGAGACGGCAACCGCGCCTCCCGTCAGCAGAGATCCGGCGGCGATCATCAGCAGTTTTCTTTTTCCCGTACTGACGCCTAACAGCCTTGCCTTTTCTTCTCCATAAGTCATAATGTTTAATTCTCTGCCATTGATAAGCAGAAGCGCCGTCCCGGCCAGAAAAAAAGGCAGAAACAGCGCGACATAGCCCCAGCCCCTCATTGACACGCTTCCCAACAGCCAGCGGACAATCGGGAGCAGATCATTTCCCGTTAAAGCGATCACAAGCGAAATGAGAGCCCCGAGAAAAGAATTCATAATGATGCCTGTCAAAATGAGCGTCGAAACCGACATCGACGCATGAACGAGGCGGCTGAAAAACAGAACCGCCGCCATAACCGCAATGGCAGCGGCGATGCTGACAACCGGAAGTGTGAACCGGCCGATGACGGGAATCTGAATGCCGAAAAACAAGGTGATAACGGCTCCCGCCGAGGCTCCCGAAGATACCCCGAGTGTATAAGGGTCGGCGAGCGAATTTTTCAGAAGTCCCTGAAACGCCGCCCCCGCAATGGATAACGCGGCTCCGACAAGAGCGGCCAGAACGACTCTCGGCAGGCGGATATTGATCATAATATTTACATTCATGGGATCAACAGAGGATGTCCGGCCGATCCCGATCCAAAAAACGTCAGATAAAGGAATATGCAGACTGCCGATTGAAATGCCGAGTGCCGTACAAACGGCTAAAAACAGCAGGCTGACCGTGTAGGCCAGCGGGCGGTTACTTTTTAAACGTTTCAGGATAAACGCTTTCTGCAAGCTTCTCGACCCCTTTGACAAGGCGCGGGCCTGAGCGTGTGACAAGGTCAGGATCAACAGAATAGACATTGTGGTGTTTGACCGCATTGACGGCACCCCAGCCGGCGCGTTTTTCCACTTCAGCGGCCTTTACGCCGTCTGTCGTAATGATGACGTCCGGATTCATTTTGACAATCGCTTCATCCGTCAGCTGCACCCAGCCGGTCTGGCTGCCGGCGGCGTTTTTCGCATGTATATCTTCAAGCATTTCGTTCATAAACGTGCCTTTCCCCGTCGTGTAGCCGTCAGGAGACACTTCGACGAATACTTTCTTTTCGTCTTTTTCAGAAATGGCCGCCGCTTTCTTTTCTATGCCGGAAAGGTCGGATTTCATCGATTGGATCAGCTGATCCGCCTGCTTTTCTTTGCCGGCCGCTTTTCCGATCATGCTGATTGATTTGTACACATCTTGGAACGATTGCGCATCATTGACCGTTAAGACGGTGATGCCCGCATCTTTCAGCTGCTTCATCGCATCGGCGGAAGCGGACATAGAGGACGCATGGGCAAGCACGAGATCCGGCTTCAGCGCGATGACTTTTTCAGCGTTCACATTCATATCTCCGACTTTCGGTTTTTTTACGGCTTCTTTCGGATATGTATCATTTGTCGTGACGCCTGCGACCTTATCTCCCAGTCCGAGCGCGTATGTAATTTCCGTATTGCTCGGCATGAGGGAAACGATTTTTTCCGGTGCCTGCTTTATGGTTACTTTTTCGTTCGCGGCATCCTTAATGGTTACCGGGAATGCTTCGGTTGAGACGGCTTTTTGTTTGGCCGCGCTTCCTTCTCCCTGTGCGCCGGAACAGCCGGCGATCACAAAGGCGGTGACCAAGAGCGCCGCCCAGACGGCAGTGATCTTCTTCATTCTTTTAACTCCCCCTGATTATGGTAAACGATTGTCTCTTTGACATTCGTATCCTTTTTTCGCAGTAATTATACTATAAGTCTTTAAGGCTTGTATATCCGGCCTTTTTGCATGAAAGCAAATTGTTCGTACACACTAAAATTCATCATGTATACTGTTACACAATGGTGTAAAAAGGAGGATTATCATGGAATTACAGCTTGAACGAAAGCTCGTGTTGATTACAGGATCAACTTCAGGGATCGGAAAAGCCGCGGCAAAAAGCTTTTTAGCCGAAGGCGCCGAGGTGATTGTAAACGGAAGAAAAAAAGAAACTGTGGAACGGACGGTTGAGGAGCTTTCCGCTTACGGAACGGTTCACGGCATCGCTGCGGATTTATCGCGTCAGGATGAGTCGGATGACTTGATCAAGCGCGCCGGGGGAATCGGGGAAGTCGATATTCTCGTCAATAATCTCGGTTTTTTTGAAGTAAAGGACTTCGCTGAGGTGTCTGATGACGAATGGACTCGGTATTTTGAAGTGAATGTTATGAGCGCCGTGCGCCTGTGCCGGCGTTTTCTGCCGCAAATGCTTGAAAGAAACAGCGGACGGATTTTGAACATCTCCAGTGAAGCCGGAGTCAAACCGCTTGCGCAAATGATTCCGTATTCAATGACGAAAACGGCGTTAATCAGCTTGTCCCGGGGAATGGCAGAAATGACGAAAGGCACAAATGTCACGGTCAACTCCGTGCTGCCGGGACCGACATGGACCGAAGGCGTCGCTTCTTACATGGAAGGAGCCGCAAAGGCTGCCGGAGAAGACACGGACAGCTTCGTCCGGGATTATTTTAAAGTGAATGAACCGACATCTTTGATTCAGCGCTATGCAACCCCGGAAGAAGTCGCCAATACGATTGTATTTCTCGCTTCATCAGCTGCTTCTGCCATTAACGGCACCGCACAGCGGGTTGAAGGCGGCATCATCCGCTCCATTTAACACAAAAAAGCCCGGCACAATGGGAACTTCCCCATATGCCAGGGCTTTTTTTTACATCATGCCTGCAAACGGAACCGGCTCCCAGCCGCCCGTCTCAAGCTCTGCTGAAAACAGGCCGCCCGCATGCGGCTGCTCAAGTCTTTCGGCTTCCGTCAATTTTTCCGTCGCGGTCGTAATGTATAACGTGTTCAATTCTCTGCCTCCGAACGCGCAGCAGGTGACGTATTTCGCCGGAACTTCGATAGATGCAATTTCCTTATGCAAGAACGGGTCAATCCGGACGGCACGGCCGCCTCCGAACAAAGCCACCCACAGCATTCCGTCACGGTCAATGGTCATTCCGTCGGGAGATCCTTGCGACTCCGGAAAGCGGTAGACCGTTTTCGGATCTGATACGGCTCCGGTTTCAGGATCGTATGCATAACAGACGATTTCCTGCGTCGGAGTATCAATATAGTACATCAGGTTTCGGTCCCGATCCCAATCCAAACCGTTCGAGGTAGAGACCTGGTCTTTTATTTTGGCAAGGCTGCCGTCCGTATTCAGACGGTACAGCGAAGCCTCCTCTTCTTTGCCTTCCATGCTCGTCGTTCCCGCCCATAATCTGCCGGACGGGTCGCATTTTGCATCATTGAAACGGATATCTTCCCGCATGTCTTTCGGCTGCTTCATCTTCGTCAATGTGTCTTCCCGCAGATTGTACAGGTAAAACCCGTCTTTCATCGTCATCACCAGCTCTTCCTTTGAATACAAGGCCAGAGCCGTGACAAATGATTTGAATTTAACGGAACGGTTGATTCCGTCAGCCGGAGTGAAGATATGGAGCTGGCTGCCCAGTATATCCACCCAGTACAGGCATTCCTTATCCTTGTCCCATAAAGGGCCTTCTCCGATAACTGCTCTCGTATCTGCTCGTAATGCTGCTTCCATGTGTGAACACCTCTTTTGCTTGTCAGTCTTCTATTGTTATTCCCGACAAAGCGGCGTCCAAACTCAATCTTTTTTAAAAAGAATCGTAATCACCGTTCCGGCGCTGATTCTGCTGTTGACATGGATGGTTCCGTTATGAAGGTGAACCAGCTCTTTGGCAATGGCGAGCCCGAGTCCAGTTCCTTCTGACGGCCCCTTCGTATTCGTTCCCCGGTAATAACGGTTAAACAGCTGGTGAATCGTTTCATCGTCCATTCCTCTTCCGTTATCTTTCACCTTCAGAATGAGCTGTTCGGCTGATTCCTCAAGCACGACCCGAATGGCGGTCCCTTTCTTATTATGCTTAACCGCGTTTGCCAGCAGATTCTCCAGAATACGGCGGAACCACGCTTCATCAATGGCGAAAAGAATGTCTTCCTTTTTGGTTTCAAAGGCGATGTCATAGCCTTCCGAGAACGTGTTTTTCGTGAAATCGTTCGTGACGTTTCTGATAAACGGCACGACGTTGATCAGC
Organism: Bacillus sp. YH3-2-B2; assembly: GCF_053663335.1. Lineage (NCBI taxonomy): Bacteria > Bacillati > Bacillota > Bacilli > Caryophanales > Bacillaceae > Bacillus > Bacillus sp. YH3-2-B2. Next base: position 782,440 of record NZ_JBSJQE010000002.1, on the reverse strand, counting down.
CGCCGTTCGATCGGGAGGGCCGCGTTTTTGAGGCGATATGTTAAGTTTAAGTCCTCAATCAGCTTCGACATATATTCTGATTTTTCCCGGACGATCTGCCCCATTTCTTTGACTTCTTCCGGTGTCCAGTCGTATTGCTTCGATTCAAGCATCATGCTGTAGCCGTAAATCGTGCTCAGCGGGGTTTTTAAGTCATGGCTCAGCCCGGCGATCCATTCTTCCCTTGTCGCCTGGATTTTTTCTCTGTTTTTCTTATCCCGCTTCAGCGTGTCGGTCAGCTGATCCATCGATTCGAAAATCTCGGCGAAAAAGCGGAACGGCTGTTTTGTTTTGCCTTTTTTGTTTTTGCTGACCGGCTGTCCTTTGCGGTTCTTCGGCTCTTCAAGCCGGCCCTTTGATAAATTGACAAGCCATTTGATGGTATGAAACAGCGGCCAGCCGAAACGGAAAGAGTACCAAATGGTCAGGATGCAGATCATAAATACCAGGATTCCGATCAAGAGGAAGAGGGTTTTCATCACATTTCTCAAAAATGATTTGTTAAACTCGTGATCGGGGATGTACACGGGGTTCGGCACCGACGCGACCATCCATTTCGTTTTATCGAGTCTTTTAAAAGAAATTTCCCGTTTGTAATTCCACGGCTTGGAACTGTATTTCAGCAATTCAAGCTCATTGACGGTGTTCCGTTCTTTTTTCGTGCTGTTGATATCCCCGAGCAGTCTGCCGCTGTCTTCGAGAAGGTAGACCGCCCCTTTTTCCCGTTTAATATAATCAACCGTGCTTTTTTTATATTGAGAAAGGGAAGCGAGGGATGGCTCCTGTGATTCGATGTAAGTGAGAAGCTGCTCACTGGCGGATTTCCAGCCGAACAGAATCAAATAGGTCTCATCATTTATCGTGACCGTCCAGTAATTCAGCTTGTAGTTGTCAAAATTCCGGTACTGGTAAATGGATAAGAGGTCTTTTCTGCTGTAATGGCTCGGGACGTCTTTCGGCACTCTGTACGCGTAGTCGGTTTTTTCTTTGTCATTAATGATCTGCAGCCAGCCCTTCTGCTTTCTGACCGACATCTTTAAAAATTCATCGACATCCCATGTGCCGTCTTCGTTTTTATCAAGCCACGCTTCAAACGAGTCTGCCGTCGCTTTGGTCAGTCCCGCATTGGCTTCCGCTTCGCTGAAACGCCAATCCAAATAGAAGAAAGAAGCGACGGCCAAAACGGACATCAGCAGGATGACAAGCAGAAGCTGTCCGAAAAAGTGGAGCAGAAATTTTCCGCGCATTCTCATGAGCGGGTTCCTTTTTCTCCTTGATCGGGAATAAACCGATAGCCGAGGCCGCGCACCGTTACAATATAGGACGGATTGCTGGGGTCTTTTTCAATCTTTTCTCTGAGCTTGCGGATGTGAACCATGACGGTGTTGTTGTCGCCGTAAGACGGATATCCCCACACTTTTTCATAGATCTGATCTTTAGAGAGCACCACATCAGGGTGTTCACAGAAATATTGAAGCAATTGCAGAAGCTGTGCGGAGCAGCTGACGGGCTCGCCCCCGACGATCAGCTCGGCGTTTTGCGGCGAATAGGAAAAATGGCTGTATGAATACGTTTTTACCGCCGCTTTCTCTTCGCGCTTATAGGTTCTCTTTAACGTCGCTCTGATCCGCGCCGCCAATTCGAGCGGATTAAACGGCTTTGTTATATAATCGTCAGCTCCCAATGCAAATCCTGACAGCTTATCCGCATCAGAAGAACGGGCAGTCAGAAAAAAGATCGGAGCGTCGGTATAGTTCCGGATTTCGGTGCATGCTTCAAAACCGGACATGCCTTCCATCATCACATCCAGCACGAGCAGATCCGCGGATTCATGTTTAACAAACTCAATCGCTTCCTCAGCGCTTCCGGCTGTCTTAATGTTGTGATAGCCTTCTTTGACGAGAACGCGTTTGACCATATCAACGATCGCCTTCTCATCGTCTACAATTAAAATTGACGCATTTTCCACCTTGGACGTTCCTTTCTCTTTGTTTTTTTCATCATATCATTATATGGATAAGATTTGGTACTTTTTTAGTGCGGAGGTCTTGCGGGGAAACAGAAAAGAAAAACGAGACCGGACATCTCTTCTCGTTTTTCTCACGGTGTCAGAGCGGAATATCCATCATCCCGCCGCTTTTGTCAGGAGCTTTCATTTATAAGATGAAGTATAAATTCCCAAAAACCCGGCACTTCCTGGCATAACAGCATGTCCGCTTTTTCAACTATTTTAATCTTCAATTCTTGTTCAAGGTCTTCTCTTTCCTGGTATGATGTATTGCTCAGTTTTTTTTTTATCATTGGCGAAAAACGCGAAATCAAAAGTTCCATTTCGTCGGTATCTGTGTTCTCTTTGTTGAAGTCAAATGGCCCGTTCACTGCTTATTTTCCCCCTTTTTTTGCTTGTCCAGCTGCTTTCTGAGATTGTCGAGCCCTTTTTTATGAATATTGGAAATGTTCTGCCGTGATTCACCCAGCGACTCGGCAATCTCTTTCATCGTCGCTCCGTGAAGATAAATATTCGTCAGCACGCTTTTTTGTTTATCGGTTAACGTCTGAAGCGCTTCGTATAAATCACGGTTTTGGACATGCTGGCTCAAATCTCCCTGCTTCCGCAGAAACTCTTCATACGCGTCTTTTCCCATTTCATAGGGAAGCGCTTCACCTCCCTCCGGCTGATCCACCGTCAGCGGATAGCGATTCTGATTTTTACGGATGCGCTTGTCAAAATCGATGGAGAAAATCCGGATCATAGAGTTCATATATTTGATGATCCGGATTTCCTTATAAAACTGTTTAAAATGGTCGTCCAATGATTTTGCATCCTTCTCGTCTGAATGTTCCAGCACATTTTTAAATTTCTCGTAATGCTTTGGGTCACTTAAAAAATGTTTAACGATCGGATGTTTCATAATTTCCTTGCATTTTGACCGTAAAAGAACTTGATAGTCCATAAAACCGCCCCCTATTTAAATTAAATGAAAGAAAGCAAAAAAAAGTAAACTACTCCTTTCCGACTAAGATTCCGCATTCCTTATGTCCCGGATTTGCCGGAACAAAAAAGACCCTCAACCGGGATATCAGGTTTACAGGAGCCGCTCTTTCTTTCACTTATATACATGACTGCAGGTCAAGTCAGGAGGTGGCTGGTGATGGATCAGGTTTTTATAGAAGAAGCGGTCAGACAGATCGGCAATCTCGGCTTTCCGGCTCTGATTGCCATGTATCTTCTCACACGGTTTGAGAAGAAGTTTGACGCCCTGATCGAACTGATGACGGAACTGAAAGAGCAGAAAATGAAAAATTAATTTTCACACGAAGTTGACTTTTCATCGGAACGCATCACTTAACAAAGCAGAAGGGAAAACGAAAGGCCTTTCACATTCTCTTTCACAAAGCTTGAGAGGAGACGATTTACATGTCAAAAGAAAACAACTGCAATATCCCGCAGCCGATCAGAGGAGACAAAGGAGCGACCGTCACGATTCCGCGCAATCTTGAAAGAGACCGCCAAAATCCGGATATGCTGACGCCGCCGGAAACGGATCACGGCACAGTGGATAATATGAAATTCTCTTTCTCAGATGTGCACAACCGGCTGGAAAAGGGCGGGTACGCGCGTGAGGTGACCGTTCGCGAGCTGCCGATTTCTGAAAATCTGGCATCTGTCAACATGCGTTTAAAACCGGGCGCCATCCGTGAACTGCACTGGCATAAAGAAGCCGAATGGGCATATATGCTGACGGGCAAAGCGCGGGTCACGATCGTTGATGAACAGGGACGCAGTTTTATCGATGACGTGAAGGAAGGAGATCTGTGGTACTTCCCGTCAGGCCTGCCGCACTCCATTCAGGCGCTGAAAGAAGGCTGTGAATTCCTCTTGGTGTTTGATGACGGTTCCTTCTCAGAAAACAGCACATTCCAAGTGACTGACTGGCTTGCCCACACGCCGCTTGATGTCATCGCCAACAACTTCGGGGTTTCAGAAAAAGACCTCGCCGGCCTGCCCGGGAAAGAAAAATATATCTTTGAAGAGCCGGTTCCCGGGAAGCTGAAAGATGACATTGTGGAAGGCCCGAACGGCGAAGTGCCTTATCCGTTCACTTACCGCCTGCTGGATGAAGGTCCGACTGCTGAGACGGACGGCGGCAAAGTATATATCGCGGATTCCACAAACTTCAAAGTGTCCAAAACGATCGCTTCAGCGCTTGTCGTGGTCGAACCGGGCGCAATGAGAGAGCTGCACTGGCATCCGAATACGCATGAATGGCAGTATTATATTTCCGGTAAAGGGCGGATGACGGTTTTTGCATCGGACGGCCATGCAAGAACATTTAACTATCAGGCCGGGGATGTCGGTTACGTTCCGTTCGCAATGGGCCACTATGTGGAGAATTTGGGGGATGAGCCGCTCGTCTTCCTGGAAATCTTCAAGGATGACCACTATGCCGATGTGTCCCTGAACCAATGGCTTGCCATGCTTCCTGAGAAATTCGTCCAGCAGCATCTGGATCTGGGCAAAGACTTTACGGATATTCTTTCGAAAGAGAAACACCCTGTCGTCAAAAAGAAATGCTGAAGACACACACCGACTTGCAGAGTTCCGTCTCTGCAAGTCTCCTCTGTGTGAAAAGGAGCTGAACAGATGATCAATCAAAACAGGACGAAAATGTTTTTTCTTCAGGTGCTCCGGTATGCCCTGGCAGCCGCTGCCGTATTACTCGGGTATTTCATCGTGATGATGGCCGTATTTTCATTAGCCGGGACGAGCTACGGATCGATGGCGTACGTCCTGCTTTTTTCCGTGCTTTTTATTCTTCTCGGTTTATGTTTTGAACCGCTTGAACGGCTGATGATACATAGCTTTACCTTTTTTGGGACGGGCAGGCTGCCTTTTCTCCTTTTAGCCAGCACCGTTCAGCTGCTGTTCCTCTGGATGACCGCGTATACGACGGATAAACTGATTGAAAAGATTTGGCTGTCAACGACGGAGGAGCTGATTGTGGCGGGGGTTTTTTTCGTTTTGGATAAATGCGTCTCCGGACAAAAGCAGCCCCGGACGCAATAAAAAAACGCAGGCCGGAATGGCTCTGCGTTTTTTTTCATCTTACCGTTGCGTTTTCATGCCGGATTAAATCGTAGGTTAAGCAGACCGGTTTGTTCGTGCGCGGATCTTTTACAATCTGTGCGTCAATTTGAAACACGTCTTCCAATATGCCGGGAGTCATGACTTCCTCCGCCGTTCCTTCCTTGATGATGCGCCCTTTTTTCAAGGCGATCATGTATTGGGAAAAACGGGCGGCATGGTTCAGATCGTGAATGACCATTAAAATGGTGCGGCCCTGCTCCTTGTTTAATTTGTCCAGCAGCTGCAAAATTTCAAGCTGATGGGCGAGATCTAAATAAGTGGTCGGTTCATCAAGAAGCAGCAGCTCCGTTTCTTGAGCGAGCGCCATGGCGATCCACACACGCTGCCGCTGCCCCCCGGAAAGCGCTTCGATCGGCCGGTCGTAAAATTCGGTCATTCCCGTCTCTTCAAGCGCCCATTTGATCATGTCACGGTCTTTATCACTCAAGCGGCCCATTCCGGACTGATGCGGAAACCTGCCGTAAGAAACAAGTTCGTACACCGTCAGCCCGCTCGGCGCTTCAGGCGTCTGCGGAAGGATGGCCATTTCCTTGGCGATGTCCTTCGTGGATTTTTGCATGATCGCCTGTCCGTTTAAATAGACGGCGCCGGATTTCGGTTTCATGATTCTTGACATCGTTTTGAGAACCGTCGATTTTCCGCAGCCGTTCGGACCGATCAGCGTTGTAATTTTTCCTTTCGGGATGGCGATATCCAATTCTTTCGCTATCAAACGGTCGCCATAACCGACAGTAAGCTGTTCCGCCGATAATGAGTTCATCGCGGCAGTCTCCTTCCTCTATTTCGTTTTCATCAGCAAATATACAAAATACGGCGCTCCGAGTACGGAAATCACCAGGCCGACGGGAACTTCGGACGGTGCAAGCACATTTCTCGCCAGCGTATCGGCAAGCAGAAATAGAAATGCTCCGATCAAAGCTGAAACCGGAATAAGCGTCTGGTGGCGCGGCCCGGTAAGCCTTCTGGCCAAATGCGGCGCAATGAGTCCGAGAAAAGCGATTCCGCCGGCTGCCGCAACACATGACGCGGTCAGGGCAACGGCGGACATCAGCAGAACGCGCCGCTCCTTTTCAACCCGGGTGCCAAGCCCCGCCGCCAGCTGATCACCGAGCTGGAGCACATTTAAATACCTGGCTTTATAGAGGCTGAACGGTAAAAGAACCAGCAGCCACGGCAAAATGGACAGCACCATTTTCCAATTGGCGTTCCAAATCGAACCGGAAATCCATACAAGCGCCTGCATGAAATCCCGCGGGTCCATTTTCAGCTGAAAAATCAAGAGAAGCGCATTAAACCCCGCATTGACACCGATTCCGACCAAAACGAGCCGGACAGGTGAAACGCCTTTTTTCCAAGCCAGCACATAGATGAGCAGCGCAGCCAGAAAAGCTCCCGCCAAAGCGCTCACCGGAAGCAGCCATGTACTGGCCATGCTTAGATCAACAGCTGACCCTTGGAAAAAGAAGATAAACAGAACGACTGCCAAAGACGCCCCGGCGTTAATGCCGAGAATGCCCGGCTCCGCCAAGTCATTTTGAGACACGCTTTGAAAAATCGCGCCTGAAACCGCGATTCCTGCGCCGACAAGCAATGACAGCACCATGCGCGGCAGTCTGAATTCAAATAAAACGAGCTGATCCCGGGCATCCCCCTGTCCGAAAAAGACACGCATCGTATCAAGTGGCGCAATCCGGATCACACCCATGTTTAAGCTGATAAAAAAGACGATGCATATGAGCACAAACGTAACGGCCATGACCGCCAGCGGTTTTTTCGATTTTACATTCATTACAGCCCTCTCCTTTCCCTGCGCGCCAAATAAAAGAAAAAGGGAACGCCGATAAGGGCGGTTAAAGCGCCGACCGGTGTTTCAAACGGCGCATTGACGAGTCTTGCGGCAATATCACTGAAGACTAACAGAACGGCGCCGAATACCGCCGAACAGGGAATGATCCACCTGTAATCTACCCCGACTAAAAATCGGGTGATATGCGGAATCACCAAGCCGATAAAAGAAATGGCTCCGGCGACTGAGACTGAAGCCCCCGTCAAGAGGACAACGACAAACATTCCGATTACTTTCACAAGCGATGTGTACTGCCCGAGCCCTTTGGCCAGTTCCTCACCCAAGCTCAGCACCGTCACTGAGCGCGCAATCAGAAATGCCAGCAATAGTCCGATAACACCGGCCGCCAACAGTAGCTGCACGCCTTCCCATTTCACGGAAGCAACTCCTCCGGCATACCAGAACTTCACATCCTGAGCGACATCAAAACGGATCGCAATCGCGCTTGAAAGCCCCGTTAAGAAATAGCCGACTGCCGTACCGGCCAGCGCGAGCTTCACCGGTGTCAGCCCGCCTTTTGAAAACAGGCCGATGCCAAACACAATAAGCGCTCCGATTCCCGCTCCCGCAAAGGACCACAAAACAAGTCCCGCCGCAGACAGACCCGGAAAAAAAGCAAATGCCAATGCGATCGCAAATCCTGACCCCGACGTCACGCCCATAATGGAAGGCTCAGCAAGCGGGTTCCGCGTCAGCCCCTGCATAATCGCTCCGGACACAGCTAAAAAAGCCCCGACGAGCGCAGCGGCGGCGGTTCTCGGCAGCCTCAGATCACGTATGATTTGATGAGATGTATTTTGCGGCTGAAAGTGAAAGAGAGCATCCCACACCGTCCGCAGATGAATATCGGCAGCTCCGATGGAAACAGACAGAGCGGCGCCGATCAATAAAACCGCAATACCGGCACACAGCAGCACAGCCGCTCTGAATGAACGCGCCGTCCACTGGATTTCACTCCCCGATGCCCCTTGAGCCGTCATTGTCTGTTTCTTTTTCAATAGACCCAACACTCGTTCTTCCTTTCTCAAAACAAGAATGGTAATGATAATGATTATCAATGACTTGTTTCAGTATAGCACTTTTATCTTCTCTTTTAATAGACCTAATTTCATATAAAAAAAGAAAGTTTTTCTTAAAAAAGAGCGTGCTTCTCTATGAAAGCAGTGATATAATCACACTGATAATGATTCTCTTTATCACTAATTTTTATGAAAGAAGGAATGTCAGATGTTCCATACATACAAGAAAATCGGCGCAGCGCTGATTGCCATGCTGCTCATCGCCGCTTTGGCCGCATGCGGCAATTCTTCAGACACAAAAGGTTCTTCTGAAAAAGAAGAAACCATCACGTATAAAGCCGAAAACGGCAATATTAAAATCCCGAAGCACCCGAAACGGGTCGTCGTCATGGCTGACGGCTACTACGGCGACTTCAAACAGCTCGGCATCAATGTTGTCGGCGCGCCGCAAAACGTATTTAAAAACCCTTATTACAAAGGGGAAACAAAAGGTGTGACAAACATCGGCGACGGCACGTCCGTTGAAAAAATCATTGATTTAAAGCCGGATTTAATCGTTGTCTGGACGACACAAGGCGCCGACATTGAAAAACTGGAAAAAATCGCGCCGACAATCGCCATTAAATATGACAAGCGCAGCAACATTGATCAATTCAAAGAGTTTGCGAAAATGACAGGCACTGAAGATAAAGCAGAAAAATGGCTGGCTGAATGGGATAAAAAAACCGCTGCCGCTAAAACAAAGGTTCAAAAAGCGGTCGGCTCAAAAACCATCTCCATCATGCAGACAAACGGAAAAGACATCTATGTATTCGGTAAAGACTTCGGCCGCGGCGGAAGCATTATTTATGACAAACTCGGGCTGAAGGCCACAAAACTGACGCAGGAAAAAGCCATTAATCAAGGGCCGGGCTACGCCAGCATTTCACTCGAGAAACTGCCTGACTTCGCGGGAGACTACATCTTTATGGGGCCATGGCAGGCCGGCGGTGACGACAAAGGCGTGCTTGACAGCTCAATCTGGAAGAACCTCGATGCCGTCAAACAAAACCATGTCTACCGCATTGATCCGATCGGCTTCTATTTCTCAGACCCGATCTCACTTGAAGGCCAGCTCGACTACATCACAAAAAGCTTAACGAAGTAACCCCGAAGCCGCTGTCACAGCGGCTTTTTATTACGCTTAAAACTTGACAAAAAAATTTATTTATGCTATAATTTACATTTTTGGATTAACATGTATAATAAGATTCTCCCGGCCGGAGATTGATGTAAATAACGGAGGATCTTTATATGAAAGAAAACAAGGCGAGTATGACTTCCCTGCTGTCCGCTTTCGGAAGGGCGTACCATAGTAAATACGACACCCCGGTGATATTTGATGATTTTTTGGCACAAGATCTGATTTCTGAAAAAGAGCATTCGGACATCCGCGATCATCTCATTCAAGGTATATCATTTTTCAGCAAAGACATGGCACAGAGGCTTCAAGGCCAACCGGATGACATCTTAAAATGGGTGACTCAAGTACAGCTGTCTCCTACACCGTTAGCCCGTGCCGCATATTGTGAAGAAGTGCTTTTGAATGAAGTGAAGCTCGGGGCCAAACAGTATGTTATCCTTGGCGCAGGACTGGATACTTTCTGTTTCAGACATCCTGAAGTGACAAACGCCTTAGACATATTTGAAATCGATCATCCCGCTTCACAGGAAGACAAAATAAACAGATTGAAACATCTGAATCTCGACATTTCCCATCATCTTCATTTTGTACCGATGGACTTCGCCGCTTCGCTTTCTTTCAGCCGTCTGTATCAGGAAGGTTTTTCACGCCAAAAAACCTTTTTCAGCCTGCTCGGTGTGTCATACTACCTTACGAAAGAGCATCTCGCCCGCCTGCTCACACAATTATTTGCCGAAGTCCCGCTGGGAAGCTCTATCGTGTTTGATTATGCAGATGAGTCGCTCTTTGAAGAAAGAGGACTGTCAAACAGAGTGGAAAACATGGTGAAAATGGCTGCAGCAGGCGGGGAACCGATGTTATCGTGTTTCAGTTATAAAGAAATCGAAAAAATATTAGAATCATCAGGTCTGCTTATTTATGAACATGTATCTCCGGCGGACGTCAATGACCGTTTTTTCAGCGGACGCACTGACCATTTAACCGCATTTGAGACCATTCATTATATACACGCCGTCAAAAAGTAATCCGCTGCCGCCAACAAAAAAAGACATCTCACAGACGTGAGATGTCTTTTTGTCATACCGATGGTCTGTTGTTTGCAAATTTCTTTGAGACGAAAGGATATAACAGCAAACCGACGAAAAACAGCCCGATACCGAGAATAAAGGTCGTTAAATCGGCCGTTCCGGTAATAATGACGTAAAAAGAATAAATGCAGGCAAGGATGGCGATGATACCGTCTCTTACTCTTGAGCCCTTTATCTCGTCATACGTTTCACCCGTAAAAATGAGCTTCAGGCTGTAAAACGCTGACACGAGATACGGAATCAGATAAGCGAGCGTCGCCGCCGTCGTTAAAAACGTAAACGCGTCACTGATCGTCCGGGAAATAACCGAAAAGATAAAGATCTGTGACATTACGTTCGTTACGATTAACGACACAACCGGGCTCCCCTGTTTATTCGTTTTTGCAAAAGCAGCGGGAAAGTCTCCTGATTTCGCCGCTTGATACGGAACTTCAGAACCGAGAAGAATCCAGCCGAGCATCGTTCCGAACAGACACAAAATCGCCAGAATCGCCATAATGACGCTTCCCGCGCTGCCGACGATCGCGTACAATACGTCAACAAACGGTTTTTCCGAGCCGACAAGCTTACCATGCGGAAGCACACCCATCGTAATCAATGTCACGATGATATAGATGCTGAGCGCGATCAATAATCCGGTAATGGTGGCGCGTTTCACGTCGCGCTGCGAACGGGCGCGCCCGGATAAAATGACTGCCGATTCAATTCCGACGAACGCCCATAATGTTGAAATCGCCGCATTGTGGATCTGTCCGCCGATTCCCTCAACCGTGTGAGGACCTGTTTGAACAGGAAAATAAAAATGATCGAAAAACGACGTTTGAAATACAAACAAACCTGCAATGATAAAGAAGATAAATCCTAATACTTTTGAAAACGTCGTGACGAAATTTAATTTACTCGCACCGTTAATGCTGGTGACGAGGATCGTGTGAGTGCCCCATAATAAAACCGTACATACGGCAAACGTCAGCAGCTGGCCGAGCGTAACCGCCTGACCGCCGATCGAAAACATTTCACGCTTATCCGTTAAAATCGGGAAAAATGATGTTAAATATCCGGCAAGGCTCGTGATGATCGCCACGTTGCTGATCCAGCTCGCCACCCAGTAGCCCCACACCATCGTGAAGCCCGCTGCATTCCCTTTTTTCCGATCGCTGAACAGCGCACGCGCATAGCTTTGCGGCCCCGCCGTCAGCTCAGGCTTGCGGATGGATAAGTGGCCGAAGACCAGCGCGATCATTAACACACCGGCTCCCGTTAAAAGCCATGCCGATGTGGCGCCGAACGGGCTCGCGATTTTTGCGAGCGTACTCGGAAGCGAAAAGATGCCCGAGCCTACCATATTTCCTACGACAAACGCCGTTAATAACCAAAAACCCCATTTTTTCGTCTGTTCCATTCCTGTACCTCCTGGTTGTTCATTCGTACGGACCAGACCCCGAGACCATATTTACACGCAAAAAAAGCCTGAACAAAAGTCCATGCTTAAAGAAACACACACACCCTTGATCTCCGGATAGCCCTCCGCGAAAAAGCACGCGGCAGTCCTGCACTTATTCAGATACAGTCCCAGCATAAAGAAGGATCGGCTTTCTTTACACTTCGGCGCTGATGCCTTTAACACATGTTTTGCGGCCCCTTATCAGCCTGGCATGTGCGACTCATCATCAAGCGCAACCTCTACCTCACCGAGAAAGAGTGAGGATTTTTATCATTCAATTCTACTCAGAGGTTATCAGAGATAAAAAGATCTGTCAAAGGGAAATATTAGACGGAAAACGGATAGAGCGTTCGCCCTACCCGTCTTATATGGTCAGCGGTTGTTTTTTTTCTTTTGAACAGCTTCTTGAAGCGGATCGTCTTTCAGCGCTGCACTGGCGTCGTCAAGCGCGCCTTGAATGACGTTTTTGTTTTTATCGCTGTTTTTTCCTTTTTCTTTGTTAAAGAAAGCCATCTGTATCACCTCTTTATCAAATATAGGTACACCTATAATGTGTCTTTTTCCGCGGCAGAATATGCGGAATCCGCGTCTCCTTCCTTTTGGCGGAACAGGTAAAGTTTGTTGATCAAACATGCATTCTCTTGATATATTTGTAATTCAGGGGATTTTGGCAAAAATAAAAAGGAGAAGCGAAAAATGACAGGAAAAACACACATCATGGGAGGCATCGCTTCTTGTTCCGCAATTGCGTATTATTATGGGTATGATCCGGTCCTTATGACCTCAGCGGGTGCCCTCGGGGCGCTGATTCCCGACATATGCCATACGAAAAGCAAAATCGGCAGAACGCTGCCCGTTCTGTCCAAAATCGTAAGCACGGTGTTCGGCCACAGAACGTTTACACACAGCCTGCTGTTTATGCTTATTATGTTTTTCATTACGGCAACCTATATTCCGAATCCGAGCATTTCCGCCGGACTGATGATCGGAATGGCGAGCCACCTTGTGCTTGACGCATGGACCGTCAACGGCATTAAACTGCTGTTTCCGTCCGCCATCCGCTTCCGTCTTCCCCTTTATATGAGAACGGGGAGCTTTTCGGAGCAGCTTGTGCTGGCCGGCTTAACGATTGTATCCTGCTATTATTTATACGAACTGGTTCACGGCCGCATCTCTTAAACAAAAAGCGTCTTTTCGCTTTTAGGGTGAGGAGTCATACATATGAAGAAAACCTTTTTCAGCAATCATCGGTTTTTATGCCTGTCCATCCTGTTCATGTGGGTGAAAACCTATGCCGTGTATAAGCTCGGTTTCGGTCTGCAGAACAATTCGGTTCTTGAGGAATGTCTGCTCCTTATTAATCCGCTGAGCTTCATTGTGCCGCTGTTCGGCATCGCCCTCTTGCTGACGGAAAAAAAACAGCGGATCTTTCTGCTTTCGGCAAATGTGATGCTGACGGGAATTTTAATCGCGAATACGGTGTTTTACGGGTTTTATATTGATTTTATCACCATACCGGTTTTGTTTCAGGCAAGCAATATGGGTGATATGGGAAGCAGCGTCCAAGAGCTGTTTCACCCGCTTTATATCGCTTTATTTTTGGATATTGCGATTTTGTTTTATCTTGGAAAAAGGCATAAAGCCGATAAAGGAAAAGCGGGCGCCCGTACCGTTAAAGCGTATGCGTGGGCATCAGCCGGCCTCATGCTGTGCAACCTTGCGCTGTCTGAGGCCGAGCAGCCGAAGCTGTTCAAGCACCCTTTTGATCGTGAAGCGCTCGTAAAAGGAATCGGCCTGTTCCACTTTCATTTGTATGACACCATTTCGCAGACGCTGAATGCAGGGGCTAAAGCGTTTGCCGATGAAGACAGCCTTGCGGCGGTCGCGAATTACACTCAAGCCGGCTACAGCAGGCCGTCCGATTCAAAATTCGGGCTTGCAAAGGGGCGCAATGTGATTTTTGTTACGCTCGAATCAACACAGCGTTTTGTAATGGATGAGCGGGTCAGCGGACGGGAGATTACCCCGTTTTTAAACAAACTGCGAAAAAAAAGTTATGACTTCACTCATTTTTATCAGCAGACTGAACAGGGAAAAACATCAGATTCAGAATTCATTACTGCGAATTCGCTGTATCCGTCTTCAAGCGGCGCCGTTTTTTTCACAAAAAGCGGCCACCGGTTCAATACGATGTACCATATGTTAAAAGACCGTCAATACTATTCAGCCGTTCTGCATGCCAATCATAAAGCCTTTTGGAACCGGGATGAGATGTACGGGGCATTCGGAATCGACCGTTTTTTCGACGCGGATGAATTTAAGGTGACACAGGAAAATTCAACAGGCTGGGGCCTGAAGGATAAGGAGTTTCTCGAACAGTCAGCGGAAAAATTAAAGAAGCTTCCGCAGCCGTTTTACGCAAGCCTGCTGACTTTGACCAACCATTTCCCTTTTGAAATTGATCAACAGGATCAGCTCATTGAGGAACCGGACACAAGCAGCGAGTTATTAAACCGCTATGTGACGACGGTCCGCTATGAAGATGAGGCTCTGAAACACTTTTTCAAGAAGCTGAAAAAAGAAGGGCTGTATGACAACGCGATGATCGTCCTGATGGGAGATCATTACGGTATATCCGAAGCCCATAATCAAGGACTTGCCGAATTCTTAGGGAAAGAGGAAATCACTCCGTTTGATACGGTTCAGCTTCAGCGCGTGCCGTTTATCATTCATATTCCCGGGGTGACCGACCGTGCGCCGGAAACGATTGCTTCGGCCGCGGGACAGGTTGATGTAAGGCCGACGCTGCTTCACCTGCTCGGCATTGAAACGAAAGGCAGCATTCAGTTCGGCAATGATCTGTTTTCCGGAGAGCGGACACCGTTTGCGGTGCTGAGAAACGGCAGCTTTATCACGGATGACCATATTTATACGAAAAATACGTGTTACAGCCGTAAAACGGGTGAACCGCTTTCTGACATGAGCGCGTGCAGCGATGAGAAAGAAAAAGCGGAACAAGAGCTGATGCTTTCCGATAAAATATTAAACGGCGACCTGCTGCGGTTTTATAAACAATAAAAAAATCCCTCCGTTATATGGAGGGATTTTTCATGTTTCATATATGAGCCGTCCTGTCATTTTCGTATCATATCCGGATAATTGAGAAAGCTGAGACTTGAATTCCTCAGAATTAAGAATGTCCCGCACGCTTTGAACAAGCTCCCGGTTTTGTTTTAAGACGACCACATCGTACTGCTCACTGATCACCGGGATAAAGTCCGTGCCTGCCATATGCGCCGCATGCAGCGACCCGACTCCGATATCCGCCTTTCCGCTTGATACTTGTGAAGCCGCTGACAGATGATCCGTGACAATGTCATGATATCCGGCGACATCAGACGGCGTGATGCCGAATGATCTGAGCTGTTCATCCAGCAGCACCCTCGCGCCTGATCCTTTTTCGCGATTGACGATGCGGACATCCTTTCGGCTCATGTCCTGAAAGCCCTGAATGTTCAGCGGATTGCCCTTTTTCACATATAATCCGGCCTGCCGCAGCACGACATGAAAAAGCGCAAACGGCTCCCCTGAAAGAATGCGCTTCACATACGGGATGTTATACTGCCCCGTCTCCCCATCGTATAAATGCAGACTGACGATGTCACAAGCCCCGCGGTACATCTCGATCAGGCTGTTCAAACTGCCGCTGTACTTGCGGAGCGGAGCTGCCTGTATTGTTTGTTCCAGCTGTTTGCTGAGGAGGTCCATCGACACATCCTGCCCGCTGATGATAACAGACTGCCTTTTTTCCGGCTCCCGCCCGCGTGACGGGTCAGGCGCTTCTGCTGCGGATGGCTTTTTTGACATTCTCATGTTTGCTTTATATTGTTTTAAGTCCTCTTCATCGACCCTCATCTGTCTTCCGACCCTGTACGCCGGAATGAGTCCTTTTTTTATCAAATCATATACTGTCAGTTTGGAGACCTTCAAAAGGCCCGCAACTTCTTCTATTGTATAGGAAGTGGCTTCTGTCATATTATCACGCTCCGTTTTTATTATAACTGTTCAGATATTGAAAAAAAACCGCACCATCACGTACAATTGCGTTATAATTAGTTTGATCTAATGATATTTAGCTATAAGGGGTGCACAATGTTGAAAAAGAAAGCGACACTACTCACAACTGCGGCTATGGCCGTTTTCCTCGCAACTGCGGGCTGCTCTTCCGGACAATCGTCCAAAGGCGGACAAAACGAAAACGTCACGCTGACCGTTTCTGCAGCAGCCAGCGCTCAGGATGCACTTGAAGAAATCCAGACCAACTACGAAAAATCACATTCAAACGTAACCATTCAAGACAACTTCGGATCATCAGGCACATTGCAAAAACAAATTTCACAAGGCGCGGGAGCTGATTTATTCTTCTCGGCAGCCGAAGATAAATTCGAAAAGCTCGTTCATGACGGAGATATCGACAAAAAGGACAGCACGGATCTTTTGAAAAATGATCTCGTCATGATCGTGCCTGAGAAAAACAGCGCACACCTGACACATCTGAATGACCTGAAAAAAGACAGCACGGAAAAAATCGCGCTCGGCACGCCTGAATCCGTTCCGGCCGGACAATACGCCAAACAGTCACTGACGGCATTATCCCTGTGGGACAAGGTAAAAGATAAAGCCGTCTATGCAAAAGACGTCCGCCAGGTGCTTTCTTATGTTGAAACCGGAAATGTCGATGCCGGGCTTGTCTATAAAACAGACGCGCTGATTTCGAAAAAGGTGAAAATCACCGATGAAGCGCCGGCGAAAACGCACGATCCGATCGTGTATCCTGTCGGCATCGTCAAGGATACAAAGCACCGTAAAGAAGCAGAAGCGTTTTATCAGTATCTGCAGTCAGATGAAGCGATGAAAGTGTTTAAGAAATATGGATTTACTGCCAAGTAACATTACGGCTTCGGAGTTTTTCACTCCCGTCGTACTGTCATTTGAGGTGGCTTTGGCGTCGGGCATCGCCGTCATCATTCTCGGAACGCTTGCCGGCGCCTGGATGGCGAAAGCGCGATTTCCCGGAAAAACGGCTGTGGAGACCCTGTTTATGCTCCCGCTCGTTCTTCCGCCTACCGTTGTCGGCTTCATTCTCATTATCATTTTCGGGAAACACAGCTTTATCGGCCGGGCGATTGAGCGGATTTTTCACCAGCCCGTCATTTTCACGTGGTCGGCCGCGGTGATCGCTTCGGCCATTGTCGCCTTCCCGCTTATGTATCAGTCCGCTAAAACCGGCTTCGCCGCGGTTGATGCTGACATCGAGGGAGCGGCGAAAGTAGACGGAGCCGGCAGGTGGCAGGTGTTCACCCGTATTTCCGTCCCGCTTGCCTTTCCCTCCCTCTTGACCGGAAGCATTCTCAGTATTGCAAGGGCGCTAGGTGAATTCGGGGCGACTTTAATGTTTGCGGGAAATATTCCCGGCGTCACCCAAACGCTGCCGACGGCGATTTACGTCGCGATGGACTCCGGCAATGAAACACTCGCCTGGGTGTGGGTGATCTGTATTGTGATCATTTCTTTTCTGATGCTGTTTTTCATCCAATTGAAAAAGCCCGCTTGACCGATCTGCCTTCCGCGCACCTTTCGCCGGGAGGCTTTTTGATTTAAAATCGGATGGTATATAATGAAACAAAAACACACAAAGGGTGCGGCTATGAAGATTAATGTCATTATCGCGGATGATAATTCTTTCATCAGAGAAGGAATGAAAATCATTTTGCATACATATGAGGAATTTACTGTATCAGCAACGTTGGAAAACGGACTCGAGGCGGCAGAGTATTGTAAGCACAACCCCGTCGATATCGCCTTGCTGGACGTCCGCATGCCGGTGATGAACGGCGTCGAAGCCGCAAAACGGATCGCTGAGGAAACGGATACGAAGCCGATGATCCTGACGACATTTGACGACGATGAGTATATTTTAGAAGCAATTAAAAACGGCGCGAAAGGATATTTATTAAAAAACACCGAACCGGAACGGATCCGCGATGCGATCAAAAGCGTTTTCAACGGGCACAGCATTCTTCAGGACACCGTGCTGGACAAAATAAAAGACAGCCTTTTCCGGCCGGCGGAAGCCGCGCATCAGATTGATGAAAGCCAGTTTACTGAAAGAGAGCTCAGCATCATGTCGCTTATTGCGAAAGGATTCTCGAACAGGGAAATTTCAAAACAGCTTTTCATTTCTGAAGGGACGACGGCCAATTATATTTCATCTATTTTAGGGAAAACGGGGCTTGAGCACAGAACGCAGATCGCCATTTTTTATATCACCGGGAAGGTGGATAACGGGCGTTGAACGGTATGGATTTTTGGATGCTGATGAGCAGACTGATCGCTATTTTTTATACGGCTTTTTTGTTCGTATCGGTAGACCGCCCTTACACGCCGTACGCCGTCTTATTTCTGCTGCTTTATCTGTCTTTGGGCATCGCGGTCTGCATGATCAGGCCGCCCGCTTGGAGGCGCGGGATCACCCTCATGACGCTGGCATTGACCGCTTGGCTTTCCGCCTTAGGCCATCCGGCGTTTCTGTTTCTTTTGCCGCCCGCCATTTTTGCGGTTCTTGCCGAATATCCGGTTCACCGCTATGTGTTCTGCCTGCTCGTGTTTTTGCCGTTTTTATTTATCCCGTACGGCGACCTTCCGACTTATATCGTCATAACCTTGTTCTGTCTGGCGATTTTCGTTTTGGCCGCCCGGTCCGGCAATCGGCTGAAGAAATATGAAGAACAGTCGGACAGCATGCGCTCAAGCATTGAAAAACTGACGAAACAGCTGCACAGCAGCACAGAATATATCAAACAATCGGAGTACACCGGCAAACTCGAGGAAAGAAACAGATTGTCCCAAGCCATCCATGACAAAATCGGCCATTCGATGACCGGCGCGCTCATTCAGATGGAAGCGGCGAAGCGGATGCTCGGCTCCCATCCGGACAAAGCGGCTGAACTGCTCCAAAACGCCATTACCATTTCCAAAGAGGGCATAGAGGATATCCGCATAACGCTGAAAAATATGAAACCGCCCGCTGAACAAATGGGCATTCACAGATTAAGAACGTTTATTGATGAATTTTCGGCCAAAAACGGGATGCCGGTTCCGTTTACGCATCAAGGCGATTTGGACAGGCTGACGCAAATGCATTGGAGAGTCATTCAGGAAAACGTAACCGAAGCTTTAACCAATGCGATGAAATACGCCGATGCCACGCAGATTTTCATTGATATCCATGTGCTGAATAAAGCCGTGAAAGCGGAAGTGAAAGATAACGGAAACGGCGCCGTCCGCTTTAAAAAAGGCCTCGGCATGCTCGGTATGGAAGAACGGGCGGCCGTCCTGCACGGAACCGTTATTTTTGACGGCACGGCCGGTTTTTCCGTCACGACATTGCTTCCGGTTGAATAAGTGAATGTTTTCATGTGAAAAATATGAAGATTCTCATGTCAAAGGAATGAACAGCTGCACTAACGGCCGTTCATTCTTTTTTTTATAATAAGAGCATCATAAGACATAGAGGTGGAAACATGAACATTTTGGAGCTCAAACAGCTGAGTAAGAAATTCGGTGATTATGCCGCCGTTGACCAGATGTCGCTTGCCGTAAAAGAAGGTGAGATTTTCGGGTTTCTCGGCGCAAACGGAGCCGGAAAAAGCACGACGATCAATATGATCTCAGGTCTTTTAAAACCTTCAGGCGGTGACATTCTGTTTCTCGGAAAAGATATTTTCAAATATAGCAAAGCAACGAAAATGAATATCGGCATCGTCCCTCAAGACCTCGCAATTTACGAGGAATTAAACGCCTATGAAAATGTGAAGTTCTTCGCAGGTCTGTACGGCCTGAGAGGGGCGGCTCTGAAAGAACGGGTCGAGGAAGCCCTGACATTCGTCGGCTTGAGCGATAAACACAAATATTTGCCGAAGCATTTTTCCGGGGGAATGAAACGCCGGCTTAATATCGCCTGCGCCCTTGCCCACCGGCCGAAACTGATCATCATGGATGAACCGACGGTCGGCATTGATCCGCAATCAAGAAATTATATTCTGCAATCAGTGAAAAAGCTCAATGAAATGGGCTGCACGATCATTTACACGAGCCACTACATGGAGGAAGTGGAAGAAATATGCACGCGCATCGCCATCATCGACCACGGAAAAGTCATCGCAGAAGGCACAAAAGAACAGCTGACTTCCATCATTACCGACACGAAGGACGTCGTGATTGAGCTGTCATCCGGAAACGGCATCAGCCTCGGCGATATTCAGGAGCTGCCCGGCGTCAGAGCCGCCGTACTGGAAGAAAACAGCGTGAAAATCAGCTCTGACACAGGGGTCAACAATTTAAACCGCCTGATCCGGTACTTCATGGACAAAGGCATTGAAATCCGCTCCTTGCAGGAACAGGCACCTGACTTAGAAACGGTATTTCTCACGCTGACAGGCAGAAGCCTGCGCGACTGACCCTATTGAAAGGAGGATTGCAAATGAATATTCTGCACATCGCCGGGAAAGAAATCAAAATCAGTTTCCGCGACAGACGGACTTTTATTTTCATGCTTGCTTTTCCGATCGTCTTCATGCTGATTTTTACCGCGGCATTATCAAACGCCTTTGATTCAGAGGTGACGGTCGGGAACATCAAGGTCGTATATACGGATCAATCAAACGGCACACTTTCTCATTACTTTACTGAGTTTATGAAAAACGCCAAAAAAGAGCATGTCTATTTTCAAAAAGCGGACACGGAGGCAAAAGGCAAAAACGAGGTTCGTGAAAATCAGGCGGATGCTTTCGTCACTGTAAAAAACACCGGTTTTCAAGTCTATACAAATGACCGGAGCGGCATCAACGGCACGATCGTCCAAGGCATGCTGACCGCTTTTACCAATCAATACAAAGCAGGCGCCGCCGCTTACAAGGCGCATAAGCCACCTTCCGCCGGACAAATCAAAAGCGATTATATGAAGCAGACGTCTTTACACAAAGCAAAAGAACCGAAGGCGAAAGATTTTTACGCGATATCCATGACGACGATGATCGGGCTGTACGCCTCGATTTTTGCAAGCTCCTTATTCCGCGGGGAAAGAATACGGCACACCGCGGATCGCCTGATCGCCGCCCCGCTCCGGAAAAGCGATATCTTTCTTGGAAAGATGCTCGGCATTTTGGCTGTGAATGTTCTGACGATTCTTGCCGTTGTCGCCTTCAGCAAATTTATCTTGAAAGCGAACTGGGGCAGCCACATGGGACTTGTGCTGTTGATTCTCGTTTCTGAAATTCTTTTGGCCGTCAGCTTCGGGCTCAGCCTGAGCTATTTGACCAGAAAACCCGAAAGCGCCAGATTAATCACCGTCATCATCGTGCAGGTGATGTCCATTATCGGCGGCGCCTATTACAAATATGAAGGAGGGGGGATTTCCGCCCTGTCGCCCTTATCCTGGATCAATAAGGCGATTAACAACATCATTTACGCAAATGATGTATCAGCGGCATGGCCTGCACTCGGTTTAAATACAGCATTGGCGGCACTCTTTTTGCTGATCGCCGCATTTACGTTTCAAAGACGGGAGGGACTGTAATATGAAAAACTTCTGGTGGCTGTTTGCACACACTCTCAAAGGAATTACAAAAAGCAAAAAACAGCTCATTCTTTATATCGGGGCTCCGCTGATCGGCGTCTTCCTCTCCTTCATGACCAATGCCAACGGCGGAGCCGAAACGCTCAATATCGGCATTCTCAATCAAGACGGCGGAGAAGTGGCACAGAATACGGTCACGTTTTTAAAAGGACTGGATCATGTGAAGATTTCGGAGGAAACGGCTGCGTCCGCCTCATCAAAGATCGCTTCAGGAAAAATGGAGGCGCTCATTACGTTTGAAAAAGGCTTCTCCCAAAGCGTAAAAGACGGGAAACCGTCTCACATCGGCATGACCTCGCTGAAGGGCGCCCAGGTCACCGGATATGTCAGCTCTTATTTGTACAATTATATGAACAGCGCCGCCTCAATCGGCAAATCTTCCGGCGGAGACGAGAAAGCCTTTCAGGCGATGTACGCCGATTTCAAGCATTCTCCGATTCAAACGGAGTCCGCTGTTTTGAAAGATACTTCGAACCATAAAGAAATGACTTACTCAGTCATCGGGTATCTCATTATCATTATGCTCTATTCCGCCGGCAACCTGACGGAACTGATGATTAAAGAAAGAGAAAACAGGACGTACTACAGGCTTCTGTCAACGCCGATCACGTCAAAGCAGTATGTATTGGCAAATGCAGCAGTGAATATAATTATCATGGCCGTCCAAATTCTATTCGCCGTTCTCTTTATGGGCGCCGCTTTTCATATTCATCCGTCATTCCCGCTGTGGCAGCTGTTCGTCCTGATGATGCTGTTTGCATTAAGCGCAATCGGGATCGCCTTTATTGCCGTCGGTTTTTCCAACAGCAGCGCTTCGGCATCGGCGCTTTTGAATTTGATCGTCGTGCCGACATGCTTGCTCGCCGGCTGCTTTTTTCCGGGCAATATTATGCCGAAAACAGTGCAGACAATCGCCGAATTTCTGCCTCAGCGCTGGGTGCTTGATACGGTCGATCAATTACAGCACGGCCGCACGCTCCAAAGCCTGACGCTGAACATCATCATTTTGGGAGCCTTCGCCGCCGCCCTGTTATTAATAGCCGCATACAGGTTCAGCGTAAAACGTCAGACACAGACATTTATGTAAAGAAAAACAGCCCCGTAAAGGGCTGTTTTTTCTTAGAACAGAAGCTCGTCCGGATTCGGTCCGACACGCTCGTCTTTGTTCAATGCGCTGATCTTTTCCATTTCTTCCTGTGACAGTTCGAAATCAAAAATATCGGCATTTTCTATGATGCGGTGCTCTTTAATCGATTTCGGAATGGTAACGACTTCGTTCTGAAGATCCCAGCGCAAAATCACTTGAGCAACCGATTTGTTATGTTTTTCCGCAATTTGTGACAGCACTTCGTTATCAAGGAGCTGTCCCTGCATCAATGGAGACCACGCTTCCACTTGAATGCCCTGCGCTTTGCAGAAATCTCTTACTTCTTTTTGAGTCAGGCGCGGGTGGAATTCAATCTGGTTGACCATCGGCTTGATTTTAGCATCTTTCAGCAGTTCTTCTAAATGATGCACTTGGAAGTTGCTGACGCCGATGGCGCGGATTTTTCCGTCTTTGTACAGCTTTTCAAGAGCGCGCCATGTGTCTTTATATTTATCCTTGCCCGGCCAGTGAATCAGGTAAAGGTCGAGGTAATCGAGGCCGAGGCGCTCAAGGCTTTTCTCAAACGCGTCAAGTGTCGTTTCGTATCCTTGATCTTCATTCCACACTTTTGACGTGATGAACAGCTCTTCTCTGGCAACGCCCGCAGCTCTGATGCCTTCGCCGACACCCTCTTCATTTTTATAAATAGCCGCCGTATCAATGCTGCGGTAGCCGTTTCTGATTGCCGCTTCGACGGAGTCCGCCGCTACGCTTCCGTTTTCCACCTTGAAGACGCCAAGGCCGAACCACGGCATTTCAACGCCATTATGAAGCTTTACAGTATCTTTTAAGCTTTTTGCCACGTTGAACCATCCTTTCTAGTCATTATGTAAACGGTTATTATTATCTCACATTTCCGCCGTAAGAAACCAATTATACGCTCATCATTATCACAAAAACCATCTTTAGTGCCCAAGTACCACCAACGTTATTATTTTCCTATTTTTCAAAAATTCCGGTTAATTGGGTAACTGTCCGGGTAAATCGCTACTGTAGCCACCACACAATTGAAGGAGGAAATCATATGAAACGTATGCGTATCCCGATGTCCGTTGCCCTTGGCGCCGCTTTGTCTCTGACTCCTCTGTCCTTTGTATCCGCAAAAGAAAACCCGGCTCCTCAAAACATGGCTCAGCAAACATCAGATGTCTCAGCAAAAGATGTCGGATTAAACATTGACGTTGACCTGCTCGGCATCGGCAATTCGATTGCTGACGCGATTAAGTCGGCGCAAAACCGTGACGGCTTCGTCAAAAACTTAATGGAATCTTCATTCTACGCTTCCGGACAAAAATATAATGTCATGGTGTTTAATTTAAGCCAGGAATATGAAGATCATTTTAACGGCGTTCAGTTTTACGGTTCCGCCGTTTATGACGGCATCACGTACGGCATTTGGGTGTTTGAAGACGGAAGCTTCACCAACAAAGGAGATGGCGGCTGGATCAACTGGGCCTTCAGAGGCTGGTTTGACCGCGACGGCGATCACGTCGAATTCCATCGTCCGTAATCTAAAAAAGTCCGGCGAACAGATGCCGGACTTTTTTTATTCATCTCCGTCAAGCATGGCCGCTTCCACATCATTGATGTATTGGCGAAGCTCATGCGACATGTCGCGGGAAATTTCCCGCTCTTCGAATAATGTTTGGATTTCGTTGCGGATGGCCTGTACGGCCCGCAGTTTGATTTCGAGTTTTTGATTTTCAAAACGGCGGCTCGGATTCTGTTCGTGATACGAGTGCCCCAGCCTGAAAATCAAGTGATTGTAAAAGGAAATGACGGCAAGCGTCACATCTTTATTTTCTTCAGTCATGTGTTTTTTCAGGCTTTCAATGGCCGCTTTTGCCGTTTTAACCCTTGTGGAGCGAATGAGACCTTCTTCATTTAAAATCGACATTTCCGGCTTTTTATGTTCACCGAAAAAGATCCAGTACATCAGGCGTTTCAGCTTTTTCTTAGATAAGCCGACTTTAAACGGATTCGTATACAGCACTTCCAGTTCATCAAACCGTTCCTGAAGGCTGTCAGCCGTTTCTTCCGGTATGTCGCCCCGCTCAATCAGCCGCAGCAATTCTTCCTGTTCTGCCTGTATCCCTTGGGCGCGGACTTTCCGCTCATCTTTTTTCGTGCGATTTTTGACGGTGAACTGCTGAAACCTGAGATTTTTCATTTTCTCATTGTATTCGGCAATGACCGCAAAAGAAGCCGTTTTGTTTGTCTCATTCATATTTTCTTTAATGGCGGTTAAGGCAGCTTTTATCAGCTTCCGTCTCGCTGTCAGCAATTTGACTTTCTTCTCTTTCACATTGTCTTCCGGCTTATCTGTCAAAATCGGCAGTACGATTGTCGCCAGCACCAATGTGCACAAAATAACGCCCGCGGCTAAAAAGAGAATCAAATTCCGTTCAGGAAACGGTGAGCCGTCAGAGAGCACGTAAGGAATGGAAAAGGAACCCGCAAGCGTGACCGCTCCCCTGACGCCTGAAACCGAAATCAGCAGGGTCGAGCGCAGGCCGGGTTTATAAATGCTCTGATCCTTGTTAAAAAACCACTTGCCGTTCCAAAAAAACAGCACCCACAAAAACCTGAGAATCATTAACGTCAGCGTAATGACGATAATATACCCGATGACCATCATATTGTTAAACGCGGTATCATTAAAGATGACGGAAACCACGTCCGGTATTTGCGCACCTAAAATAACGAAAACAAGACCGTTCAGAATGAACAAAATAATATTCCACGTACTTGAAGAGACGATTTGCAGTTTGACCATCGTTGATTCAAGACGGTCCTGCTCCACCGCATGCGTGATGCCGCCGGCCACAACCGCTAAAATGCCGGAAACGCCGATTTCTTCAGCCGCGAGATAGATGACGAACGGCGTCAGAATTTGAATCAGCATATGCATCGTGACATCCTGCATGCCGAGGCGCCGCATAAACAGCCGGAAACGGATAATCAAAAAAGAAATGACGACACCGCTGAGTAAACCGCCGGCTGAAATCAGAACGAAACTGAAGGCGGCCTGCGCCAGCGAAAATGCGCCCGTCACGGCCGCCGCAATCGCAAATTTAAAAGCGACCAGGCCGGATGCGTCATTCATCAGTCCTTCTCCTTCAAGGAGACGCAGAATGCCTTTTGGCATCTTCACACGCCCTGACAGCGCGCTGACCGCGACGACGTCAGTCGGTGACAGGATCGCCGCCAGCCCGAACGCGGCGGCCAGCGGAATGCTCGGAATCATCCAATGAATCGTGTAACCGCCGACAATCACCGTGGCAAACACGAGCCCGAGCGCAAGCAGCAGAATCGGCGCTCTTAAATTCCAAAGTTCCGCACGCGGCGTCCGTTTTCCATCGTTAAAAAGCAGCGGCGCGATAAACAAAACAAAAAACAATTCAGTATTCAGTTCAAAATGAAGCCCCTGCGGAAATGACGCCGCAATGATACCGAGCGCCACCTGAATCAAAGGCACCGGGATAAAGGGGACAAACCGATTTACGATATTTGAGATCGCGATAATGGTTAAAAGTACGAGTACGACTAAAAATATGTCCAAAGCTGACCTCCTTCATCTGCTGCATCATATCATTATTGTCTGTTCTCTGCCCTTGTCAAAGGCCGGAGCCGATGATCGGGCAGATTCAATATATTTTCCGCACGCAACCATTCTTCTTTTATTTTACCCGTTTTTATTTAAAATTTCTCATAACGCGCTCACGGCGAACTTTTTTTGCCTTCGGCTACATTTTTTCCGGAAAAAGAAAAAGCCTGTTTTCTCTGAAAACAGGCTTTTTCGCAAGCTGCGTCATCTGTTTCATGACGCGGTGCAGCGTTTATGCTGCTTAGCAAAGGATAGAGAACCACCGCCAGTGTGTCTCTATCCTTGGTTTTAAGAGCTCATCTTATTCGTGAAAATTCGTGCCGTCTGTCGTCGCTTTAATGATGCCGGCGCGGATGACGAAATCGCCGAAGTGTTCGCCTTCCTCACGCTCTTTCGCGTAGCGCGGGAGAATAGTGCGAAGCTCACTCAGAATTTCCTCTTCACCGATATTTTCCCGGTACATTTTGCTCAAACGGCTGCCGTCAAACGCCGCTCCTAAATACATATTATATTTTCCGGGCGCCTTTCCGATAAATCCGATTTCGCCGAGTGCATGGCGGGCGCAGCCATTCGGGCACCCGGTCATACGGATGGTGATTTCTTCATCCCGCAGCCCGTTTTCGTCAATAATGTCTTCAATCTTATCAATCAATTTCGGCAGATACCGCTCGGCTTCGGCCATGGCGAGCCCGCATGTCGGAAGCGCGACGCAAGCCATTGAACTGCGGCGGAGGGCGGAATGCTGCCGGCCGTCTGTCAGACCGTATTGTTCGATTAATGCGCTGATTTGTTTCTTTTTCTGGCTCGAGACATTGCCGATAATCAGGTTTTGATTAGAAGTGAGACGGAAATCCCCTGTATGGACTTTGGCGATTTCACGCAATCCCGTCATCAGCTTATAATTCTCATAGTCCGTGACGCGGCCGCCTTCGATAAACATCGTAAAGTGCCATTTCCCTTTTACGCCCTTCACCCATCCGTAACGGTCGCCGTTATGGTCAAAATGATAAGGTTTCGCTTCATCCAGCTGCCAGCCGAGGCGGTTTTCCAGCTCGGCTTTTACGTTTTCCAGCCCGAGACGGTCAACGGTGTACTTGAATCGGGCATTCTTTCTGACGGAACGGTTTCCGTAATCGCGCTGAATTGTAATGGTTTTTTCCGCTACATCATACAGCTGCTCCGGTTTGCAGAAGCCGATGACTTTTGAAAGCTGCGGATAAGTGGCCGTATCGCCGTGCGTCATTCCCATACCGCCGCCGATTGCCACGTTGAATCCGATAAGACGGCCTTCCTCCACGATGGCAATGAAGCCGAGATCTTGAGAAAAGACATCGATATCATTGGACGGAGGCACGGCGATTCCGATTTTGAATTTCCGCGGCAAATACAGCGGCCCGTACATCGGTTCCGTTTCCGTGTCAGGAGTTCCCGCCACACGTTCCTCATCAAGCCAGATTTCATGATAGGCTCTCGTGCGCGGAAGAAGGTCATCGCTCAATTTCTTCGACCATTCGTATACTTCCGCATGAATTTCAGACTGGTGCGGATTTGAAGCGCACATGACGTTTCGGTTGACATCTCCGCAGGCCGCAATGGTATCAAGCAGCGCCGCATTGATTTTCTGAATCGTTTTTTTCATGTTCCATTTTAAAATTCCGTGCATTTGGAACGTTTCACGCGTTGTCAGCTTCAATGTATTGTTTCCGTATTTTTGCGCCAGTTCATCCATGACAAGCCATTGTTCCGGAGTTGACACGCCGCCTGGCATCCGGACGCGCAGCATGAACTGATAAGCCGGTTCAAGCTTTTGTTTTTGACGTTCATTACGGAGATCGCGGTCATCCTGCAAGTAGCTTCCGTGATGCTTCATCAGCCGGTTGTCATCGTCCGGGATGCCGGCTGAAATCCGGTCGAGCATGACTTCTTTCAATGTGCCGCGCAAATAATCACTTTTTTCTTTAATTTCCTCAACATCACTTGGAGGGCCTTCCGGCGCTTTTAAAATGTTGTTCACCATGCTGAATAAGCTCCTTTCAAACCAAAATCAATATACGTCACGCTGATAGCGTTTTTTCTGCTGCATGTCTGCCAGGAAGCTTTCCGCTTTTTCACGGCTCATGCCGCCTTCTTCCTGAATGATATCGAGAAGCGCCTGGTGCACGTCATGCGCCATATGCTGTTCATCACCGCAGATGTATACGGCGGCTCCCTGCTGCAGCCATTCATACAGCTCTTTGCTTTGTTCTTTCATGCGGTGCTGCACATATACTTTTTCCTCCGAATCCCGGGAAAAAGCGACGTCCATTTTTGTGAGAACACCGTTTTGCAGCCATTTTTGCCATTCCGTCTGGTACAGAAAATCAGTGACAAAGTGCTGATCCCCGAAAAACAGCCATGTTTTCCCTTCAGCTCCGGTTTCTTCACGCTCCTGCATAAAGGAACGGAACGGTGCGATGCCTGTCCCCGGCCCGACCATAATGATCGGTGTATCCGGGTTTTCCGGCAGCTTGAAGTTTTGGTTGTGCTGAATGTAAATCGGAAGCGTATCTCCCGGCTGGAGTCTTTCCGCACACAAAATGCTGCACACGCCTTTGCGTTCTCTGCCGTGCGCGTCATATCTGACCGCTCCGATTGTCAGATGCACCTCTTCCGGATTCGCTTCTAAACTGCTTGCGATCGAATAGAGCCGGGCCGGCATTTTACGTAGGATGGAAAGAAAGTCTTCCGCGGAAGCTTCCCACGGACCGAAATCCCGGACGAGATCAAGCAGATCACGGCCGTTGGTGTATGCTTTCAGCTGCTCTTCGTTTCCTTCGGCCAGAAGTTCACTCAGCTTTTGATCAGCCGTAAACTGTGCGGCCTTTTGCAAAAGCGGCTTTGTTAAGACGGTAATTTCAAAATGAGAAGTAAGCGCGTCTTTCAGCGGACGGCGCTCTCCTTGTTTATTC
The DNA here is from genome assembly GCF_053663335.1 of Bacillus sp. YH3-2-B2. Lineage (NCBI taxonomy): Bacteria > Bacillati > Bacillota > Bacilli > Caryophanales > Bacillaceae > Bacillus > Bacillus sp. YH3-2-B2. The sequence goes on along the minus strand of NZ_JBSJQE010000002.1, from coordinate 753,273 downwards.
ACCGCCACTTCCTGTTCCGGATTCCATTTCAGCTCATTGATCAGCTCATCAACGAGCGCCGGATCATTTTCCGGATAGATGCCGAGGCTGTCTCCGGGCTGATACGCGAGGCCCGATCCTTCAAGCGAAAGCTCAAGATGACGTGTTTCTTTATTCGAACCGCGTCCGTTCAGATTGATGTTCTCAAGAACCTCCGCCCGAAACGGGTTCGTTCTGGAATATACGGATTCACCGAGAGCGGGCGTCTCGGCAGGCGCTTCGGCTGTTTGATTTCCCGCTCCTTCGTTCAAACCGCCGATAACCGCGTCAAGCCATTCCGAAAACGGCTCATCATAATCAAGATCGCAATCAACCCGCGGCGCAAGCTGGGTGCCGCCGAGCTCTTGAAGACGCTCGTCAAACTCTTTGCCGGTCTGGCAGAAAAATTCATACGAGCTGTCCCCGAGCGCCAAAACGGAGTAACGGAGCGCTTCAAGCTTCGGCGCGCGTCTGCCGTGAAGAAATTCATGAAAGGCCAGCGCGTTATCCGGCGGATCGCCTTCTCCGTGCGTGCTCACCACGATCAGTAAATTGTTTACTTTTTTCAGATTATTCGGCTTAAAATCGTTCATCGACGCGACGGTGACCTGGAATCCCCGTTCCTCAAGCGTCTTTACCGTCTGTTTCGCAAGACCTTCCGCATTTCCCGTTTGCGATCCGTATAATACGGTCACTTCTTTCGAGACTGCCGGGCTTTCTGCAGGAGCCGGAGCAGCGGGCGCGGCTGTTTCACCGGATTCGGACCGGGCCGCAGCCAAATAACCGCTCAGCCAGATTTTCTGTGATTCTGTCAAGGTCGGCAGAAGGCGGTTAAGGAGCTCTGCCTGCTCCTGATTAAACGGACTGTTCATGACCTGAAGTTGCAACGATATCCACCTCACAAGGAATTAAACGTAACGTACGTTATTTCTATAGGAATTGTCAAAATAATATTCTAATTGAAACTTTACCGAAAGTTTGTATGTAAGTAAAATATATAATCATGATGACAACGATTAAGATTACTAATGATAAAAAGCCCTTTGCACTCGGCAAAGGGCTTATACGAATAAGCCGGCGGGCACTTCTTTTATAAAAGGAGAGGGTTCTCCCGGAGACAATACGGTCAAATGATGCATCGCCCGCGTACAGGCCGTATATAACAGCTTACGGTCATGTTCGCTATTGTACTGGGCAGCAGAGGCGTCAGCGGCAATGACGGCGTCAAACTCAATGCCTTTTGCCAAATAAACGGGAATGACGCATACCCCTTTTTGAAAAGGCTGGTTTTCTTTATTGATCAAGCGGACACCGCTCTCGGCGCTGACTGCCTGAAACACTTTTTTGGCTTCCGCGGCCGTTTTGCAGATGACGGCGACCGTCTCCCAGCCTTTTTGTCTGAGCTCCCGGATTGTATCCGCCAATTGTTCCCGCCGCGCATTTTCTGTATCCGTCCGCAAAACACGCGGTTTTTCCCCGTTCCGGTTAAAAGGCTCAATGTCATCGCCGTCAGCCAGCAGCGCTTTCGTAAATTCAACAATCTGCCGCGTCGATCTGTAAGTCCGCTTCAGGCTGACATACTTTTCTGCACCATTGCGAAAGCAGCCGGCGAGGGAAGAAGGGCCCGTAATGGTGTGGGCATAAATCGACTGGCTGACATCACCGAGCACCGTCATCTTTGCCGCCGGGAAGATGCTTTGAATATATGTGAGCTGAAATGGGGAATAATCCTGCGCTTCATCAATGAAGACGTGCTTCATTTGTGTGTTTTTTCTTTTTCCTTCTAACAGATCCTGCAAATACAGATACGGAGCGGCATCTTCATACGGAAGCGACCGTTCTGCAAATGCGTTTCTGGTCAAAGCGCCGATGCTCTCCCAATGATCGGGCTTTTCATCAGCTCCCCAGTCTGAAAACAGCCGGAGATACATCCGTTTTATATCGAGAAAGCCGAGCCGTCTGACGGCCTGCTTAATCGGTTTAAAGGCTTTGCCGACAATAATGGCGCCAAGCAGGCGCTGTTCGCGCTGATGGTCGTCAAATGCAGGTTCATCATCTGCCGCCTGCTTCTTGAGTGTTTGATAAACCTCAGCATAGTCTTCCTTATCAAGCAGCTCGCTCTCCTGCAAGACCCATTCCTTCTTACGCTCCTTTTTTTCGAGAGTGCTGATTTCCGCGAGAAGCCATTCCGCCGTCAGCTCCGCTCTGTTCGGAATCGGCAGCTGCTGATCAAGCGAATAAAAATAGGCTTCAATCCGCTCTTTTGAAATCAGGATGTCTCCCCGGAAGCTGATCTGTTTACATTTCAGGCCCGAGACCGAAAGCGAGCCGGCATAGCGGTCAATCATGGCCTGAAAAGCTGATGACGCTTTGTAAGCAATGGCTGCGAGCCTTACGGAAAGTGCGTCCTTATTTTGTTCAGTCAGGCAATATTCAAGCTGCTCGTACGGGCTTTCACAATCAAACTTTCGTCCGAGACGGCGGATGATATATTCCTGAAAGGTGGCCTGCTCCATATTCTCTTCTCCCAATTCCGGCAATACGGCGGACACATAACTGTTGAACAAAATGTTCGGGGAAAACAATACAATCTGACGGGCATCAAGCACCCCGCGCCCGCGGTACAGCAAGTAAGCGGCCCGCTGAAGCGCCGCGGATGTTTTCCCGCTTCCGGCGGCTCCCTGAACGATGAGATATTTGCTTTTTTCATCCCGGATGATTTCGTTCTGTTCTTTTTGGATGGTTGACACGATGTTTTTCATATGCTGTCCGGAATGGCCGCTCAGCACCTCTTGCAGCATTTCGTCACCAATCGTCATATCCGTGTTAAACATCGCTTTAAGCGTCCCGTTTTTAATGATAAACTGCCGCTTCAGTGTGATGTCTCCCTCTATCGTTTCTTCCGGAACTTCATAGCGGGCTTTTCCCGGGGAATATTGATAGTAAAGAGATGAGATGGGCGCGCGCCAATCATAAATGAGAAATTGCTCGTTGTTTTCATCCATCAAAGAAGTCAGCCCGATATAAATCCGCTCGGAAGAGGACTCCCCTTTTTCCATAAAGTCGACACGGCCGAAGTAAGGAGAGGTTTTCAGCTTTTGGATTTTTTGAAGCTGCCGGTATTGAAGCCGATGCGTCCGTTCACGTTCTGAAAGCATTTCCGCCTGCTGTTTAATGCTTGAAAATGTCTCAGCCGCTTCATGGGCGTCATCCATATTCACGGTGACATCATCCCAAAACGTTTTTCTCAGGCCGACAATATCCTGCTTTAATCCGCCCGATGAGGCTTCAAGATGAGTTTGTTTCTGTTCCAGTTCCTTCATGACAAAATTGATTCTTTCCTGCTCTTCTTTCCACTCTTTATCACGTTTTGCCATCAGCGGCACCTCCGACATCAAGCTGACAAGTCCGGCTTTCATCATACAAACATATATGCAACATATTATTCAGCATTATGGTCAAATACCCTTTTTCTTATCATATCGGGCGTCTTTTTTTATCAGAAGTCGTTATGCAAAAAAACCGATTTCGTTTGTGAAATCGGTTTTTTTACTGTTCTATATGATAGGAACGAATCGGCAGGCGCCACCTGAACACATAACTGCAGATGCGGCATGCCACAAGCACAAGAAACAGCACATACAAACCGGCGGCATCCCCGGCCCAGCCGAGGCCCACGATTAACCCTCCGAGCGCGGCCCAGACTGCATATATTTCCGCCTTGAGCACAAGCGGCTTTCTGCCCGCGAGCAGATCCCGTATGATGCCGCCCCCGCTGCCGGTCAGGACCGCTGCCGCAATCACCGCACTGAGCGGATGGCCCATTTTCACAGCATATAAAGCGCCTTGGATGGCAAACGCCGAAAGCCCAATGGCATCGGATAGGTTGCCCCATTTACTCCAATGCCTTAACAGCAGCTTCGGAAACAAAAAGACAATCGTAACTGATGCGAGAGCGATTTGAAAAAAAGCGCCTTGCTCCCACAAGGCGGAGACCGGAACACCGATCAGCAGGTTTCGGATGGCTCCGCCGCCGAACGCCGTTACAATCCCCAAGATATACACGCCTAAAATATCATACTCCTCTTCCATCGCAACAATCGCTCCGCTGACCGCAAACGCAATGATGCCGATTACACTAAGCAGCTCCCAGGCCATTCCATATGCTCCTTTTTATTTGTTAAATTTTCTGACGACCATTAGATTTTATAATCGCTTTCTCTTAAAATCAACCTTATTTTTGAAAGATTCTGATTCCTAATCCGGGACAACCTCACCCGCAACCGCTGAGAGCGAGAATATTTTCCTATTTTATACTTTAATGGAAGGTTTATTGGAAGTTTCATTGAATACTTTCTCTAACAAAAAGGGGGTTATGAGATGAAAATCAGTTCACTTGTTTTTCCTGTTTTATTGGCCGCCGGATTAATTCCCGGCCTGCCGTCAGCCGAAAGCCATACGCATTCGCACACTCATGCGGAGCCGGCGAAAACGGTATATACGGACCCGCTTCCGAAAGCCGATCATTTTAAAGATCTGAAGGGCCCGGTCCAAGTTGAACAGACGGTTGACACAAAAATTCTGGATGAGAACGGCAAGCAGGTCGGCACGAAACGATTCAATGCCAATGTCAGTCAGGATAAAGCCTCAACTAAAGCCAGCACGGGCTCCCAGAAGGTCAGAGTGCTGGCGGTGGCGGACGCTGAATACCGCGCCAAATACAGCGACTGGCAAACGCGAATCGTCCAGATCGTGGAGCAGGCGGATGTCGCTTTTAACCGTGATCACAACATTGATTTCGTCGTACAGGCCGTGCAGGCTTGGAATTCCTCCGGCTCAAACAGTTCTCAGATTTTATCGAATCTCCAAAGCAGCTTCAGAAATCAAAATTATCATTTTGTCGTCGGTTTTACCGCAAAATCAAGTTTTGACGCCGGCGGTATCGCGTATGTATATAACGGCAAACCGAGCGGCCCGGCTTTCAGCGTGAACCTTGATCAAGGAACGGCCAACACGGCGAAAGCGGCACAGCACGAGTTTTCCCATAACTTCGGACTTCAGCATGACGCCCAAGGCAGCGGCATCCGCTGCGTCATGAATTATGATTATGCCTATTCCGTGGATATTTGGGACAGCTCCCATAACAGACAGATTGCGACAAACAAAGCTTGGTACAGATAATAGAAAAAGAGCCGCTCCCCATGGAGCAGGCTCTTTATTTTGCCGTGCGTTCCGTTTTGACAAAACACATGCAGATAATAATGAGAATAAATGCCGTCAATGCCAAGAAAGGAATGGTAATGAAACCGAACCAGTTAATATATTCAGATGAGCAAGGCACGCCGTAGACACACGGCTTGATGCCGCTGAAACCGGGCACCTTCTGCTCAAGGTAATGCATGATCGATATAAACGCGCCGATGACGGCCATCGGCAGCACATATTTTTTCACGCGCGTGTCACCCTGGAAGGTGGCGATTCCTAAAATCAGGACAAGCGGATACATGAGAATTCTTTGATACCAGCACAGCTCGCACGGTATGAATTTTCTGATCTCGCTGAAATAAAGGCTGCCGAGCATGGCAGCAAGAGCTATCACCCAAGAAGCATATAAAAATACGATTCTATTTTTCATTTTTCAGCTCTTTCTTAATCGTTTTTGAAATCTCCTCATAATCAGAGAAGTCTTTAATCACTTTGTCATTTACGTAAATCGTCGGTGTCGCCGTAATGTTTAATTTATCATTCAGGTCAGTGTCAGCTTTCAGCTCTTTTGCAAAAGTCTCTTTATCAAGGTTTTCCTTCAGCTTGTCAGGATCAACCTTTTTCGCGGTGCTTTTGACCGTTTTTTCAAGCAATGCAGGCGTGACCCATTCCTGTTCGCTTGACGGCTGCTCTTCAAACAGCTTCTCATGGAAAGTCCAGAATGATGCCGGGTCTTCCTTCCACACCTCTTCTGAAGCAAGTGCCGCCAGACGCGAGCCGCTTCCGTGGTACATGACGTTCACAAATGAAAATTTCACGTCGCCTTTATCAATAAAATCTTTTTTGATTTTCGGAAAGATATCGCTGTTAAATACTTTGCATGACGGACATTTGTAATCTCCGAATTCAACTACCGTAACAGGCGCGCTGTCTTTGCCGAGCACGGGCTGTCCTTTAATGGAAGGCTGTTCGGCGACTGTTTCGCCCGCTTTTTCCGTTTGGTTGTTAATAATTACGATGGCCGCAAATAAAACGACAACGATTAACGTCAGAATCACCGCAAATTTCGCAGACGATTGTTTCTTTTTCACTCAGACACCTCATTGTTTTTAAAATAAAAAAGAAGCGGATGCCGGATGGCCCGCTTCTCTATTTTACCAAGACAACCTTGTTTAAGAAAACCCTGAAAAACGAATTATCTTTGACAATTATTCCGCTTTCACTCTCATGACGCGCATCGCGTTGGCAACGGCGATCAGCGTGACGCCTACATCTGAAAAGACCGCTTCCCACATGGTGGCGAATCCGAATGCGCCAAGCAGGAGAAAAATGATTTTTACACCTAAAGCAAATCCGATGTTCTGCCAGACGATCCGGCGTGTGCGGCGTGCAATCCGGATGGCTTCGGCTGCTTTTGACGGCTGGTCTGTCATCAGGACGACATCGGCCGCTTCGACGGCGGCATCAGAACCGAGAGCCCCCATGGCAGCTCCGATGTCAGCTCTGGCAAGCACAGGCGTATCATTAATCCCGTCGCCGACAAACATCAGTTTTTCATTCGGTGAAAGCGCCGCTTCAAGTTCTTCGACGCGGTCTACCTTGTCACCCGGCAAAAGCTCTGTGTACACGTCATCAATACCGAGCTCTCGGCCGACAGCTTCTCCGGTCTGCTTTGAATCACCCGTCAGCATCACTGTCCGCTTCACGCCGAGCGCTTTTAAATTGGCAATGGCCTGTTTGGCGTCCTCTTTGATTTCATCTGCGATCACGATCGCCCCCGCATACTGCTGATCAACGGCGACATAAACGACGGTTCCGTTATTTTCAGCTGTGCCGGAAGCGATTTGTTCTTTTGCCATCAGTTTTTGATTTCCGGCCAAAATCGTTGATCCGCCGGTTTTCACCCGAATGCCGTGTCCGGGTATTTCTTCATATTCTTCAATCTCCTCAGCCGCTAACGGTTGATTGTAAGCTTCACGGATGGAAGAAGCAATCGGATGATTGGAATGGACTTCTGCAAGCGCGGCTGCATGAAGCAGGCTGTCATTCGTAAATCCTGCCGCCGGTTTGATATCAGTCACGGCGAAATTGCCTTTCGTTAAGGTTCCCGTTTTATCAAACACGGCGTATGCCACCTGATTGAGCGCTTCTAAATAGTTGCTGCCTTTCACGAGCACCCCTGCTTTAGACGCAGCCCCGATACCGCCGAAAAACCCGAGCGGAATGGAGACGACGAGTGCGCACGGACAAGAAATCACAAGGAAAATCAGCGCGCGGTACACCCAGTCGGATAGCGCGGCTGAAGGCACGAGAAGCGGCGGTAAAAAGGCGAGAAGCACCGCAACAATGACAACGGCCGGTGTATAGTACTTGGCAAACTTCGTAATAAAGTTTTCCGTTTTCGCTTTGCGTCCGGCCGCATTTTCGACCAGATTCAATATTTTTGACACGGCAGAGTCTTCATACCCTTTAGAGGTTTCAATATGAAGCACGCCGTTCTGATTCATAAATCCGGCCATCACCTCTTGCCCCGGCTCCGCTTTTCTCGGCACGGATTCGCCCGTTAAAGCGGATGTATCAACCATCGAGGAACCGCTCAGCACCTTTCCGTCCAGCGGAATCCGTTCTCCGGGATTCACGATGATGACCTGTCCGACTTTGACGTCCTGCGGGGGAACGGCAGCCATGCCGTTTTCCGTTTTCACATTGGCGTACTCAGGACGGATGTCCAATAACGCGCTGATCGATTTTCTGGATCGGCTGACGGCCGCTCCCTGAAACAATTCACCGATCTGGTAGAACAGCATGACCGCGACGCCTTCCGGATATTGATGAATGATAAATGCGCCGATTGTGGCAAGCGCCATCAGAAAATGCTCATCAAATACCTGGCCGCGGACAATATTTTTTCCCGCTCTGGCTACGATATCGCCGCCGATGATCAAATATGAAGCAAAAAAGAGCAGAAACTCAAGGACGGCGCCCGTGTGCGCGAAGTAAGCGATGACGGCCAAAACGGCGCCTGCCGCCAATCTCACTAACATCAGCTGCAGCTTTTTGCGGTATTCATCCCCGCCGGGTTTGTCTTCGTGCTTCGAACGAACGGTCACATGAGGATCAATGGACTTTACTTTTTTCGCGACTTCGTCTTTCATCCATTGCTCGTTTTTCCCGCCGGCTGAGACCGTGATGGTGCTTGCCGCAAAATTGACAGCACAGCCGTCTATGCCGTCAATGGCTTTTACGCCGTTTTCTATTTTTTTTGCACAGTTGCTGCAATCAAGTCCGTCTAATACAAATTCACCTTTGGCTGCTTTCATTTTCGACTCACCCTACTTTCCGTAATAGGATTCCCATAACATCAATACAGCTAAACGAAATTATATATATGAGCATATATTCATATAAGTGTTTTCTCTATTATATGCAGGCTTTGAATAAAGTGTCAATAAAAAAGACAAAACCGGCATCAGCCGATTTTGTCTTTTTTCACCTTCTGTAAACGCAAGGCATTAAGCACGACCGATACCGAGCTGAATGCCATGGCGGCGCCTGCCACCCACGGAGCCAGAAAGCCGGCTGCCGCAATCGGAATGCCGATGCTGTTGTAGCCCAATGCCCAGCCTAAATTCTGCTTGATGTTTCTCATAGTCAGCCTGCTCATGCCGATGGCGTCGGCAATGCCGTTCAGGTCTCCGCGGATCAGCGTAATGTCCGCTGCTTCCATTGCGATATCGGTGCCGGTGCCGATGGCCATCCCGATATCGGCCACAGCCAGCGCCGGAGCATCATTGATGCCGTCACCGACCATCGCCACGCGCCGGCCTTCTTTTTGCAGCCGGGAAATTTCCGCCGCCTTTTGTTCGGGAAGCACTTCTGCGATCACGCTGCCGATGCCCGCGGCTTTTGCAATGGCTTCCGCGGTCTTTTTGTTGTCACCGGTCATCATGATGACGTCAAGTCCCATATCCTTCAGACGTTTCACCGCGGCCGGAGATGTTTCTTTGATCGTATCGGCGACTGCGATAAGCCCCGCCGCTTTGCCGTCTGCCGCAATAAGCATCACCGTTTTTCCTTCCGCCTCCAAGCGGGCCATGTGCGGAAGCAGCGCTTCATGTTCAATATGCTCTGATTCCATCAGCCGTCTTGATCCGGCTAGAATCGTTCTGCCGTCAGCCTCTGCATAGATTCCGGAACCGATCCGGGCTTGAAACCGGGTGAGTTTCGGGATAGAAATCCCCCGTTTTTCGGCTCCTGACACGATGGCTTCTCCAAGCGGGTGCTCTGATCCCGTTTCGGCGGCCGCCGCCAGCCGCAGGAGTTCCTCTTCGTTCATTCCCGCTGCCGGTACGGCGTCTGTCAGCACCGGTCTGCCGTTTGTCACCGTTCCGGTTTTATCCAGTACGATGGTCGTCAGACGCTGGGTCTTTTCTAGATGCTCCCCGCCTTTAAAGAGAATGCCGAATTCAGCTGCGCGGCCGGAGCCCGCCATAATGCTCGTCGGAGTGGCGAGGCCCAGTGCGCACGGACAGGCAATGACAAGCACGGCGATGAATTTGCCGATCGCTTCAGAAAACTGTCCCGGCGCCGCCCATACATACCAAATGAGAAAAGTCAGCACGGCCAGCCCCAGCACAATCGGGACGAAAATGCCTGAAATGTGATCCGCGAGCCGCTGAATGGGGGCTTTTGATCCTTGGGCTTCTTCCACGATTTTAATAATGTGTGCAAGCGCGGTATCTTTCCCGACATTCACCGCTTTGATTTTGAGAAAGCCGTTTGCATTGATCGTCGCCCCGGTGACGGTGCTTCCGGGAGACTTATCGACAGGCATGCTCTCTCCCGTAATCATCGATTCATCAATCGCGGAATGGCCTTCAATCACTTCGCCATCGACAGGAACGCGTTCTCCAGGTTTCACGTATACGATATCTCCCGTCCGGACCTCGTCAATCGGAATCACCTGTACTTTGCCGTCCCGCTCAACCGCCGCCGTCTTCGCCTGAAGCTTCATTAACTTTTTAATCGCTTCTGATGAGCGGCCTTTTGCTTTCATCTCTAAAAGCTTTCCAAGCAAAATTAAAGTCAGCAAAATGGCGCTCGTTTCATAATAAAGCCCTTCCGCATGTCCGTCTCGTCCGAGAGACGCAATCGTCATGTACAGGCTGTACGCGTAAGCGGCCGTCGTTCCGAGCGCAACGAGAACATCCATATTGGCGCTTTTGTTTCTCAGCGCCTTGTACGCTCCCGTATAAAAAGGCCAGCCGATGACGAGCTGCACCGGGGTGGCAAGCGCGAATTGCAGCCACGGATTCATCAGGATATCCGGCATCCAGATAAAAGAAGTAAAAGAAAAATGGCTGACCATCGACCATAAAAGCGGAAAGGAGAGAACGGCAGAAAATATGAGCCTGATCAGCTGCTTTCGCTGCTCTTTCTCCTTTTGGGATAATCCGCCGTCTCCATCAACCGCCTTCTTCTCGTCTAATCTGTAGCCGAGTTTTGCCACGGTCTCTTTCAGCTCTTTCGGTGTCACCTCTTTCGGATTGTATTCAACGGTGACTGTTTCCAGGGCGAAATTCACCGGTGCGCTCACAACGCCCTCTGTTTTGTTCAGGCGCTTTTCAATCCGGTTGGCGCAAGCGGCGCACGTCATGCCTTCAATCTGAAAATCGGCTTTTTCCGTCACGACGTGATAGCCGAGTTTTTCAATTTTATCCTTTATGGCGCCAGCTTCGATTTTGTCAGGCTGATAAGAAATATTTGAGGTCTCAAGCGCAAGATTGACGGAAGCGTCATTGACGCCGTCCATCCGTTTCAGCCCTTTTTCAATTCTTGAAGCGCAGGCGGCGCATGTCATGCCCCCCACTTGAATGGTTATCTCTTTCGGTTCACTCAATGTCCTCATCTCTCTTCATAAACCCCATGGGGGTATAATTATGATAAAAGAAAACCGCGCCCGTTCCCGAAGCGCGATAAACCTTATACGACGTCATACCCTTGATCTTCAATCGCGTCCTTTATATCTGATACGGAGACTTTGTTCTCATCAAACGTCACATCCACCTGTCCGGCTTCCAATTTCACCTGAACCGCCGTCACTCCGTTCAGTTCTCCCACTCCGGTCTCTACTGCTTTTACGCAGTGCTGACAGGACATGCCTTCGACTTGCAGTGTTTTTTGTTCCATGATGATTCCCTCCACGTCTTGTTTTTTCTTTTTTATGTTACCATACCCCTGTAGGGTATTTCAAAACATTTTATTTTACGATTTCGCGATTTTTTTCACAACATCAAGCAGCTCGGCAATCGCCTGCTCCCCGTTTCCGCTCTCAATGGCGCCGGCTACGCAGTGATGGGCGTGATCTTCCAGCAGATGAAACGCGACTTTCTGCATGGCCGCCTGTACGGCTGAAATCTGCACGAGAATATCCACGCAGTATCGTTCGTTTTCCACCATATTCTGAATGCCCCTGACTTGGCCTTCAATCCGTTTCAGCCGGTTCAGAATCTGGTCTTTTTCTTTGGCGCTTTTATGATTTAACGATTGATGCTCGGTATGTTTGTCCATTTTCCACCTCGGTTTTGTTCTTCGTTACCTTCATTATACAGACTTGAAAATCCGGTGTAAAAAATTTTCAACACACAAGTTTTACCAGTACACCCGCGGGGTATATATTGTTATCACATATCATGAGGGGGAAGTTCATTGAAAACGATACAGGTTGGCATATTGGGATATGGTTTGTCCGGGAAAGTCTTTCATGCGCCGCTTTTGGACGTCCTTGATGATTATCAGATCAAAAAAGTCATGACCTCCAGAACGGAGGAGGTCAAACGTGATCTGCCGGGGGCTGAAGCCGTGCGCGCGATTGAAGACATTACCGGTGATCCTGACATTGATCTCGTCATCGTTACGACACCGAGCGGAATGCATTATGAATCAGCGATGAAATGTCTCCTGGCGGGAAAACACACCGTCGTGGAAAAACCGATGACGGCGACTTCAGCAGAAGCGGAGGAGCTGAGAAGAACGGCTGAAAATAAAGGCGTCTTACTGAGCGTGTACCACAACCGGCGGTGGGACAATGACTTTTTAACGATACAAAAGCTGATTCGGGACGGGGCGCTTCAAGACATTCATACATATCAAGTCAACTACGATCTGTACAATCCGGTTGTCCAAGAAAGATGGCGCGAAAAAAGCGGACCCGCCACGGGAACGCTGTATGATCTCGGTTCACATATTATTGACCAGACACTCCTGCTTTTCGGAATGCCGGAATCCGTCACGGCACATGTGATGAAACAGCGGGACAACAGTGAAACCGTCGATTATTTTCTGGCCGCGCTCCATTACGGCAAACTTCAGGTCATTCTTCAATCCGGCTCCATGAATGCGGCAAACGGCCCGCGCTATCAGATTCACGGACGGAATGCAAGCTTTATCAAATACGGAAAGGACGGACAGGAAGAGGCGCTTTCAGCCGGCCAAAAGCCGATTGACGACAGCTGGGGGGCCGATGACCCTGACAACTTCGGAGAGCTGACAATCGCAGCGGATGAAAAAAGGCATACAGAAACAATCCCCTCTGAGAACGGCTCTTACCTTACGTACTACAAACTGCTGGCGGACAGCATCTTAAACGGAAAACAGCTTCCCGTTACGGCAAAAGAAGGCATCGATGTCATCCGTGTCATTGAAGCGGCGATGAAAAGCAGCGAGCAAAAACGGACGATTGCCCTTTAATATAAAAAAACCTCCCTGCCGACGGCGGGGAGGTTTTTTTAAAGATCAGAATGATTTTCCGGCTTCTTTCGCGCGGGCAATCGCATCTTCTTTAATTTGCTGTGCTTTATTCGGTTCAGCATTATGGCCTTCAACGATTAAACCGTCAAAAGAAGGAACGCCGAAGAAGTTCATCATGATGCCGATGTAACGGTGGCCCATTTCCATGTCAGCCGCCGGGCCTTCAGAGTAATAGCCTCCGCGCGCCTGAATGTGGAGCGCTTTTTTGTCAGTCAACAGGCCGATCGGGCCTTGCTCTGTATATTTGAATGATTTTCCGGCTACAGCCACAGAATCAAGGTACGCTTTCATAACAGGCGGGAATGAGAAGTTCCAAAGCGGTGTGACGAATACGTATTTGTCAGCTGACGCGAATTGATCGCTCAGCTCGTTCAGACGGCCGACTTTCGCTTTTTCGTTTTCAGAAAGCTCTTCAAAACCTGTGCCGGATTGAAGTTTTCCCCAGCCGCTGAATACATCCGCATCGATATGAGGAATGTTCTCTTTGTAAAGGTCGATATGTACAACCTCATCATTCGGGTTTGATTCTTTATAAGAATCGATAAACGCTTTTCCTGTCGCCATGCTGTAAGATGTCTTTTCATCATGAGGATGAGCAGTGATATAAAGTACTTTTGCCATTGTTAACAGCCCTTTCGTTTTCAAATTACACACACATTTATTATGAAATATGAATGTTTTTTTATACTGATCAGTTCTGTAATAATTATAGTTACAAAAAATTCTTTTCGCAACAATAATATCTCGAAATCAGTATATTTTTTAAAAAAGGCTGTAATGACGGGAATGGCAAGCAGCAGAAAAAGCAGAAACATTTAGTTTCTGCTCAAAATCGGATTTGGTTTGCAGACCGGAATATCCAATCCGAGATTCCCCCGCAGTGTATCCGCCGGATAGCTTTTTCGGTACAGCCCCTTTTCCTGAAGGATCGGTATGACTTGATCTACAAAGGCTTCAAGCATGCCCGGGATGTCAGAGTGAATGATAAACCCGTCCGCCGCTTCCCGCTGAAACCATGTTTCAATTAATGATGCCACACGTTCCGGTGTCCCGATAAAGTTGGTTCGCGGAAACGCGGCTTCGCGCGCCACTTGACGCAGCGTAAGATTCCTGGCTTTCGCCTCTCTTTTGATACGGTCTGTCGTGCTTTGAAACGCGTTTTTCCCGACGTCGCCCAAATCAGGAAACGGCTCATCCAGCGGAAAACGGCTCAGATCATAATCGTCAAAAAATCTGGCCACATATTTAACGGCGTTCTCTATCGGAATCAGCTCGGCGAATTCCTGATATTTCGCTTCCGCTTCTTCTTGTGAGCCGGCTATAATCGGACTGATTCCCGGAAAGATCCGCAGCTTGGAAGCGTCCCGGCCGTAATCCGCCCCCCGCTTCTTCACATCATCATAAAAAGCTTTCGTTTCCTCAAGTGAATTGGAGTGCGTAAAGACTGCATCTGCATTCCTCGCGGCAAACGACCGGCCGGTTTCTGAAGACCCCGCTTGGAAAACGACCGGCTCTCCCTGTTTGGACCGGCCGATATTCAGCGGGCCCTCCACTTGAAAATACTCGCCTTTGTGATACAGGCGATGCAGTTTGTCAGGGTCAAAAAACTGCCCGGTTTCTTTATTGCGGACGAAGGCATCTTCTTCCCAGGAATTCCACAGACCGCGCACCACGTCCACATGTTCCTGGGCGATGGCGTAGCGCCGGCTGTGATCGGGAAGGCTTTCTTTGCTGTGATTGCGCGCGGCTCCCGCCTGCGGAGAGGTGACGAGATTCCAGCCCGCCCTGCCGCCGCTGATATGGTCAAGAGACATCAGCTGTCTTGCGATGGTAAACGGCTCAGTGAACGAGGTGGAAAATGTGCCGATTAAACCAAGATGGGTTGTAGAGGCGGCAAGCGCCGATAAAATAGTGATCGGCTCAAACCGATTTAAGAAATGCGGGATGGACTTTTCAGAAATGAACAAGCCGTCCGCAATAAAAGCAAAGCTGAACAGCCCTCTTTCAGCAGTCTGCGCTTTTTGCCTGTAAAACGCCGCATTCGTGCTTGCTGTCGGATCGGCGTCGGGATGACGCCAGCCGTCCGTTGTGCCGCCGACACCGTGAATCATGACTCCGAATTGAATTAGATCCGTCCGGCTCATTTTCTCACCCCCTTTTTCCCCTCGTAATCGGCAAGCGCCCGTTCTACATGTTCAATGCCGACTTGAGTAACGGCCTGATACACACGGCTGTCACCGCTGCCGATTTCAACGACGGGAACATGACGGATGCCGTACTTCGTCTGCAGCACGTCACGCAATTCGTCCCGCTCTGTCACATCAATTGTTTCGTATGCCACGGCTTTTTCCCGCAAATATCCTTTCACTTCATCACAATAGGAGCAGCCCTGTTTGCTCCAGACCACTACGTTTACTTCATGACTCATGTTCATCCCTCCTATAATTGTGGGGCCGGCTGCACCGCTTCGCTTAACAGCCGGTAAGACAATCGTTTTTCCTCAGCGTTTTTGATAGGCGACAAAATCACAAAATCGGTAATGCTGTATTGAACGGATAATCGTCGCAGCTCGGCGGCGGTCTCTTCTTTTGTCCCGGCAATCACACCCGTCTTTTGTGTGATCAGCTTATATGGCTGCGTGACTTGTTCAAGAAACGCTTCCGCTTGTTCCCGGGAACCGACATTCACCTTTTTGCCGTCTTCGAGAATGATTTTGACCGACTCACGCGATACGACGTGTTTTTCCGCTTCTGCTTTTGTATGTGCGGTAAATACCATCGGCGCAAGGTGAAATTCCGCCTTCGATCCTTTCGGCAGATGCTCGTCAAAGGCGTGGCGCGCTTTTTCTAACGCAGCCTCTTCACCGTTTATGAAATAGGCGAAAACGAAGGAAATGCCGAGTTTGGCCGCGGATATCGCGCTTTCCGCGCTGCCGCCGAGTAAAAAGATGTCAGGCGCATACTCAGTATGCGGCGTCGGCCGCAATGACGCGTAGCGGTGCGAGTCCGGAAAATCATTTCGGATGAAATGAGTCAGCTCCTCAAGCTTTTCTTCAAACAAACGGGCGGGCTGGATAAGCTCCCGCTGCAGCGCATCGGTTGACAGCTGAAATCCGCCGGGCGCTTTGCCGACACCGAGCGCCACACGGCCGGGAGCAAGGGCGGACAGAACCCGGAACTGCTCCGCCACTTTATAAGGACTGTAATGCTGCAGCATCACCCCGCCGGATGCGAGACGGATTTTTTTCGTGCTTGCGGCAAGATACCCCAGAACAATTTCCGGCGCTGATCCCGCTATCTCTTCATTGTTATGATGCTCCGCCGCCCAGAAACGGTCATATCCGTATTGTTCGGCCTCCTGAGCCAATCTCACCGTTTGCCGCAAGGCTTCTTCTGCGGTTTGGTTTTCCGAGGTGACACTTTGGTCTAAAATGCTTAAACGAATCATACGACAGGCTCCTTTATGCGCTCTTTTATGTCATAACCGTAATCAGGCAGCACGCGGCGGAGGAACTTCTTCGTTCTTTCTTTTTTCGTCTTGTGAAAAACTTCCTCAGGCGTTCCTTGTTCCACGATTGCTCCTTCATCCATAAACACAATTTGGTCGGACACTCTTCTGGCGAATTCCATCTCATGTGTGACAATGATCATGGTGGCGCCGGTCCGCACAATGTTAAGCATCACCTCAAGCACCTCGCCGACAAGCTCCGGATCAAGGGCTGCGGTCGGTTCATCAAACAGCATCACATCAGGATGAATGGCAAGCGCCCGGGCAATCCCGACCCGCTGCTTTTGTCCTCCCGACAGCTGATTCGGATAGGCATGCAATTTATCCTGAAGCCCCACCTTGGCCAGTTCCCGCTCGGCAATGGCGTACGCATCTGATTTTTTCATTTTCCTTGCGACCGTCAGGCCTTCCATGACATTTTGAATCGCCGTTTTATGCGAAAACAAATGATATTGCTGAAAAACCATCGCCGTCTGTTTCCTCAGTCTGAGAATGTCTTTTTTGGCAGGCTTTTTGCAGTTAATGACTTCACCGTGCAGCGAAATGGCGCCCTCATCCGGCCGCTCAAGCAAATTAAGGCAGCGCAGAAAAGTGGTTTTCCCGGAACCGCTCGGACCGATGATCGTCACGACTTCTCCTTTCCGGACACTTAAATTGATCCCCTTTAACACGTGATGACTGCCAAAATGTTTCTGAATGTTTCGGATTTCGATCATAATGCGCCTCCTTGATATCTGGCCGCTCTTTTTTCCGCCAGACTGTTTACTGCTTCGAGAATCAGCGTTAATCCCCAATAAATCACGGCCGCCCCGATAAATGCTTCCAGAAACGCATAGTTATCGGATGCCGCAATCGTCGCCGTTCCTGTAATTTCAGGCACTGCAACAATTGCCGCGATGGAAGTGGTATGCAAAAAGCCGATGCCTATATTGGTGAAGTTCGGCAGCGATATCATGAACGCCTGCGGCAGAATTACGCGCCGAATCATCTGGCCCCGCGTCAGACCGATTGAATATGCCGCCTCCGCCTGCCCCGTATCGACGGCCATGATCCCGGATCGGAGAATTTCCGTCATATAAGCGCCTGCCGTTAATGACAGTGCCATGATGACAAACACGGCGACCGGAATCTGATTGGCCGACCAGCCGAGATGAAACGCGCGGCTGAATTGTTCGGCAATCAGCGGAACCCCTAAATAAATCAGCATGATATGGAGAATCGCCGGGGTGCTGCGGAAAAAAGACACGTAAAACGCTGAGCAGGCCAGCAGCCATTTGATGCGGAATATACGCACCGTGATATTGCCGAGAGCTATGAAAAATCCGGCAATAATCGGAATGACCGTCATCGCCAATGTAAGCGGAACGGTTTTCAACATTTGTTTTATCGCAGTGCCGATAAATGGAATGTCCAGCTCCACTGTTCTCCCTCCTTTTCAGCCGTGCGCACTCATGTCAAAAACCGTCACAAGGCGCGTCTCATCTTTCTTGATTCGTTTTTCGGCCCATCTGAAGACACATTCAAATAAAAGGGCGGCCGCGTAATACAGAACAGACAGCGAGATATACACTTCAAGAGAATGATTGCTCGATGTAATCAAGGTCTGTCCTCTGCCCGACATATCCATCACCCCGATCGAAAAAGCGAGTGATGTATCTTTTAAGAAACCGATCACCATATTCCCGATGTTGGGAAAGGCCTGCACAAGCGCCTGCGGCAGAATGATGCGCCGGAATGTCTGCCCCCCGTTCAGCCCGATGCTGAACGCCGCCTCCGCCTGCCCGCGGCCGACGCTGTTCACACCTCCCCTGATGATTTCGGCCGCTCTTGCCGCGCTGCTCAGCGCGTACGTGGCGATGGCCGCATACAAAGGGTCCATTTTAGAGGTATCAATTCCGGCGAGCGCCGTGAGTGCCGGAATGCCGTAAAATACAATGAACAGCTGCACCATGATGGGCGTTCCTCTGAAAAAAGAGATATACAGCTTCGCAAACTGATTCAAAACGGGAATGCGATAGATGCGGGGCAGCGCCAAAAGCAGCCCCAATAGAAAGCCGAACAGCAAAGACACCGCCAATATATACAGCGTGACGGGCAAATACCCGAGCAATGTCGGCACAAAGGAGGCGATCATACTGATATCAAACGCTTTTTCCATTGCCGGTCCCTCTCTTTTTCACTTAATATTGCTCCTTTGAATAATCCGCGCCGAGCCACTTTTCACTCAGCTTTTTAAGCGTGCCGTCATCAATGATTTCCTTGAGCGCTTTATCAATGTCATCGCTCAGCGTTTGTTCATTTTTGTTAAACATAAAGAACACTTTGGCATTTGACAGCACTCCGCCGACCGTTTTTTCTTTGATTGCGCTCGTTTTGTTTTGAAAATCGACAGCAAACGGCGTGGAAATCGTTGCATCGGCGCGGCCGGATTTCAGCTGATTGGCCGCATCGTTTGAACCTTGGCCGGCATAGGCGATTTCAAACGGACTGCCGTGTTTTTCATTCCATTTTTTCAGCACAAGCGCGCCGTTTGACGTCGGACTTGTAATGACCCGCTTTCCTTTCAAGTCATCAATGCCGTGAATGTCCCCGTTATCTTGGAGCACCGTGATTTTCAGCGGGAAGTTGTTATACGCGACTTGATTGAACAGAAATTTTTTCTCCCGTTCGGCGCTTTTCTCCATTTGATGAGCCACGATATCGACTTTATGCTGGCCGAGGCTGACAAGCAGGTTGGAGAAATCCATCGTTTTAAAGGTGAATCGATAGTCCGGCAGGCGCCTGTCAAGCTCTTTCACCAGCTCAACGTCATAGCCCGTCAATTTGCCTTTATCATCAATAAAGCAAATATTCGGAAATTGAGTGCCGGTGCCGACCGTAATGTTCTTCACGTTTTTCTGATTGCCTGATGCCGCCTCCCCGCCCGCGCCGCAGGCTGATAACGCCGCCATTGCCGCAATTGTTAATGACATGACCGCCAGTCTTATTTTCATGTGATCGCCCCGTTTTCTGCTTCAATTATTTCGTGAAACTTGATTTTGAATAATCCGCGCCGAGCCATTTTTCACTCAGCCTTTTCAATGTGCCGTCCTTCTCAAGCTTTTGAATCGCCCGATCCGTATCGTCCGCCAGGGTTTGGCTGTTTTTATTGAACATAAAATACACCTCGGTATCGAGCAGCACATCACCGACCGTCTTTTGTTTGAACGCGTGCGTCTTATTTTGAAAATCGACGGCAAACGGCGTGGATACGGTGGCGTCAGCACGTCCTGTCTCCATTTGGTTCGCTGTATCATTGCCGCCCTGCCCGGCGTATTTCAAGTGTATCGGGCTGCCGTGGGACTTGTTGTATGCCGTCATATAATCCGCCGCATTTGACGTCGCGCCGACGATGACGGTTTTCCCTTTTAAATCCCGGAGCGTGTGTATCGCGTCATTATCCGCCTTCACCGTAATGTACATCGGCGAGTAGTTATACGGGATTTTGTGATACAAAAAGCGTTTCTCCCGTTCCTTGTTTTTCGCCATATTGTGCGCGATCACGTCAATTTTCCGGTTTCCGAGACTTGTAAGCAGATTCGAAAAATCCATCGTCTTAAAGACAAATTTGTATTGCGGCAGCTGTTCATCAATGGCTTTCATCACTTCAATGTCATAGCCGGTCAGCTCGCCTTTTTCATCCATAAAAGCAATGTTCGGAAAATCAGTTCCCGTGCCGACGATAACGGTCTGCACGCCGCTCCCCGCTTTCGTGCTTTCTCCTTGCCCGCACCCGGCCAGCACGCCGAGCAGCAGAAGCAGACAGCCGGCTCTGATCCGTTTTTTTATCATTGCGCCCAGCTCGGTGTGCCTAACAGCGACGCGTCAAACCGCTCCGGTATGAGCACCTTTCTCATCATGACTCCGATGTCTCCGTCTTTCTCCTGCTCAAAATACACTTCATATCCCCTCCGTCTGTACATATCTACAAGCCAGGGATGCTTGCGCGCCGAAGTGCCGAGCGTGATGGCCGGGGCCTTCAGCGTATCCCGCAGCACATGTTCCTCCACATAAGTCAAAAGTTTGCTGCCGATACCCTGCCCCTTCAGCTCAGGAAGCGTCGCAAACCACCAGACAAACGGATATTTTGACGGAGGCGTGTCACTCTCCCACGGAAAACGGATCGTAATGGTTGAAAGAAGCCGTCCGTCCCGTTCGAGCACGACGGCTGAATGATTTTCAATATTTTCCGTTACCATATCGATGTCGGCCCGCGCCGACGGCCAGTCAATCTCCAAATTGCGGATCGGCTGAAACGCGCTGTACAGCAGCTCTAAAAACTCCGGCGCATCCTTTTTCTCAGCCAATCGAAATATGTCTTCACTCATTCCGGTCACTCTCCCCGCAAAAATATATAATTCCAATTTGTTTACTAAGCTTTGATTGTTTATACTATAAAGCAAACTGATTTATTTGACTAATCAAAAAAAGTAAAGGAAAGGTTCAAGAAAATTAATGAACAGCCGGGAGGGGATTTCGTTGGAATTACGCACCATTAAAACGTTTCATACCATCGTACAGTCAGGCAGCTTTTATAAGGCCGCAGAAATTCTGAACTACTCACAGCCGACGATTTCAATGCGGATTAAACAGCTGGAACAGGATGTAGGCGCGCAGCTGTTTGAACGTGGAAAGAAGCTGAAGCTGACAAGGGCGGGGCGGCTGTTTCATGAGCGGGCCGGGCAGCTTCTCGCGCAATACGAGGTGCTTGACCATACTCTGGCCGATATCAGACAGGGCCAGGCCGGCCTTATTCAGATCGGCATATCCGAACCGACGGCAAGCCTGATCTTCCCTGCCGTGCTGCGGGGTTTCTTAAATGATTATCCGGACATGTCGGTCAATGTCAGCGTGGATGATGCCAATACATGCAGCCGCAAACTGCTGGAGGGCGCCATTGATTTTGCGGTATGCGGCGAGCCGGAGCTGATTCTGGAAAATTACTTTGATCCGTTTTTCCATGACTCGCTCAATGTCATCGTGTCCAACAGACATCCCCTTGCCGCCAAAGCAAGCGTTAATCTCGAAGATTTAGAAAATGAATGCCTGATTTTTACGCCCGCCAATTGCCCGATCCGGATTCAAATTGAACAGCACCTGCAGCGGGCCATCGGCAGCAGCTATCGAAAAATGGAGCTGACCAGCAGCATGGCTCACCAATACTATGTCAGGGAAAATATCGGCGTCTCAATCTTTACGGCGACGGCGCATTCAGAGCCGATCGAGGGCACGAAGGTCATTCCGATCCATAACTTAACAATTTCACCGCCGGTCGGGCTGTTGACAAACCAAAAAGAAGAGCATTTTGACTGTGCCACAAAAGATTTAATCAGCAGGATCATCAGCCGGTTTCAGCGTGATCCGCATTAAAAAAACCCCCGCTTTACGGGGGTTTTTGTATGTTCATCTTATATAATGCTCCGCACCAAGCCGCCGTCGATCCGCAATGCAGATCCGTTAATGGCAGACGACAGCGGGCTGCTTAAAAAGGCGACAAAATGAGCGATCTCTTCCGGACGGATCAATCGCTGAATGATCGACGTCGGACGATTTTCCTTCATAAATCGTCTCTCCGCTTCAGCCACTGTCAGGTTTTCACCGGGATAAAGCGACTCCAGCATTGTTTCGACGCCCTCTGTTTTCGTGGAGCCGGGCATGACCGTATTCACCGTCACATTCGTCCCTTCCGTGAGCTCGGCCAGACTGCGTGACAGCGACAGCTGCGTTGTTTTCGTAGCGCTGTAATGAGCCATTTCCTGAGAAGGCATGACGGCCGCTTCACTCGCGATAAAGATCACCCGTCCTTCCTTCCGCTCAATCATCCGCTTTGCATACCGGCGTGTCAGCCGCACGCCGCTCATGATATTCACCTCGAAAAACCGGAGCCACTCTTCGTCAGGAATATCAAAGTATTCCGCAGGTTCAAAGATTCCTAAATTGTTGACGAGAATATCCACATCCGGATACTGCTGAAAAATCGCGCCGCATCCTTCCGCCGTGCCTAAATCAAATGCGGCCGGATAGAGACGGGCATCCGGCGTCTGTTTCTCTAGTTCCCGGATCGTTTCGTTCACCTTTTCTTCACGGCGGCCGTTAATGATCACGGCCGCACCTTCTGCAATCAGCGAAGCCGCAATCGCCTTCCCGATGCCTGACGTAGATCCCGTCACAAGCGCCGTCTTCCCTTTTAACTGCAAGTCCATCATCCATTCCTCCCTATCGCAAGTCTCTTCTTATATATGGACAGAAATCGAAAGCCTGAAACCTTCCGTCCCTATTATCGGATAGAAAAATGGATGAGGGGAAGTACGCACTTTTTAGTGCCTGTCCGTTGTCCCGGCTGACGGCTGATCAATTTGAATGAAAAACTCACCATCTAATTCTGCCTGAGCCTTTTTTAATATCCTTAATACATCATCAGCATCCGAACCCAATTCCTTCTGACTGATCTCAAAATTCTTCCACACCAAAGTCAGCGGATATTCTATCCAGCCTGTCAGACAATCCCATAAGGCGTTCAGATTTTCACCATAAAAGTCCGGGAAATCTAATTGATCTTTTAAGATTCGGTGTAATGCTTCTGTGCTTGTAACATCTTTTCCGTCTATGATGACGACTATCATTCACATGGACTCCTTTTTTCTTCGAATTATATTTAGCAGGATACACCTTGATCCATTACCTTCGACCCGTTATTATAACTCACCTCACACTTGTTAAGGAGAAATTAATATTCTAGTTATTTACTGTATTATTTATTATTGGTAGAATTTAATTGAATCTTATGAGGAGGGTTATAGATGAAAAAATCTTTTGTTTTTCTATTATCGCTAGTGCTTTTATTTAGCATTTTTCCTATTAGCACTTTAGCCACCGTGAAAACGTCAGAAGATGACACGATAACTGTACCTGGAAAAGATGTAAAAAACACTGCAGTATTAGTTGATGCTATCAATGAATTAGATGAAAAATTGGATATGAAAAATCTATCATCTAATTCTCCAGAAGATATAAGTCAACTGAGTTTAGCAGCAAAAACGCTGTATGATACTATTGTAAATTATGAAAATCAAACATCTGCTTCTTTGACAGGCACTGACGCGTTGATCATATTCAAAGAGTATATTGACGAGTTAAATAGAAGTGAAGTTATTAAACCTGTTGAACACATTGTAACAACAATGGGAGTTATAAACTATAAAGAATATAAAATTAGCAACTCACAAATAAAACAATTGAGTGCTGCTGTTGGAATTAATAGTGGATTTTGGGGTACAGCTACAGCTATAGCTAAAATTTTTGCTAAAAGCCCAACTGCACTTACATTAATGTTAGGTGCGGTACCGCTTTTAGGTATGGGTACTATAAATGCCTGCAATTCTAAAGGAAAGGGCATTATTATTACAAAAATGGGTTCAGGAGCAACGAATACATATAGTTGTAGATCTCAATAAAAAAGTGTGAGCTTTCGCTCACACTTTTTTATTTTTTATTTTTCTGATACATTTTGATATAAATTCACTAACAAAAAAAACTATTAAGCCTGATATTAATAACAAAAGTGAATTTATCTTTAAACCCTTGTTAAAAAAATCAAGGATACTATTTATCAATAAAAAACCTGACCAATAGATGAATAAAGAATAGAAAGCTATATTAGTGCTCTTTTCATCCGTATTTCTACTAGTTTTAAAAAACAATGATCTGCCCTCCCTATTCTTGAATCTTTTCAATCCTTACTATAAAATTTTTCAATGCTCATCAAAAATACTTATTGGTGGTTAAGTGCTTAATCTTTCGTTTAGGTTGGTACATTGAGCCTTCTTCATTTTACTCATGTCGTCACCTCCCATAAAACAATGATAACATGAATTAATTCTAGTTTATATTGTATGTAATTCCCGAAATAGCTAATACTCTTCACTAACTTCAAGTATAAACCGAAAAATTTAAACAATTTCATTTAAAATCTAAACAGAAGTCCATGTACGAGACTGAAGAAAATACTCCGCAATTCGATCCCTATCTTTCATTTCATTCTGAAAACAATTAAAACAAAGAGCATAGTAATTCTGTTGGCTTTATCTCTATTCTTTACTGTATTTCCCGGACAGCTTATTTGCCAAAATTATACAAACGGATAATACAAAATAATAGGATAAAGCAAAAGCAGCACATCTTTTAGATTATCCTTTTTAAGTATTGAATGAGTAGTAAGAGAAATTAAAATGAACAGGCAGGAATTTAGATAGGAGGAGGTATGGCATTAACACGAAAGCTATCTTCCTTTCAGCACAAAGGGAGAAAACGAAGAATTTTAAAAAGTGTTACCAAAATGTTACCGCAGTGCCATCGAAAGCTTTGAAAGCCTTGATAACACTGCGGTTTCGGCGTTATGTATGGAGACGGTGGGAGTCGAACCCACGTCCAGAAACATCGATTACTTAAGCGTCTACGAGCGTAGCCTGCATATTTCGTGTTTCACTCGTCTTCATGCCTGCGGGCGGGCCTTCCGAGAGCTAGTCTGTCAGTCTCTTCTTACGTTCTCAGACGGGAACGCAAGCGTAGCCTACTTGGATGTGCTCTTCACGGACACATAGGCAATGTCAGGAAGAGCTCGCTGCGTTTATTAGGCAGCTAGTGCTAAGTTTTGGTTAAAACTTTTAGTTTTGCCAGTTATATTTAGGTGCGTGTTAACGAGATCGCCTCTCGGCTCGCAGCTCAAGCTCGATCCATCCCTGTCGAATCCGTAACGTCCCCTTGTTAAGGGTATACGGGAGATCTATCAAGCTCTTGCTCAACTGGCTGTACTGTTATTATACCATGATCACAGGCAAATTCAATTGGGAATATCTTCAATAAACAGCCTGTGAATCTGATGTGTGAACAGTATAGCACAGGGCATATCATCACATCAAGGCTCAGGCATCAGAAGCCTTTTTGTCTGTCTCTGAACGCTCTTTCGATTTCTCTTTTGGCGTCTTTTCGTTTTAAATCTTCACGTTTATCGTATGTTTTCTTCCCTTTTCCGAGGCCGATTAATACTTTGGCGAAGCCGTTTTTCAAGTACAGCTTCAGCGGCACGAGGGAATAGCCTTTCTCTTTCGTCAGGCCGATCAGCTTATTGATTTCTTTCCGGTGCATCAAAAGCTTTCTCGTCCGGAGCGGGTCGTGGTTATAGCGGTTTCCCTGCTCGTACGGGCTGATGTGCATGTTGTGGAGGAACACTTCGCCGCGCTCGATTTTCGCAAAGGAATCCTTCATGTTTACGCGGCCGGCGCGGATGGACTTAATCTCCGTTCCCTGCAGCACGATGCCTGTTTCATAGGTTTCTTCTATAAAGTAGTCATGATTTGCTTTTTTGTTTTGCGATAATACTTTGCCTGATCCTTTTGGCATGCCTTATCCTCCTCTCTCCGTAAAAACCGTTCATGTGTGCGATACGCTTTATTTTAGCAAATGGAGCGTTCCGCGACAATGAAAATGCGGCTTGCGAAAGAAAGCAAACAGAGCATTATGCCCCATTTGCTTTTCGCATTTACTTCTTCTTTTTGCGTTTTTGTTTCGGCGCGTTTTGGAAACCGCGTTTTTTCTTTTTCTTCTTCGGTTTTGTAAACCATTCCCCTTTTTCCTCCGATTTCGGCGGTGAAGCCGGGGTATTGCTGTTTAACACGCGTTTCCGCGCCGGTCTGCCTCGTTTTCTGCGGTCGCCTGTTGTTTCTCTCGGACGGCGGGTGCCTTTCATGCCGACAATTTCAAAGTCGATGTTTCTCTCATCTTTATTGACGTCGACGACTTTGACCGTGATTTCGTCTCCGATGCGGTAAACGTTGCCCGTGCGTTCACCGATCATGGCGAAATGCTGCTCGTCAAAACGGTAATAATCATCCGTCATAAAGCTGACGTGCACAAGCCCTTCAATCGTATTCGGCAGCTCGACGAACATTCCGAAATTCGTGACGGAACTGATCATGCCGTCAAATTCCTCGCCGATTTTATCAAGCATATATTCCGCTTTTTTCAGATCGTCCGTTTCCCGCTCGGCGTCAACGGCGCGCCGTTCCATCGTTGACGTATGATCAGCGATTTCCGGAAGGCGTTCGGCCCACTTTTCCTGAGTCGCTTCGTCCGATTGTCCGTTGATCAAATACGTTCTGATCAGCCTGTGAACGATTAAGTCAGGATAACGGCGGATCGGCGATGTGAAGTGCGTATAAAATTCAGTCGCCAGCCCGAAATGGCCCAAGCTTTGCGGATCGTATTTCGCCTGCTTCATGGAACGGAGCATGACGGTGGAAATCACCGTTTCTTCCGGACGGTCCCGCACTTCGTCAAGAATGCTTTGCAGCGCGCGCGGATGAATGTCTCCGGCTTTCCCTTTGACGATATAACCGAATGTCGTCACGAACTCCAGAAACTTTTGCAGTTTTTCGGCGTTCGGCTCTTCGTGAATCCGGTAAATAAACGGCACGTTCATCCAATGGAAGTGTTCGGCCACCGTTTCGTTTGCCACAAGCATGAATTCTTCAATCAGCTTTTCCGCTACTGAGCGCTCTCTGATGACGACGTCTCTTACGGCGCCTTCCTCATCGACGAGCACCTTCGCCTCTTTAAAATCAAAATCCACGGCGCCGCGGTCCATCCGTTTCGCCCGGAGAATTTCCGCCAGACGTTCCATGTCTTTAAACATCGGGACGAGCGGCTCATATCTTTCTTTCAGCTCGGCGTCGTCTTCTGTGAGGATCCGGTTGACATCTGAATAGGTCATTCGTTCCGTCGTTTTAATGACGCTTTGGAAGATCTCGTGTTCCGTCACCTGTCCCTGCTGGTTGATTGTCATTTCGCAGGAAAGCGTCAGCCGGTCGACCTTCGGATTTAACGAACAGATTCCGTTAGACAGTCTGTGCGGGATCATCGGAATGACCCGGTCAACCAAGTACACGCTTGTCCCTCTTTCCAGCGCTTCTTTGTCAATCGGGGAATTCTCCGTGACGTAATGGCTGACGTCGGCAATATGAACGCCGAGCTTGTAGCTGCCGTTATCAAGCTTTGTCACGGTCACGGCGTCATCCAGATCCTTCGCATCGGCGCCGTCAATGGTGACGATGACCTGATCGCGGAGATCACGGCGGTCTTTGATGTCTTTTTCATCGATGGTATCGGGCGTGCTTGTTGCCTGCTCCATCGCTTCAGCCGGAAAATCTCCCGGCAGGCCGTGCTTATGGATGATGGATAAAATATCGATGCCCGGATCATTTTTATGGCCGAGTATTTCAACGATTTCCCCTTCGGCGTTCATTCTGCCTTCAGGGTAGCTTGTCAGTTTGACGACGACTTTATGGCCTTCCGCAGCGCCGTTATTGGCATGTTTCGGAATAAAAATATCACTCGTGATTTTCTTATCATCCGGGATGACAAAGCCGAAGCTTTTCGTTTCTGTGTATGTGCCCACGACGCGGTCGATGCTTCTTTCCAGGATGCGGATGACCGTGCCTTCCTGTCTCGATCCGCTTGACTGGGAATTGAGCCGCACCATGACAATATCGCCGTTCATGGCCGTATTCAGCTCGTTCGGCGGAATAAACACGTCGCTTAAAGAGGTATCCTCCGGCAGCAGAAACGCGAAGCCCTTCGCATGCGCGGAAATTTTTCCTTTTACTAAATTCATTTTTTCCGGAAGCCCGTAGCGGTTGCTTCTGGTGCGGACGATCTGTCCCGTCTCCTCGAGCGCCACCAGCGCTTTTACCAGCTCTTTAAATTCATCGGCTTCCTTGATGTTCAGCATCTCCTCGAGTTCCTGAATGGTAAGGGGCTTGTACGCCTCTTCCTTCATAAACGCGAGAAGACGGTCCATAAACGCTTCTTTTTCCATTATTCGACCTCCTGTTTGTTACCAATCGAGTTTCTCTAAAAATTCGTACACATCCTGATGAACGAGGTCCCGTTCTTTATCGAGCGTAATGACATGGCCTGATTCTTCATACCATTTCAGCTGTTTGTCGTCCGTTTCCACCTCGTTGAAAATGATGTTCGCACTTTCTGTATTAATCATATGGTCATGCCGTGCCTGAACCACAAATGTCGGGGAATAGATCATGTCGACGTTTTTGCGCACATCGGCAATCAGCTCTTGGAGCGATTTGAGCGTATTCATCGGCGTTTTTTCAAACTCCTTCATTTCCTTTTCAATCTGCTCCGGCTGTTTTCCTTCGAATTTTTTATAATTGCGCGCGTAGGAGAGAACTCCTTCGTACATAACCTCTTCACTTTTAATGTGCATCGGCGCACACATAGGAACAATTCCCTTTATGGGTACAGTGTAACCCAATTTCAATGAAAAAACCCCGCCAAGCGACAGTCCGCACGCCGCAATGTTTTCATAGCCTTCAGACCGTAAATACTCATAACCGTCCATGACGTCTTTCCACCAATCTTCAGGTCCCGTATGTACCAGCTCTTCCGGCGGAACGCCGTGCCCTTTATATTGAGGCGCGTGACAAGTGTAGCCGCGCTCATTCAAGTAGCGGCCGAGCATTCTGACGTCTGCCGTATTTCCCGTAAATCCGTGCAGCAGAAGCACCGCTTTGTCTCCGCCTTTAAATGTAAATGGTTTTGGTGTCACAATTTTCATGCTCATAACCCCTTTTTTGCACATTCAATTTAGTTTTCCACAGTTTTGCGAGAAACAAACGCCGTCTCTCAACAAGAAAAAGGCCTGATATTAAATCAGACCTTATACAAACATTGCCTTATACGATATACGCCAGCGAAATCGTCAACACGAAAAACAAGACTGCCAGCACAACGGTTGTGCGGTGAAGAATCAGATCAAGGCCCCTTGCTTTCTGTTTTCCGAAAAGCTGCTCCGCCCCGCCTGAAATTGCACCCGATAAACCGGCGCTTTTGCTGGTTTGAAGCAATACGACAATAATAAGTGCAATACTGACGATAACCAATAAGGTAATCAATAATGTGTGCATCCCATACACCTCCAGACTGACTGGCCTACATTGCTTCTATTTTACATGAAAAACAAAGGCATGTCACGCCGTATCGGTGCACATCATGTCAGAAAAACGGAAATGCGTTTGAATCTTCCATCATCATTGACTTTTGTCAACAAAGTCGTAGTAAAAAAGATCTTCAAATTTCATGTCAAAGTAATAGAGCATTTTTCCGATGACCAGCTGGCCCGGCCTCCGCTCTCCATTCAGTACACGGCTCAGTGTGGCGGGAGATATTCCGATCTCCAGGGCGAGCTGGTTTAACGAGTAGTCATTATTGACCATATACTGCAGCACATAATCTCTTCTGATCTGTATCTTTTCGACCACTTTCTTCACCTTCCGTTCTGTCAAATACTTTCTTTCTTATACATAAGATACGGCTTTTGTTAACTTTTGTCAATACTTTTCCAGCCTGGCTATTCCCTTTAGTCAATAAACATACTAGAATATAAATAGACCGCGGGAGGGGGAGAGACTGTGGAAAGCTTCGGGAAACAATTGCGGACATTACGGGAAAAAAGGCATCTGACAGTGAATCAGCTGGCAACGTATTCAGGCGTCAGCGCCGCGGGAATCTCGCGGATTGAAAACGGCAAACGCGGGGTGCCGAAACCTGCAACCATTAAAAAGCTCGCAGATGCGTTAAAAATCCCGTATGAGGAACTGATGCAGACGGCGGGATACATAGAGACCGTCCAGGAAACGAGAGCCCCGTACGACACGGGCTGCACCTTGCTGGAAAAAGCCGAAACGTATGAGCTGCATGATTTATCCCTTTTGGAGCGGGAGAACTGGCGGCACCTGTCGAAAGAAGACTTGGTTCTTCTTGATAAATACTTTGCGTTCTTAGCGGCGGAAGCCAAAAAAAGAACAAATGAAGACTCATGACTTTGCACATGTGAGGCGATCTTATTGAACACATTCGGAAAGCAATTAAGAGAGCTGCGCCGCGCCCGGAAGCTTACCGTCAATCAGCTTGCCGTCTATTCCGGCGTCAGCTCGGCGACCATTTCCAGAATTGAAAACGGGCACCGCGGCATTCCTAAACCCGCGACCATCAGAAAATTGGCGGACACATTAAAAATCCCGTACGAGGAGTTAATGGCGCGGGCCGGACACATCAAGGCATTTCAGGAGGAAATCCGTGAAACCTCCGAAAGCTATCAATCCATCTGCGCCATCTATCAGACCGCCGTTGACAGAGGCGCGGAGCATCTGCCGCTGTTTGACAGCAAAAAGTGGCAGCACTTCACAAAAGAAGATATTGAAAGCGTCAGCAAGTACTTTGATTTTATTGCGGCTGAAGCGAAAA
Source organism: Bacillus sp. YH3-2-B2 (assembly GCF_053663335.1). Lineage (NCBI taxonomy): Bacteria > Bacillati > Bacillota > Bacilli > Caryophanales > Bacillaceae > Bacillus > Bacillus sp. YH3-2-B2. The sequence continues at coordinate 722,376 of NZ_JBSJQE010000002.1, read as the reverse complement.
AACGCTCCCCGGATTCCTCATCCTCTTTTTGATCCTCTCCTCAACTTAACAAGCGCCAGACGTACGTTCCCTCCGATTTTGCGGTATAATAGCAGAAGACGAGGTGAAAAAGCATGAACCAATCAGAAATGTGCCCCAGATTCGAAAAAGCGGTCGACATCCTAAGTAAACGCTGGGTGGCTCTAATCGTCTTTCAGTTATTGAACGGACAGCAGCGATTTAGCGAAATTGAAGCGGCGCTTCCGAATTTAAGCGGAAGAGTCTTGTCAGAACGTCTGAAAGAACTTGAAACAGAAGGTGTCATCAAACGGGATGTTATCCCCGAAACGCCTGTCCGCATTGAGTATTCTTTAACGGAAAAAGGCTGCGCATTAGCCCCTATTTTAGAGGAAATTTCCAAGTGGTCTTCAACATGGATTGATCCTTCCTGATAAACTCTTTTCCGCATAAGCGGCTGATCTCTCAAACGGACAGCCGTTTTTATTTTTGCTTTTCTTATACAGAAAAACAAGCCCTCAGGCGTGCAGGGCTTGTTTTTGTCTGACGCCTTCCAGCGGAATTCGAATCTCCGCCCGGGCTCCTCCAGACTCCTGATTTTCAAGTATTAATTCGCCGTGATGAAGATGTACGACGTGATGGGCGAATGTAAGCCCCATGCCGTGATGCCCCGCCGAATGTCTGCTTTTATCCTCCGTGTAAAAAAGCTGTGTCGCTCTTTTCAGCGCCTCCGGCGAGAACCCGCTTCCGCTGTCGGATACGGCAAGATGGAGGGCGGAATCGGTGCACAGGACGTCCACACGGATTTCCCCTCCTTCCGGCGTATAGTCGACGGCATTTGCCGCGATATTCATGACCGCCCTGTGGAGCAGCTCATGATCGATCGGCGCTTCTATTCGGTCAATTCCCCGTTCGCTGAGGACGATATCCATCTGCTTCGGCCCCGCAAGCGCCGCCGCGTCACGATATATGTTTTGAATCCACTCTTTGAGGTCGGTATATTCGACATGAACGGCAACTGCCTCCTCCGCTTTGGAAAGCTGGATCAGCTGTCCGACATAATGCTCGATTTTGTTTCCGGCATCCAGGATATACTGCGCATATTCCGCCTGCTCCTCATCAGGTTCTGTTAACTGAAGCAGCTCGGCATTTCCTTTAATAATCGTTGCCGGAATTTTAATATCATGTGCAAGCGCGCCGATCTGTTCTTTCTTTATCCGCTCCGCCTCCCACTGCGCCGCCAGAGATGCCTGAAGCGCGTCTTTCATTTTCAGCAGAGAGTCAATGACATCGTCAAATTCTTTTATACGCGACCTTTTTGGATTGATATTTAAATTCTGTTTTTGAATGCTTGCCGTAATGGAGCTGAGTGTGCTGAAATGCCGTCTCAGCTGATTGGCGAAACGCGTCGTCACGATAAAAACGGTCAAAAGAAGCAAAGTGATCAGAATCGTAAGACCCGTCCATTCATAATTCGGCAGATAGCGCCTTAACAGCGGCGACTGAAATTCCGACCTGAGTGAATATTGGAGAACGCCGTATTCATCTTTCCGATTTATCACCATGAATCCTTTTTGAGCATAATTAAAATACGGCTGATGCTGAATCTTTTTTCTGGCGTTGGCCGCATCTTGTTCCGTCATCGTTCCTTTTGTCATCCGCTTTGTTTTTTTATCAAAAACGGCGTATGTCATACCTGCGGGGATCATGTCTTCTGTTATCTTTTCCGCTGATTTCAGGCGGGGTTTGATCTGTTCCGCCTCATGCTCGCTGTAGTTTGCGGGCAGGATCGCTCCGGCATTCATGGCTATGGCATTTAAGGCGATGCATAATGCCGCCACCCCCATCGTGCTCAGACACAAAGTGATGGTAAATTTGACAAGCTCTTTGCGGATGCTGGATTTTCCTTTTGCTATTCCCATTTGTATCCGACACCCCACACCGTTTTGATCGGATCAGCCCCGTGTTCTTTACATTTTTTCCGGATGGTTCTGATAAACTCCGTAATGGTTGAATAGAGCGCATCGCCGTCCAAGCCGTACACTTCCTCATAAATCTGCTCCCGTGAGAATGTTCTGTTTTTATGCTGTGCCAGAAATTCAACGATTTTATATTCGTTTTTCGTAAGAGGCAGTTTCCGGTCATCCATCCATACTTCTTTATTGTCAAAATCAAACATGAAGCCTGATATCAGCCGTTTCGTCTGATGCTTTTCCCGCCGTTCCCTTCTGACATGCGCGTTTACCCTTGCCATCAATTCCTGTACGCCGAACGGCTTTGTGATGTAATCATCAGCGCCTGTCATGAGGCCTTTCACAATGGATTCTTCGTCAGACTTTGCCGTTAAAAACAGGATCGGGCTGTCCACCAGCGGCCGAATCCGCCGGCAGAGTTCAATCCCGTCCGTTCCGGGCATCATGACATCAAGAAGAATCAAATCATAGCCTTGAAAAAAATCCAATGACTGATCTTCCGCTTTTTCCAGAATCGTTACTGTATGCTGATCACGCTGTAAAATGTTTCTGATCAGAACGAGAATATCTTTTTCATCATCAATTGCTAAAATGTTTGCCACCGGCCGAATCGCTCCTTGCCTTTATTCATATGAACGCCGCCCTTCCCATCTTCTGCACCAATAGAGGCCGGCCAGACATAATATCACTATAGAAAAATATAACATTATTTCTCCGAATCTCATATCGTATCTTACATAAGGGAGGAACTCTTTTTTGACTTTGTCAAAATGCAGCAGTCCTGCAAGGCCTGAAAGCCGCACGCTCCATGCCCACGGGAAAAAACGCCAGATGATATCGCCAAGTCCCGTATTCATGAGCGCCGCCATTAATAATCCCGCCCCCCCTAAAAGCCCGGACGGTCCCATGCCGTACTTTATGCCGACAAAAAAAGACATCATATAGAGCGGAATACTGCCGGCAATCAGCCACGCCCCTCCTTTTAAAAAGAGAAGATACGGGAGGTCATTGATGTGAAGAACAAATTTCATCCCCGCCAAATAAAGACAGATGGCAAGACCTATCGATAACACATTCAAGAGCAGCAGAAGAAGCAGCTTGCCCGCAAAACTGACGATTTTCGAATGCGGAACCGCCAGCATCATCTGAAAATGGCCCGCCTGTTCCTCGACGGAGGCAGACATGCCGCAGACAATACTGATGATTAGAGGGTATAAAACAGCAATCGCGCTGAAAAACACACTGTACAGCATATAAGGCTCCTGAACCCTTCCATACATATACAACAGGAAAAATCCCGCGCATAAAACCGGGGCCGCAGCATGCATCCATATGAGCGGCGTGCGCTTCATTTTTAATACATCGGCCCACATATATCGTAAAAGCACGGTCATGACCGGTTTCCCCCTTTTGAAAAAGACACTGCGGAAATCAAACTTATTGCGATAAAAGAAAGAATAGAAAGAATAATAGCCGGAAAGATCACGTTTCCGTTTAATAAGCCGCTGTTTGCGGGAAGCGGAATTCCGTTCGGGTGGATCCCGAGAATCGGTGACATCACCCGGACTGACCAGCTCCACGGACTCAGCCACCACAATGAGCCGGACGCCGGCACAATACCCAAAACAAAGGCGGCGATCATATTCGCGAGAATGACTGCCGTAAATCCGAACTGTCTGGCAATCCATAAGCACAATGGGATTTCCCAAAGCGTCGTCAGCCATAAAAGGAAGCCTGCTTCAACGCCTTTCAGCTGCAGCGCAGCAATTCCCGGAAATACAAGGCCAAGTAAAAACATGATGATGAAAAAGACGATTTGCGACAGGAGTGAATACAGCGCGATCAAGCTTATTTTTGAGAGCCATATGCTTTTTAAATCTGCCGGCAATGAGTACACCGCGCGGTCATTCGCAGATTTTTTCTCTTTTTTAATAGATAAACCGCACATTAGAGCAATCATGAGCGGCATGAAAATAACCGCCCACCAATTGAACGTGCCCGTCATAAAATAGGCGGCATTCAGCAGAAAAGAAAAAGCCGTGTTCAGAAGCGGGATAAGAATGATGAGCTTTCTGATAAATGTTCTTTTCGATGTAAGATGTTCCGCCTGCATGTACTGAATCATTTCCCAGTCCCCGCTTTCTCCCGTGTTGATTTGACTACCTCCAGAAACAGCCGCTCCAGATCGTCTTCCCGGCTGATTTCTCCCTGATATCCTAAAACGCCGTCACTGATGATTCCGATATGGTCTGCGATCTGCTCGACTTCTGATAACAGGTGGCTTGATAAAATCACCGTCATTCCCTGTCCGGGCAGGGAGCGGATAAATTCCCGCAAATCCTGAATCCCCATTGGGTCCAATCCGTTTGTCGGCTCATCAAGAATTAAGAGCGACGGACGGTTTAATAATGCTAACGCAATGCCGAGACGCTGTTTCATTCCCATGGAAAATTGTCCGGCGCGCTTTTTTCCGGTTCCCGTTAATCCCGTGATTTCCAGCACTTCCGCAATTCTTGAATCAGGCAGCCCGAGCATCACGCAGCGGACTTTCAGATTTTCAGCGGCTGTCAGGTTGCTGTAAAGCGGCGGCGCTTCAATCAGGGAACCGATGCTTTTCAAATCTTCGCGCTTCCATGTATGTCCGTCGAACAGAACCTCGCCGGATGTTTGCTGCAGCATGCCGGTCAATATTTTGAGAGTCGTCGATTTTCCCGCGCCGTTCGGACCGAGCAGGCCGTATATACTGTTGCGTTTAACCGATAGAGACACATCAGCCACTGCCTGTTGTCTGCCGAATGATTTTTGCAGCCGTCTCGTTTCTAAGATGTTGCTCATATGATTACCCCTCTGCTTTGTTATTTGATATGTAAGACTTTACAGCGCAGTTATCAAAATTTAATCAAGAAATCAAAAAAAGCATCCTTCACGCGGAAGAATGCTTTTTTTCATGAGGCTGAGCGTACGATCAGCTTTCTTTTTTGTTTTTTCACCGGGCTTAGGGCTCGCTCCAGCCACGCCATCAGCAGGTCTGCGGCCACCGCCATCAGCGCGGTCGGGATAGCGCCCGCCAGAATAATGGCGGTTCCGTTTGTCGCGTTCGATCCTCTGACGATCATATCGCCGAGGCCGCCCGCCCCGACGAAGGTGCCGATCGCCGTGATGCCGATGGCAATGACGAGCGCCGTTCGGAGACCCGCCATAATGACGGAAAGCGCAAGCGGCAGCTCCACCATACGAAGGATTTGGTATTTCGTCATGCCCATCGCTTTTCCCGACTCGAGATAAGCGTGCTCAATATTAATAATGCCCGTGTGCGTATTTCTGAGAATCGGCAGCAGTGAATACAAAAACAAAGCCGTGATGACCGTATTGGCGCCGAGCCCCATGACAAGCATCAGGACGGCGAGCATCGCAAGCGCCGGAACGGTTTGAATCACGTTCGCCACAGCAAACACCCAGCCGGCGAGACGCCCGTGCCTGGCTGTCACAATTCCGGCCGGAATGGCGAAAGCGGCGGCGAAAATGACGCCGTACGCCGACATGAGAAAGTGCCGCCAGCACTCATACAGAACATAGCTGCCGTTTTGAGCGTAATACGTAAACAGCTCTTTCATCGTGTCCATCCGCACATCTCCTTTCCGTTATTCAAAGTAATGATGTTTTTCTAAATATTCCTTGGCCACGACGGACGGCTCTTTTAATCGGCCGTCAACTTCGTAATTCATTTTCTGCATCATCTTTGTATCAATCGCGCCGATCATTTGATTGATCACGCCCTCCAGTTCGGGATGCTCTTTTAATACATGATCCGGAACGACGGGTGAACAGTCATACGGAGGAAAGAACCGCTTATCATCCTTCAGCGTTTTCAGTCCGTAAGCGATGATTCTTCCGTCGGTGGAATAAGCGAGCGCGATATCCATCTTTCTGCTTTTCAGCGCGTCGTATACGAGGCCGATCTGCATTGGATACGTGCCTTCAAATGACATTCCGTATGTTTTCATAAAATCCTGATATCCGTTGCCTCTCAGCTTCATCCAATAGTTATCTACGCCGAATTTCAGATGGGATGCTTCTTTTTTGACATCGGATACCGTTTCTAAATGATACTTTCGGGCAAGCTGTCCGGAAACGGTAAAGACGTATGTATTATCAAAACCGTAAGAATCAAACCATTTCATGTCATATCTGTTTTGAAATTCACGCTGAACGAGCCGCAGCGCTTTGTCCGGGTCTTTTTCCGGCTCCATGCGAAGCGTCCCGGTCAGCGCGTCTCCTGTATAGCGCGTCGCGGCGATATCAATATCACCGTTGATCAAGGATTGCTGCTGTACGGCATTGGAGCCGAGATTTTTAATAACCGTTGTTTTCAACCCGCTGTGATGTTCGATCATCTGTCCGAGCATGCTTGCGATGATTTCCGATTCGGTCATGCTTTGCGCGCCGATTTTAATGGTGTCCTCCGATGCGGCGCTCAATCCCGGGAGCGAGCATCCCCCAAGGAGCAGCATGCCGAGACAGGTGATTGCGAGCAGCCGTTTTTTGCATCTATTCCCCATGTGAGACCTCCTCCTTATGAAGCGTCCTTTATGCTTTTCAGCCCGTCAGGCGTGACTTTCCGTTCTGTCATCCCCAGCATGTAATCGACGGCGGCCGCCAGCATCGTGACCGGAACGGCGCCTGCGATAATATACTCCGGCTGATAAAGGTTCAAGCCGATAAAAATGTAATCTCCCAGCCCGCCTCCGCCGATAAAGGAGGCGAGCGTCGCCCAGCCGATTAAATAAATCGAAGACGTTCTGATGCCCGCCATGATGACCGGAGCGGCAAGCGGAAGCTCTACAAGCCTGATCTGCTCCCATACCGTCATGCCGATTCCTTTTCCCGATTCCAGAAGATGCCGATTGACGCCGAGAATCCCCGTATACGTGTTTCTGAGAATCGGCAGCATGGAATAGAAAAACAGCGCCGCAACGGCCGGGACCTTTCCTACGCCTAAAAGCGGAATAAAAAACGCAAGAATGGCAAGGCTCGGCAAGGTTTGAATGATGTTGACGATGCCGATGACGGCGCCGGCTCCTCTTTTCATTCTCGTCAGCAGGACGCCGAGCGGAACGGCGGCGAGAATGCCCGCCATGACGGCGATTAATGAGATGTACAGATGCTCCCATGTTTTATAAAGCATCTCTCCGCCATTTGCCTGTAAAAATTGCACGGTCTGATTCATATCAACTGAAGCCTCCTCATGACATCACCGCGAGCTGATTCTCTTCTCCCCAGATGGAGTCATAGACGATGTCAACGAGGCTTGCCCTTGTCACGATACCCGTTAGCCGGCCGTCCTCATCAAGGACCGGCACAAATTTCATGCCTCTTTTTAAAATTTTATGGACGGCGTCGCGAAGCAAAGTGCCGCTTCTGACCGTGTACAGATTCCGTTCAAGCACTTCCGCGACGGTTACCGCTTGTCTTCGTTTGCGGTCAATCATCTCCACATCGACATAACCTTGGAGAACGTTCTTTTCATCAATGACGAGCAGCGAATCCACCCGCTCGGCACGCATCAGCTGAATGGCGGCTGACAGTGTTTTCTCAGGTGTTACCGTCACGGGATCGGGATTCATGATCTGCTCCACCCGTTCAATATCAGGGCTGGATGATTGAATCAGCCGTTCCTTGCCGATAAACTCCTCAACAAATTCATTCGCCGGAAATCTGAGAATCTCATCAGGCGTTCCGGCCTGGACGATTTCTCCCGCTTTCAGAATGACGATTCTGTCCGCAAGCTTGATGGCTTCGTCCATATCATGGGTAACAAATACGATGGTTTTATGTAAGGTTTTTTGCAGTTTTTTAAATTCTTCCTGAAGGGAATCTCTCGTAATCGGGTCAAGCGCCCCGAACGGTTCATCCATTAAGATAAGCGGCGGCTCTGCGGCAAGTGCCCGTAATACACCTATTCGCTGCTGCTGTCCTCCGCTCAGTTCATGAGGGTAACGGTCTAAATATTCAGGCCCCATATCAACGAGCTTTAAAAGCTCCCGCGCCCGTTCCTTCCGTTTTTCGGCAGGATGCTTTAAAAGCTTCGGAACGAGCGTAATGTTCTGCTGAATGGTCATATGCGGAAACAGCCCGATCTGCTGGATGACATAGCCGATGCTTCTTCTGAGTTCCACCGGGTCTTGTTCCATAATGTTTCGGCCCTCTATCAGGATTCTGCCTTCTGTCGGTTCAATTAAGCGGTTGATCATTTTCATCGTCGTCGTTTTGCCGCAGCCGCTCGGTCCGATAAAACAAATAAATTCGCCTTTGGCGATATTCAGGCTGATGCTGTTGACGGCTTTTTTCCCGCCTTTATACGTTTTCGAGACATTTTCTAATGTCAACAAACACTCACACCTCCGATATTAAATTTGTTCAAATCGTTAAATTCAAATTTAACTTTTCAGATAATTGAACGTTTCCCATTATAAATTAAACTTTGTAAATTAAAAAGTTTACAATTTGTCCATATTATATATAAAGGTTGTGTAAGCACTGATTTACCCGTATTGACCGGCAAAGTTCTTCTTATTGCTCCGAATTACTGCCAAATTCTCTCGGAAGAGCATTTCCGTCGGTTTAAAAATGTGGTATATTGACATCGGAATTGCTGACTGAAAGGATTGAAACTGTTGGAGAAAGATCCGTTACACGTAATCGAACAAGCTGAAGATCATTTGATAGAACGAATCGCTGAAAATATGCATACATTCGGAATGCCGGCGACGGTGGGGCGCATTTTAGGCATTATTTATATGAACCGCAAGCCGATGACCTTAACTGAATTATCAGAAGCGACCGGCATGAGCAAAACGAGAATGAGCCAGGCGGTCCGTGAAATGCTTGACGTCAATCTGGCGGAAAAAGTGTTTGAAAAAGGCGTCCGCAAAGATTTATACGACGTCGAGCAGGATTATTATCAAACCTTTATTACGCTGTTTACGGCCACATGGAGCAAGGTCGTCAGCAAAAATAAAATGATGCATAAAAAGCTGAACCGCGAACTGACGGCCGTCCTTGAAAACGGCGTGCCGGAAGAAGCTGAGGAAAAAATCAACGAACTGCTGAAAGAATTAAAGGATTGGCTTGATTACTACAACTGGATCAGCCGTCTGATCGAGTTTTTTGAAAGCGAAGAAATATTCAAGCATGTTCCGAAGCCATAAGAAAAAAACGCCCTGACCCGCAAGGCGTTTTTTTCATGCCGCATTCGGCGCTTTGGTTCGTTTTTTCTTTCTCACCGGACTCAGCGCCCGCTCCAGCCATGCCATCACAAGATCTGCAATAACGGCCATCAGCGCTGTCGGGATGGCGCCGGCTAAAATAATCGCGGTTCCGTTCGTGGCGTTTGAGCCCCTGACAATGATGTCACCGAGTCCGCCCGCGCCGACAAACGTACCGATTGCCGTAATGCCGATCGCGATGACGAGCGCCGTCCGCAGCCCCGCCATGATGACAGAAAGCGCAAGCGGCAGCTCCACCATGCGGAGCACTTGAAATTTGGTCATGCCCATCGCTTTTCCCGATTCAAGATAAGCGTGTTCAATGCTGGCGATTCCGGTGTACGTATTCCGGATGATCGGAAGAAGCGAATATAAAAACAGCGACAAAATCACCGTATTGGCGCCGAGCCCCATGACGAGCATCAGCACCGCAAGCATCGCAAGCGCCGGCACGGTCTGAATCACGTTTGTCACCGCGAATATCCAGCCGCTTAATGTTCTGTATCTGGCAATGAAGATGCCGAGCGGAATCCCAACGATCGCCGCAAATAAAACGCCGTATACCGACATGAGAAAATGGCGGTAAAACTCCTGAAGCACATAGGCGCCGTTTTGAGAATAATAAGTGCCGAGCTGCTGCAGCACTTCCATTTGCCCCACCTCATTTCTTATTCAAAATAATGATGTTTCTCCAAAAATTCTTTAGCGACGACGGACGGTTCTTTCAGCTTGCCGTCCACCTCGTAATTCAATTCCTGCATCGTTTCCGTATCGATTTTGCCGATCAGTTTATTCACAATGCCCTTCAGTTCAGGATGCTGCTTCAGCACGCTGTCGGGAATGACCGGCGAACAGTCATACGGCGGGAAAAACTGCTTGTCGTCTTTTAAAATTTTCAGATCGTACGCTTTAATCCGTCCGTCCGTTGAATAAGCGAGGACGGCGTCCATTTTCCCGTTTTTCACGGCATCGTATACAAGTCCGATCTGCATCGGATAGGTTGTGCCGAATTCATAGCCGTACGTGTCGGTGAAGCCCTTATAGCCGTCGCCTTTTCTTTTCAGCCACGCATTGTCTACACCGAGCTTAAATTGATCCGCATACTTCTTAATATCGGATACTTTGTCTAAATGGTCTTTTTCCGCAAGCTCTTTCGTGACGGTAAAAGCGTATGTGTTCTCAAATCCGTAAGAATCAAACCATTTGTAATGGAAGCGTTTCTCAAATTCCTTCTGGACGATAGATAATGCTTTTTTCGGGTCTTTTTCCGCTTCCATGCCGAGGGTGCTCGTTAAATCCGTTCCCGAGTAGCGCGTCGCGGCGATATCGATTTCACCGCCGAGCATCGCCTGCTGCTGGACATAGTTCGATCCGAGGTTTTTAATTAATGCCGTATTCAAGTCTGTATTGTGCTCAATCATCTGTGCAATCATATTGGCGATAATTTCTGATTCCGTCATGCTTTGCGCCCCGATTTTAATCGTATCATCGGAAGCCCCGCTCAGGCCGGGAAGGGAACAGCCGCCCAGAAGCAGAGCAGCTGACAGCGCCAGTGCGCACATCCATCTCTTTTGGTTTCTTTTCAAAACAGCCAACTCCTTATGATACTTCCTTCAGTCCTTTCAGCCCTTTCGGCGTCACCTTCCGTTCCGTCGCCGCCAGCAGATAATCAATGATAATGGCTAAAATGGTGACGGGCACGGCGCCGCCGATAATATATTCAGGCTGATAGAGATTCAGGCCGATAAAAATATAGTCTCCGAGCCCGCCGCCCCCGATAAAGGAAGCAAGCGTCGCCCAGCCGATCAGATAAATGGTGGATGTGCGGATGCCCGCCATGATCACCGGAACCGCAAGCGGCAGTTCCACAAGCCTGATCTGCTCCCAGACCGTCATGCCGATGCCTTTTCCCGATTCCAGCAGATTTTTGTTTACGCCTTGAATGCCGGTATACGTGTTTCGGAGAATCGGCAGCACCGAATAGAAAAACAGCGCGACGATCGCGGGCACCTTTCCCACGCCTAACAGCGGGATAAAAAACGCCAGTATCGCGAGACTCGGCAAGGTCTGCACAATATTGACGGCGCCGATGACGGCGCCTGCGCCCTTTTTCATTCTCGTCAGCGCCACTCCGAGCGGAACGGCGACGACAATGCCTAATATGACGGCGATGATCGAAATGTATAAATGCTCCCACGTTTTATATAACAGTTCTCCGCCGTTCGTCTGCAAAAACTTGATCATTTCATTCATTGTAAGCGTTCCTCCCCCTTGTCAGCCTGTCACCAGCTGGTCTTCCTCGCCCCAGATTGAATCGTAAACGATGTCGACAAGGCTCGCTCGCGTGACGATTCCGACTAAATGCCTTTGTTCATCAACGACGGGTACATATTTCATTCCGCGCTTTAAAATTTTGCGTACGGTATCACGCAGCAGTGTACCCTGCTCGACCGTATACAGATCAGAGCGTAGCACGTCGCCGACGAGGCTCGCTTTTTTCCGGTTCTGATCAATGATCTCGACATCGACATACCCTTGCAGCACATTCAGGTCATCAACGACAAGCAGGGAATCGACACGGTGCTCCCGCATCACTTGGATCGCCTGCGAAAGCGTTTTGTCCGCCGTAACGGTGACAGGCTTTTTGTTCATCATCTGCTCGACGCGCTCAATGTCCGGTCTTGATTGCAATAACCGTTCTTTGCCGATAAATTCTTCGACAAACTCATTAGCCGGATTCCGGAGAATGTCATCAGGAGTGCCGGCCTGAACGATCTCTCCCGCTTTTAAAATGACGATCCGGTCAGCCAGCTTTATTGCTTCATCCATATCGTGGGTTACAAACACAATTGTTTTATTCAATGTTCTTTGCAGTTTTTTGAATTCTTCCTGAAGGGAATCCCGTGTAATCGGGTCAAGCGCTCCGAACGGTTCATCCATAAGAATAAGAGGCGGTTCCGCTGCAAGGGCGCGCAGCACGCCGATTCTCTGCTGCTGTCCGCCGCTCAGCTCGTGAGGATAGCGGTCTAAATATTCCGGGCCCATATCGACGAGCTTCAAAAGCTCCCGCGCCCGTTCCTTCCGCTTTTGTTCCGGCCATTTCAGCAGTTTCGGCACGAGGGAAATGTTCTGCTGAATGGTCATATGAGGGAAAAGTCCGATCTGCTGAATGACGTAGCCGATTTTCCGTCTCAGCTCCACCGGGTCCTGCTCCATAATGTTTTCGCCATCGATAAAAATCTTTCCGGATGACGGCTCAATCAGTCTGTTAATCATTTTCATCGTCGTCGTTTTTCCGCAGCCGCTCGGCCCGATAAAACAAATAAACTCGCCTTTTTCGATATTTAAATCAATGCTGCTGACAGCTTTTTTTCCGCCTTTATAGACTTTCGATACATTTTCTAATCTCAGCAATCCGTGCACCTCCGAAGGGTTCCGTTATTTTTCTGAAAAGTATAATCTTTATTATAAGATGAAATTTGTAAAATAAAAAGTTTACAATGTGTTGAAATTATATACAATATACGTATTTTTTCATGTTATCCCGCTGACAATGCGGATGTTCTTACAATCGCTCCCGATAGCTCGCATATCCTGCCGCATCATCTTTTTCATCAACTGTAAAAAATATGATATATTGTCAGCATGAAAAGCCAGTGAAGGGATGATCAGCCGTGGAAAAAAACGCTCTTGATATCATCGGGCATGCTGAAGAGCATCTCATTGAGAGAATCGCCGAGAATATGCATACATTCGGAATGCCGGCCACACTTGGTCGTGTGCTCGGTATTATTTATATGAACCGCAAGCCGATGACGTTAAATGAGCTGTCAGAGGCGACCGGGATGAGCAAAACGAGGATGAGCCAGGTGGTCCGTGAAATGACTGATGCCAATCTGGCGGAAAAAGTGTTTGAAAAAGGCGTTCGCAAAGACCTTTACGACGTGGAGCGTGATTATTACCAGACGTTTATCTCCCTGTTTACGGCAAATTGGACAAAGGCGGTCAGCAAAAACAAAATGCTCTATAAAAAGCTGAACCGCGAGCTGACTGAGCTTCTGGAATCGGAAAATCTCAGTCCCGATATTGAAGAAAAAGCCCGTCAGCTTTTGGATGAACTGACGGATTGGCTCCATTATTATGACTGGCTGAGCCGTTTGATAGAATTTTTTGAGAGTGAAGAAGTGTTTCAGCATGTGCCGAAAATAGAAAAAAGCAGCACCCGAAGATAACCGGGCGCTGCTTTTTTAAGTCAGGAAACCAATATCGGGAACATGCCTTTCAGACCGGCGCCGATCATGCCGATCGCCACCACCGCCAAGATCAGCCCCATCAGTCGGGTAATGACGTTCATTTCGGTTTTCCCGAGCTTATTGCTGATGAAAGATGAATAGTGAAAGAAGATGAACGTCATCGCGATGACGGCCGCAATACCGATAAGCACGCTGATGTAATGGATGATGCCGCCATGGCCGGCCGACAGACTCATCACCGTCGCAATCGTACCGGGACCGGCAATAATCGGAATCGACAAAGGCGTCACGGATATATCGGCTTTCTCCTTGCTCTCCCCTTTCTCTTCATGATGGAGAGACTGTACATGAGATTTCTTCGCGTTCAGAAGATTATAAGCGATGCCGAAAATAAAAATGCCGCCCGCGATACGCAAGGCATGAATGTTAATGCCGAACAGTTTAAAGATCAGATGGCCGAAGATTAAAAAAGCCGCCAAGATGATAAACGACAGCACGGAAGCCTTGCGTGCGATCGCTGTCCGTTCTTTCTCCGGGTATCCTTCCGTCAGTGAAAGAAAAATCGGCACGTTTCCGATGGGATTGGAGACTGCAAACAGTGAAATGAAGACATGAATGATGAATGAAAACATGCGTACCTCCTTATGACTTGCCATTATTGAGTTATGTTTTGTTCTCCGCTGTTTCTTATGCATGATTTTTACCCCGGGGTCTGCTTTTTATAACCTCAGCCGGACGATCCGGAAAACAGAAAAAACCGTCCTTGTAAGGACGGTTTTTTTCTGTTTGCTATCTCCATAAGCCTTTTCCGAATTTCAACAGCCGATAAAGCATTTTCAATTTTTTTAGCATGCGTTAATTTCCTTTTTCACTCTGAATCAATGCGCCGAGAGACATGATATCTATCAGCTCCAATAAAATTCTACCATAATGGGTACTTTTTCTCTATTATCAATTCATAGAGAAGGTGATTTATATATCTTTAGAAAACTCCGTTACATCCGTCCTATTTTCTTTTATAATGTAAATATTGAACAAAATCCCTATATTACTTGTAAAAGGAGTTTTAGAATGTATTGTTCTCAATGCGGCCATCATACTGATGGCGGAAAATTTTGCGAAAAGTGCGGTGCGCCCCAGCCCGGGCAGGGAGGCGCAGGCCAAACACAGGGTCAGGCCGCTCAGGCCGGCGCCGCGGCTAAACAGGCTTCAAAGCAATTTGCCTTATTCGTGCTTGATGTGTTAAAGAGACCGTATCAAACATGTAAAACGACAGGCGGCGAACAGCTTGTCAGCAGCATCATCAACATGGTGCTTTTCTGCCTGGTGACGCCGATTATGTTTTATATTCTCTTATCGGACGGCTTTCGTGATGTCAGTTTTACCGCGGTTGTGATCAAACCGGCGCTTACCTTTGCATTATGCGTATTCTGCCTGTATCTCTTGATTTTTATCGCTTTGAAGGCCGGCGGCGCGCAGGTGTCATTTAAAGATTCGCTGTCCAGATTCGGAGCATTTTTGATTCCGTTTACAGCTATTTTGCTTCTTGCCCTCATTTTTATGCTGCTTCATACAACCGTTTGCTTTACCATTCTGGCTGTCGGTCTTTTAGGAGCGGCGTTTGCCGTGCCTCCGCTCATGCTGGCGAGCTATCAGCATCAGCTCACGGCTAAAGCGGATATCATTTATTCTGTTATCGTCATCTATTTGATCATTTGCGTAACGTTTCAATTCACGATCAAGCATTATATGAAAGAACTCATGAATTATTTCTTCTTTTAAAAACGGAAACCCCGCCGCCTGATTGGCGCGGGGTTTTTTTATTGAATGGATGTTAAATAAATTCTTCCGTCTTTGACAACGCCGCCATACGTCCAATTGTATGTTCTGAGCTTCGGACTGCCGCCGGCTTTCGTAATATAAAACTCCTCGTACGTATGAATCGTCAGATGAGAGCCTTTCTGTGAAAAGCTTTTGACATTCACTTCATTAAATACTTCGGTCGTGCCCTCGCTGTGCAGTTTTTTGACCAGTTTCTGCTGATCAGCATACAAAGGGCTTCCCTCTTCTAAATTGCCCGCCATGATGGCAAAATTGTTAAGGCTGACGGCGCTTGATTGATTTGTCAGGTAATCAGTCATAAACGATGTGACTTGCTCGTTTGTCACGCTGCCTGAAGCTGTATTTCCTTTGGAAAATGCCCATGCGGATGTATAGGTTTTCGGCTGGTCGTTTTTTATTTTTTTTACATTTGTCCCAGAAGAATCTGAGCCAGGGTCAGCTTTTTCGAAAACCCATTTTTTATGTTTTGTATCATATGAGAGTACATAATGAAAGCTCGGCTCAGCCTCTTCCATATCAGGCTTCGTATTCCCGTCGAAATAAGCAGACTCATGAAGCTCTTTACCCGTAACAGTTGCTTGCCAGCGGCCGTTCTCTTGAGAAATCGCAAATGAATCCAGATCAAAGCTTGTCTCTTTATACTGATCCTTCAAAAAGGTGCCGGAACTCTTCATGCCGGATACCACTTCTTTCGTCTGCTCTTTCCAGGCGGAAACAGCCTCGGTCATCTGATCGGTATTTCCGTCTGCCATCGCTTTTGTATACTGCTTCGTTGTTTTGACAATCGTGTCCATAATTGTTTGTTGTGTATCTTGATCCGGGATAAGCGTTAAGTCCACATCAGTACTGTTGATCGGAACATCGGCAGTTTTCATTTTTCCCCAAGGAAAATCA
Organism: Bacillus sp. YH3-2-B2; assembly: GCF_053663335.1. Taxonomy (NCBI): domain Bacteria; kingdom Bacillati; phylum Bacillota; class Bacilli; order Caryophanales; family Bacillaceae; genus Bacillus; species Bacillus sp. YH3-2-B2. The sequence goes on along the minus strand of NZ_JBSJQE010000002.1, from coordinate 706,152 downwards.
GCCTCCACGGCGGCTGTCATGGAACCGTCAGTTAAGAGCGGACCGTATGTAACGGATTTAAACGGATCTTTATGGACGGACTTGCCGTTTATCAGCAGATCGCCTTTCGCGTTTTTGAAGCTGTCTGCCGGAGTGAACGTCACATCCTCGGCGTCTAACGGCAGGTCAAAATCAACATTCCGGCTGCCGGCCGCCTCTGCCTCTTGCTTTTTGACAACGTCAACCGTGTCATTTTTAAGCTTGGCTTCCGCCGTGTAGACACCGGGTGCATACGGGCCGAAGATTTGGGTTTCATCGGCTTTTTTGACCGTACCTGTTTTCTCGCTGTTGATATAAAGATCGGCACCTTTATAATTGCTGGTGACGCGGAAATAAACCGGATCGACTTTCAGTTCGTAATGGTCAAACAATAGAAGGGTTTTACCCTCTTTTTTGACGTATACCGCATCTTTTTCTGATGAATTGCCGCGAAGCGTTGCCAGCAGTTCATCGTGTTTCTTTGCGTATGCAAGGAGCGGTTTGACATTGGTCTCATTCAGCTTCAGTTTTTTGTCTGAAGGAGTGAGCAGGGCTGCGAGCTTTTTCGTGTCCCCGTCATGAACCGCCTGTTCGAATTGATCTGTGAGCCTTTTTTCAGATGTCAGCCAGGCTCCGGTTTTATATGCGGCAATCAATAAGATCAGCGCTGCGGCAATGCCGCCCCATATGAAGAGCGTTTTTTTAGGGATCGGCTTTCTCATTTGTGAAGCAGGTTCAGCCGCTCTTACAGCCGCCTGCCGTTCAAGCCGGCTTCCTTTCCCGATCGGTTTTCCGCACTCTTTACAGAAATGCGCCTCTTCGTTGTTCTGTCGGCCGCAATACTTACAAAAAAACATGACTTTCCTCCTATTCAATCTGCAAAACTTGTATAACTTTTCCTATGTTTCATATTTTATAATAAAGTAGAATGATTTTGGAGTTATTTTGAAAAATAGCTGTCGATCATAATGGAGGAGGAGAAACGGACATGCAAAAACTGAGCATCCGAAAAGCCGCGGAGCCGGATGAAGCGCTGTATGAACTATTGCTTCTGGCCGATCCGTCGAAAGAGATTGTCGATGATTATCTTGTAAGAGGAGAATGCTATACGGCTTGGACGTCAGACGAGCTTGCAGGGGTTTACGTCTTATTGCAAACAAGGCCGAAAACGATAGAAATCGTAAACATCGCGGTAAAAGAATCGCTGCAGAACAGGGGATTCGGAAAACAGCTGGTGCGGGATGCCATTGAAAAAGCGAGACAATCGGGAGCTGACACGATTGAAATCGGCACCGGAAATTCCAGTATTCATCAGCTGTCACTCTATCAAAAATGCGGATTCCGCATTCAGGCTGTCGACCATGATTTTTTTATCAGACATTATGATGAAGACATTTTTGAAAACGGCATTCAATGCCGGGATATGATACGGCTTTATTTGGATTTATGATAAAAGGGCGCCGGCTGACATCGGCGCCCCTTCGTTTAACATTCAGACGGATTGATCCGCTTGTTTCTCTGTATTTCTTTGACTCCCTTGTCTGACTGAAAAAACAGCAAAAACGATCGTAAGGGTCAGTCCGACCGCCGCAAAAATATAATCCGCATTCATCAACAGCAGAAGCCCTGTGTAGACAGCGGCCGACAGCGGTTCACCCATTTTGACAATGGAAAAAATCAGTGCAAAGACCCTTCCGAAATATGCGGCCGGAACCGTCTTTTGGAAATACAGCACCGTTTGCACATCAATATACGAGATGATGATGCCGAGCACCAGGAAGATGATGCACTCAAACCCGTGAAGCGGAAAAAACAGCACCAAAATGAGCAGTCCCGCTGCCGTTAACGTCCGCGGGTACAGCCGGTTCAAGCGTTTTGTATTCCATTTGAAAAATACGGCCAGATTGCCCAAAAGCATCCCCGCCTGAAACATTGAATACATGACGGCAAACCATACAGAATAGTTCTGCTGAAAACGCTCCACAGCAAGAATCGGCCCCATTACTGAAATAAGACCGGCAATGACGAGATTTACGACGAAAAAGTATCCGACCGATGTCAGCCATGCCGCATTTCCTTTCAGCATTCTGTAACCGGCTTTTACACCTTCAGCCCCGTTGCTTTTTTCATTGGGCTGTTCTGAAATACGAATGAACGCGATAAATGCCGCGGAGATAAAAAAAGCAGTTCCGTTTATGGCAAACAGCAGCCCGAACGGAATAGCCGCAATCATGATCCCGCTGATCAATTTTCCGACGATGAGTCCGATCAAGTCACTCGTATTGATCAAAGATGTCGCCTGATCAAGATGCTGTTTGCGGACGAGCAGCGGAATGATCGCGACTTTCGCCGGCGCAAACAGCATCGATTGCAGAGATAGACAAAAGGCGCACACCCCGGCTATCCACACGGTTAATAAATCGTTCGCGCTGAGCACCGCCAAGAGGATCATGATGACGGCCCGGCCCGTATTGCACAAATACAAGATCGACTTTTTTCGGAATAAATCAATCAGCGGTCCCGCCAGCACGCCAAATGTCAACGGCACGAGTTCGATAAAAGAAATAACGCCGACAAGAATTTTGCTGCCGGTCAATTCCAGCACTAACAGCGGCAGTGCAATAAGCCAGATCCCGTCCGCCGCTGAAGAAAACACCTGCGCACACCAAAGCTTTGCATAGTTCGGTGTTCGATATGTCATATCAGGCCCTTTTTTGATCCTCGGCATCAGAAACACCGCCGAACCATTCCAGCGTTCTCCATGATTCCCGTCTTTCCGTATAATCCTCTTCCATCACCTCAAATACAATGCCGGTATCTTGATTCCGATAAAGCTCCTGCAAAGTATCTGCAGCCCGTCTCAGCACCTCCTCAGCGATCGTCCCTTCACTCGGATGGCGGCCCTCAAAACAGCGGACGCCGCCATGCGGGAACGCAAGCTGGCGAAATGAGCTGAAGTGATAATGTTTAATGCTCTCTTTTATCGAGAGAAACTGAAAGAAATCCGGGTATCTCAGCTGGTCATTTCTGAACATAAGCGCGGAAGACAAGTGAGTCTGATAGGTAATCGCCCAATGGCACAGATCCCACGTAATACCGACATGCTTCAGATCCAGCTGAACCAGCTCTGTAAAATCCTCAGGATAAATGAAAATCGGATCAAAATCCTCTCCCAGATTTCCGATGATCGGAAGGTTTTCCACACCTATCCAAATGTCCGTCCCTTTCAGCTGCTCATCAAACTCCGCGAAAAATTCAATGATTTTTTTACGGTTTCCTTCCAGGTCATAGACTTGAAATTCCTCAACCGTCATAAATTGATTCGCATGAACGGTTATGCCTTTGGCGCCGTATTTCACAGCGAGCTCTGCAAAGTGATAAAGCTGTTTTTTGATGTGATCTTCATGCACATAATCGGCATGATCTGTCGGGAAATGCAGCGTTAATAATGAAGGATCAAGCTGTTTTGCATATTCCAGCGTCTGATTGAATGTTTTGAGATAATCCGCTTCACTAAAGGAGCGGCCGTCAAAAATATTCGCTTCCAGACCGTATCCCGCTTCCACCCATTTCTCATCGATTTGCTTCGGATCAAGTCCGAAAAACGGAATTTGAGCAATCATAGGACAGTCACCATGTTCCTCTCACAAGCATAAACGCTTCCGCAGCGGAAAAACCCGATTTTGCTCCCCATACACGGGCATTTTGTTCAATCGCCTGCAAAGAACGGGGATGAGGGAAGTCCCTGAGCTCGGAGCCGTAACACGCCATCGATTTCAATTTCGTTTTAAGTTCAGCTTCAATATTAACGAAGAAGTTGGCATGAAACTGATCCTTCTGACAGTAATTCCATTCCGTCGAAGACAATGTTTCATAGGCAAAAACCCGTTTTACCGTATGGCCGGGAAGCGGACGGGTTGCGGTCATGACCGCTCTGAATACAACGGAGTGGTCAATATTAATGTCACCGCCGTACTGGGTATACACAATGTCAGGCTGAAAACGATTGATTTGTTTCTCCGCTTCCTTCACGACATCCAGCAAATCCATTGAATCCATTCTGTTATCAGGAAGGTTCAGCCTGACAAAATCATGGATGCCCAAAGTGCTGAGCGCTTGTTCCGTTTCTTGAGCAGAATGCTGCATAATGGACTCTTCAGGCTTCTCATAATCCGTTTTTCTTGATGACTTGCCTTCCGCCATAATGACTGCCGACACGCTGTCACCTTGGCGGACATGTTTGGCGAGCGTGCCGCCGACGCCGATAATTTCATCGTCGGGATGCGCTGCAAATACCATTACTTTCATCATATTGCCCTCCTTTAACTAACATTTCAGCTGTATCCGCTCCGCAGTTCATCAGCATATCAAGCATGGAGAGGTGAGGGATATGCTCCCCGAATAATTGAGGATAGTCAAAATGCCGGATCTGCTGATACTCAATGACAATTCCGTTTCTTTCAAAATCGCTTTCTATTAAATAGTCGGAACCCTGACTGCCTGAATAATAACGATCCGCCCCCAGCTCCCGACAAAGCGCTAAAACAAAATCGCTTTTTTTCTCCTTCCGGCATTCAAGCTCAGAGACATAACAGAGCGGCGTTTCAATTCGGAGCTCTTTTCGGAAAAATTCAATGATGTGCATATTCAAATCATGGAGATATTCCCACTCCCTCTGATAGACATCTTGAAAAAATTGCTGGTATCGCTCAAAATAGGGAGCTTTCGCATAGTTCATTTTAATCGCCATCCAATGTTTTTTCCGCCAATCCTGTGTCTGGTCGATTTTCATATGCCGAAGCTCTATGTCTTTATATTGTTTCATCTGCAAAGGCACCGTCAGCCATCTGGGACCCTGCGGCGTTTTGATTCTGTTGCGGTTCAGAAATCCTTTTTTCTCAAATTGAGCCGTGTCATGAATGGCAAACAGATCCGACTTATACATTTTTTCAAAAAAACCGTACCACGGCAGATAACTGGATTGATGGCCGCTTATTGTTTTCATTCCGGTTTCGTAAAAAGTCGGCATTGTTTTTCTTCAGCTCCCCAATATCGTTTCGGTCTTGCGATTTCTTTACTGTGTGAATAGCCAAAATCAGCCCATTGAAGCTTGCGGCTGATGGCGAATTGCAAAGCGTCACGCATCAACAAGTAAGAGGCCTGCGCTTTTTTTCCCGCCAGGCTGTTTACATTCTGCCAATAATAGAAGTGAGAGCGGTCATAGAGAAAAATACTGCTGCTGATCAGCGTCTCATCCTGATATGCTCCGACCCAAAACATCCGGTCCCCAAACGTGTCAAGCAGTTTTTGGAAAAATCCCTGGCTCAGCACATAAGCCGCGCCGATTGCCGCCGTATGCTCCTTGTAGAGGTCGTAAAATGATTCAAGTTCTTGTCGCCCGATCAGCCTGGTGACAATATTCTCTTTTTCAGCGTATCTGACTGCCGTCCGGGCTTTTCCGGAGATGCCCGTCCAAAGTTCGTCAAACGTGTCCGGAAGCGTAAGAATCCGTGTCGCCTTTTCCGTCCACCCTTCCCCGATTTCTTCTGTAAAAGAAGTCTGACCGTACGGCAGCAGCATCCGGGATATGTTCCGGCCGAATATGGCCTCGATTTCACTTTGAAGCCATTCAAATGAGATGGGGCGATCTGAAATAACGCCGCCGTATCCGATCATATTGCCGGATAATACGCCCTTCTGTTCAAAAAGCGGAAGATAGATGACCTGTCCTCCGTCCGTTGTCAGTCTGACAGGGTGAAATGACGTGCCGGGAAGCTCTTCCATGAGAATTCCCCAATCATAGCTTTGAAACAACCCCGCCTGATACATGTCAGCGGCCCGATCCCATGCCTGGCGGCTCGTGCATACTGCTGTTTTTTGCATTGTTATCACCACTATTCAGTCTTATTCTGTTGCTCACAATATGATAAAACGGATTCGGCTACATATCTGACTTGCTCCTTTTGAAGAGGAGGTTTAAACGGCAGAGAAAGAACTCTTTTCCAAAGCGGATCTTCCCCTTCTTCCGCCGCATATGTTTCATAAATCGGAATACGTTCGAGGGGAAGATAGTTCCAGCATGTTTGGATGCCTCTTTCGGCTAAATAAACGGAACACCCGTACCGCTCTTCATCCCGGGGGAATACAATCGTTAAATAATTCAGATGTTCTCCTTCCTGAGGCTGGATCATCTTTATGCCGTACGTCTCTTCCGCCTTTATAAAGATTTCTCCCGCCGTCTCTAAGTTTCGAATGGAAGCTGTTACAAGCTGATCCATACGTGAAAGCTGATCTTCAATAATGGCTTCCCTTGCCGGATGCATGCGAAGCACCGGTACAACAGCCGGTTTATCCGGCAGAGCTTCGAGCTTAGTGGCTTTCATGGAAGGCATGACGCCCGCTTTTCTATAAATATATGAAAGGGGATGATGCCGTTTCCGTTTCATAACAGCCTGTATTCTTTGATTTCTGATATAGGATCGATAGTCATTTGCTACTCGGCCGCGCCGTTCCATCGGGGGAGCTGCATTTTGCTTCAGCAATTCTTTCGGCGCGATTAACGCGCCGCCTCCGATACTCGCAAGCGGTTTTGACGGGCCAAAGCTTAAAATGCCGAAATCGCCCAGACCGCCGGCATATGTATCCGCTTGTTTTGTAAACATAGCTTGAGCGGCATCATCAATGACAAAAATACCGTGTTCCTTCGCCCAGTCAATGATGGCGGTATTTTCTCTCCGGCCGTATACATGCGTGAGGATAACCGCACACGTCTGCCGCGTCGCTTTTTTTTTGACATCCTCAAACGATAAAGAAAGATGCTCATCCAGCTGCGCAAAAACAGGCGTTGCACCGGATTGCACTACGGCATCAATGACATTCGGGCAGCTGAAGGATGAGAAAATCACTTCTTTCCCCGGCCCGGCTCCCGAATAAGTTAAGGCGAGCACCAGTGCCGCACTGCCGCTGGAGGTCAGTACAACCCCTTTTCCGTACCGTTTTTCCAGCTTTTCAGTCAGTCCGCTTTGTCCGGCAGTAAGCAAGTGCTTCACCGCGCGCAGACGGCCCCTGACGGAAAGCTGTCCGGGATAAACGGGATATTTGACCACTTCCGGGTTTTTAGGAAAGTGAAAGTTTGTGCTTTTGTCTTTCATCTTTTATGATCTCCAGGCCTTCATTCAGACTTACTTTCGGAGCGTAACCGAGTAAACGTTTCGCCTTCTCGATTGACGGCGCCCGTTTAAAAATCTCGATGTCTTTTCCCCTCACGCCGTCTTCGCCCAGCTTTTTAAACAGATAGTTATCCTTCTCTCTGCCAGAGAGCACATTAACTTTTTCAGCCAGTTCTTTTATCGTGATCGGCTGGTCGTTCCCGATATTGAAGTCTTCAAAGACGGCTCCTTCATGAATGAGCGCGAGATAAGTTCCGGTGACGATATCACTGATGTAGCTGAAGCAGCGTATTTGTCCGCCGTCCCCGTAAAGAGGCAGCTCAGAGCCATTCTCGGCCAGGCTGAAAAACTTGTTGATGACAAAATCCTCGCGCTGTTTCGGCCCGTATACATTAAAGTACCGGACGACCCGAATATGAAGCTCGTCGGAAGCCTGTTCTCTCAAATATTCCTCTGATTGCAGTTTGGCTTTTCCGTAAGCCGATTTCGGAAGCTTTCGGCTTGTCTCGGTATAAGGAAAATCCGGTGAATCGCCGAATACTTCTGAGCTCGATGAGAAAAGAAGTGTTCTGATTCCCAATTCACCGCATACCTCGGTGACATTTTTCGTTCCTTCAAAATTGACCCGTATGACGTCTTCTTCATTGCTTCGGCAGCTGTCTACACCGACCATTGCCGCCAAATGGACAACCGCATCCGCTCCCCGCAGTGATTCGCGGAGGGACGTCCGGTCAAGGATATCCGTTTGGCGGTATTCAGTGTCAAAATCGGGCTTCTTTTGGTCTGCAATAATGGTGTGATAACCTTTAGCCTGTAATAATGCCGCCAATTCGCTTCCGATAAAACCGGCTCCTCCGATAATCGCAATATGTTTCATGATCCTACCTCCTGGCTGATAGTCAAAACTTCTTTTATAGACTTGACAATATAGCTGCAATCCTCATCTGATAACTGGCTGTAAAGAGGCAGTGACACGATCTCCCGGAAAACACGTTCAGTAACCGGAAGCTCGGCAGGAAAATGTTTTTGATAGTAAGGATGCATATGCACGGGAATAAAGTGCACGCTCAGCCCGATTTGTTTTTCTTTCATTTTCTCAATAAACAGATCTCTGTCCATGCCGCCGTTCTCTCGGATCCGCAAAATGAATAAATGCCATGAGTGCGTTATGCCGTTTGGAATGTCAGAAAGCGGAAGCGCTGCTTTGTCAGATTGGCCCGACAGTTCACGTACATAAAATTGAGCGATCTGTGCCCGTTTTTCTTGAATTTCGTTTGCACGCTTCAATTGAACCAGACCGAGCGCGGCCTGAATATCCGTCATATTATATTTAAAGCCCGGCAGTAACACGTCGTATCTCCAGCTGCCTTTTTCACCGTACCGGTTCCAGGCATTTTTTGTGATGCCGTGCCAGCCGTACAGCCTCGCTCTTTCTGCGGCCTGTTCGTCTTTCATGACGAGTGCTCCGCCTTCCCCCGTTGTAATATTTTTGGTGGCATAAAAGCTGAAGCACACGGCATCTCCATGAGTGCCGATCATGCTTCCGTTATATTTTGTACCGAGCGCATGAGCGGCGTCTTCAATCAGATACAATCCGTTTTCTTTACAAATGGACTGCAAGTTTTCCAGATCAGCCGGATAGCCGGCAAAATGAACCGCAATTACCGCTTTTGTGCGCGGCGTTATTTTCTTCCTGACATCTTCAGGATCGGCACATAGACTTTTCTCGCATATATCCGCAAACACAGGAACGGCTCCGGCGTGCAGGATGACATTGACGCTGGAACAGAACGTGAAGCTCGGCACGATGACTTCATCGCCTTCTCCCACACCGAGCGCCAATAAAGCCATGTGTAATGCAGCGGTTCCTGAATTACAGCTGATGACGTGTTCGGCTCCAATACATTCTCCCAGCTTTTTTTCAAAATCGATTACCTTCGGGCCTTTCGAAATCCAGCCCGACTGAATCGTTTCGGTTACGCTTGCGATTTCTTCGTTTGTCATATCAGGTCTGTGAAAAGAGATAAATCGATTACTAATGACCGTTCCCTCCTATAAAGTGACAACTCTGCAATTGTCGGCTGATTTTTCCCTGCATACATTTCTTGTGTCAAAGATAATCGGTGAGGCATCCTTCAAAATACTGTAGTCGATTACATCGTGATCTGTATGAATGATGATGACGTCGTACTGATTGATTTGTTCTCTTGTGAAAGGGACAGATTGTTTGCGGCTTCCGTCATTCAAGCGGATCTCGCTGATAAACGGATCATGATAATCAATCGCGCATCCCTTGTCCATCAATTCTTCCATTATCGTAAACACTGAGGATTCACGCGGGTCATTTGTATTTTTTTTATAAGCGGCCCCTATTATTAAGATGCTGCATTTGTCTTTGCCCGCCAGTTTCAAAGCATAGTCAGAGACAGAAATCGGCATGTTAGAATTGATTTCGTCCGCCAGATCAATTAATTTTGTCTGCAGTCCTTTTTCATTCGCGATCCATTTGAAGTAAAAAGGATCAATCGGGATACAATGGCCTCCGACTCCGGGGCCAGGGATAAATTTTTGAAAGCCGAACGGCTTCGTGTCCGCCGCGCAGATGACTTCCCATATATCAATATCGAGTTCACGGCAATTAAGCGCCATTTCATTGATAAGAGCTATATTGACATAACGATAAGTATTCTCTAGGAGTTTAGCTGTTTCAGCTACTTCGGGTGAGGTGACCGGGTGAATGCTTGTAACAATGGTGTTGTAAAACGCTGAGGCAAGTTCTGTGCAAGTCTGTGTGGTTCCGCCGACTACTTTAGGAATATCTGAAACTTCATATTGCCTGTTGCCCGGATCGATTCTTTCCGGAGAATAAGCCGTAAAAAAGTCTGTTCCTATTTTCATGCCGCGGCTTGATGCCATTCTGTCGGCAATCTTTTTTTTCGTTGTTCCGGGATAGGTGGTGCTTTCTAAAATTAAAAGCTGATGCTGCCTTCCATAAGCGATCATGCTGTCAACTGCACTGTCGATGTAGGTTAAATCGGGGATCTTGTCTTTTTTGTTCAGGGGTGTCGGCACACATATCACAATGATGTCACATTTTTGGATGAGCGACATGTCGGCGCTGATTTGAAAGCGTTTTGTTTGTAAAGCCGAGTTCAGTCTGCCGTCCTCTATATCTTGAATATGGCTGCTTCCGGCGGCTAACAAGGAAACCTTTTCACTGTTTTTGTCGAATCCGATCACATTGTATCCTTTATCGACACATTCCAGCGCAAGAGGAAATCCCACATATCCCATGCCTAACACGCCTACTATCGCCTGCTTCGTTTCAATCAGATGTAACAGCCGTTTTTGACCAAGGTTGCTGGCTTCTTTTGTGACAGTATTCATTTTTCGCCCCCTAATAGATAGAAAAGAGTATTGTTTTTTACAATTTAAAACAAATATCGATCGATATCGCAATTATAACAAAAGTTAAAATTTGATAAATGAGTTTTACATCCTTTTGTGAATTAGGTATTATCTATTTATTTTTCTTTTATTTGTAAAATAAAATCCTGTTAAATGGTATATATCTGGTAACGAGTGAGAAAATCTCCCTTAATTGGTAGAATATACAGAAAATAATATAAAAAACAGGCCGAAGCCTGTTTTTTATTCTTTCATTGCCTCAGTTACTGCTGCGGAAACGAGTGCCCCAGCTTTCTCTAGCCGTTCTTTGCTGATGTGTTTCATATTATCATTTTCGGTGTGGTACCAGGGCCCCGGCTCCTGTGTATCGGGGCTGAGCCAAATCCAGTTAGCCGACGGAATCCCCGCTTCATAAAAAGAGACATGGTCTGAGTAACCGAGCTGAATCAGGTTTGGCTTGACCAACCGGGATTTTTCAGCGGCTTTTTCAGCGTACCGGACACTCGGGTTTTCCCTGCCGTCAGGAGTCGTGACACACATTTGACTCGCTTCTTCCCAGTCAGTCGCAATCATATCGGCATTAAAATTGGCCTGGCTGTGCTTTCTTTCATTGTTCGTGAGTGTACTGACGTAATAAGATGAACCCGCAGACCATAATTCTTCTGCACCGAACAGGATAAAGCGGATCTCTTTGTCTTTCGGTATGTGTGTCCATTGCTTGCTGATTTCCAGAACGGCAGATGTGCCTGAGGCGTTATCATCCGCTCCGGGCGCGCCTTTTACGCTGTCATAATGCGCTGTGACATAAATAATATCAGCATCAGAAGGGTTGGCCTGTGCCGCTTTGCGCGTTCCTATGATATTTTGTGAGGTGCGGTTTTTATAGTTTTTAAATTGAATGACTGCCTGCTTTTCCTGCAGCAATGCTTCACCGTCTTCTTTTTTCATACCCGCCGCCGGTATCGTGATTCCTTTATCGGTATGCGGACGGACGGCGAGCGGTTTTGTTGTCTGATTATAAATAATGACTGCTTTGGCTCCCGCTTGTTCGGCATGTTTGATCTTTTGAGAAACGGGGATCTTTCCTTCGCGTATCACTGCAATCTTTCCTTTGGCTCCTGTTACGTCATTGCGTGATCCGCAGCCGCCGTCAAAAATCCCGCCTTCTATTTTGAGCTCTTTTTCAACAGCGGATTGATCAGCGGAACGGAGCGGGAATTCATGATCTCCCGCTGTGACTGAACCTGAATAGTACTTTTTCAATGGAAATGACTGTACTTTGACACTGGCGCCCTGAGCCCGCAGGCGATTCGATATGTATTCAGCCGCTTCCTTTTCTTTCGCAGTTCCGGTTTCCCGCGGTCCGATGGTTTCACTCAGATCATGCATAGTGTCCAATGCCTCATCAGCATCAAAAACCGGGGCGGTCACAGTTGAATAAGCATGAGTTTCGGACAGCGGCCCGGCAGATGCGCCCCATATGACGCTTGCTGCCACCGCGGCTGACATAAATGAAAATTTCATCATAATCCCTCCTCTTATTAACACCTCTTCCCTTTCGATTGAAGAACACTGATTCCTTTAAAAAGGGGAAAAATGAATATTATTGACCAAATGAAGATGGAGAAAAAGGAGGGAAAAGCCCGGGACCATAAAAAAACGCCGGGAGATATTCTCCCGGCGTCCATTACATTACTTATTCAAGTTATAGAAAGAGTTGATACCGTGGTATTGAGCAGTTTCAGCCAACTGATCTTCGATGCGAAGAAGCTGGTTGTATTTCGCAACACGGTCCGTACGGGACGGAGCACCTGTTTTGATTTGTCCTGCATTAGTTGCCACAGCGATGTCAGCGATTGTGCTGTCTTCAGTTTCACCGGAACGGTGAGAGATAACGGCAGTGTAGCCCGCGCGTTTCGCCATTTCGATCGCATCGAATGTTTCAGTCAATGTACCGATTTGGTTTACTTTGATCAGGATAGAGTTGCCTACGCCGTTTTTGATACCTTCAGCAAGCTTTTTCGTGTTTGTAACGAAAAGGTCGTCACCGACAAGCTGAACTTTTTTGCCAAGACGCTCTGTAAGAAGTTTGTGGCCTTCCCAGTCGTTCTCGTCAAGTCCGTCTTCGATAGAGATGATTGGGTATTTAGAAACCATTTCTTCGTACCAGTCAACCATTTCAGCAGATGTTTTCACAACGCCTTCGCCAGACAGATGGTATTTGCCGTCTTCTTTGTTGTAGAACTCAGAAGATGCAGCATCCATAGCAAGCTTCACTTCTTCGCCAGGTTTGAAGCCGGCTTTTTCGATTGCTTCAACGATTGTTTGAAGCGCTTCTTCGTTAGAACCAAGGTTCGGAGCGAAACCGCCTTCGTCACCTACAGCTGTGTTCATTCCTTTAGCAGAAAGAACTGATTTCAGGCTGTGGAAGATTTGAGCGCCCATGCGAAGCGCTTCACGGAAGTTAGGCGCGCCTACAGGCATAATCATGAATTCTTGAATGTCTACGTTGTTGTCAGCATGCTCTCCGCCGTTTACGATGTTCATCATCGGTACAGGAAGCGTTTTTGAGTTGAATCCTCCAAGGTATTGGTAAAGAGGAATCTGTAAGAAATCAGCAGCTGCGCGCGCACAAGCCATAGATACGCCAAGGATTGCGTTCGCACCGAGTTTGCCTTTGTTTTCAGTTCCGTCAAGCTCGATTAAAAGCTGATCGATTGCGTTTTGTTCAGTTACGTCAAAGCCGAGAAGCTCTGGAGAAATGATTTCGTTTACGTTGTTAACAGCAGTTAACACGCCTTTTCCAAGGTAACGGTCTTTGTCGCCGTCACGAAGCTCAACCGCTTCGTATTCACCTGTAGAAGCTCCGCTTGGCACTAATGCGCGGCCGAAAGCTCCTGTTTCTGTATATACTTCAACTTCAACTGTCGGGTTGCCGCGGGAGTCAAGGACTTCGCGTGCATAAACATCAACAATGTATGGCATGAGTTTGTCTCTCCTTTTGATTTACGCTTATTTTTGAATTAAAGATGTTCCGGTCATTTCTTTTGGTTTTTCAACACCGAGAAGGTCTAATAACGTTGGTGCGAGGTCGCCTAGGATTCCGCCTTCGCGCAGCGTCACGCCTTCTTTCGTCACAATGACAGGGACTGGGTTTGTCGTATGGGCAGTGTGCGGTTCGCCTGTTTCTGTAATCAGAATGTCCGCATTACCGTGATCAGCGGTAATGATGGCATGTCCGCCTTTAGCGATAATGGCGTCAACCACTTCGCCTAAGCATTCGTCCACTGCTTCAATTGCTTTAATCGTCGGTTCGACCATTCCGGAGTGGCCGACCATGTCAGGGTTTGCAAAGTTCAGGATGATCGCGTCGTGCTTGTCAGCCGCGATTTCTTTTACAAGAGCATCCTTCACTTCATACGCGCTCATTTCAGGCTTCAGGTCATATGTCGCGACCTTCGGCGAGTTAATGAGGATGCGCTCTTCGCCCGGGAATTCTTCTTCGCGGCCGCCGCTCATAAAGAACGTAACGTGCGGATACTTTTCAGTTTCTGCAATGCGAAGCTGTTTTAACCCGTGCTGTGCTAATACTTCACCGACCGTATTGTCAAGGTTTACCGGTTTAAAAGCCACATATCCGTCAACAGATTCACTGAAGTGAGTCAGGCAGACGAAATACAGGTTTTTCGGATGATTTTCACCGCGGTCGAAATCGCGGAAATCTTTGTTGGTAAACGTGTTTGAAATCTGGATGGCGCGGTCTGGTCTGAAATTATAGAAAATCACAGAATCGCCGTCATGAATTTTCGCAACGGGTTCACCGTTTTCTTTTGTGATGACGGACGGAATGACGAATTCATCATGAATGCCGTTCGCATAAGAATCGTCGACTACATCCATCGCGCTGCGGTAAGACGGGCCTTCGCCGTAAGCCATTGCGCGGTACGCTTTTTCCACACGGTCCCAGCGTTTGTCGCGGTCCATGGAGTAGTAGCGTCCGGAAATGCTGGCGATTTCGCCGACACCGATTTCTTCGATCTGCTCATTCAGCTGCTGAATGTAAGTTTTCGCCGTTTGCGGACCTACATCGCGGCCGTCGAGGAAACCGTGAATATACACCTTCGTCAGTCCTTCACTTTTCGCAAGTTTCAGCAGCGCGAATAAATGATTGATGTGACTGTGTACGCCTCCGTCAGAAAGAAGGCCGAACAGGTGCAGCGCTTTGTCGTTGTCTTTCGCGTTTTTGATGGCGTCAAGGAACGTTTGATTGCGTTCGAATTCGCCTTCGCGGATGGCAACGTTCACGCGTGTTAAGCTTTGGTACACAATACGTCCGGCGCCGATATTCAAATGACCGACCTCAGAGTTCCCCATCTGTCCTTCAGGCAGTCCGACTGCTTCGCCTGATGCCGTCAGCGTCTGATGAGGGTATTGGTTCCAATAACGGTCGAAATTCGGTTTTTTCGCTTGTGCGACTGCGTTTCCGACTGTTTCATTGCGTAATCCGAACCCATCAAGAATGATGAGTGCAGCTGGTTTTTTACTCATATTGACCTTCCTCCAATAATTGAACGAATGACTGCGGTTCAAGGCTTGCGCCGCCGACCAAAGCACCGTCAATATCGGACTCTGCCATATATTCTTTAATATTTGCAGGTTTTACGCTGCCGCCGTATTGAATGCGGAGCTTGTCAGCAGTTTCCTGGCTGAAGCTTTCAGCAACGACTTTACGGATATGCGCGCAGACGTCGTTTGCATCTTTCGCTGTAGAAGATTTGCCTGTTCCGATTGCCCAGATTGGCTCGTACGCAATAACGGAAGCGGCAACTTGCTCTTCAGAAAGACCCGCAAGCCCTTTTTTCACTTGATCGGCAACAAGATCATTTGTTTTTCCGGCTTCGCGCTCTTCAAGCGTTTCACCTACGCAAATGATCGGCACAATGCCGTGTTTGAAAGCGGCATGCGCTTTTTTATTAACTGTTTCATCAGTTTCAGCGAACATTTCACGGCGCTCAGAGTGTCCGATGACGCAGTAATCCACGCCAAGGTCTTTCAGAGCGACCGGGCTGATTTCACCTGTGAACGCACCGTTTTCTTCAAAATGCATGTTTTGGGCGCCGACTTTCAGGTCAGTTCCTTTAACAGCAGAAGTCAGCTTTTCTAAGAAAAGAGCTGGTGCGCAAACAACGGCTTCCGCTTTGTCTGCTGCTGGAATGGAAGATTTCACTTCTTCAACGAAGCTGACAGCCTCGCCGAGTGTTTTGTTCATTTTCCAGTTACCGGCTATAATTGGTTTTCTCATCTGTTCCACTTCCTTATAGCAGTTTTTATTTATCGTTCAGCGCAGCTACACCCGGAAGCTCTTTGCCTTCCATGAATTCAAGGGATGCGCCGCCGCCTGTTGAGATATGGCTCATTTTGTCAGCAAGGCCGAATTTTTCAACGGCTGCCGCAGAGTCTCCTCCGCCGATGACAGAGTATGTATCGTTTGCCTCTGCCAATGCTTCAGCCACTGCTTTTGTGCCTTGAGCGAACAAGTCGATTTCGAATACGCCCATCGGTCCGTTCCATACGACAAGTTTGCTGTTTTTGATAACTTCAGCGTACGTTTCGCGGGTTTTCGTTCCGATGTCGATCGCTTCTAAATCACTTGGGATCTCAGAGATCGGCACGATTTGAACGTTTGCATCGTTAGAGAAATCATCAGCAACGAGAACGTCTTCCGGCATATAGAATTTAACGCCTTTTTCTTTCGCGCGGTCCATGAATGATTTTGCAAGTTCGATTTTATCTTCTTCAAGAAGAGATTTACCGACTTCATAGCCAAGCGCTTTTACGAATGTGTAAGCAAGACCTCCGCCGATGATCAGGTTGTCCACTTTATCAAGCAGACTTTCGATTACGCCGATTTTGTCTTTTACTTTCGCGCCGCCGATGATTGCCGTAAACGGGCGCTCAGGATTTGTCACGGCTTTGCCGAGAACGTCAAGCTCTTTTTCCATCAGGAATCCTGCAACCGCCGGCAGATGCTCGGCAATTCCGGCTGTAGATGCGTGAGCACGGTGGGCAGCACCGAATGCGTCATTGACATATACATCCGCAAGCTCAGCAAATGCTTTAGCAAGCTCAGGATCGTTTTTCTCTTCACCAGGGTAGAAACGTACGTTTTCCAATACAAGAACGTCTCCGTCCTTCATATCAGAAATTTGTGCTTTTACAGCATCGCCGTAAGCTTCATCCGCTTTTTTCACTTCTTTTCCGAGCAGTTCGCCTAAGCGTGCAGCGACAGGAGTTAAACGAAGCTCCTCAACCACTTCGCCTTTCGGGCGGCCTAAGTGGCTCGCAAGAAGGACTTTCGCGCCTTGGTCTGCAAGGTGTTTGATTGTTGGAAGCGCAGCTCGGATACGAGTATCGTCTGTTACTTCCCCGTCTTTCATTGGAACGTTAAAATCAACGCGGCAGAATACGACTTTGCCTTTTACGTCGATGTCTTTTACTGTTTTTTTATTCATGCCTTAGGAGATCCTCCTTCAAAATGGTTTGCATAGCACGAAAAACGTGAAACGTGAAACCGCCTCATGATGCTTCCGCCGCGGGGCAGATTGCAGCTTCCGGGCACGGGGCAGATCGTCTTCTGAGCCAGGGCAGGCGGCTCAGAAAACGAAAGTGCCGCGGAAACTTCAAAACGCGGACGTTCTGCAGCAATCCGGCGCTTTCTGAAAGCCGGTTCTCATGGAAAAAGGGAAAGGGAGTCCGTCCCCTTCCCTTGTCCGCTTTCATTATAGCGTTTCTGTCCGAAAGAACCAAGTCCGGCCCTTTCCGGGAGCTATGAATTAAAGACCTTGTTTTGCGATGTAAGCTGCAAGGTCAACAACGCGGTTAGAGTAGCCGCTTTCGTTATCGTACCAAGAGATTACTTTTACCATGCTGCCTTCCATAACCATTGTAGAAAGAGCATCGATTGTAGAAGAGTTAGCATTGCCGTTGTAATCTCCGGATACTAATGGCTCTTCGCTGTAGCCGAGAATTCCTTTAAGATCGCCTTCAGCCGCTTCTTTAAGAGCTGCGTTTACGTCTTCAGCCGTTACGTCTTTGTTAAGTTCAGCAACTAGGTCAACAAGAGAAACGTTTGGAGTCGGCACACGCATAGCTCCGCCGTTCAGTTTGCCTTTCAGTTCAGGAAGAACAAGGGAAACTGCTTTAGCAGCACCAGTTGAGGTAGGAATGATGTTTTCAGCTGCTGCACGCGCACGACGGTAGTCTTTGTGCGGAAGATCAAGAATTTGCTGATCGTTTGTGTAAGAGTGAACAGTTGTCATCATACCGCGTTTGATGCCGAATTTGTCGTTAAGTACTTTTGCAAACGGCGCAAGGCAGTTTGTTGTGCAAGATGCGTTAGAGATAACATGGTGGTTAGCCGCATCGTATTTGTCTTCGTTAACACCCATAACGATTGTGATATCTTCTTCGTTAGCAGGTGCAGAGATGATAACTTTTTTCGCGCCTGCTTCTAAGTGTTTCGCAGCGTCTGCGCGTTTTGTGAAGAAACCAGTAGATTCAACTACGATTTCAACGCCTTGTTTGCCCCAGCTGAGTTTCGCAGGATCGCGCTCAGCAGAAACTTCGATTGTTTTGCCGTTAACAACAAGGTTGCTGCCGTCAACTTTAACTTCTGCATCTAATTTTCCGTGTACGGAATCATATTGTAAAAGATGAGCAAGCATGTTAGCGTCTGTTAAATCGTTAACTGCTACTACCTCAACTTCAGGATTGTTTAATGCTGCGCGGAATACGTTACGTCCAATACGACCAAAACCGTTAATACCGACTTTTACTGCCATGATTATTTCCTCCTTTAAATAAGTGAGAGATATTTATATTGAGGGACTGTTATCCCTTAATAACTTCTTTGCGGCTCCTTCGTCCGTGACGAGAACCGTGTTTCGCTGCTTTTTAAAATAAGCTTCGATTGCTTCCGCTTTTGATGATCCGCCCGCTACCGCGATAATGTCGGGAATGGCATCGAGGTCATCGAGCTGCATTCCGACTGAATGCACCTTGTGAACGACTTCTCCGTCCGCATTAAAGTAGTAGCCGAATGCCTCTGTCACCGCATGATTGTCATCTATTTTCTTCAAATCTTCCAAAGGCGTGTTTCTTCGCTCCGCCATTGTTCTAGCTTCGCCGATTCCGTGAACGAGCATACTCGCTGATTTAATCGTGTGAAGCACCTCTTTTACGGAAGGTTCTTCAATAATAGATGAGTAGGCGCCTTGTGACAGCTGGCCGGGAACGAACAAAAGCCGGTAAGTGCCTGAAGCCTTTTCCGCCATATGCGCGCATATGGTGTTCGCCTGGTTTTTCACATCTTCGCCTAAACCGCCTCTTGCGGGCACAAACAGGAGCTCGCGGTTTTTTGAATCCGGCGTCATCATATCGGCGACGGCTTCAATTGTCGTACCGCCGGTTACAGCGACGATATTTTTGCCTGAAAATCTCTTTTTCATACATGCAACGGCCGCTCTCCCTAATTCTTTTTTGACCCAAGGAGATTGGTCGCTGTCTCCGGAAACGATAATGGCGTCTTTCAGATTGAGCCGCTCTTTTAATGTCTTTTCCAAAAGCGTCAATCCTAAAACATCCTTCATCGTATCTTCCAGAATCGAAAGCAGTGAATAGCCCTCTTCCGTCATTGTCATGCCGTTTGTTTTAATATCGATGAGATTCTGTTCTTTCAAGAACTGAACCTCGCTCCTGAGAACGCGCTCGGTCAATCCGAGACTGGCTGCAAGACTTCTGCGGCCGATCGGTTCTGTAAGCCTGATATACTGCAAGATTTCAAATCTTTTCTGCATCACAAGCAAAAGATCAGGCAATAATTTTTTTTGAGCTTGTATTAACTGGTTCATGACTCAAACGTTCCTTCCTATTCATACTGGACAGAAAATGTCCCGCTATGACAAAAAACGTCCCATCATAGCCAAAAAAAATTATGTCTGCTTTCTTTAATTATTTTAACAGGATGACATTGTTAATTCAACTGTTAAAGGTCAATTCCTCGACATTCTTCGCAGGATTTACCAGTATCTCCTTGATACAGTCATTATATACAGAAACGGAATGAAGGTGACAGACAAAAGCCCGCCGGAGCGGACTTTTGTCGTAAAACGCTTTCATTTTATCCAGAGTTTTTCTATTTCTTCTAATGATTTATTTTTCGTCTCAGGGCAGATCGTCACGACAAACAAGAAACAGAGAATATTAATGACGGCGAATATCCAGAAGGTGTACGCGAGCCCCAACCCGCTGATCATCATCGGCACGAACTGGCCGATCGCCCAGTTGGCCCCCCATAAGAATATCGTCGCAATACCGGCGGCGCGTGCGCGGAGGTGGTTCGGAAAGATTTCCGAAATCATGATCCACGTAATCGGCCCGACTGATACGCAGAAAGCGGCGACGAATCCCAATATGATGACGACTAAAGCCGGACCGCTCGCCAGCTGAAAATAAAAGGATGCCCCGATTAAGATCATGAACAGCGCCATAAAGGCAGATCCGACCCCCATCAGCTTTTTCCGGCCTACCTTATCGACTAAAAGAACCGCGATAATGGTGAAAATCACTTCAACGACACCGACGATGCATGTCGTGATAAACCCCGCATTCTGTCCGAAGCCCATCATTTTGAAAATTTCCGGCCCGTAATACGTAATTGCGTTCATGCCGATGACCTGATTGAATAAAGCCAGCAGAATCCCGATCACAAGCGCTTTTCTCAGCCCCGGTTTAAACAGCTGAGACAATGAACCCATTTTTTCTAATTGTAAAGACGTTTCGATTTGTTTGATTTCTTCTTTCGCGGTCTGCTCGCCGTTAATGCGCGTCAGCACGGCGAGGGCTTCATTCCGGCGCCCCGCTTTCGCAAGCCAGCGCGGACTTTCCGGCACGATAAGCAGCACGATAAAAAAGATGACGGACGGAATCATGCCGTAAGCGAGCATCCACCGCCAGCCGGTGTGCACCCCCCATTCATACGAGCCGGACTGCTGGACGGCCAGGTTAATAAAATAAGTGCCGGATATCCCTAATATCGTAAACAGCTGATACAGTGAAGACAGACTGCCGCGTATGGCCGGCGGAGCCGCTTCGGTAATATACGTGACAGAAAGCGAGGAGCCCATGCCGATTCCGAGACCGCCGATGACTCTGGCGATCACTAAGGAAGACACACTTTGAGAAAGCGCAGAGACAACCGCTGACACCGCAAACAACAGAGCCGCTGCCATCAAAATCTTTCTCCGTCCGAACCGGTCACTCAAAAATCCGGAAATTCCGACGCCGAAAACACCGCCGATCATAATGCTTGAAATCACGAGCCCTTCCATAAAAGGACTTAAGCGGTACAAATCTTTCAGGAAACCGATGGCGCCGGAAATCACCGCCGTGTCATAACCGTACAAAAGCCCTCCCAGTCCGGCCGCGCATGAGATGAGAATGACAAACCACTTCGAATGCTGCCGAGTGACAGGTACATTTGAGCCAATTGGTGCCGGGTGATTCTTCATGAATTTTACCCTCCCGCGAATAATAGAATAAAAACGCTTACAAAACAGAGTGCGGCGCTTGACGTTGCTTTGTTTTCTTCAGAACCGCCACATTTGTACGTACTTATAAAGAATTTTATCTAAAAATAAGGAAAATTAGTACGTACAAATAAAGAATAAGCAGTTTTTCATAATCTGTCAATTATTTTTACAGCTTGATGAAAGGGCTTACTATGTTATACTGGAATTTGTCCGTATACATTTTGGAGGAATTGATATGCTACCGAAATATGCTCAAGTAAAAGAAGAAATTTGTTCATGGCTGAATCAAGGAAAAATACAGCCGGACGAAAAACTGCCTACGGAAAATGAGCTGATGCAGCAGTTCGGGGTCAGCCGCCATACCATCAGAAAGGCGATCGGAGATTTGGTCTCGCAGGGGCTGCTGTACAGCGTTCAGGGCGGAGGCACCTTTGTCGCTTCACGCACGGCGAAATCAGCCATGCATTCAAACAAAACGATCGGTGTCATTACAACGTACATATCAGACTATATTTTCCCGAGCATCATCAGGGGAATTGAATCTTATTTAAGCGAACAGGGCTATTCCATGCTGCTGACGAGCACCAACAACAATACAGAAAGTGAGCGGCGCGGCCTTGAAAACCTGCTGTCCAAAAATATAGACGGGCTGATTGTCGAGCCTACGAAAAGCGCGCTGCAGACGCCCAACATCGGCTACTATCTCAACCTGGAGAAAAACGGCATTCCGTTTGCCATGATTAACGCCTCTTATGCGGAGCTGGCCGCACCGAGCTTTTCCGTCAATGATGTCAAAGGCGGCATGATGGCTTGCGAATACGTCATGTCCCTCGGCCACACGCACATTATGGGAATCTTTAAAGCGGATGACACGCAGGGCGTCAAACGGATGAACGGCTATCTTCAGGCGCATCGGGAGCGCGGGATTTTTCCGTCTCCGGACATGATCGTGACTTACACGACTGAGGAAAAAGAAACCGTGCTTCTCCAAAAAATTAAGCATACCCTTGAGCAAAACAGCGGATCATACCCGACGGCCATTCTTTGTTATAATGATGAAATTGCGCTGAAGACGATTAATCTTCTCAGAGAATTCGGCTTAAAGGTGCCTGATGACGTGTCAGTCATGGGCTATGATGATTCACATTTCGCCCAGATTTCCGAGGTGAAGCTCACCTCTGTCAAGCATCCGAAATCCATTATGGGGAAAGCGGCGGCAAAATACGTCATCGACTGCTTAGAGCATAAAAAACCGAAGAAGGATGACGTCGTGTATGAACCGGAACTCGTCATCCGGAATTCCGTCAGGCGGATCGGCGAATAAAAAAAGCAATGTGCGCGGCACATTGCTTTTTTTTGCTCAGCTGTTTTTTAATTCGGCAATGATCTCAAATGATCTCATTCTGTCGGCATGCTCAAAGCTTTCTGAATTCACCATGATTTCATCCGCCTGGGTTGTCCGGATGAAGCTTTCCAGCTTTTCCTTCACACGCTCCGGTCCTCCGACGATCGTTGAACTGAGCTGTTCATTGACCATCGCTTTTTCATACGGCGACCAGATTTGATCCATGTCTTCAACAGGAGGCTTCAGCTGGTTCGGCGTGCCGCGGACGAGGTCTAAAAATCTTTGATAATGCGATGTCGCCAGATGCTCCGCCTTTTCATCCGTATCGGCGGCAATGACGGTGACGCCGACCATCGCGTACGGTTGATCCAGTACGTCTGACGGACGGAAGGAGCTTCGGTACAGCTCAAGGGCGGGCACGGTGTTTTTCGGTGAGAAGTGAGCCGCAAAGGCGAACGGAAGGCCGAGCTCTCCCGCAAGACGCGCGCTGAAGCCGCTCGAGCCCAAAAGCCAAATCGGCACGTCCAGCCCTTCGCCCGGAATGGCGCGGACTTGATTGCGCACATTGCCTGTCGGTTTGAAGTAATTTCTCAATTCTTCAAGCTGCTCCGGAAAATCTTCCCCGCTGTTTATGTTTCTTCTTAAGGCTCTCGCCGTTAATTGGTCGGTTCCCGGCGCGCGTCCGAGCCCCAGGTCAATCCTCCCCGGATATAACGTTTCAAGGGTTCCGAATTGCTCCGCGATTATAAGTGACGAATGATTCGGCAGCATAATGCCCCCTGAACCGACGCGGATTTTTTTCGTGCCGCCGGCGATATGGCCGATCAGCACCGCCGTTGCCGAGCTGGCAACTCCTTCTATATTATGATGCTCCGCCAGCCAATAGCGGTTATAGCCCCACTCCTCGGCGCGGCGCGCTAAATCCATGCTGTTGCGGAACGATTCAGCAACCGTTCCCCCCTGTACGACCGGCGATAAATTCAATACGGAAAACGCAGTATCTTTCAATGTATGTTCAGCCATCGTTTTCTCCTTTATGGTTTAGTGTAAGCAGATCTTAAACAAGGTCTCTACCACACACCTTACCACAGCTTTTCCCGTGAGTTAAACAATTTGATTCGATGATCTTCGAACAATCAGTCAGCGGTCGTCACTAGTGAACTCTGTATGAATGAATCTATTACATTCAGATATGAAGAGCTTTTCATCCTATAAAAGTGAAAATCTCTCGTTGAAAAAACATATCCAATAATGTTAAGATATGTATGATATTGAATAGGAAGGAAGTCATAGTCTATATGCGTAAAAAAATCTTAATGGCACTCACCACAGCTTTACTGGCAGCAATCTTCTTTACCGGAAACACCGATAAGGCATACGCCGCAGACTTTTATGCCGGCACTCAGCAGCATTTAAATGTAAGCGGATTTACCGATGCCTCCTATTACACGAAAAAAGCGAAAAGTGTCGATTTTACTCTCAGTACAGCGTATCCGTCAGATCGAACTTTTAAAGGAAACCTATACTTACAGCGAAAGTCCGGAAAGAAATGGACGACTTGTAAAAAAACAACCTTTTCTTTCTCAGTAAGGGTGACTAAGTCATTCTCTTTAAAAGGATGCAAGACAGGTTATTATCGTGTCAAAGCCACTTTCAGCGGTTCAAAACTTGTCAATACGACAAACTCTTTTAAAATTAACCGGTAAGATTCAGGACCCTAAGATTTTTAGGGTCTTTTTATTCATTCT
The DNA here is from genome assembly GCF_053663335.1 of Bacillus sp. YH3-2-B2. NCBI lineage: Bacteria > Bacillati > Bacillota > Bacilli > Caryophanales > Bacillaceae > Bacillus > Bacillus sp. YH3-2-B2. The sequence continues at coordinate 681,875 of NZ_JBSJQE010000002.1, read as the reverse complement.
TTGTGAGCTCCTGCGCGATTTGAATAAAAAGTTTTGCAGCTAATGAAGCCTCTTTTACAGAAGGAACGGCAAGCAGAACATCACGATACACCGCCTGATTGAGTTCTCTTGTCACGACATTTTCCGGCAGCGATATTCCCGACATAGACATTTGTGATAATATCGCAATTCCCAGTCCCTCTTTGATCATGCTGATGGACGTATTGACGTTGTAAACAGTGAATGCGGCAGTCAGCACAGATCCTGCCTCCTTAAACATATCAATAAACGGTGATTCGTATCCTCCGTCACAGATGATCATCGGCTGGCGGTCAAGATCTTTCAGAGTGATTGACTCACAGCTGCAGCAAAGCGGATGATCATTTCTAAGCACGACAGCCATTTTATCTTTTTTCAGCGGCAGATATTCCATGTCTTCCGTAGGAAAAAGAGTGATACCCACATCTATTACCCGGGAGCGGAGCCATTCCTTTACTTCGTTAACCGTTCCTTCATGAAGTACCAACTCAAGCTTCGGATACCGTTTTTTAAACACACTGATCAGTTTTGGAATGAAATAAGCGGAAGCGGCCGGAAATGTGCCGATGTGAATCGTTCCCTGTTCAAGCCCTCTTTCCGCGGCCGCCAGCTGCTCGGCTTTTTCTATGCCTTTGAGCACCTCTCTGATATGAACGAGAATTTTCCCGCCCGTGTCCGTGAGCCTTACGCCGTTGCGGCGCTCGCGGATGATCAGCTTGATGCCGAGCTCTGACTCAAGCGCCGAGATGGCATGGCTGACGGCGGGCTGCGTCATATTCAGCGCCTGCCCCGCTTTTGTAAAGCTTCCCGTTTCAGCGATTTGAACAAAAACCCGCAGTTGTGTAATCGTCATAACGTTTTACTTATGCTCCTTATAAAAAAGATTCATTTTATTTATCTTACTGATTACCGTATCATATGATGGAATTGTTCTACAAGGAGTGAACGACGTGAAACAGCTTTCGAAAATACAGACGGCTCTTATGCTGGCGTTTCTAGTCACGGTATGGGGAATTAACTGGCCGCTGACAAAAGCCGCGCTCGCCTATTCGCCGCCTCTTCTGTTTGCCGGAATCCGCACGCTGATCGGCGGACTTCTATTATTAATGGTGGCGCTGCCCCGTTTTAAAAAGCTGCGTTTTAAAGAAACGTGGCCGATCTATCTTATTTCTGCCATTTTAAATATTACTTTATTTTACGGCCTGCAAACGGTCGGCTTGAATTACCTGCCTGCCGGCTTATTTTCAGCCATCGTGTTTTTCCAGCCGGTTTTAATGGGCGTTTTTTCTTGGCTGTGGCTCGGGGAATCGATGTATCCTTTAAAAATAGCCGGTCTTATTCTGGGCTTTGCCGGTGTCGCCGTCATCAGCGCAGCCGGTTTCGGAGGCCATATTTCCATCGCCGGCATTCTTTTGGCTCTGGGCTCCGCGGTCAGCTGGGCGCTCGGCACGGTATATGTGAAAAGAACGGGCGGACGCGCGGACTCTATCTGGATGGTCGCTCTTCAGCTTCTGATCGGCGGCGTGCTGCTTGTCAGCTCCGGCCATTTTTCAGAAAGCTTTTCAGCGATTCAATGGAAAGCTCCGTTCATTCTCAGCCTTCTGTTCATTTCGGTATTTGTCATCGCACTCGGTTGGCTCGCCTTTTTTACGCTTGTCGGTTCAGGGGAAGCAAGCAAGGTTGCCTCTTACACCTTCCTGATCCCGCTCATATCCATTGTCGTCAGCTCGATATTTCTGCATGAGCCGCTGACCGTCAGCCTTTTAGCCGGACTGCTTCTGATCGTCACAAGCATTTGTTTTGTGAATATAACACCGAAGAAACTGAAAACACCTGCTCTGGCCGCAGAAAAAAAGGCCGTTCATTAAAAAAACTCTTGCCGCGGGGCAAGAGTTTTTTTATTTATTGACGTCTCCCTTTTACGAGATACGCAGCCGTAATGAGGAGATAGATGGCCGCAGTGATGCATGTGATGACGATGGACGTCGTCGCAATTACGCCGATCAGGATGGCCAAAAGCGCAAGCACCGCGAACCATGTCGTGTACGGGAACCATTTGACATAATAAGCCGGCTGTTCTGTTGAATGTTTTCTTGATTTCAAATGGGCGAATCCGATAATCAGCCAGATGAACAGCACGGTATAGCCGAGGGAACCCATCAAATAATTAAACGTCCGGCTTCCTGCGAATAAAGAAATCAGGACGCCTACATATAAAAATGACGTACAAGTCAGAATCGCATAGACAGGAACCTTTTTCTTCGATAGTTTTGAAAAGATTTTCGGCACCCGGCCGTCAGAAGCCTGCGTAAATAAGACGCGGGATGATCCGTACAGTCCCGAGTTCATAGACGAGATAATCGCAAGAAGAATGACGGCATTCATAATATGGTCGGCACCCGGAATTCCGATCATCTTAAATACTATGACAAACGGGCTTTCGGGAACGCTGTTGACTTGATTCCAAGGAATCAGGCTGACGATGATGAAAAACGGCAGCAAGTAAAAAGCGACAATCCGCGTTAACGTGCTTCGGACAGCTTTCGGGATCACCTTTTCGGGGTTTTTTGTCTCCGCCAGCGTGACGCCGATGATTTCCGTTCCGCCGTATGAGTAGATCACGACGAGCATCGCCGTAATGACGCCCCCCGCTCCATGCGGGAAAAACCCTCCGTGATCCGTTAAATGAGACAGCCCCGGCGCCGTGTGATTGCCGAATGAGAAAAATAATAGCAGAATTCCGCATAAAATAAAGATGACAATCACCGTAATTTTAATGAGCGCGAGCCAGTACTCCGTCTCGGCAAACAGTTTCACAGAAAGCATGTTTACGACCGTCACCACGATGGAAATGATCAAAGCCAGTATCCATATCGGACATTCCGGCAGCCAATATTGAATGAAAATGGCGGCTACGACCGCCTCCGCGGCAATATTGAGCACCCACATTTTCCAATAGATCCAGTCTAAAAAGTATGCAGCGTACGATCCTAGAGACTGCTGAACTAAATCACGGAACGTCCTTGCATGTTTGTTTCTGACGGCCATTTCGGCCAGCCCCTGCATAATAAACAGCAGAATGATTCCGCCGAGGAGGTAGGCCAGTAACACGGACGGCCCCGCTTCATCAATCGCCGTGCTGCTGCCTTTAAAGAGCCCGGCCCCGATTGCGCCTCCAAGCGCCATCATCATAATGTGTCTGGACGACATCGTCCGTTTTAACGTTTGCTTGTCCTTTTCCATTTATCACACGCCCTCTCGCAAAAAGTGTTCATCACATAAAAAAACACGCCGCCTCTTTAGGAAAAGAGACGGCGTGCCTCAGGCAGCCGCGGTACCACTCTTGTTGATCCCGAATATCCGGAATCCAGCTTAAAAACCTTTTAACGAAGGTCAGCCGTTAGGACATAGGGAATATTCCGACAATTCCGTTCCGCCCTGCCACTTCCGGGCGAGTTCAAAGAACAATCAGTCCGCGTTTCACCAACCCGCGGCTCTCTTTTTCTGACTGGATTCTTTTACTGCTCCCGTTCACAGTGTTTTATGTTAAATGAATCTCTTGAGTTTTTATTTTCTGAATATAGTAACATAATATACAGTCTTCTATTTTCAAAGTCAATACTAATTTTTTCCGCTGGTTTTCTTATCACCTATATAAGACATTTTGACTGAACATGTTTATCTTCATATGAGGATTGAGACGGCTCCTAATATGGCGTAATCGGCATCGACGAAAGGTTTCTGCGATATATGGACTGAGCGGCAAAAAGTTGGCAGAAATATGAAAGGTTACTCTTATTCCGGTATCTCAGCTTAGTAACTGTACACATTTCATTTCTAATACTTCAACTCCAATGACCCCACAAGGTTCTATACCCGGAAGTCATATTCCATTTATTAAAGCTATTGACATGAAACCAATTCCACAAATTAAACTCGTGGAGAACACTAGTTGGCGTAACACGAAACAGTATAGATGCATTAGTGGCGTTACAGCTAGTGTTTTTGAGTTTTTAAAGGAGATTTTCAGGATATAAATGACAATAACGAGAAAATCGGGTGTATAAAGTTGAATAAAACACCTACTTTTTTACAAAAAATGATAATAAAAGGTTGATATGGTACGGGTTTCATACTTTAAGATGATGATGTGTCTTCACTGAATACTAAATAAACATTTCCAGGAGGCGTTTCCTATGCAGTCCAGCACATCATTTAACAGCCCGGCTTACCTTGAAACAAACGGAGTAATGAAAATCGCTGATATAACCTATAGTAATAATGAATGGCTGAACTTTGACATTGGAGGAGAAGGGATTTTTAAGAAATCAGGTTCTTATTTAGTTCCATCTCTTCCAGTAGAATTTCATTGTCATGGAATCTGTGACTATGATTTTAGCAATTTAGACCAATTAGATATTGAAAAGATCAATACACTAGCTGAAATAGAAGGGATTTTCTGTGTACCCTCTATCTTTCTTCCTCATAATCAATTAGATCAATTTGCATCCTTTATGAAAGAGTTCCATACACAAAAGAGAAAGGGACGTTACCGTAATATTTTAGGTATTTCACTAGAAGGACCATTATTGGCCAGCTTTGCAGGCACACCGGAAAAAGGGAATTGGGCACCCTTAAAAAAAGAATGGGAAAAGATCGCTTCATGTGGAGAATATGGTCTTATTTATACGGTACTGTCTCCAGATGCTATGACTGAAAACTCCTATCTAAAGAAATATATCACCGAAAAACATCCAAGTTTAGAATGGATTGTAGATACACTTGTGGAGGCTGGAGTAAAACCGGCGCTGGGTCACTTCCAAAAAGCATACCCGGAGGAAACCTCTGAACTTATAATGAAAGTTATAGATACAGCGCAAAAACGCAGCAATTACACTGGATCAGATGCCGTTTTAACAGATCATTTGTTTAATGATATGCCAAACAATTTTAAACACACCTGGAGAACACCCCAAGAAAGAGTACATAGATTAGAGGGGTTAAAAGATGCTCGGCTAGATAAATGGAACATAGATAATATCAACACACTTGTCGGAGAAGTTCCCGGTACTTTGATGAGAGCCGCAAAAGAAGGTTTATTAACCATTTGTATGAATTTTGATAGTGAACATGTAGACTTAGAAGTTGCACGGCGGGTTGTAGAACTTGTTGGCTCTGAGGGTATTATAGCAATGACAGATCGCATTGACACAGATTCCATGTGCGGCCAATCACTGGAGAAAATTGAAGGGAATAATCTGTGGTATCAAGGAAAAGGGTATGTAGCGGCAGGGTCTTACACAATTGATCGGCTTATGCATAATATTCGTGCTATAGGTTTTAATGAGAAAGTTGTATGGAATATGACATCATTTGTGCCATTAAAAGCTTGTCATTTCCTAAATGAACTTGGGAACCTATCCATGAAGTCCTTCAGTTTTATAGATGAAACGAAAAAAAGAGCTCATTTCAAAGCGCCTGCCCCAGAGCTGATTCTGCGCTAAGCAAAAAAGACCACCATAAAGTGGTCTTTTTAAGTTGACTTTCTTTTAATAAGTTTTAGGTCCAACTTATTTATATTAGGGACATCTTTGTTATTCATTAAGTTATATAATAAATTTGCTGCTGTTTGTCCCAACTCTTTAATAGGTTGATGTATCGTTGAAAGTTCTATTACCTTAGATATCGGCTGATTATCAAATCCTATAACCGCCAGTTCTTCAGGTATTCGTATTCCCTGTCTTTTCGCTTCATAAATGATCCCCGCCGCAACATAATCACTTCCTACAACCATTGCCGCAGGACGAGGTGACTTATTTAGTAATAATTTTGCTATTTCTATACCATTCTCAATAGTGTACTGTTCCTCAAAGTACCAATTATCACTCCATTTCAACCCGTATTCATTTTGAAAGTGAAAAAATGATTTTTTTCTGCTTATGCCAACACCGCTCTTAGGATTTCCTATACACAGACCAATGGATTGATGTCCTTGATTTCGCAGATGATCTATTGCCATTTTGATTCCTGACTCATGATTAATAAATATATGTGCAACCTGTTTGCTCGCAGAAGCTTCACAGGAAACAATATTACCAAACCCAGATATCTCGTCGAGTACGTGATGGGGGCTTACACAGGATCCCAAAATAAGACCGTCAATAAGTTTGTATTTCAATCTGTTAAAAAACTCCATTTCTTGTTCAGGATCGTTATTTGATTGGTGCACAAGTAAACTGTAATTATGTTTATTACACTCTTCGCCTATTCCGGCAATCAGTTTACTGAAAAACGGATGGTTGATTTTAGGAACAATGACTCCGAATACATTTGTCTTCCCCCTGGAAAGGTTAATCGCGTTGAAATTCGGTACATAATTTAATTCCTTCATAGCTTTTAACACAGCGTCCCGCTTCTCAGGTTTTACATAAGGATGATTATTGAGAACTCTAGAAACTGTTGTCCGAGAAACGTTCGCTTTCTTTGCTATCTCTGTAATGTTTGTCATTACTGCTACTCCTTTTTAGACAGCGTTATCAGCATTTCACACTGAACAACACAAGGGGAAAAAAGCATTTAATTCATTGTTTTATCATGGCCTGCATGAATATGTGCGCCTTCCTGTCCCACACTATAGATAGAACGGGGCTTCCCCATCTTGTGTAATAGTTTGTCAAATAAACCTACTAATATCCCCAGACATAGCAGCACAATGATGGTTCCTATCCCAATCGGCCCCTGAAGAATGATTGCAAGCACAAAAGCTAAAGCTTCCCCTATCGTCTTTGTAATATGAATACCCCAACCTGTACGTTCAGTAATAGCCAACATTAATTCATCATTCGGTATCGAAGGAAAAGATGCTCTTAAATAAATAGCGATTCCCATAGCCAATATACACAACCCTATCAAAAATAAACTCCATTGAAGAATTACAGCATCTGTTTTTAAGAACGAAAGAACCTTTAAGTTTAAAAGGTCAACAAAACTTCCAATAATAACAATCGGAATAAAACCGGCTAAATTAGGAAACTGCATTTTTATGAGGCTGTTTATAAAGATAAGAATTCCTCCGACGATGAAAACCCATGACCCGATTGTAAGGCCAATGAGTTCTGATAAAGCCACGTTCAGAGCATCCCAGGGGGCAATCCCGGTATTAGATTTAATCATACATACAACCCCTACGGATAAAATAAACAATCCGACAATATAGATTAAACATCTTTTCACAAAATGGATCATGGCTGTATACTCCGCGGTTTAGGGTCTTCTTCTTTCGTCAGAATGTAGTGATCAAAAGCATAAGATACACCACACTCATCATTCGATAACGTTTTAAAAGCAGCCAATTGAATAAGCTTCTTATCTGCATTTCCCATGGCTATCCCTATTCCTGCTGCACGAAACATAGGCAGATCATTTAGATTATCACCTATTGCGATTGCATTCCGCGCATCCGTTCCATAATGTTCACAAAGTTTATTTAATGACGCTCCTTTATCTACTCCTGAACTTGTGATTTCAAGATTGAATGCTCCTGAACTCGTTACGGCACACTCCTTCAGTTGTCCAAAATATTCTTTTGCTTTTTTTAATTTTCTTTGGTTTGGCGAAACGATCATACATTTTATGACATACCGATAATCGATAGGGTCAATTGTACCCGGTATTTCCTCTAACCCGTATTGATGTATCTGAGCTTTAATAGAATTCCAAAATACTTCTTGATTAAAATGAGGTTCTTCCATTACTGTATTGTAAAGTTCTTTTTCAAGCTGCTGAATTCCTTGATTTGATACGGCAATTTTGTCAGATAAGTAAAGCTGATAATAGATTTCCTCTTTATTTAACCATGTGATGATAGGTTGGATTACATCTGAATCCATAAAATGTTCGAATATGACCTGATTTCCCACATCAATTTGAGCGCCGTTTGAAGCAATGATCGGAAAATCCAAATCATATTTATTGATGATGTGTTTTGCATCAAATAAAGCTCTCCCTGTAGCGATTGTTACAAGATGACCTTGTTTTTGTCCGAGCTTTAAAGCTCTTACATCTTGTTCTTGGATAGTTAAGTTCTCTGATAACAGCGTGCCATCTAAGTCAATTGCAATTACTTTCATGTGAATTTCCTCCTCAGAGTTTAAAAATCATTGAAAGTATAATGTATGGTACGCGTTTCAGAGCAATTAGATTATTATATTAATTTGAAGTTTTTCTGAGAAGCTGATCAGCCTGTGCTTCTCAAGTGTTCTCCTGCTTAATAATCCTTCTCTTTCGATCAATCCAGTTAATAATGAACTGACTGCTAATAGCGGAACACTAATTTGAAGAAATTCATCTGGAACTTCAAGCGCCGGCGACTTGGGCACCGGCACTTTTCAGAGAACGATCACTTTTTGTAAAAATCGGATGTCTGAAATGTCATTGAGGCGGTTTCCCCGATATACTTTTCTCTTTTCTTTCATTTGCGGTAAAGAAAGCAAAACCTGATTCCCTTATGACAGAACTTGCTTTATCATAAAAGTATGCGTTTACATTCGAGTAGGGAGGTTATAGCATGACCCCTGTGAATTCAAGCAGCATCGGGAAGATTCAGGCGGCCAGCAAAGGTTTGTCGCCAAAATTGAGAGCGATTGCAGACCATATCGTGAAGGAACCGAAAGACGTGGTTCACCTTTCCATCATTCAGCTGGCGGAAAAAACGAAAAGCTCTGAAGCGACGATTTTCAGGCTGTGCAAGCGGCTCGGTTTTTCCGGCTATCAGGATTTAAAAATCGCGCTTGCTCAGGAGATCGTTCAGGAGCCGGTGCAGCACATTCATGAAGAAATGAGCCCCGACGACGATATCGAAGTCATCATCCGGAAAGTTTTCCGCACAAACATTTCCGGTCTGACCGATACCTTTCAATTATTAGATCCGGCCGACGTTGAAAAAGCGGTAGAAATGATCCACCGCGCAGACAGAATCGAATTTTACGGAAACGGCGGTTCCGGGCTGATCGCCACTGACGCGTATCATAAATTTATGCGTACGGGTATAAATTGCATCGCGCACACGGATTCTCACTTTCAGGCGATGTCAGCGGGTCTTCTCGGTCCCGAAAGCGCAGTCATCGGCATTTCTCATTCGGGGAGCAACAAGGACGTGCTCGACGCGGTGAAAACGGCCAAATCGCTCGGCGCCGGCACGATCGGCATTACAAGCTACCAAAAGTCGCCGCTCACCCAGATTTCCGACGTTGTGCTGTATACGTCAACAAGGGAGACGGCTTTCAGAACGGAAGCGATGTCCGCAAGGCTTGCCCAGCTGTCGGTCATTGATACACTGTATTTCGCCACGGCCCGGCTGCGGCAGGAGAAAACGCTCGCCAACTTGCAGCAAATCAGAAAAATGATCGCGCACAAACGTTTGTAATATTTATTTTTCAAAAGAGAGAATGCCGATACAGCGGGAATTGAGGCAATTTTATGAAAAAAATTTTCTTCTTCATCGTTGATTTATAAAAAAATTATTCCTATAATTGACTTTGTAAGGGCATACATTATAAATCTATCTTATTATTCAATCAGATTAGGCGGGATATATTATGAAGGAAACCCAAGCTGTTATCGGTCTGGATATCGGCACGACCAGTACGAAAGCCGTTCTGTTCGGACCAAGAGGCAAAGTGTTAGCCAAGCATTCGGTTCACTATGATTTAATACAGCCAAAGCCGGCATGGGCCGAGCAGGATCCTGAGCACATTTTGGAAGCGGTGATCGGAAGCATCAGGGGCGCCGTCACAAAGGCCGGACTGAGTCCTGACAATCTGCTTGCAATCGGCATCAGCACCGCCATGCACTCATTGATAGCTGTCGATCAAAACGGCGGCCTGCTGACCAAAAGCATCATTTGGGCGGACAACCGCAGCGCCGAGCAATCAAAACGGATTATAAAAGAGATGAACGGTTTTGATATTTATAAAAGAACGGGTACGCCGATTCATCCGATGTCTCCGCTTTCCAAAATTGTGTGGATGAAAGAACAGGACAAGGAGACATTCGCGAAAACCGCCAAATTCATCAGTATTAAAGAATATATTCTGCACGAGTTTTTCGGAACTTATGTCGTCGATTATTCGATCGCTTCGGCAACGGGGCTGTTCCGATTAGATACGCTTTCCTGGGATGAAGAAGCGCTCCGGATTGCCGGAATCCGGGAAGATCAGCTGTCGGACATCGTGCCGACCACTTATCAGCTGCGCGGCCTTGCGCCGGAAATCGCTGCACGGATGGGCATTCATGCGGATACACCGTTTATTATCGGCGCAAATGACGGCGTGCTCGCCAACCTGGGAGTCGGCGCGATCGGCAAAGGCGAAGTGGCCGTTACGATCGGAACAAGCGGAGCCGTGCGTTCGGTGACGGATGCGCCGATTACGGATGAAAAAGCGCGGACATTCTGTTACGCGCTGACTGACAAGCATTGGGTCATCGGAGGCCCGACGAATAACGGAGGCATTATGCTGCGCTGGCTTCGAGACGAATTCGCTTCTCCGGAAGTTGAAACGGCGAAGCGGCTCGGCATTGATCCGTACGATTTAATGATTGATATTGCTGATAAAGTGCCCGCAGGCTCTGAGGGATTGCTGTTTCTGCCGTTTTTATCAGGGGAGCGCGCGCCGTTTTGGAACCCGAATGCCCGCGGAACGTTTTTCGGCATCAGCCTCCGCCATAAACGGGAGCATTTTATCAGAGCGGTGCTGGAAGGCGTCATCATGAGCGTCTTTTCAATCGGTGTCGCACTGAGAGATTTGGCGGGCCCCGCAAAAGACGTGCGGGCTTCGGGAGGATTTGCGAGATCGCCGCTGTGGAGGCAGATTTTGTCCGATACGATGGGACGGGAAGTCCTCGTTCCGGAAAGTTACGAAGCCTCTGCGCTCGGAGCGGCCGTTCTCGCTTTGCACAGCCTTGGCGAAATGGAACGGATCGAGGATGTTCAGGACTGGATCAGAATTTCGCACCGCCATGAACCGAACGTCAAAAACAGCGAAACATATATTGAGCTGTTTTACTTATACGAGCGGCTGTATGACAAGCTCAAAGATGAATTTGACGTCATCAGTGAATTTCAGCTCAAACAAAGCCGTTAATTCTTCTTTGAAAGGGTGAAAAGGTCATGTTACTGTTTATTGTCATTGCCGCTATTATCGTTTTACTCTTATTGATTACGGTCGCTAAGTTAAATCCTTTTATCAGTCTTTTGATTACATCCATCCTTGTCGGTTTCGCAACGGGCATGAATCTGCCGGACATTATCACTTCGATGAAAACCGGGCTCGGCAATACGCTTTCGCTGCTTGCGATCGTGCTGGCCCTCGGTACGATGCTCGGCAAAATGATGGCTGAATCAGGCGGTGCGGAGCGGATCGCCCACACCCTGATCGGCCGCTTCGGCAAAAAGAAAGTGCATTGGGCGATGATGGCCGTCGCTTTTATCGTCGGCATCCCGGTCTTTTTCCAGGTCGGCTTCGTCCTGCTCGTGCCGCTTTTGTTTACGATTGCGATTGAAACCGGGGTTTCATTAGTGACGATCGGGATTCCGCTCCTTGCGGGACTTTCCGTCGTGCACGGATTGGTTCCGCCCCACCCGGCGGCGATGGCGGCTGTCGGCATTTATCACGCCAATGTCGGAAAAACGATTTTGTTTTCTTTAATCGTCGGCATTCCGACTGCCATCATCGCGGGGCCGCTTTACGGAAAATGGATTGGTAAGCGCATTCATAAACCCGTTCCCGAACTGTTGAAAAAACAATTTATTGAACGGAATGAAAAACGCAAGCTTCCGGGATTCGCAAATACATTGTTTACGATATTGGTACCGGTGATCCTGATGCTTATGGCCACGCTTGCCGAAATTGCGCTTCCGGAAAAAAGCACGCTCTATGAAACTTTTAAATTTATCGGCGACCCTGTCACGGCGCTTTTGATCGCCACGGTTTACTCCTTTTTCAGCCTTGGTTTTTATCAGGGCTTTGACAGAGAAAGCATTTTAAAATTCAGCAATGACTGTCTCGGACCGATCGCTTCTATTCTGCTTGTGATCGGAGCCGGCGGCGCTTTTAACAACGTCCTGATTGATTCAGGCGTCGGCACGTATATCGCTGACATGGCGAAACACTCAAGCTTCTCTCCCGTTCTTTTAAGCTGGACGATCGCGGCGGTCATCCGTGTCGCCACGGGTTCAGCGACTGTCGCCATGATGACGGCGGCCGGCATTGTTGCTCCGATTGCATCTGTCATGCCGGGCGTCAGCAGCGAGCTTCTCGTTTTGGCAACGGGAGCGGGCTCTTTGATTCTGTCACATGTCAATGACTCCGGTTTCTGGCTCATTAAAGAGTATTTCGGAATGACGGTAAAAGAAACGTTCCTGACATGGACAGCGATGGAAACGATTATTTCTGTCAGTGCGATCTGTTTTATCATGATCATTAACGCGTTTATATAAAAACAAACCCCGGCCGTAAACCGGGGTTTGTTTTTTTATCGGTCATTCACGAGGATATAAGCGGCTTTAACGGGTCCGTGGACGCCGACAACCAAATCCATTTCGATATCGGCCGAGTTGCTCGGTCCGGTAATATAGTTGATGCAGGAAGGAACGGTGACGCCGTCTCTGATCTGCTGTTTCAGTATATCGCTGGCCTGTGTCATTCTCGGCACAATGGAAGATTTCGGGATGATTGCGATATAGGTGGTCGGAAGCAGGCTGACGGAACGGCCGGCATGCTCTGACGCATACAAAACGACGGTGGCTGATTCCGCAAGCGTGATCTCGCTGAATGTGATGCCCACATTCGCTTGTTCCGCTTTTTCAATATTTTTCGCTCCTTGTTCCGCGTCCCATTCCCAAACGGAAATCCCTTCGTCCGGCCACTCTTCTGTCATAAGGGTCTGCAAGCCGTACATTTCAAACCGGCTGTCCTTCGGAATGATGACAGGCCCTCCTTCAAAGCGGTTCACCTGCGCGCGCAAAGCGTCGTAAAGCCCGGCTGCATCCGTTTCGATCAGTTCGGTATGAATGTTGACGCAGTGGTCTTTCAGCATCGTGACAAGATCGTCTTCCGTACAGTCCGCATGCGTTTGATATTGAGGCTGATACTTCCATTCAGGCAGGGACACGCCTGATTTCCTGCGCTCTCTGCCCAGACTTCCGGCGATCCGGTTTAGAAAGGATTCCTGATGTGTAACCGTCCCTTTCATCATCATTCTTCCCCCTTTTGTTTTTCCCGGTCTTTAAACCAATCTCTGAATCTCGATTTATGCGGCGCAGGGAAGTCCCGTATTGCCGTCCATTCTTTTAACGGCCCCGGCCCTTTTGATATTTTGTCATCCTCCGTAAACGGCGTCATGGCGGCAGGCGCCCATTTCGATCCCATTTTATAAAGGGACGGGGATGACGAGCCGAGCCCGAAGGCTTTCATCGCCAGTTTTTCGCTGATCGGCGCTTTGCCCTCTTTTTCCACAATGTTCTGCCGATGCTTGAGCAGCAGCTCGTGCAGCGGAATTTTAACCGGACACGCTTCCGTACAGGCCGCGCATAAGGAAGATGCGTACGGGAGCTCCTTGTATTCGTCATATCCGCCGAGAAGAGGCGATAAGACGGCGCCGATCGGACCCGAATAGATGGACCCGTACGAGTGTCCGCCGACATGCCGGTACACGGGACAGACGTTGATGCAGGCGGCGCAGCGGATACATTGCAGCACCGATTGGAATTCCGTGCCGAGTATGCGGGAACGCCCGTTATCCACAACCACGAGGTGGAATTCCTCAGGCCCGTCAGCTTCTCCTTGCTGCCGGGGGCCCGTCAGCGCCGTAATGTAACTTGTAAGCCGCTGGCCGACCGCGCTTCTCGTCAGCATGCTGACAAGCACTTCAAACTCAGAAAATGAAGGAACGATCCGCTCCATTCCCATCACGGTGATCTGCGTCTTCGGCAGCGCGGACACAAGGCGGCCGTTTCCTTCGTTTGTCACGAGACTGACCGATCCGGTATCCGCGATTGCAAAGTTGCAGCCCGTGATGCCGACATCCGCTTCGAGAAATTTTTTCCGGAGGACGCTGCGCGCGTGCATGACGAGCTCTTCCGGTTTTTCCGTCTGTTTGTATTCGAGTCTCTCTTTAAATACGTCACGGATCTGCTCTTTGTTTTTGTGAAGAGCGGGAGCAACGATATGTGACGGCGGATCATGATCGTCAATCTGGAGAATGTATTCGCCGAGGTCCGTTTCTGTGACTTCACAGCCCTCTTCCTCAAGCACTTCGTTCATATTGATTTCTTCTGTCACCATGGATTTGGATTTTACGATTTTTTTGGCGTTTTTCTGCCGGATGACATCGCGGATATAGGAGGACGCTTCTTCCGCCGTTTCGGCGAAAAAGACATGTCCGCCTCTGTTGGCGACGTTTTCGGCGAGCTGTTCCAAATAGAAATCAAGATTGTCCAGCACATGCTGTCTGATTTCTTCCGCATGGGAACGCCAATCCTCCCAGTTTCCCAATTCCTCGGCCGCCTGAAGCCTTCTTGTCCTGAGCCGTTCCTGCGCTCCGGAGACGGCTCCTCTCATAAACTCATTATCTATTCCTTCTGATACCCGCTCTTTAAAAGCGGCGGTACCGATTTTCATCGCCATGATTTTACCCCCTTGTTGTTTCTCGTCTTATCTGCTGTTCAGCACTTCTGCGATGTGCATGACTCTGACGTTTTTATCCTTACGGTCAAGACGCCCGCCGATATTCATCAGACATCCGCAATCCGCCCCGATCAGCACCTCGGCTTCCGTGTCTTCCACGCAGGCGACCTTTTCATCCACCATTTGTTCAGAGATTTGCGCCATTTTCACAGAAAATGTTCCTCCGAATCCGCAGCATTGGTGTTTTCCGGGAAGCGCGGTCAGCTCGAGCCCCTTGACATGGCGCAAAAGCTTCATCGGCTCCTCCGACACGCCGAGCAGCCTCGTCATGTGGCATGATGTATGGACTGTCGCTTTTTTATGCAGCACCGCCCCGACATCCTCCACCCCGAGAACGTTGACGATAAAATCCGTTAACTCATATGTTTTGTCCGCAAGCTGCTGCGCTTTTTCGGCCCACTTCGGATCGTCCTGAAACAGATGCGGATATTCACGGAACATCGTCGTACAGGAACCTGACGGGCTGACGACGTACTCCGCTTCTTCAAACGCGGCAATCATCCGCTTCATCGCTTTTTTCGCATCCGTCACATACCCGCTGTTGTATGCGGGCTGCCCGCAGCAAATCTGCCCCTCGGGAAAATCCACCTCGCACCCGAGCCGTTCCAGCACCTCAACCGTCGCCTTTCCGACATTGGTCTGAAACATATCCACAAGGCACGTGACAAATAATGAGACTTTCATGATGAACCCCTCTTTCATCCTCAGTATGTGATCCGGTCATCTGATGACCTGTTTTTGGAAAGCTCTATGAATATCCTACACTATTCTGAATAAGGATTGGAAGGTTTTTCTGAAAAATCCTTTCGTCCGATGCGCTGAAGGGTGCAAAAAAAGAGAAGCCTGAAAGCTTCCCATGCTGCTCTACATCCCGTTTTTCAGCAGGCGTCCCAGTTTTTGCACACCCTCTTTTATCGCGGCTTTACCGGCAAAACTGAACGACAGGCGGAGATATTCGGCACCGTCTTCCTGATGCGGAAAAAAATATTTTCCGGGTACATAGGAAACGCCGTGAGACAGAGCCCGCGCCAGCATTGCGGACGTATCAGCCCCCGGCGCTTTCAGCCATACAAAGTAACCGCCTTCAGGCACGTGCCAGGATGCGGATTCCGGAAGATATCGCGCTGATGCGGCGAGCAAAACATCACGTTTGCTTCGATATGCTTCCCGCAAGGCGGCGAGCCGTTCTTCAATATTCGTTTGTTCCAGATAGACGGCGGTCACCGCTTGGGAAAACGGGTGGCCTAAGTCTTTTTTTAACCATGACAATGCCGTAATGAATGCGGCGTCCCCTGCAATCCAGCCGATCCTCATACCCGGGGCGATGACTTTTGATAATGAACCGGCGTACAGCACCCGGCCGTTTTGATCCATGGCTTTCAAGGGCGGCGGAATATCGGTGAATCCGAGCTCGCCGTATGCATCATCCTCCAAGATGAGAAAATCATACGTTTCGGCAAGCTGAAGCAGGCGGGTTCTCCGCTTCGCTGACATTACGGTTCCCGCAGGATTCTGAAAAGCGGGTATCGTGTAGAGAAGACGGGGAAGCACAAGCCCTTTTCGTTTTCTTTCCTCAAGCATGAAGGCCAATGTTTCTGTTTGCAGGCCCTCTTGATCTGTCGGAATGCTCATGATATGCGGTGTATAATTTTTTAAAATCTCGAGCGCTTCCATATAGACCGGAGCTTCAACGGCAGCGGCGGTTTGTTCATCGAGGAAAACCCGCGCAGCCAGATCTATCGCCTGACAGGCGCCTGATGTCACGATCAGCTCATCGTCCCGGCAGTGAATGCCGCGGATGGCTAACCGTTCTTGAATCTGCTTTTTTAAAACGGCCGTCCTCGGGCTTCCCATATAATGCAGCGGCAGATCACGCTCCTCATCCAGAAGGCGGGAGGCGGCTTCTTTCAGCTCCTTATCCGGAACGAGGGCGGGATCGGGATAGCCGGAATGCAGAGGGATGCACGCTTTCGGAACTGCCGGCATCCATTCCCCGGGAGGATCGTTTGTCAGAGCTTTCTTTACATGGTCAGAAAAAAAAGATTCGGCCTGCATGTGATGTTATCCCCTTTCACAAGTCAGCTTCTATACATTTTCTTCAAAATAAGCCCCCAGCACTTCTTCCACATTCGTCAGGTGCGCCGTCATCGCGGCTTCCGCTTCATCCGCGTCTCCGGCGGCGACGGCGCTGTAAATGCGTTCATGCTCTTCATACAATCGCTGCACGCTCGTTCGTTTAGAAAACAGCCAAATTTTTCTCGTTTCTCTCATTGTTTCCAAAAGGAGCGCGGAGACATGATTCATGAGATGCTTAAGCAGCCCGTTTTGTGATGCTTCCGCCAGCGCCATGTGAAAGGAGAAATCTGCTTTTTCGCCCAATTCTTCGTCTCCGTCGATGTCTTTCATCTCCAAGAGAGCTTGGCGGATTTTTTGCAAATCGTCTTCGGTGCGTTTTTCAGCGGCCATGGCGGCGACGCCGAGTTCAAGCAGCTTTCTGACTTCGAGCAGCTGTTTGACGTCCTCTTTTTTCATCAAGAGGGCGGAAGAAAGCGGCTGGGAAACATGAGACGGCTCAAATTCTCTTATGTATGTGCCTTCTCCCTGCTTCATGTCGACGAGCCCCATCGCTTTCAAAGCCGACAGCGCTTCTCTGACCGCCGAGCGGCTGACCTGAAAACTCTCAGAAAGCGCCTGAACGGAATCAAGCTTTTCACCCGGCTTAAGCTCGCCCGCTTTTATCTTCTCCAGCAATGCGTCAGCGACTTCTTCGTAGATTTTTTTCGTTTTAATTTGTTTATATTTCAACGCGATCACCCCGTCACTTGTGAATCTTGATGTTTATCGTCTATTATACTTCTTTTTTTGTGTTGCCGACAGGTTCAGACAATTTGTTCAAGAAAAGTATTGTACTTTCAAAACTTTCAAAATATAATGCTAATTAACCCGGTCATCAGATGACCTTATCATAAAAAGTAATCGTTTACATGACATAAGGAGGGGTTTTTTAGGGATGCAATGGACACAGGGGTACGCTCCTTTAGGGGGAAATTTGCTTTTATCGGCAGCTTGCGCGCTCGTGCCGATTATCTTCTTTTTTTGGGCGCTTGCGGTGAAACGGATGAAGGGGTACATAGCGGGGCTTTTAACGTTAGCCGTTTCACTTTTAATCGCTGTATTTGTTTACGGCATGCCGGCGGAAAAAGCGGTGATGTCCGCTTCTCAGGGAGCGGTGTACGGGCTGCTTCCGATCGGCTGGATTATCGTCACATCGGTCTTTCTGTATAAAATCACCGTGAAAACGGGACAGTTCGAGATTATCCGGAGTTCGGTGCTCTCAATTACAGATGACCGGCGTTTGCAGGCGCTGCTCATCGCCTTTTCATTCGGGGCATTTTTAGAAGGCGCCGCCGGTTTCGGCGCTCCCGTCGCGATCTCGGCCGCTTTGCTCGTCGGACTTGGTTTTCAGCCGCTGTATGCGGCGGGAATTTGCCTGATTGCCAATACGGCGCCCGTTGCCTTCGGTGCGATCGGCATTCCGATTACCGCCGTCGAAGGTCCGACCGGGATACCGGCAATGGAAATTTCCCAAATGGTCGGCCGGCAGCTTCCGTTTTTATCCGTCTTTATTCCGCTTTACTTAATCATTTTGATGAGCGGGTTTAAAAAGGCTTTTGAAGTATGGCCGGCCATTCTTGTTTCCGGCGTCTCCTTTGCGGCCGTGCAGTACGCAAGCTCGAATTTTTTAGGGCCCGAGCTTCCGGATGTGCTGTCGGCGCTTGTTTCCATGGCCGCGCTCGCTCTGTTTTTGAAATTTTGGAAACCGAAAACGGCCTTTCGTTTCGCAGCAGAACGGGAATCAGCAGCGGCCGCTGACCGGGCGCCGATCAAGTACGGGGGCGCCGCGGTGTTTAAAGCGTGGTCTCCTTTCCTTCTTCTGACGGCCATGATATCCGTTTGGGGGATTCCCGGCGTGAAGGCTGCCTTAACCGGTCATTATGAAGGAACGTCAATGTGGCTTTCCTGGCTGAATGCAGCCGGGCGCGCATTGACCTTCACGCCTCCCGTCCCATTTGTAAATCAGCAGATTCTTCAGGCGGACGGCACGCCGATTGAAGCCGTGTACAAGCTTGAGCTTCTCGGTTCAGCGGGCACGGCGATTCTGATTGCCGCCGTCATCTCCAAGTTCGCCCTCGGCATGTCGTGGAAGACGTGGGGCGAAGCGTTTATTGAAACGGTGAAAGAGTTAACGCTTCCGGTTGTGACCATTGTTTCTGTTGTCGGCTTTGCTTATGTGACGAATGCTTCCGGCATGAGCACGACACTCGGTCTTTCGCTTGCCATGACGGGCGCGATGTTTACCTTTTTTTCGCCGGTGCTCGGCTGGCTCGGCGTATTTATTACCGGCTCTGATACATCGGCCAACCTATTGTTCGGCGGATTGCAAAAGGTGACGGCGCTCTCTGTCGGGATGGACCCGGTTCTCTCCGTTGCCGCCAATTCATCAGGCGGTGTCACCGGAAAAATGATTTCTCCGCAATCCATTGCGGTTGCCTGTGCCGCTGTCGGTCTGGCGGGCAAGGAAGCCGACCTTTTCCGCTTTACGATTAAGCACAGTCTGTTTTTGCTTCTGCTCGTCTGTCTCATTACATTTTTACAGCATCATCTGTTTTCATGGATGATCCCGTAACACGGAGAACCTCCCCGGGGTTTGGCTCGGGGAGGTTTCAGCTGTACCGTTTTCTCGCCGATGACGGCGGAATATTTAATTGATCACGGTATTTGGCGACGGTGCGCCTTGAGATTCGGATCTCATATTGTTCATGAAGCAGATCGGCAAGCTTTTGGTCTGAAAAAGGTTTCTTTTTATCTTCTTTACGGACCAATGCTTCCAGATGCGCTTTTACGGCATAATTGGAGGCGCCGCCATCCCCCGATGATTCAGCTTTCGCCGAGAAAAATGTTTTCATTTCATACAGTCCGTACGGCGTCTGAACGTACTTCCCTTTGATGGCCCGGCTGATCGTTGATTCGTGGAGCTCCAGCGTTTCCGCCACCTCTCTTAAGGTCAGCGGCTGCATTCCGCTTTTTCCTGTGAGAAAAAAGGATTCCTGCCGTTCAGTCAGGACGCCGATAATTCTCGTGATCGTTTGTTTTCTTTGCGACAAAGCCCGGTTCAGCCAGCGCCATTCCTGATATTTTGCCGACAGATAATTTTTCGTGTCACGGCACCCGGCAGCTGACAGGAGCGGCTGATAATGGGCATGAAGCTGGATGTCAGGAAACGAACGGCTGTTGAGCCGCGCTTGAATGATGCCGTTTTTCACCGTGATGAAAATATCCGGTTCTACGTAAAAACCCGGCTCCTCATGCGCATAACGGAGCCCCGGCCTCGGATCAAGCGCGCTGATCATGTCAGCGATGCCCTGAATGTCTTTAAGCGGAATGCCCGTTTTCAGTGTAAGCGCTTTCCAGTTCTTTCTTGCAAATAGCTCAAAATAGGCTTCGGCAATCCATTCCGCCTGTTCGTTCCGCTCGGGCAGACGGCGGAGCTGAAGAAGGATGCATTCCTGCAAAGACCGGGCGCCGATTCCCGCGGGCTCAAGGGATTGAAGCTTTTTCAAAACCGCTTCCGTCTCCTCTTGTGAAGCGGATACATGGTCGGCGGCGGCTGATATGTCCTCTTTTAAATATCCGTTTGAATCCAATGAATGTATCAGATAATTGAAAATTTTTTTCTCATCATCGGACAGCTTCATGTCTAAGGCTTGCTGTTTGAGCGAATCCTGCAACGTTTTACGGGTAAGTCTGATCTGCTGGCTTCCGTCCCGTTCTTTCATCCTGTTTTTATTTGTTTTATGGTAAGATAGTGGCGGCGTGTCTGTTTCCTTTCGTTCAATCAGAGGGTTTTCCAGTGAGAGCTCATCAATATATCCGGCCAGTTCCGCGGAATTGTATCCGAGTAATGTGATGGCCTGTTTAAGCTCTTGCGTTAATTGAGGCTTTAACATTTGTGTTTGCTGAAGTTTGATATCCATCATGCTCACTCCCCTTTTTTCATTGTACATGATTGGTTTCATACCGTATATACTTATTAAAAGGAGTTGCTTTATAGATGTCAGAACTTTTTTCTGTTCCCTATTTTATTGAAAACTTTACACAGCACATTGAAATGAATCCGAATGAAGACCGAATTCATGCGATGAACAGCTATTACCGCTCCGTCGTCTCAACCCTTGTACAGGATCAGCTGACGAAAAACTCGGTTGTGCTCAAAAGAATTCAGCATTTGGATGAGGCGTACAACAAAGTAAAACGCGGAGAAACAAAATAAACCTTCCGCTCATTCAAAGCGGAAGGTTTTCCTTCGTGCCGGCGGTTTCACCGATCAGCCGGACGTCCGGCGCTTCGTGCGTCCAGGTGTAATAATAGTTGGCATTTTTCCCGTATGAATTATCAATGACGGTATTCGGTTTCCCGAGAAGCGAGGACAAGATGTGGCCGTGGAGCCTTGACGTTTCCACCGATTCGTACCTGCTGAAAAACAGGACCGCTTTTTTCGTTAAGAAATCGGAATAGCGTTTCCAAAACCGCGCAATCGGCAGCGGGTTTCCCGCTTTTTTATTCAAAACATTCAGCGTTTGGAAAAAAGCGATTCCCCTGCGGCCGCTTGCTGACAGAACATCCTGCCAGTCACAGCTTTTAACGGAAGAATTGTTTTGCAGCTTCGGGTTGATTTCCCCATCCGTGCGGATAAAATGAAGCCTGCCGCGTGACGGAGCCGCTGACGCCGCGATCGGATACAGCTGATGGGCCATATCAGGCATAAGCCCGATATGATTCGCCGAAAAAAAGTGTTTCGCAGTCTCGTATGACACATGATCTCTCGTAAACAGGTGGAGATCCTTGTGCTCCGCAAAAAGCGCTGATGTCTTTTGCAGCCGTGTCTCATCCTGATAATAAATCGATTGCGGCAGGATGACGATCCTGTTTTCCGGAAAGGATTTGACGATTTTTTCCCTGAACGTCTGATAGTATGGATAGAGATCCCCGAAATTTCCGCCACCCTGACAGACGATGATCGTCTTTTTGTCCGCCCGGCGCCCGAATGGAAAATTGTCGGGATTCCAGCGCTGTTTCACGCGGATGCCGTGCGCTTTAAAAAACGCCTCCGTCCCTTTCATAATCAATAAATCCCCTACATTTCCGTAGAGGGGATAGTCGGCATATATGATGTCGGATTGCGGCGGTATAACGCTGAGCAGACCCGTCAGCTTCTCTTTTAATCGGCTCATAACATGGCGGCTGTCCATGTTTTCTCCCCTTTCGTTTCAAACAGTTGCGCAAGTGCGTCAATGACACGCTGCTGCTCCTCAGAAGACAGGTCAGACCCGGACGGCAGACAGATGCCCCGGCTGAAAAGGTTCTCAGAGACACGCTCATGTTCGCTGTGAGGATAAAAGACGGAAGATGAGAAAAGCGGCTGCGTATGCAGCGGTTTCCACAGCGGCCGGGCCTCAATGTTCTGTTCCGCAAGACAGGCAACGGCTTCTTGCGGCGTCACGCCGTTATCAAGCGTCAGAGCCGTCAGCCAGCGGTTTGAAACCGTTCCTTCAAGCTCCGGCATCATGCGGATGCCCGGATATGTTTCCAGCGCTTCCCGATACCGGTGAAAGATTTCTCTCCTCGCCCGGACGCGATCTTCGAGCACTTCCAGCTGCGATATCCCCACGCCCGCGAGAATGTTGCTTAGCCTGTAGTTGTAACCGAGCTCGCTGTGCTGGTAATGAACGGCGGCATCTCTCGCCTGTGACGCAAGAAACCTCGCTTTTTCAATCGCGGCTTCATCGTCAGACACGAGCATGCCGCCTCCCGATGTTGTAATGATTTTGTTGCCGTTAAAGGAATAAATGCCGAAACGGCCGAAG
The DNA here is from genome assembly GCF_053663335.1 of Bacillus sp. YH3-2-B2. Taxonomy (NCBI): domain Bacteria; kingdom Bacillati; phylum Bacillota; class Bacilli; order Caryophanales; family Bacillaceae; genus Bacillus; species Bacillus sp. YH3-2-B2. The sequence goes on along the minus strand of NZ_JBSJQE010000002.1, from coordinate 659,188 downwards.
GTGCCGCTCTGCCTGCCTTTATATGTTGATCCTAAGGACTCGGCAGCGTCTTCAATCAGACAGACGCCGTATGCGTCACAAAGGCTCATTAATTCATCCATTTTCGCGCTTTGCCCGTAAAGATTGACGGCGATTACCGCTTTCGGGAGTCTGCCGCGCCGCTTTGCATCCCGGAGCGCCCGCTCAAGCGCATCGGGCGACATATTCCACGTCTCCCATTCCGAATCAATAAAAACGGGCTCAGCCTGCTCATACACAATCGGATTCGCCGTAGCGACAAACGTAAAAGAAGGACAAAATACAGCGTCTCCTTTTTTCACACCCGCAAGCCGCAGGGCAAGATGGATGGCGGCCGTTCCCGAGCTTACGGCCGCCGCGCTTTTCACTCCCGCATATTCCGCGAGCCGCGCTTCAAACGAATTGACGAGCGGACCGAGCGGGGCAATCCAATTGGAGCGGAAGGCTTCTGCGATGTATTCCTGTTCTTTTCCGCTCATATGAGGCGGAGACAAATAAATCCGTTTGTTTGTTTGCATGAAATCATCCTTTTTCATTATGGATAGGGGGGATGACGCGGGCCGGAACGCCGACCGCCGTCACATGGCCGGGAATTCTGCTGATGACCGCAGCCCCCGCGCCGATAACGGACCAAGGGCCGATGTCCATCTGCGGTATGACGGACGCGCCGATTCCGATGTGCGTTCCTTCCCCGACTTTCACTCCGCCGGCAAGCGCCGCGCGCGGTGAAAGATGGACGTAATCTCCGATTGCATTGTCATGATCGGCAACCGCCCCCGTATTGATGATGCAATGGGCGCCGATGTCAGCGCCCGCCTGAATGACGGCGCCCGCCATCACAACCGTTCCGTGTCCGACGGAAGCCGTTTCACTGACGATCGCCCCGGGGTGAATGAGTGCGGCATAATCGGCATCTTCAATCCCAAGCGTTTCAGCGAACTGCTTTCTGACGCCGTTGCGTCCGATGCATATCGTGAACACGGCCTCGGGGACGAGTTTCTGAAGTATGTGCACGTCTTCCGTCCGGCCCGTATATAAACCGTTCCGAACGGCAAAACCGCTGAATCCGTCGTCCAATATGCCCGCAAGCTCCATATCGGAACGGGCCTGCACGATTTCCTTCACGACTTTTCCGTGTCCGCCGTTTCCGATCAGCACGACCTTTTTCACGATGACATATCTCCGCTGCCTGTGAAGCGCTTTGCCGTCACATGGCCGGCTTGGTGTATGCCTTCTGACACGAGAACTTTTTTCACTGTTAAAAGCAGAATCTTTAAGTCGAGCAGAAAGGTGCGGTTGTCGACGTACCACACGTCGAGCTTGAATTTCTCCTCCCATGAAATCGCGTTTCTCCCATTGATCTGCGCCCAGCCCGTAATCCCCGGCTTCACCTCGTGCCGCCGCGCCTGCTCCGCCGTGTAAAGCGGCAGATAATCCATCAGCAAAGGGCGGGGGCCGACCAGACTGATATCGCCTTTGAGCACATTAAAAAGCTGGGGAAGCTCATCGATGCTCAGTTTTCTGATCAGCCTTCCCGGTTTGGTCAGGCGCAGATGATCCGGAAGCAGCACACCGTTTTCATCACGCGCATCCGTCATCGTTCTGAGTTTATACAACGTAAACGGACGCCCATTATGCCCCGGTCTCGTCTGTTTGAACAATACCGGAGACCCGATGGCGCATCTGACGGCTGCCATGGCGAAGAGAAGAATGACACTCGCGCCGCACAATAACAGCATCGCGGCCGCTATATCAAATACACGTTTCGCCTTCAAATCTGAACAGCTCCTTTCACTTTTCGGCATTTCTGTAAAGCAAGCCGCCTTTCTTCTTTCGTACAAATGAAGAAAAAAGCGAATGCGGCATAGCTTATGCATACGGCAAGCCCCGCGGCGATCAGACCGGCCCAGCTGTCAAGCGGTGAAAACAGACGGATACCCCGGCAGACGGCCCAGGCAAATACGGCCGCCGCCAACGGTCCGAACATGCCTTTGTAAAACGCAGTTTTCTGAAAGCCGGTAATATGCGAAACATACAGCGGCGTGAAGACGGCATTTTTCAAAATGAGGGAGACAGCCCCGGCAATGGTGATGCCGTACAGCCCGAGATGTGCCGGTCCGCTGAGAACCACGGCCAATATGACATTCAGTCCGCCTAAACATAAAGTAACGACGGCGGGCGTTTTTTGTTTATTAAAAGCCGTCCATACGTAAAAAAGCGGCATGACAGAGAGACTGACCGCCAAATACGCGGCGTGAATATATAAAAGCGGCGCCGTCTGCACAAACGACGGGCCCAGCCAAATCGCCAGAAACGGTTCGGCAAGCCCTCCTAATAACGCAGCGGGAAGCGCGAGGAGAAGCCCGTTCATCCGCACGGCCTTATTGGCGTAAGATAGGAGACCTTCCATATCGCCTTTTGAATAATAGGAAGTCAAAACCGGCGCAAACAGTGAAGCAAGCGTCCCGGCAAGACTTCTGAGCAGAAGCGGGAATTGAATAATCGCCGCATAGACACCCGCTTCAGACGGCCCCAGCACAAGGTTGGCCGTCATGAGGTCAATCTGCAGAAACAGCAGCACGCCGATCTGGTTGACAGAACTCCAGGCACCGGCCGAAAACAGCACTTTGCTTGTCTGTAATGACAAAGTTTTACGGCTGAAAGAAAACCACGGAATCAATTTCTTAAAGAAGAAAAAAGTCAGCACAGCTGCACAGACGGCTCCCGCTAATGCCGAAAGCTGGATCTGCCAGATCTTCGGCGGCAGGCACGTAAACAGAGCGAGCACACACAGCACCCTGACCAGCATTTGCACGGCCTGAATGGAACTTGTGATATAAAGCTTGTTGGCAAAAAACGGCCCCGTCGCGAACCCCGCCATAAAAAACGTCAGCATAAACAGCACGCTGCCGATTACGATAGACAGCCTCACATCCGTTAAGAGCCCGGCCGGTACATTCATAATCCTGTCAATAAAAAAAGCAGTCCCGGCGAGCGGCACAGCGAGTAATAGAGATATCACGACAGACGCGGCTAAATAATTGCTTACATACGCATTGGCCTCGTCCCTGTTCCCCCTGTGGGCGGCGACGGAGAAAAACCTCACAACGACTGAGCTCAGCGCAACGGTAATAATAGAGAAATAGTTAATGATATTCTGTGTCAGATGGACAAACCCAAAAGCCTCAACACCTAATGTTTTCACAATAAAGGGCGTCATCCACACTGATAAAAACACCGATAGTAAAAACGCCGTCACATTGGCGCCGAAATTAATGGCAAATTTCATGCTCCTTCCGCACTGCCTTTCTCTTTCGATTTCCGTTCGAAAAACGCATGCAGAAGAAGAGGAAGGCGCATTTTGCACAGACCGAGCACCACGCGCTCCCCGGCCAGCAGCTGTTTATGGCGGCACGGCGTCCTGCGCACGGCCGTTTTTACCATGTCATACGCTAAGATTCTGCCGATATGCGCCGTAATCTGGTGTGACAGCTGCGGGGCGGCGCATGCGTTGGCGATCAGCATCGGAATTTGATGCTTGCACAAATACGTATCAATATCGCTCCGGCAGGCGTCCGTCAGCCCGTTTTCCTCATAAAAAGCCATTTTCGCTGCATATTGCTTTTGCAGTTCGTGATCTAAGCGGGGCTTAAACGGTGTTTCTGTAAGACTTTGCGGATTTTCCCGGTAGATATACAGCCCTTCGTCTATCACTTTGACACGCGCGGCTTGGCGGAACGCTGCCAAGTTAAACGGAGAGTCCTCGGCAAACCGGATATCTTCATGGAACAACAGCCCTTGCAATGCTTCTCGCCGGTATATATAGCGCCACACATACCAAATAAACCGATGTTCGTGCGCGCGGGTCAGCAATGCAGTCATTTCATCCGCTGTGAAGACGCGGCCCGGCGGAAGGGACGGCGGCATATACGTTCTTTCTTTAGACGGCGTTTCTTTGTAATAACCGCAGCCGGCAATATCCAGCCGGTTCTTCTCCGCTTCTTCATAAAGCCGCTCGAACATCGTTTCCGTCACATAGTCATCGCCGTCCGCAAAACCGATATAACGGCCGCGGGCGGCTTTTATTCCGGCATTGCGGGCCGAGCTGAGGCCGCCGTTTTCTTTATGAATCACCCGGATTCTCGCATCTTCTGCGGCGAATTGTTCAGCCATCCGGCCTGACTGATCCGGTGAACCGTCATTGACGAAAATGATTTCGATGTCTCTCAGCGTCTGTTTTGTTAAAGAAACCGCGCATTCTTTAATAAAAGGCTCTGTCTTATACATCGGGACGATCACGCTCAGAAGCGGGGCGGTCATTGGGCATCACCGCTGATTTTCGAGCGCAGCCCGGCAAAATAAACACTTCGCAAAGAACCGCCTTCCTCATGCTTTCCGCTGAGCAGCCGGTTTACGGCGGACGTTACGGCTTCAGGGTCGGGACGTTCAAGCAATGTCATGTTCGGTATGTTTTTCAGCCATTGATAGCCTTCCATCACCTTATGATCAAACGAACGAATGACGACACAAGGCGTTTTCGTCAGCGCACAAAAAATCATCCCGTGAAGCCTGTCAGTGACGACGGCTTCCGCGCCTTTCAGCGTATTCCAAAGCGCTTCCAGCTCCTTTTCGCGTGTATGGCGGCTGACCCTCCGGCCGACCGTCGTGGTAAAGGAATACAGCTCTCCGTACTCTTTGGCCAAAGCTTCTTTTACCATCGTTCTGTCCTCAGCCGTCAGCGCGCTCTCCTTATCCTCCCGTAAACAGAGGTAGATCCCTTCCCGCGCTATGCCCCGCTCGCTTTTATCCAAATATAAGACCATGTCAGGCTGTTTGAGCACTGTTTTTCCGGGAAAATGACGCTTCATCCATTGATACGTCGTCTCATCTCTCGCCATCAACAAAAGGTCGGGATGCGCATTGTACACTTTTCGGGCGCGCTTCAGTTCCTTCCGTCCCTTTTTTGATTCAGAAAAGTGAGCCGTCGCCGGAAGCTGAACGATCCGATATTGCCTGAATGTTTTTATGATAAAGCGGCGCGTCCATTCCTCATACCGGTACAAATCCCCCATGTTCCCGCCGCCGATGATGAATACCATATCATCGGGGTGGCGCTTTTTGATCAGCGCTTTTGCGGATCTGTATATATCCTTCATATCCACCTCGACAATGTCAAAATCGGGATACTCCCGTTCAAGAAACGTTTTGCTTGCGTAGGCGATGGCGTGATCGCCGAGATTATCATGGGACGGGAGCAGCGTCAGAATGATCTTTTTTCTTGCCGCTGTAAGCCCCGCCCCATCCGCTGCCGTTCCGAAATGAAATTGGGACGGGTATTTGACCTTAAGCAAAAGCCATTCCGCGAGATTGATTTTTAAAGATTGTATCGACATGTCTTCACCCTCTGATTTTCATTTTGTACTCGATTGCCCGCTGATACGCGGCTGATGCCAGCGACACGAACGGAATCAGCTTCAGCTTCGCCAAAAGCAGAAGGCATGAGCGTTTGGCGTCAAACGGCGCCGTTCCCGTTTTGGAAAGGCTCAGGCGGAATACGGGATCAGCGCATATCCGGCTGATATTCTTCCACTTCTCAGAAAACCGGCCTCCGTTATTCCGCTTCCATTCATTCAGCAGGCAGACCGTTCCGTGCTGAACGATGAAAAAATCCAGCTCCTGCCGGTATTCCTGTAAGCAGCCGTTTTCACGCAAAAAAGCCTCGTTCAGCCGATAGAGAACGAGACCTGAGTCAAACAGCTTTTTCTGATAGCTTTGCACAATGGAAGTCAAGTGAATCCGATAATGATAGAGCGGCTGATCCACGTATGAGACGGCACCTGCGAAAACATGCGCCCGGAGGCTGAAGTACTGATCCTCCACGTGCTCCAGCTCATCACGAAGCGGAAAGCGCAGCTGATGATGCTCGATCATGGATCTTTTGTACAGCTTGTTCCATGAAAAGCCGCTGACTCTTCCTTCAAATAAATCTTTCAGGTATCGTTGTTTCGGGTGGCCCTCGTACGCTGAAGCGATCGTTGAAACGGCGGTTTTCCCCGTATCCGCAAATTCAGCCGCATATTCGCAAATCACGAGATCAGACTGATCAGCCTTCGCTTTTTCATACATGCTGAGGCAATAATCAGGTTCAACCCAGTCGTCCGCATCAATAAAAGCGATAAATTCGCCGCGCGCCGCCTCGATTCCCCTGTTGCGGACCGCGCCGAGCCCCCGGTTTTGCTGATGAACGACCCTGATTCTCTCATCCCGCTTCTGATAGGTTTCAAGAATCGCCGGGCTTTGATCCGTTGACCCGTCATTAACGGCCACGATTTCGATATTGGCGAGCGACTGATTGAGCAATGAATCTAAGCATCTTTCTAAATAAGTTTCCGTATTATACACAGCAATTAATAAACTGACCGCGGGTGTTTCCATATAAACCTCCAGTGTCCATTACCGGGAAAAAATCGTTCTGTACGGAAGCACAGACGAATCGACCGGCATAAGCAAGTAACTGTAAAGAAAATAACAGACAATAATGGCGATATAAATCAGCGCATTTGATTTTTCATCAAAAATCCTCACAAAATAAGGGATCAGGATCATTTGATACAGGCCGAAATATATATTAAACCGGGCAAAAATAACATCCTTTGTCGCCAAAAGACCGAAGAGCAGGCCGAGCAGACAGAAATTCACGATGACATCAATGTCAGGCCAGAGCTTCCGCAGCCGCTCCCGATAGCAGAAAGCCAAAAACAGCGGCAGAAGCAGCACCGCGATTTTTACGACGTTCATCCCGTTCGTATTGGTCATCAGCCATTTCTCATAATGGCCGTACGAGCTGTTTTCCAGCACGACGACAAACAGCGAAATGAACTTCTGATACAGAAACGTCATAAGAAGAAACAATGCCGACAGTCCGAAAATCGCGGGCGACCATGCTCTTTTTCTGACGAGAAAATAAACCGGAATCATAATCAGCGCTGAGGAATGAAAAAGCGAACACAGCAGCACGATTGACATATAACGCTTCCAGCTTCCGCTGATCACGTAGCGGACGGCCCAAAACAAAACGGCCGCCACCATATACTGCCTGATCCCGTTAAAGGAAGCGTAATAGTGATACGTGCCCAAAAACAAAAATACACTCAGCTCAAACGGACGGCCGAACTCAACGAGCCCCTTTAAAATAAAGCTGCACGTCACGACCGCCACGGTGAAATACATGATTTGCGGATCTTTCGTGATAAAATTCATGAGCCAGATGAGAGCCGTAAACCCCGGATCAACGGCTGCTTTTTTCGCTCCGAACCCGAAGATCTCCCAAATGCTTCCGTAATTTTCCGCCAGCTTGTACATCAGCGCGTAGGTCTGAAAATCCGTCCCGACTCTGTAGCGCAAACCGGAGACCAATACCAGCGATAGCAGCGGAACGAGCATGACGAGCTGATTCGGCCGGTATCCGGTCGAAAGCGATTGATCACGCCCGCCGCACATTTTCGCGAACCATGACCAAATATAAACAATTCCCATATTGACTACATATACAATCATTCGTTACTGTTCCTTTTTCCAATTCATATTGTAAAGCTTCATAACAGCCCCCGCATTTTCTCCCGCATCATATCCCAGCCGCCTGAGGGTTTCTTTAATACGCGCTCCGTCAGGCTTTGCCGCCTCTGCTGCCCGTAAAACCGCGGATGCCCATTGTCCCGGCGGTTCTTTGAGGCTGAGCCTTTTGACCAGCCCGAGCCCGGCATCGGCTTCTTCCGTTATGCCGTCTGATATCACGCACGGCACCCCGGAGGCCTGCGCTTCAACGAGCGTGACGGGCAGCCCTTCATAAAGAGACGGCATGACAAATACATCCAGCGTTTTCAGCAGATCATGAACGCGGTCTTCTATGCCGATAAAACGCACATCATCATCAAGCCCCAGCTTCGCCGCCAGATTTTCCATATCGGTGCGAAGCGGACCGTCTCCGGCGAGAATCAGCTGTAAGCCGATGCCCCGCTCTTTCATATCAGCGGCCAGCCGGAGCAGAAATTCGTGGTTTTTTTCTTCTGTAAAGCGGCCGATATGGCCGATCACCAAACGGCCGTCTGAAATGCCCCGCTTCCTTTTTTCAGCTTCTGTGTCCGCGCACCCGCCGGCAAATAGGTCGAGATCAATGCCATTCGGCAAAAGATGCACGTCTTTTTCTTTCCCGAATAAGAAACGGCCCGCCTCTTTTCCGCAGGCGCACAGTGCCGTGGCGTTTGCCGTGATCAGCCGTCTGAACACAAACAGCTGCATCCCGGCAAGCCGCGACGCCCGCCCCCGCCACGACGTACTGTGCGAATGGCAGATCCGCACCGGGACGCCGGCTAAACGAGCGGCAAGCGCGATAAATCCCGACTGAAAATCGGTATGGGCGTGCACGGCGGCAAACGGGCCTTTTTCCTGAATCACCCGCTTGACCTGTTTTACAAATGTAATCGGGTTTGTGCTGCCGATGCTCGGCACATAAAAAAGCCGTCCGCCGAGAGCGAGAATTTCCTCGTCATAAGCGCACGGATCGTTCCTATGGGTTAAAAAATCAAACTGCACCTTCGTTCTGTCCATCTTCCGGTACAAATTCATCATCATCGTTTCTGCGCCGCCCCTGTTCATACCGCTGAAGATGTGCAGCACCCGCATCGGTTTGTCAGTCATGTTCGGCAAGCCCTTCTTTTTGGCGAATGTCCCTGTTTTTATGATAACGGTTCATGACCGCGGGCGGCGTAATGGCGCGGATGAGCGGTTTTGCGATATACGCGTAATGGGAAAGCGGCAGCTTCAGCCGTCTGCATGCCTGAAAAACGAGCACCGCATTATCAATGGAATACGTAAACGATCTCCTTTTAAACGCATCACTGTCCTCTCTGACTTTATACAGCGTTTCCTGGAGATTGTACCCACGGAAACCCGCTTCAAAAAAGCGCAGCCACAAATCGATATCCTCCATCCGCCGCGTCCGCCTGACTGACCGGTAGCCGCCAAGCGCTTTGTACGCTTCAGCCCGCATCATAATGGTGCCGTGGCAGAACGGTGTGCCTTTCGCCATAATTCCCGGTTTCGGCACGGGCGGCAAAAGCCGGGCGCCCCTGACGCCGAATTCGTCAAATACGAGCATGCCCGTGCCTACGACTTGATAGTGGGCGTGCTTGTTTAAGAAAGCGGCCTGTTTTTCCAGTCTCCTCGGGTTGGAGATGTCATCACCGTCCTGCCTGGCGATATAATCTCCCGTTGCGTATGTCAGACAGCGGTTCAGCGAAGCGGCAAGCCGTTGATTCGTCTTATTTTGAATCAGCGTGATCCGGTCGCTGTAATGATCCGCGTAACGGCGCGCAATCTGATACGTTCCGTCAGTTGACGCGTCATCACACATAATCAGTTCCCAATTCTTATACGATTGGCTCAGGATGGATTCAATACTCTCCGCTAAAGTCTCTTCGCAATTATAAATTCCCATGATGACGGAAATTTTCGGTTGTGCTCCTGCATTCATACGCTTTTCTCCTTTTTATCCATATAACCGGCGTAAATGTGCGCCATTTCCTTTACCGTACGTGTTTCTGAAAAACATTCCGCCGTCCTGCGCCCTTCTTGTCCCATTGCTTTTCGCAGACCCGGGGATCGGTACAGCTTTTCAATCCGATCGGCAAATGCCGCGCTGTCCCCTGCCGGCACGAGAAAACCGTTCACACCGTCTTCGATGATCTCACGGTGCCCCCTGTTGTCCGCGGCAACGGCGGGCTTTTCGGCAGCCATTCCTTCAAGCAGATTCATGCCGAGCCCTTCGCGGATGCTTGAGGCGACAGACAGATCGGCAAGCTGAATCAGCTCATGAATGTCACGGCAAAAACCGTAAAACCGCACAATGTCGGATACCCCGAGTGATTCAGCCTTTTTTCTGTACGGCTCTTCCATCGCGCCTTCTCCGGCAAATACGAGTTTCAGCTCCGGAATGCGGTTCTTCAGCAGTGCCGCAGCCTCAATGAGAAGTCCCTGGTTTTTATTGCCGTTTAATTCAGCGGGGTATATGAGGATAAATTCCCCGGCGCCGAAGCCGTGTTTTTCTCTCAGACGTTCACTCTCTGCCCGGCTCACAGGGCGAAACCTGTCTGTATTCACGCCGATGCCGTGTATTTTCTTCGCGCCGCAAGCTGTTTTTTTCATTTGCTTGGCCCGTTCGTAATCCTCTTCATTAATCGTAATCAAACAATCCGTGTAAGAAGAGAGAAATTTTTCGATCGGGTAATAAATAAGCCAGTTTTTCAGGGGCGCTCCGTCGCAGAAGTGAAAGCCGTGCGCGGTGTACAGCACCTTTGTCCCTTTTTGGCGCGCTTGTCTCGCCGCAAGGCGTGCAAGCACGCCGCCGACCGGCGTATGACAGTGAATCATGTCGTAGCCGTTGTCCTGAATGAGCCGTTTCAGCCGCCTGTAAACAGAAAGATTTTCGGGATGAAACGGCGAGCGCCGGATCGGAATGGAAAACTTTTCATCAACGAACGGAAGATTCATATTGCCGTCTGCTGCGACGTGCACTTCCCAGCCCATATCCTGAAACCATTGAAAATACGGAAGATGAAAGGCTTTAAAATGATAATCGACAGTGGCGCAGAATAATACTTTTTTCGTCATCTTTCTGTCCTCCCATCACACACCTGCGGCCGCTTCTTCATGTACTGATTCGATCGCCTCAAACAGCCGTTTTCTCAGCTCATCTTCAGGCAGACGGCTGAATTCCTCCATAAAACGGATGAGCACGGCCCAATCCCCGTCGATCGCTTTCCCGATATGGATTTTCGGAAAAATCTGTTCCGTATGTACTTCATTATGATTCAGCAGTTCTTCATACATCTTTTCTCCCGGGCGGATGCCGGAGAATTCAATGGGAATCTGTTCTGTCGTATAGCCTGATAAATGAATCAGGTTTTTTGCCAAGTCGACGATTTTGACGGGTTCTCCCATATCCAGAACGAAAATCTGCCGCCCCTTTGCAAGCGCCCCCGCCTGAATGACGAGTCTTGACGCTTCGGGGATCGTCATAAAATATCTTGTCATCGCCGGATGCGTGACGGTGACGGGTCCGCCTTTTTCAATCTGCTTTTTGAAAATCGGAATGACGCTGCCGCGGCTTCCGAGCACATTCCCGAAACGGACGGCGGCGAATTTGGTGTTGCTGACCTTTCCGAGGTTCATGATGACCATTTCCGCAAACCGCTTCGTCGCGCCCATGACATTGGCCGGATTGACCGCTTTGTCAGAAGAAATCAGCACGAATGTTTCCGTTCCGCACATATCGGCGGCTTCGGCGACATTTTTCGTGCCGATAATATTGTTTTTGACGGCTTCTTCCGGATTATGTTCCATTAACGGCACATGTTTATGGGCGGCCGCATGATAGACGACGTGCGGCTCGTATTTTTTCATCAAGGTAAAGATTTTATCTCTGTCCTGAATATCGGCGATCTCCGCGTGAAAAAGCACCTCTTTGCCGAAGCGTGCGGACAGTTCGTTATGCACCGAATAAATGCTGTTCTCCCCGTGGCCGAGAAGGACGATTTCATGCGGAAGAAACGAGCTGATCTGGCGGCAGATTTCAGAACCGATAGAGCCGCCGGCGCCCGTGACCAGAATCGTTTTCCCTTTGATGCTGTCAGAAATTTTGCTCGTATCAAGGGTGACCGGCTTTCTGCCGAGGAGATCTTCGGCTTTCACATCCCTGATGTGTCCGGCAGCCTGCGTTCCGAGCAGGATCTCATCAAATTGCGGCATGATTTTAATATGGGCGCCCGTCTGTACACATTCTTTGTACAGCGTCTGAAGCTCATGGGTGCAAAGAGACGGAATGGCGATGATAATGTGGTGAATTCTCAGCCTCTGCACCGCCGGCATAATGCTTTCTTTTCCGCCGATGACGGGCAGGCCCATAATTTTGAGCTTATGCTTCGTCTGATCATCATCAATAAAAGCCACAGGCATGATTCCGAGATCGTTTTTCTGGGTAAGCTGACGGACGAGCAGCGTTCCTCCTGCGCCCGCGCCGATGATCAGCGCCCGGGAAGAGTCATTTTGCTTCCTGCCGATCGTTTCTTTCAGTACGCGCGAAATCATCCGGCTTCCTCCGATGAACAATAGCTGAATCATCCAGCTGACGGCTAACAGCCGGAATAAAATCGTGTGGAACACCCCGTATTGGACGGCGGCTGTCACAGCTGCGGACAGCGTGATCCCCTTCAGCAGATCAAGCAGCTCGCCTATTCCCGTATACGTCCATACCTGCTTATACTGGTGAAACATAAAAGCGCATACATGATGGCTGATCAGCATGCTTACGGCAGTCAGCAGCAACGCTCCGGAGTCATAAAAGTGATAAGAATCCTCAAAAAATTGATATCCTATAACAACGGAAAGTAAAACGAGATACGTATCCAATGCAAAAATCATTGAAAGTCTTCTCCGGTAAGTCAATCTTTCCCCTCCTCATTTATCGGTTTAGCTGATACGGTTTTCGTAAAAACAGACATAACAGCTAAGCCGATAACAATGCATCATCTTAAGATAAATTGGGCATTTAACCCGTCCTCACACCCCGCCACCGACGACCAGCATCTAAGGCGGCGGAAAACGCCGCCCACAGCAGAGCCGAGTGCCTCCGTTGATAAAGGTAAGGAGACATCACCTGCACCGCTCAATACGAGTAGTGCTCTGTTTTTTTGATTTTCTTTTTATTCAGCAGCGCCCCCAAAAGCTTTGCCTTTGACTGCTGGAGCGCGTCTTTCGCCTTTTGGACGGTATCCATTTTCGTTTTTCCGCTCAAGACGACGAGAACGCTTCCATCTGTCTGGTTCGCTAAAATCTGTCCGTCCGCCACCGCCAAAAGCGGAGGTGAATCGAAAATAACCAGACTGTACCGGCTGTACATCTCCTGAATCAGCTCTCCCATCGCCTTTGAAGATAAAAGCTCAGCCGGATTCGGCGGCGTCGGCCCGCTCGTTAAGACGTAAAGGTTATCAATCAGCGTTTTTTGCACCGTTTCGCCGAGGGAAGCGTTTCCGACTAACACATTCGTAAGGCCTTGTACATTTTCAAGCTGATAGGTCTCGTGTATCGTCGGTTTTCGTAAATCCGCATCGACGAGCAGCACCTTTTTTTCCTGCTGCGCAAATACCGCGGCAAGGTTGGCGGCGCTGAATGACTTTCCTTCTCCCGGAACGGAGGAAGTGACGAGAATGGAGCGCAAATGGGTCTGAACAGAGGAGAACTCAATATTTGTCCGAATGGTGCGGTATTGTTCAGCCACCAATGATTTGTGATGTAAAACGGATATTTGAGCCAGTCCCCTTCTTGATTTCTTTTTTCTGAATCCCAAACGCCTCACTCCCCGAAATGTTTTTCATCAGACCGTGTCTGCTGATTTTTGATGTCATACACAACCCCTAAAACAGGCAAGTCTGTTTTTTCGCTGAGCTGCCGCTCGCTTTTAACGGTTTCATCAAGAAAGTGGAGAAAAAACGCAAGCGTCACACCCGCCATGAGAGCCGCACCGAACGCCATCATGATATTCCTGATGCGCGAAGGCTTGACCATCGGACTTTCCGATGCTTTTGCCTCGGACAAAACAATGACGCCTTTTATATTCATCCTGTCACGGACTTCTTTTTTAAATGTCTTCATCAGCGTGTTCGCTATAGCGGCGGCCTGTTTCGGGTTCTCGTCCTGCACCGCTGCGGTAATGATCTCTGAATCGGTTTCGCTGCTTGTCGTAATCTTTGCTTTTAAAGCGGATGCCGTCTCAGAAAGATGCAGCTTCTGTTTCACTTTCTCAAGCACAACCGGGCTTTTCATTATCGTTTGAAACGTATTGTTGTAATGAAGATTCAGCTGAACGTCGCTGAGATTCGAATTTTTTTCACCGCTTGTTTCATGAATGAGCACTTGGGTCGATGCCTGATAAACGGGCGAAATCACCCGGAATTGGATGTATCCCGTCACCAGCGTTACAACTGCTGTCATGATAAAAATCAGTAAAAGTCTGTGTTTAATAATGTCAAATAATTCTTTAAAACTCATATTCTCATTCATGTAATTACAGCCTCATCCTTATTGCATCAGGCTTAAACGCCCCCTTCTGTTAATGATTGGATTATAAAAGAAAAGGTCGAAATTTGAAAATTTCAAATTAAGCCATTTGGTTCTTTTTAGAGAACATTATCATGATTTTCCTCTTATTTACTGCACTTACCTTATAATTTTAAATTTTATAAAGAACGAAAAATTTCTTATAATGAACAAAAAATGCCAGTATACAGGGGAGAATTCAGCACAATGATTGGAAGAATAATTCGTTTATACCGCAGAAGAAAAGGCTACTCTATTAATCAGCTAGCAGTTGAAGCAGGTGTCTCTAAATCTTATTTAAGCAAGATAGAACGGGGGGTTCACTCAAATCCGTCCATCCAATTTCTGAAAAAAGTATCCGCCACCCTGCAGGTCGATCTGACGGAGCTTTTTGATGCCGAAACGATGCTGCATCAGATGGGAGACACGGAAGATGAGTGGCGCATCCACCTTGTGCAGGCCGTCCAGTCGGGCATGCCGAAAGAAGAACTGTTCACCTTTACGAACAAACTGACTGAAAAGCGCCCGGTGCCCGCACCCTACCGCAACAGAAAACTGACTGAATCCAACATTGAAGAATGGAAAGCGCTGATGCAGGAAGCAAAAGAACTCGGCTTGTCCGTTCAGGAAGTCAGATCATTTTTAGAACGGAAGCGTTACTGATGATATGCTGATGAAAGGGCTTTTATTCGCTTCATGCCTTCATCTCTGTTTATAATGAAAAGAAAAAAGGGGATGAAATCATGACAAAACTTACCGTTCAAACCCGCTGCGGCGCACTGAAAGGAACTGCCGGCCGCGGTGCCCGCACATGGAAGGGCATACCGTACGCGAAGCCGCCCGTCGGAGAGCTGAGATTTAAAGCGCCGGAGCCGCCCGCACCTTGGGACGGCGTAAAACATGCCGATTCGTTCGGACCGGTTTGTCCGCAGCCGGATGATATGCTGTCCATATCGTTTTCCGGGGATATACCGCCTCAATCTGAAGATTGCCTTTACCTCAACGTTTTCGCCCCCGATTCAGAGGGCGAAAAAAAGCCTGTCATGGTATGGATACACGGCGGGGCATTTTATTTAGGTGCCGGAAGCGAACCGCTTTACGACGGATCTGCCCTTGCCGCTGAGGGAGATGTCATTGTCGTGACACTCAATTACAGGCTCGGACCGTTAGGCTTTTTACATTTGTCTTCTATTCATGACGCATATTCCGCCAATATCGGGCTGCTCGATCAGATCGCCGCGCTGCGCTGGGTGAGGGACAATATCTCCGAATTTGGAGGAGACCCGGATAACGTCACGCTATTTGGTGAATCGGCAGGCGGCATGAGCATCGCCTCACTTATGGCAATGCCTGACGCAAAAGGTCTGTTTCATAAAGCCATTTTAGAAAGCGGCGCCTCTCATACGATCCCGGCGGACATGGCAAAAGACATCGCGGCGGCATTTATTCATGAAGCCGGCACTGATCAATTGCAGGAGCTTTCCGTTAATGACCTGCTTAAGACTGCGGATAAAGTGCGGCGCTCACTGGATCAAAACATTTTTCAGCTTTTGTTTCAGCCCGCCATCGATCCGGCCACATTGCCTGCGGAACCGGTGAAAGCCATAGCAGACGGGGCCGCAGAAGGCATACCTATGATCATCGGAACCAATCGTGATGAAGCATATTTGTTTTTCACCCCTGATACAGACATTCATTCCGAGAAAAAGCAGCAAGATTATTTGCATTATCATCTTGGAGAGAACTGCACCGAGCAAGCGGCAGATTTATATCCGCATTCATTAACGGGACAAATCGATATGATGACGGATCTGATTTTCTGGCGGCCGGCTGTCGCTTTCGCACAAGGACAGTCGCAACACGCACCGGTCTGGATGTACCGCTTTGATTGGCATGGCGAAACACCGCCGTTTCATAAAGCCGTTCACGCTCTGGAATTGCCGTTTGTGTTCGGAAACTTTGATTCTTTGAGAAAGACGCTGCAAGAGCCGCTCGGTGATGACGCAGAACAGCTTTCCAAACAAATCCAATCCGCATGGCTCGCTTTTGCAAAAACCGGAAACCCGAACACCTCTCACTTCAATTGGCCTGAATATGAAACCGATTCACGCGAAACTTTGCTTTTCAACACGGATACCGCTGTCGAAAGTGATCCCGATTCAGCAAAACGCCGCATCCTGTTTCAAGCCTAAAAAACGCCAAGGGAGCCGGCTCCCTTGGCGTTTCATTTTCATCTTACTTCAGACATCAGTCAGCTTCGCGGCATATCCATTTCCGCATTACCCCTGATATGTTATATTCCAACCCAATACGTTAACCAAACATTCATAAAGGAGTTTCTATATGGAGAAATCAAGTATTATCGGCACAGCTGCCGTTATAATCGGGGCGCTTATGACCTTAGTTTCATTTATCTTCCTGCGCGACACTGATTTCTATGCCGTGAGGTGGATAGGGGTTGTTATCATGGTTGCAGGGTTTTCATGCGGTCCGGCCCACACCATTTCAAAACATAAAAACAAACATGAAAAAGAAACCCGGTAACCTTTACTGGGTTTCGTTCATACCTTTCATTTTATCTCACTTCATAATGCAACTCCGCAAATTGTTTGTAACGCCTGACATCAGTCAGCTTCAGTCCTGTCTCCCGGTCTCCGGGTTTAAACAAAGAAATTCCGCGGCCGAGCAGAACGGGGGCGATCTGAATGATAAACTCATCGACAAGTTTTTCCTCCAAAATCGGGTGCAGCAGATCACTCCCGCCGACAATCCAAATCCGCTTGCCTTCTTGGCATTTCAATGCTTTTATAAAATCGGCAGGCTCTTCATGAATAAACCGCACATGTTCAGTACGCCCTGTCAATGTCCGCGAAAACACATAGCATTCTTTACCTTTGTACGGAAATTCCTCAGGCAATAAAACCAATATTTCCTCGTATGTTTTTCTGCCCATAATGATCGTATCGACAGATTCATAGAAAGCTTCATAATCGGTGCTGTCTTCACCTTCAGTTCCGATTAACCAATCTAAAGAATGATTTTCCCGCGCAAGATAGCCATCTGCGCTGACAGCTCCGTAAAAAACGAGCTTTCTTTGACCGCTCATAAAATCCCTCCCCCTTTTTTATTATACCTTAAACATGCGGGTGAAATGAAAAATGATAGAATCGGATAAAAACCGCCGTTACCGGGTTTTCGTTTCTTCCTGCTTTGGAGATGCTGTTAATATGCCGTCTATCCATCTTCCGGTAATCGGCATAAAGAAATGAAGGATGATCCCGCCTAAACAAACGGTTAATAACGTTCCGATGCCTACCGGACCTTTTAGCATCACGGCCAGTATGAAAAATATGAAGTAAATGACCGTTCTTGAAAAAAAGATGCTTCTCCCGGTTAATTCGCGGACAATTAACGTTAATTGATCAACCGGGATCGGTGCGAAATTTGTGTGCAGGTAGGTTGCGGTTCCTATCCCTATCACAACTAAACCGATTGCAAAACAGCCCGCCTTTCCGTACCATAGTTCAGGCGTTATGACTCGATGCAGAAAAAAAAGCCACATATCAATCCCGATTCCCGTTATAAACGCCGTAATCATCCCTGAAAATTCCGGTCTTTGCCTTTTTAACATTGAATTACAGCAAATTAACAGGAAAGCAATGATGATTTCCCAGCTTCCCACGGTAAGCCCTGCATGGACGGACAATCCCACAATAAGCGCATCAAAAGGCGACGTTCCAAGATCTGATTGAATCGTGACAGAAATACCAAAGGTCAAGATCATGATTCCTAAAACATAAAAAACATATTTCACTTTATCGTCCTCATTTTCTAATTTTATGTTGCAAATACAACAAAATTACGATATGTTTACTATACGGTATTTTTATTGCAAACACAACAAAAAAAACAGCTGATATGATAAATGAAGAAAGGAGCTGTATGACCATGAGTATTAAATTAAAAAAGTGCAGCCTTAACGATATAACAGAGCTCCGGGAGATAAGCATTGAAACATTCAATGATACATTTAAAGATCAAAATTCACCTGAAAATATGAAAGCTTATTTGGAAAATGCATTCCGCTCTGAACAGCTGAAAAAGGAATTATCCAATCCGTCTTCTCAATTCTATTTTGTTTATTATCATCATGACCTTGCGGGGTATGTAAAAGTCAACATGAACGAAGCACAGTCAGAAAAAATGGGGGAAGACTCTCTTGAGATTGAGAGAATTTATATAAGAAAAAGCCATCAGAAACACGGGCTTGGCAAATATCTGCTGAATGAAGCTGTGAAAATCGCAACAGCACACAATAAAAAGAACATCTGGCTGGGCGTATGGGAAAAAAACGAAAATGCAATCGCCTTTTATCAAAAAATGGGGTTTGTCCAAACCGGAGAACACTCTTTTTATATGGGGGATGATAAACAAGTCGACTTTATCATGACCAAAACCCTGTCGTAAAAGGATACAAAAAACCCGGCCAAGCTGCCGGGTTTTTCTCTTATTTTAATTTTCCCGCACGGATATCATCGGTCATTCCTTCGTACGGCGCTTCTGAAATCAATGTTTCGTTATTGATTCCTGCATTGTTGAGATACGTAATATCCGCAAACTCGGGAACGACATATTTCGGGTACGTTTCATATTTCTCACGTGACTCTTTCATCACGTCAATGTAATCATTTTGGTAGCACACCGTGATTTCCGGATGCTCATGCACCCATTTCGGGAAGAAAATAATTCCGTGCATCCGTTTTTCATTCGGCATAAAGTTTAAGGAAACGTCTGTGCCTGTCGGTTCAGTCCATGACACTTTGTATACGCCTTCTGTCAGCTTGACGATATTCACTTCCTGGTCGCGCACCCAGCGGCCGCCTACCATTCCGCTATGAATCCGATAGTCGATCGTATGATCATTTTTAATATAGATTTCATACTCCCAGCCGTTTTCATACGTGTAAATCATATGGCTTCCGATAAAGTTTTCCATGTTGACTCACTCTCCATCTTATTATTGAACTTCATAAATATCTAACCGAATGTCATCCGGCAATCTGACCGCAGCCCCGATAAACAGCCGGTCCTGCAGATGCTGATATGCCTCACTGCTTGTTTCAAACACAGGCACAGTGCGGAAATACACGTGCTCGGGATCAATGATGCGGTTCACTGACTCATAAATGACTTTTTTAAAGAAAGTTCATTCAAGGACGTATCACCTCCCGAGACATTATGTTTATTTAAACATGTAACTATTTACACGTTTAATTGTAACGCTGTTAAAATGGACTGTCAAATAATGAGCTTTTTCCGGTTATGTTTTACCCGGAAAAAGAGATGTTCAATAAAAAAAGACAAGGGCGGCAAATGCCGAAACCCTTGTCTTTTTCATTAAGCTCATCTATAAAAAACGCAGACGAGCGTCTTCTTAGTAATCACAATCTTTATCTCTGCATCCTTTCTTACTTACAGCGTCTATTGAGTGCCCCATGATCTTGTCATTTGCTTTATCATAAATACCATCAAATTTATTCGATGTATCACCGTTGTAATAGCCAAATACCTCTATCCCGCCCATTGGATCTATCTCGTATTTATCTTTAAATGTAACGTTATGTATACCTTCATAATTCGCTTTGATAATTTTCTCCATTCGTTCTTGCGCAATCTTTATCTCTTCAGCCTGAACATTTTTATCATTCATACTCTTCATTATAAAACCTCCGGCTGCTATAAAAATAACCACGAAGATCAAAACGTATTTTTTCACAGAACTCATCCTTTCCATGAGTTATGACGGAGCTCGCGGACTAGAAAAATGGTGGTGACATCCGATGCATTTAGGCGTCTTAAGATTTTTCTTCAGTGTCCGCAGAGGATCATATAAGCGGCAATCCAGAGTACTTCTTTATTCCAGCGTCTTTTTAGTATTCACATTTTTTTTCTGACATTCGGGTTTCTCTTCTGCATCGACTGACGAAACTCCTATTTCATCATTCGTTTTGTCATAAAGTCCGAAAAATTCTTTTTCATTATTACCATTCAAGTACCCCCTAATGGAAATTTCCCCCATAGGGGTATGTAATGTGTTTTATATTTTTGTAATTAGCTTTTATATAGCTTTCCATTTTATCTTTCACTTGGATAAAAAGTTCTTGCTCTGCTTCTTTTTTATCATGGTGGTACTTCATGTAGATACTTCCTGACACTATAGTTATTACAAATATCAGGACAACCATGTATTTCTTCACAGACTCATCCTTTCTTAGATTAAATTTACATCAACCTCAGGGTGTTGTACATGTCTAAAAAACATCAACGTATCAAGTATCAGTGATCGAGAATACTTTTTTATAAGCGTTAGTTATAATTAGATCTAGGTTAAATGAAGTGATGAAGGAGAAGGGAATTCAAAGCCAAAAGGGTTTGGCTGATTTAGTTGGTTCTACTGAGGTTACGATAAGCAGATTTAAAACAAATACAAGATATGATATCACAACACTATTCATTATTAACAGAGGATTAAATGTATCTATGGAAAATTTGTTTTATGTCCAGGAGATTAGAGGAAGAGCAATACAGCAAAATTAGCCCAGCTCGATTGAGCAGGCTAATTTATCTTGTACAAAGCTTATCTTTACATTCTTCTTTTGGTTCGGCATCAACCGTATATGATAATATTTCTTTATTGCCTGGATCATATAGACCTTCAAACTCTTTTTTTCCATTAGTATAACCCTTAACACTAATACCGCCCATTGGGTTAATATAGTAATCCTCGAAAAAATGGATATTATCCACATTTTTATAGTTCGTTGTTAAAAACTTTTCCATATGATTCTGGGCTTCTTCGAATAACGCAATCTCTTTTTCCTTTCGATCATACTGATGCTTCATAAAAAGTCCCCCAACTGCTATAATTATTAAAATAAGGATAATTATGTACTTATTCATTTTCATTTGGAAATCAACTCTTTCCTATAAATAACTGTCGTTCTTAAGTAAACGAAATGAGCGAAAACTTGATATGAATATACTTTCAGCATGTCAAAAGCAAAGCTAACCAATTCAGAATTCATCGCGATTGTTACTGACAAGTTAAGATTGGAACTTAAAGCGAGTAAAATGCTGATCTGACGTTTTTCCTAACGTTGAGTTGTCATGATATTTGTACGCGGTTATCGTTAATATCGGGGATACCTCGACAAATGAGACGGGTTTGAACTGTATGAGAAACATATCACGAATTTTGTAAGATAATTAAACAAAATAAATACCCACTCATCCTGAGGTGGGTATTTTATCTTTCTTCGGCATTGACCACTGAAATACCTATCTCCTTGTTCGTTGGATCATATATACCGGAAAATTCTTTTTCTTTATTATTATTTATGTAGCCTGAAACTTCAACTCCGCCTGTCGGATCGATATTGTAGTCTTTTGAAAAATGAACTTCCTGTACATTTTTATAGTCTTTTTTTAAGTAAATCTTCATGTGCTCTTGCGCCTCAATCACAAGTTTTTCTTCGTTTTTATGTTTATCATATTGACGCTTCACGAAAAAACCTCCCACTGCTATAATTATAACAATTAGGATAATAATGTATTTTCTCATGCGTATCATCCTTTCGGAACTATTTTACAATATAAGAAAGGTGATGTATATATGCCAAAAGGAAAAGAAATAACCGTCTCTAATGTCACAGATAAAGAATATTACCGTTTGAGTCAAGCAGCTTATAATTATAAAATGTTAGCCCTGCATACGAAATATAAAACACCTTATAAAATAAGTAAGACGTCATATTGGTACGTTGAGAAAGTGAAGCAGGATTCTGATACGGGTCTTGATGCCTTTGTATTCTCAAAAGGCATCAAGACAAAAAACGGAAAATGGGTAAAATCAAAAAACCCCGAAAACGTGGTCGTCGCTTTTGCGGGAACCGATATCGGAAAAGACCCGATCAATGACGGCGTAAAAGCGGACGGCGGGAATATTGTTTTCGGAAATGATCCGCAAAAAGAAGTGTATTATATTGTAAAAAAAGACGCGGAGGATACCTCGAAAACGCTCGGAACCTATCACGGAACGCCCTCTCAAGACGCCATGCTCACAACCGGAAAGTATAAGCTGATAACGAAAACATCGCAAATCGATCAAGCCGATCAGCTGGTACGCAGCGTAAAGAAAAAGTATGCCGGAACGTCAACGATTATTTCAACAACCGGCCATTCACTCGGCGGCGCTGAGGCCGAATACAGCGCAGTGAATAATGATGTGTACGCCGTCGCGTTTAACAGCCCCTCCGTCGTCAAACTGCACGATGAAGAAACACAGAAAGACATCAACAGCGGCATATACGATCCATACATCCGGTCCATTATCAATCCGGACGACATGGTCGGGGCAGGTTATTGGAACGAATATGACCGCCACAACGGGACAACAATTTATACGAAAAACCCCTCGCTCTCACAGTTCAGCCGGAAGCAGCGGCTTGGCGGGAACTTAAACGAGCAGATCAGCAAGAATCTAACTTATTTCTTCACTACGGTCATTCTGAGAAATCCGGATACACACGGCTTAAACGAAGCGAATTTCATATTTGACCGAAACGGAAACATCACAAATCCGAATGGTGATGAATTAGTTTTCGATAAAAACCTCGGCGCTCTCCTGCCGGCCGGTGCGATCGGAAGCGGAGACGCGATAAAAGTAACGCCGAAAAACGCAAAGAAGCTGGCTGAAAAGGTGCAGGCCATGACTGAGGATTTGCGGACGATGAAAAAAGAAGCGCAGAACGCCTATCAAGAGCACGATGAAAAAATCGCCGAGCTGAAAACGGAATTTTACGGCCAAGTTGGGCATGGCTTGTTTGATCAGCTTCAAGCACAGGACGTGACCAATACAATTGAAGATATTGCGCAATCCTACGATAAAGGCCCGATTTTTTACGACACACAGGCTGAGCAGGCGTTTATTGATTCTTTGCAGGCGGCGATCACGGACCTTGAAGAGATCGGCGGATTCTTACATAAAATAGCGGACGAATTTCAGGAAAAAGACCAGATGCTCGCAAACTGGTTAAGATGATAGAGGTGGATACATAATGCCGACATTAGACGAACTTTTAGAACACAAGGACGACCCGATGAAGAAAAGGCTGCAGCGGCAGATGCTGAAAACCGTCATGACACAGGCAGCGGAGACAAAACTGGAGACAGTGCGCCGAACGCTGAAACCGACATTCGAAATGGATACTTTGAAAGATGAATTATATGAAGTGTATTCAGCCTTATTGAACAGCTTCGAAGGCAAGGCGCAAAAAGCTCTCGCACAGCGGATCAGTGAAAGTGCGCGGCTGATTGCCGGAACCGAACATAACAGAGACACATTCGTTAACAGTTTCAAAACAAGATAAAATAAAAAAACCTCGCAGATTATCATCTGCGAGGTTTTTCCTATCGTCTTAACTGAGACGCGCTCGGAGGGATTCGAACCCCCGACAGACGTGGTACCGGAAACCACCGCTCTATCCAACTGAGCTACGAGCGCACGTTTTTTCAATCAGATACCTTTATATTATAATAAAGAAACGAACAGAAAGCAACTCTTTTTTGATTATACACAACAGGATTATGCAGCGTCCTCATGCAGCATAATCCTGCATCATTTAACGGCATTGATTTTCACAAAAAACTTATTTCAGGCGGACTGCCCCCGGCTCGGTACATTTTCAGCCGCTTCAGAAAAAGCGGCAATCACTCGTTTCAGCTTTTTTTCCAAATGTCTTTTAACGTCCAATAGGTGAATTCCTCAACCTTTACGGCGCCTTTCTCAGAAAACAGCTCAATCCCCAATCTGCCTTCATTCGGATAGATACGGCTTGTCATCGTTGTTTCTCCATGATTGGCGAATACTTCAATCGAGGATCTGTCAATAAAGATACGCAGCGCCAGCTTGCCGTTTGCATCCAGCCGCACCCTTCTCACACCGTCTTTCGCTTTCCCCATCTTAGTGCAATCAAGTGTCAGCTTTTTATCCGTTAGATTGTATGTCAGCACAAGTTCTTCTTCGTCAAGGCCGCGAATTTTAAAACCTGCCGCTTCGGCATCAGAATCGTTTACATCAAACACGGCTCGGACTTCAAGCAGGTCTTCGGACGTCTTTGCCAAGTAACTCCCTGAAATCGATCGTCCGGCACATTCCCGATATTCCATTTTCCGCAGCTGCTTGGTTTCTTCCACGGGATTCATCAAAAGTTTATGATCATCACGCAAAGTCAGTTCTCGCGGCAAAGTCAGTGCACCGCACCATCCGTCTGCTTTTGTCGGCATCTCAGATTCCCACATATCCATCCAGCCGATAGCAATTCTGCGTCCTTTATCATCTAATAATGTTTGCACGGCGTAAAAGTCATGGCCGTGATCCAGTTCTTTAAAAGCGCCGTGTGTAAATTTGTTTGTTTCATTATTATAGTCACCGATTAAATAGCCGGTTTGATGTAAATTTTGATAGGAATCACCGTCCGCTTCAATACCCTGTGGCGAAATCAGCAGGACATGTTTGCCGCCTAGTTCAAAGAAATCAGGACATTCCCACATATAGCCGAGATTACCGTCACTTTGGGCGAGAACCCCCGCGTATTCCCAATCACGCAAATCAGGTGAACGGTATAAAACGACCCGTCCGACGTTTTCTTTTGAAGAGTTGCCGATGACCATATACCAAACATCGCGATGCTTCCATACTTTCGGATCGCGGAAATGACGGGCGCTGTCTTCCGGCGGTTCCGCAATAACAGGGTTTTCCTGAAGTTTTTCAAACACGGTGCCATCTTGGCTGACAGCGATATTTTGAGTTTGATAGAATAGGTCTTTCTCTTGATCAATTATATTATGTCCTGTATAGATGAGGGCCAATCTTCCATGATCATCGACCGCGCTTCCCGAAAAACAGCCGCTTTGATCGAATGCGTCGCCCGGAGCTAAGGCAACCGGCAGGTGCTCCCAATGAATGAGATCTTTACTTTTTACATGTCCCCAATGCATCGGCCCCCAATGCTCATCATACGGATGATGCTGAAAAAAGACGTGGTATTCTCCTTTAAACTGAATAAGCCCGTTCGGATCATTGATCCAATTCGCCCGGGGCATAATATGGTACCCCAATCGATACCTTTGTTTCACTTTACCCTCGGCTTCCTTCAAAGCTTCTTCCGCCTGCTGAATTCTGTCCATTTGTAACATCCTCTCTATCCGATTTTTTGCAGACGCTGGACACGCCTGCTGTTTTGTTTCGGGCCCAATAAAGTAAATATGGAGATGACGGTAAAACCAAAGACGACGATTCCCATGATGAGATAGGTTTGACGGAACCCCGCACTGTCATATAATCCTCCCGCAAGCGGCGACAGAATCGACGCGCCTGCCTGAGATGCGAATTGAAAACCGACGAGATAAAGGATGGACGACAGACGCGTATCAAAATTGGCAGCCAAATATTTAAAAACGGCGATCAGCATAATCGGCAATTCCAGTGCGTGGATGAGTTTCATTGATGAAATGCCTACAGGCTCAACTGCAATTCCGGACCCGACGATGCGGAAAGCCATTAAAAACCCCGCTAAAATCAAACTGTTTTTCGCTCCGAACTTATTGACGATAAAAGGCGCAAGAAACATCATGCCGGCCTCCAAAAACACCTGGAATGAATTCAGATAGCCGAATACTTGGTTACCCATCGACACTGAAGGAAACAAAGACGCATAGTAGATCGGGAACTGCTGATCATATACGCCGTAAATGCAAGTCACCCCGATAATGTACATCATAAAAAACCAGAAATCTCTTAATAAAAAGAGCCGCCCCACATCTTTTAACCGGACCGAATCCGCTCTGTTTTTCTCATGATCGGTCATTTCTATTTTCACAGACATGATAATGGCCGTTAATATGACGGCTGAAACAGAGGCGATCCAGAAGTTGATATTGGGATTGATATTGAAAAGCTGCCCTGCAAAAAATGCAGCCGCCGCCCAGCCCAGCGAGCCCCACATTCTTGATTTTCCATACTCGAAATCATACTTACGGCTGACCTTTTCAATGTACGTTTCAATCGCGCCTATTCCCGCTAAAAAAGCGGCTCCCAAATATAAGCCTCCGACAACGGCGCCAAGAAAGACGTTGTATTGTAAAAGCGGCCCATAGACGAAGATATAAAACGGACCCGTGAATATGAGAAGACAGCTGATCATAAACAATATCTTTTTCTTCAGCCCCAATTTGTCAGAGATAAAACCGTAAAGAGGCTGCATGCACAGGGCAAATACGGCGTTTACAGAAAAGATAATGCCTGTCGCTGATCCGTTTAAATTGATTTCCTGCCCTAACCAAATCGCAAATAAAGAATAGCTGGAAGACCAAGTAAAAAAGAAAAAGAAGAAATAAGCACTCAGTTTCCAATACAGACTTTTTGAGCTTTTCATTTGCACCGCTCCTTTAATAGGACCTTTTAACAGCCGTTTTAGAGCCGCATACTTCCTTCTTCATATTCATCACATACATGCGAGCTCCGAGTAAGCGCTTACTTTCCGCCGCTGCTTGATTCCTTCACTTTATTGCCGCCAGCCATCTCTCCATACCCATCACTTCCCTTCACTCCATAAATAAAGCGCTTTCAAAAAGAATTGTATGTCAACCGGTTTCATATGTCAATCGGTTGACATAACATTTTCTGATTATTCCAATCAAACAAAATGCACCCTCTTTATATGAAAACAGAAACATGGAATGTCCTTGCACATGTCAGCCTGATTCTCTAAAATAAGTGCGTGACGGAAATTGTAAGCCATTTCAGTAAGCAGGAGGGCACGGGAATGAAGCCT
Organism: Bacillus sp. YH3-2-B2; assembly: GCF_053663335.1. Classification (NCBI taxonomy): domain Bacteria; kingdom Bacillati; phylum Bacillota; class Bacilli; order Caryophanales; family Bacillaceae; genus Bacillus; species Bacillus sp. YH3-2-B2. The sequence continues at coordinate 632,126 of NZ_JBSJQE010000002.1, read as the reverse complement.
AACATTCATGATGTTGCGAAAATAGCGGGAGTTTCATCTACAACCGTTTCGCGGGTATTAAATAACCGCGGCTATATCAGCGAAAAAACAAAAGAAAAAGTGTACAAGGCGATGGAAGAAATCAATTACTTTCCAAACGATCTGGCCCGCTCTTTATTCCGAAAACGAACCAATTTAATAGGACTTATCATTCCAAACTCCAGCAACCCGTTTTTCGGCGAACTCGCCTTTCATATTGAAAGCAACTGTACGTCCATGGGCTACAAACTGCTGCTTTGCAACAGTTTACATCGAAAGGATAAGGAAGAAAAATATTTGGAGATGCTGATAAGAAACCAAGTGGACGGCGTGATCGCCGTGACTTATAACCGGGGAATTCTCAATTATCACAAGCAGAATCTGCCGATTGTCGCCATTGATCATTACTTATCGGACACGATTCCCGTCGTCGGCTCAGACAACTATGACGGCGGAAAAAAGGCGGCTGAACTGCTGATTGAAAAAGGGTGCCGGCACATCGTCCATCTCAACGGCCCGATTGAACTCGAAACACCGGCAAACCTCAGAAGAAAAGCATACGAAGACGTCATGCATGAACACGGACGGAAGCCTATTACATATGAAGTACCCTTTTATCAGCATTACCATGATATTATTTCAACATTATTCGATGAACAGCCTGACACCGACGGAATTTTTGCCAGCGATGATATCATGGCGGCTGCCGTGATGAACGAGGCTAAAAAACGGGGGAAAGACATCCCGAATCAATTAAAAGTGATCGGTTATGACGGCACTGAAACCGTTCAATCGGTTCTGCCGGACTTGACAACCATCCAGCAGCCGATCGAATTGATTTCCAAAACAGCCATCGAGATTTTAGCAAAAGAAATTGAAGGCGAATTTGATGATTTGCCGCTGGAAACGTGTTTGCCGGTACGGCTTTTGGAAGGACGGTCAACGTAGTCAGACCGTTCAGCCGTATGTACCGACGGAACTGCGGTCTATTTTGAGCGCTCCGGCCATATCATTTTCTCAAGGCTCCGGCGCTGATCATCCTCATTTCCACTTTGCTGTTTGAACTTTTTGTTTTATGGGAAAAATGGTGTTAGAAGAAAAGGTTGGCATTTTGGTCAGCGTTTTGTTTGACCTTTATTGACCAAAAATGTATCATGTAAATACATACTTACCTAAAAGGTGAAGGAGGAGCATTATGAATTTAATACCTACAGTCATTGAACAAACGAACCGCGGAGAAAGAGCTTATGACATTTACTCCCGTCTTTTGAAGGACCGTATTATCATGCTTGGATCTGCGATTGATGACAACGTTGCGAACTCCATCGTGTCACAGCTTTTATTCCTTGAAGCGGAAGACCCTGAAAAAGATATTTCCATTTACATTAACAGCCCTGGCGGATCAATCACTGCCGGTATGGCAATCTATGATACAATGCAGTTCATTAAACCGAAAGTATCCACGATCTGCATCGGTATGGCCGCTTCTATGGGAGCATTTTTACTTGCAGCCGGAGAAAAAGGCAAACGTTACGCGCTTCCTAACAGTGAAGTTATGATTCACCAGCCGCTTGGCGGAGCGCAAGGACAGGCGACAGAAATTGAAATTGCGGCAAAACGCATTCTCTTGCTTCGCGACAAATTAAACAAAGTGCTTGCTGAACGTACCGGCCAGCCGCTTGAAGTCATTGAGCGCGATACAGACCGCGACAACTTCAAATCAGCTGATGAAGCCTTAGAATACGGCTTAATCGATAAAGTGCTGACACGCAATACGGAAGACCAGAAGTAATGCCTCAGAAACCTGCAAGAGATGATGTCTCTTGCAGGTTTTTTTATGCTTTATTCCCATTCAAAAAAGTAATGAATGCTTTGACGACAGATAATTCTAACGCTGAAGAATCATACATGAGCCAAGTATCGCGTATCACAGGCTCGTTATTTTTATAAGACAGCGCCAATGTGTATAATTCATCAGAAGGCTGAAGACAGATTTCCGGCACAACAGAATAACCGAGGCCGTTTTTCACCATCTCTTTACAGGTTTCCTGCCTGTCTACCTCCATTGCAATGAAAGGCGGTTCAGTAAATTGGTTATTCCACCATTTTTGAATCAAACTTTTCAAAGAAGCATCAGTTTGATAATAAATCATCGGCAATTTTGGAAGGTCCTCACTGTTGATTTCAGTTTTTGAAATAAGGTACAGCCTCTCTTCATTCAGCAGTTGTTTTTCCCCTTGCCAATCATAATTTCCCCTCATAATCCCAAGGTGTACCCCCGAATGATGAAGCAGATCCATCACCTTCGCACTCCATCCCGTATTGACGTGGAATTGAACAGACGGATACTGATCAGAAAACCGTTTTAGAATCGCCGGGAGCTTATACTGAGCAAAATTGCTTGAGACTCCTAATCTGAGAACCCCGCTGACTTCATGGCTCATATTGAGCATATCATCCTTCACTCTTCTGAACTCCTGCAGCATCTCTTTCGAATAATCAACCAGATGTTCACCTTCTGAAGTGAACTCCATCCCTTTTTTTCTTTTATAAAAAAGGCGCACTCCGAATTGTGCTTCCAGGTTTTTGAGCCGATAACTTAACGCCGGCTGTGTCATATATAATCGCTCTGCCGCCTTCGTCATATTTTTTTCTTCGAATAATGTAATGAGCACAATCCAATCCTTTTCATCCATATGAAATCCCCCAAAATATTTTTCTGCTATAAAATTTTCTCATATTATAAAAGTTTTTTATTCAACTTTATAAAAATTATATGTTTTACTTATAATCCTTATTTATCATACGATATCTTCCAAAGGGACCGGTACCTTTTTATCCACACAAAATGATGTAAGGATGAGACAGCATGGAAAAAGTTCCTGTAACCGTTATGAGAGGCGGCACCAGCAAAGGCGTTTTTATTCTTCAAAAAGACATGCCAGACGATACAAACCTATGGAGCGATTTTCTTTTAGACATTATGGGGAGCCCTGACGAGAGACAAATTGACGGTCTCGGCGGCGGCCATTCTCTCACAAGCAAGGCAGCCATTATTAAGAAATCCGCCAGAAAGGACGCAGATGTTGAGTATACATTTGCGCAGGTCAGTCTGACTGACAAATTTACCGACTTCAAAGGCAATTGCGGAAATATCTCTTCTGCCGTAGGCCCTTATGCTATTGAGAAAGGGCTCGTTCAAGCTGAAGAGCCGGTGACAACAGTCAGAATTTTAAACACAAACACTCAAAAAGTGATCGCAGCAGAAGTTGAAGTCAAAAACGGAACATTTCATTATCAGGGAGACTGCTCGATTCCGGGGGTTCCAGGTACAGCTTCTCCTATTTATCTTTCATTTCACCAGGCTGAAGGAGCGGTGACCGGTAAGCTGTTTCCCACTGGTCAGCCTATTGATGTTCTCGATACACCGTATGGAAATATCTCGGTATCGATTATTGATTACGCCAATCCGCTTGTCTTTGTAAAAGCAAAGGACATGGGGCTTACCGGCTTAGAACTTCCGGATGAATATACCCCGGATATATTGGAAAAGCTCGAAATGATCCGATCGATTGCAGCCGAGAAATGCAGATTCGCTCCGAGACATGAGGCTGCTGCAAAATCACCGGCCGTACCAAAACTGACATTAATCTCATCTCCAGCGGATTATATCGATACAAAAGGGATAAAGAGACATGCAGAAGAGATGGATCTTGTCATTCGTATGATGTCCATGCAAAAACCGCATCAAGCTTTAGCCATTACAGGGGCGGTATGTACGACTGCCGGCATGCTATTGCAAGACACAATATTATCTGAATTTTCATTCTCCGGCAGAACGATCCGATTGGGGCATCCAAGCGGTATTTTAAAAACCGAGGCAGATGTTGATCCGGACGGAACAACGATTAAAGTAGTACGCACAGCAAGAAAAATCTCTGAAGGCTATGTGTTTACTAAACAAAGTTACAACATGAATACGCTGAATCACATTGGTTAATACCGTCTTCAGACAAGTCAAAGATAAACGGAGGAATACGAGATGATCAATGTAAATGCGTCTAATCGATTAAACAGACTGCCTTTTTCAAGGGCCCATCAAGCAGTGCTCGTTATCCTTTCATTCGCTTACTTTTTTGATTTTATCGATTTAAATACGTTTTCGTATGCGGCGCCTTCACTTTTAAAGGAATGGAACATATCCACTCATACCATCGCTTTTATTACGTCTGTCTCCTATTTCGGGATGTTTATCGGCGCCTCTGCCGGAGGATGGTTTTCAGACCGTTTCGGAAGGAAAAAAGGTTTAATTCTGGTTGTCACCTTTTTCTCTTCCTTCTCCCTCCTCTCTTCTCTGGCTTGGAACCCAGAAATACTCGGTGTTTTTAGATTTCTTACGAGTTTAGGTATCGGCGCCACAACGATTGTGGCAAGTACGTATATCAGCGAATTTTTCCCATCCGCAACTAAGGGAAAATACCAGGCAATCTGTATTACAATCGGCATATGCGGAATTCCTGCGGCCGGCTGGGTGGCTAAATTGGTCGTGCCGTCCGCCTCTTACGGCTGGCGGTTTATCTTTCTATTCGGCGCGGTCGGTATTTTTTTTCCGCTGATCGCCAGAAAACTGGAAGAATCACCGAAATGGCTGGACACGAAAGGAAAAAGCGAACAAGCACACCGCATTCTGCTTGAACTGGAGGCAAAAGCAGAAAAAGAAAAGGGTGAACTGCCTGAACCAGCTCCGGCTCTGCAAAGCAGCCAAACCGCTGTAAAATCCGTTCCATATCGGACGCTGTTTCAAAAGCCTTTGGCAGGAAGAACTTTTGTTTTAATGACGATGTGGGCAGCTTCCACGATTGCCATTCAAGGCTTTGGCACGTGGGTTCCCACCCTTCTGGTGAAAGAAGGCGTATCAATGGATGAGTCTATCGTATACGTCACTCTGGGAACGATCGGTGCCCCGCTGGGCGCTCTCATTGCGTCGCAAATCTCTGACCGTGTGGATCGAAAGTGGGCCATTTCTGTTTTATCGTTAATTATTATGGCGCTTGGATTCTTTTACGGCATCAATCCTTTGCCGATGGTCATTATCGTATGCGGATTTCTCATGCATATGTTTGAGCGTACTTTCAGTTCGATCGCATATGCTTATACGCCGGAATTATATCCGGTTGAAGCCAGGGCATCTGGAAATGGCCTCACTTACGGCGTAGGACGTCTTGCAAATGTAGCCGGTCCCTTTGTCGTCAGTTTCCTGTATTCAGGCTACGGATTTTTAAGTGTTTTCTTATTCTTTACAGGCTGCTGGTTTCTTTGTGCACTGACAGTCGGTATATTTGGAATCGGTTCAAAAAAACAAAAGATGCAGCAGGATGATTTCATATCGGAAGAAACATTCGTACAACAAAAGTTGTAAACGCATACAGTCTGCAAACCGCAAAACATCCATCTCCTCTGAGGAAATGGATGTTCTTCTTTCACCCCCAACAGCATTCTCATTCGCATCTTATTCTCAGCCATATCTCTTATTACGAAGAAAGGCGTGGTACGCACGAGAAAGAGAAAAGAACTTTCCGTCAGAATAAATTAGATGCAACCGCCGAACAATTTTCCTTCAGATGCCGAAACATATTTCAGACCTCTTCCTTTACAATTCCCGCCATTTCTTATCTAAAATCGGGTATGTATACCGATTCATCTGCTCAATCAGCTCATCCGGCCGGGAGGAACTGTGTATCAGCTTTAAATGAGACTCATTCGAAAATCCTTCCTGGATGCTGTACTTGACCATCTTCATCATCGGCTCAAAATACCCGTTCACATTGTACAGTCCGATCGGTTTTTGATGAATGCCGATTTGCGCCCAGCACAGCACTTCAAATAACTCTTCATATGTTCCGAAACCGCCGGGCATGGCAATGTACCCGTCGGCAAGTTCACTCATTTTCGCTTTCCGCTCATGCATGCCGCTGACTTCAATCAGCTCCGTCAGATTCTGATGAACAATCTCTCCGCTGAAAAGCCCGCTCGGCATGACGCCGACAGCTTTTCCGCCGCCTGCCATTAACGCATCAGCAACGGTTCCCATCAGACCGACCCGTGAACCGCCGTAAACAAGGCCGATTCCCTGCTCCGCCATATATTCACCCAGTTCGGCCGCTTTGCGTTTGTACTCTTCATTTACCCCCGGGTTTGACCCCGCAAATACACAAATGGTTTTCATTTTTTCATCTCCGCATCTATATATGTACATCAATAAATCAAAATACACTATATATTGTCCCATCTCTATATGATAATATCAATAAGAATCATACAGGACATAAGGAGTGTTTCACATGCAGATGGCTGAAGCAGAACAATGGACGAAAGATTTTTACGAAAAACGAGGATGGACGGCGTACGGGCCATTTATCAGAATCGGCTTTTTAATGGAAGAGGCGGGTGAGCTCGCCCGGGCGGTAAGAGCATATGAAATCGGCAGAGACCGGCCGGATGAAAAGGACGCAACCCAGGCTGAACGCAGACAGGAGCTGATTGAAGAAATGGGTGACGTCCTCGGAAATCTGGCTATCCTTGCCGATAAGTACGGAATCACGTTAGAAGATGCGATGAAAGCCCATCAGGAAAAACTGATCAAGCGCTTTGAAACCGAATAAAAACACGGCCTGTCCGCTTTTTCATGGACAGGCCGTATCTGAATTTATCCCGTTATCTCGTCCTGATGCTCAAAGAAATGCTGTTTCCCGATTTTATGAAACAGCCCCGTCTTCCGGATCAGCTCTCTCGGCTGTGATTGCAATCCGACGATCATCAATCTCCCGTTATGCCGTTTGATCCGGTTCATCACATTCCCCAGCACCGCTTCTGCGGAGGTATCCATGTAATGCACATTATTCATCAGCAGAATAAGCGTCTTCGGCTTTTCCTGAAGCCTCTCCAGCAGCGATGATTCCAGTGAATCAATTGAACCGAAAAACAGCGGCCCTTCAATGGAATATGTGCTGACGGACGAATCATTTTTAACCGATTTGACAGCGGCATGCGGTGTTTTAATGCTTGTTGATTCGCTCATCTTTCTGATAAAGAAAACAAAAGCGAGCACGAGACCGGCAGAAACGCCGATGATTAAATCAAACAGAACCGTCAGCAAAAAGGTTGCCGCCAGTACGAATGAATCAGTGTTTTTCAGCCGCATCATATTGGCGACTTCCCTCCGCTCACTCATGTTCCAAGCCACTACCATCAATACCGGCGCCATGCTTGCCAGCGGTACGTGAACGGCAAGCGGGGCGAAGACGAGCAGGACGAGGAGGACGGTGACTCCGTGGACAACACCGGAAATCGGAGAAACTGCGCCGTTTTTAATATTTGTTGCGGTCCGCGCAATCGCTCCCGTTGCCGGTATGCCGCCGAAAAGCGGCGCTGCCATATTGGCGATGCCCTGCCCGACAAGCTCCCTATTGCTGTCATGCCGTGATCCTTTCATATTGTCCGCGACCATCGCCGATAATATGGATTCAAGTCCGCCGAGAAGCGCAATGATCAGAGCCGACGGAAACATCATTATCATGTTATCAATTGAGAAATCCGGAAGCTGGAAAGCCGGAAGCTGCCGCGGAATTTCCCCGTAAGCAGAACCGATTGTCGCCATTTTGTCAGGAAAAAACACGACCGCCGCGGCTGTAGAGACAAGCAGCGCCACAAGCGCGCCGGGAATCTTCGGCATCAGCCTGGCTGATAACAGCAAAATGGCCAAAGCAATTCCCGCGATGAGGATACTGTACAAATTAAAGGTTCCGATCTTCTTGCCTATTTCCGCAATGTTGAGGATAAAGCTTTCATGCTTTTGGATATCGCGCAGACCGAGAAAATGGGCAATCTGCTCCGAGAAAATCAGCACCGCGATCCCGGCCGTAAATCCGACGATCACCGGCTTCGGCACGAATTTCATAATCTTTCCGAGCTTAAATACGCCAAACAGAACGAGCATGACGCCTGCCATAAAACCGGCTACAAGTAAATTCTCAAAACCATACTGCATCACAATGGCAAATAAAATGGGAACAAACGCCCCTGTAGGCCCGCCGATCTGATATTTAGAGCCGCCCAACAGCGAAATCAGAATTCCGGCCACAATAACGGTGTAAAGCCCGTATTCCGGACCGACCCCCGAGGCGATGGCAAAGGCCATTCCCAGTGGAATCGCTACAATTCCGACCACAATTCCCGCGATTAGGTCTTTCTGAAATTTCTGCAAATTGTACCCCTGGTATCTGCCGGTAAATTGCATCGTCAGCTGCATCCTCCTTTGACTGTTTCATAACCGTCAACGACTACATCCAGCGTCCCCGTTCCCGGATCGATCACCAGCCCGTGCACCGGCACCTCTTCAGGCAAGAGCGGATGATGCCTGACCATATTCACGCTGTGGGCCACGCTTTCTTCGACGCTGTGAAAACCGGTCAGCCATGTTTCCAAATCGACTCCCGCATGCTGCAGAAGGCTCAGACATTTGTCCTCCACGCCGCGCTCTTTTGCTTTATTTAATATGGAAGCCGCATTTAATCCCGACATTCCGCACTCGCGGTGACCTATGATGCAGACTTCCTCTGCCTGCAGTTCATAAACGGCAACCAAAATGCTCCGCATGACACTTCCAAATGGGTGAGAAACAATGGCTCCCGCGTTTTTTATGATTTTGGCATCGCCGTTTCTGAGTCCCATCGCCTGCGGCAGAAGCTCCGTCAGCCTTGTATCCATACAGGATACGATGACAAGCTTTTTTTTCGGGAATTTTGTCGTTTGGTAAGGTTCATATTTCCTTTCTTGGACAAACTGCTGGTTGTGCTCCAAAATGCTTGATAAAGAAACCATTTTTCTATTCATCTCCCATCCGATTGTATTGCAAGCCTTCTTACCCAGCTTACAGTAAGGAATTATAGCACAGAAAAAGGCCTCAAAAGCGCTTTCAAAAAAAGACACGATAATTTGACTGTAAATTCAGATTATATTCATTTATATCTTTCAAAAATAATAAAATTTATCTTTACACCAACCTATAAAGCTTTTAAAAACAGCGGTTCCGCTCATTTTGCCTTCAGAAATATAGGCGGATTCTGTTACTGTTTGGAGAAATCAAGCATGTACATTTCTTTTTCTTTCATTTTAAGTTCAAAAGAACCAGAAATTTATCGTAATGCGTTTGAATATTTCTCACGTTACCGCTTCTCTTATATAATAAAATAGAGAAGAAAGACAAAGGAGGAGAAGCCCGTTGAAACCCTATGTATTCATCGCGAAACCGATACCGCCCGAAGTCGAACAAATGATAGGCGAGCATTGCCGCTATGACATCTGGAAAGAAGATACCATTCCAAAAGAGGAACTGTACGAAAAAATGAAAGATGCTGAAGGGCTGCTGACATCCGGAACGGCGATTGACAGTGATTTGCTGGATCACGCGCCGAAGCTGAAGGTCGTCAGCAATAATTCAGTCGGCTATGATAATTTTAATATTGAAGAAATGAAAAGACGCGGGGTTGTCGGCACGCATACACCGTACACCTTAGATGACACTGTCGCTGATCTGGCTTTTTCATTAATTCTGTCTTCCGCCAGACGGGTTGCCGAATTGGATCGATTCGTCCGCGCCGGCAAATGGGGAACCATTGAGGAGGAATCTCTTTTCGGTATGGATGTCCACCATCAGACATTAGGAATTATCGGCATGGGCAGAATCGGTGAACAAGCTGCCAAACGGGCAAAATTCGGCTTCGATATGGACGTGCTGTATTATAACCGCAGCAGAAAACCGGATGCTGAGAAGGAACTCGGGGTTACATATGCCGACTTAGATACACTGCTGAAAACATCAGACTTTGTGCTTTTAATTACGCCGCTTACTGACGAAACGTATCATATGATGGGAGAGCGGGAATTTAAATTGATGAAAGATACGGCATGTTTCGTCAATATTTCCCGGGGAAAGACGGTTGATGAGAAAGCGCTCATCCGCGCATTGCAGGAGGGCTGGATAAAAGGCGCCGGTTTAGATGTGTTTGAAAAAGAGCCGATCGCCGAAGACAATCCGCTCCTGCAGCTGGAAAACGTCACATTGCTTCCTCATATCGGGTCAGCAACGGCAAAAATCCGCTTGAATATGTTCAAGCAAGCCGCACAAAACATGATTGACGCCGTATACGGAAAAACACCGAAAAACCTCACGAAGGAATTTCAATGAGATGAAAAATCCCGGCCGTTTCAGCCGGGGTTTATTTTTCACTAGATCAAAAGTACTATTTTTAAATTCTTTCTATTCCTTTCTCTCGATGCTGATACAATGAAAAGGAATCAGCTTCACATGATAAAAATGGGAGGTATTGCTTTGAAAAAACGATTATCGTGGATTTCCGTTTGTTTGCTGGTGCTGTTCTCCGCGGCGGGGATGCTGTTTTCAACGGCTGCCAAGACGGATACATCTTCTCACAAGGCGCACACTGAAGCACAGGTTATCAACACGTTTGACGGGGTTGCGGATTATCTTCAGACCTATCATAAGCTTCCTGATAATTACATTACAAAATCAGAAGCACAGGCCCTCGGCTGGGTGGCATCAAAGGGGAATCTGGCGGACGTCGCCCCGGGGAAAAGCATCGGCGGGGACATCTTCTCAAACAGGGAAGGCAAACTCCCGGCCAAAAGCGGACGGACGTGGCGTGAAGCGGATATTAACTATACATCAGGCTTCAGAAATTCAGACCGGATTCTTTACTCAAGCGACTGGCTGATTTATAAGACGACAGACCACTATCAAACCTTTACAAAAATGAGATAAACACATACAAAAAACGGCTTCCCTGCGGAGGCCGTTTTTTTACAGAGAACCTGCGAGCTTCATATAAAATGAGCAGTAAATTTTTCTTCGAACTCTGATCGGTCTATTCTGCTGTTTTCCGCCGTGCCATCGTGTTTTTTTATTGTTATATTGCGTTCAGACAGAACCATGTGCCCTTCCGGTGTCCGCTTAGAAGCAAGCAGGCGTTTGTTGAAAGGAGAACGTTCATGTTCAAAGATTGTTTGTTTCATAGACTTGAGGTCCTTTTCATCGATTTCTTCAAGCGAAAATGCGTAACCTGTCTGCCAGCCGTCCCCTTTGTTCATTTCAAGCACGTATGCCCCGAATTCCGTATCTTCTATCCTCACGCGGAACGCTCCGGCCGCTGATACCGTCTCGTCTCCCGACATCGGCACAGGCTGCATGGCGAGATTGAGGCCGAAGCCTGCATCAGCGATGTACTCATTCCCTCCGGCGGAAAGAAGTACGGCCGCATGTGTGCCGGGCAGCGCCCAGCCGTTTTTCCAGACCGTTCCGCGGATCAATTTGACATCCAATCCGGCATCTTTCAGGATGAAATAAAGCAGTCCGTTCAAGTCATAACAAAGGCCGCCGTGAGGTTCCTTCACCATGTGCCGCCACAGTCCTTCTTTCGTGACGTCATATTCTTTTTTGGACAAAACCGCGCGATTTTCAAACGGAAACCGATACGCGAGCGCCTTTAAAAACTCCGGCAGGTTGCTGAAATCGAGGGAATCCTTTTCCCAGCCTATCGTTTGATAACAATCTTTCAGAAACTCATTCATCGTTCCGTCCCCCTTACAAAGTGTTTACACTTCTTCCTGCACATAAGCGGACAACTTTTCCAGCGCTTCCTTTTCATCGTCGCCTTCAGCGATCAGAGTGACTTCCGTCCCCGAGCTGACTGCCAGACTCATTAATCCCATAATGCTTTTGGCATTCACTTTCTTGCCGTTTTTTTCAAGAAACACATCTGATGCAAAACGATTTGCCTCCTGTACAAACAATGCAGCGGGGCGCGCCTGCAATCCTGTCTTTAAACGCACTTCCACTTTCCCCTGAACCATAAGATCTCCCCTTTTCTGTACGGTTATTTCAAAGTGATGCTTTGTCCTGTACGCAGCTGTTCTGCGATTTCATCGAGCTTTCTCAACCTGTGATTGATGCCGGATTTGCTGATTTTCCCGCTTGCAACCATTTCCCCCAGTTCTTTCAGCGTGACCTCCTGATAATCAATCCGCAGCTCCGCAATTTCGCGAAGCTTTTCCGGCAGCGCTTCAAGACCGATCCGTTCATCAATGTATTTAATATTTTCCACCTGTCTGAGAGAAGCCCCGATGGTTTTGTTTAAGTTTGCTGTTTCACAATTGACGAGGCGGTTCACTGAGTTTCTCATATCTCTGACAATCCGCACATCTTCAAAGCGCAGCAATGAATTGTGAGCGCCGATGACATTCAGAAATTCAGTGATTTTTTCCGCCTCTTTTAAATACGTAATATAGCCTTTTTTCCGTTCAAGCGTTTTGCTGTTCAGATGAAATTCATTCAGCAGCGCGCATAATGAATCGTTATGTTCCTTATAAAGCGAGAAGATTTCCAAGTGGTACGACGAGGTTTCGGGATTATTCACAGATCCCCCCGCCAAAAACGCCCCTCTCATATAAGATCGTTTGCAGCACCGTTTCGCCACCAGTTCCTCAGAAATATTCCGTTCAAATATAAAGTTCTCCCCGAGGATTTTCAATTCCTCTAAAATCAGCTTTGCATTTTCAGAAAAGCGCACAATATAAACATTGTTTTTTTTCAGCCGCATTTTTTTTCTGACTAACAGTTCGACCGATACATCATATTGTTTCTTCAGCAATGTATAAATGCGGCGGGCAATCGCCGCATTTTCGGTTTGAACGTCAAGCACGAGATGGCGGTTTGAAAATGACAGGGAACCGTTCATCCGAATCAGCGCGGACAGCTCCGCCTTGGCGCAGCAGTCCTTCACTTCCAGATTCGTCAGTTCTTTTTTTGTTTCCGATGCAAATGACATATTAGCCACCTCATTTCAAAAGGCCTCTAGTCCCTTAATAAATCGACAAGAAGAGAAGCCACTTTATGTGTATCGTGACGGATTACGCCATTTTTATACGTGATAATCTGATCCCTGATGACCTCAAGCCCCATGGATTTCAGCTTTTCAACATTGAAGTCGACGGGCCGGGCCAGCTCTTTCGCATATTTGCTTTTGATTTCGTCAGGGATCTCCTCATTGTTGATTAAGATCGTGTCGATAAACGGCTGCTCCATATGATCGTTCAGCGCCTTGACATGGTCGGCCGCGCTGTATTGAAGCGTCTCGCCGGGCTGTGTCATGACGTTGCATATATATACTTTTTTGGCCGCGGCCTTGACGACTTCCTCTCCGATTTTCGGCACGAGCAGATTCGGAAGAATGCTTGTGTACAGGCTTCCCGGACCGATAATGATTAAATCGGCCTGACGGATGACGTCAATCGTTTCCGGCAGCGGATCAATTTTTTCAGGCGTAAGAAACACCCGTTTAATCCGCTGGCCGTAAGAAGGGATTGTCGATTCTCCGGAGACGACCTGCCCGTCCTCCATTTCAGCGTGAAGAACGACACTGGTGTTGGCAGCAGGCAGCACTCTGCCGCGGACATTCAGCACCTTGCTCATTTCGGTGACAGCGTGAAAGAAATCACCGGTTATATTTGTCATCGCTGCCAAAATCAAATTGCCGAGCGAATGTCCGGTTAAGTCGCCTCCCTTATTGAAACGGTGCTGAAACAGATTTTCAACGAGCGGCTCAACATCTGACAAAGCGGCCAGTACGTTACGGATGTCACCCGGCGGCGGAATTTGAAGTTCATCCCGCAGACGGCCTGAACTTCCGCCGTCATCAGCAACTGTCACAATCGCCGTAATATCAACGGGCTTATGCTTTAACCCCCGAAGCAGCACGGACAGACCTGTTCCGCCGCCGAAGATTGCGATTTTCGGCTTCTTATTCATTTCCGGCTTCTCTTTTCAATGTCCCGGTGAGTGACATGAGTATAGAAATCTTTTTTAAAATAGTCAGCCAAATACTCAGCGAGCGTGACGGAGCGGTGCTGGCCGCCCGTACAGCCGATCGCGATGACAAGCTGGCTTTTACCTTCCCGCTTATAAGACGGAAGCATAAAGCCGAGCAGATCAACAAGCTTTTCAATAAACTTTTGTGTTTCGTTCCACTTCATCACATAGGATGACACTTCCTCATCTTTCCCCGTAAGCGGCCTCATGCTTTCAATGTAGAACGGATTCGGCAGAAACCTTACATCAAACACGAGGTCGGCATCTATCGGAAGCCCGTATTTGAACCCGAATGACATTACGTTCACTGTAAATGTTTCACCTTGGTTCGTGGCGAAATGCGCCACGATTTTTTCACGCAGATCACGCGGTTTCATATCCGATGTGTCATAGATCAGCTGAGAGCGCCCTTTCAATTCTTCAAGCAGCTGGCGTTCCAGCGCGATTCCTTCGAGAGGAAGCCCGGTAGCGGCCAGCGGGTGAGAACGCCTCGTTTCTTTGTATCTCGTCACAAGGATGGAATCCTTAGCGTCTAAAAAGAGAATGCGCGGTGTAATCCACGGATTTTCCGCCATTTCATCCAGTGCCTCAATCAGCCTGTCAAAAAATTCACGTCCCCGCAGATCCATGACAAGCGCGACCTTGCTCATTTTTGAACTTGATTCTTTCATCAGCTCCAAAAATTTCGGCAGCAAGGAAGGCGGCAGATTGTCGACGCAAAAATAGCCGAGATCCTCAAAGCTTTGAATGGCGACGGTTTTCCCCGCTCCAGACATTCCCGTAATGATGACGAGCTGAATATCATGGTTTTCATTCATACTCATCTTTCTCCCCCCTGCGGTCTTTCTTTTATTTGATAAGCTGCGGATCTAAACGATAGCTGAGCAGCTCGAAGTCCGGCGTATACGTAAAGGTGCCGTGCAAAAGCCCTTGGCCCTTGATCATAAAATCAAGGATATGCCCGTCTCCGGGGGCCATCGGAAGGCTGTGGATATCTTTTACGTCATGCCACTTCAGAACGCCTTCCTCTGATTCAGCGACATTCCGCCCCGTGTAGGAGTCGGCGACGAAAGTAAACATCATCCACTCTGACACGATTTGTTCCTGTTCCTTAATAATAAAGGTAAACACGCCTTTTAACTGCGGATTTAGTATATAAATGCCCGTCTCTTCTCTGTACTCTCTGATAACGGAATCTCTGACGGATTCGCCGCTTTCCATCTTCCCGCCGGGCGCGACCCACCAGCCCCGTCTCGGCTTTTGGAGAAGGAGAACCTGATCATCTGTCTGCAGCACACAATTTGTCACTCTTTGCACAAGTACGTCACCTAACCTTCTCAACAAATCATCGTCTCTTCATTATACCGTTTCGGCATGTCTCTCACAATGCAGAGACACCGACATCCTTTTCTTTTATTTGACAGAAAACAAAAAATCGCAAAAAAAGGGCACGGATACTGGAATCCGTGCCAAAGTGTATTCATTAAAAAGGGGGTCAATTACTACCTTCATCTTAAAACATCAGTATTTCACCCGTGTTACAGCGTAATTAAAACACAGTAACGATTCAAAAACTGAACATTACAGTGATTATTTAACGGTTTTGAGCGTTTCCTCAAGCTCTTCCACATAATGCTGAACGCTTTGAGCCGCAATACTTCCGTCGCCTGTCGCCGTTACGATCTGGCGGAGCGTTTTTTCACGGATATCTCCCGCGGCGAAAATGCCTGGAACTTTTGTCTCCATTTGGGCATTTGTTTCAATGTAGCCTTCTTCATTTGTGATGCCCAAGTTTTCGAACGGTTTAGAAAGCGGAAGCATACCGATATAAATAAAGACGCCGTCAGCTTTGAATTCTTCCTCTTCTCCCGTCACGGTATCCACAAGAGTAAGTCTGCCGACTTTTCCGTTTTCCTCATGGATTTCTTTTACGGTTTTGTTCCATTTGAAGTCAATTTTCTCATTGTCAAAGGCACGCGCCTGAAGAATGCTTTGCGCCCGCAATTTGTCACGTCTGTGAACGATGGTGACTTTTGAAGCGAAGCGTGTCAGATAGACGCCTTCTTCAACGGCGGAGTCTCCGCCGCCGACAACGACAAGCTCTTTATTTTTAAAGAACGCGCCGTCACAAACCGCGCAGTACGATACGCCGCGGCCGCCCAGTTCTTTTTCGCCGGGGACACCGATCTTTTTGTATTCCGCTCCGGCAGAAATGACGATGGCGCGCGCTTTATATTCTTTTGAACCGGCTTTGACCGTTTTATATTCTTTACCGTCAACAATTTCTTTAATATCACCGTACGCATATTCCGCACCGAATTTTTTCGCATGTTCAAACATTTTATTAGAAAGTTCAGGGCCGAGAATGCTTTCAAAACCCGGATAGTTTTCAACATCCTCCGTGTTGGCCATCTGGCCGCCCGGAATTCCTCTTTCGATCATTAATGTGGATAAGTTCGCTCGTGATGTGTAAACAGCAGCGGTCATCCCCGCCGGACCCGCGCCGATAATGATCACATCATAAATTTTTTCTTCTGACACCATGATTCACTCCTTTTCGAAATGGGGCGCACCCTATATGACTAAGAATCCCCATCAATCGTATTCCTTACCCATATCCTATTAAATCTGAGGGCAATTCGCTATTTTTTTGCTCATTTTTCTGAGAAACCGTGATTAGGCAGCTCCTGAGCGGGTATACAAATAAAGAAAGAGCCTTCCGGGATAGAAGGCCCTTGTCTTATTCATTATTGCACGACACGTCTTACATTGCCGTTGAATGCTTTCTTCCAGTAAGGGTTGCTCATAGAATCAATGGATACACCGTGTGATGTATTATCGTTCAGGAACGTTCCGTTACCTAAGTAGATGCCGACGTGGCCGTTTGTTTTATACGTGTTGAAGAAAACTAAGTCTCCGCGTTTCATGTCAGACGCGCTTACTGCTTTACCTCTTCCGATTAATGTATCTGTGTTTGTGCCGCTTGCAGGTCCGAGATTAACGCCTGCGTTAGCATAAGCCCAGCGTACGAATGAAGAGCAGTCAAAAATACGGTTGTCAATATCGGATTGAGTGCGTCCGCCGCCGAATTTATACGGAGATTGACCCACAAGGCTTGATCCTACGCTGATCGCGCCTTCAATACCGCCTGAATTTGAAATAACAGATCCGCCGTCAGAATCATCTGAACCGCCGCTGTTATGAGATGATCCGCCTGAAGTGCTCTTCGGTTTGCTTGAGCTGTCAGATGAATCAGATGATGTTGAAACAGCCGCTTTTTTCACAGTTTTAACCGCCGGTGCCGGCTGGCTGTCATCTTTTTGGTTTTGGTCTTCAGAAGCTTTTTGCGCTTCTTCCTGTTTTTTGATCAGGGCAGCCGCTGCAGCCTGCTCAGCTTTAATGCGCTTCTGTTCTTTTTCAGTGTCAGCTTTTTGGTTTGCAAGCTGTGACGCTTCTTTTTTCAGATCAGAGATAGCGGAAGCCGCTTTTTTCTGACCGTTTTTCGCTTCGTCGAAAAGCTTGTCTTTCTGATCAAGCTGTTTGTTCAGGTCTTTTTGCATAGACTCGAGTTTCGCAAGATCATCTTGAACTTTTTTCAGCTTCACGTTAAGTTCAGCCTCTGCGTCTTCGAGTTTCGCTTTATCCTGCTCCTGCTGTTTGATCAGGTCTTTATCCGCATCAACGATAGAAGATACTGCAGTCGCACGGGAAATGAAGTCTCCGAAGCTTGTCGCTCCTAAAAGTACATCTATGTATCCTTGAGAACCGCCGTTTTCCTGTAAAGAGCGAACGCGTTTTTTCAGGATTTCATTGCGTTTTTCAATACGCGCTTCTGTTTCTTTGATTTCTTTTTTCAAATCAGCGATCTGCTTTTTCGTTTTTTCGTTTTCAGCTTTTTTATCTTCGATTTTATTGCTTGTATCCAACGCTTTAGCGTTAATGTCTTTCAGTTCTTTTTCAATCTTAGCCTGCTTATCCTGAAGCTTAGACAATTCTCTTTCTTTTGCTTCAAGGCTTGAAGCCACCTCAGATTGCTTGCTTTCAATTTTCGCTTTTTTGCTGTCTAATGTTTCCGCCGATGCAGTTTTTGTAAACGGGATTAAAAAACTGCTTGTCCCGATGACGGAAGCCAAACCAAGTGTTAATAAACTCTTTTTCACTTTTTCTTTCCTCCCTTTTACTTTAAACCTGTTCTCATTTGGAATTCTATTATGAACATCAAAGTTACGCTCCCTCACATGCCCGTGAGGCTGATGATTTTTATGTACGATTCTTTGAATCTGGTTAATTGGTATAGATTATACAGCACATGTAAAATAAACTAATCTCTTATGTACGAGACTCATTATACCATCATGTTTCGACAATTTTTATTACAGTTATATTTCAATGTGATTGCAAATCTCATATTTTGCAAAATAAACGGTGATTACAGCCTGATTTCGATTCAAAAAGCAAAAAAATACGTATGAATACCTCTTTTTTCGGCGGTAAAGTTCTGTTTTGCCCCTTTATGATAAAAAAAAGAACCGACTCTTTATATAGAAAGAATCGGTTTTATTCTAATATATCATCTATTTGTCTGATGTATTTCGAAAGGGTTGCCGGGGTTATACCGTAAACGGCGGCCGTTTCTTTTTTCGTCGTTTTTTCGCCGTTAGCTTCTTTCCATACGTATGCGATGGCTGCGGCCCATGCCCGCTCATTCTGTACGGCAGCGGCGGCGCGGATGTGCTGAATGACGTGAAAAACCCAGCAGCTCATGACGTCAGTTTTTAAACTGTCGGCTTCCGCTTTCTCCAGAAGCTTGACCGTCCGAT
Source organism: Bacillus sp. YH3-2-B2 (assembly GCF_053663335.1). Classification (NCBI taxonomy): domain Bacteria; kingdom Bacillati; phylum Bacillota; class Bacilli; order Caryophanales; family Bacillaceae; genus Bacillus; species Bacillus sp. YH3-2-B2. Next base: position 613,346 of record NZ_JBSJQE010000002.1, on the reverse strand, counting down.
ACGTGAACAGCGCGTCACCGGAGACGCCTGAAGCGCCTTTTTCACCGGAAAGCAGCAGTCTGACGAAATCTTGTTCAAACGGTGAAACGGCGCGTTTTACCGTCAGAACTTTTTCAAGCTGGTTCCGCTCTCCTTCAGCGCTGCTGATATAATAGGCGGCAAGCCGCTGTTCAAGTGAAGCAGGCAGCGGTTCCTGCCGCTCCGCCCAAGGCGCGGGCCGGTCTGATTCGGGAAATTCGGCTTCGGCCTTTTTCCAAATGGTTTCTGCAAATTCTGTGCGGCCTGTCCCGTAGGCTGAGGCGGCAAGCCAGTAATAAAACGTTTCGTCGCCTTCGAACCCGCTTTTGTAAAGAGAACGGAGCCATTTATAACCGAGATCATGTCTGCCGACAAGCGCAAGCGTCGCCCCCAGCTTATAGCGCTGTTCGAATAAAATCGGATACACGTTGGCGAGTTTTCCGCTCAATTCTCCGACTTTTTCATCTTCCCTCTCGTAATAGCAGAATACAAGGAGGTTGCACAGGGCATGGAGATTGCCTTCATTTTTCTCAAGCACTTCGAATACCGTCTGTTTCGCTTTTGTAACATTGCCTGAGTAAAAGTAAGCGAGCGCCAGGTTGTTGTATGCAGACCAAAGCTCGGGGTAATCGGCCGTAATCTCTTCAAGCATGACAACCGCTTCATGAAGCTGGCCGCTCTCAAGAAGCATTTTTGCCCGGTCCTGCCTGATCAGCAGCTCATCCTGGTCATAGAGCGATTCGTTTTCACCCGCTTCGCCGAAATCCAAAAGCTCCATCAGATTTTCAATCTCTTCGCTGAATTCCCCGTCCGGATCGGCATCTGAATAAGCCGCCGCTTCTTTGTATGCTTCCTGAAAGAGCCCCAAATGCGCGAAATTATTCGCTTTAAAATAATGACACTCGGGCATTTCTTCTTTCAGGTTCACCAAAATAAAGTCGAACAGCTCATTTGACTGCTGGTAGTGGCCCATTTCAGAATAAATGACGGCCAGCCGGGACAGCATTTCGGAATCATTCGGCTCGAGGTGGACGGCCCGCTGAATCAGTTTGCTGGCCCGTTTTAAATTCCGCTCTTTATATGCTTTTAAGCCTTTATGAAAAAAATATTGTCCATCCTGAAGCAGCTGGACAATTTGCGCGTGCTTTTTCTGTTCAGAAGTGTGTTTTCCCACAAATATCCTCCGTTTTATACGTATTACCGTCAGTAGTATACCATAAAACGGTTTCGCCTCAATAGTTCAAAAGACAGGATCGGCTTCGTTTTTTACTGGCTGGTTCGACCAGATTTTAGCTGTTTTTTTCACGAGGCTCGGCTGGAAGAATGACGCGGAAAAGGGTTCCTTCGCCGCGCTTGCTCTCAACCTCTATCGAACCGCCGTGCAGCTCTGCGATTTTTTGGGCGATGGACAGGCCGAGCCCGCTTCCCCCTGCATTTCTCGCCTTGTCCGCTTTATAAAACCGTTCAAATACACGCTCCGCCTGTTCAGGCTCCATTCCGATTCCGTCGTCGGCGATTTCGACAGCCGCCGCTCCCAGCAGATCAACAATTTTAACGGAAATGCGGCCGCCTTCACCGGTAAATTTTACGGCATTGTGAATCAGATTCATCCATACTTGGCTGAGCAGCGCTTCATCTCCGTACACATACGACTCCTGTAAATCAATGAGAAACTCAATCTGTTTGGCAGACCATTCAGGCTCACAGGTCAATATGGTGCGCCGCAGCTGTTTGTCAATGCGGAACGGTTTTTTTTGTATCGGTTCGGTTTGGCGTTCAAGCGCAGTGAGCTTCAGCAGATTTTCACTGATTTTTGATAATCGTTCTGTTTCTGTCTCGATGATGTGTAAGTAGCGCCCCCGCTCCTCATATGATAAATCCGGTTTTTTCAGAAGATGCGCGTAGCCCTTTAATGAAGTAAGCGGGGTTTGGATTTCATGGGAAACGTTCGAAATAAATTCTTGTTTCAGCTTTTCCATTTCACTCAGTTCCGCGGCGAGTGTCGACAGTTCATCAGCCAATTTCGTCACGGGGTGGTCCCGTTCAATCTTCTCCATTTTCCGGGAAGCGGCCGCTGTGAAGTTGCCGCTCGACATTTGCTTGATCGTGGCGGTCAGCGAATCCCAGATCGCATGATGTCTTTCACGTGCTGACTTTGAAAAAATAAACATCGTTACAAACAGCAGGCCGAAAACAAGCCAAAGCGTCAGAATCTGCTCGGCGTACGGCACAAGCAAAATCGGCCATATGAGACCGAATCCCTGAACGATCAGGTGAGCCGCCAGCCATAAGAATGCGGTGACGGTGAGAAGGATGATGATTTTTCCAGCCGTTCTGAAGATCCGTTTCATTCTGTCACCACAAACCGATACCCGAGCCCCCGCACCGTATGGATGGCAAACGGATAGTCCTTTTCCGGAAACCGTTCCCTCAGCCTTTTAACATGCACATCAACCGTCCGCTCGTCACCTTCATAATCAAAGCCCCAAATATCTTCTATTAATTGTTCTCTTGAAAACGTCTTATTCGGATAACCGGCGAGCTTAAATAAAAGCTCAAATTCACGCCGGGGCAGCGTCAATCCCGCTCCGCCGCCGCGCGTTACGGTGCGGGACTGCTTATCTAATGTGACATTTCCGATGGTCAGCAGTTTTTCAGCGGTGATCCGGTACCGTTTCAGCAATGCTTTGACCCTTGCTTCCAGCTCAAGCGGCTCAAACGGTTTGACGAGATAATCATCCGCTCCGGAAGTAAAACCTTGCACTTTGTCCAGCGTTTCGCCTTTTGCCGTCAGCATCAAAATCGGAATGTCCGTAAAGCTGCGGACGGCTTCACTGACTTCAAACCCGTCCATTTTCGGCATCATCACATCCAGTATGATGAGATCAATAGGTGCTGATTCGATCAGCTTCACCGCCGCTTCCCCGTCTTCCGCTTCTGCGACGTCAAAGCCGCTCTGCTCCATCATGAGGCGGACAAGCTCACGGATATGGCGGTCGTCATCCGCAACCAATATGACAGCCATGAAAATCCCTCCTTCTGCTTTTTTGCCTGTCTTCTTTTAATGAATCGACATGATGTCTATTAACCGTCTTATTTTTTCATTGTCTCCTGTATCGACAGACACTTTTTTTGTATGGCGGATCATTTCCTCCGTCACTTCTTTCATTACGCCTTGATCAATATCTTCACGAGACTCCCAGCGCAAAGGAACATTGTATACCTGAATGGTGCCGTCACCATTGCTGCTGTAAGTGACTGACCCATCGACTAACCGGGAGCCTGCTAACTGCGTAACATCTTCGGGATAGCGGGCGCTCGTATGATCGTCAGGGTTGACGAGTGCTCCGGCCGGAATGCGGCGAACGTTCAATTCATCTATCTGCTGATTTTCCCCAAGCTGCAGCCAGATGCGGGCATATTCAATTTGCAGAGGAGAATAATCTGCCGACATGTTGTTCGGTTCGCTTTTGTCCGCAGAGATGTGATGTGAATCTTTGATTACGGGTTCTTTTTTTTCTGCCGCTGATGCTGTTTCAGCCTTGTTGATGCCGCTGCTTTCTCCGGCCGGACTTGAAGAATGGCTCGGCTCTTCATCGTTACCGTCCGTACACCCGGCAGTCATGAATACGAGCAGTAAGGCCGCGTGACAATAAAAAATCTTTGTGCGTTTTTTCATAATTCACCCCCGCTTCCAATGAATAGGATTCCGGTTGCAAAATAAAAAGCAGCTTTTTCAGCTGCTTTCTATTCATAAAGTCTTGCTTTACACAGCTTTGTTTTCTAAGTCGGCATTCAGCTTCAGCTGCTGCTCCGCAAAATCGCGGTATAGCGAATGGGATGCCATTAATTCATGGTGTGTGCCCCGTCCGGTGATTTCACCCTGTTCGACAAAGAGAAGCTGATCTGCATCCACAACCGTGGATAAACGATGGGCGATCACAATCGTGGTGCGGCCTTCCATTAGAACTTCCAGCGCCTGCTGCACCCATTTTTCAGATTGGCTGTCCAGACTTGATGTCGCTTCATCAAGCATCAGAATGCTCGGGTTGCGAAGGAGCGCTCTGGCAATGGCGATGCGCTGCCGCTGTCCGCCTGACAGCATAATTCCCCGCTCACCGACCTCTGTTTCAAATTTCTTCGGTAAGTCTTCAATAAATTGCAGGGCGTAGGCCATGTCAGCCGCTTGCCTCAGTTCCTCATCAGTCACCTCGCGTTTTAATCCGTAGCAGATATTGTCGCGGATGGTGCCTGACATTAACGGGCTTTCTTGCGACACGTAGCCGATATGCTCCCGCCATGACTCAAGGGAATATGCATCAATCGGTTCATTTCCGAGCAGGATGCTGCCCGCAGTCGGATTGTAGAATCGTTCAAGCAGCTTAAATAACGTTGTTTTTCCGCCGCCGCTCGGTCCGACGATCGCGGTGACTTTGCCGGCCTCAATCGTAGCCGTAATGTCTTTTAAGATGGTTTGATCTGTTTTGTAGCCGAATGAGACTTGTTCGAGCTTAATCGGCTGATCTGCGTTTTCAATGGCTTTTCCGGTTTGGATATCTTCTTCTTTTTCTGCAAGAATATGAATCATCCGTTCCGTTGCGCCGACGGATTTTTGAAGCTGTGTGAAAAATGAAGTGATCTGGCCCATCGGCATAATGATTTGAAACAAATACAGGATAAAGGCAACGAGTGCGCCGGCTGTCAATTCACCGGATGACACCTGCATCCCGCCGTACCCGATGACAGCGACCAGCGCCGCCATTAATACAAGTGTAATAAGCGGGCCTACGAGCGACTGCACCTTCGCTTCACGCAGCCCGAGTTTAAAGAGCGCCATGATGCCTGCTTTTCCGCGTCCGTATTCCGCTTCTTCAGCGTTTGACGCTTTTACAAGCCTGATTTCCGGGAGGATGTGGTTTAATAATCCGGTGAATCTCGCCGTTTCATCCTGTGTTTCCCGAGAAATTTTAAACATTTTCCGGCCGATCGGCACTAAAATCACCGCAGCCAGCGGCACGACGATCAGCACGAGCAATGTGAGCTTCCAGTTCATGAAAAATAAGATCGTCAGTGACCCGATAACGGAAATGATTCCGGTAATAAATCCGCTGATATTGTTTGTGATCAGCTCTTTTACCACCATTGTGTCATTGGTGACACGGCTGATCGTTTCTCCCGTGGCGTTTTTGTCAAAATAAGAGACGGGCAGTTTAATTAATTTCTGCCACAACAAATCACGCAGTCCCGAGATGATTTTCTGGCCGCTGTAGTTCAGGGCGTAGGTGGCGTAGGCGCTTAATGCGGCCTGTACGATAAACACGGCTGCGATGATTCCGATTTGCACGCCTGACAGCGACGACATGGAAAAGCCGTCAACGAGCTGCTTTGTCAACAGCGGAATCAGCAGGCTGACGAGCGTTGTCACAATACTGAGAGACAGCGCGAAGGCCAGCATACCGTATGATGGTTTTGTTTTTTTGACTAATGAAAAGAATGAGCTGAATTTCCCTTTAGGTTTTGGTTGTTTATTCGGCATATGTTTTCCTCCTATATCACTGTTTATACTATAACGGATGTGCATGAACGGAATATGAACAAAACGTATATTTTTGATAAAAACCAAAATAAACTCTATTAGTCAATATTATCAAATTCATCTGCCTCCGGTTGCGGAAATAAGGAATATTTTATTGAATGTTTAAGTTTGACAGAATAAAGACCTCACGGACTCTCCGTGAGGTTTGTTTTACTCAGATTCTGAATGGCGTTTCGCAAGGACATCAAGCACGTCATCCAGAGGAAGCGACTGCTCACGCAGAAGAACGAGCAAATGATACAGCAAATCTGCCGCTTCCCATTTTAATTCTTCATGGTCGCGGTTTTTTGCGGCGATAATAACCTCTGCGGCTTCCTCGCCGACTTTTTTGAGGATTTTATCGACGCCTTCCCGAAACAGGTACGTTGTGTAGGCTCCGTCAGGCATCTCCGCCTGCCGTTTGGCGATCACGCTTTCCAGTTCATTTAAGATGCCGAAACGATCCTGCGCGTCTGCTTTTTCCGTGGAAAAACAGCTGTAGCTTCCCTTATGGCATGCGGGTCCTGAGGGCTCCGCAAGCACGACAAGGGCATCTTGATCGCAATCATAACGGATGGCTTTCACCTTTTGGGTATTCCCCGATGTCGCTCCTTTATGCCACAGCTCCCCGCGTGAACGGCTGTAAAACCAGGTTTCTTTCGTTTCTATCGTTTTTTCATAGGATTCTCGGTTCATATAAGCCAGTGTCAGCACTTCTTTGCTTGCCGCATCCTGTATGATGGCGGGTATCAGTCCGGCCTCGTCAAACCGCAGTTCATCTGCCTGTTTCATCTCACATTCACCCCGTGTTTCTTCATATAATCTTTCACTTCTTTTATAGATGTCTCTTTGTAATGGAAAATAGAAGCTGCAAGCGCGGCGTCCGCTTCACCGACTGTGAAGGCTTCAAGCATATGGCGCGCGCTGCCGGCTCCCCCTGACGCAATGACGGGCACCGGGACGGCACGTGAGACAAGCTGTGTGAGCGTATGATTAAAGCCTGTTTTCTCACCGTCTGCGTCCATGCTTGTCAGCAGGATTTCACCCGCTCCCCGGCTGACGGCTTCTTTTGCCCAGGCCGTGACTTCCCGCTCGGTTTTCTGTCTGCCGCCGTGCGTGTACACTTTATAGCAATCCGAATCTTCGTCATACTTTGCATCAATCGCCGCTACGATGCATTGCGAGCCGAAAAACTCAGCTCCTTCCGTAATCAGCTCGGGACGGAGAACGGCCGCTGTATTAACGGATACCTTGTCAGCGCCGGCGCGAAGCATTCGTTTCATATCGCTTAATTGATTGATTCCGCCGCCGACCGTAAACGGAATCGCCAGTTTTGCCGCAACTTGTTCTACGACGTCTGTCATCGTCTTGCGGCCTTCGTGAGAGGCGGAAATGTCGAGAAAAACAAGTTCGTCAGCGCCCTCCCTGTCGTAGGCTTCGGCCAGCTCGACAGGATCGCCCGCATCTTTCAGCCCGAGAAATTGAATGCCCTTGACGACGCGTCCTTCTTTCACATCGAGACACGGAATGATTCGTTTCGTGATCATGCGTCCTTCACCCTTCTGAGCGCTTCAGCCAATGAAAATTGTTTTGTATACAGCGCTTTTCCGATAATCGCTCCCGATACGCCGGCGTCTTTGAAGCGGGCCAGTGCTTTGAGGTCGGCGACTGAGCTGACTCCGCCTGAAGCGATGACGTCTTTTCCCGTTGCTTTTGCGAGCTGAACGGTACTTTCGATGTTCGGTCCTGACAGCATGCCGTCAGTTGCAATATCCGTGAAAATGAAGGTTTCCGCTCCTTCGGCCGCCAATTCACGGCCCAGATCGGCCGCCCTTACCGAGGATGTTTCCAGCCAGCCTTCCGTCGAGACATATCCGTTTCTTGCATCAAGGCCGATCGCGATTTTGCCGCCGTATTGTTTCAGCATGCTCTTCACAAATGCCGGATCGGAAACGGCCGAGCTGCCGAGAATGACGCGATCAACGCCTTGTGATAAATAACCGTACACATCCGCTTCAGAACGGATACCGCCGCCGATCTCGACTTTGACATCAAGCTGCCGCGCAATGTCAAGAACATGCCTGTCGTTTACTTTCCTGCCTGCTTTCGCGCCGTCAAGGTCCACGAGATGAATCCATTCGGCGCCTTCTTGTGCAAATTGCGCCGCCATGTCTAAAGGAGAGTCACCGTATATCGTTTCCTTGCCGTAATCGCCTTGGATGAGGCGGACGCATTTGCCGTTTCTCATATCGATTGCCGGATATAATGTAAAAGCGTTCATTTCTTCACCTTCTGTTCCGCTGCCATTTTTGTAAATTGTGTTAAGATCGCCATTCCGGCTGTACCGCTTTTTTCTGGGTGAAACTGTGCACCGAAGATATTGCGTTTCCCGACGACAGCCGGAACACGAACGCCGTACTCAGCGCTTGCCAGAAGATCGCCGTCTTCCATCCCGTCTATATAATAGGAATGGACAAAGTAAACGAAGCCTTCTTCCGCTTCCGAAAGCAAAGGAGACGTTTGGTGAAACGTCAGCCGGTTCCAGCCCATATGCGGCACCTTCAGCTTGTTTCCTTCGGCATCTCTGTCTTTGAGTCTCACAGCTTTTCCGGCTAATAAACCAAGTCCTTTTGCAGAGCCGTTTTCGGTGCTTTCTTCGAAAATGAGCTGCATGCCGAGGCAGATGCCGAGGAGCAGCTTACCCTCGTCAACCATACGGTGTATGAATTGATCAAGCTTCGTGCTGCGTAAATTGTCCATGGCGTCACTGAATGATCCGACACCTGGAAGAATAAAAGCATCCGCTTTTTCAAGCTCTTCCGGCCGGTCTGATACGACATACGGGACGCCGACGCGTTCCAGCGCTTTCGACACGCTGAATAAATTGCCCATACCGTAATCAATTACACCGATCATTTACAGCATTCCTTTCGTAGACGGCACACCCTTGACGCGCGGATCAATGGATGACGCTTCATCAAGCGCTCTGCCAAGCGCCTTAAATACGGCTTCTATCATATGATGGGTATTCGTGCCGTAATGAACGATGACGTGCAGATTCATTCTCGCTTCGAGCGCCAGTTTCCATAGGAATTCATGTACCAGCTCGGTATCAAACGTTCCGACTTTCGCTTGCGGAAATGCAGCGCGCATCTCAAGGTGCGGCCGGTTGCTCAGGTCTACGGCGACTTGGGCGAGCGCTTCGTCCATGGGCACAAGCGCTGATCCGTACCGTTTGATCCCTTTTTTATCACCGAGCGCCTCCAAAAAAGCCTGCCCTAAACAGATGCCGATATCTTCAGTCGTATGGTGATCATCTATCTCCGTATCGCCTTTTGCGTCAACCGTTAAATTGAATTGCCCGTGCTTTGTGAACAAATCAAGCATATGAGTCATAAACGGCACATCCGTGCTGATGTCGGCTTTTCCTTCTCCGTCTATTTCGAAAGCCAGCCTTATATCCGTCTCATTTGTTGTTCTGGCGCGTTCCGCTTTTCTCATCGGTCATTCCTCCGTTTCTCGCTTCAATCGATCTTGCGTGCGCTTCCAGCCCTTCCAGTCTCGCGAAGGCGGAAATGCTGTCCGCGTGCGTTTCAAATGCCTTCCGGCTGTAAGAGATGATGCTCGATTTCTTTTGAAAATCTGTTACATTCAGCGGGCTTGAAAACCGCGCCGTTCCGTTTGTCGGCAAAACGTGATTCGGTCCGGCAAAATAATCGCCGACCGGTTCAGCGCTGTATCGTCCTAAGAAAATCGCCCCCGCGTGTCTGATGCTTCCAAGCAAAGCCTCCGGCGAATGCGTCATGATTTCTAAATGCTCGGGCGCCAGCTCATTCACCGTGTCCACCGCATCTTCCATCGATTCCGTAATATAAATGCGGCCGTGATCCCTGATCGACGCTTCGGCTATTTCTTTGCGCGGCAGGGTCTGAAGCTGTTTATTCACCTCATCTGATACCGCTTCGGCAAGCTTCTGTGAATCGGTGACAAGCACGCTTGAACTGAGCATATCGTGTTCGGCCTGTGAAAGCAGGTCAGCGGCGACTTCTTTGGGCACCGCCGTATCGTCTGCCAGGACCACGATTTCACTTGGCCCGGCAATCATGTCAATATCCACAACGCCGAAGACTTCGCGCTTCGCGAGTGCTACAAATATATTTCCGGGGCCCGTGATCTTATCAACAGGCTGTATCGTTTCCGTTCCGTAAGCGAGCGCGGCAATCGCCTGCGCGCCTCCCGCTTTGTAAATTTCTTTTATGCCGAGCTCAGAGGCCGCCGCCAGAACGCCCGGCGAAAGGCGGCCGTCTTTTCCCGGAGGACTGACGAGAACGATCCGTTCCACTCCCGCAGCGAGCGCGGGGATGACATTCATTAAAACGGAAGACGGATAAGCGGCCGTCCCGCCCGGCACGTATACGCCCGCGGAATCGAGCGCCGTTATTTTCTGTCCGAGCATCGAGCCGTCTTTGCGATGGTAAAACCAAGAGGATTGCAGCTGGCGCTCGTGATATTCTTTAATATTGGCAATCGCCTGTCTGATCACTTCCAGCAGCTGATCATCAAGCAGACGGTATGCCTCGGTGATTTCCTCTGCGCTCACGGCCATTTGGTTCAGGCTGATGCCATCAAATGTTTTTGTATAGGCCAAAACGGCTTTGTCACCGTTTTGTCTGACGTCTTCAATAATCCCCCTGACGGTTTTCCGCTGCTCTTCGGTTCCGCTGTCGATGGAACGCTTCAGTGAAAACCGCTCGCTTCTTTTTACTGCGGTTATGTTCATTTTGCCGTTTCTCCTTCCACAACCCGTGCCAGCCTGGCCGCCATTTCGTCGATTACATCATCCTTCATGCGGTAGCTGACCGGATTGACGATAAAACGCGATGTGATGTCACAAATATGTTCTGATTCAACGAGACCGTTTTCCTTTAATGTCCGCCCGGTTGATACGATATCTACGATTCTGTCAGCAAGCCCGATTAAAGGCGCCAGCTCAATGGAGCCGTTCAGCTTAATGATTTCCACCTGCTCGCCCTGCTCTCTGAAATAACTCGACGCAACATTCGGATATTTCGTCGCAATCCTCGGTGCGACTCCGTTCCAATCCGCCCCGGGAAGCCCCGCAACGGCGAGATGGCATTTGCTGATTTTCAGATCGAGCACCTCATACACGTCACGCTCTTCCTCAAGCATGACATCCTTTCCGGCAATACCGGCATCAGCGACGCCATGCTCGACATAAGTCGTAACATCCATCGGCTTTGCCAGAATAAAGCGGAGATTTTCTTCAGGAACGTCAATGATCAGTTTTCTCGATTCTTCAAACTCCTCGGGCAGCCTGTATCCGGCCTGCCGCAGCAACCCGGCCGCTTCTTCGAATATCCGTCCTTTTGGCATTGCCATTGTGAGTATCTTACCCATTCCTCTCTTCCTTTCTGGCACCGATAAAGTATGTGACGTTTGCGAATGATTTTGTCATATGATCGATATTTTCAATGCCCGCCAGATCCTGCAGGACGACTTTTCTGCCTCTCGCCCTTTCTTCCTCCGCGAATAAAATAGCCTGGGCCCGCTGCTCCTTGCTGAAAATCACGGCGTCCGCTTCACTTGTTTCTTCCTGAATGCCGAGCGCTTCAATCAGCCTGTCGATACGGAGCCCGAAGCCCGTGGCGGGAGCGGGACTGCCGAAATGGCCGAGGAGATTGTTATAGCGTCCGCCGCTTCCGATGACGAAACCGACATTTGCCGCGTACACTTCGAATAGAATTCCCGTGTAATAACTCATATGGCTTACCATATTCAGATCAAGGCGAATATGCTCGGCACATCCGTAATCCTCAAGAATGTCCCACAGGTCTTCCAGCTCCTGAATTAAGCTTTGTCCGGAGATTCCGATGATCTCCTCCGCCTTCGCGCAAATCTCTTTCCCGCCTCGCAATTCCAAAAGTGCGAGCAGCCGGCTTTTGTCTATTGAAGAAAGCGGAAGCGATTTGACATGTTCCCTGTATCCCACGTAATTCTTTTCAAAGAGAAAGCGCCGCAGAACATCCGCCCGCTCGGCATTGCCCAAAACCTCGACAAACAGCTCATCAGCGAGTCCGGCATGGCCGATCGCGATTTTAAACCGGTGCAATCCCGCGTTTTTCAAAGCGCCGGCCGCCAGCGCAATCACCTCGGCGTCCGCGCTTGTTGATCCGTCGCCGATCAGCTCCGCGCCGACCTGTTCGAATTCGGCCGGACGTCCGCCTTCCCGCTCCTGAGCGCGATAGACGCTTGCCGCGTACCCCGCTCTGAGCGGATGATTGTGTTTGTGCAGCTTAGATGCAGCCACCCTGGCAATCGGTCCGGTCATGTCGGGCCGAAGCACAAGCGTTTTTCCGTCCTGATCGAGAAGCTTAAACAGCTGCTGTTCTTCAATGGCTGACTGGACGCCTACTGTTTCATAGAATTCAAGGGTCGGCGTCTCCATAAACTGATAACCCCATTTATCAATTAAATCCGTCAGTGTGGAACGGACTTTTTTCTTTGCTTCGTATAAACCGGGCAGCGTATCTCTCATGCCATGCGGTTTCTCAAACATAAACATTTGCCTTTTACACCTCCGCTTTGTCTGAAGGAAAATTCCGAATCCTTTAGTTCGCTAATATGATAATATGTTAGCAGATAAAAGAATAGATTGCAACGCCCAATGTCCGCCTATTCTTTTCCATAAACATGGCTAAAGAATGAACAAACCTGTAAACATATCGGAACAATCGAATCATATTGAGCAGAAGTGCTATAATACATAGAACAGCTTCATCAGAAACAAGGGAGAATAATTGATAATGAAGACGCTTGGAACATTATGTGTGCTGATTCTGACAGCCATCCTTGTCTATCTGGGATATAACATCTATACAAACGATATTCATTTAAATTTTTTCAATCAGCAGTCCGACGAGCCTGATGAGAAAACACCGTTAAAAGGGAGCGCGTCACCGCTGAATGTCGTTCTGTACAGACAGATGGATTCTCCCAGACTGTACAATGGCTGTGAGGTGACCAGCCTTGCCATGATTTTGAACAATGCCGGATATCATGTGTCAAAAAATACATTGGCGGATAAAATCAATAAAGTTCCGCTCACATACAGCAGCGGGCTGAAGGGAGATCCGAATGAAGGATTTGCCGGAGATATGGAAAACGGCCCGGGTTTAGGCGTTTATCATGAGCCGATTGATAAACTTGCCAAAGAATATGCGGGAAACAAAGTATACGATCTTACGGGAAAAGACATTTCTTCAGTGTACCGCCAGCTTGAAAAAGGGCGGCCGGTCTGGGTGATTACCACCACATCCTTTAAGCCGGTTGATCATATGCAGACTTGGGATACGCCGAACGGAAAGATCGACATTACGTTCAGCATGCATAGCGTAGCCGTAACCGGTTATGATCACGATTATGTATACGTTAATGATCCTTACGGCTATAAAAACAGAAAAACAGACCGGTCTGACTTTGAAAAAGCCTGGAAGCAGATGGGCAGCCAGGCCATTGTGATCAAGTCATAAAAAAAACCCCGCTGACGTTAATCTGCGGGGTTTTCCATTCGTTTTTTCATTTCTTCGTGCGTATAGATCAGCTTCATCGGGTTTCCTCCGACAAACGCCCCGGCGGGGACATCTTTGTGCACCAGCGTGCCGGCTGATACAACGGCTCCGCCCCCGATGGTGACGCCGGGCAGAATGGTTGTGTTTGCTCCGATCATCACCTCGTCACCGATTGTGACAAAACCGGTCCGGTACTCATGTATTAAATATTCATGAGCCAAAATCGTCGTATTATAGCCGATAATGCTGTTTTTTCCGACAGTGATTTTTTCGGGAAACATGATATCCGGCATCACCATCAGCGCGAATGACGTCTGTTTTCCGACATTCATTTTCAAAAAGGTTCGGTACAGCCAGTTTTTCACGCTTAAAAACGGCGTATACCTTGCGATCTGAATGATGATGAAATTTTTCATCACCTTCAGAAAGGGAACCGTCTGATAAACATGCCACAATGAATTTGCACCTGAAACCGGATGGCGGTCTGTTTTTCTCACGGGTTACTTCACTCCGGTGATGTGCAATAAATCACTCATTTTCTCGAGCATATAATCGGGTTCATAGGCGGAAAGCGCCTGTGCGCCTTTAATCGTCCACGCGACGCCGGCTGTTTTCGTGCCGGCGTTTTTTCCCGCCATGACATCGTGATAATTGTCACCGACCATGATGGCTTCCGACGGATCGCACCCAAGCCGGCTGAGCGCAAGCCGCACAGGCTCGGGGTCAGGCTTCGGGTGCTTTACATCATCAAGCGTGACGACAGTATCGAAAAACGCCCCGATGCCTGTCAGCTTCAATCCCATATTGACTGTATCCCTCAGCTTTGTGGTGACAATACCGAGCTGATAGCCCGCTTTTTTCAATTCATCAAGCGTTTCATAAACCGTTTCGTACTCCTTGACGAGCTCATCGTGCTTTTCATGGTTGAATGCTCTGTACATGCTGATCATCTCATCGCACTTTTCAGCATTAATGCCTGAAAACGTTTCGTACAGAGGCGGGCCGATAAACGGAAGTACATCTTCCCTTTTGAACTGCCCCGGGCAATAATGATCAAGCGTATGAAGGTAAGAAGCGATAATCAGTTCATTCGTGTCAATCAGCGTGCCGTCGAGATCGAATAAAATGGCGGTTACACGTTTATCAGTCATCTTATGTCCTTTCCGATTTCAGTCGTCAGTCCATGTCAGCATACCGCTTATCGGCATACCCCTTCATGCGTCTGAAAATCATTAAAATAATCGCAAGTACAATCAGCACAATGGAAATGACCTGCGCGATCCGAAGCTGGCTCGTAAGCATCAGGCTGTCCGTCCGCATTCCCTCAATAAAGTATCTGCCGATTGAATACCAGATCACATACGTCAAAAACAGATTGCCCCTGCGCAGGTTCACGCGGCGGAGCAGAAGCAGAATCACGACGCCCGCAAAACTCCACAGCGATTCATACAAAAACGTCGGGTGATAATATTGTCCGTCTATGTACATCTGATTAATGATGAAATCCGGAAGATGCAGACTTTCCAAAAATGACCGGCTGACCGCTTCACCGTGAGCCTCCTGGTTGATAAAGTTCCCCCAGCGTCCGATGGCCTGTCCGAGCAGAATACTCGGCGCGGCAATATCCGCCAGCTTCCAGAATGAGATGCCTCTTACTTTTGAAAAGACAATTCCCGTTGCGATCGCGCCGATTAATCCGCCGTGAATCGCAATGCCGCCTTTCCAAGTTTTAATGATTACCCCGGGGTGTTCCGAGTAATAGCTCCACTCGAAAAGCACATAATATGCCCTTGCGCAAATGATTGCGATCGGGATGGCGAAAAGAACAAGATCAATAAAAATGTCCTTTTTCAGCCCCCGCTTTTCACTCTCCCTCATGGCCATCCAAAGCCCTATTAACGCGCCCGCGCCGATAATGATGCCGTACCAGTGCACGGATAAAGGCCCGAGCTGCAAGGCAATCGGATTGATCGGTGTTCCAGCTTCATTCATATTATTGCCAACTCCTATTCGTCTTGTTCGCCGTCCTCAATGACATCCGCCAGCTTATTCGTGAATTGTTCGGCAGCATTTAAGCCCATCCGCTTCAATCTGAAGTTCATCGCCGCAACTTCGATAATAACGGCGAGATTCCGCCCCGGGCGGACGGGAATGGTCAGTTTTGTAATTTCCGTATCAATGATTTTCATTTTTTCTTCTTCAAGTCCGAGACGGTCGTATTGCTTTCCTTGCTCCCAAAGCTCAAGGTCCATGACGATAGTAATTCTTTTATTGCTTCTGACGGCGCCCGCCCCGAACAGCGTCATGACATTTATAATGCCGAGCCCCCTGATTTCGAGCAGATGCTCAATCAGATCAGGCGCGTTCCCGACAAGGGTATCCTGATCCTCCTGCCGGATTTCAACGCAGTCATCCGCGACAAGACGATGACCTCGTTTGACAAGCTCCAGCGCCGTTTCACTTTTACCGACGCCGCTTTTTCCCGTAATGAGCACGCCGACGCCGTATATATCCACAAGCACGCCGTGAATGGCCGTTGTCGGCGCGAGACGGCTTTCAAGAAAATTCGTCAGCCTGCTTGACAGCCTGGTTGTTTTCAGAGGGGATCTGAGCACAGGCACGCCGTTTTGCTCGGAAGCTTCTACAAGCTCCGGCGGGATCGGCATATCTCTGGAAAGTATGATAGCCGGCGTCACATCGGTGCACAGCGATTTCATCCGCTGTTTCTTATCTTCCTCGGGAAGCTGATCGAAAAATGACAGCTCCGTTTTTCCTAAAAGCTGCACCCGTTCTCTCGGGTAATATGTAAAATAACCGGCGATTTCAATACCGGGCCGTGATAAATCACTCATCGTAATCGGGCGGTTAATCCCTTCTTCTCCGCTGATCAATTCTAAATGGAACTGTTCCATTACGTCTTTGGTCCGAACCTTTGCCAAGATATGTTCCTCCTGTTCTGGGATGTTCCGAGCTTTGAACAGTTATATTTTATCACTTTACTGTCTGAACCAAAACAGATTTATACAATTCCGGCATAACTGGTCTAGATAACTAGTCTGAAAAGGAGTAAAATAAAACTAACAACTAACCAGAAAGGCGTGTTTTAAAGTGGCTGAAAGCTTGTTAATCAGCGGTGCGGACATCGTAACAGAAAAAGAAATCATCCGAAACGGTTTTCTCGGTATAAAGGACGGCATCATTTCTTACGCGGGAAAAACAAGACCGCAAGAAACGTATGAGAAGGAATGGAAGGCGCCCGCGGGCTCGTATGCGCTTCCCGGAATGATTGATATTCATATTCACGGCGGATACGGCGCGGATACGATGGATGCTGATGTTGCAGCTCTTGATACACTGTCCGCCCGGCTGCCCGAAGAAGGAACAACCGCTTTTTTAGCGACAACGATCACACAGCAGCACGAAAACATTGAAAAAGCGCTCATCAACGCCAAAAAATGGGCGTCTTCCTCACCGCAGGCCCAAAAAGGCGCTGAGTTGATCGGCATTCATTTAGAAGGACCGTTTGTCTCTCCGAAAAAGGCGGGAGCACAGCCGAAACAATGGATTACTCCTGCTGATGCCGGGCTCTTTCAGAAATGGGAGCGGCTCTCGGGAGGGCTGATCAAAATCGTGACGCTTGCGCCGGAAGAAGATCCTGATTTCAGCCTGATCCGTTATTTAAAAGACCAAAACATCATCCCGTCAATGGGACACACAGACGCAGGAGCCGAGCTTTTACAAAAAGCGGCGGATGCCGGGGCGGTGCATATGACGCACCTCTTTAACGCCATGAGCTCCTTTCATCACCGTGAGCCGGGGGGTATCGGCACGGCTCTCGCCTGCGGCCGCATCACGGCGGAGCTGATCACTGACGGCATTCATTCCCATCCTTTGGCTGTAAAGCTTGCTTATTTGGCGAAAGGAAGCCAAAACCTGATCATGATTACAGACTCCATGCGGGCAAAAGGGCTTAAGGACGGAGAATACGAGTTCGGCGGACAAAAAGTCACCGTTCGCGGGGACACGGCGCTTCTCTCTGACGGAACGCTGGCCGGTTCCATTTTAAAAATGAATGAAGGCGCGGCGCTCATGCGCAGGTTTACAAACTGCTCATGGCTGGATATAGCAAATATGACATCGGCAAATGCGGCCCGCCGCCTCGGCATATTCGACCGTAAAGGAAGCATCGCCGAAGGAAAAGACGCCGACGTTGTTCTGACGGACGGACAGTGCGGCGTGCTGGCCACGATTTGCCGCGGAAACACCGCATATATCTCAAGGGAGGCTGATTGGACATGAATGTTATCACATGTAGACATTATGAAGAATTAAGTGAAAAAGCCGCAGCGATTATTGCTGAAACAGTGAAACAAAAGCCGGATGCCGTTCTCGGCCTTGCGACGGGGGGCACTCCTGAAGGCGTATACAAAGAACTTGTGCGGATGCACCGCTCAGAAGGCTTGTCATTCCGGAATGTCACGACGATCAACCTTGATGAATACGCCGGGCTTTCTCCCGAGGACAAAAACAGCTATCATTATTATATGAATACACATTTTTTTGCACATATCGACAGCCGAAAGGACCGCCACTTTCTCCCTGACGGACGGGCAGACGATCTTGATGCCGAATGCGGGCGCTATGACCGATTGATTCAAACACTCGGCGGAGCGGATATACAGCTTTTAGGCATCGGACACAACGGCCATATCGGCTTTAATGAACCCGGGACGCCATTTGAATCCCGAACCCATGTCGTTGAGCTGAATGAAGAGACAAGACAGGCGAATGCGCGGTACTTTCCGTCAATTGATCAAGTCCCTGAAAAAGCCCTGACAATGGGGATCGGGACGATTTTGTCCGGCAAACGGATTCTGATCATGGCATCCGGAAAAAGCAAGGCCCAAGCGGTGAAGCAGCTTCTGGACGGGCGCGTCAGCGAAGCATTCCCCGCCTCCGCCCTGCACGCGCATCCGGATGTGACGGTCTTGATTGATGAAAAGGCTGCGGGCGGCGATTGAAAGGATTTGACCTATGCAGATTGATAAACAATCTCCGATTCCAATTTACTTTCAGATTATGGAACAATTAAAAACACAAATCAAAAACGGCGAGCTGAAAGCGGATGCGCTGCTTCCGTCGGAGCGGGAATACGCCGAACAATTCGGCATCAGCCGCATGACGGTGCGTCAGGCGCTTTCCAATCTGGTGAATGAAGGATTTTTATACAGACAGAAAGGCCGGGGAACGTTCGTCAGCAAACTGAAGATGGAACAGCCGCTTCAAGGGCTGACAAGCTTCACCGAAGATATGAGAAGCCGGGGCATGAAGCCGGGGAGCAGACTTGCCGAATACCAGCTGATTCAGGCGACGGAAGAATTATCTTCTATCCTGGGATGCGGCTATCCGGCAACGCTTCATAAAATCATCCGCGTCCGGCTGGCAAATGATATCCCGATGGCGATTGAGGCATCGTATATCCCGTTTGACAAGGCGGGAAAATTGGATGCCTCCCATTTTCAATCATCCATGTATGAGCATATTGAAGCGTACAATCAGATGCAGATCTCACGGGCAAAACAAGAGCTTGAACCGGGAGCCGCTTCTGAGGAAGAAGCTGAGCTGCTCGGTATTCAGCCCGGCGCGCCCGTCCTCTATATCAAGCGGACCACTTATCTGCAGGACGGCACTGCCTTTGAGCACGTCAAATCCGCCTACAGAGGCGACCGCTACACATTCGTGCATTATATGGACAGGGTGAAATGAAACATCTCCAACCGTTACGGGTTGGAGATGTTTTTTTGATCTGCCATTTTCAAATCAAGCCGGTGAATGTTCTCTATGACTCTGTCAAAACGAAGAGGCTGGGGTTCTGGTATCTATTTTATAAAGAAAAGAGTAATAAAATGCTACCCTCTGTTTTGGACAATATACGGAACCTGCTTTGAAATCAGCAGCAGCGGTTCTTTGTTTTTATGAGCCAGTGAAAACATGATTGCGCCTTCAATCATCGAGTTGATTGTCATCCCAAGCTTCTCCGCTTCCTCTTGTTCAAACCCATGCTCAAGAAATTTTGCCGCAAACACATCCGTCCACTTCTTGAACACCTCAACACATGTGCATCTTAACGTTTCATTGATCAGAGCGGTCTCACCTGCCAGCAATCCAACCGGCACGCCCTCAATATTCTGAGGGTCATTAAACTGTTCAGCCGTTACATGAATAAAGTGCTGAATCGCTTCTACAGGGTCCGCGGATTGAGACATACTATTCTGTATCTGCTTTTCAACGCATCTTCCCGTATATTTGATCGCCGCAATGGCGAGTTCTTCTTTTCCGTTTGGAAAGTGATGATACACGGACCCTCTGGGTGCTCCGCTCTCTTTTATAATTTGATTCAAACCAGTCGCATGGTATCCCTGAATCTGAAAAAGATATGCAGAGGTTTGAATAATTCTTTCTTTTGTCCCGGTTTTACTGTTCATTATGTTTCCTCCTGCATATTACGAAAACCAATCGATTTTAGTATAGAAAAGGGACATAAAAAAGTCAAAAACACTTATCACAGCAGGGCGCCGCCATTTACGAACAGAAAAAAACCTGCTGACCGTCAGATTTTCTTCTGACCGATCAGCAAGCTGTATGTTTTCGTTATGGGTTTGAGGCATGCCTGAAATCAAACTGATCCGGAGCCGGGTGATACGGCGTATTTCCCGTTTTGAACATCCACAGCGGTGATATTGTTTTGCCGTTGTACGGGTCCTTCACGACGGTATACCAGTAATAAACGGAATCAGGCTGCAGGCCGTCCCAGACCCAATTTGCGGTTTTTCCGCTTTTTACGTGTTTTTTATGACCGAGCAGTTCGTTCGTATAGACGTTGCATTCAAAATAATCGGTCGCTACCCTTTTCCTCTTCGGCTGTAAATCCATTTCTGCTGAGAATTCGTCTTTATCAGCGAACAGATCGGTGTCATAGTAATTGATGTCATCCGTGTACGGCGAGTAGGAGAACATGTGAACCTGATTGGCGGCCTGATCAAATTGCATAATGCGCATAAAGCCCTGCCCCCCTTCCGGACCGTCCTGGTAGTCGGTCAGAATTTGGTGGACGAGGCGGTCCGGTTTTCCGTCCCCGTCATCGTCAAGCGCATCGGTTTTTTTCATGGCGTTATGGTAATGACCGCTTAATACCATCGCCACATTGCGATTCGGCTTGACGACTTTTCGATAGATCGTCTCCCCGATCGGGCTTCGATTTCCGCTCACAAGCAAGTACTCATGAAAGCATAAGATGGCGGTTCGGTCCGGATACCTCTTCAGCACTTGATTGATCCAGTCAATCTCTTGTTCCGTAATGCCCCAGCCCATATAAATCATAATAAAATCGTTCCCGCTTGCCGACAGCAGATCATAATGCCCGCGGTTATTTTTGTATGATCCGCCGTAATGCATGTTCTGTTCAAACCGGCGGCTCCCGAAGAAATCCCCGAAGGTTCGGTATGTGCCGTCTTTATGGCCGACGTCGTGATTGCCGGCAAGCACTCCGTACGGAATTCCCGCCTTGTCAAGCGTCCGCATGGAGTGGTCGGCGTTTTTCCACTGTTTCATCACCATTGAATCATCGACAATATCACCGGTATGAAAGACATATTTAATATTGTGCTTTTCCTTATTTTCTTTGATCCACTCCGTCATTTTGTCAAAAATGTGCGGGTGCCCTTGTGCGTAATACTGTGTATCCGACATCCAGACAAACGTGTAATTGCCTTTCGCCGGTATTTGATCCTGCACGATGACATTCATTTTTGAGTTCTTCACCACATCCGCTGCGGAAACGGCGGCTTTTAATGTAAACGGCTTTTTATCTTTGGCAAGGACGCTGTCCGCCTCCTGCCAGCGGCTTGTCCGGTAATTCCAAATATACATGGTTACCTTTCGGCCGGGCAGAGAGCTTCCTTTCCAGACCGCCTCGGCCAGATCCGTTTCGTCGATAGACGGGTCAACGGAGACTTCGAACCGGTGATAAGGAAAACGCTCCATACTTTCCGCCGAAACGGTTTTTCCGTCATTTGCCGAGATACGGTTCATTTCCGGCAGGGTAAACGGCATTTCATTTTCTTTTATGCCCTTCGGCGGTTCCGTTAATGAGGCGTGTTTATACACTTTCACGCTGCCCGGATTCCGCGCGGTATAACGGAAGCCGCGATAAAATGATACATTCATGTCATCCTTCGTCGGGTCTTTTACCCGGACGGACAGCTTTGCTTTGCGGGCGCCGATTTTTTGACCGGCAAGCTCCGGCTGGTTCGGCTCCTCCCGTTTGATATGGAAGGTGCGGACGGACGTTGTTTCATTTCCGGCAAGGTCTGCCGCAATGATGGTAAGGGTGTGCTTTCCGGGCTTGAGATCGGCTGATGACGTGTGATGCGGGAGCGTAATGCTTTCTCCGTCCAAAAACGCTTTCACCTCTTCCACTTTGCTCCAATTGTCACGGATGTCCGCGTTCAGCTCAACATTACCTTTCAGCGCCGCGCCTTCTTTAATAC
The DNA here is from genome assembly GCF_053663335.1 of Bacillus sp. YH3-2-B2. Taxonomy (NCBI): domain Bacteria; kingdom Bacillati; phylum Bacillota; class Bacilli; order Caryophanales; family Bacillaceae; genus Bacillus; species Bacillus sp. YH3-2-B2. The sequence goes on along the minus strand of NZ_JBSJQE010000002.1, from coordinate 591,615 downwards.
CCGGGACAATCTTCGGCCCCGAATTGTCCACCCGCACAGATTGGCTCAGCTGCTCCTCACCGTCACTGACAAAAATATGGTGATAGCCTTCCGAAAGCTTCGCCGTGTTCCACGGCAGCAGCCGTGACGTAAACAAATGATCCGGCAGGCTGAATGAGAAGGTCTTCTGCTGATTCGCCCGCCTGCCGTCACCGATAAACAGCTGTTCAGCCTGATCCGTCTTCCCGTCTTTGATCACCGTTCCGTCCGAAAGCACCAGACGGGCATGTTTCACGACAAAATCATCCCGATTCTCTCCCGTGTCGTACGGAGAAACCTTTGAGCCCGAACGGATGGATACTTTCTGTGTTTTGCCCCCTTTTTGCAGCAGACGTTCCGGAAGCAGAACCGAGTGCGTTCTGTAGCGGTGAGACGGATCGTCAAAAATGTGCAGCACCTCGTTTTCCATCATGACGGTGTTTTGAAAATAAAGATTCGTTTTCCGGGCATCGAAGGCGAAATAGACCTCTTTTTCCAGCGCCGGACGGGTCTCCTGCCGCTTGCCGTCAATCCACAGCTTGATCTTATCGGCGCTGACGTCGGAAGTCGCTTTGAGCAGATAGGTGCCGGATATCGTATCTTCTGGTTCAACATTCATTCTGAGTCCGTGTGATTTGCTCGTCTGTTCAATGTCAATCATCTTGACGGGCGTTTTTGCTTCATTTTCTCCATCACTGGCTGCGATATAATACTCAAGCTGATCCTGGCCGAGCAGTTCCGGGGAATAAAGAATGTGATGGTATAAGCTGTCGTTGCGGTCTTTTTCGGCCAGAATTCGTTTGAATGGTTTTTTCTCATTGGTCCGGTAATAAAACGCGGCTGTTTTGACAAGGTTTTTGTCTTTTATGTCAGCCTTTAATTCAATGCTTTCAGCGGGCCGGACGGGCTTTCTGTCTGTAAGGTCTTCGATGACCGGTTTTTCCTTGTCGGGTTTGATCACCCTTTTCTGCTGCGGAATCTGCGCCTGAAAAACGGAGCCCGGTGACGGCTTATGCTCGCTCGTGGAGATCTTCAGCAATTCTCCCGTTCCGTTCAGCGGATATTTGTACAGCAAAGAAGTCAGCCGGCGGAAAGCGTGTTTCCGGTATTGCGCTGAGGCGATATCCTTGCCGGTATTTGCCGACAGCACGACCGTACGCGGGCGGCCGTTGGACATTCCGTCCGTCCCTTCGATGACGGCGAGATGTTCTCCTTCCTTCAGACGTGTCCCGTAATAGCGGTTGAAATCATCTATCGTCAGTTCTGATGCGGCGCGTCTCAGCCAAAACACGTAAGTCCCGCCTGACGGAATGACGGTATCTTCTTTCGGCCTCCATATCATATCTGATTCCGGCCCTTCCTTCGGATAGCGGTAGCGGATATGATAGTCTTTAAAATGAATGGGCCTGTCCGTCGTGTTATACACCTCGATAAATTCATAGGCATCAGCGCCGTCTTCATTTTTCGTATCAACCGCAAGCTCCGTAATCATCAGCTCGGGAATATGATTCAAATCGGCTTGATAGCCGTCCAGCTTCAGCCGCTTTTTCTCCGATTCCGCCCGCTGTCTGCCGTTGGTGAAAACGAGGTAATATTCCAATTCTCCATTCCAGATATCCCGTTTTGAAACCTGGGCCGTAAACAGCCGGATTGCGCCTGGCGCGGGCTCCATCGGCACCATCTTAAACCCCAGCTCATTGCTTTGTTTATAAAAAAGAAACGCCGAAAACGCTTGATAGTCAGCATTCCGTACATGAGCCTGTATGAACAGGTTTCTTTTCATTTCCGCCTTTACTTCGATTTGGGGAGGGTTCTCCAGAAGCGGTATGTAATGAGGCGGCTGTCCGAATTCCTGCTGATTCACGGGGATTGCCGATTCTTTGCGCGCCGCATCCGCAGAAGGACTCACACAAAGCAAACCAATCAGAAAAAAGAGCGTCATCACAAGTTTCATCTCATTACCTCCCTATGCATTATGTTGCGTCAGGAGGCTGCCGCTTATGTAAACCGCACATAAAAAAGCTGCCCTCTCGGGACAGCTTGTTTTTTATCCTTTTCTAAGCGGCTCCAATATGCCTTTTTGGATCAGCAAGTGGAAAACGGACAGCACGACGGATGCCCAAATGGCGGTGCCGAACCCGTCAATCTGAAAGCTGTCTCCCATCAAGGCTGCGGTCATCATTAACGTAATGGCGTTGATGACAAACAGAAAGAGGCCGAGGGTCACAACCGTGACAGGCAATGTCAATATGACGATGATCGGTTTGATCAGCACATTTAACACAGAAAGAATCACACTGGCGATGACAGCCGCTCCGATACTGCTGATATGGACGGAATCAAAATATCCCGCGATAACGATTAATAATAAAGCATTTACTAAAATGCTGACTGCCCATTTGATCATTTATTTCAAATCTCCTTCTAATGGTACAACAAAACACCAGATAATATATACAATCGGCACGATTCCGCTCGTGACAAGCGCTAATACAACGGTTATAATGCGCAAAAGCGACGCATCCATATTGATGTACTCCGCCAAACCGCCGACGACGCCGGCGATTTTACGATTTTTTTCTGAACGGTAAAGTCTTTTCATCCCATCACCTCTGAGTATGCTTGAGCTTAATGGCTCCTGTTAACGATTCTGAGAAAATCGAGAGATGCTGATCATGGCCTTGATTTGATGCCAGCATCAGTTCTTTTTGAATGGTATCATTCTTTTCCTTTAAAATTTCCGCATCAATCAGCTCATGGCTGAGAGAGCCGAGATTGCTTTTGAGCTCCGCTTTCACCGCCGAATCATCAGGCAGGGCGATCTCCACGTTTCCGGTCGTCGTTTTCGTGTAGATGGAGCGGCAGTGGGGCGCTGTCACGGTAAGCATGATATTGCCGTTAAAGCTTTGAACGTCAATGGATTCACTCGATCCGCGCAAATCAATCAAGCCGTTGATCGTTTCCGCTTCAATCGCGCCGCATTGATGTCCGGCCAGCTTGATTTGTCCGTTAGCCGTTTCCGCCGACGCTTTCTCAGCCGTCAAATGAGAGAATGACAGAACGCCGTTTGTCGTTTTCGCCGAGAATTCTTTTACATGTAAATGTTCCCCTCTGATCGGTCCGTTAAACAGCTTCACTCTTATCTTATCGTACTCTTTCTGGGGAACATAAAGCGTAACATTGGTTTTCATCGTTTTCTTTTCCGTGCGGACAAAAAACTTATTGCCCTTCACTTCACACTCAATGTGCTGAAGAAATGCGGTGCGCGCCGCCTCCTGACTGTCCGCCCGGTACACTTTCGCCTGGCACTCCGCTCTGATATCTTCATCCGCCCACGGCACGATATTGACGCTGCCGTTTGCGATCTGCATATCAATGGCCGAGAATTCACTGTCTTTAAATTGAAAAATATGCTGCACTTCGTGTGCGTGGCCGAAATTCAGATCAAGATCCGCTTCCTTCACTTTTTTGACGGCAGAATCAATCCAGTCGAACAGCTTCGCCCCGAGCGACGGCTTTTGGCTTTCTTTTGCCCCGTTTTCGAAATCTTCCGCAGGTTCCTGAACCTCCGCAGATAATGCGGTGATCTGCTCTTCTTTTTCTTTATATTCATGATCCAGTTTTTCAATGAGCGTCAGTGCTTCCTGCGCCGTCAGCATCCCGTCTTCCACAAGCTTTAAAATCCGTTCTTTCTCCTGTTTCATACAAAACTCCTCCCCCGACTTTTCTTACACCTGGCGTAACACCTTAATTCCCTGCACGATATTCCAAATGACCATTCCGATGAGGATCAGAAAATAAACAGCTGCTCCTGTTATCATAACAAAAACGGGCATCATACTCTCCCCCTGGGCCGTAATCAATCCGCCGACAACACCCGCGGTCACAATCAGCAAGCCCGCAAACGGAATGATATGGGAAATCAGAGCGCGCATGGCATGCCGCTTCGTCTCTTTTTCATCGACGACAAAATAAGCCACAATCGGAAGAATGAGCGGCGCGAGAAACACGCTGAAATAACAGATTGATGCGATAATCGCTTGATTTCGGTTCAATAAAAACACTCCCTGTGCCGTGATGTAAAAAACCCTTCCTTATACATACGTATGACGAATGAGCGAGTTTCATTTTCATGCTAAGGACATGCTTCGTTATACGTAATTTTTGGTTTCAGAGATTTCACTATAGAATCTTTTCCCCGAACCGATTACAATATGTAACAAAGCCTGACCGTATGCAAGGAGGACATACAAATGGAGAAAGATCCCGAAAACGCCCAAGTAACGGAAGAGAGTCTTCGAAATTTAATTCGCGAACAGAAAAGAATGAACAGCGAAATGCTGGCTGAATTGGAACAGATCAAAGCAGCCCCTCTTCCCATTTCCCATGATATCCAATATATAAAAGTGCTGCTGGACAGCAGCAGCACCCATATTCTGCAGGACTTAATGCATTTAAGCAGACAGCTTCCCCAACAGAAAAAAAGCCTGTAACAACAACAGCCCAAAACCGATGAGTTTTGGGCTGTTTTTATTGATCTATTACGTGGCTGCCGTTTCTTTTTCGGCCAGCAATGTTTTCATCCGTTTTTTATCGCGTTCCATTACCGGTTTCAGATAGCGGCCCGTATATGATTCTTTCACTTCGACAACTTCTTCGGGCGTCCCGGAGGCTACGATCATGCCGCCGCCCGCTCCGCCTTCAGGTCCCAGATCGACGATGTAGTCCGCCGTTTTAATGATATCGAGATTGTGTTCAATGACCAAAACGGTATCACCGTTATCGACGAGTCTTTGAAGCACAACCAAAAGCCTTGCGATATCATCAACGTGGAGGCCTGTCGTCGGTTCGTCCAGAATATACAGCGTCCGGCCGGTGGAACGCTTATGCAGCTCGGAAGCGAGCTTGACGCGCTGCGCTTCTCCGCCTGACAGCGTCGTCGCCGGCTGGCCGAGCGTCACATACCCGAGTCCGACATCAGCAAGCGTTTGAAGCTTGCGTTTGATTTTCGGGATATTTTCAAAGAAAGACAGAGCATCTTCCACCGTCATATCCAGAACGTCGGAAATGCTTTTTCCTTTGTATGTGACCTCCAGCGTCTCCCGGTTGTAACGTTTGCCGTGGCATACTTCACACGGAACGTACACGTCAGGAAGGAAGTGCATCTCAATTTTGATGATGCCGTCGCCGCGGCAGGCCTCACAGCGCCCGCCTTTTACATTAAAACTGAACCGGCCTTTTTTATAGCCGCGCACCTTTGCTTCATTTGTCTGCGCGAATACATCGCGGATATCATCAAACACACCCGTGTAAGTTGCCGGATTTGATCTCGGTGTCCGGCCGATCGGTGCCTGGTCGATGTCGATCACCTTATCAAGATGGTCAAGGCCTTTGATTTCTTTATGGCTTCCCGGTTTCGCTTTGGCTTTATGAAGCTTTTGCGCAAGCGCCTTATGCAGAATTTCATTCACAAGCGTGCTTTTTCCGGAACCGGACACACCTGTCACCGCCGTAAAAGTGCCGAGCGGGAATTTGGCGTTCGCTTTTTTCAGGTTGTTTTCTGAAGCACCTTTGATTTCAATGAACCGGCCGTCAGGCTTTCTTCTCTCCGGAGGCATCGGGATGAATTGAGCCCCTGACAAATAACGTCCGGTCAGAGAATCCGCATCATTCATCACTTCTTCAGGCGTCCCCGCCGATATGACGCGGCCGCCGTGAATGCCGGCGCCCGGGCCGATATCTATCAAGTAATCGGCAGCCATCATCGTATCTTCATCATGCTCCACGACAATCAGTGTATTGCCGAGATCCCTCATGTTTTTCAGCGCGCTGATCAGACGGTCATTGTCACGCTGGTGAAGGCCGATGGACGGCTCATCAAGAATGTACAGGACGCCTGACAAACGGGAGCCGATCTGCGTCGCAAGCCTGATACGCTGGGCTTCTCCGCCTGACAGCGTTCCCGCCGCCCTGCTCAGCGTCAGGTAATCAAGACCGACTTTATCTAAAAAGCTGAGACGCTCCACAATCTCTCTTAAAATTAAATCGGCAATCTGCATATCTTTCTCAGACAGCGTCAGGTTTTTGAAAAATTCCAGCGCATCGCCGACGGAAAGCTCGGTAATGGTGCCGATGTGGCGCCCGTTGACCAAAACGGCAAGCGCTTCTTTCTTCAGCCGGTAGCCTTTGCACGTCGGGCACGGCTTCTGTGACATGTACTGCTCCATCTGTTCACGGATATAATCGGAGCTTGTCTCTTTATACCGTCTCTCAATATTGCGCAGCACACCTTCAAATTCAATTTCATTTTCGCGCACTTGTCCGAAATCATTCTCGTATTTAAAGTAGATCCGTTCATTGCCGCTGCCGTACAGCACTTTATCAAGCTGATGCTTCGGCAGGTCTTTGACCGGAGTCTCCATATCAATGCCGTAATGGCGGCAGACCGCCTGAAGCAGCTGCGGATAATATTGTGAACTGATCGGCGTCCACGGCGCGATGGCGTGTTCCTTTAATGACAGTTCAGGATTGGGAATGACAAGCTCAGGGTCCACTTCCAGCTTCAAACCGAGACCGTCACAAGTCGGGCAGGCACCGAACGGGCTGTTAAACGAAAACAGCCGGGGTTCAAGCTCCCCGATAGAAAAACCGCACAGCGGACAGGCGTGATGCTCGCTGAACATCAGCTCTTCCTGACCGATGACATCTATCATGACACGGCCTTCCCCTAAGCGGAGCGCGGTTTCCAGTGAGTCGGAAAGCCGGGCGGCAACCCCTTCCTTGACGACAATCCGGTCAATGACCACTTCAATGGAATGCTTTTTGTTTTTTTCAAGTTCAATATCGTCGGAAAGCTCGGCCATTTCTCCGTCAATCCGCACCCTTACGTAACCTTGCTTTCTGATTTGGTCAAGCACTTTGACATGGGCGCCTTTTCTGCCTGAGATGATCGGCGCAAGCACTTGAAGCTTCGTCCGCTCCGGATATTCAAGAATCCGGTCAACCATCTGTTCGATCGTTTGCGACGTAATTTCAATGCCGTGCTCCGGGCAGTGCGGCTTCCCGACTCTCGCGTATAAGAGCCGGAGATAATCATAAATCTCCGTTACTGTTCCGACGGTTGACCGCGGATTGCGGCTCGTCGTTTTCTGATCAATGCTGATCGCCGGAGAAAGCCCTTCGATCGCATCAACGTCCGGCTTATCCATCTGCCCTAAAAATTGGCGCGCATAGGCAGAAAGCGATTCAACATACCGCCTCTGTCCTTCCGCGTAAATGGTGTCAAAGGCAAGGGATGATTTTCCCGATCCGGACAGCCCCGTCACGACGACGAGCTGATCCCGGGGAATCGTTACATCAATGTTTTTTAAATTGTGCGCCCTTGCGCCTTTCACCTCGATCCGGTCAATTGCCATGTGTTCATCATCCTTCCGCTTTAAGCTCTAACAGTAAATCACGAAGCTCTGCCGCCCGCTCGAAATCAAGCGCTCTGGCCGCTTCTTTCATTTCGTGCTCCATTTGCTCAACGACTTTCTGGCGTTCTTTCTTCGTCATCTTCGCCAGTTTAGGCGCGGCTTTTGTTTTATATTCTTCTTTATCCTCAGCGGCTTGCGTCGCGCGGATCACATCGCGGATTTCCTTATTGATCGTTTGCGGCGTAATGCCGTGAATTTCGTTAAAGCGCTCCTGCTGTTCCCGTCGGCGCTTCGTTTCATTAATTGCGATCTCCATCGAATTCGTGATTTTATCGGCATACATGATGACGCGGCCTTCCGCGTTTCGTGCCGCCCGTCCGATCGTCTGAATCAGCGAACGTTCAGAACGGAGGAAGCCTTCTTTATCCGCATCGAGAATGGCGACAAGTGATACTTCCGGAATATCAAGCCCTTCCCTCAGCAGGTTGATGCCGATTAACACATCATGTTTTCCGAGGCGGAGGTCACGGATGATTTCAATCCGTTCAAGCGTCTTAATCTCGGAATGCAGATAATTGACCTTGATGCCGATTTCCTTGAGATAATCGGTCAGATCCTCTGACATTTTTTTCGTTAAAGTCGTCACGAGAACGCGTTCATTCCGTTCAATCCTCGCCTGAATCTCGCCGATCAAATCATCAATCTGTCCTTCGATCGGACGGACGTCAATGAGGGGATCGAGGAGTCCCGTCGGTCTGATGATCTGCTCGATCATTTCCGGCGTATGCTCAATTTCATACGGTCCCGGAGTCGCCGACACGTACACGATATTGTGCATATGCTTTTCAAATTCCTCGAATCGGAGCGGACGGTTGTCAAGCGCTGACGGGAGGCGGAACCCGTGATCGACAAGCACCTGTTTTCTCGCCTGGTCACCGTTGAACATGCCGCGCACCTGCGGAATCGTCACATGTGATTCATCAACGACAATCATAAAATCGTCCGGAAAATAATCAAGCAGCGTATACGGCGTAGAGCCCGGCGGACGGAGCGTCAAATGTCTTGAATAGTTCTCGATCCCTGAGCAAAAACCCATTTCCCGCATCATTTCAAGATCATACCTCGTCCGCTGCTCAAGCCGCTGCGCTTCAAGGAGCTTGCCGTTTTCGTGCATCACTTTCAAGCGCTCCTCAAGCTCCTGTTCAATATTCAGAATCGCTTTTTCCATCTTTTCCGCCCGGGTGACGAAGTGGGAAGCCGGGAAAATCGCGACATGGTCACGGTCGCCGAGAATTTCTCCGGTCAAAGCGTCGACCTCCCTGATCCGCTCAATTTCGTCTCCGAAAAATTCCACTCTGATACAATGTTCGTCACGGGAAGCCGGAAAGATTTCCACAACGTCTCCGCGCACGCGGAACGTCCCGCGCTGAAAGTCGATATCATTGCGGGCATACTGGATATCCACAAGCTTTCTCAGCAGCTCGTTCCGCTCAATCTCCATTTCCGGTCTGAGCGACACGACCATTTCCCGGTATTCTTCAGGCGAACCGAGGCCGTATATGCATGACACACTCGCGATAATGATGACATCTCTCCGTTCAAACAGAGAGGATGTCGCGGAGTGTCTCAGTTTATCAATTTCATCATTAATGCTTGCGTCTTTCTCTATAAAAGTATCCGTTTGAGGCACGTACGCCTCCGGCTGATAATAATCATAGTAGCTGACAAAATACTCGACAGCGTTGTTCGGAAAAAATTCCTTGAACTCGCTGTACAGCTGTCCGGCAAGGGTTTTGTTATGGGCAATGACCAGTGTCGGTTTATTCACTTCTTTAATCAGATTGGACACGGTAAAGGTTTTGCCCGTCCCTGTCGCACCCAGGAGAGTCTGGTGTTTTCTGCCTTCCTGTATGCCTTTGACAAGCTTCTCAATCGCTTGCGGCTGATCTCCCTGGGGCTGATATTTCGAGACTAACTCAAAACGATCTTTCACAAAAAAGCCTCCGTTTCTTTACGAAATCTTCCTATTGATATAGTAACACAATGACGGGCAAAATCACTAAAAATACGAACTAAAGTTCGATGGTTTATTTTTACCAAGTTAATTTTTGTATAAAAAACCTGCTTTTATGGCGTAAAAGCAGGCATTCTATTTCATATTCACCATGTCAGGCATTGTCTTTCTTTTTGTCTGCTTCTTTTTTGGCCATGTACAGCCCTCCGGCCACCAGCGATACGACATCCAATCCAACGATAAAATACGTTTCGGTGTAACCCTTTAAATAGGATGCGAAAAGCAGTGCGGCTGTGAGAGCGATCGCCACATAGTGGTTAAACGTGACGCGCGTAAAAAGGACGACCAGCATAAAAGGGAAACATAATGCAAAAACGGCTTTTGTAATCACAAAAACCCTCCTCGGGAATTCTTCATCTCATCTGATTATAGTAAAAAATGAAGAATCGGACAATCGTTCCCCTGCTATCACAATACCCTTTTTCAGCAGTCTTCAATCATCTGTCAAAAAAAATGTGAATATAAATCCATTGAACCATTAACCAGATGAATCGAACTACCTTTCTTCAGCCGAAAGGATGAGAAGGTTTAGGTCTTTGTATCTTTGACAGTTTCTTCCTCCCTCTTTACAATGTAATGATAGTGTTTACTATCATTTTCTTGGATGAAGAAAAAAGGGGGTCATACCGCATGTATTCAGTGCGATTTCAAAAAGCGGAAGAATCGAGCCGCTCTGCAGGAGCAAAAGGAATGAACCTGATTAAACTGACGAAAAACGGGCTGCCCGTTCCCGGCGGTTTCATCATTCAGACGAATGCCCTGACACGTTTTATGGAAGACAACGGGCTTCAAGCAGATCAGGAACAGCTGGAGCGCGCCATTATGAACGGCACGTTTTCAAAAGAGCTTCGGGAGGAACTGACAGCGTCGTTTTATGAATTGAGAGAATCATACGCCTCTGTCGCCGTACGTTCCTCCTCCGCGTCCGAAGATCTTGAAGGCGCTTCTTTCGCGGGCCAGTACGAAACCTATTTAAATATCAAAACAGAAGAAGAGTTTCTCGGAAAAGTGAAAGAGTGCTGGGCTTCCTTCTTCTCGGCGCGGGTCAGCGGTTATAAAGAGAAAATGAACAATGACACCGCAGAACCGTTAATGGGCGTTGTCGTGCAAGGTCTGATCAATTCCGAGGTTTCAGGGGTTATTTTCAGCCGCAACCCCGTCACACATGATGACGGAGAACTGATGATCAGCGCGAGCTACGGCCTCGGAGAAGCAATCGTCTCCGGCAGCGTGACACCCGACACATTTATCGTCAATAAAGACACATTTCAGATTGAGAAAGAAATCGGCTTAAAAGAAATGTATATCGTCTCTAAAGACGAAGGCGTGACGGAAAAAGAGACGTCCGCTGACATGAGAAGCCGCTTCTGCCTTGATGACGAGAGCGTCAAAGAGCTTGCCATGCTGACAATAAAGACGGAGGAACTGTACGGTTATCCCGTGGATCTCGAATTCGGATTTGCCGAAAATAAGCTGTATCTGCTTCAGACCAGACCGATTACAACGATCGCGCAGGATCAGAAAGCGGCAGACGAAGAACGGGAATTTATCATGACGCCCCGGGATCAGAAAGATTTTTGGCTCAATATGGAGGCCAATATAGAAGGTCCCGTCAGCCCGTTATTCGCTTCACTCATTGTGCCGGCTTTGGAATACGGCCTCAAAGAGAGCACGAAGGCCTTCCCTGTGATGGGCATCGAGATTGAGCGTGTCAAACTTCATCAGGGCCATGTTTTTTCCAGACAGCATAAGACGGACGACAAGCTGCCCGCAGAACAGTTAGAAGCGCTTTTCCCCGTCTTGGCTGACCGCATGTATGATATTATTCAGGAAACCTTTCTGCCTTTTTATCAAAAGCTGGACGAACTGGCGCATACAGACCATACACCGGAGACTGCTCTTGATGCGTTCCGAAACCTGCAAGACTTCTATTTAAAAGGATACGAAGAACATTTCAATATTGTCTTTCCGCAGGTTGCGTTAAACATGATACTGGAATCTATGTACGGACAGGTTGAGAAAGAAAACACCTCCCTTCTGTATGAAATGCTGGCCGGCGTCATGAATAAGTCATTGGAGACCGACAGACAGCTCTGGCTGCTTTCCGGACAAGTAAAAGACAGCCCTGAACTGCGGCGCGTCTTTACGGTTTCTCATGCCGATGAGCTGCATCAGACGCTTCTGCAATCAAATGAGGGAAAACGCTTTCTCGAACAAGTCGGCGAATTTTTACAGGAATACGGCTGGAGATCCGTGAAAAGTCATGATCTCATTGAACAAACTTGGGCGGAAAACCCTTATTTCGCTTTGGCCAACATTCAGAACTATGTCCGGAACGGATACGATTTTGACAGTGAGTTTCATAAAACGATAGAAAAACGAAAACAGCTCTACGCCGACTTTATGGATAGAATTGAAGATGACGGCTTCCGGGAGACGTTTGACCGCTATTATCAGTGGACATTGTCTTCATCCGTCATCAAAGATGATCACCATTTTTATATTGATGCGATGCTGGACGCCAAAGCGCGCCTTTGCCTTCTGAAAATCGGCGAGCTGCTTCAAAAACAAGGCGTAATCGATGATCGGGAGGATATGTGGTACTTATACAGCGATGAAGTCGAGAAAGCGCTGGCGTCGCCGGTTCCGATGCAGGAAAAAGCCGCTGAACGAAAACAGCTCTTCCAGCAATATCAATTGCTTGAAGCCCCCGCTTATCTCGGGACTCCGACTTCGGAACAGCTGAAAACGGCTGAACAGATTACCGGCTCCATCACAGAAGATGAAAAAAACACTGAACATCAAATTTACGGACTTGCAGCGTCAAGCGGAATCGCAAGCGGACCGGTGAAAGTCATTCGTGACGCAAGTGAATTTTCCCGTTTTTCAACAGGAGACGTGCTTGTCTGCAAAATGACGACACCGCTGTGGACCAGTCTGTTCCAAGATGCAAAGGCCGTCATTACGGACACGGGCGGCATCCTGTCACATGCGGCGATCATCGCGAGAGAATACGGGCTCCCGGCCGTTCTCGGCACACGTGCCGCGACTGACAGGCTCAACGACGGAGATATCGTCACGGTAGACGGGACAAACGGCAAGATTACGATTGTCAAACGCGCTTCATGCTAGGTTTCCCTCTTTATTGACGGGCAGGGCGGGTGTATACTTGTCCTGCCAGTATTTACGCGAGGTGAAACATGTTGAGAACGACGAACAAGAGAATTATTGACGCCGCGATGAATCTGATCATCCAAAAAGGATACCGCGCAGCGACAACAAAGGAAATCGCAGAAAAAGCAAAAGTAAGCGAAGCAACGATTTTCCGTAATTTTAAAAACAAACAAGGATTAATGAAAGCCATGATTGAACAGCAGACGCCGGTTCCGGAAAGCATGATCACCAAGGCGGAAGGCGATCTGTATGAGGATCTTCTTCATTTCGCCACGACCCTTCTGCAGCAATTGGAACAAAAAAAAGAAGTATTCCGCATCTGCCTGCGCGAACCGGAACTATTCGAAGACGTCCTGCAGGATATTGTCGTATATCCGCAATCCGTGAAAAAGCATTTAATCGTTTACTTTAAGGAGCTGACAAAGAAAAATATGATAAGCCCCGGCAGCGAAGAAGCTAATGCAGACGTCTTTATGACGATGATTTTCGGTTATTTTATACACCGGCTGCAGCTGGGGAAAAGAGTCATTACTCTCTCTGAGGAAACGATGCTGAAACACAGCACTGAGATTTTCATGAAAGGCATTACCGGCCGGTCACTTTCCGGCTCCAAGGAGGATGAAGGATGGGTTCAAAGAAAGAATGGGCGCTGATCGTTTCGCTTTTGCTGGGAGCCATACTCGTTCCCATCAATTCTACGATGATCGCAGTCGCCCTTTCATCCATTTCCCGCTCATTCAGCGAATCAATTGCCAGCATCACATGGGTAGTGACCGTGTACTTAATCGTGATGGCCGTGACACAGCCCATTGCCGGCAAACTCGGTGATATGTACGGAAACAAAAAAATGTATTTATGGGGCGTCGGCCTTTTTCTCATCGCATCATTGGGGTGCGCCCTCTCGCCAAGTCTTTTCTTATTGATTTTCTTCCGGGCGCTTCAGGCTGCCGGCGGCGCTTTGCTTACGCCAAACAGCATCGCCATCATCCGCCATGTCGTGTCTGAAAAACGGCTTCCGAAAGTATTCGGCTTTTTCGGCCTCGGCGCCGGGCTGGGCGCGGCTCTCGGTCCGTTTATCGGCTCTCTATTAATTGAGAGCTTCAGCTGGCATTCGATCTTTTGGGTCAACATTCCGTTTCTTGCGATCGCACTCGTGACGGCATTAATGATGTTTCCTAAATATAAAGAAGAAACGTCTGACGCACCGCTTGATATCATCGGGTCCGTTTTGCTTGCCGGAAGCATTGTATCTATTATTCTTCTGACGAAAAATGAAAGCTCTTTGGGCTATTGGGTGTACGCGCTGCTCATTCTCGTATTTGTTCCGCTATTTTTCAGGCGGGAGCTTCGCACGAAACATCCGATTATTGATTTTGATCTATTTAAAAACACGACCTTTACGAGCGCCAATCTGTCGGTTCTGTTAAGCAATTTAATGATGTACGCCGTTTTATTGATTATGCCGCTCTTTATGACCGGCCACTTCAGCATGAACACGTCGCACAGCGGCATGGCGCTGTCAGTCTTTTCTGTTTTCATGTCCGCCAGCAACTGGGGCGGAGCTCAGCTGCATCAGAAATGGGGCGCGCGAAGAATGATTTTTCTGTCCTTCGGGCTGATGGCCGTAGCCAATCTCTTATTTTTGCTTTTGGTTTATTCCCATTCCGTTCCGTTTCTTATGGCATCGCTTATTGTAGGAGGCATCGCGTCAGGTGCGGGGCTGACGAGCATGCAGGTATCTTCTCTTGCGACGGTAGAACCGGGCATGTCCGGCATCGCATCCGGGATTTTCTCCACCTTCCGTTATTTCGGAAGCATTATTTCTTCAGCACTGATCGGTTTAATCTCCGGGTTTCATATTCTGTTTATCATATTGATCGGAGTTTCTGTGATCGGCTTGTTCGTATCGCTTGGAATTAAGTCCGGGGAAACCGTTCAGACGAAAAAAAGCCATTCGGCATAACGAAAAAGGTTCCGTAAGCATCTGCTTTCCGGAACCTTTTCTAGTTTTCCTTCTTCATTTTCTCTCTCAAAGTGTCACCGCACTCCCCCGATGCATAGAGTATCGCAATGCGGTTTTGCTCTATGAGATTCTTTTTATTTAAAAGAGAAAAGGGGAATGTAAATGGCTGAGAATCCAGATCAAATTCGCCCGCTGGCACCGTCTCTTACGATCACGGCCGTTCAAAACAGCATAGAAGGAACAGCGTCAGATCTCGTTCTTACCTATTCGCCGAATTCCGTGCTTTCGTTAGGCGGAGTCGTATTCCGTCTGCCTGAAGGGTTTACCGCGACAACGAATGACACCCTCAACAACAATAACTTAACTTCTTCACAACTATCAGAAGGCGGCAGAAAAGTCACTTTGCCATTGACGCTTGATCTTCTCGGACTTGCCCAGTTCACGCTTGTGCTGAAAAACAAAACACTCCCGGCGCCAGGCACGTATACCTTTTCTGCAGAGAATACGGTGCTGATCATCGGTTCGCTTCTGCCGGCTTCCGCGGATCTTACTGTGAACCCGGCAGCTTTTGCGTATGTGACCAACTATTTAAGCAACCATGTCGGCGTCATCAATAAAATGACCGGCACGGTTTCAAGTGTCATTCCGGTGGGAGCAGCACCGCTGGGCATCACGATAACGCCTGACGGCAGATTTCTGTACGTCTGTAATTCGGGAGAAAACAGCGTATCCGTTCTCTCAACCGAGACAAATAGCGAGGTCGGGAGAATCCCGGCAGGCGCGTCTCCTTATAAAATCGCCGCTTCGCCAAACGGAAACTTTATATACGTCACCAACCAGCAAAGCAGCAATGTATATGTGATCAGCACACAAACCAATACCGTCACCTCAGTCATCCCCGTCGGCCTTCTGCCGACAGGCATCGCCGTATCGCCGAACGGACAGCTTGTCTATGTGCTGAATACCAATACAAACACCGTTTCAATCATCCGCACGTCAGACAATACAGTGGCGGCAACCATTATTATGCCGTACAGCTCCCCTTCAGATGCCGTCTTTTCGCCAGACGGAAGCAAGGCTTATATGACAAACCTTAACAGCAACAATCTCGCCATCATTGATACCGGTACAAACACGATCATTGATACCGTCAATTCGGAGCTGAATCCGCTCGGTGTCACGGTAACGCCTGACGGGGCGAAAGTGTATATTTTAAATTCGAGCAGCAGCACCGTATCTGTGCTGGATACAGCTGCAAACACGATCACCGCGGTTATTCCGGTCGGTCTGTATCCGTTCAGCGCCAAACCGGCAGCTGACGGAACACGTATCTTCGTCACGAATTTTTTCAGCAATCTGATTTCCATCATCGACACGGCATCCGATACCGTCGTCGGCACCATTACCTCAGTATTGTATCCGGCTGACATCGTAATCCGGCCGTAAAAAAAGCCCGGCCGCCGTGTTGTTAGCGGCACCGGGCTCTTTTATAATGCTGTCATTTCTTCGTGCTCGTGTTCATCCTGCACGAATAAAATACCTAATTCATGATGTTCGCCTTCATAGGACGCGCGCTGATCAAACCGGATTTCACCATTCAGGCCGATGATCTCCATTTTTACAAATGCGCGGTTCTTTTGAAGTGCTTCATAAAAATCCGATACATGCTTCACGGGGATGCCGTTTACTTTCGTAATAATCTCACCAATCTTCAGCTCAAGATCGTCCGCGGGTGTATTCGGAATGATGCCGAGCACCATTAAGCCCTGATCCCGCTTAGAGAAATAAAACGGAGCCGCGTTATCGTTCAGCCGCTGTCTCAATGATAAAAACAGGCGTCCGAGCACCGCAATACAAGCGGCAGCTCCGGCAAGCGGAGTCCACCAAAGGGCAGCTGCCCCGAATGCGGTCACGATAACCCCGAGAATCATGACACGTTTCGCCGTTATCCTTATGCTGACTTCCGGAAGTGACCCCTGCACACGCTGTCCGAAGCCGGCGATATAAGGAATCCAGATCAAATGGAAAGAGCCGCCCGGCACGGTAAAGACAGGCCACCAAGAAAGGTGGGACTCAAGCCCGCTGCCCGGCACCAATAAGAAAAGCGGAAGCAGCCATGCGCGATTCGCCAATTGTCGGCCGATGGGCAGGCCTCTGCTGCTGACGACAAGCGCCGGAGATGTTTTCAGATGCGCTGAACGGCAGGCAGCCGCTCCCTCCGTGATAATCAAAAGGCCCATAAACACGGCCGCCGACGCCCAATTCACACCGAATGCCTGCGGAAACCGATCCGCAAACGGCACTGTGTGGGTATACTGAAGGATAAACGCAATGAACATGCCGGCGCTGACAATATAAGCTGAGGACAGCCAATTCATACGGAACGTCAGCGAAGCCAAAGCCGTCACGGCCGCGATTATGCCGAGAAGACCGAATGGAATCGAAATTCCCAGTCCAAAAAATAATATGGAGAGAAGAATACCCGGTATAAGTCCTTTTATGTATGTAAAGATAAGCTCGTCATACATATCCGCGATTTTTGTATGAAACGTATGGCGTTCACGTTTGATCCGCAAATATCCGCATGCGAGACTTATGATGATAAAAAACCAGAACATCGGGTGCAAAAAAAACAGACCGATACTTTTCAGAAGTTCAATTCCCCATTGAACAGACACTGCTTTCACCGCCTCAAGCCAAACATTTTAATTCTATTCTACCAAATAATCATTGGCTTGAATATCTCAAACGTCTATCTCTCTTCCGTCATCCACAGCGTTACATTTGAGAGAGAGAAATCTTTCAGATAGTGGTCAACCTCCACCTCGATCACGCCGCTGATCAGAAGCATGGACCGCTTAATATCCGTCAGATTGATTCCTAAACGTTTATGGTTTTTCATTAAGTAAGTGAAATAATGCTTCGCACACTCTTCATTGATTTCGTGAACGCATTCAACATTTGTGTAATTGACCAGGTATCTGCTGAACAGCATAAGAAGACTTAGTGCTTTTGTTGATGAAAATGTAACGTCTTTTGTTCTGTCTTTTAGTTGTTCCACTAATTCATAATATTTTTTTTCACGCACAATACTTGCCCTCTTCAATTGTGAACCCCCATTTTTTTATCCAGATAAGCACGGGTGATTACAGCTGCCGTGCTGAAGCGCCGCAAACACTTCTGCTTTCGATACTGAAATGCAGCTGCCAAACTAAAACTGTTCTCTATTAGAACCTTCTTTTATTGTAAGAACTAAAACTGACTGAGGCAACTTTCAAAAGTTTCATTTTGAATACATATTAACTCGGCATAAAGTCTCTCTTCTCTATAAATATCGGGTAATGTTTGTCCTTTATAAATGTTTAAATGTGAAAATTTTTTTAATATCTTGTCAAAACCGTCATAATTATATGTCTTTTGGTTCATTTTTTACGAATGACAAAAGAAATAGGAGACGCAAAAAACGCCTCCTTTTCATTTATTTTACAAATAATGATTTTAACGCCATTTGCAGCTGCAAATCATTTTTTTCGTCAGATTTCTTCTCATTCATCAGCTGATTCATTTTTTCCGCTGTCTTTTTATCAATGACTGCTGTTTTATCAAGCTTGTACCGGTCTTGAAACGCCAGAACGGCTTTTTTCATTGTTTTGCTGAAATAGCCGTCCGCTCTGCCCGGGTCGAAGCCTAGGCCTTTCAGCAGGATTTGGGCGTGTTTGACATCCGCGCTGTTCATATCAGGCTGAAGCGGCTGTTTCAGCTGAAGCGGTCCCGCCGCAAAATAATCCGGCTGGCTCACGGCGATTGTCGGAGCAATGCCTTTTTTGTGAATCCAATTGCCTTTCGGTGTCAGCCATTTGTAAAGCGTCAATTTAATGTTGCTCCCGTCTCCCATAGGCACGGCCTGCTGAACCGTTCCTTTACCGAAAGAAGTGTCGCCGACAACGTCATAATGTCCCGCTTCTTTTAACGCGCCCGCAAGAATTTCTGAAGCGGAGGCGCTTCCTTTATCTGTTATAATATTGACGGGATACGGCTTCTTATGTTTTAAGGTTGAGAAATATTGTTTTTTATCGCCGTTACGCTCCGCAATTTGGATATACGGCATGTCTTTTGTGATGAAATGCTTTAAAATTTGTTCGACGCTTTGAAGGTAGCCGCCGGGATTCCCCCTTACATCAAGGACGAGACCGTCAATCCCTTGTTTTTCAAGCTTTTTCAGCGCCGCGGCGAAGTCCTCGGCGGTATGCTCGGAAAATGTCGATATGCCGATGTAGCCGACATGATGACCGCCTGATTCTTTGCGGGAAGCAAATACGGTTTCAAGCGGGATTTCCGCTCTTTTAATCCGGAATGACAGCTGTTTTTCAGTACCCGGACGCTGTATTTTAATAGAAACCTTCGATCCTTTTTTTCCTCTGATTTTCAGCACGGCTTCGTTTAAATCTTTCCCGTTCATTGACACGCCGTTTATACTGATGATTTCATCATTCGGCTTGAGGCCCGCTTTTTCCGCCGGAGATTGCTTAAACGGTGATACGATAATGATTTTATTGTCTTTCATACCGACTTCAGCGCCGATCCCTTCGAAAGAAGAATCAAGAGAATCAGAAAACTGCTTAGCGGTCTGCTTGTCCATATAAACGGAATAAGGGTCGTTTAATGTAGACAGCATCCCCTGAATCGCTCCTTCAAGAAGCTTTTCTTTATCTACATTTTCCACATATTCGTTCGAGATCAGCTCATATGCTTTTTCGATTTTTTCCATTGCCCGGGTTCTTTCTGCGTCTGATGAATTCGGCTGTGCCGCCCCGGCAATATGGGCTCCGCCGCACATCATGCTTAGGGCCGCTATCACTGCGATCATTTTCTGCTTCATCGTTTACCTCCTCTTAGTCCTTTTACGAAAACCTGGAGATAGTATGTGTAAATTGCAAAGAATTCATGTAACGGCAACAAAAAAATGAAAATGCGAGATTGTTTCATATATATGGGTGACGTATAATATTTTGTATGCAATTCATTATATATACAGGAGAATGCGATATGAAAATAAAATTATCGATTTTATCCGCGGCGGTTCTGGCCGCAGGCATTACCGCCTTTGTCTGGCCAAAAACAGAGGCCAATGAGAAAACGCAGACGGACGCCTTGTATGTTTCTCCCGCAGGCAGCGACCAAAATGAAGGAACGAAAGAAAAGCCGTTCCGCACATTAAAACATGCTGCTGAAAAGGCAGAGGCCGGAACAACCGTATTGATTCGGGAAGGGACATATGATGAAACGTTTGAAGTAAAGCACAGCGGCACGGCCGAAAAGCCGATTACATTTCGGAACTATCAGAATGAGCATGTCGCCATCAGCGGCAAATCTGCGCCAAAAAGCGATTCTGAAACTCCGTTAATTCAAATCCGCAATAAACAGTACATTACCATTCACGGCATTACGCTTGAGAATCTCTCCGTATCATCAGAAGATGCGACGGCCATGGGGATCTGCGTCACCGGATCAAGCAGTCATATCAACATTGACGGCAACCATATCCGGAACATTAAAACCACGGCTGATGAAGGAAACGCACACGGCATCGCATTTTACGGCACAGGCGCCATGAAGGATGTCAGCATCACAAATAATACGGTTGAAAAACTGACGCTCGGCGCAAGCGAAGCGGTCGTGCTGAACGGAAATGTTGACGGATTTAAGATTGCCGGCAATACCATCCGGGACAATAACAATATCGGGATTGACGTGATCGGATACGAAGGAACATCCAAGCAAAACGACTATGCGCGAAACGGCATCATTGAAAACAATACGGTGAGCCATAACTCTTCTTACGGAAATCCCGCTTACGGAGATGAATATTCAGCGGGCGGTATTTACGTTGACGGCGCAGAACATGTGGACATTAAGAAAAACACCGTTTACAACAATGACCTTGGGATTGAAGCCACCTCTGAGCATAAAGGGAAATACGCACGAGATATCCGGATCACGGATAACAAGGTGTACGGCAATGCTTATACCGGTATTTCAATCGGAGGCTATGACACGAAACGCGGCGGCACCATCAATTCGGTGATCGCTCACAACATCATGTACCGAAATGACACGAAGGACCTTGACGGCGGCCAGCTGCTCCTGCAGTACGGCACAAAAGGGAACACGATCGAAAAAAACATCATGACGGCAAGCGATTCACGGATTTTTATCGCAAATGATTTTACGAAAAACGAAGAAAATACCGTTAATCATAACGTCTATCACAAAGAAGAGGGAAAAGACGGTATCTGGAATTGGAAGAACAGAGAATATGATTCATTCACAGCGTACCGAAAAGGAACGGCAAACGATTCGGATTCCATTTATGCGGACCCGATGTACCGAGACGAATCGTCTTATGACTTTACATTAAAGCCCGGATCACCGGCCCTGCCCGTCATTCAGTAACGAGACCATTAAAAAAAGCCAGTCTATATCAGACTGGCTTTTGTATTTATACACGAAGGAATTTCCGGATGGAAGTCAGACTTCCCCATACCCCGATCACCGCGCCGATCAGAATGAGCACAAGTGATACTTGGAACACAAACGGACTGTACGGCAGAAGTGAAACAAATGATCCCTGAACTTTCGGGGCCACCCAAGCGACCATCGACTGGTACGTACTCAGCACGAGAGCGATCGGTATGACAGAACCGAATACCCCCAGCAGCAGTCCTTCCAGGAAGAACGGCCAGCGGATAAACCAGTTTGTCGCGCCGACAAGCTTCATGATTTCAATCTCTTTTCTTCTGGCGAAAATCGTGATTTTAATCGTATTCGAAATTAAGAACATCGCCGTGAACAGAAGGCCGATGATTAACGCAATCCCGATGTTGCGTGACACCCCGACGATCTTAAACAGACGGCTGACTTCTTCTTTCCCGTATGTCACTTTATACACATGATCAAGCTTCTCAATTTTTTTCGCGACTTTCGGCGTATCATGCGGATCTGTCGTTTTGACGATAAACGCGTTGTTCAGCGGGTTTTCCTGATCTTGCATTTTCATGGCCTTTCCGCTGTCGCCGAAGCTTTTGACCAATTGATCAAGCTCTTTATCTTTAGATGAAAACTCTACGCTTTGGATTCCTGAAATGTCTTTTATCTCATTCTGCAGCGTATCCTGCGTTTTCTTATTTGACGTCAGATCGATTAATACTTTAATTTCCACTTCTTTTTCAGCATTTTTAGCCATGTTGTTTAAATTCAGCATAATGACTAAAAACACGCCGACCAAAATCAATGTAACGGTAACGGCACTGATGGATGCAAATGTCATCCACGTGTTTCTTCCGAGAGATTTAAAACTCTCACGCAAATGGCGCCCGAGAATTTTAATCATAAGAACCATACTCCCCTCTTGACTCATCACGCACAATAATTCCGTCTTCGATCGCGATGACCCGTTTCTTCATGGTGTTTACTATTTCTTTATTGTGTGTCGCCATCACGACGGTCGTTCCGCGGTTATTAATCTCTTCCAGTGTCTTCATCACTTCCCATGATGTTACCGGATCAAGGTTGCCCGTCGGTTCGTCAGCTATCACGACGTCAGGATTGTTGACGATGGATCTTGCGATGGAAACACGCTGCTGTTCTCCTCCGGAAAGCTGGTCGGGAAACTGCCGCGCTTTATGCTTCAGCTGCACAAGATCGAGCACTTCGAGCACGCGTTTTTTAATGACTGACTGCTGCTCTCCGATAACCTCAAGCGCAAACGCTACGTTTTCAAATACCGTCAATTTCGGAAGAAGTTTGAAATCCTGGAAAACAACACCTATTTTACGCCGCACGAAAGGAATCTCTTTTTCTTTCACAGCCGCGAGATCTTTATGATTAATCAATATTTGCCCTTTTGTCGGTTTTTCTTCTCTGTAAATCATTTTAATAAAAGTAGATTTACCGGCTCCGCTCGGTCCTACGACATATACAAATTCTCCGGGATGAATCATGACTGACAGCCCGTTAATCGCTTTTACACCGTTCGGATAGGATTTATATACTTCTTTCATCTCTATCATGAAATCACCTAATCTTTTATTTATGTCTTGCAGCCATAGAGTTCGCAAACGTACAGCGGTTTATGGCCGATTCGTCAGGAAACAGATGAAAAATCTGAAAGTTCCTTTTCCTCAGTACACTTCATTATACGTCAAATTTAGACATATTACTATTACAGTTTCTTTTCATTCCCAGACCGAGAAAAAACCTTGCCCCTATAACAGGCAAGGTTTTTCTGTTATTTTTTCTGTAACAGCCATTTTGCGATCTTCGCGGCTTCCTCATCATTTACAAGATGGCTCGGCATATTGCCGCGTCCGTTTTTAATGATGCTTTCAATTTTAGCTTCATCATACTTCCCGCCGACTTCCTGTAAATTCGGACCTCCGCCGCCTTCTAAGTCTTTACCGTGACAGCCGATACAGCTTTGCTGATAAAGCTCTTCGCCCGCTGACGCAGATGCCTTTGATCCGCCTGAGCTGTCAGAGCTTTCTTTTTTCGATTCATTGGATCCGCCGCATGCCGCCAGCAGGACGGACATGGTCAGAACCAGCGCCAGCAGCGCCCATTTTGATTTCATATGTAAGATGCACCCCTTCGCTATTATAACCTCGTTTACGCGCGTTTGAAACCCT
Organism: Bacillus sp. YH3-2-B2; assembly: GCF_053663335.1. Lineage (NCBI taxonomy): Bacteria > Bacillati > Bacillota > Bacilli > Caryophanales > Bacillaceae > Bacillus > Bacillus sp. YH3-2-B2. Next base: position 568,287 of record NZ_JBSJQE010000002.1, on the reverse strand, counting down.
CGCCGAGCACCTCGCTTGCGTCTGCGACAATGACAAAGGCTGACTCATCAATTTGTTTGACGATTTGTTTCAGTTTTGTGAATTCGGTCTGACCGACGACACACATTAAGATCGGCCGGTCATGTTCCGTATACCCGCCGACTGCGGAGATCTTCGTCACACCCCTGTCGATTTCTTTAAACACAGCCGATCTGACTGCTTCTTCATGCTGCGTAATGATTAAAGCCATTTTGGAGCGGTTGAACCCGACCTGCACGACATCAATCGTTTTGCTCGAAATAAATACCCCGAGCATCGCATACAGTCCCTGCTCCACTCCGAAAACGAGCATCGCACTCAGCACAATTAATCCGTCCATGATGGCAAGGCACGTTCCCAGCGACAGCCCCGTGTATTTGTGAATGATCTGCGCCGCCAGAGCCGTTCCCCCTGTTGAGCCTTTGCCGAGATACACGATGCCGATTCCCGTTCCGATCCCGACGCCTCCGAAAATCGCCGCCAGCAGTTCATGGGTCGTCGCGGCAGGCAGATCTCTTGTTAAAAAGACGGCGAGCGGCAGAACGATGGAACCGACCAGTGTCTTCATTCCGAACTTCCCGCCGAGAATGATCACTCCGGCGATAAACAAAGGGATGTTAATAATCCACTGCACGTAAGCCGGTTCAAAACCAAACGTTTCTAAAATGGTGCTGATCCCGCTTACTCCCCCCGCTGCTATACGGTTCGGCAGCAAAAATACGTTAAACACGACCCCCGTAATCGCCGCGCCGATCATGATATATATGTAATCTTTGATCAGACGGAGCGGCTTATTGTGATTCACATCCATGCAAAATCCTCCGTTCTCCGATTTTCTCTCGATAGCATTTTAAGTCTTCCCGGCTTAGAAGTAAATAACAGCCAAATACCGTATTAATTTGCTAAAGCGCTGTTGTGAAAAATGGAAAAAGAGAACGGATAAAAAAACACACCTTGCCAAAGGCAGGTGTGTTCCCGGATTACGACAGTTTAGAACGTAAATAGGCGTCAATGAAGATATCGATATCTCCGTCCATAACCGCCTGCACGTTCCCCATTTCCGTATTGGTGCGGTGGTCTTTCACCATGGAGTACGGATGGAAGACGTACGAGCGGATTTGGCTGCCCCAGCCGATTTCTTTCTGTTCGCCGCGGATTTCGTCAAGCTCCGCCTGCTGTTCTTCAATTCTGCGCTGATACAGCTTCGCTTTGAGCATTTTCATCGCCCGGTCGCGGTTTTTGATTTGTGAGCGTTCCGTCTGGCACGTGACGACTACATTTGTCGGCAGGTGGGTGATCCGAACGGCTGAATCAGTCGTATTGACGTGCTGTCCGCCGGCACCGCTCGCCCGGTACGTATCAACTTTAATATCTTCGGTACGAATATCAATGTCGATTTCTTCATTGAATTCAGGCATGACTTCACATGACACGAATGACGTGTGACGGCGGCCTGATGAATCAAATGGAGAAATCCGCACGAGACGGTGTACGCCTTTTTCCGCTTTTAAATAGCCGTATGCATTGTGACCTTTAATAAGCAGTGTGACAGACTTAATTCCTGCTTCATCTCCCGGGAGATAATCAAGCGTTTCAACTTTGAAGCCGCGTCTTTCCGCCCAGCGGGTATACATTCTGAGCAGCATGGAACCCCAGTCCTGAGATTCCGTACCGCCGGCGCCCGGGTGAAGTTCTAAAATCGCATTATTTTTGTCATATGGTTCACTGAGCAGCAGCTGAAGCTCAAATTCATTCAATTCCTTCGTTAATGACTTCAGCTCTTTCTCAAGCTCTTGCTGAAGGTCCTGGTCAGGTTCTTCTTTTAAAAGATCATGTGTCATTTGCAGCTCTTCGTGAGACTCGCTCAGCTGATGATAGGAGTTCACGTATTCTTTCAGACCGTTCGCTTCGTTGATGACGGTTTGGGCCTTCTGCTGGTCATTCCAGAATTCCGGTTCCGCCATCTTTTCATCTAATTCTGCAATGCGGGCTTCCTTTGATTCGAGGTCAAAGAGACCCCCTGAAGTCCGCTAAACGAGAAGCCATATTTTCGAGCTCTGCCCTGATTTCTGATAATTCCATTCCATTCACCTCATTAAAAGATCCGGGGCGCCATAAGACGCAGACCCGGTCATGTTCGCTTCATACAGTCCAGACTATTCTGTCCGGCCGCAGCAATTTTTATATTTTTTTCCGCTTCCGCAATGGCAAGGCGCGTTGCGTCCGATATCCACAACTTTGCGGACCGGCGCTTTTTTCGCTTGTTTGGCCTCATCGCCGTCCTGCGGCTGATGAGCCGTCGTTTGGCCCTGAACAACTTCTTCACGTTCCAAATTGCTTTCAATCTCGGCCTTCATGACGAATTTCGCAACTTCGTCCTCAATGGACTCAATCATGTGCTCAAACATTGCGAAACCTTCCATTTGATATTCACGCAGCGGATTTGTCTGCGCATAAGCGCGAAGGTGAATCCCTTGACGCAGCTGATCCATCGCATCAATATGATCCATCCATTTTGAATCAACGGCACGCAATACGATGACTTTTTCAAATTCACGCATCTGCTCCGTACCGAAATTCTCTTCTTTTTCATTATATTTTGTCATGATGCGGTCCATGATCATCTCATGCATTTCATCCGGTTCTTTTCCGAAGATATCGCTCTTTTCAAGCGCGCCTTCATCAAGATACGTTGAATTCACCAGCTCCACGAGGCCGTCAAGATTCCATTCTTCCGGAAGCTCCTCTTTCGGCGTATAAGCGGCAATCGCACGCTCCAGAGAAGACTTGATCATGCCTTCCACAATGTCGCGCAGGTTTTCAGAGTCAATGACTTCAAAACGCTGCTTGTAAATGACTTCGCGCTGCTGACGGAGCACGTCGTCATATTGAAGAAGCTGTTTACGTGAATCGAAGTTGTTTCCTTCGACACGTTTTTGAGATGATTCCACGGCGCGTGACACCATTTTGCTCTGAATCGGCGTGGAGTCATCCATACCGAACCGGTCAAGCATCGCCATCGTCCGTTCAGCTCCGAAACGGCGCATCAATTCATCCTCCATTGAAAGATAAAATTGTGTGATGCCCGGGTCTCCCTGACGTCCTGAACGTCCGCGGAGCTGATTGTCAATCCGGCGGGATTCGTGGCGTTCCGTACCGACGACTGCAAGACCGCCAAGCTCTTTTACGCCTTCGCCGAGTTTAATGTCGGTTCCGCGTCCCGCCATGTTGGTTGCAATCGTGACAGCGCCTTTTTGTCCCGCTTCTTCAATAATCTGAGCTTCACGCTCATGGTTTTTGGCATTCAGCACCTGATGCGGAATCCCTTTGTTTTTCAGAAGTTTAGAAATCAATTCAGACGTTTCAACGGCAACCGTACCGACAAGAACCGGCTGTCCGGTCATGTAGCGCTGGGCGACATCCTCCGCCACCGCCTTGAATTTCCCTTCCATTGAGCGGTAGATCAAGTCCGGACGGTCGTCACGGATGACCGGCTGGTTGGTCGGGATGGATACAACCTGCATGTTATAAATATTGCGGAATTCTTCCTCTTCCGTTTTTGCGGTACCGGTCATACCGGCCAGCTTTTCGTACATACGGAAATAGTTTTGGAACGTAATCGTCGCCAATGTCATGCTTTCATTTTGAATCTCCAGGCCTTCTTTCGCCTCAATTGCCTGGTGAAGACCTTCGCTGTAGCGGCGTCCTTTCATCAGACGGCCGGTGAAGGAATCAACGATGACGACCTGGCCGTCCTCAACAACATAATCCACGTCTTTCTGCATCGCCGCATGGGCTTTTAAAGCCTGGTTGATATGGTGGTTCAAGGCCACGTTTTTGACATCAAACAGGTTGTCGATGCCGAACGTTTTTTCAGCCTTCGTCATTCCTTCTTCCGTCAGCTGAACGCCTTTCGTTTTGACGTCATACGTATAATCCTGATCTTTCTTGAGTGTGCGGACAAACGCATTTGCCTGCACGTACAGTTTTGTGGACTTCTGAGCTTGTCCGGAAATAATCAATGGCGTTCTCGCTTCATCGACTAAAATTGAATCGACTTCATCAATAACGGCAAAATGAAGCGGGCGCTGCACCATTTGTTCTTTATAGAGCACCATGTTGTCACGCAAATAATCAAAGCCGAGTTCATTGTTCGTTGAATACGTGATATCGGCTGCGTAGGCTTCGCGTTTTTCGTCTTTTGACAACGAATTCAGGTTCAGGCCGACTGTAAGCCCGAGAAACTCGAAAATTTCTCCCATTTGCTGGGCATCACGGCTGGCCAGATATTCGTTGACCGTTACGACGTGAACGCCTTTTCCCGTTAACGCGTTTAAATATACCGGAAGGGTGGACGTCAGCGTTTTCCCTTCCCCTGTTTTCATTTCTGCGATATTCCCCTCATGAAGGGCAAGGCCCCCCATGAGCTGCACTTTAAACGGGAACATGCCGGTTACGCGGCGGGAAGCTTCACGAACGACGGCAAACGCTTCGACAAGAAGGTCATCCGTCGTTTCTCCTTTTTCAAGCCGCTCTTTAAATTCTGCCGTTTTATTTTTAAGCGCCTCGTCAGAAAGATTTTCATAATCTCCTCTTACGGCATCAATGTCATTTGCTATTTTTTCGTATTTGTTCAGCGCACGTTTGGTCGGATCAAACATTTTATTTAAAATCCCAAGCATCTATAACGCTCCTCTATGTTCACATGCAGATTTTGCATGGAATAAATGATAATTTTCTGTCCATGTATACCTCTCATTATCATAACATACCTTTTGCTATTTCCAAAGAATTTGCAGATAAAGATAGAGAAAAACCTTCCGCGCGTTCACGGAAGGCTGGATGGGTTTATTCAGTCGGTTCAATTAATCCGTATTTGCCGTCATTTCTGCGGTAAACGACATTTGTGAGATTCGTCTCCGCGTTGGTGAATACGAAGAAATTATGTCCGAGCATATTCATTTGGAGAATCGCTTCTTCATTATCCATCGGTTTTAAATTAAAACGCTTTTGACGGACAATTTCCGGGCTGTCATCTTCAATTTCGTCCTGAACCGCTACGCCCGTATCAGCAGCGCTGCCGTTCTCGAAATAATGTTTCGGAAGACCCTGCTCGCGGAATTTTCGGTTGACTTTTGTTTTATGCTTTCGGATTTGACGTTCCAGCTTGTTTGTTGCGAGATCAATTGCATTGTACATATCCTCGTTATGCACTTCAGAACGAAGCGCCAGATCAGTCATCGGAATGGTGACTTCAACTTTGGATTCCTTATCGTTATAGAATTTTAAGTTGACGTTCACATCGGCATTGACGCTCTGCTCGAAATATCGTTCCAGCTTGCCGATTTTTCTCTCCACATGATCCTTTAACGCAGGTGTAACCTCAATGTTTTCTCCTCTGATATTGTAGTTCATCAAAGAACGCCTCCCTTTATCTAAGGATATGTAACTATTTCTCTTTTACCCCTTCTGATCCCTGCTGAAACGTTAAAATAATGTGTAAATTCGGTGAACGATGACGAATGGTGTCGGTTTTATCCGGCAGCGTCCGGCAGGATTATAAGTATATGCAAAGGACGCAGGCAAAAGACCTGCCGCTTGCAGCAGGTCTAGTGAAGAACATACGGTTTGATGCAGTCGTGCGTCTGCTCCATCCATAGCTTATAATGCGGCAGAAAGATGGTTTTTAAAAACTCCTGAAAAGGGGCGGACGGGAAATCATAATCATTTAACATGCTGAAATCCTGAAAGATCTCGTCAAATGAGCGGATCGCCGTCTCCACGCATCGGCACTCAATGATAGACAACAGAAGCGCATGAGAAGAATCGAGATGAAAAAAAGCCTGAATCAAATCGTTGTAAATCCGCTCGCCCTCCGTCTTAAAAAAATCGTCCTGCGTGTCCAACAGGTAGCAAAGCCCCTCATCAATCGTAAAAAGAAGCTGGTAATAGGCTGACACCAAATGGTAATCGTTCAAACTTCTCAAAACACTCACCTATTTGCGTTTGTCGTAATAACGGCCGTCACTTGTCGTTTGCTGATACGGATTGAAATACGTATTATGGTAGATTCGTTTTTTCTTAAGCGTTTTTATTTCATTTCGGATACCATCCTGAATCCGTTTCACTTCGCCGGTAATCAGACGGTCCATCGCGGCCACCTGCTGAAGAAGCGTTTTTTCTTCTTCGGAAAAAGGCGGCTTTATGCCCGCAAGCATCTCCTCCCTTTTCTCCGTAAATGCCGTAACGCTGCTGATGAGACCGTCGCTTTCCGGGGCGTCCTTCAGTGCGGCGTACATGTTCTTCGTTTCGTTATACAAAGAAAAGACATTGCTGTTCATCAGGCAAGGCCGCCCGCGCCATGGCTGTTTTTCCGTTCACTCTGCATGGCCTGCTTCCACGTGTCGCGAAATTCAGTAACGAGCTTTTCCGCTTCATCTAAAAACTCTCCGTTATTCTGCACGTTCGCATCGATCAGCCGGCGGCGGATGTAATCATAGATTGATGACATCTGCTCAGAAATCTCAATCTCCCGGTTTAACGTGATGCTGAGCTCTTGAATGATGTTTTGCGCCTTTACGATATTTTCATTTTTGGCTTCAAGGTTGTTTTGCTTCATCGCCTGCCTTGCCAGCTTAATGAATCGCAGGCAGCCGTTATAAAGCATAAGGGTCAGCTCTTCCGGAGCGGCTGTAAAGACGGATGTCTGCTGGTAAGCAGCAAAAGGATTATTTATTGCCATTTTTATAAAACCTCCAAGGTTATGATGTTGAAGATCCTAACATTGACGTGAGATATGAAGATTGGCTGTTCAATTTCTCCAATGCCGTATCCAGTGCGCTGAACTTTTTATAATATCTCGTCTCGATGTCATCCAGCTTCGTTTTCATATTGGAAATATTTGTTTCTATTTCATCCAGGCTTTTTCCAATGGCAAAGCTGGTTGATACCGAGCTTTCCGTACCCGCCTGTTTTGAAATTTGGGTCTGCATTTTGTTTAATGTGTCTTTTAATCTCCGGGCAATCCCCTGTTCCTCCGGGTTTTTGATAGTCTTACCGGTTGAGCTGTCTGTAATCGTACTTGTACTGTCTGCATTAAACAGTTTAGCCACGAGAGAGGGGTTCTCGGTAATTTTCTGTTTCAGTTTCGCTTCGTCTTTAATGACAAGCTTTCCTTGATCCGTATAACTATCAGACGTCTCAATTCCGAAATCGGCAAGCTGATATTTTTTCCCGTCAATCGTAACGGTTGAGTACAGATCAAGCCGCATCTCCGCCAAACCGTTCTGCAGCGTGCTGTCACTCCGTAATAAACCGCTTTTAGCTTTTGCCTCCCACTGCTCAATCTGCTTATCGGTCATTGCTTCTCTTTGTTCATCGGTTAGCGGCTTATAATCGCGGTATTTTGATTCTGTCACCTTCTCGTTTGCGCTTTTAATTAACGTATTGTATTTATCAACGAAATCTTTAATGTTGTTAAAAATGCCGTCCGTATCAGTCGTGCTGTTAATCGTAACCGTTTTGTTGCTGTCCGTCACGCTGTTCAGCGTGTATTTGATGCCGTTGATCGTAAAGTTATTTGACGTTTTTGTCATTTCAAGCCCGTTGAACGTAAACTTCGCGTTTTTCCCTTCGGCATTGGCCGTCAGTTCATTTGTTGCATCATCAACGGCAAAACCGAGCTGATCTTTCAGAAAGCTTTTGGTCGCGTCATCACCTGCTGAAAGGGTAAACCCTTCCCCCGTTTTATTGGAAGTGAACGCAATCGTGTCCACATAATCCGAGCCGTTAGAGATTTTCTCTTTTAAAGCCGTCACTCCGAGACCCGAGCTGTTCAGTTTGGTGACCACATCATCAATCGTATCGGTTGCGGCGATCGTGACGTTTACCTCAGTCGGCTTCGTTTCACCCGGATTTGTGACATTGAATTTCAATGTTTGGCTCTGACCCGAAGTGAAATTGATAGCGCCCGATGATTTATATGTCGTCGGCGTAGCCAGCTGCTGTACAGACATGCTCGTTGAAATATTCTGTTCAGCACTGACAGCCACCGCGCTGACACTGGAATCCGAACTTGTTATTGTTTTTTTATTCCAGTTTGTGGACATCAGCATATTATTAAATGTAGTAGAATACATGTCGGCAATCTGGGTATTCATTTCCCGATAAGCATCGCGCTTCCATTCAAGCGTCTGCTTTTGCTGGTTTAATTTATTAAGCGGCTGCTTTTCGGCATCCATCATTTTTTTCACCAGAGAATCTACATCAAGACCGGAATTAAGGCCTGTGATTCTTGTGACCATATGTACCCTCTCCTTTTCGGCGTTTAGTCGTAGACGGCTCTATGACAACAGTGAGTTTCCGACTGTTTATCATATCACAGCTCCATAAATGTATGATCTTATTCTTATATCGGTCATATTAAAAGGTTTTCAATAATTTAACTGCAAAATATAATGTTTCATTTTGTCAATAGGGTTCTTTGGCTTGCTGAAGGAGGAGTTAGCTGAAGAAATAAAAAAAGACCCTGGAGAACCAGGATCTTTCCGTCATTAACCTTTAAGCAATTGAAGAACTTGCTGAGGCTGTTGGTTAGCTTGCGCAAGCATAGCTTGAGAAGCCTGAGTAAGGATGTTGTTTTTCGTGTACTCCATCATCTCAGAAGCCATGTCTACGTCACGGATACGTGATTCAGCAGAAGTCAGGTTCTCAGAAGAAGTACCAAGGTTGTTGATTGTGTGCTCTAAACGGTTTTGAACCGCACCAAGTTTAGCGCGCTCGCTAGATACTGTGTCGATAGCTGTTTTGATTGTTGTAAGAGCAGTAGATGCTGCCTCCGCAGAAGTAGAGATATCAATTCCTTTAGTAGCATCCCCAACAGCAAGACTTTCAGAATCCATTTTATTAATTGAAAGCTTCATAGTTTGACCTTCATTGGCACCGATTTGGAAAGTCAGGTCAGTTGCTGTACCATCAAGTAATTTCTTTGTGTTGAATTCTGTGTCTGTAGAAATTCTAGTTACTTCAGAAGAAAGCTGATCCATTTCTTTTTGTAACTCAGCACGGTCAGAAGTAGTGTTCGTGTCGTTAGCCGCTTGTGTAGCAAGCTCGCTCATACGCTGAAGAATGCTGTGAGTTTCGTTCAATGCACCCTCAGCCGTTTGGATAAGAGAGATTCCGTCTTGAGCGTTTTTAGACGCCATGTCTAAACCGCGGATTTGAGAACGCATTTTTTCAGAGATCGCAAGACCCGCAGCGTCATCACCAGCGCGGTTGATGCGAAGACCTGAAGATAATTTTTCCATGTTTTTTGCAGCAGAGTTTGAACCTGCATTCAGCTGACGGCTAGTGTTAAGAGCCGCGATATTGTGGTTGATTCTCATTTTGTATTTCCTCCCTGAATTGTTTTTCGCACGTCCTTGTGCATTTGCGCAGCGTCATTTCTGAAGAAAATTTTTCCTCTCATTGGCTACAATATATATATCGGATGGCCGCTTCTATTGTTTATATTGAAAATAAAAAAATCCTCACTTTTTTTGTGAGGATAAGTTAAGTAATAAATCAGTATTAAAAGATACGGCTCTGTTGTTCTCTTCCAGGATCGACAAGTAGATTTCTTTCCGGTGAATATCTACGTGCTGAGGCGCTTCAATTCCCAGCTTCACTTGTTCTCCTTCGATAGCGATCACCTTTATTTCAATATCCGGCCCGATCTGAATGGACTCATTCACTTTTCTTGAGAGAACTAGCATGATCCTCCTCCTATCAGATGTTTTGTTTCATAGGAAGCATCATGTAAAATGATTTGTTTCGCCTTCATTTCCTTTTTATTGACGATAATCGGCGCTTTTAAATTGGCGGTCGTGTTTTCAAAAGGCTCTTCCAGCGTTAAAATCGCCATCACTTCGACGTCCTCTATATCTTCAATGTGCAAAAGCTCAAGCGTCGCTTGGTCAATGTCAAATTCGTACCCTTTAAAGAAAATAAACGGACTGGCGACAATAAAGGCGATGTGCTCCTGTTTCACAGACTGCAGCGCCAAAAACGGTGAATCTTCCGACAAAGGAAGAACAACAAATTGAGTCTCTTCATTAAATCCCGGCAGGCCGTTTTCAAATGAGATAATCTGCCCTTCATCTATTCTGATTTCTCCGTGATATTTTGTTTTAATTATCATGCTTCACAATCCTTTACCACTTTCATCTTTTATTCTGCGTTACCATCATCAACCGAAATCGTCACCTTAGGGTCTTGCATCATATCAATCTGAACTTTCTCCGGCGTATAATTCCATACAGGTTTATTGACGGCTGCTTCAATTGAAGGTTTGCGGGCTTCAATATCAATCGTAAGCTTTGAAGGAATGCAGTCAATGTCGACGAGAAACTGCGCAGGCAGAAAGTCGCTGAATTCGCCGAATGGATCGGGCGGACTGACATCTGCTGCCTGCCGGGCCATCACATTGCCCGTTTTCTTTTCGATAGCCGCCATTTCCTTCCCTTCCCTGACTGTTTTTGCGATAAACTCGCTGCAGGCTTCCGCACCTTTTTGAGCGGCTTCAGCGTTCAGCTTTTCAAATGATTTGAGATTCAAGTTCTCCCACGCCCTCGTCTGGTCAATCGTCAGTTTGGCCGGCGTGCTTTCAATGTTCAGCTCTGCCGGCGGCTGCTCGATTTCCAGGTCAGCGGGCGGCTGTTCCATCTCGATTTCTTCCTTTTGAAAGGTTATACCGATTTTAGCAGGCACACTGTCAATAATCAATCTCGGCATCTGCACAGAGATCCCTCCTATTTATAGTATTTTAGTAAAAAAAGCGATCTCCCTGTTGTGAGTCGCTTTTTTATATATTGAAGACGATAGTTATATTATTTCAGGAAGTCGATCAGTGACGGCTGAATGATATTCGCATTCACTGACAGCGCTGCTCTATGAACCGTCTGTTGAGATAAATAATCAACAATTACATCTTCCATTTCTACATCCTCATTATCCGACAATACTTTTTCAGCGGTTGCCGCTTGTGATTCCAATCTTGTCTGAATGAGTTCCAACCGGTTTGTGCGTGCGCCGATATTGGATTTTTCAGCATTCATTTTGTCAGTAAAACCGTCGATATCTGACAGAATTTGATTTGAATCTGCTTCGGACAGCGTGCCTTTGCTTAAAGAAGCTTCTAAGGAGTTGAGAAATTCAAATACATTATCTCCATTTTGTGCGACGCCTCCGAAAGCTGAGTTTGGATCAGAATTCACTTTCAGCACTGCTCCGTTTGAGATGTTGATGTTAACATCCGAAGCACCGGTATAATTCTCATAGTTGTACGTATATGTGCCGTCGGCATTTTCAGTGATCGGCGGGACGTCTGAATTTGTTCCGTTAAACAGATAACGTCCGTTTACCTGAGTATTCGCGACAGAAACGAGCTGCTTTTTCAGCTGGCCGATTTCTGTACCGATTGCTTTCAATTCTGTTTCACCGTTCGAATCACTTTTCGCCTGAACCATCAAATCCCGGATTTTCCCCATAATATCCGTTTCCGAGTTTACGCTTGATTCCGAGTTTTCCAGCCATGTAAAACCTTGCGAAACATTCCGCTGATACTGGTTTACCTGCGCAAGCTGAGTACGGTACTGCATTCCCTTCATTGCGACGACCGGATCATCAGAAGCTTTCGTGATTTTTTTCCCCGTAGACACTTGCTGCTGAAGCCGATCGAGCTTGTCATAACTTGAGCCGATAAATCGAAGAGAATTTTTTGCGATCATCCCTTGAGTTACTCTCATTTACTTATCTCCTATCTTCCTCCGGTGCCCATACCGTTAATAATTTTATCGAATATTTCATCCTGCATCGTTATGATCCGCGCAGCCGCATTATAAGCGTGCTGAAACTGAATCATATTTGTCATTTCTTCATCTAAAGACACTGCACTGACTGATTGTCTCCGTTCATCGGCTGAAAGGGTGTTGCTTTCAGAGTTGTTCATAAGATTGGCCGCTTTTTGTGAATTAACGCCCAGCTTTCCGATAAGGGATTCATAAAAGTCATTAATTGTAGTGGTTTCACCGTTAATAGTCAGCTTGCTGTTCTGTACGGCTGCAAGATTTGTCGCGTTTGTGCCGTCACTTTTTTCTCCGTTTAACGACGCTGCGATATTATCAGTAGACGCAAGGATTTTGTCACTGACTTTTATTTTCGCTGCCGCACCTTTTGCCGGCACCGCTTCACCGCCGCTGAAATCAAAAAATGCTGCACCCTGTTCGCCTGTATAGGTCTTCCCTTTTTCATGAACTGCATTAAACGCGTCAGCAAAGGATAGCGCCATATTGTCAAGAGCCGTCAGCATTTCAGGATAAAGCCCTTTTTCTTCTCCATTTGACATATAGCCGTATGATTCAATAAGACCTAAAAGTGAGCCTTTTCCGGTAAATGCATCCGCATTGACCGTACTGCTGCCGACTGACACACTCGACACGAGTCCGCTGTCCTTGTCGTAGTTGATTTTCATTTCTGAAACTGTTTTTGTGTTACCGTCGAGCAGCGTACCGAGAGAATTGTTGTTTCCATTCAGCAATTCGACGTTAACCGTGCCCTCAGCAGTCGCCAAGGCATGTCCGCCCGACTTATTATATGAAACTTTTATATTTGCCATAGAAGATAATTGATCAATCAATCTGTCTCTTTGGTCATACAAATCATTAGGGAGCATACCGCTCGGCTCAACTGCCGCTATTTGATTGTTAAGGTCATTCAGCTGATTGAGAATGGAATTGACCTGATCAGCTGTGTTATCCAGGTTCTTTTTAATATCACCCTGAATGTTAGTCAAAGAGGTAGATATATAGTTAAAACTTTCGGCAAGAGATTTCCCCTGCTCCTGCAAAACTGAGCGCGCTCCCGTATTTTCCGGATTCGTCGCCAGATCCTGAAGGGCATTCCAAAACGAACTGAGCGATCCGTTTAATCCGTTATTGTCAAGCTCTTTCATGACGCCTTCCATTTGCGACAATGAATTGGAACGGGCTGTATAGTACCCTAATTTTGTATTTTCAGTTCTGTACTGATAGTCTAAAAAACTGTCTCTGACGCGCTCAACTGAACCGGCTTTTACTCCTGTTCCGATTTGGCCGGCCGTCAGATCACTGTTTTTTGATACTGCGGGATAAGGACTCGTCGATTGTAATGTGACGCGCTGCCTCGTATATCCTTCTGTATTTGCATTTGCAACGTTATTTGAAACTGTGCTCAATGCAGTCTGCTGCGCACTCAATGCACGCCTTGCTGTTTCGAGCCCCATAAAAGTCGATGGCATTGAAAATCCTCCGTTCTAAGCTTTTGAATCGAATAATGTCAAACGGCTGACAGGCTTGCGCGCCGCTTGCGGCTCTTTATAATTCATATTCTCTTTTTCACCCGGCATGATCATATCGAATGCCCCTGAGATGAATTGTAAAGCCTGAATCGTGAGCTGTTTGTTCATCTCATTCACTTCTTTCAGACGGTCAAGAAGCGCAGACAAAGAGTGAAATAACCCTTCAAGCTCCTGTTTTTCACTGCCTGAAGTTCTGGAGATGCATGCAGCAATTGTATTGTCCTCACCACGGCTGAGAAACTGAGAAGTTAACCTGATTCGTTCTTCCTCAGTCTGCCCGATTGCCTGAATATACTTTTGCTCTTTAGTCAATATGTTGGAGAGCTCTTTTGTTTTACCTGCTTTCAGCGCTTCCGTTTTCTCCTCAGACAGCGTGAGCAGATGTTCATGCAGTGCGCAAAGTCGCTTCAGTTGATCAATAATTGGCTTTGCTGACATTGGCTTTCTCCTTTTTATTGCTTTTTATAAAAATTCACTATGTTTTCAGCGATGCTGTTTGAATCTATTTTATATGTTCCGCTCTCTATATCCGCTTTAAGCTGAGCGATTTTTTCCTGACGTGTTTTAGTGACCGCATCTGACGCATTTTGAAGCTCTTTTGCATGAGAAGAAATTTCCACTTTGTCCTTCGGCTTTGCAGCCTCTTTTTGTACGGCTTGCTTTTCGTAATTTTTTTGGTATGGATTAACGGATTGTGTTCCGTACTGATTGATTTTCATAGGATTCCTCTCGCTTTCTGTTCGCAGTCTAATTCTTTTATCGACTGCGTTATCAGTTAGTTTAGGGAATCAGGTGTTTTTGGTATTATAGGCATAGTATGTGTCTTTTGTACTGTTTTTTTCTTTGAATTCAGCGGCTGTTTTTTGGTTCATATGGTCTAATTGCGACTCAATATCTGTCTGACAGGACTTGCAAAATTTCCCTGTCCTGATCGGATTTCCGCACCTTTCGCAAGGATATGCCAAATTTGGAAGCTGGCTGATCTGAATCCTTTTTTGTTTGATAAACTTGAGGATCAGCTCTTCATCCACACCTGTTTCCTCAGTGATCTCCTGCATCGTCGACTGTCTGTTGATCTGCTTTCTCAAAAATTTATAGACGGTTTCAAATGCTTTTTCTTCTTCTTTAATACATGCCTGGCACACGGTCTGCAGGTTCGTTTTAAAAAATAAAGCATTGCATTTTGGACAATTCGCCAATTCACCCATCGTATTAACTCCTATTCCTTCTTTAATCTGCCTTATATTTCTATCAATTATATCGGCAGAAAAAAAGAATGATTTAGCTCCTGATTAAAGTAAAAGAGGAGACCGATGACGCTTTACCCGCTGTCAGCAGGACTTCGGCGGCTTGATGCAGTGTGGCGCCCGTCGTATAAATATCGTCTATTAAGATGACGTTCATACCTTCGGCCGAGTTTTCGGCTGCTGAAAACTTTTTTTCTGCGGAAAGCCTTTCTGTTTTGCTCTTTTTGGATTGTTTTTCATTGTTCAGTCGGATGAGGGGGAAAATGACGGGCATTCCGAGCAGAGAGGCCAGCAGCTCGGATTGATTGAATCCGCGTTCCGCCAGCCGTTCGCCGCTCAGCGGAATAGGGATGAGAGTATGTGTATTTGATGGATATGCCGCTTTAAAGCCGGCAGCAAAGTCACGTTCAAATGCTTGAATGATTTTCGCATCGCCCCTGAATTTAAACCGGGCCAATGAGTCCTTCATCGCATCATTATACAAATATACCGAACGGTTTTGCAGCAGCAAAAAGCGCTTTTCCGTTTTTGATTCCCGGGCCGCACAATCAGCGCATTTTTCATTTGACTCCTGAGGCCTCCCGCATATAGTGCATACGGGGCCTTCAATTTTTTCGAATCGGCTGCTGCATATGGTGCATACCTCTTGCTCGGGCGCCAGAGAAAACAGAGATCTCCAAGTCAATGAACCTGAAATTGGTGAGTCACACAATAAACAATTCAGAGATATTACGCTCCTTCCCGAGTTTCACAGAACTCGCTTGGATTAACCGAAACAATCGCCGCTGATTCAGCCAGAATGACAAGCAGCGCCGTATTTTTCTGTTTATCAACTATCTCTGCTTTTGCATAAGCAACTTTCTTTTTATCTGTAACATATGCCGGCTCAGCCCGGTTTAATGAAAGTGCCAGTACATCATTTTTGCATACCCGGCATGTGCATTTCATATGAAGCTGAGGCATATGGCGGTCGAGAAGTTCCTTTAATATGATTTCTTTAGAATTGACAAGCATGCTGACAGCTCCTCATAGGAAAGTATGAGTATACTGTATCACGTTTTCTGAAATTAACTAGTCCAACAATTTACTTTTTTGTGCCAATTTGTTCATATGTTCTATATGTTTTTTTGCTTTTTTCATTCCGTTTGTCATTCCGAAATGAAACATGACGACATCACCGCTGAAATGTTTATAATGCCTTCCCGTTCTGCCCGCGATCTGTACGAGCGCGCTCTCAGTAAAGATAGGTGCTTCTGCGCCGAGGACACATGTCTGAACTTTGGGTACGGTAACTCCTCTTTCTAAAATCGTAGTCGTTACCAGCAGGTCAAGCCGGCCGTCTCTGAACCGTTTCACTTTATCCTTTCTGAATGTGTCTTCCGCATGCACGCCCTCTGCCCTTACGTTTAATTTCTGAAAATAATCCGTTGTCTTTTTCAATACGTGTACAGACGGAACGAATAAGAAAACCGGCAGCTGTGATTGAAGTTTTTGGCGGACCCAATCCGTTACAGAGCGCGGCAGTTTTCCTTTCTGAAGCTTCTTCTTCCAATTGCCGCACCACAAAAAACGCGGCTCCGGGAGAGGTTTCCGATGATATCTGGCCGGTATTCGAACGCTTTTCAGCAAACCGGCTTCAGCATTCTTTTTTAATGTGTCTGAAGGAGTTGCCGTTACATAAACAAGGGCGCTGTTTTTCTTCCTCGCTTTATCAACAGCGAACCTTAATGTCTCATCGGCTGAAAAAGGAAACGCATCTACTTCATCTATTATCATGACATCAAAAATGTCTCGGTAGCGCATCAGCTGATGAGCGGTTGAAATCATCAGCGGAGTCAAGCGGCCTTTGTCCTCGCTGCCGCCGTACAAAGCAGAAACGTCGACTTTCTCAAATGCTTTTTTCAGCCTCGGCAGCAGTTCAAGTACGACATCTGTGCGCGGAGTCGCGACACAGACGCGCAAACCGTGATTCAGCGCAAACTCGATACCCGGAAACAGCATCTCGGTTTTCCCCGATCCGCAAACCGCCCATACTAACAGCTCTTGTCTCTCTTTTATCGCATCTGTAAGCGCTGCGGCGGCCTGCTTCTGTCCGTCTGTCAGTGTTCCTTCCCAAGAAAGCTTTACAGGCTTCCATCTGTTTTCAGGGGCTTGATTCCAAGAATATAATGATGTCAGTTCATCAGCCCTTCCCATCATGACACAGGCACGGCAATAGGTAATCTGCCTTTTGGCAGAGGGCGCCCAAAATGCCGCAAAGCAGGCTTGATCAGACTGACCGCATCGTTGGCAAACGTAACGGTTTTTCCGGCGGATGATTGACGGCTCGGCCGTTATATATTCTTTTTCTATAAAACGGTTGATGCGATGTTCTGAAAACGGTATCTCAGCTCTCAATAAATGCCGGCCGTAAAAGAAATCCCGCACCTCTGAAAATTCTGAAGCACCTTCGGACATCTCCCTGCCTCCTTTCTGCTCAAAGTATGCCTGCCGGGAATTTTTTTGTCGAATCACGAAAATTTAATAATAAAAAAATCTCCGCCCTTGAAAACGGAGATTTTCACTTAGTTTTTAAAGCACCAGCCGATTCCGATGGCGCCTTCGCCCAAATGGGTTCCGATCACGGCACCGAAATAGCTGTTATAGAATTCGACATGAGGATATTTACCGCTTAACTCCTGTATAATATCCGCCGCTTCTTCTTCCCTGTTTGCATGGATGACAGCGGCCCGCATCGGGATTCCTTTACTTGCATCCTCCCCAAACAGCTCAAAAATTCTCGAAATCGCTTTTTTGCGTGTCCGAATCTTCTCAAAAGGAACAATTACCTTATTGTCAAAATGAAGAATAGGCTTTACCTTTAACAGACCGCCGATAAAAGCCTGAGCACTGCTTAGACGCCCGCCCCGCTGGAGGTGTGATAAATCATCCACCATAAAATACGCACGGACTGTTTTTTTCATTTCTTCCAGCTCTTTTATAATCTCTTCCGGTGAGTCAACACCGTCTTTAATGAGCTGTGCTGCCTTTAATGCATAAAAACCTTGCGCCAAACAGCTGATCTCTGAATCAAAGGGATAAACTTTAATATGATCAACCATAGTGTTTGCCGAGGCGGCGCTGTTATAAGTTCCGCTGATTCCGCTGGACAAATGTATGCTTATGACTGCGTCATATGTTTTGCCCAGTTCTTCGTACAATGCGATTAATTCACCGAAAGAAGGCTGGGACGTAGTCGGCAGCTCATCATGATTTTTTACTTCTTTATAAAAACTTCTCCAGTCGAGTTCTGTTTCTTCGCGAAATGTTTTTTCACCGAAAACCACTTGAAGAGGGATCATATGAATATGATGTTCTTCTCTCATCTCTTTCGGAATATATGCTGTACTGTCTGTTACAACTGCAATCTTCATCACTTTACCTGCCTTATTAAGTACTTAATAAGTATTTTAATAGATATGAAGCAGTAAAAAAAGACTTGCCTATTATGGCAAGTCTTCTCATACATGACTAACGCATCTCTACCCAGCCGTTTTTAATGGCTACGACAACGGCTTGTGTCCGGTCATTAACGTTCATTTTCTGCAAAATATTACTCACGTGATTTTTCACTGTTTTCTCACTGATAAACAATGATTCACCGATT
Source organism: Bacillus sp. YH3-2-B2 (assembly GCF_053663335.1). Taxonomy (NCBI): domain Bacteria; kingdom Bacillati; phylum Bacillota; class Bacilli; order Caryophanales; family Bacillaceae; genus Bacillus; species Bacillus sp. YH3-2-B2. The sequence goes on along the minus strand of NZ_JBSJQE010000002.1, from coordinate 550,004 downwards.
CCGCGGTTGCTTTTTCCGTCTGCAAGCATTTGCAGCACTTCACATTCCCGTCTCGTTAATATATGTAATGGTCTCCGGATTTCCGGGTAAACCTCATGCTGAGGATGAGCAGAAACTCCGCTTGTCGCAAGACGGCGGAATTCGTTGACAAGATTGTGGGTTACTTTCGGGTGAAGGTAAGAACCGCCCTCGGCTACCACTTTCACTGCTTCGATTAAAGTATCTGCGTCCATCTCTTTCAGGAGATAGCCTCTTGCACCTGTTTTTAAAGCATGAGTCACATAGTTTTCATCATCATGGATGGAGAGGATAATCACCTTAGATTCAGGGTACAGCTCAACAAGCTGTTTAGTAGCCTCTACTCCATTTACATTCGGCATATTGATGTCCATTATGACAACATCGGGATGATAATGCTCGACGATTCGAGCCGCCTCATCTCCATCGTCACCTTCTGCTACCACTTCAAAGGTAGGTTCAAAATCCAATATTCTTTTTACACCCTCACGGAATAGTTGATGGTCGTCGATAATAACAATATTTACTTTAGTCACACGCTACGCCTCCTTATCCTATTGTTCTATATACGCCGCTGTTCGGTCAATATGTCTTTTGGCTCTATTTAACAAATTATAGGCCGAGAGATAACGGAACCTTAATCATGATAAATGTCCCAAGACCTATTTTAGAGTCTATCGTTATCGTTCCTTCAAGCAGATCTACTCTTTCTTTCATTCCCAGCAAGCCGAATGACTTGTTTTTCTTTTGTTTAGCATCCTTAATATCAAAGCCTTTTCCGTTGTCCTTAATGATAAGAACGACAAAATCAGCGGTTACTTCCACTTTTACTGTTATTTCCTCTGATTCTGAATGCTTGAGTGCATTTGTGACGGCTTCCTGAGCGAGACGGAAAAGCGCCACTTCAAATTGCGGGGCAAGCCTTTTGTTCTCCGTGTCTCCGATACACTGAAAATGTATTTTCACCTTTCCGTTGTATTCTTCAGTTGTATAAAGATATTTTCTCAGTGTCGGAATCAGCCCGAGATCGTCCAATGCCATCGGTCTTAAATCATATATAATCCTTCTGACTTCGTAAAGGGCATTCCGCACATTCTGCCGAAGATTTCTGATTTCCTGAAATCCGTCCTCCGTGCCGCGGTCGCGGAAGATCCGTTCAATTAATTCCGATCTCATCATGACATTTGCCAGCATCTGCGCGGGACCGTCATGAATTTCTCTGGAAACTCTTTTTCTTTCTTCCTCTTGGGCTTCGATGATTCTTAAGCCGAAATCTTGTTTAGCCTGCGCATCGGCAAGAAGAAGCCCTACTTGGCGAAGGTCTTGATTCAGGTAATTCAGAACGACGGTTATTTGGCTGACCAATGATTCTGACCGTTCAATGATTTCCTGAAGCCCCAAAAGCCGGCGTTCTAAATCATCTCTGCGCTCCCGCAGCTGCTTTTCACGCTGCTGGATCATCGTCAGTTCCACTTGAAGTTTGTGCGCCTTTTCATAGGCGTTGCGAATTTCTTCTTCGCTGAACTTATGGAAATTTCTGCTTACTTCAGACAAGCGGTTTCGTGCGTGCCGCGTATGAACTTCAAGTTTGTCGCCCAGCTCAATGACTTCGTACACCTGCTGTTTGATCTGTTTGAGTTCTTCAACCAGCTGCTCATATTGCTGGCGCGACTGCTCTCCGATTTGAAAAACCTCGTCCTTGCTCCCGTCCACGGTTTTCAGCATTTTCATAAGTATAGAATCCAAAACTTTGGAGTCCATCTTCGATTTATTCATCTGTCTCCCTCCGTAACGGTGTTGTTATGTATTTTTATTATAAATGTAATTGAACTGCAATTTATGTCGAATTATAATGAAAGAATGCGTATATTCTAGAAAAAAACATTTTTATATAGTATCTTACTCTTTCATGATACCAAAATATGCGCAAAAATTCTAAAGTCTGTTCGAATTTGTAGAAACAAGTCTTTTAATGCTTGTCAGGAGGGTCCAGCAATCATGCTGCACAGCTATTTAACTGTTAAAGAAGCGGGTGAACATGAGATTGTGATTGAAAAATCACGTTTTATCTGTCACCTGAGCCGTGCTGCTTCTGAAGAGGAAGCGCAGGAATTTATACAAAAGATAAAAAAACAGCACTGGAATGCGACTCATAACTGCTCAGCTTATCTGATCGGCGAAACCGACCATATACAAAAGGCCAATGATGACGGAGAACCAAGCGGCACAGCCGGCGTCCCCATGCTGGAAGTGCTGAAAAAACGCGGTCTGAAAGATACCTGCGCGGTGGTTACCCGGTATTTCGGCGGAATAAAGCTCGGTGCAGGCGGATTGATTCGTGCATATGGGAAGTCAGTGTCTGAAGGCTTAAATCATATAGGAGTTACGGAGCGGAAGCTGATGCGGATTATGCATACATCAGCGGATTATACGTGGCTCGGCAAGATAGAGAACGAACTGAGAGAATCAGTTTTTTTACTGAAAGATATCCATTATGCGGATCATGTCGAATTTGAAACGTACGTTGAAGAAAAAGACAAAGAAGCGTTTCTAAAATGGATGACAGAACTGACGAACGGCAAGAGTAAGAATACAGAGGGAGAACTGACGTATTTAGAAACAGACGTCAGCCCTAAAGGAGACTAATGTAATGGCTGAACGTGTAAGAGTGCGTGTTCGAAAGAAAAAGAAAAGCAAACGAAAGATCATATTCAAACGGATTTTGCTGCTGCTTACCCTCGTTTTGTTAGTCGCTGCCGGATTTGGCGGATACAAAGTATACAAAACGATTAATGCGGCAGATAATGCATATGATGCCCTTTCCCGCGGAGACAAATCAAAATTGCGGGATAAAGTCATCAATATGAAGAAAAAACCGTTCTCCATTTTGTTTATGGGGATCGAAAATTATGCCACCAGCGGAAAAGGCGGACGATCAGATTCTCTTATTGTCGTTACCCTTGATCCGAGAAATAAAACAATGAAAATGCTGAGTATTCCGCGTGATACGCGGGTGACGCTTGCCGGTGACACAACCGGTAACAAAACAAAAATCAATGCGGCTTTTGCTAAGGGCGGAGCGGATGAAACCGTCTCAACCGTCGAAGACTTATTAGGCATACCGATTGATAAGTATGTCACTGTCGACTTCAATGGCTTTAAGGATGTTATTGATGAGGTAGGCGGGGTCGATGTAAAAGTGCCGTTTGACTTCGACGAGATGAGTGACGTCAGTAAAAAGAAACGGATCTATTTCAAGAAAGGAAACATGCATTTGAACGGTGAGCAGGCTTTGGCTTACGCGCGGATGAGAAAGCAGGATAAGCGCGGAGACTTCGGCCGGAATGACCGCCAAAAGCAAATCTTAAACGCACTGATCGACCAAATGTCAAGAGCTGGAAATATTGCTAAAATCGATAAAATCGCTGAAACAGCGAGCAATAACGTCCAAACAAATATCCGAATCACTGAAGGACTCGCTCTTCAGCAGATTTACAGCGGCTTTACCAGCAAAAAGATTGATACACTGACCATAACAGGATCAGATTTATATTTAGGCGGAACCGCAACTACGCGCGGAACATATTATTTCCAGCCGGATCCAGCCAATCTCGAAAAAGTACGGCAGGAATTGCAGAAGCACCTGGATTACCCGTCCGGAAGCAGCACGGCGTCCGATCCCGCTTCTGACAGCACCGGAACGGACAGTACGACTGATTCGACTTCCGACAGCACGGGAACAGGCGGTACGGCTGATTCGACTTCCGGCAGCACAGGAACAAGCGGCACAACCGATTCAACCAACGGTACTGCAGGTGCAAACGGTACGGACAGCACACAGTCCGGCGGCACAACAGGCTATTAAGAGTAAACCCGATCCTTTGAGCAGGATCGGGTTTTTCTATATAATAAGAGAATAGCAAAAAAGCAGACCATTCGCATGATCTGCTCTTTTTAATTTTTCTTTACCAATCTTTTGTAAAACTTGGTAAATGGTTTAAATTGTTCATTTACTAACCCTGTGACCTCTGCTATGATTTGCATAAATACAATCAATACAAAAATAATAAACAGCGAAAGCCATATGGTCGCACTTTTCAGCAGGATGGCACTGACGCTGAAAATAAAGCCGATTAAATAAATGATAATGACAGCCGTGCGGTGTGACAGCCCGAAGGCCATCAGCCGGTGGTGTATATGTGACTTATCAGGCGCTGAGATCGGCTGTTTGTTTAAAATCCGCCTGATGACGGCGAATGTCGTATCAAAAATCGGCACGCCCAAAATGATGATCGGAATGATGATACTGAATAAAGTAACACTTTTATAAAGACCTAATAATGAGAGTACTGAGATGACGTATCCGAGAAAGAGCGATCCGGTATCTCCCATAAATATCTTTGCCGGGTGAAAATTATAAAATAAAAATCCGAGTGTGCTTCCTATCACGACAAGTGAAAGTGACAGAATAAGGATTTTCCCTCCGGATAACGCCATAACGGCGATAGTGGAGAGTCCGATGACCGACAGGCCGGCAGCGAGTCCGTCCAAACCGTCAATCAGGTTCATCGCATTCGTAATACCGACGATCCATAACACAGTCAGCGGGTAAGCGACCCATCCCAATTCTAAACGTTCCGTTAAAAACGGTACGGAGAAAAAGTCCATTTTCAGTCCCGTGCTCACAATCATAATGGCCACGGCCAGCTGGACGAAAAACTTTACCTTTGCGCTTAATTGGTATTTATCATCAAGGATCCCTAAAATAACAATAATAAACGCACCCACCGTAATGGCGGTCATTTTCGTTTCATTATATATGCCGGCCGCGAGCACACCCGCCGCTACGCCGATAAAGATGGCCAAGCCGCCCATACGGGGCATTATTTTATCATGTACTTTTCGGTTGCTGGGCTGGTCAACTGCACCTATTTTGATCGCAATTTTTTTTACGATAGGAGTTAGGATTAAAACCGTTAGCAGAGAGACAAAAAACGCAACAACTATGCGAAACATGCGTTCGTCAAGCATAAAGAAGTCTCCTTTGGAATTATATGAAGTCTTTTCTGATATTGAACCGTTCCTTCCATTATAATTCTTACTAGTTATTATAACAAGCATCATCAAAAAGAAACACGCAAATCAAAAAATGCGCTTTCCCTTTTAATGGGATTGCGCATTTTTCAATATACCCGTGCATTCGAGCATTCGGCCGAATAAAACATTCCAATCTCGTCTCCGGGCCAATTCACGGCGCAAAGCCTCGTATGATCCGCGGCGGTCCGCTGCCAGAAGCGCTTCGCAGGCCGCGATGAAATCTGCGGGGTCGCTCCCTTCAACGTATTCATAAACGTAAGGCCTTTTGATTTTTGACGTAGAAGAAAGGTTGCAGCCGACAACCGGTTTCCCGGCGGCTAAAAATTCAAAAAGCTTAAGCGGAAATACCGCGTCATTATAAGGTGAATTTTTATACGGCATGATGCCGATGTCGACAAGCTGCATATAGGACGGCACTTCATTCGGCGCGGCAGGTCCCGTCCAGATGACATTCGGGCGTTCCAGAAGCGACTCGAAATCCGGATCGTCCTGAGCCGTGTTCGGGCCCACCAATAAAATCGTCCAGTCAGGCCGCACATCTGCCGTTTCCGCCATAAGCGCAAAATCGAGCTTCGGTTTGATTCCGCCGATAAAACCGAGAACCGTTCCGTTTCTTCCCCGTAAAATGTCTTCATCCGGCTGTTTATTTTCCCGTGAAAACAGGTCATATTCCACTCCGTTTTCAATGGTGAACACTTTCTGGTGCGGGTTCTCCAGCTTTTTTCCGACCTCCCGGTGCAGACAGTCAGATGTGCAGGTGATGGAATCAGCACGCTGAATGATTCTCATTTCCGCCTGTTTAATGATGTTTCTTCTTACATTTGACAGCACACCGGCCCGGCCGCTGATCGGAGCGGCCCACAGATCACTGCAATCGTAAATCACTTCATCCCAAGGAAACAGATCTGCCAGAAGCGGAAAACCGGGGAAGGTGTACCATAAGCAGCAGCGGGCCCCTTCTCCTTCTTCCTTCAGCATGTGCAACAATGGTGAAAGTTTATGCCTGTAACACATGTCTGTATACCTGCCGAAACGGAATGCTTTTTGCTGCATGAGATCCTTTACAGTGAACTGCCGGATTCCCTCGGCGATCCCGGCCGTCTGACCATCATTGGCTCGCGGGGACGGGCATACCCAAATGACGCTTTTCGTTTCTTTTTGCCGGGAAAGAAATTCAGCCAGCCGGTGCCGTCTGTATCTCAGCCGGTCATGCCCCCATTCCGCCGCTCCGACGATTACGTGAATAATCGGTTCCACCTTCATCACCTAGCTCCTCTGACGCCTACAGTCTTTTCAAGACCGCGTTTTTCGCATATTGCATAAAACACCACGAAGCCTTGATAAAATGCAGGCGCTCAATTTCTCTATAAACAAACCACGTTTTTTTTGCGGCTTTCCACTTGTTGCTTGAAATCGAATTCTGCACAAGCCTGTATTCTGAAAGGCACTCATTCAGGCCGTAAGCCGTAAATCCCCTTTTCAGCAGGGAAAGCCATGTCGCTAAATCCTGCCGCGTTCTGATATCAGGCATTTGAATCTGCCCCGTCTGCTCTCTGTCAATCATGACCGTTAAACATCCGATAATCGTGTTTTTTAAAGCTTCATCATATGACAGGCTTTCAGGGGCTTGAATCGTTTTGTCCGTCGGCGTTCCGTCCTGCTCCATGACGCTGTAGCCCGTAAATGAAAAAGCGCAGGAACGCTCCGCCATAAACGCAAGCTGTTTTTGAAGCTTTTCCTTTTTCCATCTGTCATCGCTGTCCAGAAATGCGACATAACGGCCCTTGGCATGTTTAAGGGCTGTATTTCTGGCAGCCGCGGCTCCCCCGTTTTTATCTAAATAAACGACGCGGATCCGCTCATCTTTTTGTTCATATTGCCGTAAAATATCTCTCGTTCCGTCCGTTGAACAATCATCCGCGATAATCATTTCCCAATGCGGGTGGCTTTGATGTAAAACGGACTGAATCGTGTCTTCGATATATTCACTTGCGTTATAAGACGGTGTAATGACAGATACGAAAGGTTTCCAGTTTGTCATGGTCACATCTCCATCGCAGATTTTTACAAGGACTCTCTAAAAAACTCCGGAATGACAATGAACATAAAGGCAACTGCAATGCCGATTAAAACGCCCAGAACCGCTTTCTTTTTCGGCGGCATGCCTTGTCCCGCCGTTTCATTCATCGGCTCTGAATTGATGACGCCGGCCGCTTTCAGGTTCAGCTGCGTATTTTTCAATTCGTATAAAAATCGTTCCTTATCCACTTTGGCGTCCGCGCTGACGGTTTCTCCTTCAAGCGCAGCAATACTCTGCCGCACTACTTTTGCCCGTTTTTCAAACAGGTCCTGATCATTCTTCAGAAAAGTTGTTATGACGGCTTGAAACACCGATTCGGTCTCCTGTTTGTTTTGGCCGCTGTAGCTGACCGTGATCAATGAATCTGATTGTGTTTCGACAGTCAGTTTACTTTTCACGGCCGCTCTTTCTTCGTCTGTTTTATCAGGCAGAGCCTGCTTTAAAAAGGCATCGCTCGTCAAAAGGAGCGGGATTTCTTTTGTATTGTTATAAAGCGGATGATCATAATTTCCCGCGGCGATCGCGGCTTCTGATGTAAAACTGCTGTTTCCGCTGATTTTTGACGGCAATACATATCCCGCCGCCCCTAACACAACGGGCAGCGCAATGATCCAAATGATATTCTTTTTGATACGCCGGGTTATTCTTGTCAACATATCCTTCATCTCGCATCTCCCTGTTTTTCATAGTACGCCGTGGCGGCAGACTCCTTTTGTAAACGCCTCAATATATTGACCGCCGCGATCACGAGCGAGAGAAATACCCAGTGGAAAAATAAATTTGATACGGAGCTTGGGCTGATGCTGCTTACCAAAAAACCGGCCATCGCCGTGATAAGTCCTTCTGTGATCAGTCTTGACTGATTTTCCGATTTTCTTTCATGACATTTATAAAGTGTCCAAAAAAGGAACAAATAGACTGTCAGGTAACCGAGCATCGTAAGCACGCCGAAGTTCGCCATAATCTCGACGAGCCAGTTGTGCACCTCAACTACGCCGCCCGTATCATAAACAGGCTCCGCTTTTAAATAGTAAGAGACGTTTCCGGCACCCACTCCGAACCCCCAGGAATCAATCACATAGTGAAAGGCGTTCTTTAAAAGATTCGCCCTCGCGAGGTTGGAAGGAAGCGGCTGCTGTCCCGGCATCGCCTGCGGAGCTGAAAACAGATTCAAGACGGCATTGGTGATACGGCCCGCAAATAAAACCGCAAACAGCGCAGCACCCGCTCCCGCAGCGTACAGCGCGAATTTTTTCAACACGGAAGGCAGCAGGATGAAGACGTATACAGCCGCCCCCGCGCATATGCCCAGCAGACTCGCGCGCGAACCGGTCAAAATGATTAAATACAAAGCGCAGATCGCAAAGAGCAGGCTGACGGCCTTCACATAGCCGTTTTTCATATTTTTCACCGCCGCCGCATACAGAAAGAAACTGATGCACAAAAACGTCGCGAAATCATTTTGATTAAAGAAAACGGACGTCGGATAATGCTGTTTGTACTGCGGGCCGTTATAAAGCGTGGAGCTCGGCAGATGGTTGTGTGTAAAATGGTTGTAAAAGCCGATCGCCATCACAAAAATGGTCATCCCAAGCCATATGCCGTAAAAAACCATCAGCTGATCAAAGCGCTGAATGAACATGACAATAAGATAAATCAAAAACATGCCCATTCCCATTAAAGCTAAATATTTAATCCCGTACGTCACGGACTTTGCCCACAATAACGATAGGAGACCGTATGTAAACCATAAGGCGAAAAACATCAGAACCCCTTTTACATTCACCCGATTCCATCTGTCAATATGATGACGGTTTGTCAGGATGCCGGCGATGTGAAGGGCGCCCGCTCCGATTAATAACAGCCGGTATATAAATAAGCTGAAAAATCCGAGATGAACCGCAAAGAAGGCCTGGTTTAAAAATGTACACGCGATCAGTATATAAATGAGCGCCATAAACATCTGACCGTTTGTTGTAAAGGCGGATAGCAAAGCAAGTCCGGCAATGCCGATCATGGCGGCAAGCAGCAGCACGGTGATTTTTCCGAAGCCGGCATCCGCCCTGACCGCCCCCAGCATGATGCATCCTCCTGTAATGACAGCGGCAAGCAGCACAAGAACATGTGCCGCTGAACGTTTGATACTCACATGGCAAACCCCTTTCCAAAACCGGCAGCCGAGCCGGACTGCCGAGAGCCTGAAAACAAATCTTTTTCTATCTTGCCAGTTCTTTTATTTGCCGATCGGCATGAACCGCCGGACGTCCGACGGAATGATAAGTGAATCCTGAAACCCTCATATACTCCAACGGAAACATATTTCTGCCGTCAATGATGACCGGCTGTTTGAGCAGCTGCTTCACTCTCTGAAGATCCATCTCCTTGACTTCCGGCCAATCTGTTGCAATCAGGCATGCGTCCGCGTTTTTGATGGCACTGTACATCTCTGTGTGATATTCAATGCCGCCTTCTCCTAATATCGCTGACGCTTCGGGAATCGCGATCGGATCATACGCTTTCACGTGAGCGCCCTGCTCTTTAAGACTTGTGATGATATCAAGAGCCGGGGCGGAGCGGACGTCATTTGTATGCGGTTTAAAGGCCAGTCCCAGTACGGCCACGGTTTTCCCTTTTAAGGGACCGATGGCGCGGTTCAATTTTTCCGTAATACGGACCCGCTGCTTCTGATTGGTTTCAATGACGGCTTCCATCATTTCAAACGGATAGCCGGCGGCGTTTGCGATATGCAATAAAGCCGTTGTATCCTTCGGAAAGCAGGATCCGCCGAATCCGATGCCCGCCTGCAGAAATTTATTCCCGATCCGGCTGTCAAGGCCGACGCCTTCTGACACGTGAGAAATGTCCGCCCCGACACGTTCGCAAATATTGGCGATATCGTTAATAAAAGATATTTTGGCGGCTAAAAAAGCATTTGCGGCATACTTAATCATTTCCGCGCTTTCAAGATTGGTCTTTACGATCTTCGTACGGAACGGCTTATGAAGCTCTTCAATGACTGAAGCGGCATGTTCGCTTGTGGCGCCGATAACCGCTCGCTCCATCTGCATCGTATCCCGCACCGCCGAACCTTCGCGGAGGAATTCAGGATTTGACGCGACATCAAACGGATATTTTCCCTTTGACGCTTCGCTGACGATTTGGTAAACGAGCTTTCCCGTCCCGACCGGAACAGTGCTTTTGGTGACAATGATTTTGTATCCGTTCAGCTGTTCTCCGATTGTTTGCGCCGCTGCCTTAATGTAGGTCAGATCGGCTTCACCCGTCTTTGACATCGGCGTACCGACGGCGATATAGATGATATCAGCGGCTTTCACAGCCGGCTCAATATCGGCCGTAAAGGATAACCGCCCGGCACTGACATTTTTTTCGGCTAATTCCTCAAGCCCCGGTTCATATATCGGGATGACTCCGTTTTGCAAGCTTCTGATTTTCGCTTCATTGATGTCACAGCAAGTCACATGATGGCCGATTTCCGCAAAACAAGTTCCAGATACAAGACCTACATACCCTGTTCCTAATACAGCGATTTTTTTCACAGCTTCATCCCTCTTTCGAAAGGTTCTCCTCTTGCCCGGCCCGGTTCATGACGGACCGGTATTTCTCTTTCAGCGCTTTCGCATTGTGGCTTGCGTCAAAATACGTGCGGACGGTTTGAGAAAGTTCCTCGGCTGTTTGCGGCGTCCAAGCCTCTCCTTCGTCATATTGCAAAATGGATTCTGCCAGCGTGTCAGGTGAACCCGGCTTGATCAGCAACCCCCGGTGTTTCCCGAATAAAGAAGCCAATCCTCCGACATCGGTACAGATTACCGGCACCTTCAGAGCGAGCGCCTCAATGACCACAGTCGGCATGCCTTCGCTGTAGGACGGCAGCGCCATTACATCTGAGGCCAGCAGATAGTCCTGTACCTTGTCGTTCGGCACTTGCCCCGTGACGATATGAGCGGCTTCACGCAATGAAGATTCGGCGGGACCGTCACCGACAAAGACAGCTTCATATCTTTCATCCAATGACTGAACGGCTTTTGATAAGTCGAAAACACCTTTCTCTTTGACAAGCCTGCCGATGAACACGATCAGTTTTCTATCCGGAGGAAAGCCGAGCCGTTTTCTGACGGCTTCTTTCGTCTCGTTCCTTTTTCGGAAGGCGTCAAGCGTGATGCCGATCGGAAGCACGCTGCACTCCGCTTCGATGAGCTTTTTCATTTGTTCCCGCAGACTGCCGCTCACAGCGTAAATATCGGCTGCTTCCCGCACCGCAAATGTAAATGCGCGATGAGCGCTTTTGCTGTAATGCGGATAGACATTGACATCACTGCCATGCAAGGTCAGCACATACGGGATGCCTAAAGCCTTTGACACAATGGCGGCCGCTCCGCCTGACGGCATGGCGAAATGCGCGTGAATCAGATCGGGCTTCAGGCCATGATTTTTAATTTCGGAAAGAACCGATGACGCCATTCTTTTATGCGGCTGCGCCCATTTCAGCTGCCCGGGAACCGCCTGATAAAACGGCCGGTGGACGGACACACCTTTCCGCCATTCATGCGCCGGCCTTATATCCTTTTGCCGATACGTCTTTTTCAGCACCCGGAATGGCGCGGCGAGTTTCGGCTGCGGACAAATGACAGTCATCTCCGCGCCAAGCTTTCTCAGTTCTTGGGCCTGCGTCTCATGAAAAACGCCTTCTCCCGGCTTCTCACTGCTCGGATATACACTTGTCATCCACAATACCTTCATAGCAAACGTCCTTTTCTTAATTTACTTTTCATATGCGGATAAGCTTTTCCTAACAGGAATAAATAACACAACGCGCCGCAGGCTACGGAGATCGCCAGCCGCAGCTTGACATCAAGGCTGATCCGCTCCGTTCCGAAGCTGGCTGTAAAGGCGATGACACCCATTGCCGCCGTAAGCAGAAACGGTTTGGCCACGGCTTTGAAGTAAGCCGACAGCCGCAGCTTAATGACATATGCCAGCAGCCAGCGCCCGATCAGGAAATTCAGGATGCTGATGAAAGCGTACGTCCAGGCTACCGTCAAGAGATTTCCGGACAGCACGGCGGCGTACAAAGATGCACCATACAGCAGCATCACCCCGGCGTCCCAATAAAATGCCAGATCGGCCCGCCCTTTTGCCAGCAGCACAGATCCGTTCGGATTCATCAGAACCCTTAAAATCCCGACGATGGCGAGAACGTTTAAAACCGGGACAGCCGCCAGCCATTTTTCTCCGAAAACCGAAGCCACGAATGCATCCGATACTGAAACCAAACCGAGCAAGAGCGGAAAGGATATCAGCGCGAGTATTTTGGTCATATTGAGAAACCCTTCTCTGATCACGCTGTTTTCATGCTTGTTTTTCGCAAAGACGGGAAACGCGACTCTCGTAATGATGGGATTAATTTTTAATACCGGAAGCGTGACAATCTGGTAGGCCAGATTGTAAATGCCGAGCGCCTCGGCGCCGATAAAACTGCCGATCAGAATCATATCAATATTCGCCCCGAGCCGGTTCACAAGCCGGGAAGACAGCTGAAAGGCCCCGAAAGAAAAGAAGCCTTTCATTCCCTTCAGATCAAAAACGAACGCCGGTCTCCATGTTTTTCTGCAGGACACCCAGTACAGAATGCCTTTTGACGATTGCAGCAGCACCTGGGAAATCACATAGGCGAGAATCGGGTCCGTATAAAAAACCGCAGCCGCCAAGTAAACGAAGGACAGCACATTTGAAAAGATTTCAATCTTGCTTAGCGTGTTAAATGCCAGCGCTTTTTGCAGCATATACTGATATTGCTGACCGATCGGCGCGATTAAAAACATGACGGCCAGCACGCGGATTAAATAGACAAGCTCCTCCCGCCGATAAAAATCGGCAATGAGCGGACTGCTGAAAAACAGCAGCGCAAACAGCGCAATCCCCGTTATGATATTCAGCCAGTACAAGGAAGACATCTGTTTTTCAGTCACATGATCTTTTTGAATGAGCGCGGCGCCAAAACCCATATCAAGCGCAATTTGGGCAAACACCACTACCGTTGTGATCATGCCGACAAGGCCGAATTCAGCCAGTGACATGACCCGCCCGAGCAGGGCGAATTGGACAATTTGAATGACCGTAATACACGCTGTCGAAATACTTGTCCATTTGGCGCCGCTCAAAATTTGATTTGTAATACTAGGCATCGTTTTCCCTACTTTTTTGTCTGCTGACCAGAATTTTTATCGCGCCCCGTCACCGGTCCAGATCACTTTGCACGTTTTGAACATAATCTTCAGTTCCAATGAAAAGGTCAGGTTGCGGATATAATATAAGTCAAACATCAGTTTTTCCCTCGGTGTCATGTCATATCCCCCGTTGACCTGCGCCCAGCCGCTTAATCCCGGCTTAACGGCCAGCCGCTCTGTAAACCCCGGAATCTCAGCCTGAAACTGTTCCGTAAACACGGGACGCTCGGGACGCGGGCCGATCAGGCTCATTTCTCCCCGAAGCACATTTACCAGCTGCGGCAGCTCATCAATACGGGTCCTTCTGATAAAAGCGCCGACCTTTGTCACGCGGGGATCCTTTTTCAGCGCCCAGACCGCCCCCGATTTTTCAGCATCTATTTTCATAGAGCGGAGCTTATACAAATAAAACGGCTTCCCGTCTTTGCCTACCCGCTCCTGCTTGTAAAAAGCCGGGCCGGGCGACTCCAAACGAATCAGTATGGAGAACAGGCCCATCACCGGGAGCGCCGCCAAAAGCCCCGCAAGCGCAAACACAATGTCCATGAATCGCTTAAAAGCCAAATAACGGGCCGTTCTTTCCGTAACGGCAGCGGAAGTCCCCTGCCGCACTGCATAGTTATTATTTACATTCATGCTTTTCTCTGCTCCCACTGACACACACCTCACGATTTGTTGGGATGTTTGATGACCTATGCCGTGAGTTTAGCAGATGGATGTTAATTGGAAGTAAAGGAAACGTTAATGTTTATTAGAATGTTTCGATTATTGTTTTTTTATTGTAAATCTATTCATATCCATAAACGGCGGTTACTATAATTGAAAAGGATCATTATGAGCGGAAAACAACGAAAAAGCCTGCCGATCAATTTTGACCAGCAGGCTCGTACACAAATATATAAAAGTTTTACTTATAATAAGACACGATTCCATCATTGATGGCTGCAGCTGCCTTTTCCTTATAGGATGCTTGCTTTAATTTACTTGCATCAGACGGATTCGTAATAAAAGCCGTCTCTACTAATACACTAGGCATTTTGGAATACTTAATGACATAGAACGGAGCTGTTTTAACCTCTCTGTCTCTTGTTTTTAATGCATTAACAACCCTAGGCTGAATTTGTCCTGCCAGGCGTTTGCTTGCAGCGGCTTGATATGTCTCATCATAGTAGGTCTCAGTTCCGTTTGCAGAAGTTGCATCATTTGCATTGCCGTGAACGCTGATGAATAAATCCGCTCCTGCGGTTGCACCTTTATTTACCCTTTCCTGCAAGGAATAAAATGTATCATTAGACCTCGTCATGACCGGCAGAGCACCTGAAGCATTTAATTTTTTATTCAGCCTTTTAGCGATATCAAGATTGACGTCTTTTTCTAAAATGCCGTTACCTATAGAACCGGAATCTTGGCCTCCATGACCCGGATCAATTAAAATTGTTTTTCCCGCGGCCGGATTTTTCAGCTGGTTTGCAACATTTGAGCTGACAGCCGGGGAGTTCCCGATAATGGTAAAGCTGCTTAATTTTTTTCTTCCGATGATGACTCTTGTTTCTTTTGAAAGATTGCTGCCGTTTGTCAGAATGATAGATTGTTTTTTCTTTGCAGCAAGAGCAGCACCCGCTATGGAGTCTGCATACCCGAAACCATTGCTGACGAATACATTGCCTGTCGGAAGATTTAATTGCTGAACTAGATTGGCCGCAAGTTCGTATCGATTGCTTCCGCTGATTCTTTTTGGTGAAGGAAGTTTATTGAAGACAGAGGCATTTATGCTCCCGGTTCCCCCTGTTACAATAGAGCTTTTGATCCCCTTGCTTTTTATAGCTCCTGCTGTCGCACTGTTGATATCTGTTTGATTCGTAAACAAAATTGGATATCCGTTCATTGCGGCATATGGAATTGCAGCTATTGCGTCAGCATATAAAAATCCGTTTGCAATAACGGCTTTTGAAGCAGCAGGCATTTCCTTTGCTACTTTAGCTGCCGTATCATATCGGTTGCTCCCTGAAATTCTCTTAACACTGATGCCGAGCGCTTTGATTTGATTTGCTGTATTTGCTGACACAGCAGGCGTTCCGCCGACAATAATGACCGTTTTTGTTTTTAATTCTTTCAGACGGGTTTTCGTCTCTGATGACAAATTATCTTTGTTTGTGTAAAGCAGCGGCGCATTTTTCTGATATGCCATCGGGGCAGCGGATATAGCATCTGCATACGAACCTCCGCCGACGACAACAGCCGTACTCGCTGTTGAATACACCTGCTTGGAAAGCGCAGCAGCCGTACCATACCTGTTGCTTCCCCCTACTCTTTTAACCGCGTTGTCAGCTAAGGCTGACGGGATAAATATGATGAGTCCCAGCATAGAAATGATCAGGACTTTAAGATAAGAACGCAATTGCCTTCCTCCTGCTCTCGTTTATTTAATAGTCAGTCAATGTGGTGCCCGGATAATAAAATTTTAAAATTGAACTATATGAATCTCCTGAATCCGCTCTTGCCTTAGCGCCGTATTGGCTCATTCCGATGCCGTGTCCATATCCCTTTCCGCTGATTGTAAAAGCAGAACCGTTTTGACTGACGGTCACATAAGTGCTTTTAAACACGGAGGCTCCGATCATTGTTCTCAGTTCAGTAACCGGCACAGTCATTGCAGATGTTTTATTTGCCTCGTAATTTCCATTGTTTTGTTTGACAGCGTAATTCACTTTCAAAGTTGCTGTTTTAGCCCGCTGTCCTTTAGTTGTTCCGCTGAATGTAAAATCTGCTAATTTTAAGATTTTAATGGCGGAAGCGCCCGTTTCCTTATTTTTCAAAATCCAATTTTTAATACCGCTCAGTTGAGCTGCATTTGTCTCATTCTTTGAAGCAAACCAAGAGGCCGGCTTATTTACATCAATTGAATCCGTATTGATTTGCTGCTTAGAAAGCGTCAGACTCCAGGCAGTTTGAGGATCTTTTGTGTCTTTTTTCGCAGTTAAATAAGGAACGCTTGAACCCCATACTTCGTCGCTTGATTCTGTATAACCGCCATTACTCGATGAATAAGCTGCCGTAATTAAATTCCCTTTGTAAGTCAGCACCTTATTTTTTGTCTGCTGCACCGCTTTCGTCGTATTGGCATTCCAGCTGTACCCGCCATATACTTGAAAAGCAGTAGTATCAGCAACAGTGCTCCCGGTCTTCGTAATTGAGTATGTTCTTGCCGCAACCGTTTGCGCCTTCAGCGCTTCAAGAGACCAGCTTGCAGGCATTTCATTCGGTACGACACCTTTTAAATAATCTTCAAAAGGAATGTTTTCATTTACAGGTCTGATATATTTGCCTGACTCTATTGAAAAATTAACCGTCCCCAAGTATTCTTTTCCATTCAAACTGATCCGGTTGGATTCATTGTACGTTTCCGGTTTTATTCTCAATGAATTCCCATATGTTTTAATATGATTAAGATTTAACTTTCCATTATTGATTTGTAAGTTGTATGTGCTTCCGCCGGCTAAGTAAAAATGGTTTGAAAGCTCATTTTCAACCCCGGCGGAAATGGAGCTTGTACTTCCGATAAAGTCGTATGCATACGACGCCTTCTCTTTTGTCACTGATTTAGCTGCTGAAGGAACATCATCTTGTTTGATATATAATAATTGGCTGTTTTTTTTGGCGGCTAAAGAAGCGCCCACCAGGACATCAGCATATTTCGTTCCATTAGTCATGACGACTTTATCAGCCTTCAACTTTAGCTGATTAATAATATTAGCAGTCAATTCATACCGTGTTGATCCGGGTATTCGCTGCACAGTTGAAGTTTTTTTAATTTGATTTTCTACAGCATCACTCACGCTGAACGAACTCCCGATAATTAAGACTTGCTTCGGAAGATCATAATCCGGCAATTTATCCTTTTCAGTCAGTAAAATGGGATAGCCGTTTGCAGCGGCATACGGAGCAATGGCTAAAGCGTCTTGAAAAACATTCCCTGTTACAACAATTGCTTTATCGTAATTTCCCATTTGTTTTGCAATGTTTTCAGACAGAACATAACGGTTTTTCCCGCTGATTCTTTTCACAGCTCCATAAGACTTAAGCTTATTTTCAACGTCCTTTGAAATGCTTTTAGCCCCGCCGATAACCAGAATATTATCGGGATTGAACTTAGCAATCTGTTTTTCTGTAGTTTTTGTCAAAGTGTCCGGCTGTGTAAATAACACCGGCGCATCCATTTTTTTTGCCAGAGGAATTACTGGTAATGCGTCGATAAAAACATCACGATTGACGAGAATAACGGTTTTAGGATTCGTCCATTGGGAGTCAGATGCAAGAGCCGCCGTCTCATATCGGGATGCCCCCGAAAAGCGGTTGGTTACAGACACATGATCACCGGTAACCTGATAAAAACCGGTTGGAGATAAAGAAATGCTTGATTGATTTCCTATGTAATTTGTCAGCTTAACTGATATATTTGAATCTGCCGCAAAGGAAACCGCCGGTATAATCAATATAACAACAGCTAGAGTCAGTCCTATTAAATGTTTGCAAGTTTTCAAGATTACAGCGTCCCCCTGTTCATTAATTTGCCGGTTCGATATCCTTCAGCATAAGCTGTCCCTTGCTATTTTTTTGATATTTTACTGTCACTTTGTCGCCATTATCCAAATTCTTAACATCGTCGGCTGATTCTTCAGTGATATCAAAACTTACCGGTTCATGATCCACAGTGACTTCTATTGTATGAGTATCCGCCAGTCCTACATAAGTGCCCTCTTTCGTGACCAGCTTTTCACCCGTATCCTCGCCCTGAGATTTTTCATTGTTAACTCCGCACCCGGCGAGAAGCAGTATAAAGAACAAACATCCAAAAATTTTTTTCATTTTTTTCACCTCATTATGGATTATCGACAATATATTATCTATTTTAAAGAAAAATTAAGAAACATTGAAACTTTTTTCGATAACATTCGACTATATTAGGATTTATTGTATTCTATTATAAAATATTGCATTTGCTGGGAGTCCGATTTCCAATTAAAACAGATGGGGTGTATTGAGATGAGAAGTAAACGAAGAAAAAAGAAAAAGACTTTGTTACTGGTCTTTCTGACAATCATCGGCATTTTTATTTTAGTTTCCGGCGGCTTTACATACTATCTATGGCATAAAGCGGCATCAACCGTCGCCAGCATTCACGAAGACATTAACAAATCGAATAAACGCAGTACTGAGGTGAAAATAAATAAACACGAACCGTTCTCTGTCTTGATCATGGGAGTGGACGAACGTAAAAATGATAAAGGAAGAGCCGACTCGCTCATTTACCTTACTGTCAATCCAAAGACAAAAACAACGGAAATGGTCAGTATTCCGCGTGACACTTATACAAAAATTATCGGCAAAGGCACGATGGATAAAATCAATCATTCATATGCATTTGGCGGTACGCAAATGGCAGTAGATACTGTGGAGAATTTCTTGAACCTGCCTGTAGATTATTTCATTAAAGTAAACATGGAAAGTTTTAAAGATGTCGTTGACACTTTAGGAGGCATCACTGTCAACAGTACATTCGCTTTTAACTATGACGGTTATTCCTTCAGCAAAGGCAATATTTCATTAAACGGTGATGAAGCCCTCGCTTACTCACGAATGAGAAAAGAAGATCCTAAAGGGGATTTCGGCCGCCAGGACAGACAGCGGCAGATTATAGAGGGTATTATCAATAAAGGGGCAAGTATCTCTTCTGTCACGAAATTCGGAGATATGTTTAAAGTAGTAGAGAACAATGTAAAAACGAATTTAACCTTTGATGATATGTGGGATATTCAATCCGGTTATAAAGATGCCCGCAAGAAAGTGATTCAGCATGAGCTAAAGGGTGACGGCACCAAAATCGACGGAATTTACTATTATAAAGCAGATGAAAACGGACTTGCCTCCATTACTAAAGAATTGAGAAGCAGCCTCAACCTTTAAACTAATGCAGAAAAAGCAGCTTCGCATACTTTATGCAGAGCTGCTTTTTTGTTACACCTCGAAAGAATCAGGACGCTCTGAACGCAGTCCGAATTGATAGAGCAGCCCCTCAGCAATCCTTCTTGACGCCATGCCATCTCCATAGGGATTAGATGCCCGCGACATTTTTTCATATTCCAGCTTGTCTGTCAGCAGCTGTTTTGCCATCTGATAAATCGTTTCTTCATCAGTACCGGATAATTTCAGAGTGCCCGCCTCCACTCCTTCAGGCCGTTCAGTAGTATCGCGCAATACGAGAACCGGCTTTCCTAAGGAAGGAGCTTCCTCCTGAACGCCTCCTGAATCAGTCAAAATAAAATACGACCTTGACGCAAAATTGTGGAAATCAATCACTTCAAGAGGTTCAATTAAATGGACGCGCTCCGAATCACCAAAGTGCTTATCAGCAGCTTCACGTACAGCAGGATTCAGGTGTACCGGATAAACGACTTGCACATCGCTGAATTCATCTGCGATCCGGCGGATGGCTTTAAACATATGTTCCATCGGCTGACCTAAATTTTCCCGGCGATGCGCCGTCAGTAAAATCATTCTGTCATTGCCGATTTTCTCAATAATGTTATGGGAATATTCAGAGTGAACCGTTGTATGCAAAGCATCAATCGCTGTATTTCCGGTAACAAAAATGGAGCTTTCTTTTTTATTCTCATTCAATAAATTTTGCTTCGCTTGCTGAGTCGGAGCAAAGTGGATATCAGCAAGCGCTCCGGTCATTTGGCGGTTCAATTCTTCCGGAAAAGGTGAATATTTGTTGCCCGTCCGCAATCCGGCCTCCACGTGTCCGACTGTAATCTGGTGATAGAAAGCTGCAAGGCTTCCGGCAAAGGTTGTTGTCGTGTCACCATGAACAAGAACAATATCAGGTTTGATTTCCTTAAACAGGCCGTCCAGTTTTACCAGGGCGTTTGAAGTAATTTCAGCCAGCGTCTGCCGTTCTTTCATAATATTCAAATCAAAGTCAGGCTTAATTTGAAATGCGTGAAGAACTTGATCCAGCATTTGTCTATGCTGGGCAGTCACAGTGACATATGATTCTATTTCAGGGCGTTTTTTTAATTCGAGCACAAGGGGCGCCATTTTTATCGCTTCAGGCCTTGTACCGAATACCGTCATGACTTTAAGTTTTTTCATATCTCTTTCTCCTGTATCAAGTTTGTGATCATTTTTCATTATCAACCCATTTTACACGATATGATCCACCGGTTAAATATCTTGTATTATTTTTCCCCTAAATGAAAAAGGATATATCATTAAGGCTTTACGGATAAAACTTGTTTAATAATGGTTTATCTTATATCATTAAAAGTGTTAAAAATGAAATATCGGGTATACAGAAAATATCAGCAAGCCTGAGTCTGTATAGATATCATAACTTATATTTAAGTGACGCTAAGGAAGGTGCTTTAAAGTGAAAAAAGTACGCAAAGCCATAATTCCCGCTGCAGGTTTAGGGACACGCTTTCTGCCGGCAACAAAAGCCATGCCGAAAGAGATGCTTCCGATTGTAGACAAACCAACGATTCAATACATAATTGAAGAAGCGGTTGAAGCGGGTATTGAAGACATTATTATTGTTACGGGAAAAAGCAAGAGAGCCATTGAAGACCATTTTGATTACTCACCAGAGCTGGAAAGAAATCTAGAAGAAAAAGGGAAGGTCGAACTCTTAGAAAAAGTCCGAAAAGCCTCTAATCTTGCTGACATTCATTATATCCGGCAAAAGGAGCCAAAAGGTCTTGGACATGCCGTTTGGTGCGCACGTAATTTTATCGGTGACGAGCCATTTGCCGTCCTTCTCGGAGATGATATCGTTCAAGCTGAAAAACCAGGGCTTCGCCAGCTGATGGATGAATATGAAAAAACACTTTCTTCTATTATAGGGGTTCAGCAAGTGCCTGAAGAAGAAACCCATCGTTACGGAATTATTGATCCGCTGACAAGTGAAGGCCGCAGATATCAGGTGAAGAACTTTGTTGAGAAGCCGGCTCAAGGGACTGCTCCGTCCAATCTGGCAATACTGGGACGTTACGTCTTCACTCCTGAAATCTTCATGTATCTTGAGGAACAGCAAATTGGTGCCGGAGGGGAAATTCAGCTTACAGACGCTATTCAAAAGCTGAATGAAATTCAGCGGGTTTTTGCTTACGATTTTGAGGGCAAAAGATATGATGTTGGTGAAAAACTAGGTTTTATTACCACTACATTAGAATTTGCGATGCAGGATCGTGAACTGCGTGATCACCTTATCCCTTTCATGGAAGACCTGTTAAGAAAAGATGAATTATAAGAAAAAAGCTGTTGGATTTATTCCAACAGCTTTTTATTTTAAAATGCAGGTTAAAGTTTGATTATCGTTATTGATAATAAAAGCGTATTTATCATTTGCCGCAATAAATTGCCGATCACTGCTGGCCTTTATAACACCTTTATTATTCAGGGATAGATCTGCCGGAGTAATAGCTGATATTCCTCTGAAAACAAGCTGCTCGGCCTTGCCATTATTCACTACATAACTGACCTCGCCATTTTTAAGATATAGCGTCTCCCGGCCGTTCACCACTTCTTTCTGCAGCTCTTTCATTTCTTGCTGGATATCATTAACGCGCTCACCGAGATGCGACACAAGTTGATCAGCATCACCCTGCTTTACATACGGAGAAAAAGCGGATGCTTTCACATTTGAATTTTTTTCGTTATAGACCGCTGCGTTTTCCGGGATATAGTACGTTTTATTGTTGACCTCGATCTTTGCTGATTGCCTGTCTTCAGATACCACTTTCACCTGAGCACCGAACGGAATAAGGAAGTCCGCCTTTTTTTTCAGCTCTGTATCTTTATAGGCCTGCGTCTGGTCTTTTAATACGAAACCTTTTTTGTTCACCAATATCTGGTCTTTCCCCTTGTTAACATCATCTTGATATCCGATCTTACCGAACGATGCGATCGTACGAAGCGGGGCGCTGAAAAACATGGTTCCGGCCATAAACACAAGCAGTATTGATAAAATAGCAATTTGAACAGCATTGACTGCTGATCCGGATTTATTTTTTTTCTTTTGTTCCTTCACAATTGCCTGCTGCTCAGGCGATTCTTTTTTACGTTCAGCAACCTGATCTTTCTTATATTTCTCTTTGTCTTTTTTGGAGAGCTTATTAAACCAATCGATAAATGCTTTGTACTCTTTGACTACGGTTTTAGTATCGTCGAACATTCTTAATTCACCATAGTGCATCCAAGCCACACGGTCACACATTTTTTCAATCTGACCGATGGAATGACTCACAAAGAAAATGGTTTTTCCTCGTTCTTTAAATTCCTGGATTCGGTCGACACATTTCTGATAAAATGTCTGATCCCCGACAGAGAGGGCTTCATCAATGATTAAAATATCCGGATCTATATGCACGGATATCGCAAAGCCGAGGCGGGACTTCATACCGCTAGAATAGTTTTTTACCGGCTGATTAATAAAATCACCAATCTCAGCAAACTCAACTATGCTTTCATACATCTCATCGATTTCTTTATTGGTCAGCCCCATCATTAAACATTTGAGTCTAATGTTATCCCGGCCCGTCAAAGCATTATTTAAACCGGCTGCAATCGCGATCAGCGACGGCTGGCCGTTCATTTCAATTTCACCGCTTGTCGGCGGTATTACTTTTGCAAGCAGATTTGACATCGTCGATTTACCCGATCCGTTAATTCCTACAAAGCCGATTGTCTCCCCTTCATATACATCAAAGGAGACATTTCGCACAGCGAAAAAACCGTTATCTTTAGCAGGGAAAAACAAACCTTTTATTTTGTCCGACTGTTTTTCATAAAGATGATACTGCTTTGAAACATTTCGAAACGAAACCTTTAGTTTCATTGTACAATCTCCTTACGTATTAAAGAAAGTCAATAAACTTATCTCTGAATTTCATGTGTAAAACAGAACCGACTGTTAATAAAAATAAGGTGAACAGCCAGAAATACAGTGTATACTTCACATCTTGAAAGAACCACTGGCCATCTAAGAAACTGTTCCTGAATCCGTCAATAATATAGAACAGCGGATTCAGCTTCAGGACCGGCACCAATTCCGGGTGATCTGCCCCCAGTTTCGAGTGAATGTCCCAAAAAATCGGCAGCAGGAAAAATAAAAGTCTTGTCACTGCCTGCAGAAGAAACTGATAGTCTCGGATCAGCACGCTGATTGTCGAATTAAACAAGCTGAACGAAAATAAGAAAGCCATCAGACAAACAAAATAATAAATATATTGAAGCCAATGAAGGCTCGGATAGATTCCGCTGGCGAGCAATGCAATGATATAGATCACCATCATAATTGCATAACTGAACAAATTAGAAGCGATGGCGACAGACGGCAAAGAACTGATTGGGAAATTCATTTTAGCAACCATTTTAATTCTTTTAAATACACTATTTGATCCGTCCAGTATTGTCGGGCTTATAAAAAACCACGGTATCAGACCTGCAAGCATCCACAGAATAAAAGGCACTTCTCCGGCACCTGTAGCCATCGGCCCCCCTTTTCTGATCCCCAATCCAAAAACAAACCAATAGGCGAGCATTTGAATAAGAGGATTTAAAAACTGCCATAAAACGCCTAAATAATTCATTTGATATTTAGACTTTGTTTCGTAGGCCGCTAATCGCATGATTAAAGGAAATGATGTTACTTGCTCTTTTAGTATTTTCACTACAGCATTCATTTTAATCTTCCTTAGGTTGATTTGATTTTATAAAGCATCGCTGATAATTGTACCAGAAATCAAATTTTTTTTCACTTTCAAGCCGCATGCAAATGCTGCTAAAAAGTTTGTAAAGCGTAATAGAAAAACCCCTTGATACAAAGGGGTTTTTCTATTATTCAGATTCAAACACAATCTTTACGACTTTCTCAGAAGAATGTCCTGACTCAAGATAACAGAATTTGTCATAAAAAGGTTTGAATGAAACCGGGTGCTGATAATCCGGTGATGAAATATGTTTGATTGCCTCGATCGTTTCCTCTGTCGTTTTCACTAACGGACCAGGAGCATCTTTCTCAAAATCGAAATAAAACCCTCTGAGTTTATCCCGGTATGTTTCAATATCGGGAACAAAAAACAACATCGGGCGTTTCAGATTTGCAAAATCGAAAAATACAGAAGAGTAATCGGTGATTAACAGATCTGAAATCATATACAATTCCCGAATATCTTCGTGTGCAGAAAAGTCGTAAGCAAACCCTTCAAATGGACCAAGGTCAAAATTTTCGGCCACAAGATAATGCATTCTCAGAATAACGAGATATTCATCTCCGAGCTCTTCCCTTAATTTATGCAGGTCTAAATCAAGGTCAAATTTATAACGGCCTTTAGCATAAAACTGGTCATCTCTCCATGTCGGCGCATAAAGAATAATTTTCTTATCCTCAGGCAGGTTTAATCTTCTTTTGATCGCTGTGATTGTCTCATTATTATTGTCATTATGAAGAAAATCATTTCTCGGATAACCTGATTCAATCATGGTTTTATCGAATTGGAAGGCGCGCGCAAATATCTCAGACGAGTAGGCATTAGGGGAAATTAAATAATCCCAATTGGATGCCTCTTTAATAAAATTCTTTTTATATTTTTTCGTATTAGTACCCGGCATATGAACTTCTTCCATATCCATTGCAAGTCTTTTTAAAGGCGTGCCGTGCCATGTTTGAAGATAGGTTGTATGTTCAGGCTTTGGAATCCATAAAGGCAGACGGCTGTTGACGACCCAATATTCTGCCCGCGCCATAGCAAACAGCCACTTGATAGAAAGCCTGTTAATGTATTGAATGCCCTTCTCTTTAAAAGGCGCTGCATACTGTTTATTTACGCTCCAATACATTTTATATTCCGGGTGATTGATTTGCATGTATTCATAAATTGCTCTCGGATTACAGCTGTATTGTTTGCCGTTAAAGCTTTCAAAAATAATGGTCTTGCTTTTAACAGGCATTTTACTCGCCATTCTGAAAACAACTTTATAACCTTTCGTAATAAGGGAATTTCTGCGTTTTTTCAGTTTTTTCATTTTGGAAATGAAACGTTTTTTCTTCCCTTTTATGAAGTATCTCATCCTTGTTTTCAGGCTGTAGTCGTTCACACGGATACAGACAGTCTGCTTTTTCTTCTTTTTATATACTTCATATCTGACCGGCCCGCTGTCTTTATTCACAACGCTTATGAGGCCTTTCAGTTTATTTTTTCTGTCTCCGAGCACAAGCGGAGTGCTGCTGAGAACAATAGGTTCAGCTTCGTCGTTTTCACAATGAAACTCCATAAACATACGGTAGACAAACCGTTTTTCCAGAGAATAAGGAATATCTTTTAATGGAATTTTTATTTGGAAATCAAAAATTTCAGGGGTGAATGCATCTTCCCGAAGCTGTTCAATATTCTCCGTTTTTTTCGTCACTTCAATAGGGAAATGTTTTTCTACGGGGTCTTCTCCCCCTTTTTTAATGACAAATTGCAGGTTTTTAACTGAAAGCTGATTCTCCGAACTTAGATATCCTGCATACCCTGAAATCATAATCTCTTCTGCCTTCAGCTGAATCTCATCAAACTTCACAATTTTCGCTTCTCTTTTTACCTTTAAGGAAAAATTCCCCTTATCGGTTGTATAAGGCAAAATTAACAGCTCAGTCGTATGATCAAGGTGGTAGGCACGCTCAATCGCTTCAGCTTCCACAGATAAACGCACCTGCTTCGGCTGTTCTTCTTCTTCAGCTTCCGGTTCACCAAGTACCACATAAAAATCATAAGTCTGTCCCATTTCTAAAGGTTCAGGAAACGAGTGAATATTAATTGATGCGCTGTACTGAGCCGGGCTCTCTTTCTCTAAAACAATAAAGTCCTCGGCTCCGGAACGCCGTTCTTTTAATTTTAAATAACATTTCACTTCCTCAGCTAACGGTTCTTCGCTTTCAAGTGAAATAGAGAGCGCCAGATCGCCCACATTATTTTTTAAGCTTTTCAAAATACATTTACTCACAGTATTTTCATCCATACTTATTTTCTGCTCCTCTGTATTAAAGCTCTTCACTTTGCCGATTTACTTAATCGATGTGATCCTTTTTGTTTAATTTAATAGAGAAATTCCCTTTCACAGTCGTATAAGGTTCGAAAGTGTATCCGTTATTCATAAACCGTTCCTTTTCGCCGAAAATAACTTCACGGCTGGATACCCTTCTAAGCATACTGATATGGTCAGCTGTTACAAACTGAATGTAAAAGTCAAGAACCGAAGTAAGATTAGCATCGATTTTTTCTTTTTTGATATCCTTTTCAAAATCAATAGTAAACGGCTGAGCCGGTTGATCAGCGGATACGGAGATGATTTCAGCTTTGTTTTTTCGATCAATCCCGACCAGTCTGACTTTTTCAAAGCCATCATTCTGATTGCACACTGAAACGCTGATCGTCAATCCGGTGCCGCTATTTTCAAAGGATGTAATCGGCTGTTCTTTAGAACCGACTTTTTCAGCGAGCCGTTCCTTTTCTTTTCTCACTTCAATCATTTTGGAAAGAGCATATGACCAATTTTTAATATAATTTGGTTTTGAGTATTTCTCAGCCATTTTAAAGGCCTTACGTGAAAATTGTTGATGAGTGCTGTCATCTCTCATTAAAGAGACAATGGCCTCGGCTAATTTTTCTATATTATATTGCTCGATTACATAGCCGTTTACTCCGTCTTCTACCAAGCTTCTGGCACCGTAATCATAATCGTAAGTTACCACAGGGCATCCATTGCTCAATGCTTCCATGTTGGACAGACCGAAGCCTTCAAAGTGAGACGTTGAAATTGTCAGCCACGCTTTTTGAAACTCGTAATCGGGGTTATTCGTGTAGCCTTTCAGCAATACATTATTCTGGAGGTTTTGAGCTTCAATTTCCTTTTTGATTTTTTCTGTATCTTCTCCAGACCCGAATATTTCCAATTTCGCATCCGGGATTTCATTTACAACAAGTTTGAACGCTTTAACGGCATGCGTCAGGTTTTTCATCGCAGCAAGCCTTGAGATAATAACCGCTTTATTTCGTTCACTCGGAACGTTCAGTACCTTTTCATCAAGCGGTTTATTAATGGTATGCGGCGTAAAAAAGAAAGTCTCTTTTTCCCCTGTAATTAAAGTGAAATCTGCAATCTGCTCCTCAGTAATAAAAAATACAGCATCCAGATTATTGATCTGGCCAAAAACTTCTTTATAACGCCCTTTGATCTGGAATTTATTATCACCATAATGTTTATTGTGAATAATCGCGGCATAATATGATGACGGCGCTTTTTTCACTCTGAAGACATGTTTGTCCTGAGGTCTGCTGTCTACCAGAAATAGTTTAGGCTGATCGTTTTCATTTTGAAGAACGTCTATCCAATACCGGCGCAGCTCAGATTCATCTTTAAATGTTAATGGACCTTCCTCTGTGTACCACGTGAAATGGGTAAATTTCACTTCTTCACTTTGGCTGTCCCACATGTAGTGTTTTTCCAGGTAAACGACACTTTCGCTGTTGATAAACTCCTGAAGGAAGATTTGGTTAATCTTTGTGTCAAAATGAGAGACAATGACGGGTTTTCCTTCTTTATTGTATTCTTCTCTTTTGATTACTTGTTTTTCATCATTCAGATAGTCTACGTAACGCACCGCCGAACCGCCTGAATAATAGGAAAGAATATAATCATTTGATGATTTGCCGAAGATCTTTGAAATTGCCTTGCTTACTTTCCCCTTGCTGACATGTCTTTTTATTTGATCCAGCTCAATTTTCTCCGAATAAATCCGCTTGCCTTTTGTTTTTTTACTTAAAAAGTCATCATACATGTTTATAACTTGAGTGTATTCAGAGTCAGCTTTTCCCTTTTCAAACAGCTCGTTCTTTTTTCTAGCAAACTCTAAATCAAATCTAAAAGTAAGAAAGGCGGTATTCTTTTGGCTTTCTTCTCCGAATAGTTTAGAACGCAATAATAGTGATTTGGTCAGACCGCCGTAATTATCCGGCAGTCCGCCTGAGATAAAATAATACATCATATCGGGAAGCTCATTATTATAGTTAATAGGCTGATTGGACAAATTTTTTCTCCCTTTCACCATATGAATTTAGTAGAACACTGCAAAATAATACTATTCCCGCAGATTAAAATAGCAAAACCAATTTAAGCATCAAAAAGTACTTCTTATCAATAAATAAGAAGTACTTTGATGGTTTTTCACTCAATCTATTATATTTCCGTATTACACCCCGGCAATTTCTTTTTTAATCTGTGTGGTGGAAATGCCTTCGGTTCTAGGGAGATAGATGACTTCGCATTGATCTTTAAGGAAATCGAATTTGCCTTCCCAATCGTCTCCCATTACGAACACGTCGATGTTGTGATCCGCTACGTCACGTACTTTTTGATCCCAGCTGTTTTCCGGAATGACTTCGTCGACATAACGGATCGTTTCCAGAATCAGCTTTCTGTGTTCATAGCTGTGGTAGGCCTTTTTTTGTTTTTGCAGGTTAAACTCGTCTGTTGAGATGGCAACAACTAGGTAATCTCCAAGCTGCTTTGCGCGCTCAAGCAGTTTAATATGACCCCAATGCAGTAAATCAAACGTTCCGTAAGTAATGACCTTCTTCATGAAACAAAAGCTCCTTTCTATCATCATACGTATAACAAGCAACTGCCCTGAAATGCTGCGCAGCTGTATCCTTAATCACTAAAGTGCCAATTTCGTACTCATGGAACCTCATTATATCACATAGCCCTGAAAAGGTTAAGCCAATGTAAAACGAAGTTAAATTCCACTTATTAACAAATGTTATTACAATAGGAGTTTAGCAGGGTTTTTGCGCGGTTGATTAAAGAAATTGTTATCTTATTTATATTTTTGTAAAACTATTGTTAAGTTTATCTGAAGGTATTATGTTAAAATAAAGCTTAGCCTAAGTCACGAAAAAATGAAAGAAAATCCCGTACAAAAAGGAGGACGGCAGATGCAGACTGAAATGGTGCACAACCTTTCTTATGTTAATGGAAATTTACAGGAGTTTATTTCATATTTAGACACTTATTATATCGCACAGAAGCAAGGAGCCGTCATTGCGACGGTCAACCCTGAGATCGGATATGCTGCGGCGAAAGACAAAGGTTATCATCAAGTCATTTCTTCCGCGGATTTCGTCCTGCCGGATGGTATCGGCGTCGTGTTAATGTCACGTTTGACGCAGCACCCGCTGAAATCAAGAATTGCGGGATTCGATGTGTTTCTGTCGCTGCTCGGTCTCGCAAACCGGCAGTCTAAAAAAATATTTTTATACGGAGCTAAGCAAGACGTGCTTGACGCCGTTTTGGACCGGATCGGCAAAGAGTATCCGAATATTGAGGTTGTCGGAGCCAGCAACGGTTATGAAGCGGATAAACGCTTCGTCGCCAAACAGATTTCCCGGGCGAAACCCGATCTCGTGTTTGTCGCCTTAGGATATCCCCATCAGGAACAATTTATTTATGAATACAAACATCTTTTCCCTCAGGCTGTATCGATCGGTTTGGGCGGAAGCTTTGATGTGTTCAGCGGAACGGTGAAACGCGCCCCTGAATGGATGATCAAAACGAATCTGGAATGGCTGTACAGACTGGTGACGAATCCGTGGAGATGGAAAAGGATGCTGAACATTCCGAAGTATGCTTTTACCGTTTTGAGAAATAATAAATCAAATAAAAGCCTGTATTCCAAGCAGGCAGAAGATCAAACGAAACAGCTTTAAACAAATAAAACAGCAAAAGAGATTGGTAATCTATGAACTTGCGATCTTTATTCGCCGCTTTTTATTCTATATATCTGTCTGTTCTCGGCGTTTTGTTCAAGCCTGTAAAGCCCAAGAACCATCTGACCCTGCTGGTATCTTTTGAAGAGAATGCACAGGCTC
Source organism: Bacillus sp. YH3-2-B2 (assembly GCF_053663335.1). Lineage (NCBI taxonomy): Bacteria > Bacillati > Bacillota > Bacilli > Caryophanales > Bacillaceae > Bacillus > Bacillus sp. YH3-2-B2. The sequence goes on along the minus strand of NZ_JBSJQE010000002.1, from coordinate 519,591 downwards.
TCATCCGCTCTTACAAAGCGCACGCTGAATCGCTTTCTTATGAAATGACGGTTTTGTATACGAGACACGCCGTCAGTCTGAAAAAAGAGCTGGAAGGTCTCGGCTCTTTTTATCTGAACGAAAAACATCCGCTGCATCTTTTGAAGGCGGTTTTGATCCTTTTTAAGAGCAAAGCGGTGATAACGGATAACTATTTCCTCATGACAAGCGTCTTAAACCGCCGGCCGCAAACGACATGCATTCAGGTATGGCATGCGAACGGCTCTTTGAAAAAGTTCGGCCTTGAGGATGTGACGAATCAAAACCGTCCGGCATCAGATATCAGCCGTTTTAAAAAAGTGTACCGCTCGTTTGACTTTGTCACCGTCGGTTCAGACGCGATGGCTGACGTTTTTAAAAAGTCGTTCGGCATACGGGACGGCCAGCTGTTAAAAACGGGTGTCCCCCTGACTGACGTGTATTATGAAGAACACAAGCCCGAACTGAAGCACAAATGGCCGAAAAAAATTATCCTGTACGCACCGACATTCAGGGATTATGATATGCAGTCCTTTCGGCTGCCATTCACCGAAGAACAGCTTACAAACGCGTTAAACGGAGAGTATATGCTGCTTGTAAAGCTTCATCCTGCCGTTTTGCATCATATTTCGGCTTCGTTTGAAAGCGAATTGATCAAGAACGTGTCTGACATGCGTCTTCATGATCTCTTGAAAGCGGCTGATATTTTAATTACGGATTACTCTTCCGTGCCTTTTGAATTCGCGCTCTTAAATAAACCGATTTTCTTTTTCACGTATGATCTGGAGGAATATGATCGAAAACGCGGTTTAATCGACAATTATACTTCCGTCATTCCCGGAAAAGCTTGTCATGACAGCGAAGCTCTTCTGGAGGAAATGACGAAAAAGCCATTTCGTGCAGAAGAAATGAAGCGGTTCTCGGACAAATGGAATATGTATTCAGATGGGAATTCGAGTGAAGCGTTATTAAAATTTGCGGAAACAAAAATGAAAAATTGCGCTGAAGCACCTGCCTGAATCTGAGGCGGGTGTTTTTTGCAGGAAGAAAGGGCTGAAGCATACACTTCAGCCCTTTTTTTATACTTTCATATACACGGGAACATCATAGTAAAGCGTATAGTCATCCAGCAGTGAGTATAAGCTGTACATGCGGTTTACCTGCTTATACGCCCAGCCGATGTCTGTCGCATACTGATGAGCCGCGGCTGGAGACCATCTCATTTTATACAGCGTATCCTGCTCGTATGAAGGATTGTGAATATAAGACGCACCGATAAATTGGGCTCCGCCGATAATCGCGGCTTCCGGAGTAAACCAGCCTTGCTTATATGCGTATTGTGCGCCGTAGTAATTCGGGTTGCTGTCATAAGCCCCGATGCCGTACATATTGTAAACCTTTTTACCATTATACATAATGCCGTTCGCAAGCTCTGACGTGCCATTGCCCGTTTCAAGCAAAGCATGCGAAATCAAATACACTTCATTGATGCTGTATTTGCCGGCGGCTGTAATAAAGGCCTGGCCTTTTCCTGTCAGTATTCCTTTATTGACCAGCACTTTTTGATTCAGTTCCGATGCGTTCAGTCCGGCTGTCTGAGAGAGCTTCAGAAATTGAAAGTAATACTTGCTGTCTTGTGCGAAGTGAGCCGGATTGACGTACTGCCCGACTTCGTCACTGCTGGCGTTTCTCCAGCCCATGCTGAGTTTGGCCCAGCCGTTTGTCTGGCCTGTGATGCTGACTTTATCGCCTTTTTTCAACTGCCCGATAATATTGCCTGAGCTGACTTCCGGGGTTGACCGGACGTTCAGGACGTCGGCTGTGACCGTTCCGGAGGCCGTATTGATGTACGTAAGCGATGCATAAGCCGCGGCATCAGTCTGCGGGCTGACTGTCATTTGTTTTTTGACCATATCTGCCAGCGAGATGTTGTAATTGGTATTCATGATTTGCGGTCCGTTTTTTATTTTCAGAATAGCCATCGTCCATCCGTACAGCTTTTTCAGCTTTTGGGAGGCGGAGTCCGCTGACTGCGCTCCCGTGAATTGATTGCGAATGCGGAGTTCATAAACCGGATGGCTTTCACTCGTATAGCCGGCCTGTAATTGTTTGGCGCTGAAAAAGCTCATGCTTTTATTTAAAACGGTTTTACTGCTGAATTTTTCGGTTTTGATGACGTATTGTGCAGAGCCGGTTTTCCCCGTCTCCTTCACAGTGCCGGCCGCTTTGTTTTGCTTGAAAAAAGCAGTCACGCGGTCAATGTCTTCCTTCTTAAGCAGCGGTGCCGTTTCAATTCTGAATTGTGTATACGCCGCTTCACCTGTTTTCTGTGCGGAGGCGGATACTTTTTTCCCTTTGAAAAAATCCAGCGATTGATTGATCTTTGCCGTATCAAGCAGTGATTCGGTTGTGACTTGGTACGTTGTGTCCGTCTGCTTGGATATCGTTTTTGAAATGGCAGTCAGTTTATATCCCGCCAGCAGATTCAATCCTTTTTTTATCTTCGACTGGTCTGCCGTCTGCTGAGAAAGCAGCTGATATTCGTTTTCTGCTGTTTTTCCCGCCGCTGTTCTTGCCGTCTTTACATGCTGCTGGCGGAAAAACGCCTCCGTTTGATCTGCCTTTGCAGCGGTAAGCTGCCCTGCCGTGATCCGGTAAACGGACACCGATGCTGTCTTTTTGACAGGCGATGCGTCGCAATGCCATTTTTTCTTTTTAAAGAAAGCTTGCACGCTTTGCAGCTGCTTAGCCATCAGTCCGCTCATCGCGACCGTGTAATTATTTTTCTTGCCGGCTTTTTGATAGCTTCCGCTGACGCCCGTATTCTTCTTGATTTGGGTGATAGCATTTTGTACGGCGCTTACTCCGTTAAAATATCCTGACTGCACGTTATACACGGTTGCTGTTTTGCTTTGGGCATACTTTTGAACGTTCCCTTTGACGCCCGTTTTCTGCTGCAGCTGTTTCACTAAACCTGCCGCATTATTTGCATTTGAAATGTCAGAGGCTGTCACGGTGATATTCGGACTGGCCTTTGCCGTGACTTTCAGCGACGACTGCAATCCTGTTTCCTTTTGAAAATCAGTTTGAATTTGAGCGGCTTTTTGATCGCCGGAGATTGTTCCCGATTGGATCTGAAACCGGGCTGTTTCCCGTTTGATCTGACGGTATGACGCTTTCACGCCCGTCTGCTTCGTCAACGCTTGCGAGAGCGCTTTTGCATCCGCATCGGCCGCCATCTCAGAAGTCACGACCTGCATATATGGCTGTTTTGTCCCCGCCGGCTTGACGGCGCCGGTCACGCCCGTTTTTTTCGTCAGTTCGGCAAGAAGATTTTTCGTCTGCCGCTCGTCTGACAGAACGCCTGATGTGACGGTCAAGTAAGGCTGTTTGCTTCCGCTTGCGCTGTAAGTGCCCGCCACGCCCGTCTGCTTCGTAAAATCTTTCAGCACGGTTTTCGCATCCGTTTCATCGTGTAAGCCTGAAGCTGAGATTTGATAAGTGAGCGGCGCATTTCCGGCTTTCTTTGCGTCAGCCTGCCACCCCGTATCCTTTTTCAATTTCGCTGCCGCTTGAAGCGCCTCGTTCTCAGAAGCAAATTGCTGCTTCGTTTCCAGCTCGTAAACGGAGTAGTCGCTGTATGCGGCCTCGGCGTGCTGTGTAACGGTGCTAAAGACAAGGAAAACGGCGGACAATAACATAGGTGCAACGAATCTCTTTTTCATTCCTTCTCCTCTTTCTGATTCAATTGGTTTCTATCAAACTAGTTTATTTATCGGCCGGCTTTCTTCATTTTTACAGAGAGAAATCATCCAATTATCCAAATAAAAAAACTTAATCCCAGAGCTGGGATTAAGTTTGGTTTTATATATGAGAAACGATGATCGTGCAATCTCCGTTTATCGTAAAGTCAGGCATCTGATCCGGCAGTATGAAATGCGCGCCTTTTTCAAGCTTGGCGGACTTGCCTTCAAAGATGATGGAGCCGCTTCCTTCTGTGACGCTGCACAGCATAAACGGAGCGTCCTGGGTCATTTCCGCCGTCCCGCTGATATCCCATTTGTATACAGAAAAATATTCTCCCTGCACAAAGGTTTTAATGGTGATGCCTTTTCTCGTTTCAGTTGATTCATCCAAAAATCCGTCCACATGAGGAACGGTGGCGGCGTTGACGGCATCGCGGATATGCAGCTCACGCGCCCCGCCGTTTTGATCTGTACGCCCGTAATCATATATCCGGTAGGCAGCGTCTGAATTCTGCTGTATTTCCAGCACGAGCGCCCCGGCGCAAATGGCATGGATGGTTCCGCTCGGCACATAATAAAAATCGCCGGGTTTGATCTTCACGCGGCGCAGCAGGCCTTCCCAGTCACCACTGTTAATCATGGTGACAAGTTCCGCTTTCGAACGGGCCGTATGACCATATATGATTTCCGCATTTTCTTTACAGTCAATAATGTACCAGCACTCAGATTTCCCCGTTTCGCCCTGTCCATGCTCCTCGGCGTCATAATCGTCAGGGTGGACTTTAACGGACAGATGATGTTTGACGTCCAGTATTTTCGTCAGCAGCGGAAACCGGTCCCCTTCCGTTCCGCCGAATAATTCTCTATGCTGATCCCACAGTTCCATCAAGGTTTTCCCTTGATACGGACCGCTTTTGACCGTGCTCATTCCGTGCGGATGGGCTGATATCGCCCAGCATTCGCCGGTTGTTTCTGAAGGTATGTCATATCCGAATCGTTCGCGTAATAACGTGCCGCCCCATATTTTTTCTTTACATACAGGCTGTAGAAAAATCGGCTCTTGCGTCATGTTCGTTCCCCTCCCCTTAAAAAGCGGCTCATATCCCATTCCCCCTGTGTCTTTTTTAAAACACGGAGGGAGCCGCGGTTAAAAACAATATGTATAAAATGGCTGACCTGCTCATTATACCATTCGGATGGGGCGGAATGCTCAGTCATTTCCTATTCCAGAATAAAATGCCTTGTTTGTCGCAAATTAAAATAACTGATGGAAAGGGGGGGAACATTATGACGATACATGCGGAGCTCGGCAAAAACCTTGAAGCGCTGAAAAAACGGATCGGCCAAAGCGATGACATGATGTTTTATTCGTTTACGTACGGAAACGGCAAATGTGACGCCTGCCTTATATATATAGACGGACTGACCGACAATCAATTGCTTGCGGAATATATTATTTCGCCCGTGCAGGCGGCCGCCCTGCATCAAGAGGAACCGGCTGAAATACCGCCGTCATCCATCTCTTTCGGCTATCGTCACACCCGGCTTTCTTCACTTAAGGACGCGGAGGCAGACATTTTTTCCGGCAAATCGGTTTTGCTGGCGGAGGGATGGGAGGAAGCCCTTTCGTTTGAAACGGAAACATTTAAAATGCGTGATATTGAAGAACCGGCTTCAGAAGTGCTTGAACGGGGGCCGAGGATAGGTTTTGTCGAAAAGCTCCGAACGAACACGGCGCTTTTGCGCGAGCAGTCCGGTGATCCCAACCTCCAGATCAAAGAGATCACACTCGGCGAACGGACAAAAAAGCGGATCGCCGTTGCCTACATTCGGGATATTGCGCCCGATGATGTTGTAAAAGAAGTGATGAAAAGACTGGATTCGATCACCATTGATGACATTCCGGAATCAGGAACGATCGAGCAGCTTATTGAAGATAACACGTATTCCATTTTCCCGACCGTCTTGACGACCGAACGGCCCGACCGGGTTATGGGCGCTCTTTTGGAAGGAAGGGTCTCCATTCTTGTAGACGGAACGCCTTTTACCCTTTTGGTGCCGGCTACCATTGATGAATTTATCCACTCACCTGACGATTATAATCAGCGGTGGGTTCCGGTTAACTTTCTCAGGCTGCTTCGGTATACATGCATTTTAATCACGATTTATTTACCCGGCCTTTACATATCACTCGTTACGTTTCACACGGGGCTTTTGCCGACGAGAATGGCGGTGACGATTGCCGGAAGCAGATTGAATGTTCCGTTTCCCCCTTTTGTTGAAGCGTTTATTATGATTTTTACGATTGAGATGATCAGAGAAGCCGGACTCAGGCTGCCGAAGCCGATCGGACAGACGATCGGCCTGATCGGGGGCGTGGTGATCGGGCAGGCCGCCGTTCAGGCGAACATCGTCAGCGCGATGATGGTCATTATCGTATCCGTTACGGCATTGGCTTCTTTTACGGCGCCCTCCTATGCGTTCAATTTTCCGCTGAGACTCATCCGTATTTTTTCGATGATTTTGTCGGCGATATTAGGTTTATACGGACTGATCATGTGTTATCTGCTTGTCGTCGGCCATCTGATGCGCCTGAAAAGCTTCGGCCAGGACTATCTTATTCCGATCATGGCGCAGCCGGGACAGGACTTAAAAGATACGATTGTCAGACTGCCGACGCCTCTTTTGAAAAAACGGCCGACCAGAAAAGAGACGAAAGATAAAATCAAGCAAAGGTGATCACCATGAAAAAACCGGAAGACAAGCTGTCGTTTATGCAGACACTTCTCATGGTAAGCGGAACAATGATCGGAGCGGGCGTGTTAACACTGCCGCGCTCCGCCGCAACAGCGGACAGTCCGAGCGGATGGATCATTATTCTTGTGCAGAGTCTCGTGTTTATCGGCATCGTCCTGCTCTTTATGCCGTTTTTGCAGAAAAACAGCGGGGAAACCATTTATGAGCTGAATCAAAGCATCATGGGACGCGCCATCGGTTCTCTTCTGAATTTATTCATCAGCTGTTATTTTGTCGTCACCGTCTGTTTTCAAGCCCGTTTTCTCGGTGAGGTCATCAATTACTTTTTACTGAAAAATACGCCGATGGGTGTCGTTATATTCATCTTTCTGGCGGTCGGCATCTACCATGTCACCGGCGGGGTCTATCCCATTTCAAAACTCTATGCTTATCTCTTTCCGATTGCGATCGTCATTCTGATTGTGCTGCTCATATTCAGCCTGAGACTGTTTAAGCTGGATTTCGTCCGCCCGGTCTTGGATGGGGGCTACAAAAGCTTTTTTGAGCTGTTTCCGCGGACCCTTCTGTACTTTTCAGGACTTGAGGTGATTCTTTATCTGGTGCCGTTTATGAAAAATCCGAAGCAGGCGAAAAAGGCTGCCGTCTTCGGCATCGCATGCGCAGGCTTATTTTACAGCTTTACGCTGCTTGTCGTAATCGGCTGTATGTCGATCGCTGAAGCCAAAACGGTGACATATCCGACCATTTCCCTGATTCACGCCTTGGAAATCCGCGGTATTTTCATCGAAAGGTTTGATATCTTTCTTTTAATTACGTGGACATGCCAGCAGTTCACCTGTATGCTCGGTTCTTTTAAAGGAGCGCATCTCGGATTAAACACCATTTTCAAACTGAAAAATAAAAACAATGCCTGGCTGCTGGGGGGCTTATTGGCAGTGACATTCGGCCTTTCAATGTACCCCGATGATATCAACAGTGTGTTTGCATTCGCGAATATTCTCGGATATGCGTTTTTTGCCGTCATTATGATTCCTTTTCTCATCTGGTTTGTCAGCTGGATGAAAAAAATAGCCGGGAGGAAACAGACGTCATGACACATTTCGTAAAATGGGCGGCGGCGCTTTTCATACTGATGACGCTTTCAGGATGCTGGGACGCGAAGGAAGTCGAAAAGCTGTCTTTCGCCCGGGGACTGGCGATAGACGAGACGAGTGACCGCCGATATAAATTAACCTATCAAAACCTGCTGCCCCAAAGTGAAAACAGCCAGGCTTCCGGCCGGCCCGTGTTTGTCAATGTGACGTCGCGGGGGGATACCATTCTTGAAGCCGTCAGTGAAGTCGCTTTAAAAGATCCGCCCGTTTACAGCGATCATTTAAAAGTGCTGATATTCAGCGACAAATTGCTGGCCGACCAAAATATACTGCAGATGATGAATCATTTTATCCGCGATGATGAATTAAGGCGGAGCAGCTATCTCTTCGCGGCAAGAGGCAAAGCGTCCGATATTCTGACGGAGCCGACGCCGAATCAGCATCAGCCCATGCCCGCGGAAAAGCTGATCGACCTTACGAACAACGGCGGCTACAACGGGAAGATTTTAAAACCGCTCCGAATCGGGAGAGCTTCGATTTACTGCCATAATAAACTCAGTTTTCTCATTCAGGCCGTCAGCAATCAAAAAGGAAAAACGGTGTATGACGGAGCGGCCATTATCAAAAACGCAAAACAAAACAGATTGGCGGGCTTTCTGTCATCATACGAAGTACAGAGCCTGAATTGGCTGACGGGGACGATACGGGGCGGCGTGCTGCCCGCTTTGGATAAAGGGGGGCACCCGATTACCTTCGAGATCAAAAAATCAACATCCTCCATCACCCCCCTGCTGAAAAACGGGAAGCTGTCATTTCATGTAGCGGTGAAAACAAAAGGCCTTTTGTCAGAGGATCAATATGCCGGAGAAGATTCATTCGATCAGCACTATTTAAACGGGCTGGAAAAGATTTTCGAAAAAAAACTGAAAAGCGATATGAAAGAAGTCATCGATAAGCTGCAGAATCAATATGAAACGGACCCTGTATTCTTTTCTGACAGAGTCCGCATTCAATATCCCGACTATTGGAAGAAAGTGAAGCACCGCTGGGATGAGACCTTCTCCGAAGCGGCCTTTGACTATGATGTTTCCATTCAGATTACCAACTTCGGAACGATGGGACGGTAGCCTTCAGCGTGTTTTTTCGACACGAAGGAGAATTTGATAAATCCTGCTTTGTTCGGGCAGCTGTGTCACCGGAAATTGCATCGATTGCGCCATTCGTGTGATTTCCTGTAAAAACAGCTGCACCCGCTCATCTACGTGAACATACGTATAGGACTGCTTTTTCACGTCAAATGTCTCTTCCGGAAAGAGCGTGTGCACCGTCTGCGGCGTAAAAAACCGCAAGTGGGTGCGGTCGAGAATACCGGCGTCTCTGTATGTCCAGTCACCGAGCAGAAGCGGGAACAGCGCTTCGGCGTGGGAAATATTCGGAATGCTGCAAACGATTGATCCGGCAGGCGACAAATAGGATGAGTACGTTTCAATGACGCGCCACGGGTCTTTTAAGTGCTCAAGGATGTCCGCGAAAATGATGCAATCAAAAAAGCCTTCCGGATAAAGCAGGTTCACTTTTTCGACATCTTCCTGCAGCACGGCTTCATAGTGTCCTTTTGCCGCTTGCGCCGCCAGCGGGTGCAGTTCTATTCCGTACAGTTCGCAAGGCTGTCTGTTTTGAAGTTCCAGCCCCGTAGCTCCCGCACCGCAGCCGACATCAAGTATCCGTTTCGCCTCCCGGGGAACGAGCTCCGCAATTTCCGGTCTCGGATGAGTAAAGTACGTAAAATCAGTGCCCCATTTTTCCGTAAAACGCTGGCGGTTCTCCGAATATAACTGATTGATATTGATATCCTGATTAGCCGTAAACGTCGCATGCCCGTGGTGATGCACAAAGGCATCGAGAGCGATGTGCAGGCTGTATCCTTTTTGCAGGGCGCGCAGACATAGGTCATCATCTTCAAAAGAACCGTATCCGAATTGCTCATCGAACGGGCCGATGTCTTCAATGACGCTTCTTTTCACCAGAAGACAGAAGCCGACAAGGCGCAGCACCCGCTTTGTATGATGCTTTTCCCGTGCGCAATATGCCTCCGCGAATGACTCCAGCTCATCAAGCGATTGATACGCGTCATGGATCATTTGCGCGCCGCTGACATAGTTGCTGACGGGCCCGACCATACCGGTTTTTTCAGATTGATACAGCACCCTCAGCATGGAGGTGAGCCAATTTTTCGTGACCATCGTATCGTTGTTCAGAAACAGCAGATTTTCTCCCCCTGCCGCTTCGATTCCCTGGTTGCACCCCCTGGCGAACCCGAGGTTTTTTTCATTAAGGATGACTTTGACGTCAGGCAGATTTGATATGTATTCTCTCGTTCCGTCTGAGGAACCGTTGTCAACTATAATCAGTTCAATCTTATCTTTGTCGGTGTATCGTTCAATGCTGGCCAGACATTTTTTCGTCAGCTCAAGTTCATTATATGTAAGGATAATAATACTCGTTTTCACCGGCATCCCCGCCTTTATCGTGACTTTATACAACGTATGACATATCCCCGTCATTTATGTGACCGGGCGCCCGCTCGGCATCCGTTTTGAGGGGCCGGTGAATAACCGCCCCCCTAAAACTGAATATTACGGATGAACTGTCCGCCGATTTGATTCTGATCCCGAGCCTCCGTTACGGCTTTTCAGATCCTGCTCAATTTCTTCAAGGCTTTTCCCCTTCGTCTCGGTCACTTTAAACCAGACGAACAGGAATGCCAGTATCCCGATCGCGGCATAAATGAGAAATAAATAGCTGATGCCGACTGCTTCCATTAACATCGGATAGGTTAATGAGACAATCAATGTTCCGGCATGCAGCATCAAAGTGGAGACACCCGTCCCGATACCCCGGACATGCAGCGGGAATAATTCAGGAAGCATGACCCACACGGCAGGCCCCCAGCTGACCGCAAACACAATGATAAACAGGCCTAAACAAATCACCGTTGTCCATGATGCGGCTGCTGAATGTTCAAAGAAAAGATTGACCGCGGCCAATACGAGCAGACTGATGACCATGCCCGCATTTCCGGCCAGCAGCAGCGGCTTCCGGCCGATCTTATCAATGACTTTAATAGCCGCAAGCGTCATGATGACATTGACGGCGCCGATTCCGACCGTTCCCAATATAGACGCGGAATTGCCGAACCCGACACTGGTAAATGTTTTCGGTGCGTAATAAATAATTGTATTTGTCCCGATGAATTGCTGCAAAAAGGCAAGTCCGAGGCCGGCAATCAGCGCGGGTCTCACCCACGGCTCAAACAATTCTTTCAAACCGCCTTCGTTTTCCTTTTCCGCTTCTTTCATCTGATCAATCTCATCGTCAATATTCTTCGTTCCCCGCAATGATGAAAGGATTTCTCTTGCTTTCTCTTCTTTGCCGATCGTAAACAGCCAGCGCGGGCTTTCCGGCATAAATAAGATTCCGATCAGCAGAATGACTGACGGCACAACCGCAAGTCCAAGCATCCAGCGCCAAGCGCCTGCATCGGCAAATATATAGTTCACGATATAAGAAACGAGGATTCCGACCGTAATCATCAGCTGATTCAGCGAAGAAAGCGCCCCCCGTTTATGCTTCGGAGCCAGCTCCGATAAATAGAGCGGGACGATCGTTGTAGATGTTCCGACAGCCAGTCCGAGAATAATCCGGAAAAGAACCATCACCTCTGTATTCGGGGCAAAAGCGACTCCTAATCCGCCTATACAAAACAGCAGCGCCGCTCCCATGATGGCCTTCCGCCTGCCGAACCGGTCGGTCAGTTTGCCGGCGAATCCCGATCCGAGAATCGCCCCCGCCAATAACGAACTGACGACGAGGCCTTCTGTAAAGGCGTTCAGTCCCAGTTCTTTTTTCATAAACAAAATAGCTCCGGAAATGACTCCGGTATCATATCCGTATAACGCGCCGCCGAGTGCGCCGAAAAAATAGAGCCATTTATTCGAGTGTATGCTTTTCATGTTATATAGACTCCCTTCATCCAACGCTGTATCCGCGCGGAATTGTTCTACTGCTTCTTTTGCCTGTTTCCGATCGTTTCAAACCTTCCGCACCGTTAATATCCATTATTTTACTGATTATTTTTTACAAAGCGCCGAAACATTTCCCGCTTCCTGCCGTCCAATATAATGTGAACCTGATGCAAAAATAACAGTAGATGTTGTCGAAATAGAGAGAAAGATTTAGAATTTTCTCATTTGCAGAGTTGCTCCAAGTCAACAATTATGGTACGCTTCACAAAGAATAGAAACGAGAGGTAATGATATGGAAGAACGATCTCAACGCAGAAAAAAGAAAAGACGCCTCAGAAAATGGGTGAAATTTGTACTGGTATTCGCCGCTTTCTTATTGGTGATCGCCGGTTCCGTCGGCACCTACGCATTTGTGAAATTGAATAATGCAACCAAAGAAGCGCACGTCAGCCTTGACCGCGGCGACCAGTCCGTAAAACGGATCAAAGAATTTGACCCGAAGAAGGATTCTTTCACCGTATTGCTTTTAGGAATAGACGCCCGTGACAATAAGGGCGAATCAGTAGATGACGCAAGAAGTGACGCCAATGTGCTCGTCACCTTCAACCGGAAAAAGAAAACAGCGACGATGCTCAGCATTCCGCGGGATTCCTATGTCAACATTCCGGGTCACGGCTATGACAAATTCGCGCACGCACATGCTTACGGCGGTTATAATTTAACTTATAAAACAGTAGAAAACATGTTTGATATTCCGGTAGATTATGTGGTTGAGAGCAACTTCGACGCGTTCCGCGATGTCGTCAATGAGTTGAACGGCGTTACGGTAAACGTGAAAAGCCAGAAAATTGCCGATCGTATTAAAGTCGATACAAAAGGAAAAGTCGTGCTGAAGCCGGGCGTCCAGACGCTTGACGGTGAGCAGGCACTGGCTTATGTAAGAACACGCAAAGCGGACACCGATCTGATGCGCGGACAAAGACAGATGGAAGTGCTGAGCGCCATTATTAAAAAATCTAAATCGTTAAGCTCGATCCCATCGTATGACGATATCGTCGACAGCTTAGGGAAAAACTTGAAAATGAACTTATCTCTTAATGACGCCATCGGTCTGTTCCCGTTTATCACATCGCTGAAATCGGTGAATTCTTTGCAGCTGACAGGTTCAGACAGCTACATTTACACTCCTCAGTACGGCAAAAATATTTATTACTTCAAGCTGAATGAGGAAAACCTTCAAGAAGTAAAAACGAAATTAAAAAATGATTTAGACGCGTAAGATGTCACGGCGGGATTAGCAAATCCCGCCGTTTTTCTGTTGAAAAAAAGGACATGAAGGTATAGCCTTTTAACTGACGGCTTTCTGCTGATTTCGCACAAAGCTGAACATACTACATGAAGCAGCTTTATTTTTAAGGAGGGCATCCATACATATGAAATTGATAGCCATTGACTTAGACGGCACATTACTGAATTCGGACAGTGTGATTTCTCCGGAAAACAGAGCGGCTTTACAAAGAGCGGATGAAGCGGGCATTCTCGTGGCCATCTGCACGGGCAGAGCCACGTTTGATGTAAAAGCGCTCTTAAAGGATTTGGATATTCCGATCATTGCGGCAAACGGCGGGACAGTCCATGACAAAGGATACCGCCTCGTCAGCCGGCTCTTAATGGATCAGCAGGCCGGGAAGGATATCGCCGCTTATTTAACGGACAAAGACATTTACTTTGAGGTCTATACAGATGATCATCTGCTGTCCCCGTTTGACGGCGAGTCCAAACTGCAGGCAGAACTGGACATTCTGAAAAGCGCCAACCCTAAGGAAGATATTCAGACATTATGGGAGGGCGCAAAGACGCAGTTCAAACAATTCGGCATTAAACCCGTACAGGATATACAGGCGATTTTTCACGGAGACGAACATGTTTACAAGCTTCTTTGTTTCTCTTTTGATATGGAAAAACTGAGAAACGCCAAAGAAGAAATTACACATCATCCGAAATTATCCCAGACATCTTCCGGAAAACACATTATCGAAATCCTCCCTGCCGGTTCCGGAAAGGGACGTGCTCTGACGGAGCTTGCCTCACTGTACGGAATTGAAAAACAGGATATTTACGCCATCGGCGACAGCCCGAATGATTTCTCCATGTTTGAAGCGGCGGGAAACCGCATCGCCATGGGCAATGCGATTGATGAACTGAAGGAAAAAAGCACGTATATTACAAAAAGCAACGATGAAAACGGCGTCGCATATTTCATCAACCGGCTTCTCGACAACGGGCAATAAAAGGTAAAAGCCAGGTCTTTCACGGCCTGGCTTTTCACGTTTCCCAAAAAAGAAATTCCCAAAAATGAAAATAAATTGTAAGATAAAGAAAAAAGGAGTTTCATGATGTCAAATGCAATCGCTATTATAGGATTTTTAGCTTTTCTCTGTGCAGTCGGATACGGAATGTTTCATCTCATATGCAAAGCGGCAAAAAAAGAAAAACATTTTTCAAAAAAGCTGTTTTGGCCCCTTCTCATCGGCGGATTTATCCTGCTTCTGACCGGCGCCTCCCTTGCAGAGCCGGACGCCTCGGCCGTGAAGGCAGAGGAGAAATACAGCACCCTTGATACGGCTTATCAAAAATTGACGAAGGAACACCAGGCGCTTGAGAAAAAATATGAAAGCATCAGTTCCGCAGCCGAAAAGGAGAAATCCGAAGCGGAAGCCGGCAATGAAGAAAAACTCAGCAAACTCAGCCAAGAGATAAGCGAGCTGAAAAAAACAAACAAATCACTCAAACAAGATAACGAGAAATTAAAAAATTCACAAAAGAAGCTCGAAAAGACCGCTGAAACGCTTCAGTCAGAAAATAAAACTTTAAAGCGGCAGAATGCAGAAACAAAAACATCCGAAAATGCGGAAACGGCGCAAAACAACGCCCCTTCCTCCGGCGGACATGCCGAAACGAAAGCAGCCGGCACCTCACAGGGATGCGACATTAAAGGCAGCCGGAACGGCATTTATCACACACCGGGAAGTACATACTACGACCGGACGACAGATCCCGCGGAAATGTTCTGTTCTGTAGAGGATGCGGTAGCGGCCGGATACAGAGCGCCGAAACGGTAAAAGAAAAAGACGTCAGAGACACTCTCTGACGTCTTTTTTTACGGAAGCCGGATGCCGCCCGCATATTTGTCCTTCCAATAAGCGCTTGTGTTCATATTTGTGATGGTAACGCCTGCAGACACGGTGACATGAATCACTTGTCCGTTCCCGATATAAATGGCCGGATTCAGGCTTTCCGCTTTAAAGAAGACCAGATCGCCGGGCTTCAGATCTTGTTTATCGACCGGAACGCCCGCCTGCATCTGCTTGTCGGCATAACGCGGCAGGCTGATTCCTTTCGCTTTTTGATAGATGTATTGAACAAATCCCGCCGTATCAAAGCCGGTTTCCGGTGAAGCGCCGCCTTTCAGATAAGAAATTCCGATATGATCGGCCGCTGTGGACACAACGGGATTGTCTTTAGAAATGGCTAAATTGCTGAATCGGCGCACCCCTGTGAAATGTTTTTTCCAATAATCTTCCGCCAAGTAAGAAATGGTAACTTTTTCGGAGCGGCTTGCTTGGATGAACCTTCCCTCTCCCGCATAAATGCCCGCATGGGAAATTCCTTTTTTATACGTATCGCTGAAATAAATCACGTCCCCGGGCTTTATGTCGCTCAGCTTGATTTTCTCACCGACCAGCCACTGCTGTTCCGCAGATCTCGGCAGGTAAATGTGAAGCTTGTTTTCAAAAACATATTGGACCAGACCCGAACAGTCGAATCCCGCCTCGGGCGTGCTTCCGCCGAATACATACGGAATGTCGAGGTAACGGGCTGCCTCCTGAACGATCGGATCATCAGCCAGTTCCGGATCTTTTGTCATCCGCTTTGCGCCAAGATATAAATTCATCCAATAACTGCTTTTTTGAAAGCGTGTGACGGTTACGCCTTCTGACGGAGAACTGTGTATCATCTCTCCGTTTCCGATATACAGACCGTCATGGACAGGCGTATTTTGTGTTGAATCCGACTTTTTGAAAAACACAAGATCTCCCGGTAAAAGGTCATTTTCTTTGACGGCGGCTCCGACTTTCCATTGATCAATGACCGTTCTCGGCAGATGGATGTTCTGCCTGCTGAAAAGATAATGCATCAATCCGGACGGATCAAAACCGTCCTCAGGCTCTTCGCCTCCGTAAACATATTTATTTCCGACAAGTTTTTGCGCGTCTGAAACGATCAGGACAGAAACTTGAGAATCCGCTTCGGCAATTTCCGTTCTCGTTACTGCAGGTGCCACAAGACAAATCATAAGGCCGGCAAGGATGTACTTCCTCCAGCTTGTGAGCATGTTTTCTATTCACTCTCCTCATTTTTAGTAGTTTTTACATCGGTAACTTTTAACAAATGTTTAGGAGAGCACAAAAAAAAAGAATGCCCGATATGGGCATTCTTTACTGGATTCGGAACAAACAATATGCCGGCAAGCGGAATCATGCGCTTATTTTGCGCCCGCTGTGTCCTCTTGCTGAATTTTTTGCATTTCCGTGTCAATTTTTTGTTTTTCCTGATCTGTGAGCTGATCATTGTATTTAAACGCAGACATAAACATAAATACCATAATGATCGCGGCAAACGGCCATCCCGCTTTAATGATTTTCATTTGTTTTTCACTCCGCTTTCTTTTTTAAGATATCGCTGTGATCCACATCAAACGTTAATTTTCCATCCTTGACGCTCCACTTGAAATTCGATTCTTTCGTCAGTTCACGTACGATCGTTTTATGATTGATGCTGCCTTTTTTAACCGGTGCAGGCGTTGCTTCATGAATGTTCATCGGCGTGACTTCAAAGCGTCCCGTGCCGTTTTTCTGCAGATGATATTGAACAAGCGCCGTGTCTCTCGTTCTTGTCCACCCCTGGTCAAATACGAAGTTGCCCAGGCTGTAGAAAATAACGGTGCCGTGGTACATTTCGATCGGTTCCAGCACGTGCGGATGGTGTCCGACGATAATATCCGCTCCGGCATCTGACATTGCTCTTGCCAATTGGCGCTGTCTGTCATTCGGATCATTATCGTATTCCTGTCCCCAGTGTGTTTGAACAATGACAAGATCTGCTTTCTTTTTGGCTTTAGAAATCATCGGAATAAACAGCTCTGGATCGGCCGGAAGCACACCCGGCGCATTTCGTTTAGCTGCAAAGCCTTTTCCGGAAACATCAGTGAAACCCAGTGTTGCGATTTTGATTCCGTTTACATCTTGATAAGAAATGTTCTGCTCGGCTTCCTTCAGCGTGAGGCCCGCTCCGACAAGTTCAAGATTTTGCTTTGAAAACTCTTCAACCGTATCCCGCATTCCTTGAGGGCCGTAATCCATCGCATGGTTGTTGGCTGCCGTGAGAACGGTGAAATTCATGTCCTTCAATACTTTTACGGCATCTTTGTTTGACTGAAGGTGGATATTTTTTTCTGCTTCTTTGTAGTTCTTTTTATATGTAACCGGGTTTTCAAAGTTCCCCGACACATAGTCGGATGCTTCGAAGAATGGCTTTGCGTAACGGAAGACACTCTCCGTGCCTTTATGCTTTGTCACTTTCTCGACATTCCGGCCCATCATAATATCTCCGACGAATGAAGCTGATACAAGGTCATCGGCATTTCTTTTCACACTCGGCGTTTCCGCCTTCCCTGTCAGGATGCAGACGAACATCAGGCAAAAGACGATCGGCAGCGCGATAAAAACGTGAAGATTGGTCTTCTTTTTCTGCTGTTTGGTCAGCTTCAGCAGTTTTTCTTGAAAGCTTAATTGTTTTTTCATCGTTTGACACACCTTACATTAGATTAAGTAGTAAGCAAACATAATGGCAAAAGTTGCGCCGCTTAAGAACAGCGTGCTGGCGAATGTAATCGTTAATCCCTGTTTCTGAATGGTATTGGCGATCAGACCCGGTACGATGATACCGATTCCGCGGAATTCTGATATCTCAAACGGTACGATCGGGTAAAGAAAATCAAGGGCGATTTTTAAGCAGATTCCCGTTATCAGCATAGCTGCGAATTTTCTGCGTCCGTACAAAATCATAAATCTGGATAAACCGTATTTGACGATCACGTATGTAAGAAGACTCACTAACAATACGAGTAAAATAAAGACCGGCTGGTTAAAAACGAGCCCTAAATAACCCGGCACGACTAAACCGGCAGGTACGATACCTGTTTTTTCCGCGAAAATTAAACTGATTAACACGCCTAAAATAAGTGAAATGTATAAATCTGATCCGAACATTTATCCTTTTCCTCCTAGCTAACGAGCTGTTTCACCTTATACTCTTGGATTTTTTCAATTAATGGTTCCGCTGAACCGTGGATATTGCCGACGCCATATATGACACGGTTTTGCATTCTTGTTTTCAGCACGTCCATGATTTCGTCTGTTGATTTATATTCCAGATCGTGCAGTGTATCGGCAGGAATCTTGCCTTCTTCATAAGCTCTGACGATCGGTTCCGTCGTTTCGCCGATGAGTATGAGTTCCTTCGTTTTAATGTACGGAAGCACGTCGTTTGCGAACTGAATCGTTCTGTCCACACGGTCGGCGCGGCAGTTCATGATGACGATCGGTTCATCTGTCGGGTAGCCGATTTCCTTTACACGTTTCCATATATTCAAAGTAGAAGATGCATCATTTGCGGCAAAGCCGTTTACGAAATGACCGGGCTCCTTCGTGCTGAGCAGCGGCAGGATTCTCATGGCGCCAGGATCAGGCGGCGCGTTCAGCATTCCTTTAAACGCCGTTTCTTCATCTATCCCAAGAGCCTGGGCAACGCCGAGCGCCAGGGAAGCGTTATCAGGAAAGACCATATATTCAAATTTTCGAAGGTATTCATCTGTAATTTTAGAGTTATCCGCAATAATGACCTCGGTATTCCGCTCTGCGGCTTTTTCTTTAAAGAAGTCTGTGTATTCACTGTCTGTAATGACAAGGTGACCGTTATACGGTATCGTCGCGGTAAAAGCTTCAGCGATTTCATCAAGCGTCGGCCCCATGACATCCATATGGTCTTCAAGCACATTCACGATGACGCCGATGTTGGCTTGAAGGAGTTCTTCCTGAAAGATAATCTGATAATCCGGGTTTACCGCCATACATTCACTGACAATGGCATTGGCGCCCCGTTCTACGGTTTCCTTCATTACTTCTTTTTGCTCGCCGATATTCGGGCCCTGCGGTTTCCGTTTGATCGGTTTCTCCTCAGGTGTATCCCAATAGATCATCCTTGCATCTGTTCCCGTCGTTTTTCCGACTGTTTTGTAGCCCGCCTCCATCAGTATTCCGGTCGTCAGCCTCGTTACGGTTGACTTTCCGCGGATACCATTAATATTGACGCGTACTGGCAGAGCATCGATATTCTTCTGATGCCGCCTTTTTTCAATGATTCCGATGATTAGTACGGCAGCACAGGCTATAATGAGTAACCACATTGATTTTTGACATCTCCTTCTGTATTGATAAATTCATTCATCAGTATATAGCTTCACTATGAATTCTCAATCGGCATTATGTAACATAATCTTCCCGCTTTCACTGAGCCAAACTTCTCTATTAGTGACGCTATTCTTCCTATGATCGAATTGCTTTTTTTGGGAATAGGCAGGACTTCAACCTTACTTCAATTTTTCAAAAGAAAAATGAATGCGTTTACATTTCCGCACAGAAATTCATTTGGACCAATGGGACTATACACGTTCCGGAAGAAAAAGATGTAATGATAATCCATCTTTTACAGCCTGTTATATCAGCGTTTTCCGCACTGCGCATACGTTTCGGGACTCTATGTCCGCTGTGTGCAGACTGCCTGTTTTGTTAAGGATAAGGTCTTAAAGTCATTCATTTTTCCCCCGTATCCTGCTTTCAGTCCCATTCCAAAATAACTAGCGGAATGACTGGTACGTGACAGAAAAAGACGGGTCCGGAGTGTTTACAAGAAATACACATTTTATATGCGGAAAGCCTATCTCCTTTTAAAGCATTTACAGGACATTTATCACTCTTTTGAAATAATTTTAATAAATCTTTATATTCGTTCAAGAAATATTCATCCATAATTGTGAAGTTCTTGGTAAAACATCGAGAAACTCCTCTATTTTATAAAATGCATAAAAAAGGAATACCCGCTGAAAACTACAGATAACCGGGAAAGGAGGCGGTCTGATGTCTGCGGATAAACAAAACAAACGGATTCCCGGCGATTTTGAATCGGCTGTACGGGAAATGCAGGAGCTGATGTGTGTTTGCGGCGATTTTAAAATACGAAGGATCAAACTGCAGGACCGTCATACCGCTTTCTTTTATA
This sequence comes from Bacillus sp. YH3-2-B2, assembly GCF_053663335.1. Lineage (NCBI taxonomy): Bacteria > Bacillati > Bacillota > Bacilli > Caryophanales > Bacillaceae > Bacillus > Bacillus sp. YH3-2-B2. Next base: position 499,551 of record NZ_JBSJQE010000002.1, on the reverse strand, counting down.
TTGAACAAATGATAGAAGAACAGAAGCTGAATGAGTTTCTGTTAAGCGACACCCTGCAGAACGGTCCGCTTGAGGAAACGATGAATGCCGTCAGCAGTGCGGAAACGGATGAAACCAGAAAACTCATTGACGGGATTTTGGCAGGCCAGGTTGTTTTTCTCAGCGATGCGTCAAGGAAAGCGAAACTGTTTTCCGTCGGGCAGAATCCGCTGCGTTCCATTATGGAACCCGAATCTGAAAGTATCGTCCGCGGCGCCCATGACGGGTTTGTGGAAAGTTTGGAAACGAACATTCATCAGCTGCGGTTTCACATACAGGACCGCCATCTCTCCGTTCATTATATGGATATCGGGGAAAGAGCCAAATCAAAGGTTGCGGTTATCTTTGTTGAGAATATCGCCAATCCGGAGATTGTGGAGGAAGTGAAGCGGCGCCTGTCATACCTGCGTATAGACAGCGTGCTTGCGCCCGGAATTATCGAGGAATCAATAGAAGATAATTCGTTTTCCATTTTTCCGCAGATCGTTCATACGGAACGGCCGGATAAAGCAAAAGCATGCGTGATGGAAGGCTGTGTGCTGATCATGATGGATGGGAGCCCGTCGGCCCTGATTGCCCCGATCACGTTCTTTTCTTTTTTTCAATCGCCGGATGACTACAGCACGAGGTGGATTTCCGCCAGTTTTTTGAGAGTGCTGAGATTTTCCGCTTTTATGATCGCGATTACGCTGCCCGCTTTTTATATCGCGCTGATTGCGTTTCATTTTGAAGTCATTCCCAACGATCTGATTATCACCATGAAAAATTCGATAGTTGATATTCCCTTCCCTCCGCTGATAGAAGCCATGATTATGGAGATTACCATTGAACTGATCCGCGAAGCCGGTATCAGGCTGCCGAAACCGATCAGTCAGACGATCGGCATTGTCGGCGGTCTCGTGATCGGTGACGCGGTCGTTCAGGCGGGACTCATTTCTAATATGATGATTATCGTCGTAGCCGTTACGGCTGTTTCTTCTTTTGTGCTTCCTTCATATGAAATGAGCACGTCCATTCGAACGCTCAGATTTCCGCTTATGTTTCTGGCATCCTCGTTCGGTTTTATCGGCATCGGACTCGGCTTCGGACTTATTCTGATGAACCTGTGCAAGCTTGAATCCCTCGGCGTTCCGTATTTATCATCTCTGACGCCGTTTCATTTCAGCGACTTAAAGGATGCATTTATCCGGCTGCCGGCTTGGTTTATTAAAAGAAGGCCTTTTTATTTGAGACCGCAAGACTCAAAGCAGATGAAACACGTTCGGGGGTGGAGAAAAGATGAAGCCTAAAAAAATAAGCCGGCTTCAAGGCGTGTTTTTCATTAATCAGACGCAGATCAGCATCGGCATTTTGGCGCTGCCCCATTTACTGATGATGAAATCGGGAAGCAGCGGGTGGATTTCCATTCTGCTTACCGGATTGCTCGTCCAGCTTACATTCAGCCTGTATATGATATTATTCCACCGGTTTCCGAAGCTGAACCTGTACGAAATGCTGGAAGAGGTGTTCGGAACACTTGCCGGCAAAGGGGTGCAGGTGCTGTATATTTTATATTTCGCGTTTCTCTGCACGCTCATTCTTTCTGTATTTACACGGATATTGGATATCTGGGTGCTCCCTCAGACTCCGAATTGGGTGATCAGCTTAATGCTGATCCTCGGTTCTGTCTATATCGCCCAAGCCTCGCTGAATGCGATCGCGAGGTTCAGCTTTATTTTAACGCCGTTTTTGCTGCTGATCTCTCTGCCGCTTTTATACACGCTGGGAAAAGCCGATATCACATACATTATGCCGATTTTTCACGGAACCGCAAAAGACATGCTGACCGGGGTGCAGCAAACACTTGTCAGCATTACCGGCTTTCAGGCGGCGCTTGTGATCGGGCCCCTAATCAACTGCACCGTCAGCCAGCGCTACAAAATACTGACGATTTCAAACGGCTTGATTATCCTTTATTACCTGTATATCACCCTTACTTGCTTTGTCACCATCAGCCCCGAAGAAATAAAAATGATCCCGGAGCCTGTGCTGTACCTGTTAAAAACCGTTTCATTCAGAATTATCGAACGGACGGATCTGCTCTTTTTGACGTTTTGGTTCGTGACCGTCTTTTCAACGCTGGCCAACGTGTTTTACTTGGCAAGCACCGGCATCGCCAAGCTGTTCAATCAAAAAGATCACAGCCGGTTTGTTTATCCGCCGGCCCTGCTCGTCTTCCTTCTGTCTATTTGGGCCACAAGCACAGATAAAACGATACAGCAGCTGGATCAGTTTTTCCGCATTTCCGATATTGTGTTTGTGTATTTGTTTCCGTTGTTTATGGTATTGATTGTCCTTGTACGCAAAAAGGGTGTCCGCCATGCGCATTAAAAAAGCGGTTCTTATCAGTCTCATGTGCGCAAGCCTGACACTTGCCGGCTGCTGGGATCAAAATTTGCTGAAAGATATTTCTCTCGTGCTGACCGCAAGCCTTGATGTTGATCAGGACGGTAAAAATAAAATCGCCATCACCTATCGGAAGGTTCAGTCCTCACAGGCGGAACAGGAAACGGGCGGCTCATTCATTACGACGGTGCTCAGCGCTTCCGGGCACACCATCCGTGAAGCGCGGTTTCAATTGGATAAGCTTGTCGACCAGCGCATTGACACGTCCAAGCAAAGAGTCTTATTAATCGGTGAGAAAATGGCGGAAAAACCGCTTTTTCCTTATCTCGATGTCTTTTACAGAGATCCGAAAAGTCCGCTTCTCGCTCATCCGGCGGTTGTAAAAGACGGCGAGGCGATTGAAGTGCTGAAGCTGATCGTCCGGCAGAAATTGATCGTCAGCAAGTATTTAACGAATTTATTAACAAGCGCTAATGCGGAATCAAATATCAGCATGGAAAATTTGCAATCCATCCGTTCAAGCATGCTGACGGCTGATAAGGATTTCGCCCTTCCTTATTTATCGATTAACGGACAGACGATAAAGGTAGAGGGTTCTGCCCTGTTCAGCGGCCAGCGGAAAGTGACTGAGGTGCTCGGTCAGGATTCGACCCTCCTGACCCTTTTAAGCGGGCAATTTAATAAATCGGCTAATATTAATCTGAAGCTGTGGGACAAATACAAAATGGATATTGAAAATTATCTTTCTCTCGGCATCACGGATGCCATGCGAAAGATTGTATTTATAGATACAGATCCGCAGCATATAAAAGTGAAAATCCGTTTAAAGCTGAACGCACGCGTCTTGGAATATCCGAAGGACAAGCTGAATTCTTATACGGCAATCAACCAAATGAACAAACAAGCATCAGCAAATTTGAACAGCCAGGCCAGATCGGTGATCAGCCATATTCAGGAGCACAACTCGGATATCCTCGGCATCGGCCGGAAATATCAAACCCATTATTATGAGCGGGGCAAGCGGCTCAATTGGCGTGAGGCCTACCCTTCCATCGAGATAATCCCTGATATCAAAGTGAATATCTCGCAAATCGGCATCGTGAACTAAAAGAGACCCCGGTCTCTTTTTTTGTTGCCAATCGAAATGATTCGTGGTACTCTTTTTGTGTAAACGGTTACATAAATGAAGGAGGAGTGTTTGTTGGCAACGATTAAAGATGTCGCAGCCGCTGCCGGCGTCTCTGTTGCCACGGTCTCGCGTGTCCTCAATGACAACGGCTACGTGCATGAAGATACACGAACGAAGGTCATGCTTGCCATGGAGAAGCTGAATTATTATCCGAATGAAGTTGCCCGCTCTCTTTATAAAAGAGAATCCAGACTGGTCGGGCTTTTGCTTCCGGATATTACGAACCCCTTTTTCCCGCAGCTTGCCCGCGGCGCTGAAGACGAGCTGCAGCGGGAAGGATACCGGCTGATCATCGGCAACAGCGATGAAGAATTGGAAAAAGAACTCGACTACCTGCAAACATTTAAACAAAATCAAGTTGCCGGTATTTTGGCGGCCACCCATTACCCCGACCTTCCCGAATACAGCGGCAGCCTTTACCCGGTCGTATTTCTGGACCGGACAAAAGAAGGCGCCCCATCCGTATTCAGTGACGGGCGGGCAGGCGGAAAACGGGCGGCTGAGGAAATGCTTCGCGGCAAAAGCACAAGCATCACGCTTGTCAAAGGCCCAGGCCACCTTCCGACCGCTCAGGAACGTTTTAACGGCGCACTTGATGTGCTGCAAAAAGCGGGCGCGCAGTTCAATGTCATCTCCGCCGCTTCATTTTCTATCAAGGATGCCGCCGTTTTAGCAGAAAAATTGTTTGCAGCATACCCGGAAACCGACGGAGTCATTGCCAGCAACGATATTGCGGCGGCTGCCGTCCTCCATGAGGCGCTGCGGCTCGGCAAAAAAGTTCCGGAGGAGATTCAGATCATCGGATACGACGATATTCCGCAGAGCAGGCTTTTGTTTCCGCCGCTTTCAACCATCCGCCAGCCTGCATATGAGATGGGAAAACAAGCGGCAAACCTGCTGTTGCAATTGATAAAGAAAGAGCCGCCGAAAGAGACGGCCATTCAAATGCCCGTGACTTATATAAGAAGACAAACGACGAGAAAGGATGATCACCATGAGTGAAATTTGTGTTATCGGAAGCTGTTCTATGGATCTGGTCGTCACATCCGAACGGCGTCCGAAAGCCGGGGAAACCGTACTGGGCACAGACTTTCAAACCGTGCCCGGGGGAAAAGGCGCAAACCAGGCCGTAGCCGCTTCCCGCCTTGGCGCGAACGTATATATGGTAGGAAAAGCTGGAAGTGACAGCTACGGAAAAGCGATTATTGAAAACCTGAAGGCAAACGGTGTCAATACGGACTATATGGAAACGGTTACACACAAAAAAAGCGGAACGGCTCATATTGTGCTCGCAGAAGGAGACAACAGCATCGTCGTCGTAAAAGGCGCAAACGATGACATCTCCCCCGATTATGCCAAAAGTGCGCTGGCAAAACTTCCCGGCATTGATATCGTGCTGATCCAGCAGGAGATTCCTGAAGAAACCGTTGAAGAAGTGTGCAGCTACTGCCGCGCGCAGCAAATTCCGGTTATCCTGAATCCCGCGCCGGCCCGGCCGCTGAAACAATCGACAATTGAGAATGCCGCATATCTTACGCCGAACGAACATGAAGCATCCATTTTATTTCCTGACCGGACGAAAGAAGAAGCGCTCGCCGGCTATCCCGGCAAACTGTTCATTACCGAAGGAAAACAAGGCGTACGCTACTCAGACGGCACCGCGGAACGGCTTGTTCCCGGCTCCCCTGCAGAAGCGGTCGACACGACGGGAGCCGGCGATACCTTTAATGCGGCACTTGCCGTCGCACTCGCGGAAGGACGGGACATCGAGCAAGCGCTCCTGTTCGCCAACCGCGCCGCCTCCCTGTCCGTGCAGCACTTCGGCGCCCAAGGCGGGATGCCGGTCAGAAAAGAAGTTGAGGAGCTGCTGTCATGAAAAAACACGGAATGTTAAACAGCCACATTGCCAAAGTATTAGCCGATCTCGGGCATACAGACCTCATCGCGATCGCCGATGCGGGTCTCCCCGTCCCTGACGGCGTCCCTAAAATTGATTTGTCCTTAACGGCGGGCATTCCCGCCTTTCGGGATGTGACCAGCCTGGTAGCCGGGGAGATGGCCGTCGAAAAGGTGATGGCCGCCTCCGAGATCAAAGACGAAAATCCTGAGAATGCAAGTTTCATAGAAAGCCATTTCTCAGCGCAGACGATCGAGTACATGTCCCACTCGGAATTCAAACGGCTCACACAGAAAGCAAAAGCCGTCATCCGAACGGGTGAAATGACACCATACGCCAACTGCATCCTGCAGGCGGGTGTGATTTTCTAGAAAGAAGGGATCCAGCATGCACATCGGCATGACAGACATTCATAAAGCATTCGGCAAAAACCAAGTGCTCTCCGGCGTCTCATTTGAGCTTCTGCCGGGAGAAATCCACGCTTTAATGGGAGAAAACGGAGCGGGCAAATCGACGTTAATGAATCTGCTCACCGGGCTCTACCGGCTCGACAAGGGAAACATTACGATAAACGGAACAAATATGAGCTTCTCCAATCCAAAGGAAGCCGAAAAACACGGAATCGCCTTTATCCATCAGGAACTGAATATATGGCCGGACATGACGGTGCTTGAAAACCTTTTTATCGGCAAAGAGCTGACGACGGCGTTCGGCGTTTTGGAAACGAAGAAAATGAAAGCGCTAGTAAAATCACAGCTTGAAAAACTGGGAGTCTCTCTTCCTCTTGACCGGGAAGCCGGACAATGTTCCGTCGGCCAGCAGCAGATGATTGAGATTGCCAAAGCGCTGATGACAAACGCCGAAGTCATTATTATGGACGAACCGACCGCGGCGCTGACCGAACGGGAAATCAGCAAACTGTTTGACGTGATGACGGCGTTAAAGCGGGACGGCGTATCCATTGTCTATATTTCGCACCGAATGGAAGAGATATTTTCGATTTGCGACCGGATCACCATTATGCGGGACGGCCTCACTGTCGATACGGCGCATATGAAAGATACTACTTTTGATGAAGTGGTCAAAAAAATGGTCGGGCGGGAGCTGACCGATCGGTATCCGACCCGCACGCCGTCACTCGGCGATAAGGTGCTCGAAGTGAAAAACGCCTCAAAAAAAGGAAGCTTTTCACAGATCAGTTTCCATGTGAGCGCCGGAGAAATCCTCGGCGTTTCCGGCTTAATGGGTGCCGGACGGACAGAAATCATGAGGGCGCTGTTCGGAATTGACCGGCTCGATTCCGGAGAGATCTGGATTTCCGGCCGAAAAACCGGCATTCGGGGTCCGTACGATGCCATCCGCAAGGGACTCGGCCTGATTACGGAGAACCGCAAAGATGAAGGGCTGCTGCTGGATACGTCCATTCGTGAAAATATCTCATTGCCGAACCTGACCAGCTTCTCTCAGAAAGGCATCATTGACCGAAAACGCGAGGCGGAGTTCGTTAAGCTGCTCATCAAGCGTCTGACCATTAAGACTGCATCTCCGGAAACCGCCGCCCGGCATTTATCAGGAGGAAATCAGCAAAAAGTCGTCATCGCCAAATGGATCGGAATCGGCCCGAAAGTCCTCATCCTTGATGAACCGACAAGAGGCGTCGACGTAGGCGCGAAAAGGGAAATCTATTCATTAATGAATGAACTGACCGATCGCGGAGTCGCCATCATCATGGTGTCTTCCGAGCTGCCGGAAATTCTCGGTATGAGTGACAGAATCATCGTCGTCCACGAAGGGCGCATCAGCGGAGAAATCAATACGGCAGACGCAACACAAGAACACATCATGACACTTGCCACGGGAGGGCAGCAGTATGAAAACTGAACCAATGACATCAACTGAACAAAAGCGATTTTCCATTCACACCTTCACGCAAAAACTCGGTCCGTTTCTCGGCTTACTGATTCTTGTGCTGATCGTTTCCGTTTTAAACCCGAGTTTTCTTGAACCCCTCAATATTCTCAATCTTCTTCGGCAGGTTGCGATTAACGCTCTGATTGCATTCGGAATGACGTTTGTCATTTTAACGGGAGGCATTGATCTCTCTGTCGGAGCCATCCTCGCCTTATCGAGCGCATTGGTCGCAGGTATGATGGTATCAGGCATCGACCCGATCTTAGCCGTCATCATCGGCTGCGTGATCGGCGCCGTACTCGGCATGATAAACGGATTATTAATCACAAAAGGAAAAATGGCGCCGTTCATCGCCACTTTGGCGACAATGACCGTCTTTCGCGGACTGACCCTCGTCTATACGGACGGAAATCCGATTACGGGGCTCGGTACAAATTACGCATTTCAATTATTCGGGCGCGGTTATTTTCTCGGCATCCCCGTACCTGCCATTACGATGCTGATTGCATTTGCGGCCCTGTGGGTTCTTCTGCACAAAACACCGTTCGGCCGCCGGACATACGCCATCGGCGGCAATGAGAAAGCGGCGCTGATATCGGGAATCAAAGTGCCCCGCATCAAGATCATGATCTATTCTCTGACAGGTTTATTATCGGCGCTGGCGGGAGCGATTCTGACATCACGCTTAAATTCCGCACAGCCGACGGCCGGGGAATCATACGAGCTGGACGCCATCGCAGCGGTCGTTCTCGGCGGAACGAGCCTGTCCGGCGGTCGAGGGCGCATCATCGGTACGCTGATCGGGGTTTTGATTATCGGTACACTGAACAACGGCTTGAACCTTCTCGGCGTATCATCTTTTTATCAGCTCGTCGTCAAAGGAATCGTCATTTTAATCGCGGTGCTGCTGGACCGCAAAAAATCGGCATAGTAGGAGGACCATTATGAAGAAAGCCATCATCACGATCGCGGCATTATCACTGTTTTTGCTGTCCGCCTGTTCACTTGAACCGCCGCAATGGGCAAAACCGTCAAACACAAAACATAAAAAAGAATTCACTATCGGGCTCTCCGTCTCCACATTAAACAATCCGTTCTTCGTTTCATTAAAAGAAGGCGTTGTAAAGGAAGCCAAAAAACGGGGCATGAAGGTCATTATTGTCGATGCCCAAAATGATTCATCTAAACAGTCAAATGACGTAGAAGATTTGATCCAGCAGGGAGTCGATGCGCTGCTGATCAATCCGACCGATTCATCAGCGATTTCAACAGCCGTCGAATCGGCAAATTCCCTCGGCATTCCCGTCATTGCGCTGGATCGTTCAGCCGAACACGGCAAAGTCGAAACGCTTGTCGCCTCTGACAATGTCAAAGGAGGAGAAATGGCGGCTGACTACCTCGCCGATCAGCTCGGAAAAGGCGCCAAAGTGGCTGAATTGCAAGGGGTGCCGGGCGCATCCGCGACACGGGAACGCGGAACGGGCTTTCATCATATTGCCGACAAAAAGCTGGATGTCGTAACAAAGCAAGCGGCAGATTTTGACCGCACAAAAGGATTGACCGTCATGGAAAACCTGCTGCAGGGACATCCGGATATCAAAGCCGTGTTCGCCCATAATGATGAAATGGCACTCGGGGCGCTCGAAGCGATTAACAGCTCGGGCAAACACATTTTGGTCGTCGGTTTCGACGGAAACAAAGATGCGATTTCTTCCATTAAAAACGGGAAGCTGACAGCCACGGTCGCCCAGCAGCCGGAGCTGATCGGAAAACTGGCGGCCGAAGCGGCGGAGCAGGTGCTCAAAGGAGAAAAAGTCAAAAAAACCATTGCCGCTCCATTGAAACTTCAAACACAAAAATAATCGGCCGATGTTTAGACTTCCGGTAAAACGTGAAAGGATGAAGTAAAAGGAGAGATACAGATGAAGAAAACAGCCAAAGCGGCATCCATTCTGACCCTTGCAGCGGGAATATCAGCGGCTTCAGCTGCCGGAATAACGCCTCTTCCGGAGACACACGCGCAAGAAGCGGTCAAAATTGACGATCTGTACAGCTACCCGCTTGACTCTTATCTCGTTTCCGCGGAAGCATTGAACGTCAGAACAAAAGCATCAGCAGCCAGTCCGAGAGCTGATACCCTTCATTTAGGCGACAGCTTAAAGATCATTTCATTCCAGAACGCTGACTGGGCAAAAGTACATTATAAAAACGGAAAAACAGGATTTGTATCTACTCATTATATTGTTAAAGAAGCAACAACCGTAAAAACGACGGCAAAAACAAAAGTATATACAGACAAACAAGCGGTCAAAGCTTCCCTTGCCAAAAACACGAGCGTTTCTTTCCTCGGATGGAAAAAGACAGCCGGCGGCGGCATTGATTTCGGCTGGGCGCTTGTCGATTACGGGGGCGCAACGGGATATATCAGCACAAAAGATCTGCAAAAACTGACATAATATCAAAACGGATTTCGCAAATTCAGCGCGAAATCCGTTTTTTCTTTCTTGAGCAGTCAGAAACGTCTAAGGTTCGAAATATTTCTCAGGAAATATTGTCGGATGAAGATGAATGTATACGACTCTAAAATGGCTTCTTTATGTAATCCGCCAGGCGTTTGGCATTGTCACGGATAGCCGCAGCATCGGCGCTGCTTACCCCGTACATCGCGAAAGCCGGCAAATAGGTCATTCCCGTAAAATTAGCCATTGCCTGAAACGGCCTTAAGAGCTCGCTCAGTGAAAAATGGTTAGACCCGCCTGCCTGATATGCATCCTCCCCGGCACCTACAGAAACAGCCAGCAGCAATTCTTTGCCGTGCAGCGCCTTTCCTTTGGAACCGTAAGCCCAGCCATACGCCAGCACATGATCCATCCATGTTTTTAAAAGCGGAGGCGCACTGTACCAGTACAGCGGGAATTGAAATACGATCCGGTCATACTGTTCACACAGCTGCCGTTCCTTTTCCCCCTCTATTTTCCCGTCCGGATATTCTTTATAAAGCTCACGGACCGTGATGTCATCATGATTTTTTAATTCTTCTGCCCACGCCTTATTGACCGCTGAGTTGTCCATGTCAGGATGAACCGCTAATACCAATACTTTCACAGCTACCACACCTTTCCCTTTTGACTGTATTTTACCTAATCTTTGCCGGTTCAGCCAAATAAAAAGAAAGCCCCCGAGAAAAATGAGGCTTTCTTTTTTATTTTATTCCGGGCTTCCTTCGGTTGTTTCGATATCCTTCGCAAAATTCGGATTATCTAAATTTGCGTTGAAAAAGTCCGCCGTATTCGGAAGCTTGAGGTTCATATTCATTTTTTGAGAAATGGTCACTTTACAATCTTTAATGACATAGTCAAACACGTGTCCCCCGGAATTGCGTCCTTCATCAATGAAGTGCAGGTGATATCCGGAAACAGCGATGCCGTTTGCGTAACCCGGCGTCCAGAAGCCGGCGATTGTACCCTGAATGTCGTCAAAGTTGAACACAGGCTGTGTTTTCACCGCTTCGATCATCGGAACGTACGGTTTCTCCTGGCGTTCTACCGTTCTTGTCTGCACCTTTTTAAATACGCCGTCTAAACGGATCGCATAAAATAAGTTTTTACTAGGCAGAAGGCTGGCGATTTCCTGCTCGAATTCTTCACGGGTCATTTCGCCGTCGATCGTATGCGTCATGTCCGGCGTGAAAAATGTGAATGAGCAGAATGGTGACAGGTCTCCGCCTTTAACAGGCGTAGCCGTTCCGTCGCCGCGCAGACGGTAAAATTCGCCGTCAAATCCGATTAATTCGCCGTCCAGTTTGTTGAACGTGCCGATTCCGAAATCACCGAACTTCGGAATGTCAGCCATATCAAAATCTCCGTCATATACTCCGTCCAGCAGAGATGTCATGGTGGATACTTGATAGATCTGATCCTCAGGTGAGCCTTTTTCTCCGCGGCTCATCATATGGATGTCGCTTGCGTTTTTCATATTCCCTTCACTCCTTTTAAATTGGGCTGTTTTAGAAAACAGGTCATGGTGCGCAGAGTGCTAGAGAGCTTTTGCTTTCATTTTTTCTTTGAATTGCTTCGGAAGCATGTCGCTTGATAAATGGACATTGTCACTGTAATCGACAGGAATGTCAATGATGACAGGGCCTTCTGTGTTCAAGCCTTTTTGCAGCACGTCTGCCAGCTGTTCCGGTGACTCAACGCGCAAGCCGGTGGCGCCGAAGCTTTCTGCATATTTTACGATGTCAATGTTTCCGAAATCTACGCATGATGTACGGTTATATTTTTTCATCTGCTGGAATGCGACCATATCATATGTGCTGTCATTCCATACAAGGTGAACGATCGGCGCTTTTAAGCGGACTGCCGTTTCCAATTCCATTGCAGAGAACAAGAATCCTCCGTCTCCTGAAACGGATACGACTTTTTCACCCGGATTCACCAATGTGGCGGCAATCGCCCAAGGAAGCGCTACGCCCAATGTCTGCATGCCGTTGCTGATCAACAGCTTCAGCGGCTCATAAGCGCGGAAGTAGCGGGACATCCAGATCGCGTGAGAACCGATATCGCAAGTGACGGTTACGTCGTCATCAATTGCATTGCGCAGTTCTTGGACGATTTGCAGAGGATGCACTCTGTCGGATTTATGGTCGCTTGGCGCCTTCTCGCTGTCTGAGAGCATCTGTTTTAATTCGCTCAGCACTTCTTTTTCACGGCTGCCCATATCAAATGTCACAGCGTCGTGTTCAATTTGTTTAACCGTAGCGGGGATATCGCCTAATAATTCTAATTCCGGCTGATAGGCATGATCGATATCGGCCTGAATTTCGTCAAGATGGATAATAGCACGGTCACCGTTTACGTTCCAGAACTTCGGATCGTATTCAATCGGATCATAACCGATCGTTAATACGACATCCGCCTGTTCAAGCAGAAGATCGCCCGGCTGGTTGCGGAACAGTCCGATCCGGCCGAAATATTGGTCTTCCAGCTCTCTGGACAATGTGCCGGCCCCTTGGTACGTTTCTACGAAAGGCAGTTTTGTTTTGGCAAGCAGTTTGCGGATTTGTTTTACCGCTTCCGGTCTTCCGCCTTTCATGCCGACTAACAGAACGGGAAGTTTCGCCGTCTGGATTTTCGCGATAGCCGCGCTGACCGCCTCTTCAGGTGCAGGGCCTTGTTTCGGCGCCGGCACGCTACGTACGTTTTTCACATTTGTGATTTCATTCACAACATCCTGCGGAAAGCTCACAAAAGCCGCGCCTGCCTGACCTGCTGACGCTGCCCTGAAGGCGTTTGTTACCGCTTCTGGTATATTCCCTGTTTCCTGTACTTCTACACTGTATTTAGTAATCGGCTGAAATAGCGCCGCATTGTCCAATGATTGGTGTGTCCGTTTTAACCGGTCTGCGCGAATTACGTTACCCGCCAGCGCCACTACCGGATCACCTTCTGTATTAGCCGTTAACAAGCCGGTCGCCAAGTTGGATGCCCCCGGGCCTGAAGTAACGAGACAAACGCCTGGTTTTCCAGTCAGTCTTCCGACAGCCGCAGCCATAAATGCAGCGTTCTGTTCGTGACGGCATAAAACCAGTTCAGGTCCTTTATCTTTTAACGCATCAAATACTGCATCAATTTTTGCACCCGGAATGCCAAAAACATGTGTGACACCTTGCTCCACTAAGCAATCAACAACAAGCTCCGCCCCCCGATTTTTTTCAGAGGTTTTTAGTTCATTTGTTGCTTTTGCCAACACCCTCACTCCTTATTATGCATATTAAATATAAAATTTTAAGTAATTTGTGATATTATTCACTATACACTCTTTGGAAATTGACCTCCAATATCAATTCGCCGTATGATTAATATGTTTCACGAATAATTAACAAAGAGAAAGGAATGGATAAGGATGGAGCTTCGCCATCTTCAATACTTTATTGCCGTTGCCGAAGAACTTCATTTCGGCAAAGCTGCGCTTCGGTTAAATATGACACAGCCGCCTCTCAGCCAGCAGATCAAACAGCTTGAGAAGGAAGTCGGCGTGACCTTATTAAAGCGCACGAAACGGGTTGTAGAGCTTTCAGCTGCCGGAGAAAGTTTTTTAAAACACAGCCGAAACGCGATCGAAGAAATAGACAAAGCGATTGAAATGGCGCAGAGAACGGCGCGGGGAGAGCTCGGCCGCCTTGTCGTCGGTTTTGTCGGCTCGGCCACATATGAATTTCTGCCGCCGATCATTCGGGAATTCCGCGAAAAATTCCCCTCCGTCAAGCTTGATCTGCGTGAAATTTCTTCTTTCAGACAGCAGGAAGAACTTCTGAAGGGGAACATTGATATCGGCATCCTTCATCCGCCTTTACAGCATTCCGCGTTACATATGGAAAAGGTGCAGAGCAGTCCGTGCATTCTGGCTTTGCCGAAGCAGCACCCGCTTACCGCTAAACAGACAATCGACATTCAGGATTTAAAAAATGAACCGATTATCACACTGTCGAAAGAAACATGGCCGACTTTATACCTAGAGTTTGTAAACTACTGCGAGCAGGCGGGCTTCAAACCGAAAATCGTTCAGGAAGCGACGGAGTATCAAATGGTGATCGGATTGGTTAGTGCCGGTATCGGTGTAACCTTCGTGCCTTCTTCTGCTAAAAAGCTGTTTAATCTCGAAGTCGCCTACCGCGGCATTAATCAGGCGCAGCTCACTGCCGAATGGGTCATTGCCTACCGCAAGGATAATCAAAATCCGATCCTGAAACATTTTCTGGATATTATGAATAAACGCCAGGCTTTATTGCAGGCGGATAAGGAAAATGCATAAAAAAGAGGGCCGCCGAAAGCAGCCTCTTTTTTTGTGCTTTTATGGATTTTTACTAAATTGGTAGAAACGCTCAGTACACCTTACGACCTGTACCCGTATACATACAGTACAACTGATCAGGAGGGATAAAAATAACGGGGCGGCAATGACCCATCTAAAAGGAGGCAGAACACATTACACATATTACCGTCATTTTGACCCTGATTTCTTTCTTTGTGACCATTATTTTTATATTTTGGAGACCCGGGGGATTAAATGAAGCCGTTCCGGCGTCGCTGGGCGCCATTCTCGTTTTGTTATGCGGAACCGTTTCCTTTCATGATTTGGGGGATATAGGGTCAAAAGTCACCGGAGCATCAATAACCATTATCTCCACAATGATTATGGCGATCGCGCTGGAAAGCTTCGGTTTTTTTAACTGGGCGGCGGCCAAACTGCTTCACCGCGCCAAGGGATCGGGCATCCGGCTTTTTTGGCTGACCAACCTGCTCTGTTTTTCAATGACGCTCTTTCTGAATAATGACGGCAGCGTCTTAATCACCACTCCTATTTTACTATTGGTCTTACAATATCTCGGACTTAAAAGACATCAGAAAACACCGTATTTAATAAGCGGCGTATTAATTGCGACGGCGGCAAGCACCCCGATCGGCGTCAGTAATATCGTCAATTTAATTTCTCTCAAAATGATAGGCATGGACCTTTATTTGTACACCAATATGATGTTTATCCCCGGCACGCTGGGACTGGTGTTTATGGCCTTTCTGCTGTTTGCCGTTTTTTACCGCCGTTTGCCGAAACAGCTCCCCGATATTCCGGTTCATTTTGATTCGCTGGAACACAAACGATATCATCCGCTTCAGCCTCCGCCGGACTTGAGCCAAAACAGCCGTACGAACATCATGTTTTGTGTTTTGGTATTTGTATTGTTCGTCCGGATCAGTCTGTTTGCAGCTTCTTACAACGGCATATCCGTTTCGCTCGTGGCTGTCATCAGTTCAGTCATCCTGCTTTGCTGGAGATGGTTTTATTTAAAAATCGGACCGGCAGACTTATTAAGAAAAGCGCCTTGGCATATCTTTATTTTTGCCTTCACGATGTACATTATCATCTACGGACTGCATAATATCGGACTGACGGCGCTGCTTGTTCAGTCTATTGAGCCTTATGTCTCACAAAGCATTGCCCACGCCGCAACTATTATGGGCATTGCTACATCCGTCCTCTCTAATTTGTTCAATAACCATCCCGCCTTAATGATCAGCACTTTGACATTAACTGAAATGTCCATCGACCCATTAACCGTAAAAATCATTTATCTGGCTAATATTATCGGCAGTGATATCGGATCATTGCTTCTGCCGATCGGGACATTAGCCACGCTGATCTGGATGCATATCATCAGACAGCACGGCGAAAAAGTTTCTTGGTCAGAATATATCAAAACGACCATTGTCGTTGTCCCTCTCACCGTCGTGTTTACCATTACCGTTTTATATGTTTGGATCAGTTGGATTTACCTTTAGCTCCGATGAAAAAAAACTGCCTGCTGTATAAGAGAGGCAGTTTTATCATTTATGGCAGGTGCATGGTTTTTAAATGATTCAATTTCCAAAAAACAGTATCGCCGTCTGCATTGGTCAATTCAAGAATATTATCTGAGACATCCTGTAACAGCCCCACTTTATTCGGTATATCTCCTAAATCCAGAATAATCAGCTTCCCGATATATCTTTTTAATTGCTCCTCAAAATTCCGGACAAGGGGCACATTAGCGGGAACAACCGGCAGCTCTGAACTGTTTAATGTATACGGCGTCTGCTCATCGGAATAGGGTGTCAGCCATTTCAAATGATGCATCGAGATGAAAAGGGTCTTATAAACCGGAGAGAAGAAAACAAAATAATCATTTAAAACACTTGTCACATACCCATGGATGGAACGGTCTCCCGTAACAAATATTTCTGTAAATCTGCCTTTTATATGCTGGAGGGTATTCCGGTAAGAAAATGAATGTTCCTGTTTTTCGGGATGCGGACTTTTTTTTCTTGCGTACGGTTCTTTATTCTCTTCGTCCGGGAGCGTCAATGTCATCCTCTGAAGATGCAGCAGCGGAATATAAAGAAACGTCCGGCCGTCATGAATCACAATGATATCCTGACCGATATCCAAAAGAGTTCCTGAAAATGTCGTATTCCCCGATATCTCAATATCGACTTGTTTATCCAGAAATCTGCTTAATCCAGCCATTTCATTCCCCCCTCTCCCGCGTTTACGGACAATCTTTCCAATCATTTACGGCCGTGTTTCCACCGATAATCTATTGTCCTTAATACAGTGGCGTAGCTATAAGAGTTCTCTTCCTCCCGTTTTGAGGATCGAACGGATCTTGATGATCTTTTCGACTTTTTAGAGGAAGTACGCTGCTCTTCGCGTGATTCTTCTTCATGTGACTTTTCTTCTTCGGCGCTCTCTTTCTCACCTTTATTCTCGTCGTCTTTATTCTCCTCTTTTTTAGCTGCTCCTTTTGCCCCTTCGCTGATGCTCTTGATATGAAAAGGATAGATCCGCAGCACTTCTTTATCTTTCACAAGAGTGTAGTGGCCGTCGGAATTATCCACAAGTATACCTTCAACGGCTTCAGGACCTCCGCGGTTGATGGATACCCATTTGTGGATCAGGCGTTTAAATATGCCGTGAAAATCATCAGCCATTTCAAATTCCGGGCGCTCCTCCTCTTGGCCGTCCTCTTCTTGTTCCGCGCTGATGCTTTTGACATGGTCGGCGTTAAAATATACGATTCCGTCATCTTCCGTTTCCAGCACGAGAAAATCATCCCCTGTTTCGTGAAGCTTTCCTCTTTTCGATTCGGGACCTCCCTGATTCAATTGCACCGTGCGATTGGTCATCCGGCTGATCAGGTCTTGAAAATCATCAGCTTTTTCACATTCTGCCGCTTCGGCCGGCGATACGGTTTCACTCGTATTTTCCGTCACACTTTTCACGTGTTTCCATTGATAATAAACGATTTTATTATCAACCTGAAGAGCGATATAATCCGATTGAATGTCTGCTAATCTCCCTGTCTTGGACTCCGGGCCTCCCCGGTAGACAGTAATTACTTTTCCTTCCATTGCATGCAAAAAGTTGTCATCAGACCGATGCCGCTTCGTATTGCGTTTCATCTATTGTCCTCCTAGTCATTTTTCTCATAATGTAAAAAGCATAATGCATATATACGTATCACGATTATTTTCGGGAACTGATTCACCAGCCTATTTGTAAAAAATCTTTCTTCATTTCCAAATCAGATATTCCACCGCTCTAACTCACTGCTGATGAAGGCGGACCGCTCCTTAATGTATTCGCAAATCACATCAGGCTCCCGGTCAAAGCAATCAATCTCCTCTTTCTTATAAGGATCCTTTGCGACATGCGGCCTGATCTGCTCATACAGTGACATGACCTTCGGCTTCATATGTTCAATGGTAAACCGGGTCTGAAGCGTTTCTTCCAAAAGCTGTTTGTACGCTTTGCGGAAATACGGTTCATCCAGAAGCCTTGCAGTCAAGGTATTAAACCCTTGTATTCTGACATAATCGGCGTCCATCCGATCACCGTGAATGTCTCTTCCCCACGTCGCATCGTAATCCCACGGAATGACTTCAAAAAGTCCCGTTTCATGATTCCGGTACAAAGCGTAATTATGAACAAACCCATCGTAGTTTGAGGTAAACACGATGCCCGCAAGCCACCGCAAATACTTATCGGCGTCCAAGTGTTTGACGATCTCCCCCTTGAACTCTGACTTCGGCACGGTATTAATTTTATAGATCATGTCCTGCAAGTATAAATCGTCTTCTTTCGTTCCCGTTTTCTTTTCATAACCAAGTTCGAGCGATGTTTTCGTATCCCGCTCCAGATCACTGACAAGGGAGAAATTGGCGTCGTCATCAACCGCGTAAAAAACAGCCCCTTCCGCCAAATTCCGTTTCGCCAGAAAATATTCATCCACTGACTCCAGCTCAAGATACACCCCCTCATGTCTGCCATTGATTTGCAGGGTTACGAAATTCGCCTTTGGTGACAGCGTCCCAAGCTCCGCGAAGAAATCGAGAGACAGCTTATTCCTCATCATCGACGGATCTTTGTATTCAGCGTTTAAATGTATCTCTTTCGCCCTGCGAAATGTTTTCGGCGAATAAAAAGCGATGTGATACGATTTTTTCTTGAAATCTCTTATATGAGAGCCGCGGTACGCCAGATCAATGTCAAGCCGTTTTTGATTCACTCTCAGCACCGCGGGCACCGGATCATCATCCCAAATGTCTTTTTTCAGCTCCATTAAGTCTTTCGGGTGAATAAACAGCTGGTACAGAGGCAATGTTGATTGGTCTTTCATCAGTAACCCTCCCTGTATTAATTTAGGCTGTGCTTTTTATATAAAACTCAGCGAATCACACATACACTTTTTTCATTCATGCGTACTATGTGGTAGTAAGGATCGCATCCTTAAAACATATATCATGAGGAGGTTTCAAAATGGGCCACTATTCCCATTCTGATATCGAAGAAGCAGTAAAGTCCGCAAGCACCGAGGGATTGGAAGATTATTTGTACCAAGAACCAAAAAGCAGTAAGAAGAGAAAATCTCGCAGTCATAAAAAATCGTGCCGCTCTCACAAAAAATCTCGCAGCCATAAAAAATCGTGCCGTTCTCACAAAAAATCTCGCAGCCATAAAAAATCCCGTTCTCACAAAAAATCTCGCAGCCATAAAAAATCCCGTTCTCACAAAAAATCTCGCAGCCATAAAAAATCCCGTTCTCACAAAAAATCTCGCAGCCATAAAAAGTCCCGTTCTCACAAAAAATCTCGCAGCCATAAAAAGTCCCGTTCTCATAAAAAATCTCGCAGCCGTAAAAAATCTTGCCGTTCTCACAAAAAATCTCGCAGCCACAAAAAATCATGCCGCCGCAAGAAAAAACGCACGCAGAAAAAACCTTATCGTCCTCATAAAAAAGACCCTTGCAAAAAAGACGATTACTGCAGCAAAACAGAGTACTGGAAAGACGGGAACATCTGGGTTGTAAAGAAAAACTACAAGTAACGCCATTTGTAAATAGGCTGCCGGCTAAACGGAAGCCTTTTTCCTCAATCAGATATATGCCACGTGATAAGATATGCAGCCGGTTTTCTTTTGTTGTGTTTCCGAATTTTCTTTCTGTATAATCAGGTCATACGATAAAGAAAGGCGGCCGAAATCATGCATATCTTACGAGCAGACGAACTGAACGCAAAAGACACTTACAAATTGCTTTCGGGCACAGTCGTTCCCCGGCCGATCGCATTTGTCACGACGCGGTCATCCATCAACGGCGCCGTAAACGCGGCGCCCTTCAGTTTCTATAACGTTGTCTCCGCAGAACCGCCGCTTCTGGCCATCTCTGTCAGCCGCGCGGACGGACGGCAGAAAGACACCGTGAGAAACGCAATCGCTCATCGGGAATTCGTGGTGCACGTCAGTGATGAGTCCATTATTGAAGATATTAACAAAACGGCGGCAAGGCTTGATCCTGATGTCAGTGAACTTGGCATGACAGACCTTTCTGTGACAGACAGCGCCTGCATCAGCGTTCCCGGTATAAAAGAAGCAAAAGTCAGGTTTGAATGTATACTCGAACGCCATCTTCCGTTCCAAAACGACAGCGGAGAAACGACGACAGACCTCATCATCGGCAGAGTCGTTTGTTTTCATTTGAATGACCAAGTATATGACGCCGATAAAGGCTACATACGGACAGATGAGCTGAAGCCTGCGGCAAGGCTCGCGGGGAATGAATACGCCAGACTCGGGAAGACATATACGCTCGTCCGCCCGACCTGAAGCAGGAACCATTATAATAGAAGAAACTAGTCAAAAAGACCCCTTTCGAAAGGGGTCTTTTTGAGTCTTTTACCATTAAACTCCGCCTAATGTCTTATAGAATGCTGAAACTTGCAAGGCCCTCACCCGTATGAAACGAGTGACACATTTTTAGGAGGCAGACGATGGATTTCATTCAGTTACTGATTTTTTCAGCCGTATTTATTTTGCTCAGCCTTATGTTTCAAGTATTTGCCGTCAAAGTTCTCCATTTTCCAAATCCTGTTAAAAAGCAGAAGCCGATAAACAGCACATATCGATTAATCGAAATCACACTGCTTATTACGGGCATCGCAGCGGTGACTTTTTTCAATGAAATGGACGTATTTGCCGGAGCTGTTTCCATGCTATTTTGCTGCAGCGGCTTAATGGAATGGCGGCACCGGCGGGAGGAAAAGCAATATGTGTACGATTCGTTTTACGCGGGTCTTTCTGCCGCTCTTGGCGTGCTTATTTTTTTCATCAGTTAGCGTATCATGCTCTATACTCCTGCGGCCGCTCCGTCGCCGCGCGGGTCGGCCACGCCTTGGAGAAAGCCTTCTTCATCAATGACGATCGCTGCCGCATGGCCCATAAGCCCGTCAAAATCACCAACGGTCTCGACGCGGTGGCCGCTCTGCCTTAGGGCTTCTCTCGTTTCAGGGCTGATTCTGCTTTCAACCCTCAGCCCTTCATACTCCTCTCCCCATGTCCGTCCCCAGACCCAGCGAGGCTCATTGATCGCCTGCTGCGGGTCCATTTTGTAATCAATGATGCGCGTAATCATCGCTGTCTGAGTTTGCGGCTGGCCTTCTCCTCCCTGGGTTCCGTACAGGATGTGCGGCTTTCCTTCTTTACAGGCCATCGCCGGCATGAGGGTGTGGAACGTCCGCTTGCCGGGTTCGAGCGTATTGACATGGAATTCATCCAGCGAAAAAAATGACCCGCGGTTTTGCAGTAAAATACCCGTCTCCCCCGCCGTAACGGCAGATCCGAACTCGAAATAGAGGCTCTGTATAAAGGAAACGGCATTTCCTTCCGCATCTCTGACGGCGGCATAAGCAGTGTCGCTTCCGACCGGACGGCTTACCGCCGGCGCAGCCGTGTAACCGATTTCTTCCGCCAGCTGCTTTGCATACCGTTTATCAAGCAGCCGATCCAGCGGAATATGAGAAAATGCCGGATCAGTCAGCACTTCATTCCGGTGCTGAAAACTCTTCTTCAGCGCCTCGATCAGCAGATGATAATATTCAAAGGAACCGTGTTCAATCTGAGAAAAATCATAGTTTTCCAATATATTGAGCGTCATTAAGCCTGTAAAGCCCTGTGAATTCGGCGGAGCCTGATAGATGCGGTACCCGCGGTAATCAGAGGATACCGGGTTCGTCCACTCGCCGCGGTGGGCTTTAAAGTCATCAAGTGTCAGACGGCTGCCGTTGTTTTGCAGAAAGGATGTGATGCTTTGAGCGAGATCTCCTTCATAAAAAGCGCCTCTGCCTTTCTCGGCAAGCTGTTCCAAGCTGGCCGCCAGATCCTTCTGGACAAACCGTTCACCGGGCATGGGCGCTTTTTTGTTTCTCGTAAAAATGGCCGAGGTGTAAGGCGTCGAGGCTAAAAGAGCGAGATTGTGTTCTGTGTGGGCGCACTGGTCGGCGGACACTGGAAATCCGTTTGCCGCATAATCAAGAGCTGGCTTCAGCACCTCAGCGAGAGAAAGACGCCCGTACGCCGAAAGCACGGCATCCCAGCTGTCCGCCATGCCCGGAACGGTAATGGCGCTTTCTATCCCGCGCAGAGGGATCGCTTCTCTGCCCCGATACAAGTCTCTCGTCACATGCTTCCCTGAACGGCCGCTCCCGTTATAAGCTTTGATTCGTCCCGTTTCTTTATGGTAAGTGAGCCAAAATGAATCCCCGCCAAGACCCGTCATATGCGGATACACGACTGCCAGGCAGGCGCTGACCGCCACTGCCGCGTCAAACGCGTTTCCGCCCTTTTCCAGAATGCCGGCCCCCGCCTGAGAAGCAAGATAATGCGGACTGACGACCATTTGTTTCGTTCCGATGGTTGAAGTATTCATGGCAAGCCCCTTTACAAATTTTCTCAAGTATAAAAAGCGGCATCGCCGGCATCCACTTTCCTGAAAGAAAAGCTCACACACTATTTACTTTCCGATAAGAAATAATCCTCAATCATTACGTAACGAAAACATTAAAAAATTTCTCCTTCATACCGTAACATTTCATGATACAATAATATCCACCAAATGAAGGAAGGTGAAGCCGGTTGGAACATGAGTACAGCATTCCGAATCTTGTCCTTGATGAAACGGATAAACAGATTCTCTCGATTTTGCACGAGGAAGGGAGGATTTCCTATACAGACTTAGGAAAGCGGGTTAACCTGTCGCGAGTGGCGGTTCAGCACCGCATTCAGCATTTACTGGATGCCGGTGTGATTGAAAAATTCACCGCTGTCATCAACCCGGCGAAAATCGGCCGTCATGTGTCCGTGTTTTTTAACGTGGAGGTGGAGCCGCAGTATTTGGAGGAAACCGCATTAAAGCTTGAAAAGGAGCCGGCGGTGACAAGCCTTTATCATATGACCGGACCGAGCAAGCTGCATATGCACGGCATTTTCGCAAATGATCAAGAGATGGAAGAGTTTTTGACAAAACGGCTCTATACGCAAAAAGGCGTCGTCAGCGTCGACTGCCAAATGCTGATTAAACGGTATAAAAGCAGAACGGGCATGAAGCTGTAAGGAGGACATAGCCATGAAACATCCCTATTGGGACATTACGGCGGCGATGGTCCGAACGGGCATTCTCGGATTCGGAGGCGGCCCGTCGGTGATCCCGCTCATCCGCCATGAAGCCGTCAATAAATACAAATGGATAGATGATGATGAATTCGGAGAAATATTAGCGATCGCTAATGCGCTTCCCGGACCGATTGCCACAAAAATGGCGGCGTATCTGGGCTTCAAGCTGAAAGGCACGTTAGGCGCAATCGCGGCAACCCTCGCACATATTCTGCCTACATGTCTCGCTATGGCGGGCTTGTTTGCGGCTGTCAATGTCTTAAGCCGCTCAGCAATCGTTGCCGGCATGATTGGCGCCGTAACACCGGTGATCGCCGTCATGCTCGGCATCATGGCGTACGAGTTTGGCCAAAAAGCGCTTAAAGGTTTCGGCTGGGTCACGGGCATCCTGTTTTTTATCATCGCTTTTATCGGCCTGCAAACGTTACAGATCAATCCCGGCTTTGTCATTATCATTTTCTTGGCGTACGGCGCGTTTCATTTTAAATTAAAGGACAAAATCACAAATAAACGTTCAAAAGATAAAGGAATGTCTGCCTCATGATCTTGATTTATGTATTTATGGCGTTTTTTGTCGCAAACGTACTCGGATATGGAGGCGGACCGGCGTCGATCCCGCTGATGTTTGAAGAAGTCGTCAACAGATACAGCTGGCTCTCAAACGATCAATTCTCAAATATGCTCGCACTTGCGAACGCATTGCCGGGCCCGATCGCAACCAAAATCGCGGCGTATGTCGGCTACAGCGCAGGCGGATGGCCCGGGTTCCTGATTGCGCTGATCGCCACCGTCGTACCGTCGGCGCTCGCATTGATCGTCCTCTTGCGCATCATTCAGCGCTTCCGCCAATCCCCCGTCATCAAAGGTATGACGCTGTCCGTCCAGCCTGTCATCGCCGTCATGATGCTCATTCTTACCTGGCAAATCGGCGCAGACGGCATCAAAGCGATCGGCTGGGTTCAAGCGATAGTGATTGCGGGGATCTCCCTCCTTGCCTTGACAAAATTCAAACTGCATCCGGCCTTCCTGATTATCGCGGCATTTTTGTATGGAGGGCTTGTGATTCCTCATTTATAAAGAAAAGCACCTGGACAGGTGCTTTTTTATTTTGGCCCGGAAATACCGTTTGATATGACAACTGTTTCTTCGCCTGCATCACTCTTGATGATTTGCTTGACTTGCAGCGTTGCGCCTGCCATTCTCACAGATTGCTGAACCTGAGGCGAATTGGTTTCAGCCTGTACCCAAACAGAAGTCGGCGCTTTCCAAGCTAGAAAGAGTGCAAGAATCAATATACCAGAGATAACCAGCAGCAGCTTCATATCGCATCACTTCTTTTCAATAAACGGCTCGCAGCGGACAGAGCCTGTTGATCATGAAGAATATCACCCGGACGATTGCCTTCTCCCAGCACATAGCCTTTAAAGGACATCCCCATAAAATGAAAAATATGTTCAAATTGCTGAATCAGCGGCAGCCCTTTTAGTTTAGGGTTGTCTCCGCCCACTGCTGTTACATATGCCTGCTTCGCTGACATTTGCTGTTTAAAATCAGGAAACCTCGGATCTCTCAGCGTCTGTGACCAGCGATCAATAAACAGCTTTAATGTCCCTGACATGCCAAACCAATAAATTGGGGTGGCGAATACAAGAATATCGCGCGATAAAATCCGCTCAATAATAGAATCGCAGTCATCTTGAACAGGGCGAAAGCCGCCTTGGGCGTGACGCAGATCTTCAACTGGCCGTATCCGATATTTCCGCAAATGAATGTGCTCCGCATCGAATGCTTGAACAGCCTTCTCCGCAAGAATATCCGTATTTCCGCCAGACCGGGTTCCGCCATTAATAACCGCAATTTTCATGATGCATCTGCTCCTTTGTTTACGAATGATTTTCTTCATCATATAATGGATTCATCAATCAATACAGATGATTATTTCGATTGTTTCAATCGATAAAACCGATTTAGAAAGGGCGAGATCAAATGGAATTGAAGCAGCTGATCACCTTTATTACCGCAGCAGAACACGTAAACTTCACCCTAACCGCCAAGATGCTTAACTATGCACAATCAAGCGTTACCTCTCAGATCAAATCACTGGAAGAAGAAATCGGGACTCCTTTATTTGAACGGCTCGGCAAGCGGCTTTTCCTGACAGAAGCCGGCAAAACGTTCAAATCCTATGCGGAGAAGATCATTGCGTTAACAGAAGAAGCAAAAATGGCCGCAAATCAAGCAAGAGAAACAACCGGAACCTTGAAAATCGGCGCGACGGAAAGCCAGTGCACATACCGCCTTCCGCCTATCATAAAAGAATTCAAACAGGCTTTTCCTCAAGTAAAGCTCATATTCAAACCGTATATTTCCAACGAACAAGCGAAAGAACAGCTCTTGCAGGGCCAGCTTGATATCACTTTCATTTTGGATGTGAACCGAACGGAAGACGCACTGCACGTTGAATCTCTGATTCAGGATGAAATCAAAATGGTAGCCGCCAATGACCATCCTTTTCCAGCAGATTCACCAGCAACATTGAAGGATCTTCAAAACGAAACCCTTCTGCTGACAGAGGACGGCTGTTCATATCGCACGCTCTTTGAGAACACTTTACATGACGCCGGAGTCTACCCTAATAAATTAGAATTCGTCAGCATAGAAGCCATCAAACAATGCGTGATGGCCGGACTCGGAATTGGACTATTGCCTGAAATGACAGTAAAAGACGATATTGCCGAAGGACGGATGAAAGAACTCAACTGGCAGAATGAATGCCCCGTTTTTACTCAACTAGCATGGCATAAGGACAAGTGGATGTCTGCACCATTAAAGGCATTTATCGATTTGACGCGAAAAACATTCAAATAAAAACCTGCTGCAAGGACGACAAAGTTTTTAATAAAGCAGACACCAGGCATACAAAAAAACACTTGGTGGCTTAAAGCCCCAAGTGTTACACGTGATTTTTCCGATAAAACGTTCGCAAAACATGCGTTTCAAGGTCAGCCAGACGGACAGGGATCGGCAGCCTGCTTTCTCGATTGATCATTTTCATTGTGATCTGATAGCTGCTTTCTAAATCAATGTTATGTCCGCAAGACAAGAAGATAGGCTTCACGTCCCGCCGTGTCCGAAGCGCCCGGCCATATACCTCGCCGTCAATGAGAATATCGGTGTAGGCGCCTACTTCATTTTCAGGCATCTCAAAATCGCAGCCTTTGATTTTAAGATAGGTTTTCGCAATCCCAATCGTCGGCTTCCCCAGAAAAAAAGCCGCATGGGTGGCAACGCCCATATGATTGTAATGCAGATACCCGTTGCATCAAACAAAAACACATCCGGCTCCGTCTCCAGCTTTTTGGCCGCTTCGATGATCAGCGGCAGCTCGCGAAACGCAAGAAAACCGGACACATACGGCACGCTGATTTTCCCCATGCTGTGCACTTTTTCAATCACTTCTGTTGTATCAGCGTCAATCACGATGATACTGCACACTCCGTACGGTTCCCCGTCCTGCTCCCAATAAGCAAGGTCGACGCCTGCGCATGTATTGACGGAGTCTGGATGGATGACGGGGGATAGGTTGATTTTATGTATAAGGGATTGTTGTGTTCGAATAAAAGCCGATTCATCTTTTAGATCAAAATCGTGAATTTGATGTATTTTCATTTCACTTGTTTTCCTCTCTTCGCGCTCAATTGTCCTGCATGTCGATTCTAGCAATGACTCCAAATTATATCATTGAAAAAAGCAGATAGTATAATCTGCTTTTTTATTAATATTCATTTTTCATTTCTTTCATAAAAATATAATTCAATTGTTTAATTAATTCTTTACGTTCAGTACACATAATATCTTCTAGAGGATTTTCCCAATCTTCGTTTTTTATCAGTCAATGCCATATCTGCCGGTGGGATCCCCTTCTGGGTACCATCCTACGTCAAGCAGCAAATTTTTAGTTTTATGAGAAATCTGCAGGAGATCTTGATTAAAGTCAAATAACCAAGCATCATCATTTTCCTCTAGAGTTTTAGGGTCAGTATCTTTTAATGTAATATAATCAACAGTCCACCCCGCCGGTATCTTAAGCCTTAAGAAATTGGGAACATGTTGGCTTAGCTGCTGCAAACCCTCTAAAACCCCATTTCCCACAGTCCAGATTTGATATTCTAACTCTTCCAATAATTGTTCTATTTCATTAAAAGACTCATCTTCATAAATCTTATCTGTTTTTAAGCCCGCTACTATGACATGGTATTGATCATTTTCAAATATTACCTTAATAACAGCATTACGTTTTTCATTTTGTAGTTTTAGTAATTCATATTTTTCTCGCATTCTTTTTTCTGAACTTAAATTGTTCAGTACTACAGACCAGCCATTACAGATTTTTAATGGCAGCAATTGAGAAATATGGTCTCTGTCCATCCTGCTTCTCCTTGTACTCCACATTGTTAAATTATTATAAAAAAACTTGCCGATAACAACACGGCAAGCTCTTAACTATAGCAATTCTAATACATCAGTAAACAAGGCATCTCCTAATGTTAATCTCCGGGAGGTATATTAGTATTTGGAACATTTTCCGATTATTATTTTTAAATAATTCTCCATGCTTAATAAAGTCAATTACCTCTTCCACTAAATCGCTATATCCACCGAAACTACTCACCTTTCCCATAATTCCTCTGTAGCCCCCGCCTCTTTGCTAAAAAGCAGGCTTTTTGTTTTATCCTCCCCTCTTTAGTTTTATACCGATAAAAAAACCTGAAAGGCGTAAAACCAATCCAGGTAGGAGTTCTATCGTTTTTTAATCAATTAGTAACTCCAAGTAATATATTTAATTAAGGTTTCTCTCCAGTATTCATAAAAAGTAAAAACTAAAAAGCAGATACAGTATAATACCTACTTTTTACAACAAATTTATGCTCAGGAAATTTTTATTTCAAATGGCATTCCAATTATTATCCATTACATAAATTGCATAAGCTAAAGGACTATCAGTAAACTCATACGCTGGATCCAGAATAAAGCAATTATCTACTTTGACTTGTTAGGTGAAATAATATCCTTTGATAGAACATCTTTCTCTGATCAGGTCTCAATGCATCAAAATAAAAATTCATTATTCATATAAACTTTCTATTTCAATACCCCAGAAGTTCTCTTCATTTATACAATTTGAGTCTACTCTTTTCAGTTCTTCTTTCAACCATTCAATTACATATTCAGGAATATCATTGTCGATAAAAGCATCTTCTCCATTAATTTGAATAGCTTTGTCAATCATTTCTGAGAAAAGCAGTATACTTTCTGCAAATTGATTTATTGAAGAGTTAATAAATACTTCTTTATATTCATTACCATTATCTAAATAAACAATTCTCTCGTTATTTTCTATAATACAAATTGGATCTCCGGAACCAGTAGAACCTAACAACCAATATTTTCGAAACGCTTCCGACACATCAAAGATACTTCTAATTGGTTTAAATGATGTTTGAAAAGAAGTGAAATCCAAATATGGCGGAGGGGTTTCAGGTAAACCTCCTAAAGAAATAAATTTTTTAAATTCCTCCGAAAAAGGAGTCTCTGCTAAGTCATCATATGGAAACTTTAATATCGGACCATTTTTATTAACATCCCAACTTCGGTTAAATTCTTTGGGTAATAGCATGTTGACACCTTAGCCTTCCGCTGTTACTCGTTCTGCAGCTTATAAGTCTAATCCTCAATTAAATCAAGATAATATTTATCATTTTTCATAAGTTCGATTAAAAACTCTTCTAATGAATCTGCAATTTTTATATCATCGTAATATATTGAATTGTTTTGTTCATTGCCTAATGCAATTAACAATAAAGCACTTTCATTTGCTTCAAAAAAAATCAATTTATCTTCTTCAAGTTCCTCATAAACTTCTATATCTGGATAAAACTCAAAGTCATTAACTTTTAACCTTGCATCTCTAATTGAAGCAGGTCCAAGAATGCGATTAATATTATATTCTGATTTTTTTAGAAAGCCGTAACCAATCTCAAGAAGAAACTGTCTCAAATCATAAGGTAACCTTAATCCTAACTTATTTTCTACTTCTAAAATTTCATTCTCGCTTACTGGATAAAATGTATTTTCTTTGTAAGTTTTTATAAAATCATATTTCACAATTATTTACCTCCTTTAAAAAGTTCATTAGCAGGTGAGCCCGTACCATGAATACCGGATTGATGCTCATTAGGAAACTTAGCCGGGTGAATATTCCACCACTCGTGCTCTCCCTCAAAACTGTTTTCGATAATATGGTGGGCATCATACTTATCACCTTTTTTTCTCACCGGCTCCCCAGTCTTTTTAGATATAACGTCTTCAGAGTAAGTTGGCCATGTTTGACCAGTATTTTTCTCCCACTCTTCAATAAGCTGATCCTTAATTTTATTAAACGCTCTTCGATGTTTTCTTGTCTGTAGTGGAGTTAACTTTTTATACTCTTTGTTTCTTAAGGCTTCTTTAAGTTTTTCAACCTGATTTTTTGGTATTTTTCTAGATGTTCTCGCCTCAACATCTTTTACATACCTTTTTATTAAATCATAGTTAATCTTTTCTACAATATTTGTATTCCCACTACCCACCATCTTCACAAACCCAAGATCTTTCACAGCTTTGGTTTTAACATCAGCATGAATGATTGGGAAAGTTGCGCCATCCGGTGTGACAGTCTTATGGACACGAATTTTCACATTCGTCGGCACTTTGAATTCTTTTACTTGGTCTAGAATCTTTTTCCCTTTTTCAACCTTTGCTGCTTGTGGCGATTTTGCAAGCGGTATGCCTTTGTTTACATGCTTCGCCAGTGCGCCGGCACCAACCAAACTCAACGCCGCTTCCAGCGCTCCTTGCTTCCGTTTTTCCTCAGACACTTTATTTCCGAACATATCTCTGCCTGTGACGGCTTCTGAGAATCCGTTTGAGGCGACGAGGCCGTATGCGCCCATTTCTGTCATTTTGAGAATGTCTAAGGATTTTCCGGTTTTATAGGCATCTAAAGCATGTTCTGCGGCAATGACGGTTTTTCCGGTTTTGTAAATGGCTTTTCCGCCTTTGAAAGCGCGGCCCGCCCAGCCGACGACCGGTATGAATCCGGCGGCGGCCATCGCTCCTGCTGTGACGCGTTCTGCGGTGGAGAGTTTTTCGCCGGTCACCGGATCAACACCTTCGGCTGCTCTTTTATAATCATAATAGCCGGTGACTTCGCCGGTAAAGTTGCAGATGCCGTCCCATGTTTTTTCGTACCATGGTTTATTGGCTTCTTCTTCAGCCTTTTCCTGAAGCCGTCTTGCTTCGGCCTGCTGGGCTTTTGCGTCAATATAGTCCGTGCCCTGTTTTTCTGTCGCCATGACGCTTTTGTAGATTTCATTGCTGTGGAAGGCTTTTTTGTCATAGTACATAGGGGAGGCGCTTTTCCCGTTGCTGGTGGCCTGCATGAGAACGGAATATTTGCTGAGCACTGCGTTGTCCAGAGATTCTAAGTTTTGATATTCAGCGGTCAGGGATTCATCAAGCGTATCGACTGCCGTGATCGTGTCACGTCTGGTTTTCTGGGCATCACCCATTTTATCTGCGTAATCATCCAGCGTATATGTATCGAGATGAATAATATCGCTGATGCCAGACAAAATCGAATCGATTTCTGCTTTATGAGCGGAGACAATCTCTGAAGCTCTCAAATCCGCATTGGGCAGCTCATGCTCTAAAAACGAAGTCTCCGCATATGAATCGCTGAGTTCTTGATCTTTAATGTCACCTGAAATGCCATTTAAAAACGCAATTTGAGCAGAGACAAGCGTCAGCCAGCTGTCGGCGATTTCCGCTTGTCCCTGAAAAAAATCTTTTATATTGTCTGCGCCTTTCCCTTTCAAAGCATCACCCAGATCGGCCACGCCTTGAAAGGCTTGTTTGAGCGCACGCAGCTGCCCTTCAAGGGCTTCGTATTGTTTCTTTCTCTTATCTGCTTCGTCCGTTAACGATTGTGATTCAAACACTTTGCTCATCGGCAAGTCCTTTCTTTCGTTATTTTACGGCGATCGCCTCGTCCTGTTCCTTCAAAGAATCTACGTTGTCTTTAACGTCCGCGATATTCTTATGAACGGCCTGCTTGTATTCGCTGATCATCGATACAAGCTTTGCCTCGCGTGATTGGTATTTGGAGGTATAGTCGAGCTTGTTTTTTCCGTTTGAACCGGCGTTCCCGATAGAAACGGCCTCCAAAGCGCTGCTGACGGATTCAAGCTGCTTCATGACGGCTCCGTATTTGAGTTTTATTTCTGCCATTAAAACCAACTCCAGCTTTTTTTGATTGATTGTATTTTTTCTCCGACCGTGTCAAGGGCTTCTTCTCCCAGCGTCAGCAGGTGCTCTGCCTCTCTCGCGATGCTTCTGGCGGCAAGGAGCCCTCCTTTTTCAATTTCAAGCTGTGTCATCTTTAAGCCGATTCGGTAAATATAACCGTCGTATTTGTCTGTGACGATTCTGTATGCTTCTGTATGGGCCTGATCGCGCCGGTCATCAAATTCTTCTGCAAAAGTGCCGGTCCAATGATGATCCAGGTGCGGCCTGAGGATGTCTCTGATTTCAGACACGCCCTCTTCCTGCAGAGATTCTATCTCTCTTTTCGCTTCTTTTAATTTATCAATTTGGTGTTCGATCTCGCCCAGTTTATGGCTGATGGTGCTGTTAATATGGCTTAATGTGCTTGAATGGCTCATCTGTTTTCACCTCGTCTTACGCAAAAAGTCGTACAAAAAGCACAGACTTTTCCATACTATATTTCCATATATTATATTTTAAAATAGACAGAAAGCAGCTTAAATAGGTTAAATGACTTATTTTCAGCAGCCGAGATGCTCATCATTAACGCCAAAAGACTCACATAAGCGGCATATCCATTCAATGATCTCCTCTATGTATCCATGATAAATTCCCTAAAAAAAAGAGACAGTGATTAACCGTCTCCTTTGCCTTGTATCATGATTCTAATACTGTCGTTAACTGCAGTCCCAGTTGTACAAAACGTTTGAGAAATCTTTTTTCTTCAAATCTTCCGGTCTGATAAAGAAATTGGCGATTCCCACATCTCCCCACATCGAATCAATGTCATCATCTGAATCAATTTGCAAGAGCAGAATCGTATGGTTTTGATGGGAATAAGACCGCGGATCTTCCTGGGTGAAGGACGCATAGCCGCCGATTTTATGGCCGAATGCGTTCACCGTATATTCGTCATACACCTCATCGTCAAACTGCTCGAAATAGTCGAAGGCATCCATCCCGGCATATTGCCTGAATTGAAAATCAGACGGGAGCACCCATTCAGCAGACAGCTCAGGGGTGATCAGCGCTTCGGATTGAATCGGAAAATCGTACTCCTCTTCAACCTGAACGAAAGAAAAATCATCCATGAGCTCCTCTTCCCGATCTGTCACGTGCTCAAAATATTTGACGCAGAAACCCGTTTGCGCGCACCCGTCGTCAAAATTCAAACCGTATACGTCATCACTGACCGATATGTAAAACTGAAGAATGCCGGTGTCCGGAAAATCAGGTAGTCCGGGCATATCCGCAAAATTGATTTGGGCGAGAAGCTTCATCGGCCTGCCGCTTTCATCTTCAGGGTATGGTTCATGTTTCGGAAAATAGGGGTCTCCGGCAATTTTACTGTCATACCGTCCCGTTTCAGCTTTTTTGACGTGCAGTTTGATAAAGGGCCGTGCTGACGTTTCCAGCAGACTGCGGGATGATTCCATTTGCTTCGGCAATTTCCATGTGTTTTCCACGATTAATATCTCCTTCGTCTCTAATGATTGTATGATAAAAGGCCGGTGCGGACCGCCGGCCTTTCAAGTGACAGAATCAGTCTGAGGCACGACGGCTCTTCTTCCGATTGAGATATATTCCACGCCGGCCTGTTCCGCTTCCTCAAGCGAGTGGCAGTTTCTCCCGTCGAAAATAACCGGGGTTTCCATCAGCTCTTTGTACGCTTCAAGCGGGAAGTGTTTAATTTGTTCCCAATCTGTCAGAATCAGGACGGCATCCGCTCCCCTGACGGCTTCTTCTATGGACTCCCGATAGGAAACCGCAGCCGGAAGCAGCCCGGAAGCCCGGAATGAAGCGATCGGATCGTACGCTGTCATCCGGGCGTCAAGAGCCGCCAGACGATCCGCAATGACAATGGACGGGGCATCCCGCATATCATCTGTATTCGGCTTAAAAGACAGCCCTAATAACGCGATGGTTTTCCCCGTCACACCGCCCAGCCTGTTCAGCACTTTATCAACCAGCATGGACTGCTGGTTATTGTTGACTTTAATGACGGACTTCAGCAATTCAAAATCATGCTCCACATGTCCCGCGATCTGCACGAGGGCGTTTGTATCCTTCGGAAAACAGGAACCGCCGTAACCGATGCCGGCTCTTAAGAATTGATTGCCGATCCGTTTATCCAATCCCATTCCGTGTGCGACTGATTCCACATCCGCACCGACTTTTTCACATATATGAGAAATTTCATTAATAAAACTGATTTTTGCCGCTAAAAATGCGTTTGACGCATATTTGATCATCTCAGCGCTTCTGATGTCCGTATGATATACCGGAATCGCAAGCGGCGCGAAAACCCGGTCAAGCGTTTCCCGCGTCTGCCGGTCTTCAGCCCCGATCACGATGCGGTCGCCGTGAAAGGTATCGTGAATCGCCGAACCTTCACGGAGAAATTCCGGATTCGAAGCGATTGAAATGTTCACGTCCGCTCTCAGCCGTGAATGAATAACTTCGCTGATTCTGTCATTCGTTCCCACGGGAACCGTGCTTTTTGTCACGACGATCGCATCTTTAGAAATATGTTCGGCAATCTGTTCGGCGACATTTTCAATATAAGTAAGGTTTGCGTGCCCGTCTTCTTTTTGCGGCGTTCCGACCGCTATAAAAATAACGTCCGCTTCCGCAAGCCCTTTTTCGTAGCTCGTTTCAAATGCCAGCCGATGCCGGCCGATATTTCGTTTCATCATATCTTCAAGGCCCGGTTCAAAGATAGGGGACAATCCCTTTCTCATCTGCTCAACCTTACGTTCGTCAATATCTATGCATGTTACGTCGTGGCCGATTTCTGAAAGAGACACTCCTGTCACAAGACCGACGTAGCCTGTTCCGATCACTGTTATTTTCATCGTGTTCCCCCAACCGTTTAGAAATTGCTGCTGGGCAGCTTACCGCTATTATCATATGATCCCGGCCCCGGCGGAATGCCGGGAGCCTGAGGTCATGATAGGAAAAAACGGCGCCGGCCGCTGATAATAGCATAAGCATAAAAGAATCATCTTGCAAAACAGCCGCTTACGCTTCATTTAAACGGGATGGAGACGACGATTAAAAAAGACCCCAGCGCTTACGGCGGGCCACAGGCAGCGGAGGTTCCTTATAAACGGCTTTGTTTTCAGCGAGAAGCGCCGCATTTTCCGTGAGCATGTAAATCAGCTCCGCCCCTGCTTCTTTTTTCAGAACGCTGATCGCCTCCTGATAATAAAAATTTCTCGGTCCGAGATTATGGGCGTCAGATGCGAGAAAGTGGATCAAATTCGCTTCCATCAGCTGCAGCGAAAAGGATTTCGCTTTCCGCCCGAATGCTCCGGCAATGCAGCCGGCCGTCACTTGGGCGGCCGCCCCTTTCTTCACAAGACTGTAAAGGACGGAAGGGTTTTCGCGAATTTCCCTGTTCCGCTCCGGATGGGCGATGACGGGGACATATCCGTTCAGCTGCAGTTCATAAAACAGCCTTTCAGCGTAGGCCGGGACATGATCCGCCGGAAATTCCGCCAGCACATACTTTGTATTATGGAGCGGGACAAGCGAGCCGCTTTGAAGACCTGCCAGCAGATCTCCGTCTATTCTGATTTCCTGGCCGGGCAGGACAGTCAGCGGAATGCCTTCCTTATTCAAACGTTTGTTTAACAGGCTGACCGCTTCGTTGACCGTATGCCGATCCGTGTCATAGCGGTATTTCACATGATGCGGCGTCGCGATGATCGTATCAATCCCCTGTCTGACCGCTTCTCTCGCCATCTTCAGGCTTTCTGTATCATCCGCCGCGCCGTCGTCTATGGAAGGAAGGATGTGACAATGGATATCTATCATATTTCAATCCCTCCTTAAAAAGAATGGACCGCGCCCATTGTGACATTATTGTCCGTAATAGGCGTAGTCCGAATGTTTCGTTTGTTTCTTCCCGTTCATAACGGCCCCAAGGAGCTTGCACGGGCAGTAATCGAGCGCTTCTTTCGCCTTGGCCGCTTTTTCTTTGTCCGTTTTCCCGCTTGAGATCACCATAATGGCCCCGTCAGTGTAGCTGCCTAATATTTTCGTATCAGCTACGGCCAAAACGGGAGGCGTATCCAAAATCACCTTATCATAAACTGCGGCTGCTTCTGACAGAAGATCTTTCATGGCACCCGTCGATAAAAGCTCCGCCGGATTGGGCGGGATCGGCCCGCTCGTTAAAATATCCAGGTTTGCTTCATCAGCCGGCAGGACGGCTTTCTGAAACGGCAGCTGTTTTAACAGCAGCGACGTTAATCCGGTTCCGTTATCCAATTTGAAGGTGAAATGAACCGTCGGTTTGCGCAGATCCGCATCAATTAAAAGCACTTTTTTCCCCTGCTGTGCAAATACGACGGCAAGGTTGGCCGCGGTTGTCGATTTTCCTTCTTCCGGACCGGCGGATGTGATCAAAAGGGACTTCACCTCCGTATCAACGGAAGAAAATTCAATGTTTGTGCGGATCGTGCGATATTGTTCTGAGTTGATGGATTTCGGCTCAGACATCGCAATCACGCTTCGTTTTCCGGGTTTGTCTTTTTTACGCGTCAACATGTCCGCCTCCCGCTTGTTTGGTTTCCGCCATCCTCACATTTTTGGCAACGCTGTCTTTAGTACTGATTGAAGTAACCGTTCCCAGGATCGGGATGCCGAGCAGCGCTTCCAGCTGTTCTTCCGATTTGATCGTATTATCCAGATGTTCCAGCAAAAAGGCGAGACCGATTCCGCCCAAAAGTCCGGCGGCAAACGCAATCGCGATGTTCAGCTTACGGTTAGGCTCTGCCGGTGACTGGCTGTCCGACACTTCGGCCTTTGAAAGGATGCTGACATTATCCACGTTCATGATGGCGGTGATCTTGTCCTGAAAAACGGATGCAACCGCATTTGCCATAACGGCCGCCCGCTTAGCATCCGTATCCCGAACGGCAATCGTCACGACTTGTGAATCCTGCTCGCTGGATACCGTGATTTTCGATTCCAGCTCTTTCGAAGTCATGGACAGATGCAGCTGTTTAATCACCTCATCGAGGATGACCGGGCTTTTGATGATGACATTATACGTGTTGATTAATTGGAGGTTGGTTTGAACGTCATTGAATTGGACTTCTTTTTGATTGTTTTTGGATTGGCTGACCAAAATTTGAGTTGAGTTTTCATAGACCGGCGTAAGAGCGAAGAAACTGATGAGACCGCCTGCGGAAGATGCCGCCGCGGTAATAATAAGTATAAACAGCAGACGCTTTCTCAGTATTGCGAATATTTCCTTTATGCTTGCAGATTCTCCCATATAACCTCCATATCACTTTCCGTGTATTCCCATTCCCTCCAATGATCTTTTCCAATTACGATTATACAGCTTTAAACTGTCATTTCTAACCTTTTCAAATGACAAAATTCGACAAAAACAGACAATCACTTCAATCTGATTTATATTTGTAAGCGCTTTAAATGCTGGTGTCACAGGAAGATTAAAAAATCCCGCGGCCAGGAGCCTGCGGGATTTTATGTTGCATATCCATTTTTAATATAAGAAATCAAATTCTCAAGCATTTCTTTTGTGGTCATCTCAGAGGACTGCTCACCGATGTCGTGCGCATGCATTAAAATCTTCAGAAACTCCTCTTGATCTAACTTCGTTTTCTTCATCATTCGTTTCCTTTCGGCTTCCATTAAATTGAAAACAAGATTATTATATGCTGTCGGGTGCTGTTTTGCAATCTCTAATACATCATTCGACACATTCGGGTTTTTATGTCCTTTTTTAGGAAAAACTTTTTCCGGGCCATGTGTTGCGATATAATAGAGGAATTGGAATCTTTTTATTTTGTGACTCGTTAGGAGCGATAATCATGCTTCAGGATATGATTGCTAAAGAAGATGTGCTCGCAGCGGCTGAACAGCTTAAAGAACTTCTTCCTTACAATGAAGACAATGTTCAGCTGATGAAGAAAGCACTCATTTTATATCGGCAGGATTCCGTCTATCGTATACAGGTTCAAACCCCGACAGAGATTTCCGCATATGTGCAGGATGTTGTGCCTGTAAGGGTCACGCTGAACTTATTTTTCATGGTGAAAAGCGGCTGCGCATGCCCGTCTGAGGCGATCTGCCGCCACGTGCTCGCCGTTTTTCTTTACGTATATGCCCAATTCGAGCGGGTCGGTACCTTTACCGAACATTGGCTGGAAAGAGAAAAGCTTGAGGAAAGCAGGGAGCTTGTCCGCCGGCAGTTTCAGGAAAAAGTGCTGCCGAATGAAGAGTCGCTGTCAAGCTGGCTCGCTTTTTTTGATTCGGAATTCTCGCTGTGGGAGGCGCGGACGCCGGCCGGAAGCCAGACGATGCAGGGCCTTTATTACGGCTATCTGTCAGCGCTCAAAAAACACGCCCCGAAAAAACCCGAGCTTAAAAGCTTATATCAGATTCATTCGGCGCTTGCCGTCTGGCTTCACATGTTCACTTTGATTGAGTCAGGCAGATTGGATGCCGAAAAAGATTATTACAGCATTAATCCATACGTGGAACAGCTGATGGATACGATTTATTCCTCCATTGACAGACTGAAAACGTACGCCTTGTCTTTTTCACTCGATCCTTTTTTAGACCGGACGCCCCCGGTGCTCCGCAGACTGCTTGTGAAAGAAGAGCTTTTTCAATACGAACGCCTCCGGATATTCGGTGAAATGTGGAGCGCGCTTTTGAACCGGCCGAAATGGGTCGCGCGTGAACAGGAGATTCTCGAACAGGAAAGCGGGCGCCGTTTTTCGCCGGAAGTGCGGTTCGGACGGCTTCATCTGGCCTTTTTGCAAAAAGATGATGAAGCGGTCTTTGAAGATATGTCCCGCTTCCCTCCTGAAGCGCTGCCGTACACCTTTCAATGGCTCGGTGAACTCACCGCGAAAAAAGACTGGAAACGGCTGAAAGCATGGTATGGCCGGATCGAACCGCTTGCCGTGAACTATACGAAGCTTGATAAGCCGTTTAAAGAAATGCGCGACATCATCGGAGAGCTGTTTGCGCTATTGGCGGATTATGCGCGGCACTCACGGGATGATCAGCTGTTTGAACGGTTTGCTTCCGGCTGCCTTCCCTATACCTTTACCGAATACAGCCAGTACCTGTACGAAAAACGTCGGTACGCGGAATGGGTGGAGATTCACAGCCTCGTCGGTTTTTCCGTCTGGGAAATCGAAAAGGACATCCTGAAGGAAATTGCCGCCAGTGATCCGGAAGCGCTCATCCCCTCCTATCACCGGGCTGCGGCCTTTTTTATCGACCAAAAAAACCGCAGCGCCTATAAAGAGGCTGCGCGCCATCTGAAAAAACTGCGGACGCTTTATAAAAAGGCAAAAAAACAGCAGGTTTGGGAGCGGTATATCAGCCGGCTGAGCGCAAGCTACAAGAGGCTGCGCGCCCTT
This sequence comes from Bacillus sp. YH3-2-B2, assembly GCF_053663335.1. Classification (NCBI taxonomy): domain Bacteria; kingdom Bacillati; phylum Bacillota; class Bacilli; order Caryophanales; family Bacillaceae; genus Bacillus; species Bacillus sp. YH3-2-B2. The sequence continues at coordinate 460,811 of NZ_JBSJQE010000002.1, read as the reverse complement.
CAAGAAGAATTGCAGAAAGGAAAGTTGATTGATGGCGAGTCTTAAGGAAATTTTCATTCATGTAGAACAAATGGAAGATTGGACATTTACGCTGTCAAGCCATGATGAGAAGGAGCAGCCGCTTACTCTCAGTCAGATGAAGACTCATTTGTTCCAATGGCATGAGTCCACCTTTTACGGAACGTTTCTTGAAGACGTCAGCTTCATCGGCACTCCGGCCGTTCTGCTCAGCCCTTGGATGACCGTCGAGCTGCTTGGAAAAAACTCGTTCAATTCATTCAGCACCGTGCAGCTGACAAAGGAAACGGAACCGTTAATCGAAGCGGCTTCGACGATATACGAATTTATTGCCGACGGCGATTTTCTTCCGGATTATGACGCATGGCAAAATGGTGTCCTGCGCTTCAAAGACCGCGAGCTTTTGCTTGAAGGCTTTACAGCAGACTGGTTCTCAGCCGCGGTACAGGACTACATTCAGTACAATGATGACCTGCTGGAAAAATGGAGGCGGATCGAAACCCGTTCGCCGGCCGTTCATACGTTTAAAGGCTCCTTTTTGGATGAAGATGATTTTCTCGAGGGAATCGGCTGGCATGACGATCTGACGCCGTTTACCGTCGGGCTCCGATTAAACGAGCCTGATTTCGACGGTGACGACTGGAAAATCGAGATGTTTTTACGTGAGAAAAAAACCGGCTCCATCACCTTTTTCGACGGATTGAAGGGTCTGAAAAAAGCGTGGCAGGCATACAGCGGAAAAATCGCGCGCGAACAGGACCGCTTCCGCAGAACGGTTCCCTGGCTTTCGTTTGATTCAGGAACGACGCTGATCTCTGAAGAAGAGGCTTGGATCTTCTTATCGGAAGCGAGTGAGACGCTTGTCGATATGGGTGTGGAGATTCTTCTCCCATCATGGTGGCAGATTGTCCGGGACAGCAATATGATGCTCAAGGCGAAAGTGTCATCCTCCCCGCGGGGCGAGTCCTTCGTCGGCATGAACGCTCTGCTTGATTTCAACTGGAGATTCGCCACAAACGGAATTGAGCTGACAGAGGATGAATTCAATGAGCTTGTCGCAAACAACAGACGTCTCGTCAACATCCGCGGCCAATGGGTGAAAATTGATCCGCAATTTATTAAACAGATGAAAATATTGATGGAAAAAGCGGAATCTGAGGGCCTCCACATGTCCGACGTGCTGGCGCGCGAACTGATGGATCACGGGGAAAACGGAGCCGAGGACACGGACATCATTGACTCATCGGCATTTGCCGGGATCAAGATCGAATTATCAAAGCATCTCAGAAGCCTGATCCGCAAACTGACGGATGCCGGGGATCTGCCGGAGCATGAAGTCAGCGCCGCGTTTCAGGGCCAGCTCCGCCCTTATCAGATGTACGGCATGAACTGGCTTCTGTTCTTACGGGAAAACGGCTTCGGCGCCTGTCTCGCAGATGACATGGGACTTGGAAAGACGATTCAGATGATCGCTTATTTTCTCCATGTGAAGGAAAGCGGCCGGCAAAAAGCGCCTGCCTTAATCATTGCGCCGACATCGGTGCTCGGCAATTGGCAGCGTGAGCTCCAGACCTTCGCGCCGCAGCTGAAGGCCGTGCTTCATTACGGCCCCCGCAGGCCGAAGGGCGAAGCATTTGTCCCGGCCTATCAGGACGCGGATGTCGTTCTTACTTCTTACGGCCTCTCGCACGCCGATCAGGAAGAGCTTTCTTCCGTGACATGGAGCACCATCTGCCTTGATGAAGCGCAAAATATTAAAAACGCGCATACGAAGCAGTCCCGCGCAATCAGAAAGCTGAAAGGCGTCCATCATATCGCGCTGAGCGGAACACCGATGGAAAACCGCCTGACAGAGCTTTGGTCGATCTTTGATTTTATGAACAAAGGCTATCTCGGCAGTCTGACCGGCTTTCATAAACGCTATGTGCTGCCGATTGAAAAAGACCGTGACGAAAAAAGAATCAACCAGCTTCAGCAGTTAATCCGGCCGTTTTTACTGCGCCGGACAAAACGGGATGAAGAAGTGGCGCTTAATCTTCCTGACAAGCTGGAACAAAAAGAGTTTATCCCGCTCTCAGCCGAACAGGCATCCCTTTATGAACAGCTTGTCAAAGATACATTTGAACATATGGCTTCTCTGACCGGGATGCAGCGGAAAGCGCTGATTCTGAGCATGCTCGGCCGCTTGAAGCAAATATGCGACCATCCTGCGCTCTATTTGAAGGAAGAACAGACAGAGCTGTTAAACAGGAGATCCGTCAAACTGGAAAAGCTGCTTGACTTAATGGCGGCGATCCGCGGACAAGGGGAAAGCTGCCTCATTTTCACCCAGTACATTCAGATGGGCAACATGATGAAGCGCCTCCTGGAAAAAACATTCGGAGAACCGGTTCAGTTTTTAAACGGCAGCCTGTCCAAGCAGGAACGCGATTCTCTCGTCGAACGGTTCCAGAAGAAAGAATACCCGACGCTGATTTTGTCACTGAAAGCGGGCGGAACCGGCCTGAATCTGACGGCTGCCAATCATGTCATTCACTATGACAGGTGGTGGAATCCGGCGGTGGAAAACCAGGCGACCGACCGCGCCTACCGAATCGGCCAGGAACGGTTCGTCCACGTTCACAAACTCATTACGACGGGAACGATTGAAGAAAAAATTGATGCCATGCTCGAAACGAAACAAACGCTGAACGATCAGATTATCCAAAGTGAAAATTGGATTACCGAGCTGTCATCCGATGAGCTTGAAGAATTATTCACCCTCAGCGCATCGGCGCAATCACATTAAACGCAAAAAGACCGGCTCTCTCGGGAAGAGCCGGTCTTTTATGTCGTCCTTACTGTTACGCCGCATTTGCCATGAATGCGTCACGCCAGTCATGAACAGTATCGCCATACCTTTCACAGTAAATTCCTGATCATATACGCAACGCCGTTTTGATCATTTGTCAATGTAACGGCATCAGCGATCTCTTTAATATCTTCTCTCGCATTCCCCATCGCTATGCCTTTTCCGGCCGCCTGAAGCATTGAATAGTCATTTAAGCTGTCACCGACCGCGGCGGTTTCAGCCATCGGAATGCCGAGCTTTTGCGCCAGCCGTTTGAGCGCCTGCCCTTTAGAGGCGTTTCGAGACGCCACTTCAAAGTTGTGATCAGCAGAGCTGACAAGGGTGAGATCTTTCTGACCGCTGAATCGGTCCCAGCCCGCTTTCAGCTTCCGCTCATCAAACGAAAATCCGAGAATATTATAAAAATCCAGATGCTCTTCTTTCTCAAAGAGCTCACGGTATGAATGAATGTAAGCAAAGCCGGACTGGCTGTATTGCACTGAAGCCGCCTGTTCCAAAACAGAAAGATCGGTTTCCGGATTGGCGCTTTTCACCCGGTCCATTTCGATATCGAGCAGCTGCCTGCCGGTTTCAGGCGTATAGATGGCTTTGTTTGTAAACACCTCATAATAATATTGATTCTCTTCAAGCCATGACAAAATGCCGCGGGCTCTTGATTCTTCAATCGCTTCACAGTGGTACAGGCTGCCGTCAGGAGCATGAATGGCGGCTCCGTTTGCGCTGATAATCCATGTTTTTATGCCGAGCGGTTCGAATATGGAGTGCACATCAAAATGCGCGCGTCCAGTGGAAACCACGATTTCAATTCCCGCTTGCCGGGCTTCCCTTAAAGCCCGCTTGTTTTCATCGCTTACTTGATGACTGCTGTTCAGCAGTGTGCCGTCCAGATCTATGGCAATCAGTTTCACATGTCCTCATCCTCTTCTTCAGATTCAGTTACAAGCAATTCTACGCCGTGCCGGTCGAGCAGATCGCAAAAATCCTGATCAGGCAGCCGATCGGTAATCAGCAGGTCAACCTCGTGCAGGTCTGCATACTGATAAAAACTCGTACGGCCAAGCTTCGAGTGATCGCTCAGCGCAATCACCTGTTCAGCCTGTCGGATCATTTTACGCTTTACCATGCCGTCTTCTTCATGCGGAATCGTCAGGCCGTTTTCCGAGATGCCGACAACGCCGATCAGCACCTTATCAGCGTGATAATCCCCCAGTTTTTCTACGACGGAAGCCCCGTATAAAAACCGGTGTTCCTTCTGGAGCTTTCCGCCGAGCAGGTGAATATCAATTCCCTCTTTTGCGGAAAGGATATCGGCCTGATTGATCGAATTTGTAATAACAGTGCAGCCGGTGACATTTAAATGCTCCGCGCAGGCCTGCACGGTTGTCGAGGTGTCCAGGATGATCCGGTCCCCTTTATGGATCAGGGATGCGGCCAGCTTGCCGATTTTGTTTTTCTCTTCAGAAACGGTTTTCAGCCGGCCTGAATAGCCCGGAACTTCCTGATTCACCGACGGCAGAATCGCGCCGCCCCGTGTTCTGATAATGGCCCCTCGCTCTTTCAGCTTTACAAGATCCCTTCTTGCGGTATCTCTTGAAATATGAAGCAGCGAACATATCTGTTCAGCGGTGATCCGCCGATGCTGTTTCAAATATTCCATTATCGCAATCAGTCTTTCTTCTTGATACACGTCCTCATTCCCTTTTTTCGTCACTTATCTGTAAGTAATTATAAGTTTTTATCCCAATATATTCAATGTTTTTAAGTATTTATAAGCAAAATCACTTCTTTTTAACCATTTTTCAGCACCCGCACAAAAAAACCAGTCTTTCGACTGGCGAGTGGGAAGGAGGTATTGCGGGGCCCGCTGAAAGGCGGGAAATCGAGTAAAAAAGCATGCTATTCAGCCAGCGGCTCTTTCTGTTTTTGATCCATAAACCGAACGGTATCAGCCATGACCTCGGTCACATAAACTTTTACGCCGTCTGTCTTTTCATAGCTTCTCGTCTGGATTCTGCCGCTTACACCGACCATTGACCCTTTTTGGCAGTACAATGCCGTGTTTTCAGCGTTTTTTCTCCAGATGGTGCAGTTGACGAAGTCGGTTCCGGTTTCACCCGACGCGCTTTTAAAATTGCGGTTTACCGCCAACGTAATATGCGCGACGGGAATGCCCGCTGATGTAAAACGGAGCTCCGGATCTTTCGTCAGCCGGCCGACAAGCATAACGTGGTTAAACAAGCCGTATCCTCCTCTCTTTTTCGAGGCTGGCTTCATTGTAGTACAAGGGCTCATGAAAGCAAAAAGCGGAAAAAGCCGTTATCCGTTTAGGCTGCTTTTATGTTTTTGTTTTTCTTTCTGATAAAAAAAACTTTTGTTTTTGACCGCTTATGTAATATGTATTTTTGAGCAGCCGCGAGAAAAGTTTCGTTTTGAGCCAGTCTTTCTCAAACATGCGGACAAACTTTCCGCCGTCCCATGCGAACCAGTAAAAACTCAGCTTTTTATCAGTCAGTGAAAGCTGAATTTTATACTGTTCCATGCGGTCTTTTGTTTCATATAAAAAGACGACATTTCCCCTTCTGTTAAGATGCACCTCACAATCTTCCTTTTTGCATACCAAGTAGGAATGATCGTCTTTTCGCCTTGAACCGTCTTCTATATAGATTTCCTTCAGGCGCAATTGATTCATAAGCATCTCTCCATGACCATATTCTTTTACATTATAATGAAAAAATAGAAATGATTAAATGTTGACCGCCTACAAAAATGATGAAGCATGTCTTACAGCATTTTCCCGGGAAAAATGATATGTGTTATAATAAATGAACGAAAAACATGGACAACAGGGGTGAAAATAAGAGATGAAAACCTTTAAACTGGTTGATCTGAATGTGGAACGTTTAGATAAAGACGATCAGCCGATTGAACAGTTTCCCCTTTTAGACGGATTGATTATCAACAAAGAGGACGGAGAAAACCACTGGTTAATTGAAGCACTGGTCCCGGCCGAACACTTTTCTTTTTTTGACATGCTGATGAAAAGCCAGAAAGAAGCGAAGGTGTTTGTAACGATTACGAAAAAAAGCAACCGCCCCGCCCAGCTGACGGGAAGCATCAAAAATATTGTGGAGCTGGAAAAGAGTATACAAGTTTTAATTTACGGTCAAATGGTGTCAAGAAACCACCCCGGATCAGAAAGCATTCTGGAGTCGCTCGTGAAAGAAGGGTACTCGGGCAGCCGGCTGATTGAAGCGTTTAAACAAAAATTATAATCATAAAAAAGGCCGGACGTTAATCATCCAGCCTTTTTTTGTGCCTTAGTCATTGTGAGGAGCCCGCTGTTTCAGCAGATCTCTGATTTCAGTCAGCAGTTCTGTCTGCTGATCTGTTTCTTCTGCTTCTTCAGCCTCTTCTTCTGCTTCTTTTTTACGTCTCAGCTTGCCTATTGTGCGGATCACGATAAAGATAGAAAATGAAATAATGAAGAAGTTCACAATCGTTTGAATGAAGCTTCCGTACTTGATATGAGCATCGCCGAATGTCACGGCCAGCCCTGAAAAGTCAAGACCGCCAAGAAGCAGGCCGACAAGCGGCATGATGATGTCTTCAACGAGCGACGTCACAATTTTGCCGAAAGCGCCGCCGATGACGACACCGATTGCCAGATCCATGATATTGCCCCGCATCGCAAAGCTTTTAAATTCTGACCACATTACATTCACCCCTTTCTATACAAAATGGGCTTTTTTATAAGCCCATCTGTTTGTTTTTATTCTCCGAGCGCAAAGGTTAATTCAGCTTCACACACGAGCTCGCCGTCAACTTTGGCAACGCCTTTTCCGCGTCCGATCGTACCGCGTGCACGTGTAATGTCCACTTCAAGCTCCAGCTTGTCACCCGGTTTTACCTGCTTTTTGAAACGGCAGTTATCAATCCCCGCAAAAAACGCGAGTCTGCCCCGGTTTTCTTCTTTAATCAGCATCGCCACAGCTCCGACCTGCGCCAAAGCCTCTACGATTAATACGCCCGGCATAACAGGGTATTCAGGAAAATGGCCGTTAAAAAAATCTTCATTCGCCGTCACATTTTTATATCCCGCCGCCCGTTTTCCTTCTTCGACTTCCGTAATTCTGTCTACCAGAAGAAACGGATAGCGATGGGGAATAATTTCTTTAATTTGCTGAGTATCAAGCATTCTCTTGACATCTCCTTCATCGACAATAGTATGTATAGAAGGTATAAGTGGTAACCAATCTGTACATTTGGAAGTATATTATGAATCAATTTCTTTTTCAACCGCGCTGTAAACTGTAACCAGCTGGCAATGAGCCTCGTCCATTAATGTGTTATGATAAATAAAGATTTTTACCCTATGCAAAGAGGTTGGAAGATGATTGCTAAGTTTACTGAAAAACGCACGCTGGTGATGCTGAATGAATGGTATGACGCCATGGGAAAACGCCAATTCGATCTAGCCCGTTCCCTTCACGAACAAATCAATCAGCATCTCCCCAAATTACAAAAGAATGCAAAGCTCAATCTCAGATATCAGCTGTTTTTCGCACGGTTTCAGCTGCTGTTTGAGAAAAAAGACGGTCTGACTAAATTGTTCTGCGAGCTGAAGCGGCGCAAAGATGAGATGGATCATGAATTAACTTATTATTTCTATTTTTTCAAAGGGTTATTCCATATGGTGAATGGCGCTCCGAACCGTGCTGTCTGCCGCTTTAAAGAAGCTGAACAGTACCTGCCGGCCATTCAGGACCGTTTCGAAGCCGCTGAATTTTATTATAAAACAGCGGGTGCATATTACATGATGAAGTCGCCTGCGCTCTCCATTCAATATGTCAACAAAGCGCTGGAAATCTATCAAGGTGAATTCGGCTACATCAAAAAAACGCTCAGCTGCCGGCTGCTTCTCGCCGTGAATTACATAGACGAGGCACGCTATGAAGACGCAGAACAGCTCTTTAATGAATCCATAAAGATAACGGACCGGATCAATGACAATAACCTGCTGTGCCACGCCTATTATAATTTTGGTTTTTTAAAGACCGCCCAGAAAAAAGATAAAGAGGCCCTCCCTTTTTACAAAAAGGTATTGGGCAATCAGCGTTTCGAGAAAGAGTCTCCCGTTTCCTACCTGCATTGTGTATACGAAGCGGTCAGAGCACTTTTTAAAACCGGATATGCCGCCGAAGGACAAACCGTGCTGCAGAAAGGTTTATACATATCTGAAAAAGTGCAGAACAAGATTATGAAATTGAAGCTGACCGCGCTCAACATACTGTACACCGCTCAGGAGGACCCGTACGACCGGTTGCAGAAGCTCGTGCTGGAGCTGCAGAAAATTGAAGCGTGGGTGGATTTGGAAGTGCTGCTTCAGGATATTACTGATTACTACAAAAAAAAGGGCGATTTTGAGAAAGCCGCATTTTTTATCATGCGCGGCTGATCAAAACGCCCCTTCTTTTATCTGACTGAGTTGATTAAGCCCAGCATTTGGTCTCCCAATGTAATCGTGCGGCTGTTCAGCTGATAGGAACGCTGAGACACGATTAGGTCGGTCATTTCTTTTGACATATCGACATTTGAACTTTCAAGCGCGCCCTGCTCCATGCCGATTGCCTGCCGGTTTGCGCCGGTAAGCTCTTCAATCGCTGAAGCACCCGCTCCGTTTACGGAAAACAGATTATCCCCTTCCGCATGAAGGGCCTGAGGATTATTGACATTGACGATGCCGAGATTAAACGTCTGCGAACGGGTTCCTGCCTGGTCTGAAGCAGTCAGCGTTCCGGTTTTGCTGATTTTCAGCTGATTCAGCGAACTGTCAATTTGTATGGGCTGGCCGTTCTCATCGAGAATGGGATTGCCTCCCGCTGTCATCAGCTGAAGCAGCCGGTCATTTCCGCCGGCCGGCTTGAGGGAAAGTGAGCCGTCCCTTGTATACACCCGCCGTCCGTCCGCTTCTGCCTGAAGATATTGATAAGGTGATGTGAACGCGATATCAAGGTCACGGTCGGTTTTTTTGATGCTTCCCTGCCCTGAGTCCAGCTGCGGAGTCATGACCGTCCCGGCGCCGAGACGCAGGCCGGGCGGCGTTTTCCGCATGTTCGGCGAATTTTCCTTTTTGTCATCTATATGGTCATACTGCTGTCTGATCAGCTCGGAAAAGCGGGAGTCCCTCGCTTTATAGCCTGTCGTATCACTGTTTGAAAGGTTGCTGCTGACTGTATCCATCTGCTGCTGAAGCTGATTTAAGGCTGTTGAAGCCGTCAGCATTGATCTGAGCATCATAATTGAACGTCCCCCATTTTGTTACACTTTGCCGATTTCATTTGCGGCTTTATCCATGCTTTTATCGTAAGCCTGAATGACTTTCTGATTGGCTTCAAATGATCTGTATGCTTCCGTCATTTCTGTATACGTGCTCGTCACGTCCACATTCGAAAGCTCCGAGACGCCTTGCTTTAATGAATACGAGACCTGGGGATTCGCCGCCGCGCTCGGCAGTTCAGAGCCGTCGGCCGTGCTGTATAGGTCATTGCCGTCCCGTTTCAGATTGCGCACGTCTTCTTCCATTCTGATGTCAATCTGCCCCGCCGGCCGGCCGTTTGTCGTGACCGTTCCGTTTTCTGATACCGTGAATTTTTCATTGTCGACTGTAATCGGCTGTCCGTTTGTTGATAAAACAAGGTTTCCGTTTATCGTAAGCTGATTGTTTTCATTTAATGAGAAAGTGCTGCTTTTTGAATAGCGGACGCCGCCCGCGGTCTGCACGGGATAAAACAGCTCGGCGTTTTCATTCGTTTCGGCATTCTTGGGAACCTGATTCTCCATAAGCGCGATATCGGTCGGCTGATCGGTCGTTTTCAGGCTTCCCTGCGTAAACAACGGTTTCAGCTCCTGCATGTATACGCCTGTGTTGACGGAACCGATTTTCGTTTTTTTGTCGCCTTCTATTCGGCTCAGAAGCATCTCGGGAAAGGCGCGGATTGAACCTTGATCCTCTTTGTATCCTGACGTATTCGCGTTTGCGATGTTATTTGACAGCATTTCCGTTCTTCTCTGCTGTGTAATCATTGCGGACGTTGCGGTATATAATCCTTTTAACAAGTCTTCCACCTCTGAAATAGCATTATTTCCAGTTGCCTAACCGGAACATTTGTTCTATAATGAAAATCAGCATTTTTTCTTATTATCGGATTTACATTCCCGTTCGTGAAGGGTTTGACAGAAAAAAACCCCATTCTTTTTCAGAATGAGGTTTTATCATCAGCTCAGTTTGCGTTTTGGAAGCTTGTCCATGTTATCCAGCATGACGCCGGTTCCGACCGCAACACAATCCATCGGGTTCTCAGCGACAAGAACCGGCACCCTCAGCTCTTCGGCAAGAAGCTGATCAAGCCCGTTTAACAGCGCTCCCCCGCCGGTAATGATAACGCCGCGATCGATGATGTCAGCGGACAATTCAGGCGGTGTTCTTTCAAGAACCTGCTTGGCGGCCTGCACAATGACGGCAACTGATTCACGAAGGGCTTCTTCGACTTCTTTGCTGTTTACTGTAATCGTTCTCGGCAGACCTGAAACCATGTCACGGCCGCGGATGGTGATTTCTTCATGACGTGCGTCTGGGAAAACCGTTGCGACCTTCACCTTAATATCTTCAGCGGTACGTTCACCGATCAGCAGCTTATACTCGCGTTTGATATAATTTAAGATTTCCATGTCAAACTTGTCCCCAGCCATCTTAATAGAAGAGGAGGTGACAATATCGCCCATAGAAATAACTGCGATATCTGTCGTACCGCCTCCGATGTCAACAACCATGTTACCGCTCGGCTGGAAGATTTCCATACCCGCGCCGATAGCGGCAACTTTCGGTTCTTCTTCAAGGTACACATGCTTTCCGCCGCTTTTTTCAGCTGCTTCTTTAATCGCTTTTTGCTCAACGGACGTAATATTCGTCGGGCAGCAGATCAGCATGCGCGGTTTTGAGAAAAGTCCTTTTACATTCAGCTTATTAATGAAATGTTTCAGCATGGCTTCAGTTACTTCGAAGTCTGCGATTACGCCGTCTTTCAGCGGACGGATCGCAACAATATTCCCAGGTGTACGTCCAACCATTCGTCTGGCTTCTTCACCGACAGCCAGCACTTTGCCGCTGTTTTTATCAAGTGCCACAACGGAAGGCTCATTCAGAACAATTCCTTTTCCTTTTACATGGATCAGTACATTTGCAGTACCGAGGTCAATTCCAATATCCCTTGCAAACATCTATTTATATCCTCCTTGATATCTGTTTCACAGTAAAATATCCACATTGTGCCCTAATTATATATATTATCATAATTTATCAAAAAAAAGCTGCTGAACGATATAAGTTCTTGACAAAATTTTGCGGATATTCGCGAAACCGCCTGGAGGAGAAAAAAGGGCCCGGCAGACGTCAGGCGCTACGGCTGCTGAACGGGCTCCCCTTCAAGAATTTCATCCTTCTTGTACTTTAATTTCGTCGCCTCGCCCCCCCTTAAATGTCTGATGGATTTATGATAATCGAGTATTTCTTTTACTTCATTCGCCAAGTCAGGATTGATTTCAGGCAGGCGTTCTGTCAGATCTTTGTGTACGGTACTTTTGGAAACACCAAACTCTTTCGCAATGACACGAACGGTTTTTTTCGTCTCCACGATATACTTACCAATCTTGATTGTTCGCTCTTTGATGTAATCGTGCACACCACTCGACCTCCCCAGTTGGATGTGAGAAGTGTGAAATGAGATCCGTATTCTGTAACAGATTCACTGATGATGCAGCTTCTTCGTTGTCCGATTATATAAGAAGGTTTTAGAAATATGCCCACGATCCCTCACCTCAAACACTCTCTTTGATAGGTTTGTAACAGTGTATTAGCAATGAATTGGGAATATGCTAAAAACTCAATAAGGACAAGGGGCGGGTCATAATTTTCTGCTTTTTGAACGGGGGGTTTACATCCGCGCGATCCTGCTGTAGAATGAAACAGCACAATTAGTTACTTAGGTAAGTTTTTTGAAAAGGAGAACGGAAATGATCCACGTCAACAGACGCCTCATTCATCAAATCAATCAATGCGCCCGCCTGATTACGAAGAAAGCCAATGAACGGCTGGAACCATTCGGCCTGTACTCCTCTCAATGGTCAATCCTATATTGCTTAAAAACGATCGGGCCGATGACCCAAAAAGAAATCTGGTCCTATCTGAACGTAGAGGCGCCGACCGTTACCAGAACGATCAAACGCCTTGAAGAAAACGGCTGGATTCAGCGGGAACAGGGAGAAGACAAGCGGGAAAAGCTCGTCGTCCTAACGAAGGAAGCTGAATTGAAATACGACAGCATCAATCAAGAGATGCTGAAGTTCGAGGAAGACATGCTTGCGGATTTCCAAGATGGAGATAAGGAAGCTTTTTCTGAGTTTCTGAATGTGTTTTTAACGAAATAATAAAGAAAGGGAAGTGCTGTACTTTTGAGTAAATCTGACTCGATCTGGACCAAAGATTTTATTATGGTCGTACTCGTGAATTTATTTGTCTTTGTGTTCTTTTATACATTTTTGGCCGTGCTGCCTATCTATATGATTCAGGAGCTTGGCGGCAGTGAATCGCAAGGAGGGCTTTTGATCAGCCTGTTCCTGTTATCTGCTATTATCACCCGTCCTTTTTCAGGGGCGATTATTGAACGGTTCGGCAAGAAAAGAATGACGATTGTATCTCTGGCGCTGTTCGCCCTGTCTTCTTATCTGTATTTGCCGATACACAATTTCTATCTGCTGCTCGGACTGCGTTTTTTCCAAGGCATCTGGTTCAGCATTTTAACGACGGTCACGGGCGCAATTGCCGCTGACCTTATTCCCGCCAAGCGGCGCGGCGAGGGGCTCGGTTACTTTGCGATGTCTATGAACCTTGCCATGGCGATCGGTCCGTTTCTCGGACTGAGCCTTGTGAAAATCATATCGTTCCCGGTTTTCTTTACGCTTTTTGCTGTATTTGTTTCTTTAGGCTTGCTGATTGCTTTTATGATTCGTGTGCCGGATCAAAACAACAGCGGAACGACTGTGTTCCGTTTTTCTTTCTCCGACATGTTTGAAAAAGGCGCGCTTAAAATCGCGATTGTCGGGTTGTCCATTTCTTTCTGTTATTCAAGTGTGACTTCATATTTATCCGTTTATGCAAAGACGATCCACCTGTTGGATGTCAGCGGCTATTTCTTCGTCTGTTTCGCCGTGACGATGATGGCCGCCCGTCCTTTCACAGGAAAGCTGTTTGACAGAGTGGGGCCGGGAATCGTCATCTATCCGTCGATTATCGTGTTCTCCGCGGGGCTTTGCATGCTGGCGATGACAAACAGCGCCTTCATGCTTCTCTTGTCCGGTGCCGTAATCGGTCTCGGATACGGCTCTATCGTACCGTGTATGCAGACGCTGGCGATTCAGAATTCGCCCGGACACCGTTCAGGCTTTGCGACGGCGACCTTCTTCACTTTCTTTGACAGCGGGATTGCCGGCGGGTCATATGTATTCGGCCTCTTCGTCGCTTCGGCCGGATTCCATTCGATTTATCTGGCAGCGGGGCTGTTCGTCCTGATTGCTTTGCTCCTGTATGGCTGGAGCCAGAAAAAAAGAACGCCGCTTGAAGCGGACGGAAACGTTTCAATCGCAGACTGATATGACAAAAAGCCGGGGACAGCCCCCGGCTTTTTTTATTCGGCCGCTCTTTCCCGCACGATTCGTCCCTCCGCTTTTGCATAAGGAGGATGAATGTACATAAGCGCCGTATAACCGAGACATGACAAAATGACACCCGCAAACCAGGAAATATCATAGATGCCGGCGAACGCCGGGACGTACATCCCGATTAAAGAAATAAACGCGCCGAGAAAGGTTGCGGCAAAGGCCCGGTAATTATAGCCTTTGTAATAAGTGTACTGTCCGGTTTCTGAATAAAGGTCTTCAACTGAGAGCTGCCTTTTTCTGATAATAAAATAATCAGCCATCATCACCCCGGCCACCGGTCCGAGCATCCCGCCGATGAGTCCGAGAAACGCATATACATTCGTGGCGCTCTCCATCAGCTTCCATGGTATTGTGAACAGAGCCAAAACGGCGGTCAAATACCCTCCCCTTCTGAATGTAACATACTTCGGCAGGACATTCGCCAAGTCATAGGCCGGTGACACGATGTTTGCCGCCACGTTAACCGAGACGGCGGCGATGCAAAGTGTGATGACCGAAAGAGCGATGACGAAAGGATTATCAAACCGGGCCAAAATCTCCACCACATCCCAAATCGGTTCTCCGAATGCTACCTGTGATCCGGATGTCACCGTGATGCTTGCAAACGCAAACAGCGCAAACGTTCCCGGCAGCCCGTAAAACTGGCCGCGAATCTGTTCTTTTTGCGACGCGGCGAACCGGGTGAAGTCAGGGATATTCAGGATCAGCGTCGCCCATATTCCGATAATTCCCGTCACTCCGGCGGCGAACGGCCAAAACGTTTCAGAAAAGGTATGGAACTTTCCCGGCTGTGAGTAAATCGGACCGAGCCCGCCGGCAATATCTATCGCCCACCAGACCATGCCGCCGAAGACGAGATAAACAAGCGGGCCCGCCCACACTTCAAATTTTTTGATTGATTCCATGCCGTGCCGCAGCACAAGCAGATGAATGCCCCAAAAGAAAATGAACGACAGAAAGCCCGGCAGATGAAGCCCGAATATATTCCAATCTCCGCCGAGACTCCCCCAGCCAGGCCATATGTTCAAAAGCAGAATGTGTAAAGCCGTGCTCCCGGCAAATGTTTGAATTCCGAGCCACATGATGGCTGTAAACGCCCTGAGAAGCGCCGGAATGTTAGCGCCGTATATTCCGTAAGAGGCCCTGATAATGACCGGAAAAGGCAGGCCGTATTTCGTTCCGGCATGGCCGTTCAAGGCCAAAGCGGCGAACAAAATCAGTGACGCCGTCACGATAATGGCGAGCACCTGCCACGGAGAAAGGCCGATCGCAATGAGCCCGCCCACAGTCGCGTAGGTCGGGATATTATGAATACACCCCATCCAGATGGATGCAAAATTCATTGCTTTCCATGTCCGTTCGCCGTCTTCTAAAGGCAGTAAATCTTTGTTGCTCAGCCGATCACTCATTGTTTTTTTCATTTTCTCCCTCCCGCATGTACGTTTTCCTTACATCACATGTGAAAAAATATAACTGAAAATTCCGTAAATAACATTGGTTGCTGTCGACAATAATCGTTTTGTTTTTTGAGCACATTACACAAAAAAAGAGACGGGGAGAGCCCGTCTCTTTTTTTTGCGCCTGTTAAGAGGCTTTTTTGAGGAGAACCGAAAACCGGAACGCCATCAAAAGGCTTACGGCGCCGACAACGATAAGAATCGTCCCAAGCATATGAAAATGGCCGGCGGTAATTTCTTTCCCGAAAAGAATGCCCAAAATGACAGAAGACAAAATCGAACCGAGATACCGGCAGGTCTGAAACAGGCCGGACGTTGTTCCGACCATGTCGGCGGGGCTCGTTTTCAGCATGGCCGCCTGAAACGTGACATTTCCGAAGCCGTAGCCGACACCCAGCACGGACAGGATCAGCCCTTTTCCTATCATGGGCGCCTGAAGGAAGAAAAACGTTAACAGCACCGCTCCGATCGCGGTCAGGCAGGTTCCGGCAACAATCGGCTGAAGAAGCCCTTTCTTATCTATCCATTTTCCGGTCAAAGGCGACACCAGAATACTCATCCCCGACATAAACAGCATAATCAATCCGCTTGTCTGAACGGACAAATGCATTTCATCCTGAAAATAGCTCGGAAGCCCGAAAAAGATGCAGTAAAAGAATATATTCAGCAAAATAAATTGAATATACACCGACGATAGTTTCCGATGCGTTTTAAACAGCCTGATATCTATAAACGGCTTCTCCGTTTTCAGCTCGCGCCAGATAAACAGCCCGACGAACAAAAGCCCGAATACGCCTTCTGTATAGTGAGGCTTCGTACTGAAGGACAATAAAAACGACAGGAGAAGGATAATCGCTCCGGCAAACAGAAGTATCCCGATCGTATCAAGCTGGCGGAGCACGCCTTTCAAGCCGCCGATCTCGCGTTTTTCATCTTTCGGAAACATATACATTCCGAGAAAAAAGCTGAGAATGATAAACGGCAGATTGACGAAAAAGATCGCCGGCCACCCTCCCCAAACGATCAGAAAACCGCCGAGAGTCGGACCGAGCGCCGTCATGGCTGATGCAAAGATTGACAGGACGGCCAGCGCCGAAGCCTGCTTCTCCTGTATATTTGAACGGATCAATCCGACGCCGGACGGATATATCGCGCTGCTTCCGATCGATTGAAAAAGCCGCATGATCAGCAATGTCATAAAAGTCGGCGCAAACGGCGCGCCGACCGCCGAGATGGCAACCAGCAGAAGCCCGATCAAAAACAGCTTCTTCCTGCCGAGCATATCACCGAGCTTCCCGGTAACAGGCTGCGCCACCGCGCTGGCAAGATAAAAGGACGATATCAGCCAGGACACCGTTGTAAACGACAGGTGAAATTCATGCTGAATACTGTGAAGCGCAAGAGAAATCATCGACGAGTTCAATGGGTTCAGCATCGTCCCCGAAGCCACGGCCGTCAAGAACAGGACGCGGCTTTTTTTGGAGATTGTCATTTTGTCTGCGCGATAAATTCTTCCGCCGTCCGGCTTCTGCCGATTTTCGGGAAGATAAACTTGAGTGTCGCTTCGTGCTGTTCATCGCTGAATGTCGCCATCGCGTCAGTTACAAAAACTTGCTGATACCCGAGCTGAAAAGCTTCCCGCGCCGTGCTTTCCACACCGATGTTTGTCGCAATCCCGCATAACACAATCGTGTCGATTCCCCGTCTTCTGAGCTGAAGGTCCAGGTCCGTGCCGAAAAACGCGCCCCACTGCCGTTTTGTTACCGTATAATCATTTTCTTTCACTCCGATTTCAGGCACAAATTCAGCCCAATCCGCCGGCGGAGCCGAATGGCCCGCCGCCTCTTCATCCGTCAGCGGCTTCAGCGCATCCGCTCCGTCATGAAAATCCACGTTCACAAAGCTGATAAATCCGCCTTTTTCCCGGAACACATCAATTAATTTTTTCGCGTTCGGCACAACGGTACCGCTTTTATCCATCGGCACAATACCTTTTTGTAAATCAATAATGACCAAAGCCGTTTTTTCAAATTGCAGATTCAATGATGTTGTCATAATGATTCCTCCTGATGCAGTTAGTGTTTCTCACCCCGTTTATTTTACTCTTTCCCGGACAGGATTTCTTCCGCCATGCTCCGGCGCTCTTTTTATGGATATAAAGTCGCATGACACCTCTTTGAAAAAGCGACATTATGAACGCAAAAAACCATGTCAGATAACCTTACACGAAAATGTTTTATCGTTCTTTTTTCTCTATAATAATGAATTAATCACGATTACATTTTGAATGAGACGGAGGAATACAACATGCAGATGGGCGATACAGTATTTATGTTCTTTTGCGCTTTACTCGTGTGGCTGATGACCCCCGGGCTGGCTTTGTTTTACGGCGGAATGGTAAAAAGCAAAAACGTGCTCAGCACGGCAATGCACAGTTTTTCTTCCCTCGCCATCGTATCCGTCGTTTGGGTTTTGTACGGATATTCACTTGCTTTTGCCCCCGGGAATACATGGCTTGGCGGGATTGAATGGGCCGGGCTGAAGGGGGTCGGCTTTGAACCCGGAAGTTACAGTGATACGATCCCGCATTCATTATTCATGATGTTCCAAATGACGTTTGCCGTACTGACGACGGCCATTATTTCCGGAGCATTTGCTGAACGCATGAGATTCAGTGCTTTTCTTGTATTTTCCTTTTTGTGGGCTTCCCTCGTATATACGCCCGTTGCGCATTGGGTATGGGGCGGCGGCTGGATCGGCCAAATGGGCGCTCTTGACTTCGCAGGCGGAAACGTCGTCCACATTTCTTCCGGGGTCGCCGGGCTCGTGCTGGCGATTGTGCTCGGGAAACGCAAGGACGGCACGGCGGCTTCGCCTCACAACTTAATTTACACGTTCTTGGGCGGGGCGCTCATTTGGTTCGGATGGTTCGGCTTCAATGTCGGCAGCGCCCTCACGCTTGACAGTATCGCGATGTTTGCCTTCATTAACACAAACACCGCGGCTGCGGCCGGAATTATCGGCTGGATTTTAATCGAATGGATGCTGAACAAAAAACCGACCATGCTGGGTGCTGTATCAGGCGCTATTGCCGGGCTTGTCGCCATTACGCCGGCTGCCGGGTTCGTTACGCCGTTCTCTTCCATCGTAATCGGCTTCATCGGCGGGCTTGTCTGCTTCTGGGGCGTGTATTGGCTTAAAAAGACTTTCGGATACGATGATGCGCTTGACGCTTTCGGCCTGCATGGAATCGGCGGGACATGGGGCGGCATCGCGACCGGTTTATTCGCCACCACTTCCGTCAATGACGGCGGGGCAAACGGGCTGTTTTACGGCGATCCGGGACTGCTCTGGAAGCAGATTGCAGCCATTGCGGCAACCTATGTATTTGTATTTATTGTCACTTTCGTTATCATTAAAATTGTAGGTCTGTTCATTCCCCTCCGCGCCAGCGAAGAAGAAGAGTCACTTGGGCTTGATTTAACGATGCACGGGGAAAAAGCATATCAGGACTTATAAAGTGAGGAGTGGCTTAGATGAGCGGTCAAATGTTCAAGGTAGAAATCGTTACGCGTCCGGCTAAGTTTGAAACATTAAAACAGGAACTCGGTAAAATCGGAGTCACATCGCTGACCTTCTCCAACGTACACGGCTGCGGCCTTCAAAAAGCTCACACCGAACTGTACCGCGGAGTCAAAATTGAAAGCAATGTGTATGAACGGCTGAAAGTGGAAATCGTTGTCAGTAAAGTCCCCGTTGATCAAGTCGTGGAAACGGCGAAAAAAGTGCTGAAAACGGGAGAGCCCGGAGACGGCAAAATATTCGTCTATGAAATCGGAAACACGATTAATATCCGCACCGGAGAAGAAGGACCAGGAGCTTTATAAACAGACAGAACGCCCGGAAACAGAAATATTCCGGGCGTTTTTTCCGGCTTCATTAAAAAGAAGAAGCCTTTTTTTCATGCGGGGCAGGACGCTTATGCCGTACGGTTTGTTTTTTCGCATATGTACTGATATTGACCAGTATGCCGCACAAAAACAGCGTCATAATCAATGAAGAACCGCCATAACTGATAAACGGAAGCGGCACACCCGTAACCGGGAGGAGTCCGCTCATCGCTCCCAAATTCAAGACAACCTGAAACATCAATTGAAACGTAATTCCGATGGCAAGAAGCTTCCCGAACGGGTCATCAGCCCGCACGGCCGTTTTTACGCCGAGAAGCATTAACGCAAAATATAATCCCAAAACGATCAGAACACCGAATATCCCCAGCTCTTCGCTGATCACGGCCATAATGAAATCGGTATGCGCCTCAGGCAGATAGTTCATTTTTTCAACACTGTTTCCAAGCCCTCTTCCGAAAAACCCGCCTCCGGAAATAGCAAAATAGGATTGAATCAGCTGATAGCCGTCCCCGTTCGCGTCACCAAACGGATTGGTAAAGGAAACGAGGCGCTTCACACGATAGGAAGCAGAAAATGCGAGATAAACAACCCCCGACACCGCCGTCGCGCCGAGCACGAACAGATGGCGCTTTTTCAAGCCGGCACATAATAAAATCGACCCGCACGCCGCCAGTATTAAGGAAGCCGTCCCTAAATCAGGCTCCGCCAATGTCAGCAGAAAAGCGGTCCCCAAAATCACTAAAGGCGGCAGAACCCCTTTCACAAATTGATGAATGTACGGCTGCTTTTTCGTATAAATCGAAGCGAAATACAAAATCATGGCGATCTTCGCCAATTCAGACGGCTGTACGACAAGCGGGCCCGCTCCCAGCCACCTGCGGGAAAAATTCCGCTCCAGCCCGATTCCCGGTATCAATACGAGCAGCAGCAATACCAGCGAACCGACCACAAACAGCGGTACAAGCCGCGCATACCGCTTATACGGCAGACAGGCGGCAAATAGAAATAAGCATAATCCGATCAGTAAAGAGGCACTTTGTTTATGGAAGAAATAGGATGGATCTCCGTACCGCTGAGACCCCATCACATCACTGGCGCTGTACACCATTAACAAGCCGAATCCGCAAAGCAGCATAATGACAAACACAAGCGGCAGATCGGCGTTTTTCAAACGTTTCAGCAACGGACAAAACTCCTTCGGCTATTCTTTTCCCGCATACTTGACGCACAGTAATACAGTCACGTTTCATTCTGTTTACTTTTTTATGATTATTTTTAATACCAATTGTGTCTCATAGAAAAAAGCATTACACTGTTCATATAAAATAAAGATAAAAGGTGATATTTGTGAATTACGAACTATTTAAAGCGATCAATGGTTTGTCGCACCATAGTGCCATTCTCGACTCTATCATGGTATTTATAACGGAATACGCCATTTACGCCTACGCCCTTTTCCTGCTTGCCATGTGGCTGTTCGGAAGCACAAAAGGCAGACAAAACGCCCTGTACGCGGGCTTCACGGGTGTTGCGGCGCTTATCATCAACTACCTCATCACGAAAGTCTATGTCGAGCCGCGCCCCTTTGTCGAGCATACGGTTCATACACTGATCCCTCATGCCGCGGATGCTTCATTTCCGAGTGACCATACGACAGGCGCTTTGGCGATTTCAATTGCGATTCTGTTCCGCAACAAAAAACTCGGCTGGCCGCTTGTGATTTTCGGCCTTTTGACCGGCTTCTCAAGAATTTGGGTCGGCCATCATTATCCGATCGATGTGCTCGGAAGCATTGTCGTTTCCCTCATTGTCGGATTCCTGCTGTTCAGATTTTCAAATGTGCTTCGTCCGATTGTCGATCTGATCGTGCGAATCTATGAAAGTATCGTTCATAAAAGCAAATCGACAAACCATAATATATAAAAAAAAGCCGGCGTCTGTCACAGACTGCCGGTTTTTGTATGTTTGGCTGTATGCTTTTTCCTTTGTAAAGCACAGAATGCGGCAATGCCGAGACTGTCAATCATCACATCGCGGAGGCATCCGTTTCTGCCGAAAAAGAGCTGGACGATTTCTGTCAGGAAAGCGGCGGCCAATGCATACAGCACCGCCCTCTTCATGCGCCTGCGCTCCCTGAAAAACAAATAGGCGAGCACAAAAAATGAAAACGCGTGCCCAAGCTTTTGAATCGCCGCTTCCGGTATGGCGAGCTCCGCCATATCGAACACAAAGAAACCGGACACATCCGGATGGGACGTGAAACGGAAGGACACCGTCTGCGACACAATCATATCGTGAAAGCTTTCAGTCAAAGCAGAAACGAAAACAAAGACGAGCCACCCGGCCGCCAGACATTTATTCATTCAGCATCTCCTTCGTTTTCTACCAGTATAAAGGCACATGCGGCAATATGAAAAGCGCCTATCAGAGCTGATAGACGCTTTGGGATCAAGATTACTTGCCCGAATCTTTCATTGAGCCGTCATCTTTACCATCTGTCTTGTCTTTTGTGCCGTCCTCTTTGTCACCTGGTTTTTCTTCGGTTTCTTTTTTAGGCGTCACATCTTTTTTCTCGGAAGACTGCTGAATTGACCCTTCCGTTTCTTCTGTTACAGCGTTTTTCTCTTCAGCCGCCGCTTTTTCAATTGATGTTACCGGCTTGTCCATAAAATTGAGCGGGTTCATCGCTACGCCGTCCTTGCGGATTTCAAAGTGCACGTGATTTCCGCTTTCTTCACTGTAAAGATTTTTTCCGGATTTACCGATGACCTGGTTCTGCTTTACTTTGTCGCCCTGATCGACGCTGACTTCAGATAAAGACTGATAGACAGTAGACAGGCCGTCTGAGTGTTCAATTTCAACCACATACCCCAGTACCGGGTCTTTAGCAGCTTTAACAACCGTACCGCTCAGAGAAGCAGAAACATCAAATGATTTTCCGTCTTTCTCAGCTAAGTCAATTCCTTTACTGAGGCTGTACGTGTTATTATAGTTAACAAGTGCTGCTTCTTTCTCTTTTTTTGCGGCATCAGATTCGTAAAACTTTTTCACAACAGAAACATTTTCAGAATGAGCAGCCGGCATTGCGACGTTTTCCATTGACTTGCCTACTTCGACGGCATCGTCTTTGCCGCTGTCATACGCGGAGTTTCCGCCGTTGTTCGTCAGATTGTCCTTCACATCATTCGAAACGGATTGATACCAAAGGACAGCTGTTAAAATGACGGCCGCACTGACTAAGTAGATTGCAGGGAATATCCAGCGTTTGCGAAAAAACCGCTGAAGTTTTTTGACTTGAGAAGTTTTCTTTTCTTCCTCTCTCATTTGTTCATCACCTCAGCAACATTCTGAACACTTTTCTGAAAATATATACACATCCATAAAAAACTTTTTTGGAAGTAGTATGTGCAGATTGCACTTGATTATGTAATGAAATGTGAAGGGAGATCCCGGAATATGAATTTGACCCTGCGCAAAGCCGTATTGGAGGATTTAGATGCGGTGGTGGCCATATACAACTCGACGATTGCCTCACGAATGGTAACGGCTGATACGGAAGAAGTGACGCCCGCAGACCGGATGGATTGGTTTTTGCGGCACACGGACCGGCGCCCGCTGATGGTCGCGGAAGATGAGACCGGCAAAGTGGCGGCCTGGATCAGCTTTGAAACGTTTTACGGCCGTCCGGCCTATGACAAAACGGCGGAGATCAGCATCTATCTGCATCAGGATTGCCGCGGCAAAGGAGCAGGAAGCTTTCTGCTGAAAGAAGCCCTGGCACTCGCTCCGACAATCGGCATCCGCAGCCTGATGGCTTTTATCTTCGGACATAACGTGCCGAGCATTAAGCTGTTTGAAAAATTCGGTTTTACCGAATGGGGCGTATTCCCGGGTATCGCCGAAATGGACGGAAAACGATATGACTTGAACATTTTAGGGAGAGAACTGTCATGATCACCATCGATAAAGACAAAGACGAAAACCAGCCGCTCAATAAAAAAGCCCGTTCCCTTGCCGACATCGCCAAATGGGGAAAGATCACCGCCGTGTTTCTGATCATCACGGGCTCTCTTTCCGCTCTGTCAGCCATTGTGACGCTGCTCGGAGCCATTCCGGGTGTTCTGCTCATCATTTCCGGCGTCATGCTGATGCGCTCGGCAAAAGCGGCTGCCGCCCTTCAGGAAGGACTAGAAGAAAACGCGGAAGAAAATATGCTTGCACATTACGCGTCATTTATCAAAATGCAGTTTTTTTACGCGGCATCCAGTGTGGTACTGGGCATTCTCGCTTTTATTTTAGTCGTCATCTTCGCTGTCATCGGAATTATGGCTTATTACAGCACTGATACGTATGACACGCCTGATTCATATTACTATGAGAACGACCCTGTGTTTGAATGACAAAAAGAGCTGATCGCGCGTCAGCTCTTTTTTAATAAAGCATTTCTTTTTTCCGGTCTTCTTCCGTTAAAAATTCAATAAAGCTCTTCATCGCAGACGGCTCCTCGGCAATCAGCCGGGTATAGGCGCTTTTCCGTTCCTCAGACAGAATATCGCTTTTTCTGATCCTGTTCAGCATATAAAGGCGGATCGTTTTTTGCACCTGTTTCCGCTGATAGCCGGCTTCCTTAAAAAACGCAAGACCCAGAGCCGCAAGGAGGGCAAAAATGCCGGCCGATACGAGAGCTCCTCTCCCGGAAGGGGCCTGAATCAAAAGCGATGCCAGATGAAACAGACTAAAAGCGGCGAGCGGGAAAGCAAGAAAACGGTAAATGATGCTTTTTTTCATCAGCGGCGCGATGGCGATTTGTATTTTCTGAATTTCTTTTTTTATGAATCCCGGCAATTGTTCCGCATGCTCCAGCTTCATGCCCTCTCCCCTTTGCTGTCATTTTTGTATTCTTTTTCATATATGCATATTTTACCGCACCCGGAACTTTCTTTGAAAGAAAACTGCATTCATCTTTGATTCCGGCTCTTTATTCTTTCAAAATGTCAATGTTATAATTTGAAATGGGAATCAGATTGCTGCACTTGTCGGAATACTAATGGGCACAGTCTTGATAAATATGATATAGCGGGGTTGCAAAGTGAGCATTTCATTTATTTTATTCGGATTTTTTTTCGTTTTAAATATACTTTTGGCCATCATCATGATTTTCAAAGAAAGACGCGATGCCAGCGCTTCATGGGCTTGGCTCTTGGTTCTTTTTTTTATTCCCATTTTAGGGTTTATTTTATACCTGTTATTCGGCCATAACCTGAGACGCAAGCATCTGTTTCAATGGGAAGACCGTAAAAAAATCGGAATAGAAAAGCTGCTGAAGTTTCAGCTGAAAGATCTGAAGTCGAGGCAATTCCAATTTAACAACAGGGCGACTGTGGATAATAAAGACCTCATCTATATGCTTGTCATGAACAACCACGCAGTCTTTACAGAGGATAATTCGGTGGAGATTTTAACGGACGGGCGCGATAAGTTCAAACGCTTAATGAAGGACATTTCCAACGCAAAAGATCACATTCACCTTCAATACTATATTTATAAAGGTGATGAACTGGGAAAAAAATTGCGCGATGCCTTAGTGAAAAAAGCACGGGAAGGCGTAAAAGTCAGAGTGTTATATGATGAACTCGGTTCAAGATCACTCAGAAAAAAATTCTTCAAACCGCTGCGGGACGCCGGCGGCCATGTGGAAGTCTTTTTTCCTTCCAGGCTTCGTCCGATTAATTTGCGGCTCAATTATCGGAATCACCGCAAGCTCGTCATCATTGACGGCGAAACCGGCTATGTCGGCGGCTTTAACGTCGGAGATGAATATCTCGGCCTGAATCCGAAATTCGGCTACTGGCGCGATACGCACC
Source organism: Bacillus sp. YH3-2-B2 (assembly GCF_053663335.1). NCBI lineage: Bacteria > Bacillati > Bacillota > Bacilli > Caryophanales > Bacillaceae > Bacillus > Bacillus sp. YH3-2-B2. Next base: position 435,937 of record NZ_JBSJQE010000002.1, on the reverse strand, counting down.
TCAGACTTCAAGGCACGGCGGTACATGCCATTCAGACACGGTTTATTCTCGATTGGAACCAAGCCTCCCATCACCATACGCTCACTTACGTTCCGAATCATTTTCCGGAATGCGAGCCGAAGGGCAATGTCGGGATGCAGATTGTCACGAGCGGACCTGATTCAGAATGGGAACAAATTAAAAACGGCTATATCAAGATGATCTCAACGGCCAAACGATCGATCCTGATTCAGACGCCTTACTTTATTCCAGACTCAAGTCTTTTGGACGCCCTCAGGATCGCCTGTCTGTCAGGCATCGACGTCAAAATCATGATCCCGAACAAACCGGATCACGCTTTCGTTTACTGGGCGACTTTATCTTACATCGGCGATCTTTTGAAAGCCGGAGCCTCAGTCTACATTTACGATAACGGCTTTATTCATGCAAAAACGATTGTCGTCGATGATGAGACGGCTTCAGTCGGTACGGCGAATATCGACGTCAGAAGCTTCAGACTTAATTTTGAAGTCAACGCCTTTATTTATGACGTCACCATCGCGAAAAAACTCATTTCCTCATTTAAAGAAGATCTGCTCGTCTCCAGAAAATATACGTATGAAGAATATCAGGAGCGTTCGCTGCGGATCCGCATTAAAGAATCGATTTCAAGACTTCTTTCGCCGATTTTGTAATTCCCGGGATGTTTCTCGGGAATTTTCTGATATAAAAACGGACACGGCATGAAAAAGCACATTTTTTATTCAAAAGAATGACCGAATAGTGTATAAATGAAAAGTGAGTATTTTTTTGTAAAGGAGTGCCATAGTTTGAAACCTGAATCAGTGAATCGTTCGCTTATTTCTATTTCGAAATGGGGAAAAGCGACAGGTATTTTGTTTATTATTATAGGCGCGTTTGCGGCGCTGTCGGGCGCGTTTTTCTTTTTAATCGGAGCCATTCCCGGCGTTTTGCAGATCATTGCCGGCATTTTTCTGATGCGCTCGGCAAATGAAGCGGGACAGATGGCGGCGCAGTTCAATGAACTGACAGAGGAACATATGCTGGAGAATTATGCAAAGTTCGTGAAAATGCAGGGGATCTATCTGATCGTGACGGTCGGCTTGTCCGTTCTCGGTATCGTTCTTTTCATTGTCCTCATGACGCTCGGCATCGTGGACGACGCGTTTAATAATATTGATGCCAATACATATTAAAAAGGAAAATCCCGGCGCATCCGCCCGGGATTTTTTCTTATTCCGCTTCTTCGACAACGGTAAAGTTTTTCTGCTTTGGATTTGCCAATACGGCGAACAGCATTGACGCTGTATGCTCCAGCGCGCTTTCCGTTCGGGTCATGGACTCCGTGCTCTCAAGGTCTTGTAAATTCTCGCCTGCTGAAGCGCTGTATGCAGATATTCTTTCGGCAAAAAAGTTTTTTCAAATAAAACTTTTCCTCAGAGTTTCAACTGAAATCACTCAGTTCTGCGAAATAAGGCTATGGCGGTACAAGACCACTCATCATACAGTTTTTTGGGTCTTTGTAATTAAATTACAATTGTTCTTAATATTCACTCATGTATTCATGCTATTATATTGAAAGGAACGATCAAAAGCGTTGGCGTTTGTTAAATATTTACGAGTGCTGCCTCATGTCAAAGTCAGAAAAAATAGTATAGGAGGTAACATATGTTTAAGTTTAAAAAGAAATTCTTAGTGGGATTAACGGCAGCTTTCATGAGTATCAGCATGTTTTCGGCAACCGCCTCTGCAGCTGGCACAGATTACTGGCAAAATTGGACTGACGGGGGCGGGACAGTAAACGCAGTCAATGGCTCTGGCGGAAATTACAGTGTTAATTGGTCTAATACCGGGAATTTCGTTGTTGGTAAAGGCTGGACTACAGGCTCGCCATTTAGAACAATAAACTATAATGCCGGTGTTTGGGCGCCGAATGGCAATGGATATTTGACTTTATATGGCTGGACGAGAGCACCTCTCATCGAATATTATGTGGTGGATTCATGGGGTACTTACAGACCTACCGGAACGTATAAAGGTACTGTAAAGAGTGATGGAGGTACATATGACATATATACAACGACACGTTATAATGCACCTTCCATTGATGGCGATAACACTACTTTTACGCAGTACTGGAGTGTCCGCCAGTCGAAGAGACCAACCGGAAGCAACGCTGCAATCACTTTCAGCAATCATGTTAACGCATGGAAGAGCCATGGAATGAATCTGGGCAGTAATTGGGCTTATCAAGTCTTAGCGACAGAAGGATATAAAAGCAGCGGAAGTTCTAATGTAACAGTGTGGTAACAGCTCATCTTTAATGAGGGGCAGCTAACGGGCTGCTGATCGTTCCTTGAGAAATTTTATAATGATTGTGAAGAGGCGAACGGTTTTGGCATTACCGGAGGCAGGATATTCTCCATCAGTTTTTTTAGCGCGTATTAAAATAAGAGTTCCGTCTTTTTTTGGTAACCCGCTTACAACAGACACCTTCACATAAGCCTTAAGCAAAATAAAAATATCCCGGTTACCACCTCCTTTAGTTTCGGAGGATTTCTTCATTAAACAGATCGCAATCCCGCATCCAGGCTTGTCTGAATATAGAGCCAAAACCGTGATTTCCTCATTATCCATTGTAACCATTTCCGTTACACCTCTAGCGGCATGAACCCATCTCTTTTTAACAAAAGAGATGATTCATTACATCATAAAGGGACTTGCTCGCAAGTTCATTCTCCATTGCCCGCTGTACGCTTCCGAACGTCTCATCGAGCGCGCGCTGAATATTTTTGCCGACCGGACAGTCGGGGTTCGGATTGTCGTGAACCGCAAAAAGCTCTTCCTTATTCTGCACCGCCCTGTAAACCTCTAAGAGGGTGATCTCCGACGGATCTTTTTTCAGGCTGGCTCCCGGAACACCCGCCCGGGATGTCAGAATACCCGCTTTTTTCAGCTGGCTGATCGTTCTCCGCACTACGACGGGATTGGTGTTTACGCTGCCCGCAATCATGTCCGATGACGCCCGTTCATCCGTTGAGATCAGCGATAAAATGTGAATGGCCACAGCAAGACGGCTGTTAATCATGTTTTTCACCACCGTTGTAACCACAATGGTTACATTTCATTTGTTTGTCAACTACTAATATACACTAAAACGGGCGGCAGGATGAAATCAAGTTGGCAATAGAGGGTAAACAGGCCGGCGGGAAACCGGCCGGAGAGGGATTAAAATAAGAAATAACGCTGTCCTAACGGAACATAACTGACGGGCTGGCATGCCAGCTCTTCTCCGTCGGCGAACACCTGATAGGTTTTCGGATCGACATGTATATTCGGCATCGCGTCATTCAGCTTCATGTCGAGCTTACTCAGCTTACGGATATTCCGTACGGGAGAAATCATTTTTTCAAGGCCGAGCTTTTCCGGCACACCGTTTGCGATACCGGCCTGGGACATAAATGTAATAGAGGTATTTCGGTTTGCTTTACCGTAGGATGCGTACATCTGCCGCATAAACACGGGCTCAGGCGTCGGAATGGAAGCATTCGGATCTCCCATCTGGGCGCGGGCGATCATGCCGCCTTTGAGCACAAGTTCAGGTTTGACACCGAAGAAAACCGGGTCCCATAGTACAAGGTCTGCAAGCTTTCCTTTTTCAACGGAACCGACTTCATGGCTCAGGCCGTGAGTGACAGCCGGGTTGATCGTGTATTTGGCGATATAGCGTTTGGCGCGCACATTGTCATTGCCGTTTTCTCCTGATAGAGCGCCGCGCTGTTTTTTCATTTTATCGGCGACCTGCCATGTCCGGATAATCACTTCTCCCACCCTGCCCATCGCCTGCGAGTCAGATGACGTCATGCTGATCGCGCCGATATCGTGCAGAATATCCTCCGCCGCGATGGTGGCCGCTCTGATGCGTGAATGACTGAACGCCACGTCTTCAGGCACTTTTGAATCTAAATGATGGCAGACCATCATCATATCAAGATGCTCATCCATCGTGTTGACGGTATATGGAATCGTCGGCGTCGTAGAGGACGGCAGGATATTGGCGTAAGATGCGAGTTTCATAATATCCGGTGCATGGCCTCCGCCGGCTCCCTCTATGTGATATGTATGGATAACCCGGTCGCCGATCGCATCAAGCGTATTTTCTAAAAAGCCCGCTTCATTTATCGTGTCTGTGTGGATCGCCACCTGAATGTCCGCCTCATCCGCTGCTTCCATGCAAGCTTTAATGGCGCTTGGCGTTGATCCCCAATCTTCATGCAGCTTCAGGCCGATCGCGCCTGCTTCCACCTGCTCGATCAGCGGCGCTTTATCGGATGCATTTCCTTTTCCTAAGAAACCGACATTGATCGGAAACTCCTCGGCCGCTTCCAGCATTCTCGACATGTACCATGCACCGGATGTACAAGTCGTCGCTTTACTTCCCGTCGCAGGACCTGTTCCGCCGCCGAGAAGCGTGGTCACGCCTGAAGAAAGCGCGACTTCCATCTGCTGCGGGCAGATAAAGTGGATATGCGTATCCACCCCGCCGGCCGTTACGATTTTCCCTTCGCCGGAAATAACTTCTGTTCCGGCACCGATAATCATGTGCGGGTCCACCCCATCCATCATATCAGGGTTGCCGCTTTTCCCGACGCCGACAATCCGGCCGTCCTTCACCCCGATATCCGCCTTGACGATTCCGGTATAATCCAGGATGACGGCGTTAGTAATGACCAGATCAAGCGCTCCGTCTTTCCCGGTGATACGCCCGTTCTGCCCCATGCCGTCCCGGATTGTTTTCCCTCCGCCGAAAATCATTTCTTCCCCGTAATTCGTGAAGTCTTTTTCGACTTCAATCCATAAATCCGTATCTCCGAGTCTGACTTTGTCTCCCGTTGTCGGTCCGAACAGTTCTGCGTATTGCTCACGTGACATTTTCATCGGATCGCCTCCTCCATCCATCCGGCTTTTTTAAGATTTGACAGCGTCTTCTCTTTTCCCCGCTCATCCATATACGTATCGGCCATGCCGTTGAGGCCTCTGACCGTTTTTCGCCCTCCGATTTCCACGAGCGTGACGGTTTTCTCTTCTCCCGGTTCAAAACGGACAGATGTGCCTGACGGGATATCAAGGCGCATGCCGATTGCTTTGTCCCGATTGAAGGAAAGGGCGCCGTTGGCTTCGGCAAAATGAAAATGCGATCCTACCTGCACTGACCGTGTTCCGTTATTGGTGACTGACACCTCCAGCGTCTTCCGGCCTTCGTTAATGGTGATGGTCCCCTTTGCGACTTGAATCGCTCCCGGCTTCATGACTTCACCTCCGCTTTGATCGGCTGATGAACGGTGACAAGCTTAACCCCGTCCGGGAACGTCGCTTCCACCTGAATGCTGTCCAGCATTTCCGCAACGCCTTCCATAACGTCTTTTTCCGTCAATACATTGCGGCCGGATTCCATCAGCTCCGCAACGCTTTTTCCGTCTCTCGCGCCTTCCATCAGATAACAGGTCAAATATGCGGCGGCTTCGGGATAATTCAGCAGGACGCCGCGCGCCTTCCGTTGCTTAGCGAGCTCTCCCGCCGTAAAAATAAGTAATTTTTCTTGTTCAACCGGTGTCAGTTTCATCTGTATTCCCCCTTAGTGATAGTCAAACACAATCCGCATGGTCATACCGAAACGATGCAGGCGGCCGTCACCCCCTTCACCTCATGAAATGTTAAGTGATAAAAGTTATTCGACGGTGAACGGCCCGATTCCTTTTGCAGAAATGACCGATTTCTCATTTTTTTCTTCAACAAACGTTTAATTAAATGTGAAGAAAGGTTACATTCTTTGTGAATATTATAAAGAAATCGCCGGGGAATTTATAGAATATTTAAAAATTTAGTGAATATTAACCAAACGAACTGGAATTTTTGTCATTTCTCATAACAAAAAGCCCAAAATATTTTGGGCTTTTGCTGTGTTTCACGATCAAATTAATCATCACTGAGTTTATCTTTCGTTTTACCGACACCCTTTTGCAGGCTGCCTTTCGCTTTGTCTTTTTTCCCTTCCGCTTTTAAGTCGGACTTGTTTGCCATGTCGCCTGCTTTGTCCTTTGCTTCCCCTTTCATTTTGTTCATGCTGCCTTTTACTTTGTCTTTTAAACCGTTATCTTCACTCATGATCTCTTCAGCTCCTTTTGTTTTTGTGTACTTGTTTTCTTCCCTTTCAGCCCGAACCCAAACATGTAAACTCTCAATTATTGATTTCACAGCGTTCCCCGTAGCGGATCACTTTGTAAACAGCCAATCCGTCTGACAGCTTATTATCCCCGTATTGCACGGGCAGAAGAGCAAAGAAAACATAATAAGTTGAAAAATAGACAAATTGGTAAAAAAATAAGTTTGGCTCGAGGACATCTTTTATGATCAGCAGATTTATTAAAAAGATAGAAGCGAGATTAAACAGGCAGCCTCCGGAATAGACGAGCGCGCTCGTCAGACGGTTATCTATCCGCAATTCGCCGAACTTGCAGAAAGAATCTATGAAGTAGATACGCCGAACCTGAATCGGCCCTACTTTTAAAAGACGTTTCCCCATTCCGATATCCAATGACGCCTTGCCTCCGAACAGCATGGCCATAAAGCTGTGTCCCGACACATGGATGACAGACACCATCGGGAGAATGATGAGAAATGAAACGAAAAACTTTATCATATCATTAAATCCGAACAACAAATCCCTCCTTCCCATCGTACTTTTTTCCCTCTTTTGCGATTTTTCCGATTTTTTCTATGATCAAACGTCTTGATGTGCATAAAAAAATAACCATCTGCTGATCAGATGGTTAAGAAAATTATATATCGTATAAACACTGTTCTTTTTGAATGTTTTCTCTCATGCGAATCGCTTTTTCATAAAAATACGCCGCTTCTTTATATTGCTCATGTGCGCTTGTGTAAACGGCGGCCTCCAAGGCGAAATCTTCAATATACACATACAGCGATTTTTCATTCATATAGTCAAACACTTCATGAATTAAATCCATATTGAGAGACTCCAAATAAAGCGCTTGTAAAAACTTATACTTCTCTAAACTGAATCGGTCGCCGCGTTCTTTCGCGATCATGATCCCTCTTTCATAATAGGTAAGGGCCGCTTGGTCATCATGCAGCCTGAAAAGGGTGTGCGTTAAGCTGAACAGCGCCTTCGGAAGCTGTTCAAGCTGATGCTCTTCAAAAACGGGAACCGCTTTTCTAAAGTACCGGGCCGCTTCATCCAGATCCCGCTTTTCAGAATAACAATTCCCCAGATTGTAAAGCGAAGACCCGATCAGGCGGGGCTGTCCTTCAAGCAAAGAAAGGCGGAGGGCTTCGTCTAAATGCTCAAGCGCTTTGTCGTAGTTTTTGCAGTCGATGTAGTTTCCTGAGATGACGAAATGGCATTGAATTCTCCGCACTCTGTAAAAATCGTGTTTCATATACGTATCCAGCGCCTGAATCCCGTGATTCATGGAAAAATGAGTCTGCTTCATGACGTAAAACACTTCAGACATCTTGAAATGGAATTCCGCCCTCTCTATATCATCCTCGACAAATGAAAGGAGTTTTTCCGCTTTCCGGTAAAAAGAAATAGCCGCAACATAGTTATTGTGATCGAATTCATACATTCCTCTGAACAAATGGAAATAATACTCAGACAGTCCTGATATACTGTCCGTGCTTTCGATCGTCTTTTGCAGCTCGCTGTACTGAATCTGTGATTGTTCGGTGCATTCCGGCTTGACGTAATCAAGCATAATATGATGGCGGTAGCTGATCAGCTGATAATATAACAGCAGCAGCTGGTCTTCCTCCATACGTTGTATATCCTCATCAATTTCCTCTTTCAGCTTTATGGCATCAGCCGCTTGAAACGCTAAAATGTGCTTGTACCATTTGTTGATCTTGACTCCAACTTGAGATGACGGAATCTCGTATGCGGTCATGCCCCTTTCACAACCTTTTCTAATTTCTATTGGTTATATTTTAACATATTGTATGGCTTTGGAATTGCATAACTTGATTGTCCTGCATCAAAATTCCTATCATATATTTCGGCTGTCACCGGTATTTTTTGAACAGACCGCTCTCATAATGTGAATAAAAAAGCCTGCCCTTGTCCGGGCAAGCTTTTCTTCATCCGCCTATATAAGACATTTCCACTTTCTTTTTCCCATCCGTTTTAGAAAGCGCGCGGTCAATTGAATACTGATCCGTGCGATTTCTCCAGACAGAAGCGATGGATTCCGTCAATTCATCATCGGTCAGACCGCCGCGCACAAGTTTCCGAACATCATAGCCGCTTGACGCAAACAGGCACGTAAACAGCTCGCCTCTCGCCGACAGGCGTGCTCTGTTGCAGGAGGCGCAGAATGCATCCGAGACGGAGGAAATCACGCCGATTTCGCCGGAACCGTCAAGATAGCGGAACCTGGAAGCGACCTCTCCTTTATAATTCGCTTCTATCGGCTCCGTCGGCATGTGCTGGTTGATCAGATCAATAATCTTGGCCTTCGTGATCACGTCTTTTTTATTCCATTGATTCGTATTGCCTACATCCATAAATTCAATAAACCGGAGAATATGACCCTTTTCTTTAAAATAGCGGGCCATCGGCAGGATATCTTTTTCATTGACGCCCTTTTGAACAACCATATTGATTTTCACACCGAGTCCGGCCGCTTTTGCCGCCTCAATGCCCTCAAGCACCTTGTTCACCGAAACGCCGCGGCCGTTAATGGCCTTAAACCGCTCATCCTCTAAAGAATCGAGGCTGACTGTCACTCGATGCAGCCCCGCCTGCTTCAGTTTTTCCGCATACACGGGAAGCAGAGAGCCGTTTGTCGTCATCGCGATATCTTTAAGTCCGGGGATGCGCGCAAGTTTTTTGATCAATTCAGGCATATCTTTTCTCATGAGCGGCTCTCCGCCCGTCAGCCTGATTTTTTCAACGCCGAAGCGGCCGACAAACAGCTTCGCAAGCCGCTCAAGCTCCTCGAAGGAGAGCAATTCCGTCTTTTGTAAAAATGGATAATCCGGTCCGAATAATTCGGCTGGCATACAGTACGTGCATCTGAAGTTGCAGCGGTCGGTTACAGAGATACGAAGATCCCTGAGCGGCCTTTCCCTTTTGTCTGTCACCCGGCGCGTTTCTGTATTCATAAGCCCAAGACCCCTTTCTATTGTTCAACCCGTTCAGGATGTGTGTATACGTTAAATGATCCGTTTCTGACAAAACCGATCGCGGTGATGTTCAGCTCTTCCGCCATTTGCAGCGCGAGCTCCGTCGGCGCCGATTTTGAAATGACAATCGACACGCCGATTTTTGCGGCTTTTAATAAAACCTCTGAGGAAATCCGGCCGCTGAAGACGATCAGCTTGTCACGGACGGGCATTCCGTTTTTCAAACAGCAGCCGTACAGCTTATCCAGCGCGTTGTGGCGCCCGATATCCGTCCTCATCAAGAGCAGCTTTTCCGTATCGCACAGCGCTGCATTATGGACGCCGCCCGTTTCCCGGAATGTGCCGCTTCCGCTTTGCATCTCCTTCATCAGGCGAAGGCACGTCTCAGGAGTTATGGTAATCCAGCTGACGGCGGTTTTGGCCGTTTTCACATCCTGCTGAAAGTAAAAATGGCGGCCTTTCCCGCAGCATGAACCGATGACCCTCTTCGTATAGTCCTTTTGCTCAAGCACTCCGGGATTCGTCAGTTCAACATATGCAAACCCGAGACTTTCATCTATAGTAAAGCTTTTGATCTCTTTTTCAAAACGAATGACGCCTTCTGATGCGAGAAATCCGATGACGAGTTCCTCTAAATGGTCAGGCGTGCAGACGAGCGTAACAAATTCCTGCCCGTTCACCATGACGGTCAGCGGATACTCTGAAACCATCCGATCTGCCGTCTTTGTTAATACCCCTTTTTCATAGCGGTATATGTCTCTTACCGCTGTTGTTTTTTCATCCACTTTTTTTCCCCTCCGCAGTATCCTTCTCTTTTATTCTTCCACAATCCCTGTATTTTGTCGAATTTGCGGTTTAAAAAAAGAGCCCTCTTCGGACTCTATGTTTCGTTGCGATGATGTCTGCTCAAAATGGTGAATAAAATAACTGCGGCGATAATGGCCAATATACTGACGAATATGAAGGCGGCAAGCTTCAGAAAAATCCCCATCAGAACAAAAACGACTGCCGCCAGCACTAATATAATGCCTGCTCCTTTTAACAACAGCGTTCATCTCCTTTTATCCGTATCATTCCCGCGGTTCCGTTTTCTAAACAAAAAAAGACGCCGCGCGGGCGCCCTTTTTTAACCTATTCTTTTGCTAAATCCTTTGCAGCGTCTTCCCAAGCCTGTTTGAACTCGTCCGCGCTGTCAGCTGAGACGTATGTGCCGCCTCCCGCTTCCGCCGCTTTTTCAAGGCTTTCGCTTCCTTTCATGCCGAAGTTGAAGCCGATGATATTGACGACCGTGTTGACATTCGCTTTACGGAGTTTTTGAATTTCGGCCTGAGGATTCCCGCCGCATGTTTCTTCACCGTCTGTGATCAGATATACGACGTTTTTCCCTTTAGCGCCGGCCCGCTCAAATTCTTCACGTGTATCAGAAAGCGCTTTCGCTATCGGTGTCCAGCCGGTCGGTTTAATCTTGCTGAGTGATTGCTCAAATGGAGTCACGGCGTACGGCTGAAGGCCGTATAACGTTTCTGTCGCGTTACATGATACGGCTTTGCCTGAGTTTTTATTATTGCCCTTATGCCCGAATACCCGAAGCATCAGATTCGTGTCTTCAGGAAGAACTTCCGCAAAAGAAGTGACAGACTCTTTCGCAACATCTATTTTACGCTCTCCCCCTGTTTTTTGTATCATGCTCCCGCTTGCGTCAAACAGCACGGCGACATTTGTTTCTTCGTGCTTTTTCTCAGCTGCAAAAACAGGCGATCCGAGTGAAAGCGTCAAAAGTCCGACAATCCCCGCAGTGAACATTTTTTTCATTTCCTTCATTCCTCTCCGTTTGTTTTTGGCCGATGGGCCCCCGGCTCTTCTCTATGCTAGATGAGGAGTATGCAAAAAGATATAGGGCGGGATTCCTTTTGTATAAGCGGCTGTACGCCGTTAAAAATGAACAGAATTATGCGCATCATCCTAAAAAGATTGGATAAATGATGACAGATTTAATGCCTTTTTCGCCCTTTTTGTAATATAAGTCCGGAATCTGATTCTTTTTACAGTTTTCTCTTCATCTTTTCTTGAAACTTTTGTTAAATGGAACATAAAAAAAAGGGCCGCTAAACGGCACCTTTTCTTATTTCGCTAATGAACTCGCTTCCATCGTAAAGATGCGGTTCATATCCTTTTGGCTGTGAGCTTCGTAATATTTTCCTCCGCCCGCACCGGCAATTGCGTGAAGCTGTCCGTTGAAGCCTTCTTTAAAGTCAAAGCCGATCACGTTGACTTTAATATGATGTTTGCGAAGTTCTTTCGCTGTCTTAATAGGATCTCCGCCGCATGTCTCCTCACCGTCTGTCAACAGGTAAACGGATTTAAAGCCGAATTTATGAACGCCGTTAAAAGAAGCCTTCGCATCTTCTAATGCTTTTGCAATCGGTGTCCAGCCCGTAGGCCCGATTCCGTTCAGAGAATTGAGGAAGCTCTGTCTGTCAAACTTTTGGAATCCGTATACACCGCGAATGGATTCACAAGATTGAACTTTGCCGGAGTTTTTATTATTGCCTTCCGAACCGAAAACCGTCATTCTGACCTGTGATGTAGACTTAATTCGATCTGCAAAACGGACGATTTCATCTTTTGCCATATTGTATTTGGAAACGCCGTCAATCCGTTTCGCCATACTGCCGCTTGCATCAAGCAAAATGGCGATATTGTTTTTAAATAAAAATGTCTTCTCGTTTGCATTCTCGGCAGCAAAAGCAGGAGATGCAGCAGTCAGCATCAATCCGAGCATGATTATGAGTGAAAGTGTTTTTTTCATTGCTTCTTCCCCTTTTCAATAGATTTACGTTCAACGCCGAACAATATTTATCGTAAATGAGATGAAAAGGGAAATAAATAGGACGGCGTTCCTCATTATTTTTGCGTATATTCACATAGATGCGGCATTTTTATCAGTGATTTTCACCCGGCGCTCAGCCTTCAGACGGCATTTGTCAGCCTTTAGGCTTTCGTTATATGAGTCTGTTGGTTGCTTTACCGTTTATGGAATAGTTTTCAAAAAAACAGACGCTCATGAAAGCGTCTATTTTTTCGCCATATATTTGTTTAAAAATGAATCTGCTTCGGATATGTCCACTCCCTGATAATAATGCTTGACGATGTCCGCCACGGATTTCCCCTGCTCCGCCATGTAATTGGCCCCGTACTGGCTCATGCCGACGCCGTGGCCGAATCCTTTTGTCGTAATGGTGATGCTGCCGCCGTTCCGTTTCCATTCAAAGTCGGCAGAACGGAGTCCGAGTTTTTCCCGGATGTCTCTTCCCTTCAGCTTTTTGCCGTTTATGACGGCCGTTGCCACTTGATGGCCCGGCGTTCTGGCCGTAATCTGCCCTACCGTGTTTTGCCCCGAGAGCTGCACGCCGAGCTTTTGCTGAAACTCCGGCACACTGAAGGTCTGGGTGGCGAGATATTTCGGCGATTGCTTATCCCACGGACTTTTCACGCTCTTTAAATAAGGAATGGCGCTTGTCCAATAGGCTTCCGCATTTTCCGTATACCCGTTGCTCGTAGAGAAGAAAGATGCCTCAATCGGCTTGTTGTCGTACGTTAAAATCTTTCCTTGCGTGCCGGCGACCGCGTTTGTGATTTTCTTGAGGTTGTGTGCGTACTTAGAACCCCATTCTTTTTTCAGCTGGCTTTTGCTTTGATAGACTTGGAACATTTGCGTATCATCCACCAGTGATCCTTTCGGCGCCTGAACGGCTGAGTCAGCGACCATCAGCCTGACGATGAAGGTCCGGGCGGCGAGCGCCTGGGCTTTTAAGGCTTCCGGTTTAAAGTTTGCGGGCATTTCGGAAGCCACGACACCGATCACGTACTCTTCAAGCGGAATGTTCTCTACAGAATGATTGGATGTCCGATAAACCGGAATGGATACAGGTGATTCTTTCAATGTTTCTGCTCCTTTTGTTTCTCGTGTGGTGTGTGTTGTTTTGTGTCCGGGCTCTCTGTTTACGGCTGCTCCTTTTTCCGCCTGAAACGGAAGAACGAGAATGGTGGGAACAAGAAGAATAAGTATACACAGCCCGGATAGTAGAAATACAATCGGTTTCATATATCAGCTGCCTCCTGCTTGGGATTCGACTCTACTTCATCTTATGGGCAGGGACAAGCTAATATGACTTCCTTTTGGACAGAATCTTATTCCATTTTTCACGCGAAAAACGTATTCTTTTTTGAAAATCAGAGCATAATAATGATGATAAACCATAAAAAAACAGTATGCCAGATTGACATACTGTTTTTACAGCCATTATGCGTTTAGGTCAGTTACGACTTCTTTGCTTTCTTGTTCAGCGGCCGTTTCATCAACGACACGCTCGATGTCAGCGCCGAGAGCCGCAAGTTTTTTATGGAAATTCACATAACCGCGATCCAAGTGCTTCAGTTCCGTGACGCGTGTATGACCTTCAGCCACTAATCCCGCAAGAATCAGCGCCGCGCCCGCACGCAGGTCCGTAGCGGCAACTTCTGCGCCTTGCAGCTGTACAGGACCGTTAATGATCACAGAACGTCCTTCAATTTTAATGTCGCCATTCATCCGGCGGAATTCTTCAGCATGCATAAAACGGTTTTCAAACACAGTTTCAGTAATCATGCTTGTTCCGCTCGCACGGAGAAGCAGCGCCATCATTTGCGACTGCATATCAGTCGGGAATCCTGGGTGAGGCATCGTTTTAATGTCGATCGGCTTCAGCTGGGCTGGACCGATGACACGAAGGCCTTCTCCTTCATCCGTAATTTTGACTCCCATTTCTTCCATTTTCGCAATTAAAGACGTAAGATGCTCAGGAACCGCACCTTTTACTAATACATTTCCTTCCGTGATAGCCGCAGCCACCATGAAAGTACCCGCCTCAATACGGTCAGGAATGATGTTGTGTCTTACGCCGTGAAGCTTCTCGACACCTTCAATTTTAATGGTGCCTGTGCCGGCTCCGCGGATTTTTCCGCCCATCGCATTGATATAGTTCGCTAAGTCAACGATTTCAGGCTCTTTTGCCACGTTTTCAAGCGTTGTTGTTCCTTCAGCTAAAGCAGCTGCCATAATCAAGTTTTCTGTCGCACCCACACTTGGGAAATCTAAATAGATTTTTGCGCCCTGCAGACGGCCTTCCACTTCTGCTTCAATAAAGCCGTTGCCTACTTTGATTTTTGCACCCATTGCTTCAAAGCCTTTTAAATGCTGATCAATCGGTCTTGAGCCGATTGCGCAGCCGCCCGGAAGCGCTACTCTTGAATGACCCGTACGGGCTAACAGAGGGCCCATAACAAGCACTGACGCGCGCATTTTGCGCACATATTCAAAAGGTGCTTCTGTTTCTAAAGCGTAAGAAGCGTTTACGGTAACTTCATTATTCTCAAAATGCACATCTGCTCCTAAATGACGCAACACTTCATTAATTGTATATACATCGGAGAGCGTAGGTACATCACATATTACGCTTTTTTCTTCACTTGCTAATAAAGATGCAGCGATAACTGGTAAAACGGCATTTTTTGCTCCTTCAACTTTCACTGTGCCGTTTAACTTCTGACCGCCGCGGACGATGATTTTTTCCAAGGTATTCCCCTCCGCGTCCCTATATTCTCTATATTAATATTCAGTCGTCACGATTGGTGTGCCAACCGTAACGGTATGTTTTCCGCCCATTCCCGCACTTCTAAGCGCAACTTGCACATTCATCTTATGTTTCGATGTCATGATGTAATCTGTCCACTTATATGTAAATGCAGAAACAGAAACGAAATGAGGCTCAACTACATGTTCAACTGGACTTGCTTCAAATTCTTTCATGAGCTGTTCTGCTTTTTTTTGCAAAACAATACTCATATTATCATTTAAATGACCCTTTAGACAAGTAAAAATAAATACTTTATTTTGAAATATGTCATGTGCCTGCCGTTCAAACTGTTCATATGTATCATTCCAGTTTTCCGGTTGCTCCGGGCTCATTTGCTCATATAATAAATACGAAGTTGGGTTCTGGTTTTTGAGGGTAGTGACGAGCTGCAGTTTAAAAGTTGTGTGATTTTTTTTGTCAGAATACGTGCCGACGGCCTTTACGATTTTATCTTCCCGCGCGGATTCCCAATGATATTGCGGATACTGCGTCTTCAGTTCTTTTACCTTGTCATCAAATTCACTCAGTGACAGGTTCAGATTTTTTTTCGCATGAAGCGTCCATTCATCCACAGTGACCTGCTGCCGCTCCATTCCTTCGGCAATCTGGGCAAGCGGAGACAGCTCACTTGCATGAATGGAATGAAATACCGCTATTAAGGCGCTTAAAAAAACAAAAAACAAGATGATGCGGCCTGCTCTTTTTTTCTTCATATCGATCTCTCCCCCTTACTCCCATTTTTGCCGGAGCCGGGGAAAGCAATACATGGAAAACTTCGTCAAAACTCGCCAAGCGGGTGAAGAAAAATTGGTTTCTCACCCAGCGATTCCCTTCATTTCAACAGACGAAACATCTTAAAATAAGTATGGAAGCTGTTTCGAATAGGTAAGATAATCTAAAAAGAAGTTGGCGACTGCCGTACCGATCGCAATGGTAAGAAGAATGATCAGCAGCCTCGCCTGCACTATTTTTCCTTTTCGGATCAGCGGATCAAAGTTGACGGCCTGAAGCGCCCACCATGTCACCGCAATGCATACCAGGTGAACCAGGATGCTGATTGCGGCCTGCTGCCCCAATACATTCACAAATTCCATCTCCTTTCATTTTTTCCGCCCCTCATATCCTCTCTTATTATATAAGAAGAAGAGAGAAAGATGATCATTTTTACATCAGAATTTTTATCCAAAATTAGGGGCAATCCCCGCTTAAATGTCCGTTCTCCGGTATGATATACTTTTTTGGAAAGGAGATGGGAATATGAATCATTCCTTTTTTCATCCGGAAAAGCAGTATGGAGAAACACTTCCCGTATTTGACCACGAGTGGGAAGCGATAGCATTCTACTATGATTATAGACAGTCTCAAACAGAGGAACTGAAAGAATTATGTCAGTTTTTCAACATTTCTCTTGATTATTCACCCGGCAGCCTGCTGGCAGTGGAAGCTCTTTACTTCCGCAGCATAAAAGAGCTGCTTTTGGCGGATTGGAACCTGCCGATTGACGAATTTGAGAAAATGCTCAGTGTGTATGTCATCGATTGCGCCATCAGACATCATGACGATGCCGAATGGGTCGTCAAACCTTATCCGTATACGGACGGCGCTTATACGACGGGTGTGCGGAGAGGAAACAAAACGTGGCACACCGACAACTGCTGCGAACATTTATATCTGCAAAAAGAAGAGGATCATCCGCTTATCGGCGTCTATGAATCTCTTATGCGTTAATATAGAAAAAGAATCCTTCTCAGACAGCCGAGAAGGATTCTTTTTTAGTTTCCTGCAACATCCAATCTGTTTACAGCCCGCTGTAACGCAAGCTCAGCCCGACGAATGTCAGTATCATCTGATCGTTTGTTCAAACGGTCTTCCGCCCGCTTTTTCGCAGCAAGGGCGCGCTCTTTATCAATGCTTTCCGCTGTTTCAGCGGCTTGTGCAAGGATAGTGACCTGATCAGGACGGACTTCTAAAAATCCGCCGCTGACAGCCGCCAATTCGGTCTGCCCGTCTTTTTTAAGGCGGACAGCGCCGATTTTAAGCGGAGCCACGGTCGGAATATGGCCAGGCAGGATACCGAGATCACCGCTCTCGGCTCTTACACTCACCATTTCAATATCAGCATCATATACTGGGCCGTCGGGAGTAACGATATTGACTTTAACGGTCTTCATGCTTTTACCCTCCTAGGACCAGATTAAACTTCTACACCCATCTCTTTTGCATTCTCAATGACTTCTTCAATGCGTCCCACAAGACGGAATGCATCTTCCGGAAGATGGTCATATTTACCGGAAAGGATTTCTTTAAAACCTCGTACCGTTTCTTTAACAGGCACGTAAGA
Organism: Bacillus sp. YH3-2-B2; assembly: GCF_053663335.1. Lineage (NCBI taxonomy): Bacteria > Bacillati > Bacillota > Bacilli > Caryophanales > Bacillaceae > Bacillus > Bacillus sp. YH3-2-B2. The sequence goes on along the minus strand of NZ_JBSJQE010000002.1, from coordinate 418,714 downwards.
ACCCTTTTGTCCCGTAAACTGCTCAGCTACGTGGAAGTTTTGAGAAAGGAAGAACTGGATACGGCGTGCGCGGTGAACGACAAGCTTGTCTTCTTCACCTAATTCGTCCATACCGAGAATCGCGATAATATCCTGAAGTTCTTTGTAACGCTGAAGCGTTGACTGGACTTCACGCGCCACCGCATAATGCTCTTCTCCGACAATTTCCGGAGCAAGCGCGCGGGAAGTGGAAGCCAGCGGATCAACCGCAGGGTAGATACCCATTTCAGTTAATTTACGCTCAAGGTTAGTCGTTGCATCCAAGTGAGCGAACGTTGTCGCCGGAGCCGGGTCTGTGTAGTCATCGGCAGGCACGTAGATCGCCTGGATAGATGTAACTGAACCAACGTTTGTAGACGTAATACGCTCTTGAAGCTGACCCATTTCTGTCGCAAGCGTCGGCTGATAACCAACCGCAGAAGGCATACGGCCGAGAAGCGCGGAAACCTCTGAACCCGCTTGTGTGAAACGGAAAATGTTATCGATAAAGAACAGTACGTCCTGTCCTTGTTTATCACGGAAATGCTCAGCCATTGTAAGACCCGTCAGTGCTACACGCATACGTGCGCCCGGCGGCTCGTTCATTTGTCCGAAGACCATGGCTGTTTTCTTGATAACGCCTGAATCGCTCATTTCGTAGAAAAGGTCGTTCCCTTCACGAGTACGCTCTCCTACACCGGCGAATACGGAAATACCGCCGTGCTCTTGCGCGATGTTGTTGATTAATTCCTGGATTAATACGGTTTTACCTACGCCGGCGCCGCCGAACAATCCGATTTTACCGCCCTTGATGTAAGGAGCGAGCAGGTCAACAACCTTAATTCCAGTTTCAAGAATTTCAACCTCAGTTGAAAGCTCATCGAATGAAGGAGCTGATCTGTGGATCGGGTCCTTTTGAGCATCCGCAGGCAGCGGTTCATTTAAATCAATTTTATCTCCCAGTACGTTAAATACGCGTCCGAGAGTCACATCACCGACAGGAACGGAAATCGGCGCACCTGTATCAACGGCTTCCATTCCGCGCTGAATTCCGTCCGTAGATGCCATGGCAATTGTACGGACTGTATCATCGCCTAAATGAAGAGCAACCTCTAGCGTTAGGTCGATGCCTACTTCATTTTCGCCTGTAGCTGGCTGTGAAACTTTAATCGCATTATAAATCGCAGGCAAGTGGCCGTCCTCGAAACGTACGTCGACAACCGGTCCAAGCACCTGACTTACGCGTCCTTTCTTCATCGCTATCCCTCCTGACAAAATCTTTCTATTCTAAAGCGGCTGCACCGCCGACAATTTCGGTAATTTCTTGTGTAATCGCCGCTTGACGCGCGCGGTTATATGAAAGCGAAAGTGAATCAATGAGTTCTTTCGCATTATCAGTCGCATTTTTCATTGCTGTCATTCTCGCAGCGTGTTCACTTGCTTTACTGTCAAGAAGCGCGCCGTAAATTAAGCTTTCCGCATATTGAGGAAGCAGCACTTCGAGCACCTCTTCTTCATCCGGTTCGAACTCGTAAGAAGCCGTGCGCTTCCCGCCGCTCGTTCCGAAATCCGTTAAAGGCAGCACTTTTTTCTCCGTCACTTCCTGTGAAATCGCACTGACGAAATGGTTATACACCAAATGCAGTTCATCAAATGCGCCGTCGATAAACATTTGAACCGTCTGACGGGTCAAATCTTTAATCTGAGCAAAAGTGACCTCGTCGCCAAGCCCCACTAACTCAGACAAAATCGGCATCTCCCGTTTTTTGAAGAAATCGCGGCCGACTCTGCCGATTGCAATCACCGTGTATTCATCTTTAGACTGATGGCGTTCTTGAATGGTGCGGTAAGCGTTTCGCAAAACCGAACTGTTAAACGCACCCGCAAGCCCGCGGTCAGACGTAATGACGAGATACGCCGTCTTTTTCACTTCTCTTGAGACAAGCATCGGGTGTTTCGCGTTTTTCGCGCCTTTTCCGACGTTAAACACAACCTCCTGGATCTTATCCATATACGGAGCAAATGACTTCGCGTTGGTTTCCGCACGGTTCAGCTTCGCAGCGGATACCATCTGCATGGCTTTTGTAATCTGGCTTGTTTTTTTCGTTGACGTGATCCTTGACTTAATATCGCGTAATGAGGCCAAAGATTTCACCACCTTTATTCTTCATTTGCGTAAAAAGAGAGAAAAAGAGAACCTTTTTCTCTCATCTTCTAAGGGTTAGTTGCTTGGTGCAAATGTGCGTTTGAAGCCTTCGATTGCAGCTTTGAAGTCTTCATCAGCAGGAAGGTTTCCTGTTTTCGCAATGCCGTCAAGCAGATCTTTATGGTTTTGATCAAGGTACATGTAGTACTCTTCTTCAAAACGTCTGATATCCGCAACCGGAATATCATCAAGATATCCTTTTGTCAGCGCATAAAGAATGGCTACCTGTTTTTCAACCGGAAGCGGCTTATTCAAGTCTTGTTTCAGCACTTCAACTGTACGCGCACCGCGGTTCAGTTTCGCCTGAGTCGCCTGGTCAAGATCAGATCCGAATTGGGCGAATGCTTCAAGTTCACGGTATGAAGCAAGGTCAAGACGCAATGTTCCCGCTACCTTTTTCATCGCTTTGATTTGGGCTGACCCGCCGACACGGGATACGGATAATCCGGCATTGATCGCAGGACGCACGCCTGAGAAGAATAGGTCGGATTGAAGGAAAATCTGTCCGTCAGTAATGGAAATGACGTTTGTCGGAATATAAGCGGAGATATCTCCTGCTTGTGTTTCGACGAACGGCAGCGCCGTAATTGATCCTGCGCCTTTAGCGTCACTCAGCTTGGCTGCGCGCTCAAGCAGACGGGAGTGAAGATAGAATACATCCCCAGGGAATGCTTCACGGCCCGGCGGACGGCGAAGAAGCAATGACAGCTCACGGTAAGCGGCTGCTTGTTTGGATAAATCATCATATACGACGAGAACGTGCTTGCCGTTGTACATGAATTCTTCACCCATTGTCACCCCTGCATACGGTGCAAGGTAAAGAAGCGGAGCCGGCTGTGAAGCGGACGCCGTCACGACAATCGTGTAATCAAGCGCGCCATGCTTACGAAGTGTTTCCACCACGCCGCGCACTGTAGATTCTTTTTGGCCGATCGCTACGTACACACAGATCATGTCTTGATCTTTTTGGTTTAAGATTGTATCAATCGCAACAGATGTTTTACCTGTCTGACGGTCCCCGATAATCAGCTCACGCTGTCCGCGGCCGATCGGAATTAACGCGTCAATCGCTTTGATACCCGTTTGCAGCGGCTCATGTACCGATTTACGGTCCATTACGCCTGGAGCCTGGCTTTCGATCGGACGTGTTTTGCTTGTCAGAATCGGACCCAGTCCGTCTACCGGCTGTCCGAGCGGGTTGACGATACGTCCGATTAATTCTTCACCTACAGGAACTTCCATGATGCGGCCCGTTCTTTTGACCTCATCACCTTCGCGGATATCTCTGTAAGGTCCTAAGATAACGATACCTACGTTGGATTCTTCAAGGTTTTGAGCCATACCCAAAACGCCGTTTGAAAACTCAACAAGTTCACCGGCCATACAATTGTCAAGGCCGTGTACACGCGCAATACCGTCTCCGACTTGGATGACTGTACCTACGTCATGAACTTCAATTTCAGATTGGTAATTTTGAATTTGCTGCTTTATCAGCGTGCTAATCTCTTCAGCTTTGATGCTCACTTAGGTTTCACCCCTTCTATCGATTTCCTCCGGCAAGTTGACGTTCCATGCGCTCAAGCTTTCCGCTTACGCTTCCGTCATAAATCCGGTTTCCAATGCGGACTTTAATGCCGCCTATTAAATCCGTCTGCACTTCATTTCTGATTCTGAGCGAAGCGATTCCGGCTTTTTTTGCAAACACTTGAGACAATGATAACATTTCCGCTTCTGACAGCGGTTTTACTGAATAAACAACCGCGTCCTCTGTCTGACGGGCCTGATTGGCAAGTTTGATAAACTCGTCTGTGAGATCAGGCACAATCGAAGACCGGCGGCGGTCAATCAGAAGAAAAATCGTATGCAGCACAGACTCAGACAGTGCGCCGAACGATTGCTGAATCAGCTCTTTTTTCTTAGCGGCCGATACCTTCGGATGGCTTAACACTTCCTGTAATCCGGCTTCGTTCCGGAACACTTCTTTTAGTACGGTAAGCTCTTCTTCGATTTCATTGATTTGAGAAGTCTCAACGGCAATGTCGAAAAGCGCTGACGCGTATCGTTTAGAGACAGCAGATCCACTCATCGGCTTTCTCCTACCTCTTTAAGATAGTCCTGAATCAGTTGTTCCTGGGCTTGTTCATCAAGCTCTTTTTCAATCACTTTCGATGCGATTAAGACAGAAAGTGATGCGACTTGCTCGCGAAGTGCGGAAACCGCTTGTTCTTTTTCTTTGACAATTTCGGTTCTCGCCGCTTCTTTCAATCTTTCAGACTCGGCGCGTGCAGCCTGGATAATGTCTTCCTTCTGCTTTTCACCCAGTTTTTTCGCATTTTCAATGAGTGATTGTGATTCCTGTTTCGCTTCTTTTAAAAGAACGCGCTGCTCTTCAATCAGCTTCTGCGCTTCTTTATTTCTTTCTTCAGCGGACGTAATTTCGCCGGCGATATGATCTTCACGCTGTTTCATTATATTTAATAGCGGTCCCAGAGCGAATTTCTTGAGAAGCGCTAATAAAACTAACATAGCTAACAATTGGAATAGGATATCTCCGCCGTTAAACGACAGTCCTAATTCAAGAGGTAATTGAGACATCTACTACGGCAACTCCCTTCTGCAGGTTTTCTCTGCTGATAAAAAGCCGTTTCGGGACGGCCTGCTTATCAGACATAAAGCAATGGCGAAGGTTCTCTTAGAGTGATCTTCGCCATTTTTAGTTCATATAAGGCTTTTTTGCTTAGCCAAAGAACGCTAAGAACGCGATAACGACAGCGATAATCGGAAGGGCCTCAACCAATGCGATACCCATGAACATAAGAGTTCTAAGTTCTTTTCCTGCTTCCGGCTGACGGGCGATTCCCTCTACCGTACGTGAAACGATCAGACCGTTACCAATACCTGCACCAAGTGCACCTAAACCGATTGCAATTGCAGCTGCTATTAAATTCATGAAAAAGTTCCTCCTTTAAAATGTTATCCGAATGGATATATGATTTTAATGATCATGACTGATTTTGTGTGACATGTACACCATCGTCAGCATCGTAAAGATAAATGCCTGGATGGTACCGATGAACAAGCTGAATGCCTGCCATGCAAGCATCGGAATAATGGCTCCGACTGTGCCGACCAAACCGAGAAAGAAACTGTTTGAGTAGAAATTCGTCGCCAGATTCGCAAGCAGGCCAAGAAGAATTTCCCCGGCGAAAATGTTACCGTAAAGACGAAGTCCGAGTGTCAGCGTATTCGCAAACTCCTCAATGATCTTCATCGGGAACATAAGCGGAACCGGTCTGAGGTAATCCTTAGAGTATTCCTTCAAACCTTTCATCTTCACGCCGTAATAGTGCGTTAACGACACAACCATAACGGCTAGAGTCAGAGTAATAGCCGGATCGGCCGTCGGTGATTTCCACCAAAGCTCGTGTCCGACCGTTACAGAAAACGGCAGCCCTAGCATATTTGATACAAATATGTACATCAGCAAGGTTACACCAAGCGCCAAGAAGTTAGCCCCTGTTTTTAAATCCATTGTACTGCCTATAATATTGCGGACAAAATCAACAATCCATTCCATGAAGTTCTGGGCTTTTCCCGGACGGATGGACAGCGTTCTTGTAGTAAGAATCGCAATCAGCAGCACAATCACACTTGCCACAGTAATCATCAGAATGTTTGTCAGATTAAAAGTAAGACCAAACAAATCAATAGTTCTGTAATCGTGATTCAATGGGTTTTCACCTCTCTTCCATTGATGAACGTTTGAGCTGAATAATGGAATCTATCATAATGACGGGATAAATTGTCATTAATCCAATAATCACACTTGCCACACTGACTTTATCGGGATATTTAAAGGCGACAGCCATCGCAAGTATCGCATTGCACCAACGCGCTGCGCTCCCGAGTGATCGTATGGACTTTCCTTTCGCCACGGCCTTGTCAAAAGCATTCATTCTTCTGGTCAAGAGCCACAAATTAAACAAACTGAAAACAGTTCCCAAAAAGAGGCCTAAAAAAACAGTTTTATACGCCGTAAGACCATATCCCAGCAAATAGATTGCTAAGATTACAAATACATATCTCCGTTGTCTGCTGAATGTAAGATTGGGATCGTCCATCAACTATCTGTCTCCTGATGAAAATGTAATATAATTCCTGGATACGGCAAAACATGCGGTTAACCCTTGCAGAAGGCCTTTTTTGTCCGCAAAACGGCCTGTTCGAAAAAACCACTCATCCTCCTGATGCCACGGGATGCTGTTTCATTCGCTTAGATAAATCCTCATATAACGGGTTTTTTTGGAGGATTTAAAATGAGGATGGATACTAGAAATGAAAGGAATGAAAACCTTCTCATAATACCCTCGTTTAGCATACAATAGCCCCTAACATGTGTCAATCTGTTTAAAGTTAAAAAACTTTTTATACCGGAAGCATACACAGAATGTTCACAAATTCACCTATAAATGTATGAACTCTGCCCATTCAGCAAATATCTGGATAAAAAAAGAAAACCCCCTGAATGAGGTTTTCCGATTTATTTGGTTCCGTACAGTCTGTCACCCGCGTCACCGAGGCCCGGAACGATATAGCCTTTTTCATTCAGTTTTTCATCAAGGGCGGCGATATAAATATCAACGTCAGAATGATGTTTCTGCAGCTCTTCCACGCCTTCCGGAGCCGCTACAAGACACATAAAACGAATGTTTCTCGCGCCGCGCTTTTTCAGGCTGTTGATCGCTTCCACCGCAGAGCCTCCCGTAGCAAGCATCGGATCCACGACAATAAATTCGCGTTCTTCTACATCAGAAGGAAGCTTGACATAGTATTCCACCGGTTTTAAGGTTTCCGGATCACGGTATAATCCGACATGTCCCACTTTAGCGGCCGGGATTAATTTCAGCATGCCGTCAACCATTCCGAGACCCGCTCTCAGGATCGGCACGATACCGAGTTTCTTCCCTGAAATCACTTTGGATGTCGCTGTTTGAACAGGTGTTTTCACTTCCACTTCTTTAAGAGGAAGATCACGTGTAATTTCAAACGCCATCAGTGATGCGACTTCATCCACAAGGTCTCTGAAATCCTTTGTGCCTGTATTTTCATTCCGAATATATGTCAGCTTATGCTGGATTAAAGGATGATCAAATACGTAAACCTTTCCCATACTGTGTTCAGCTCCTTTTTTGTTGTCCGAGTGACTTTTTCACACTTCTATTGATTCTACAGAAAAAGACAAACAGTTTCAAGAAAATCATAAAAAAACCCGCCGGATTAAGGTTCCGGCGGGTTTCTTCCTTATTAATAGTCCAGTTCTTTATATAAAGGAAACTTTTCAGTCAAGGCTGATACGCGCTGTTTCGCTTCTTCAAGTTTTGCTTCGTCTTCATGATTTTTCAGCGCGAGGCCGATGATGGCGCCGACTTCTTCAAGCGCGTCACCGTCAAAGCCGCGGCTTGTCACAGCTGCCGTACCGAGACGGATTCCGCTTGTGACGAACGGTTTTTCCGGATCGTAAGGGATCGCGTTTTTATTAGATGTAATGCCGATTTCATCAAGAACGTGTTCAGCGACTTTTCCGGTCAGTCCGAGAGAACGGAGGTCGACAAGTACAAGGTGGTTATCCGTTCCGCCTGATACGAGCTGAATGCCCTCTTTGTTCAGAGACTCAGCCAGGCGCTTCGCGTTCGAGATGACGTTTTGCGCATATGTTTTGAAATCATCTTCAAGCACTTCTCCGAAAGAAACGGCTTTGGCCGCGATGACATGCATAAGCGGTCCGCCTTGGATTCCCGGGAAAATGGATTTATCAATCTTTTTGCCAAACTCTTCACGGCAAAGGATCATTCCTCCGCGGGGTCCGCGAAGTGTTTTGTGAGTCGTTGTCGTTACAAAGTCAGCGTAAGGAACCGGATTCGGATGAAGACCGGCTGCGACAAGACCCGCGATATGCGCCATGTCTACCATGAAGTAAGCGCCGACTTCATCAGCGATTTCGCGGAATTTTTTAAAGTCGATCGTGCGGGGGTATGCGCTCGCTCCGGCTACGATGAGTTTCGGCTTATGCGCCAGCGCTTTTTCACGCACATCTTCATAATCTATATATTGCGTGTCTTTATCGACACCGTATTCTACAAAGTTGTATTGAACGCCGCTGAAATTAACCGGGCTTCCGTGTGTTAAGTGGCCGCCGTGGGAGAGGTTCATCCCGAGCACCGTGTCGCCGTGCTCTAAAATCGTGAAGTAAACAGCCATGTTCGCCTGAGCGCCTGAGTGCGGCTGAACGTTTACATGCTCAGCTCCGAAAATCTCTTTCGCGCGGTCGCGGGCGATGTCCTCAACGACATCAACATGCTCACAGCCGCCGTAGTAGCGTTTGCCGGGGTAGCCTTCAGCATATTTGTTTGTTAAAACAGAGCCTTGCGCTTCCATTACCGCTTCCGTCACGAAGTTTTCAGAAGCAATTAATTCGATCTTAGTCTGTTGACGCTTACGCTCATCTTTGATGGCGTTAAACACTTGTTTATCTTGTACAGGTAAATGTTTCATCAGCGAGATCCTCTCCTATCCGTTTCCTGTTCTTTATTTTTACCACCCTTATTGTACATGGTTTTTCAGGTGAATGTAACAGCTTATTTAAAAAAATCACAAAATTTAATTAGAAAACACGAACATTATACAGGAAAAGCATTTTCATCATTCGCATTCATAAACGGCGCGAATTCCGCCTATCAGCTTCGGTCTTGTCCGGGCCATCGTCACATGTGCTTCTCCAAGCTCACGGCTCGATATCCGGACAGGGACGGCAACGGGTTTCAGATGCATGCCGATGAACGTATCACCGATGTCAATCCCGGCGTCAGCCTGAATCGATTCAGCGAGCACTGGAGAACGCATCTGCCGGTATGCATAAGAGGCCATCGCTCCGCCCGCTTTCGGGACGGGGACGGCTGAAACAATGGGGAGCCTGAACCGCTCGGCCGTTTCCGCTTCAATGACAAGCGCCCTGTTTAAATGCTCGCAGCATTGAAAAGCAAGATGCACACCCGTTTTTTCCTTAAACCGGTTAAGTCCGCTGTATATCAATTCAGCCCAATCCCCGCTTCCGGCGGTGCCGATCCGGCTTCCGGCGGCTTCACTTGTACTGCACCCGATCACCAGCAGACTGCCGTCCGTCAGTCCTGCCTGCTCTTGAAACTCAGTCAGCATGTCCGTCCATTTTTGCTTCATCTCTTCCATTGTCCAGCACCTCTTACAGATTTTTTTCTTCGTAATCTGCGATTTTGCCGATCCGCCGTTCGTGGCGGCCGCCCGTAAATTCAGTCGTCAGCCAGACTTTTGCGATTTCGCGCGCCAGCCCCGGGCCGATGACGCGTTCGCCCATCGCAAGAACATTCGTGTCATTGTGTTCACGCGTCGCTTTTGCGCTGAAGGTGTCATGGGCAAGCGCACAGCGTATGCCCTTTACCTTATTTGCGGAGATGCTCATGCCGATGCCTGTGCCGCAAATTAAAATTCCCCTGTCAGCTTCGCCGTTCACCACTTTTTCCGCTACCGGAAAAGCGTAATCTGAATAATCGACAGAGCCGGCGCCGCATTCACAGCCCATATCAATGTATTCAATCTGCAATTCATCCAAAAGACTTTTTATTTCTTCGCGGATATGGACGCCGCCGTGATCTGACGCAATAGCTACTTTCATTCATTTACCTCCTAGGTGTGGCTGGGCGAAGACAGCCCAGTGTGCTTGTCCTTTTTATTACGAAATCCGTTGATTTCATTCTACTCTTTCACATTCGTTTTGCAAATGACCTGTTTGCAGATTTTCTGACAGATTACTTGCTTTTCCCGTCAAGCAATTGATCAGCCAAAAGAGTCAGCAGCTCCTCCAGTTCGTCCCGCGTCTGTTTATAAACATCAAGCGGACCGCCGAACGGGTCAGAGATATCGCCGTTTTCCCCCGTTACGTATTCTTTAATGGTAAAGACTTTGCCCTGACTGTTTTGATATCGGCCTTCAATCAGCTGTTTATGCTGTTCGGTCATCGCCAGCACCAGATCGGCCGTCTCGATATGTTCTTCCGATAAGGGAGATGAACTGTGATTGAGGGCGATCCGTTTTTCAAACAGCGCTTCTACGGCATGAGCCGACGCTTTTCCGTGCGGAGACGCGAATACGCCGGCCGAGCTTACGCTGACATCCAGCCCTTTCGTTTCTGCTATGGATTTAAAAAGAGCCTCAGCCATGGGACTGCGGCACGTATTGCCTGTACAAACAAAGATTATTTTCATGTCCGTCACCTCTTACTGCCTATTATAAATGAAGAAAAAAGAAACGGCATCTTCGTTTCTTTTTTTACGTATCTTATATCGGTAAAAGCAGTTTCAGCCCGAATCCGATCAAAATGGCTCCGCCAAGCGCTTCGCTGTAGGAGCCGAGCCACGACTGCACCTTTCTACCCGCCAAAAGGCCCGCCCATGTTAAAACGGTGCTGAAGACCCCGAACAGCGTAACGGCCAGAAACGGATTGGAGCCGTTCATCCCGAGACTGAGCCCGACAGAAAAGCTGTCCAGACTGACACCGACCGCAAACAGCAACAGTCCCGAGCCTGCCGGAGATATGAGCGGCCCGTCCGATTGTTTAAACGCGGCGATCATCATCTGCACCCCTAAAATGAAAAGAAGAGATCCGCCGATGTAAACGGCGAGCATCCCCAGAAAACCGGACAGCAGATGCCCGGCCGCCATTCCCACAAGCGGCATCATGACATGAAACAGCCCGATGACAACCCCTATATGAAAAATCTGTTTTTTCTTCAGCTGAATCATTCCCATTCCGAGCCCGACGGAAAAGGCATCCGTCCCCAAAGCAAATGCCATGATGCTTAAGGAGACAAGTTCCCCGATGAATAGATTCGACATGAATAAAAACCCCCTTGGACGTGCCCGCTTGTTTAGCTTATGCATGTCCGATAAGGGGTAGAACAAGTTAATGGATAACGGTGCCGCCTGCGGCTTTCATCAGCCTGTTCATAACGGCGAGCCCCACTCCGGTATCCGGAAAGGACTCAGAAATAATCATATCCACTTCCGCTTCATCAAAGCTGCGGAGCGCATCGTATAAGGCGGACGCCACTGTTTCAAGGTCGGCGCGTCTGCCGCAGACCTTGATATAATCAGCCTGGTAACTATCGGCGTTCTCTTCTGTTGTCAAAATGCCGATTCGTTTTCCCCGGCTTTTATATGCGTCTGCCAGTTCTTGAATTCTCTGGGCGCCGCCGTCGGCAATAGCCATCGGCGCAGAAGGCGCGTAATGTGTATATTTCATACCGGGAGAAATAGGAACCTCATCTTCTTCGGTCAGCCCTTTATCCACAAGAACCGGACCGGCGGCGGATTCAATCTGCTCTTTTGTCACGCCTCCCGGACGAAGCAGCACGGGCTGTTTCCCCGTACAGGACAGAACGGTTGATTCCACTCCGATTCCCGTCGCGCCGCCGTCCACAATACCGGCAATACGGCCGTTTAAATCATGAGCGACATGCTCGGCCTTCGTCGGGCTCGGTTTTCCTGATAAATTGGCGCTCGGCGCGGCGATCGGCAGTCCGGCCGAGCTGATGAGGGCTAATGCTGCCGGATGATCAGGCATTCTGACCGCTACCGTCTCAAGTCCCGCGGTGACACGGGGTGACAGCGCACCGGGCTTACACGGCAGGACAAGGGTCAGCGCCCCCGGCCAGAATAGCTCCATAAGCTTTTTCGCCGTCTCAGGAATATGGCTGATAAAACGATCAAGCTGGCTGATATGGGATATATGCACAATCAGCGGGTTATCGCTCGGCCTTCCTTTCGCCTCATATATTTTCGTTACGGCTTCCGTATTTTCAGCGTTAGCGCCCAGTCCGTAAACGGTTTCTGTCGGAAAAGCCACAACCTCATTCTGCCGGAGCAATTCCGCGGCTTGTGTAATTTGGGGATCGGTTGTGGATAATTCTGCGGAACAATCCACAAACCATCTTCTTGTTTTCATGTATAACCAAACTCCTTATTTTAAAGCGGTAAAACTTTATTTTCTCTCGTGTATTCCTTTTGAAAGTATAAAAGATGTCCTTTAATAAAACAAGTGTTATCCACAAACTGTGGACAACACTTTTTAATAAGTGGATAACCTTGTGTATAAGTTAGATCAGGCAGAGGTTTTCACCATTAAAAACGAACCTTCTGTGCATAACGAGTTGCGGAGATGTTCGGACGTATACAGTTCATCAGGCGCATCGGCGCACGCTTCAAATCCCATCACATTCAGAAACTCAGCAGATGAGGGCTGATTGGCGACTAAGTAGACATCTTGAATCTCATGTTTTTTGCACAGCACATCCATACTTTGAAACAGTGTAACGATATGGCTTTGATTCAGCCTGTCCGACATGACGAGTGAACGGAGAAGCCCTTTTCCGCCGCTGAATTTTTCGATCCCGAGACAGGCGGCAATCTTTTTTTCGCTGTCTTCCAGCACGATAAACCGGCTGATCTGCTGATCGATTTCCGCATGTGCCGTATCAGACTTTTTCAAAAAGGCCTCCAGCGCCTCCGTATCTTGATCTCTTGCCACTCTCAGCTGATAAAACATATATTTCCCTCCGTTTCGATCAACTCTTTCTTCCAATCTATGAATCGAATCCGGATTTATGCCTTTTGCTTCAGGAAAATAGATCTGAAATCCAATCGACGAGGAAAAACTTCACTTCGGTATCATCGTCATCTTTATTTTCTTTCTTCGCTTTATCAGCCTTTGCTTTTACGTCATCCAGCACTTTTTCTGTCTGTTTCTGCGTTTCTTCCTGCTTCTGTCCGCCGTCTTCCTGATCTTTCACCGCTTCGCCGTTTGAGAAATCAAGGAAGCACAGCGGCGGAAACAAGACGCACCACCAGTTGGCGCCCTCGCCATTGCCGAGTGTAATTAAAATGGCTTCATATTTTCCGGCCGGATAGACCATATTGCCGTACAGCTTTGTCGGAAACGAAATTTTATTGAATTGAACTGAAACGGATTGATGCGCACCCTTTTCTTTCATCGTTTGTTTGGCGATTTCTTTAATTTCAGGAAGCTTCGAACGAATGAGCCGCCGCGCTTCTTCAATGGAAGTGATATCTTTCACCCAGTCCGTGATTTGCTCGTTTACAGCATCTCTGATCTGGCGCTTGAGCTTTTGATCCTCATCGTTATCACTGTTGGCCAAAATCCTGAGCCGGATCGCTTCATCCGGTATGACGACGGGCTCATCGGCTGATGCCCGCGCCGTTTCTTCTTTTGTCAAACCCGCAAGCGCTCCTGATAATAAAAGAAAAATATATATGCAGATCATCATTGTCTGTTTCATCGGTCCCCACCGTTCCTCTCCGTGCTTTTTTTATCTAGTCCCATTATGGACATGACGGAAAAGGTTTAAACCGGCGGGAAGAAAAAAATCTAGCAAGCTGATAATCTGCATTGACAGATTCAAAATATGGTACGATATTATTTTGATAGGAGGTTTTCAGATGAAATATAATTACACCGTGCTGCTGTCGGCGGCATGTATGTCTGTCATTTATTCTATTTTGTATGTTCATCAATTCATTATCGCGGCTTTCATTTCGATGGCGTTTTATTTTTTGTTTCCTTATTTGATTTTTGCGCTGCCGCTTCAATACTTTCTGAATAAAAAGCCGAAGAGATTTCATCCGCTGTATTTTCTTTATTATTTAGGGGTGTCGTTCATTGCAAACGGGATCATCTTCGGTCTTTTGCAGCCGTCAGGCCAATCTCTGTTTTCTAATTCAGCCTTTTATATCTTTGCGGTTTTAACAGCCGTCGTCTATTGGGTGTGGGATTCCGTATTGCTGCAAAGACAAAATCCGGCTACAGAAGCGTAATCAGCAGACAGCCGGCTGAAGGGAGAGCGGCGCAAAAGAAAACGGCGGCCATCTTTAAACGGGCGTGCCGTCCTTCTTCTGTTTCAGAATGATAATTGGCCCGCTGCTCCGCTCCGCTTACGGCCAGCCCGGAAACGATGACCGCTGCGACGATAAGAACAGCCGTAACGGCGCCGAAAATGATGTCAAAGCCAAACGGCAGGACAAATCCAGCCGCATAAGCTGCGGCGGCGAGTATACATCCGAAGGCGAACGCTTTTTTCAAGGCGGATGCCCCTTTCATTTTCTTTCCATTGTAACAAAAGCCCGCCGTGTGCGTCACCGGCGGGCTTTTTTCATGATGTGATGACCGCGGATACGGTTCTGTCTTTTCCGTTGATGTCCTGTACGACTTCCACTTCCGCATTCGGAAAGGAATGACGGAACAGGTCTTTCACGGCTTTTCCCTGATTATATCCGATTTCAAAGACGACAAGCGCTTTATCTTTCATGACAAGAGGCAGCTCCTCCATAAACCGCTTGTAGAATTTCAAACCGTCACCGCCGTCCGTAAGAGCATGAAGCGGCTCATGGAAACGGACGATATCCGACAAATCCGCCATTTCTTCTTCAGAAATATACGGCGGATTGGAAACAATAATATCCGCTTTTTTTCCTGATGAAATAAAAGGAGTTAACAGATCTCCCTGCAAAAAGCACACGTCCGCTCCGAGGTTTTGCGCATTTCTTTCCGCCACCTGCAGCGCTTCTTTTGAAATATCCGAAGCCGATACTGAAAAATGTCCGCATTCAAGCGCGAGCGTCACCGCAATAGCTCCGCTCCCCGTACCGATATCAATGACGTTCAGTCGTTCCGCCCCGGAAAATACCCGCTTCTGTCTGTCCAGCAGATGAAAGACGACTTCTTCCGTTTCCGGACGCGGAATGAGAACATCGTCATTCACAAAAAATTCCCTGCCGTAAAACTGTTCTTTCCCGATAATATATTGAATCGGAACGCCTTCTTTATGCATTTCCACATGCCGTCTGAATCGGTAAAGCTCGTCCTCGCCGACGGGCTCCTGCAGACTTGCGAGAAGCTTGCTCCGATCCATTCCGATATCATTTAACAGCAGCAGCTCGGCCGCGTTTTTTTCTCTTCCCGCTTCGGTTAAATAAGAAGAAGCCCAGCTTAGGGCTTCAAAAACGGTCTTCATCTTAATTTTCCGCCTGCTGGAGCTTGCTTGACTGGTCTTCTACGATTAACGCTTCAACCACTTCATCAAGCTTGCCTTCCAGGATTTGATCCAGCTTTTGAATCGTCAGGCCGATGCGGTGATCCGTCACACGGTTTTGCGGGAAATTGTATGTGCGGATACGCTCGGAACGGTCGCCTGATCCGACGGCTGATTTACGGGTCTGATCATATTCAGCCTGAGCTTCCTGCTGGAATTTGTCATAGATTCTGGCGCGGAGCACCTTCATCGCTTTTTCTTTATTTTTAATCTGAGATTTTTCATCCTGACAGGATACGACGACACCGGTCGGTAAATGCGTCAGGCGTACGGCCGACATCGTCGTGTTTACGCTTTGTCCGCCCGGTCCGCTTGATGCGAATGTATCGACGCGGATGTCTTTTTCGTGGATGTCCACTTCTACTTCTTCCGCTTCAGGAAGACACGCCACCGTCGCCGTGGATGTATGAATACGGCCGCCTGATTCCGTTTCCGGAACACGCTGTACGCGGTGCGCGCCATTTTCATACTTCAGCTTGGAGTATGCGCCTTTTCCCGTAATCATAAAGATGATTTCTTTGTAACCGCCCGTTCCAGTCACGTTTGCTTCCATGACTTCAGTCTTCCAGCCTTGGATCTCGGCGTAACGGGAGTACATTCTGTAGAGATTTCCCGCAAACAGCGCGGCTTCTTCTCCTCCCGCTGCTCCCCGGATCTCCATAATTACGTTTTTGTCATCGTTCGGGTCTTTCGGGATGAGGAGCACTTTCAAACGCTCTGATAAGGTTTCCGTCTCTCCCTGCAGTTCGGAGATTTCTTCCTTCACCATTTCTCTCATATCGGCATCAAGCTTTTCCTCAAGCATCGCTTTCGCATCGGCAAGCTGTTCTGATGCGTCTCTGTATTGTCTATAGACTTCAACGGTTTCTTGTATATCAGATTGCTCTTTCGAATATTCTCTAAGCTTTTTCGGATCGTTGACCACTTCCGGATCACTTAAAAGCTCATTTAATTTTTCGTATCGTTGTTCAATTGACTGTAAACGGTCTAACACGGTCTTCACCTCTGTTTTCCTGTGCGTAACATTCTCATTATAGTATAGGGCTTATCGCCAGTCAAAAGCAATTCGCCTCTGTTATACTGAAGCAAAAAAGGAGGGGCGGATATGCTGAAATCCATCCACCATATAGCAATCATATGCTCTGATTATGAAAAGTCGAAAGCTTTTTACACCGAGATACTCGGTTTCGGCATTATAAAAGAAACATACCGAAAGGAACGGGAATCTTATAAACTTGATCTGGCGCTGGACGGCGCGTATGCGATTGAATTGTTTTCCTTTCCCGATCCGCCCGAACGGCCGACCAGACCGGAAGCCGCGGGTCTCCGGCATCTCGCCTTCACCGTAAACGATCTTGAAGCAGCCGTCAGGGAGTTAAAAGAAAAGGGCGTCGGCACAGAACCGATCAGAACCGATCCGCTGACGGGGAAACGGTTTACCTTTTTCTTCGATCCCGACAAGCTTCCGCTTGAATTGTATGAAGCGTAACGTTTTTTGAAGAAATGCCGCTTTCTTTGGCGAATTCCTTCTTGTTTTGTCTAACATGAAGGGAACGCCGCCTCATGGTCGAATACCTAGCAAAAAGGAGGTATGTGATCATGAATACAAACATGGCCGCGAAAGAGCTCGGTGTCTCCGCAAAAACGGTGCAAAGGTGGGTCAAGCAGCTGAATCTTCCGGCTGAACGGAATGAGCTCGGACATTATTCCTTTACACCTGAGGATCTTGATGTGCTGAAATCGGTCAAACGGCAAATTTCTGAAGGCACTGCCCTTCTGGACGTTCAAGTGCCCCGGCAGCCGAAAAAACGGACGGGCTTCATTTTGCAGCGTCCGAAAATCACTGGCGGCGCTGAACAAAGGTTGGCAGAGCTGGAGCGCAAACTGGACATTCTCACGAAAGAGAAACAAGGTGAGAACCATCTGCTTTCAAGGATAGAGGAGCTGGAACGCCAGCTGAAACAAAAGGCGGATGAAGGGGTGTCTTATCAGCTTCTTCAGCACAGACGGGAAATTGACGACCTCAATACCGAATTGCAGACATTGGCCTCCCGCATCCAGGAACTTGCCCAGACAGCTCCCCTCTCAGAAACAGCCGCTTCTTCAGAACATAAGAAACCCAGAAAAAAAACGAGATTTTCGCCTTTTAAATTTCAATTCTAATCAAAAAAGCTCCCTGAAACAGGGAGCTTTTCATTATGCAGTCAGCGCAATGATGATCGGCAGTGAGATCAGAGATAAAATCGCACTGATCACGAACGCGGACGCAGTTTCTTCCTCTTGTTTTTCGAAACGTGTGGCAATCATCGCCGCTACCGCAGATCCAGGGAATGCAACGAGCAATACCGCTTTCGTGATCTGGTCAGCCGGAAGTCCGACTGCAAGAGCGATCAAGTACATCAGCGCAGGCTGAACGGCAACTTTTAACAAAGCGATACCGAAAGCCGGCAGACTGAGCTTGATGTTGCGGATACCGACAGTTACACCGACGGCAAAGAGTGCAACACCTGATGTTGTGCTTCCGAGCTGATCAAGCATTTTTTCACCCAAGCCAGGGAGTGTTACACCGCAGAGTACCAGGATGATACTGATAAGCGGTGCAGCCGCAAGCGGTTCGGAAAGACCGTGAAGAATAGACTTACCAGTCATTTTCCAGAAGTTCTCGTTTTCGCTGTCTTGTTTCTTAGATGACTCTCCGACAGTAGCGATAATGATCGCAAGCGGGTCAAGGATGGCGTTAACCACGATACCCGTAACGGCGATAGGAATCGCTACTTCGTTTGCTCCGAATAAGCTTCCAAGTACCGGAATACCCATAAATGCAAATGTCGGCTGTGCAGAGTTTAAAGAAAATACAGATGAATTCGTTAAATCATACTTGAAGATAAATTTGCAAACCAACAGAATGACGATAAAGAATCCGACAATCCCAATGATCAAAGCGATCATCAAAGGAACCTGTGATAAAAACGCACTTCTTGAAGTGGTTAAAATACTTGCGATAAAATGCGCCGGAAGCGCGTACTTCGTAACTAAGGTGCTTACCCCTTTTGCTGACTTCGCGTCATAACTTCCGAAGCGACCTGCGAACCATCCCAGCACGATCACGAAAAAGATCGGCGCCAGGAGGATTAAAATATCTAAGAAGCTCAAAATATTCTCCTCCAAATCCTTAATGTCCGTATACTTTAGCCTTTACATAAAAGCTTTCCCTCGGACTGTAAAATTAATCGTAAAATTATTTAGCGATAACTTGTTTATATTGCGGTTTCCACATTGCATCAAGAACGGCTTGTTCTACATTCTCAGGAATGCGGTTTGCCACGCCTTCTTTAATGGCAGTTTCCGCTACGGCGATCGCAACTTTAATTGAAACTTCTTGTAAGTCGCTCATGCTCGGCAGAAGGCCTGCACCCGGTGTTTCAAAATCAACGCTTTCTGCGATTGCGTCAGCAGTTGCCGCAAACATTGCAGGAGTAATCACTTTCGCTTCTACAACGATTGAACCGAGACCAAGTCCAGGGAACGCGAACGCGTTGTTAGATTGTCCGATTTCATGAGAAACGCCATTGTACTCCACATTGTCAAACGGGCTTCCTGTCGCCACAAGCACTTTGCCGTCAGTCCATTTGAAAAGATCGCTAGGAACGGCTTCAGCAAGCGGTGTCGGGTTAGACATCGGCATGATGACCGGACGCTCAACGTGTTTTGCCATTTCTTTGACGATTTCTTCACTGAATGCGCCGCTTTGGCCTGATGTACCGATTAAGATTGTCGGTTTCGCTTGACGGATCACTTCAATGAAAGGAATTTGTCCGTTTTCATCGCGTTTCCAATCTTTAATTTCTTCAGCTGTGCGCAGGTACGGCTCTTGGAAATCAAGAATGTTTTCCATACCTTCAATTAACAAGCCTCTGTAGTCCATTGTGTAGAACGCTTTGTTGGCTTCTTCTTCAGAAAGACCGGCAAGCACCATAGTGTCGCGGATTTGGTCAGCGATTCCGATTCCGGCAGATCCCGCACCGAAGACAACCACACGCTGGTCTTTAATAGACGCGCCTGTTTTCTTCATAGCCGCAAGCACACCTGCAAGCGTAATCGCGCCTGTTCCTTGAATGTCATCGTTGAAGGTAAGAATTTCATGGTTGTATTTCTTCATGATATTGCGCGCGTTTTTGTTTCCAAGGTCTTCCCAGTGAAGAAGAGCTTTAGGGAAATATTTAAGCGCAGCTTTTACATAAGCGTCAATGAAAGCTTCATAACGTTCGCCTTGGATACGTTCATGGCGGTTACCGATGTATAAAGGATCGTTCAGAAGTTTTTCATTGTTCGTACCGACGTCAAGAACGACAGGAATAACACGGCTTGGGTCAATACCGGCAGCCGCTGTGTATACGGCTAATTTACCGATGGCGATGTTGATACCGCCTACACCCCAGTCACCGATTCCGAGGATGCTTTCTGAGTCTGTCGCAACGATCAGATCAATATCTCCGGCAGTGGCATGAAGGTTTTCAAATGCCTCTTCAATTCCTTCCACGTTGTCGATAGAAAGGTAAATCCCTTGAGGTCTTCTGTACTCATGGCTGTATTCTTGAATCGCTTCACCGACAGTCGGTGTGTAAACAACCGGCAGCATTTCACGAAGATGGTTTTGAAGCAATTTAAAGAAAAGAACTTCGTTACGGTTTTGCAAATCATTCAAATACACGTTTTGGCGAAGGCGGTCCGGCTGAGCTTGAAACTGCTCGTATGCGCGTTTTGCCTGCTCATCAAGAGACAGAATGGTCGGAGGAAGCAGCCCGTCTAATCCAAGGCTTTTTCTTTCTTCTGCTGAAAACGCAACACCTTTATTTAAAGTAGGGATAGATAGAACTTCTTTTCCTCTTAAAGTAGTTTCTAAGTTGCCTTCCTTCGTTACTTTAATATTATTCAAGAAAATCTCCTTCTTTCTTCAAATAGTTAACAAAGTTAAGTAATTACCCATTTTGGCTAGTGTGATCGCGATCTGCTATATCTTTTTTTGACAATTATTCGAACAATGTCTCATAACTATTTACATTACTTAGTCATTTTATGCCTGTAAAAATGAAAATTCAAGAGATGAAAATTACTTAATTTTTTCATACTCTTTTTTAAGTTAATTAACTACAATTTTTGAAAAACCGTCAAAAAAACACCGGATTTTTTACCGATGTTTTCATGAAAAGGGTTATTTATCAGTCTGTTTTTTCGGCACTTCGTGGTGATGTCTGCATCTCGCTTCGTATGACTCCGACGCGCCGACTAAAATGACCGGATCATCATAGGAAGCGGGCTTCCCGTCAATCAAACGCTGCGTACGGCTTGCCGGCGACCCGCAAACGGAGCAGACCGCCTGCAGCTTCGTTACTGATTCGGCAACCGCCATCAGATTCGGCACCACGCCGAACGGCTCTCCCCGGAAATCCATATCAAGTCCGGCCGCGATGACACGATAGCCTTTATCCGCAAGCGAGGATAAGTCGCCGATGATCGATTCGCCGAAAAACTGCACTTCATCTACCGCAATGACGTCCGTGCTTTCACTGATATGATCCCATATTTCAGCCGAAGACGAGATGACGTGGCTTGTCATGGAGGTGCCGTTGTGAGAAACGACAGCCTCCTCACTGTAGCGATTATCAATGGCAGGTTTAAACACCTTGACCTCCTGCTTCGCATAAGTCGCTCTTTTCACTCTGCGGATCAGCTCTTCTGATTTCCCAGAGAACATGCTGCCGCATATCAGCTCAAGCCATCCGCTTTGCTTCATTATGTACATAGGCTATCCGCTCCCCTTTTTTTCCTGTTTATGGACATAAAAAACAGGCAAGAAGCAATTCTTGCCTGCCTGTAAAATCTATTATTACTTAAGACCGTATTTTTTGTTAAAGCGATCAACACGACCATCAGCAGAAGCGAATTTTTGACGTCCAGTGTAGAATGGGTGGCATTCAGAGCAAATCTCAACGCGTACCTCTTCTTTTACTGAGCCTGTTTCAAATTCATTTCCGCAAGCGCATTTAACTGTTGCTTTTTTGAAATTAGGATGAATTCCTGCTTTCATTGTATCCATCTCCTTCCGCCCTGAATCCCGTGTGGAAACAGAGTTATTATTCCGGAGCGAATCCGGAACGCATATGAGAGAATTATATCAGTCATTTACTGCATTTGCAAATACATTTTTTATCAGCGGCGGGCTGATGATGAAAGGTTTGCCTGCTTCCATTCTTGGTTGATCAGATCGAAGAATTCCTGATTCGTTTTTGTTTTTTTCATTTTTCTCATAAACTTCTCTGCGAAGTCCGGAGAATCAGACATCGATTTGCGGATCGCCCATAGACGGTCAAGATGCTCTTTCGGCACGAGCAGCTCTTCCTTCCGCGTGCCGGAGCGGCGGATATCGATCGCCGGGAAAATCCGTCTTTCCGCAAGAGAACGGTCAAGGTGAAGCTCCATGTTGCCCGTTCCTTTAAACTCTTCATAGATGACGTCATCCATCCGGGAGCCCGTGTCTACGAGCGCCGTCGCCAAAATGGTCAGGCTGCCGCCCTCTTCAATGTTTCTCGCGGCACCGAAAAAGCGCTTCGGACGATGGAACGCAGCCGGGTCAATCCCGCCGGAAAGCGTACGTCCGCTTGGCGGGATAACGAGGTTGTAGGCCCGTGCCAGGCGGGTAATGCTGTCCATCAGAATGATAACGTCTTTTTTGTGTTCAACGAGACGCATCGCCCGTTCAAGCACAAGCTCCGCCACCTTAATGTGATTTTCCGGCACTTCATCGAACGTCGAGCTGACGACATCGCCCGCTACGGAACGTTCAATATCCGTTACTTCTTCCGGTCTTTCATCAATTAAGAGCACGATCAATTCAGCGTCAGGCTGATTTGTCGTAATGCTGTTAGCGATTTCTTTTAACAGCATGGTTTTACCGGCTTTCGGCGGTGCCACGATCAGACCGCGCTGGCCGAAACCGACGGGAGCCATCATATCGAGAATTCTTGTTGAGAGATAATTCGGTTTCGTCTCAAGCACCATTTGGCGGTCCGGATAAAGCGGAGTCAGCGCGGGAAAATGAACGCGCTCTTTCGCAGATTCCGGATCGTCTCCATTTACCGCTTCAACGTGCAAAAGTCCGTAATAGCGTTCGTTTTCTTTCGGCGGACGCACCTTGCCGGATACTTTGTCACCGTTTCTTAAATCAAAGCGGCGGATCTGGGAAGCAGAAATATAGATGTCTTCTGAGCTTGGCGAGTAATTAATCGGTCTGAGAAAGCCGAATCCTTCCGATTGGATGATTTCGAGCACGCCTTCCATAAACAGAAGATCCTCCTGCTCGGCGTTGGCTTTCAGGATGGCAAAGATTAATTCTTTTTTAGTCAGTTTGCTGTAGTAGGAGATTTTATAATGTCTGGCCAGTTCATATAGTTCTTTTAATTTCATATTTTCCAAAGAGGAAATAGATACGTCTTTCATAAAAACACCACGCTTTTCATAGTCAATGTATTGCTGTTTTCATTCAAATCGGCTGCTTCGCATGATTCCGCCAAAGCACATTCTTTTATAAAACGTTCAGGAACTTCTATCGGTAACACTTCCACCCATGATCGGCGCTTTTTTAAAAAAGGAATGTCTTAATGAGTTTTGAAGGAAGCGAGGACAAAAACTTGAGAAGATCAATATTTATATCGTCTGTATGCGGTAGAATTTGAAAATTTCCCAGTACTCAAAAGAAGGAATGACACAGAAAAATCGCAGCACTCTTTATTTTTACCTCATTTCAAAAAATTATTCAACTTAAATAATGCTTTGACATATAAATGATAGGGTTGACTCTTTTTTGCAAAAGAAAAGCGGGACTTTCCGTCCCGCTTTTCTCTATTTATGGCCGGATCACAAGATTTGGTTTTTTCTTCAGGCTGTGTCTTCCGTCAACGAATCGGACCGTTCCTGATTTCGCCCGGATGACCAGGCTTTCAGTCGTGCCGACGGAGCCTTTGAACTGAACGCCTTTCAGCAGCTCTCCGTCCGTGACGCCCGTTGCGGCAAAAATGGCGTCATCCCCTCTCACAAGATCCTCCATCCGGAGCACTTTGGATACATCAAGGCCCATTCGCTCACAGCGCGCCTGCTCTTCCGCACTTTGCGGCAGAAGCCTGCCGATGATTTCGCCGCCTAGCGCTTTTAACGCAACGGCAGACAGCACGCCTTCAGGAGCCCCGCCTGAACCGAAGAGAATGTCTACTCCCGTATGGTCAAAGGCCGTATTGATGGCGCCCGCGACATCACCGTCGTTGATCAGTTTGATTCTGGCGCCCGCCTCACGCAATTCAGAGATGATTTTTTCGTGTCTGTCACGATTTAAAATGGTTGCCACGACATCTTCAATGTCTTTATTTTTCGCTTTCGCAACGGCTTTTAAGTTATCAATGACAGGCGCTTCGATATCGATGCAGCCTACCGCTTCGGGACCGACCGCGATTTTTTCCATATACATATCCGGGGCGTTCAGCAATGTTCCATGGTCGGCGACCGCGATCACCGTCAGCGCATTCCAGCCGCCGCTCGCTACGATGTTTGTGCCTTCAAGAGGATCGACGGCGACATCGACGCGCGGGCCGTATCCGTTTCCGAGCTTTTCGCCGATGTAAAGCATCGGCGCTTCATCCATCTCGCCTTCCCCGATCACGACCGTGCCTTTCATCGGCACCGTGTCAAACACGTCACGCATTGCGCTTGTCGCCGCATCATCAGCTTCATCTTTTTTCCCGCGGCCCATCCATCTGGCAGATGCTAAAGCCGCCGCTTCAGTGACTCGAACCAATTCCATCGATAAGCTTCTTTCCATTTCAACACGATCTCCTCTCAAAAGTCCGCATTTCTATGAATTTTGGAGCTGTTCTATCTCTTCGTCCGTCAGCCTTTGCCGCCAGATTGTGGCGCCCAGACCTTCGAGTTTTTTCTCAAGATTGCTGTAGCCGCGGTCTAAATGCTCGAGACCGGTAATTTCGGTTACGCCGTCAGCCATGAGTCCGGCGACGACCAGACAAGCGCCTGCACGCAGATCGCTCGCCTTTACTTTTGCGCCCTGAAGCTCGGCCGGACCGGTGATAATGGCCGACCTGCCTTCCACTTTCATATTGGCCCCCATCCGTCTCAGCTCATCTATATGTTTAAATCGGGCCGAGTAGATGGTATCGGTTACGACGCTCGTGCCGCTGGCTCTCGTTAACAGAGATGTCATCGGCTGCTGAAGATCAGTCGGGAATCCCGGGTAAACAAGCGTTTTTACGTCGACCGGTTTTATCTGCTTCTGCCCGCCGAGCATAAGAAGCTGATCGTCACTCGTCTCGATGTAAAAACCCATTTCCCTGAGCTTCGCCGTTAAAGACTCCAGGTGAGTCGGTATGACATTATCAATAATGACTTCTTTCCCCATCGCGGCGCCGGCGATCATAAAGGTGCCCGCCTCAATTCTGTCCGGAATGATCGTATGCCTGCATCCGTGCAGCTCTTTTACGCCGTCGATTCTGATTACATTGGTTCCCGCGCCTTTGATCTTTGCGCCCATGCTGGTGAGCAATGTGGCAACATCAATAATCTCAGGTTCCTTGGCGGCGTTTTCTATCACGGTTTTACCTTCAGCCAGTACAGCGGCAAGCATGATATTGATCGTCGCTCCGACGCTGACGACATCTAAATAAATCCGTGCGCCTCTCAGCCTTTCGGCGCGCAGATAAATCGCGCCTTGTTCATTGGTGACTTCCGCCCCAAGCGCCTCAAACCCTTTGATATGCTGGTCAATCGGCCGCGGCCCGAGATGGCATCCGCCCGGCAGTCCGATGACCGCCTGTTTGAAGCGGCCGAGCATCGCGCCCATTAAGTAATAGGAAGCGCGGAGTTTTTTCACTTTGCCGTTGGGAAGCGGCATGCTGATCATCGGGGAAGGGTCGACGACCATTTCTCCTTTTTCAAAATGGACGTTTCCGCCGATTTCTTTCAGCAGGTCACGCAGCGTTTCAATATCTGAGATCTCCGGAAGCCCTTCGATCGTTACTTCGGAATTTGCCAGAATGGTTGCGGGTATCAATGCGACGGCGCTGTTTTTCGCGCCGCTGATATGTACGGTTCCGTTTAACGGATCGCCGCCGGCAATATTCAACTTTTCCATGATAGTCTCCTTCCATAAGAAGATAGCTGCGGAGCGTAAATAAAATGGCATTTTATTCTGTCTCTGCAAATAAAGCTCTTGTCCAAAATGTAGCCAATTCGAAGAGAAAGAATACAAGGACATTATAAAATAACAGGAAGAAAATAGCGAAGCTTTGCGGGGCATTTTTAACACAGGATGCACAGAGGCCCGCCGGGTTCATATTCCGGGGAAACACACTCTTCACTTTGATACTGAAGGCCCGCTGCCAAACAGGAAAACATAAGGGTGCGGCAAACGGATGCAACCGGTTTGCCGCCCTTTTCCCCCTTATTTATTCCAGTCAGCCAAGAATTGCTCGATGCCTTTATCCGTTAACGGATGTTTCGTCAGCTGGTGAATGACTTTCAGCGGCATCGTACCGATATGCGCACCGCGTAAAGCGGCTTCAGTCACGTGCTGTGCATGACGGATGGAAGCTGCGATGATTTGTGTATCAATGTCATGAATGTCAAAAATCTGTCTTATTTCTGAAATCAGTTCAAGACCGTTATGGCCGATGTCATCCAGACGGCCTAAGAACGGAGATACATAAGTCGCCCCGGCTCTTGCCGCCAAAAGCGCCTGGTTGGCGCTGAAAATGAGCGTTACGTTTGTTTTAATGTTCAGGTCGCTCAGCGCTTTTACGGCTTTTAACCCTTCAGACGTCATCGGGATTTTCACCGTAATATTCGGCGCGATTTTCGCAAGTTCTTTACCTTCTTCAATCATTTCTTCAGCATTCAGGGAAATGACTTCCGCGCTTACTGATCCGCTCACGACTTCCGTAATCTCACGAAGTCTGTCATGGAAAGACACGTCAGCTTCTTTCGCCACTAAACTAGGGTTTGTCGTAACTCCGGCAAGAACGCCAAGTTCATAAGCTTCTTTAATCTCGTCAATGTTTGCTGTATCAATGAAAAATAACATAAGGAAAGCCTCCCCAGTAATAAATTTTCAGAACTGTAAAACATGATTGCGCTTTCTAAAAGTAAGACATAAAACCGCCTGTCAATGCTGTCAGGCGGTTTATGGATGTTACATTGAATTAAGCTTGGTTTGAAGAACCGAACTCACGCATTTTGCCGATAACCGTTTCTTTGATTGCTTCACGAGCAGGTCCAAGATATTTACGAGGATCGTATTCGTTCGGCTTAGCTGCCAATGTTTCGCGGACAGCTTTTGCAGAAGAAATTTGGTTTTCAGTGTTTACGTTGATTTTAGCCGTACCAAGTGAGATTGATTTTTTAATGTCGGCAGTCGGAATTCCTGTACCGCCGTGAAGTACTAACGGAAGGCCGGTTGATTTTCCGATATCTTCCATTTCTTTGAAACCGAGGTTCGGTTCGCCTTTGTAAGGACCGTGAACAGAACCCAGTGCAGGTGCAAGGCAGTCGATGCCAGTGCGCTCTACAAGTTCTTGACACTCTTTAGGGTCAGCATAGATTACGCCTTCAGCGATCACGTCATCTTCCTGTCCGCCTACAGTTCCAAGCTCAGCTTCAACTGAAACGCCGTGGAAATGAGCAAGCTCAACCACTTTAGCTGTAGTTGCTACGTTTTCCTCAAACGGATGGTGAGATGCGTCGATCATTACAGAAGTGAAACCTGCATGAATCGCTTTCGCACAAGATTCAAAGCTTGAACCGTGGTCTAAGTGAATCGCGACAGGAACTGTCACTTTGTATTCTTCCATAAGAGCTTTAACCATGGCAACCACTGTTTTGAAGCCGCCCATGTAGCGTCCCGCGCCTTCTGAAACACCAAGAATAACCGGGGATTTTTCCTCTTCTGCTGCTTGTAAAATAGCTTGAGTGAACTCAAGGTTATTTAAGTTAAATTGTCCAACAGCATATCCTTTTTCTTTAGCTGTATTCAACATTTCCGTCATTGAAACTAAAGGCATGTCGAAAGTCCTCCTTATGTAGCCTGATTTGCTTCTTCTCGAAAAAAGCTTTCCACCTATAGCATGACCATAAAAACCTGTCATATGTAAAACAACAGATCGCTTTTTCTCCATCTCTAGGATACCAACTTTTCGACAAATCGGCAACACAATGACATAATTGTTTCTAATTTTATTAATTCGATTTTAGAGGTAAATATTTTTTCACCGCGTCTCTGATCTCATCAATGTCAAAAGGTTTCGCAAAATGGGTCAGCGCTCCGAGCTCTTTTGATTCCTTAATCATATCGAGTTCTCCGTAAGCGGTCATGATAATGACGCGGATGGATTCGTCGATCATCTTCATGCGCTTGAGAATTTCGATACCGTCCATGCCGGGGATTTTCATATCTAAAAGCACGAGATCGGGCCGTTCTTTCGTTACGATGTCCAGCGCCTGTATGCCGTTGGCGGCCTGAAACGTCTGGTACCCTTCTTTATGAAACACTTCATTGAGCAATATGCGTATACCGTATTGGTCATCTACGATTAAAATCTTTTCATTCATCATTTTACACCCCAATATTATCATTTTCGTCAAAAGGAAGCAGTTGTTTATGTATTCTGTTTGATTTTCACATTTCCTTTAATTATAATAGTCTACTTTCCGACATTTTCTGAGCATTTTCTCTTTTGTTGTATACTGTTCTTGTATGTGTAAAGGAGGTTTCACTCATGTTAAAGATATTTACGACACAGCTTGCAGGCATTTTTTCCCGCATTCAGGATAAGGAATCCGAAGCAATAGAAGACGGCGCGCGCCTGCTGGCGCAGGCAGCCGTCAGCGGTCATACCATTTATTTATACGGCGCAAATGAGATGCAGGGCATTTTGTGCGAGGCGGAGCTCGGCTCAGAACCGATGCCTTCCGTCAAAGCGTTTCCGGATACAGCTGATTCGGTTACAGAAAGCGACAGGGTGCTGATGTTTTGTTCAGGTCCGGGCACAGCTGAAGAACAGGCGCTGGCTCAAAAGCTTTATGAAAAAGGGGTCGGCCTCGTTTGCGTATCTCCTGTCATCAAAGATCAAACCGGGATTGAGGAATTTTGTGATGTTCATATTGACAGCAAATTAAAAATGCCGCTTCTGCCCGATGAAGACGGGACAAGATACGGCTTTCCTTCATTAATGACAGGCCTGTATGTCTATCACGCGCTATCCTTTACGTTAAAGGAAATGATGCAGGAATATGCCTGATGCAGAAAAAAGACTTGCCGCTTTTAAAGGAGGCAAGTCTTTTTTTATTACTTCTGTTCTGCAGCTTGTACGGAAGCGCCGATAAAGTCTTTGAATAAAGGCTGAGGTCTTGTCGGTCTTGATTTGAACTCAGGGTGGAACTGGCAAGCGACATACCAAGGATGATCTTTCAGCTCGATGATTTCCACAAGGCGGCCGTCAGGGCTTGTTCCTGAGAACACAAAACCGTTCTCTTCCATTTGCTGTCTGTATTCGTTGTTGAATTCATAACGGTGGCGGTGGCGTTCGTATACCACTTCATCCGCATACGCTTCGAAGGCTTTCGTGTCTTCCTGAAGCTTACAAGGGTACAGTCCGAGACGAAGCGTTCCTCCAAGATCCTCGACATCTTTTTGTTCTGGCAGAAGGTCGATGATCGGATAAGGAGTGGACGGATCGATCTCCGCAGAGTGAGCCCCTTCCAGACCTAATACGTTTCGCGCATATTCAATGGATGCAATCTGCATACCGAGGCAGATGCCGAAGAACGGAATTTTATTCTCACGCGCATACTTGGCGGCAATGATTTTCCCTTCTACGCCGCGGTCCCCGAAACCGCCGGGCACGATGATTCCGTCTGTGCCGCCAGTCAGCTCTTGAATATTGCTTTCTGTCACTTCTTCGGCGTTAATCCATTTGATCTTCACATCAGCGTCAAACGCATAGCCCGCGTGGCGCAGTGATTCAACGACTGAAATGTAAGCGTCCTGAAGCTCGACGTATTTACCGACAAGGCTGATTGTAATGGTTTTAGACAAGTTTTTCACTTTCGTGACAAGGTCTTTCCATTCCGTCATATCCGGGTCTTTGCATTCTAATTTCATATGATCGCAGACAAGCTTATCGAGTCCCTGCTCCTGAAGGTTAAGCGGGATGGAGTAAAGGTTGTCCGCATCTTCGCACTCGATGACCGCTTTCGTGTCAATATCGCAGAAGAGCGCGATTTTATCTTTCATATCTTGAGAAATCGGCATTTCCGTGCGCACGACGATGATATTAGGCTGAATACCGAGGCTTCTCAGCTCTTTTACGCTGTGCTGCGTCGGTTTTGTTTTCAGCTCGCCCGCCGCTTTGATGTACGGAACAAGCGTACAGTGAATGTACATCACGTTTTCATGGCCGATGTCGCTTTTCATTTGACGGATGGCTTCAAGGAACGGAAGGGATTCGATGTCTCCCACTGTTCCGCCGATCTCAGTAATGACTACATCTGCGTTTGTTTCTTTGCCTGCACGGTACACACGGTCTTTCAGTTCATTTGTGATGTGCGGAATGACCTGAACCGTTCCGCCGAGGTAGTCCCCGCGGCGCTCTTTTTTCAATACGGCAGAATAGATTTTACCGGTCGTCACGTTGCTGAATCTGTTCAGATTAATGTCAATGAACCGCTCATAATGCCCTAAGTCAAGGTCAGTCTCAGCGCCGTCATCGGTAACGAATACCTCACCGTGCTGGTACGGGCTCATCGTTCCCGGGTCAACGTTGATATAAGGGTCAAATTTTTGGATGGTGACGCTCATGCCTCTGTTTTTCAAAAGGCGGCCAAGTGATGCTGCCACAATTCCTTTTCCGAGTGATGATACAACTCCCCCGGTTACAAAAATATATTTCGTCATTTCGTTTGCTCCTCTCTTCGGTCTGCGCTACATTCCTTAAAATGTGCCGTTTTATAGAAAATCATTTCACTAAAAACAAATGATGTGTAAAAGAATTTGGGAGATGAAAATAAGAAAGCTCCCTTTCAATTTCTTGAAAGGGAGCGTAGCACTCTTATGAATTCTCTTCTTTTTGAAGAGCCCAAAATACATACTACATAGTTCGACAATGAAAGTCAAGATCGTTTTGCTGATATAAAATCAGTCTTTGCGATCCTCTTCCTCATCATCATAATCTTCCTCATCTTCTTCAATCATCTCATCTTCAATCTCAAGCTCGTCGTCATCTTCTTCATCGATATCTTCGTCGTCAAAGCTGTCTGCGTCAAGGTCAATATCTTCTTCCATTTCATCGAGATCGATGTCATCTTCATCAACTTCCTCGAATTCATCAAGGTCGAGATCTTCCTCAACGGCTTTTTTCGCTTTTTTCTTTTTCGCTTTTACAGTCGGCTGTGTTTCTTCGTCCAGCTGATCGTACGGATACCAGCTGCGGAGCCCCCATGTCTGATCTGACAGAGCAATAAAGCGGCCGTCAATGTTGAGGTCTGTATAAAATTGGGCGATACGGTCGCCCAGTTCCTCTTTCGTAACACCGAGCAAGGAGATCATTTCATTCAGCAGCTCCTGGAACGGAACCGGTTTTTTATGTTCTGAGAAAATTTCGTGAGCGATTTCAACTAAAGCCATCTGCTTCAGCTGTTCCTGAGAATATTGTTTGATACCCAAGGTCGGACACTCCCTTTCTATTACTTATATGTATCTGTTTCTATCCTATAATAAGAACGAATTTGTATTGTTTTGTTCATAAACCATACCTCTCATTATAAACAAATTAAAACAGAATATGCTACCCTAAACAGCGTAATTTAAGAAATTTTAGAGCCTTCCCTTCATAAATCGGCTGATGTGCGAAAACAAAGCCGCCGGCATATGCGCCGGCGGCCCGCTTCTTTCTATAAAGACTCTTGTTTTCCGGCGCCGAATACAGACATGGCGAGCAATTCACTGACATCATAAGTGCCGATCGCGTCTTCGGCTTCTTTCGCTTTCGTCCCGTCACCGAGCATGGTCAGACAGTAAGGACATCCGGAGCTGATGACCGTCGGACTGACAGAAAGCGCCTGCTCAGTCCGGGCCGTGTTGATCCTCGCTCCCGTTTCTTCTTCCATCCACATGAGCCCTCCTCCGGCGCCGCAGCACATCCCGTTTTCGCGGCTGCGCTCCATTTCCTTCAATTGAACGCCCGGAATGGCTTTTAAGATCGCTCTTGGCGGCTCATACACTTCGTTGTATCTTCCTAAATAGCACGAGTCATGGAAGGTAATCGTTTCATTGACCGGGTGAAGCGGTTTTAGTTTCCCCTGTGACACAAGCTCGGCTAATAATTCAGTATGATGATAGACTTCGGCCCGGAATCCGAAATCAGGGTATTCATTTTTGAACATATTATAGGCGTGCGGATCAATTGTGACGATTTTTTTGATTCCGTGTTTTTCAAATTCGCCGATGTTGTGTTCCGCCAGCTCTTGGAACAGAAACTCGTTGCCCAAACGGCGCGGCGTATCGCCTGAGTTTTTTTCCTTATTGCCGAGAATCGCAAAGGATACGCCCGCTTCATTGAGCAGCTTTGCAAATGAGACGGCAATCTTTTGGCTCCTGTTGTCGTAGGAACCCATTGAGCCGACCCAAAACAAATAGTCGAACTCTTTGTCTTGTTTTTTCATTTCTTTCACTGTCGGAATCTCTGTATCAGCCTGCTCCCGCCAGTTCTCCCGCTCTTTCCGGTTTAAGCCCCACGGGTTTCCCTGTCTTTCAATGCTTGTCATGGCCCGCTGCGCGTCGCTGTCCATCTTCCCTTCCGTAAGCACAAGATAGCGGCGCAGATCGATAATTTTATCAACGTGTTCATTCATGACCGGACATTGATCTTCACAGTTGCGGCAAGTGGTGCACGCCCAAATCTCCTCTTCCGTGATGACCTCGCCGATTAAGCTCGGGTTGTAATCAATGGCTGCCGCCGCTTCACGCGATCCTCCCCCTGAGGAAGCCGCGGCGAGCTGATTCGCCTTCGTGTGCTGAAAAACGGGCGCGGGCACCCACGGAGATTTTGATGTCACGGCAGCGCCTTTTTCCGTCAAATGGTCTCTGAGCTTTAAAATGAGGTCCATCGGAGAGAGCATCTTGCCCGTACCGGAGGCCGGACACATATTTGTACAGCGGCCGCATTCGACGCAGGCGTAAAGGTCGACAAGCTGAGAGCGGCGGAAGTCTTCAATCTTTCCGACGCCGTAGCTTTCTTTCGTCTCATCGGTAAAATCGATTTTTTCCAGCTTTCCTTTTGAATCCAGCCTGCTGAGGAACACATTCGCCGGACCCGCAATTAAGTGCGCATGCTTTGATTGCGGCACGTACACTAAAAAGCTGAGCAAAAACAACAGATGAAGCCACCATGAAACATAAAATACGGCGGCGGCCGCCGGCGCTGAAAGACCGCCGAGCACAAACGCAATGGAGGAAGCGATCGGTTCCGTCCAAGACAGAGAATGATCGTGCCATAAAAGGTTCATGGCGTTCCCGAGCAGCACCGTCACCATCAGTCCGCCGATAAACAGCAGGACAAGCCCCGCTTTAAACCCGCGTTTCAATCTGACGAGCTTTTCAATGTAGCGCCGGTAAAACGCCCAGACTACGGCGATTAAAATCAGAAACGTGACGATTTCCTGAAAAAAGGTAAATGCCGGATAAAGCGGGCCGAACGGCAGATGCCGGTCAGGAAGCAGCCCTTTCAGAATAAAATCAATTGCGCCGAACTGAACGAGTATAAAACCGTAAAAAAACAGAACGTGGATGATTCCGCTCTTTTTATCTTTCAGCAATTTTTTCTGTCCGAACACATTCACCCATATCTTCTGAAGACGTTCTTTCAGGCGTTTATCAAATTCTTCCCTTTGGCCGAGCTTAATATAAGCGATCCTCGTTCTGATCAGGTAAACGAATAAATAAACGGCGTAAGCGGTTACAGCTGAAAACAGCAGCGCGTTTACCATGAGAAATGCGTTCATCTTGTCTCCCCCTTTGTTCTGATTCCCCTCTTCATTGTCATATCTTTACTTTATCATAAATAATGAATGAGTGTTCAGTCAATAATTAAATTCACATTCTCAGGGCACACTACGGATACTTCGGAAAGGAGCGTCGGTATGAAGGTCATTTTTGTGTTGCTTGTCATTTTTATCATATTGATCGCACTTATGCTGTTTGATATGCTGCTTGGCCGGGCGGCGTACAAAAAACAGGCGTATGAGCCCGTTTTTGACCCGAAAAAGAGTAATATCACACTCATTCACTGCGGAAGCGAGCTTGTGCAGCAGATGACGGCTGATATCCGCCAAGCCGTCTCTTCTATTCATATGATGTTTTTTATTATGAAGAACGACCAAGTCAGCCATGAGATGTTTGATTTATTGAAAGAAAAGGCCCGGGCCGGCGTCTCCGTATATCTGCTGCTCGATTGGGCGGGCAGCCGCCAAGTGAAAAAGCCTTCCATTCAAACGATGAAAAAAGCCGGCGTTCACGTTCATTTTCTAAATAAACCGGCATTTCCGTTTCTTTTTTTCAGGCTGCAAAAACGGAATCACCGGAAAGTGACCGTCATTGACGGCAAAATCGGCTATGTCGGCGGCTTTAATATCGCTGAAGAGTACCTCGGCAAAAAAGCGAAGTTCGGAAACTGGGAGGATTATCACCTGCGGATGACCGGCGTAGGCACGGCGGATCTTCAGACTCTTTTTGTAAGCGACCTGAAACGAAATACCGGAAAAACACCCGAATCACCCGGGGTTTATCCGGCATTATCCGAAGGGAATATCTCTCATAGGACATATGCATCTGACGGTTTTTCGCTTGAATCGCATTATGAAAACTGCATCCGTAAGGCGGAGAAAAAAATCATCATCGGCACGCCTTATTATGTACCGAGCAAAAAGCTTCAGGAAGCGCTTATTTCAGCCTGCCGAAAAGGCGTCAAAGTCATCTTGATCGTTCCGATGAAATCAGATCACCCGCTCGTTCGGGAAACAGCTTTTGCCTATTATCCCGAGCTTCTGAAGGCCGGCTGCCTCATCTATCGGTATTATCAAGGCTTTTATCATGTTAAAGCCTTCATTATAGATGACCGCATCAGCATTATCGGCACGCCGAATTTTGATAAACGGAGCCTGTTCTGGAATGAAGAGGTGAATGTCATCATTCATGATGAAGCCTTTACAAAGGAAGTGCTTTCAACCATAAAGCAGGACATCGAAAAATCCGAGCTTCTCACATTAGAAAAAGTGAAACAGCGCTCCGTCAGACAGCTTCCTGCAGAATGGCTGGGAAAGGCCATATCTTACTTTTTATAAAGGAGAAACCATATGCTGTTCAGATTCGGATTCGTCGCAAACGCCATGCGCCTTTGGGACGCGTCCCCCGCCAAAACCTTAACATATGCGCGCTATACCAAGCTTTCCCGCAGTGAGCGGAAAGACGCCCTGCTTTCTGTGACGAAAGCAAATCTTACCAATACGCTGCGCACCCTTCACTATGCGGTCGGCCACGGCATCCCTTTGTACAGGTTCTCAAGCTCAATTGTGCCGCTCGCCACGCACCCGGATGTAATGTGGGATTTTGTCACGCCGTTTCGCCAGGAGTTTCGTGAGATCGGCGGGCTGGTCAGAAAATATGACCTCAGAACGAGCTTTCATCCGAACCAATTCACGCTTTTTACAAGCCCGAAACGGGAGATTACCGCAAATGCGGTCAAGGATATGGCCTATCATTATGACATGCTGGACGCAATGGGCATCGCGGACCGTTCCGTGATCAACATCCATGTCGGAGGCGCTTACGGTGACAAACAAAGCGCGCTTGGCCGTTTCCGCGTGAATCTGAAAGAACTTCCCGATGTCATCAAACAGCGGATGACTTTAGAAAACGATGATAAAACATATACGTCCGAGGAAACACTCAGTGTATGTGAGCAAGAAGGCCTTCCGTTTGTGTTTGATTATCACCATTTTTACGCCAATCCGGCCGATGACGCTGATTTAGATGACATTCTTCCGCGGATGATCAAAACATGGCAGCGGATCGGCTTAAAGCCGAAGGTCCATCTCTCCTCGCCAAAATCAGAATCAGCCGTACGCAGTCATGCGGACTATGTGGATGCGAATTTTATTCTGCCGGTGCTGGAGCGGTTCAGACAATGGGATGCGGACATCGATTTTATGATTGAGGCGAAAGAAAAAGACCGGGCGCTGCTCCGGCTCGTCGAAGAATTAAGCGCCATCCGCGGAGTTAAACGCCTGGCGGGCGGAGTGCTGAGGTGGAAGGTATAACCAGGTTTATCACCCGTTCATATGGGGAATTTCCGAAATAACAGACCATCAGACGGAGGAGAAAATACATGAAAAACATTACATCTTTGAAAATAGCCGCTAAGAAGTTCACTTTAAGAAACATGCTTCAGCTTTATCAGCTTTGCCACACGGGAGGCCACGAGCTGTATATCTACTCTAAAAAAACAATGTGCAAAATCAAAGATATCATTGAGCTGGAAACGTTCAGAATGGCTCATAAAGAACAAGAATATTTAATTGTAGTGGAAGGAAAGAAAGCGGTGCAGCTTGTTGACCGTTTCAAACATATCATCGAACCTGCGCAAAAAGAAGCCCATTAAATACGGACTACATAAAAAAGGATAGACAGGAGGCTGCCCGGCCCCCGCTCGTCTATCCTTTTTCCATTATTCATGTATCAGCTCGCCGAATTGGGCCTGATGGAGTCTCTGGTACATGCCGCCGGATGCCAGCAGTTCCTTATGATGACCTTGTTCAGCGATGCCTTCTTTCGTGACGACGACGATCCTGTCCGCATCCTTAATCGTAGCCAGCCGATGGGCGATCACAAGCGTTGTGCGTCCTTCAGACAGCTCTTGCAGCGATTTTTGAATGGCGGCTTCCGTTTCTGTATCGAGGGCTGATGTAGCCTCGTCTAAAATTAAGATCGACGGGTTTTTCAAAAACATTCTGGCGATGGAAAGCCGCTGCTTCTGCCCGCCTGACAGCTTCACGCCGCGCTCGCCGATCACCGTGTTTAAACCGTCGGGATACCCGTTTACCAAATCCTCTAAATGTGCCTGGCGGACGGCCTGCCGGATTTCTTCCTCAGACGCATCGAGCCGCCCGTAAGCAATGTTTTCCCGCAATGTGCCGGAAAACAGAAAGACATCCTGCTGGACGACGCCGATTTGTCCGCGCAATGATGACAGCGTCATGTCCTTAATATCGATTCCGTCGATGGAAATCACGCCTTCAGACGGCTCATAAAAGCGCGGCAGCAGACTTGTCAGCGTTGATTTCCCCGCTCCCGAAGGCCCGACGAATGCGACTGTCTCCCCGGCATGAATGGACAAATTGATTCCCGACAGAACCGGGCTGTTTTCTTCGTAACCGAATGACACACCATCATAACGGATATTCCCTTTTAAACCGGACACATGTCTCGCGTTCGGGGCGTCCTTGATATCAGGCTCCGTTTCCATTATTTCTATAAAGCTTTTAAAACCGGCTATGCCTCTCGGATACAGCTCAATAATCGCGTTGATTTTATCAATCGGACGGAACAGAACGTTCGTCAGCAGCACAAAAGCGACGAATTCTCCGTAAGATAACGATCCGCGGATCACGAACCATGTCCCGCACAACAGGACGAACAGCGTGACGAATCTTGTCAGCATGTAACTGATCGAGCCGTTTTTCGCCATGATTTTATATGACGTCAGCTTTGTTTTGCGGAAACGCTGATTGTTCACGTCAAACCGCTGCTTTTCAAACGCTTCATTGCTGAAAGCCTGAACAAGACGAATGCCGCCGATATTGTTTTCGACCCTCGCGCTGAAGTCTCCGACGTCTTTGTTCAGTTTTGTAAACGCAGAGGTCATTTTTTTATTAAAATACAAAGCAAGCCAAATGACGACCGGCATAATAATAAAGGTCAACAGCGCGAGCTGCCAGTTAATGAACAGCATCACACCGAACGCGCCCAAAATCGTCATGACCGCGATAAACAGGTCTTCAGGCCCGTGGTGGGCGGTTTCTCCGATATACATCAAATCATTGGTGAGCTTGGACATTAAACTGCCCGTTTTGTTGTTATCGTAAAATTTGAACGAAAGCTTTTGCAGATGGTCAAAAAGCTTTTTCCGCATATCGGTTTCAATGTTAATGCCGAGCATATGGCCCCAATACGTCACAACATACTGAAGCGCCGAGCTGAGGGCGTAGACTCCGAATAAAGCAGCGGAAGTCAAAATAATCAGACGCCAATCCCGCCCCGGGAGCAATGTATCGATAAAGTAATTAACAATCAGAGGAAAACTCAGCTCCATCAATCCGCCGGCGATGGCAGAAAAGAAGTCGAGAAAAAACAGCTTTTTGTACGGTTTATAATAAGAAAAAAATTGTCGCAGCACGATTCCGTCCTCCTTGTGCCTCGTTCCTAATGATAATATTTCTCAATTATACTATACACAAGGAGTTTTAAAAGCGTTTTTTATAAAACGCCGGAAAATAACCGCGCGAAGGATTCCTTCGTTCTTTCCCATAATGTGCGCTTATAGAAACGGACGGGGCTGATTTTCTCAGACTCTCTCATATCCTCCAGATAATGCGCTTCAAGATCTTTGATCGCCTTTTGATCTGTAAAAAAGACATTAACCTCAAAGTTCAGCTGAAAGCTTCTCATGTCCATGTTCGCCGTCCCGACAGAGGCGAGGTTTCCGTCAGTGATGAGCACCTTTTGATGCATAAAGCCTTTTTGATAGGAATAGACTTCGATTCCTTCGCGAAGAAGCTCGGGGAAATACGATCTCGTCGCATACTGGGTTAAAAATCCGTCATTGGTTTCCGGCACCATGACTCGCACCCGGACGCCTCTGGCAGCAGCCTCCTTTAGCGCTGTGCGGATCGGCTCATTCGGCACGAAATAAGGCGTCGCGATCCATACAGATGATTCGGCTGCCGCTATCATGGCATAATACAGATCGCTCATCCGTTCCTTCATATCGGGGCCCGTCGGAACGACTTGATAGACGCCGCCGCTTTCTGCAGGGACCGGGCGGCTGTATGCTTTCTGATCAATCAGCACCTCATCCGAAACGTATTCCCAATCAAGCATAAAAATGCTGTGGAGCGTCTGAACGATTTCTCCTTCGACTTTCATATGGGTGTCCCGCCAAAAACCGACACTTTGGTCTTTGCCGATATACTCCTTGCCGACATTCAGCCCGCCGACAAAACCGGTTTTCCCGTCAACGATGACGATCTTGCGGTGATTTCTGAAATTGAATTTTTGGTTGAAAAAACCGTATTTCAGCGGCAGAAACGGGACGATGTTCACGCCCGCGCGTTTCAGTTTTTTAATGTCTTTTCCGGCCAGCTTCAGGCTGCCGGCCGCGTCGAACAAAAACCGCACTTCCACGCCTTGACGCGCTTTTTCCATCATAATGTCCATCATCTTGTGCCCAAGCATGTCTGATTTGAACATGTAATACTCAATATGTATAAATGATGCTGCCGACCTGAGCGCTTCAAACAGCTCCGGAAATGTTTCGTCCCCGTTTTTGAGCACCTTCAGCCTGCTTTTTGTATTGATATTCATATGGGACGCCTTGATTGAATATTGAAAGAAACGCTTCTGATTTCCTTTCAGCCCGGACAGATCGGGAGTCTGTTCCATATCAAATATCGTTCTCAGCTTTTCCCGGTTGTATGTCCGTTTCGACCTGAACAGCTTGCCTTTTTCATAAAGCTGGCCGGAAAAAAGGTAAAATAAGTACCCGGCGATCGGAAAAAACACAAGAATATGAATCCATAACAGCGTGTGCTGCGAGGTGCGGTTTTCAAGAATTAACGAATAGATGCTGAACAAAATAATGCTTGCATAGCAAAGCAATCCTCCGTAAAACTCAAGCCTGGAAACCGGAAAAAACCATATGACATATGCTCCGATAAGCATCATATATAAAAAGCAAAATTCCAGTCTCCTTTTCAGCATCCCGACTCTCTCCCATCTGATCCGATAACTCTGTATACCCTCTGTCTTCCGGCCTGTAAACATATGAAAAAGCCTCTCCGCACGAGCCGGAAAGGCTTATGATGACACTTCCTGTGATTGGCCGGGTGTGATGTTCTGAAGCAATGCCGGATTGAGCGAGCAGCTGCCTTTGATTTTATTTTTGAAGATGCCGATGATCAGACCGGTGACCGCAATCGACACTAAGGAGAAGAGCCCTTTCAGCAATCCGACGGAGAAAATGCCGGCCAGCACGACGCCAAAATCGAAGAGGAAATTAACGGCACCCGGATTCCATCCGCAGCGCTTTTGCAGAAATAAAGCGAGGATATTGGCGCCGCCAAGCGATGCCTGATGATAAAACATGAGCGACAGGCCGAATCCGATCAGCGCCCCGCCGCAAATCGCCCCGGCAAGCGGTGAAACAGAGACCGGCGGCAGCCAGTGATCCGCGCCGGTAAACAGAGTCAGCACTGTGACTGCAAAAACGGTGGATAGAGTGAATTTGATTCCCATTCTGATGAGAGAAAATATATAAAACGGGATATTGATCAGAAAGAAGATAATCGCAAACGAGGAATGAAACAAGTATGACAGGCTTAGTGACAGTCCCGCTGTGCCGCCGGTTAATACATGAGAATGTCTGAGTGTCAGGACGCCGGCGCTTGTCATCAGACAGGCGGCTAAAATGAGGAAAATCCGCTTCATTTTTCACTCTCCTTTTGTTGATGTTATTTCCAAATAAAACATAACAGGAATCCCCGCCGCCCTGCCATTACCTTGGCAGAAAATATCTTATGTTTTTATTTTCTCACCATAAAAAATCCCCCTCTTGCAGGGGGATTTTTACGTGCGTTTCCGATAGACAACATAGCTGCGGGTCAAATACTTGAGGGGCAGGCTGAACACGTGAACCAATCTTGTAAACGGCCAGAGGATAAAAACGACGTATCCTATGATGATATGAAACTTAAACCATAGCGGGACACTTTCCATCAAAGAAGCGTCAGGCCGGAACAAAACAATTTCCCTGAACCACGGCCCGACTGTTGCCCTGTAATCAAATCCTTTCGAATCAATGTTGAGAAACGTGGCCGCAACGCCTGACAGCATCATGAACAGCAGCAGGAGGAGCGTCAGGATATCCGATGGCGAGCTGGTTTTGCGGATTCTTTTGTCAAACAGCCTTCTGTACGTCAGGATCACTAGTCCGGCACAAGCCGCAATCCCCGCCGGCAGGCCTGCGCCGATCGCCATTTTGTGATACGTATGCTCTGAAATGCCAAGTGCAGTATACACGCCTTCCGGGATCAGAATTCCCATGACATGTCCGCCGACAACGCACAGCAGTCCCCAATGAAAAAGTGTGCTGCCCGCCGCGAGTTTTTTCTTTTCTAACAGCTCGCTTGATTTCGCCGTCCAGCCGAATTGGTCATGCTGATAGCGGTAAATATGCCCGCCGATAAAGATCGTCAATACAATGTACGGCATAATCCCCCACAGGATCTGCCCGCTCATGCCTGAACAGCCCCTTCTTCAGTGCTTTCACGTACACCGATGCTTTCCAGCGCGGCCTGCAGCACGTGCAGCAGCTCAGCATAGATGCTGTCATTTTTTTCGAGGCGGGAAGCCAGCTCCCTCACATTGGACAGGTATTTCTCAAACACGCTTCTCACCGCTTCAATCTCCGCAACTGCGGCGAATTCCAGCATCAGCGGCAGGTAATCAGGCAGTTCTTTCTCTGTCGGCAGGAAACCGGATTGCTGGTAGGTGTTTTTTAAATGCAGCAGTTCAATTCCGCGTTCCCTTTGTTCGCCTGAGTTAAAGTAGGTGACGTACATATTCGTTTTTTTTCCGAAATCGAACGTATACACATAGTGTTCAATCAGCGCTTCTCGAGAAAACCTGGCTGCCGCCTCGAAAAATTGCAGCAGTTTCCCACGGATTTGCTGATTGGTGATGTCATGGATAAGAGCCTTCCAATCGGGAAGCCCGGCTCTCCACTCTTCATCCGGATAAGAGAGAAGAATGGAAAGAGCGGAGAATGTGATTTGCCGGTCTGTGGTGTTCATCTTGTTCCACCTCATTTATCAAAAGTTAGAAACAAGAGCCGGGGCCGCCTGAAAATGACAAGCCGCAGCTTCCTTGTTCAGCGTATAAATCAGACACTTCTTCACGATGGCTGCTCGGGATCACAAAGCGGTCATCATATTTGGCGATTGCCAGCAGCCGATACATGTCTTCAATTTGCTGTTCTGTTAAACCGACACCGGAGATCAGTGCCGGGTCGATGGATTTATTCGTCTGAACCGCCCTCATATACTGACGCATGACGGACATTTTCTTTAACGTTGACCGAATATGATCCGTATCACCGGCCGTTAATAGCTGCGCCAAATAGTCAATCGGAATTCTCATTTGGTCGATAGCCGGAAAAATCGCTTCCGCCGTTTGCCGGCTGCCTTTTCCTTCAAAGAGATTCATAATCGGGCTCAGCGGCGGAATGTACCAAACCATCGGCAGCGTACGGTACTCAGGGTGAAGCGGAAGCGCAATCTTCCAATCGATGATCATTTTATAGATCGGCGATTGCTGCGCGGCCTCTATCCATTCAACCGGGATGCCTTGTTCTTTTGCCAGTTTGGCAATCTCAGGATCATTCGGATCAAGAAAAACGTCCAGTTGAGAATGGTAGAGATCCTTTTCATTTTCAACGGATGCCGCTTCCTCCACTTTGTCCGCGTCGTACAGCATGACGCCGAGATAGCGGATTCTGCCCACACACGTTTCGGAGCAGATGGTCGGCATCCCCGCCTCCAAGCGCGGAAAGCAGAGTGTGCATTTTTCCGCTTTGTTCGTCTGCCAGTTAAAATAGACTTTTTTATAAGGACAGGATGAGACGCAATATCTCCATGAACGGCACGCGTTTTGATCAACGAGTACGATGCCGTCTTCCTCACGTTTGTACATGGCGCCGGACGGGCAGGATGACACGCATGCCGGATTGATACAGTGCTCACAAATACGGGGCAGATACATCATAAAGACCTCATCGAATTCTGTTTTGATCGATTCCTCCATTTTTTGAACGTTTGGATCTTCAAGCCCTGTAATATGGCCGCCCGCGAGATCATCCTCCCAGTTCGGGCCCCATTCGATATTCATAAAATCGCCCGTCAAGGACGATTTCGGCCGCGCCACCGGCTGGTGCTTTTTCTGCGGACTGTTTGTTAATGTTTCATAATCATAGTTCCAAGGTTCATAGTAATCATCAATCGTCGGCTGGTTCGGGTTATAGAAAAGGCCTGCAAGCCGATTCGTTTTCGGGCCTGATTTCAGTTCAAGCTTTCCTTTTTTCAACGTCCAGCCGCCTTTATATTTGTCCTGGTCCTCCCATTGCTTCGGGTAGCCGATGCCGGGCTTTGTTTCTACATTATTGAAGTACATATATTCCGCACCGGAACGGTTTGTCCACGTGTTTTTACAGGTGACGCTGCACGTGTGGCAGCCGATGCATTTATCCAAATTCATGACCATCCCGATCTGCGCTTTAATCTTCAAGCCAATCGACCTCCTTCAGCTTGCGGATGACGACATTCAGATCGCGCTGATTCCCCGTCGGACCGTAATAATTAAAGCCGTAGCTGAGCTGTGCGTAGCCCCCGATCATCTGGGTCGGCTTGACGTGAATCCTTGTCGGGCTGTTATGGGTGCCTCCGCGGTTATTCGTCAGTTTTGTGCCGGGCACGTTGATGTGGCGGTCCTGGGCATGGTGCATAAACGCCATTCCTTTAGGAATCCGGTGAGACAAAACCGCTCTCGCCACGACAACGCCGTTTCGGTTGAAGCATTCAATCCAATCGTTGTCTTTGATATCCGTGTCCTCTGCGTCATCTTTATTCATCCACACGGTCGGCCCGCCCCGGAACAGCGTCAGCATCGGCAGGGAATCAAAATACATGCTGTGGACGGACCATT
The DNA here is from genome assembly GCF_053663335.1 of Bacillus sp. YH3-2-B2. Lineage (NCBI taxonomy): Bacteria > Bacillati > Bacillota > Bacilli > Caryophanales > Bacillaceae > Bacillus > Bacillus sp. YH3-2-B2. Next base: position 375,159 of record NZ_JBSJQE010000002.1, on the reverse strand, counting down.
TATTATGCGGCGTCAAATAATTAAGAACGATCTCTTTGCCCTCTTGATCAGGCCGCTTGCTTAGGAACGGACGGTGCTGGAGGATCGGTTTAAATGTCGCCATCGTTTCACCGAATTCCATCATCAGTTCATGATCGACATAATAGGATTGTCTGCCTGTCAGCGTCCGCCACGGGATTAATTTTTCCACATTCGTCGTAAACGGCGAGTACCTGCGCCCTCCTTTTTCTGAGCCGGTAAAAGCCGGAGACGTGATGACCGTTTTCGGCTGGGCTGTAATTTGCTCGAACGTAAAGCATTCTTCCTCGCGTTCTTCCGCCAGGTCTTTCAGCCTCAGGTTTGTGATGTTTTCAAGCGATTCCCATGCTTTCACGGCGACCTTTCCATTTGAGGTGGACGACAGGGTTAAAATCGCTTCCGCCGCCTGCTTTGCTTCACTTATATTCGGGCATCCTTTGGCAACGCCGTCTGAATCGGTTTCTCCCAGTCTCTGTTTGAGTGATTCGTATTCATCCGCAATCGACCAGCTCATCCCTTTTGTTCCGCTCGGCTTTAAAGCAGCGTTAGGACCGAGTGCGGTCATTTTATGAAAAATGTGTTTGTAATCCCGTTCAACGACATGGATGTTCGGCATCGTTTTTCCCGGAATGGCTTCACATTCACCCTTGCTCCAGTCATTGATTTTGCCGAACGGCTGGGCCAATTCCTGCATCGTGTCGTGGAGGAGCGGCGTCGCGACTACCTCTTTCACCGGCTCCATATCGACTTCTTCCGCCAGGTCGGAAACGGCTTTTGACAGTGCTTTGAAAATATCCCAGTCTGACCTCGATTCCCACGGCGCCGAGATCGCCGGAGCGAATGGATGAATGAACGGGTGCATATCCGTGCTGCTGAGGTCGTGTTTTTCATACCATGTCGCCGCCGGCAGCACGATATCGGAATACAGCGCCGTACCGGCCATTCGAAAGTCGAGATTGATTAACAAGTCAAGCTTGCCTTCCGGCGCCTGTTCCCGCCATTTGATTTCTTCAGGGCGGATGCTGTCGCTGTCGTCATTCATCAGACCGTTTGTCGTCCCCAGCAGATGCTTGAGAAAATATTCATGCCCTTTTCCTGAGCTTGAGATCAGATTAGCCCGCCATACGAAGAGATTCCTTGGGAAATTCACTTCATTGTCCGGGTCTTCAATCGCGAATTTCAATTTTTTCTCTTGAAGCCGTGAGGCCACGTACGCACCTACGTCTTCAGGTGTCGCCGCCCCCGCCTTCTCAGCTTCTTGATACAGATTGATGCCGTTTTGATTGAATGTCGGGTAAGACGGAAGCCACCCTAATCGCACTGCCAGCACATTGTAATCGGCGTGATGCTTGTAGCGGGATGACGCGGCGATCGGTGAAGCCAAGTCACTGATCGGCTGGTCTTCATAACGCCACTGGTCTGTCGCAAAGTAAAAAAATGAGGTGCCGTTTTGCAGTTTAGGCACGCCTTCCCAGTCCTTTGCGGTTGCGATCGTCTGCCACCCTTCAGCCGGACGGAGCTTTTCCTGCCCGACATAATGGGCCCAGCCTCCGCCGTTTACGCCTTGGGCGCCGACGAGTAAAACAAGATTTAACACCGCACGGTAAATCGTGTCGGAGTTGAACCAGTGGTTGATTCCCGCCCCTACGATAATCATCGATCTGCCGTCTGTATCGATCGCATTTTGAGCAAACTCCCTGGCAATCTGTATAACGGCTTCTCTTTTAATTCCCGTGATCTGTTCCTGCCAGGCAGGTGTGAACGGACGGGGATCATCATAAGATGCGGCTGATTGTCCGCCGATGCCCCGGTTCACGCCGTAGTTTGCCAATATCAAGTCAAACACGGTCGTGACGTACGTCTCTTCACCATTCAGATCCAATTTTTTAATAGGAAGATTCCGCTCAAGCACTTTGTTTCCGTCATTTGAAAAATACGGAATGCGCACCGAGCCGATTTCGTCCTCTATTCCGAGCACGGTGAGACGGGGCTCGATCTGTTCCCCGGTGTCTTCGTCGATCATGTGCAGATTCCATTTCTGCTGCCCGTCCCAGCGGGAGCCCATTGTTCCTTGCGGTATGGCAAACGCACCTGTCTGTTCATTCCAGACCGCCGGCTTCCACTGATCATGCTTTGTCTGCCGCCCGATGTCTTTCGCATGCAAAAACCGCCCCGCTGTGTATACGCCATTTTCTTTTGATAAGGTGACGAGAAATGGAAAATCAGTGTATTGCTTCGCGTACTCAATAAAACGTTCAGTTTCTTGGTTCACGTAAAATTCCTGCAAAATGACGTGACCCATCGCCATCGCAAGCGCCCCGTCAGTCCCTTGGCGGATACTGAGCCAGTCATCCGCAAACTTTGAGGACTCCGCAAAATCGGGACTGATTGAAATCACCTTGGCCCCTTTATAGCGGGCCTCCGCCAAAAAGTGCGCGTCAGGCGTTCTCGTTAACGGAACGTTGGAACCCCATGTGATGATGTAGCCTGAATTGTACCAATCACTGCTTTCCGGAACGTCCGTCTGGTCGCCCCAAATTTGCGGGGACGCCGGCGGGAGATCCGCATACCAGTCATAAAAACTGAGCATCGGGCCGCCGATTAAAGACATGAATCGCGAGCCTGATGCGTGGCTGATCATGGACATCGCCGGGATCGGAGAAAAGCCGACATTCCGGTCAGGCCCGTATTTCATCACTGTATACAGCAGAGAGGCTGAAATCAGCTTCAGCACTTCCGGCCATTCCGCGCGGACAAAGCCGCCTTTCCCTCTTGCCTGTTTATAGGACTTCGCTTTTTCAGGGTTTTCAACGATCGATTTCCAGGCATCCAGCGGATTTTGATGCGCCTGCAATGCTTCCCGCCACAAATTGATCAGCACACCTCGCACATATGGATATTTCACACGGAGCGGGCTGTAGATGTACCATGAAAAACTGGCCCCCCGCGGACAGCCTCTCGGTTCGAAATCAGGCATATCCGGGCCTGTTGATGGATAATTCAAGTTTTGTCCTTCCCACGTGACAATTCCGTTTTTCACATAAATATTCCAGCTGCAAGAACCCGTGCAGTTGACGCCGTGGGTGGAGCGAACGACTTTGTCGTACTGCCATCTGTTTCTGTATACATTCTCCCAATCACGATCTTCGCTTGTCGTTTGGCTATGATGATTTGAATGATGTTCGATAGGAGAAAAATAGTTTAATCTCCTGAGCAACGGACTCATTTTCTTTTTCTTCATGATCGTTCACTCCTTCCGAGTCAGGTGATGCTATGTACACTATAAACAGAGACGGCGCATCACCTTGTGAACTATGTCACACACTCTGCTTTTTTCACAAAACGTTCACACAGAGCAGCAGGAAGGATTTTCAAACGATATAGGGACGCCCGCGTCATCAAAAAAACCGGTTCTGTTTAAGAACCGGGTTCGGCGTTTTCATCCCGTGATGTATACAGATACCTCAAAAACAACTGATAGGAACAGAAGACATTTTGCTGAAGCATCGCCAAAAAGTTCATTTGCAGCCGCGGATGGTAAGACATCATTTGCTTAAATACGGAATATGGAATATGGAGTACCAGAATATCCGGTGAGGCATTGACTGAGATAAAAGGCGATAAAGAGAGCCCGCCTTTTTCATCAATCGGAAACACATCGCCTTTTTCCCACAGCGCAACGGTTTGCGACCCTTCAGGGAGCCTGCTGTCCGTAAAACGGATATTGCCTTTTAATACAATATAAACGGATTGTGAATGAAGAAAGGATGGAGATTGGTCAGATGAGCCGCGGATAAACGTCCCGTTTTTCAGCAAGGTTTCGACAATGGACAGAGGCACTTCATTAAACATAGGAAGTTGTTTCAGAAATAATAAATAGTCACACTGATTCATAGGAAAGCCTCCTGTGCTATTGATAGCTTTAGTGTAGCCCGATTGAGCCCGCGCGGCAGTGATGTATTTCACAGCTTGTATGATAAAGGTCACTTATCAGGAGAGTGTTTGCACTTATAATGAAATAAAAAGGAGGGTTTCGATGAAGGCGATGATTCCGAAGCAGCACGGCGCATGGGCGATGCTGCTGATTCCATTTTTACTCGGCATGGTCAAGGGAGGCCCGGTTTTCTGGCATATTCCGCTCTTTCTGGGCTGGCTGTTCCTTTACTTGACGGTTTATCCCGTTTCGCTCGCTTTGAAAAAGAAACAGCTTCAGCCCTATCAAAAGTGGATATGGTATTACGGTTTTCCGGCCTGCTGCTTTTTGATCATTTCTGTCTTTCATAAGCCGCAGCTCGTCTGGATCGGCGTTTTTTTATTGCCGCTGTTTCTCATACATACGCATTATGCCCGCCGAAAAAACGAACGGGCGCTTACGAATGATATTGCGGGTGTTCTGTTCTTTTGTTCGGGCGGACTTGCGAGCTGCTGGCTGGGAACGGGAATCCTTGACGGCTGGGCTTGGTTTCTATTCTTGCAATCCGCTTTATTTTTTGTCGGGAGTTCTTTTTATGTGAAATCGGTCATAAGGGAGAGAAAAAACAGAAGGTTTGCTTACTGGTCGTGGGGATATCACCTCTTGCTCCCCTTTTTATCGGCCCTTCTCGGGGCAGGCTGGGCGTTTCTCGCTTTTATCCCAAGCAGTCTGCGGGCCTGGTTTTTTCATGGAAGAGACTGGCCGGTGAAAACGATCGGCATTCTGAAAATCGTAAATGCCGGCTTCTTTTTCGCCGTCATGTGTATATGTATCACAAGCTGAAAAACAAGGACATCGGCTGCCCTTGTTTTTTCAGTCAATATTGCAGATCTCAAGCGGACAATTTTCACACTCGATCTCGCATCGTAAATAGTCCCGCTTGTGCAAAATAATTTTTCCGGTTTCGTCTATCGAAATAACCCCTTGTTTGCGGAGGTCTCCCAGCATGCGGTTGACGCTCTCCCTTGCCGCCGCGCAAAACTTAGCCAAATCCTGATTTGTCAGCACAATGTTAATCAGAATCCCGTCGCTTCGTTCCACCCCGTAGCTGTTTGATAAGCGGATAAGGGTGGAATAGAGCGCCCCTTTTTTGCCGTGAAGAAGCAGATCCCTGATCTTAGACTGGATTTTTCGCAGATGGGTGCTCATCCATTTCATAAATTCAAACGTCAAAACACCGTTTTGGATCAATTCCTTTTCCAGCTTGTTTTTATTAATGACGAGCACCTCCCCGTCCTCTAACACTTTCGCACTGAGCATATATCTCGGCTCATCTGTGAATAGCGTCAATTCCCCGACAATATCGTGTTTCTGGCAGATTCTAAGCGTCAGGTCTTTTCCGTCAGACGTCAGCTTGCCGATTTCAATGAGTCCTGATTGAATCAGATAAAGCTCTTCTGCATCCATTCCTTCTTGAAACAAATACGTGTGTTTTTTCATTTTCCTTTTCGTACTGATCGATTCCAGCAATTCATGCAGTTCGCGGGAAAGAAGTTCTTTATCAGATTTTCGGAAAGAGAGAATATTCATGAGCTCACCTCGAAGAAAGTCACGTTGCGTATGTATATTGTAACGTGACTTGATTTGCACTCACCCAGAAAAAACTAACAATCTTGTGAATGGATCATTATGAATCAAGGCTATGACTGTTTCTCTCCGTATGTGTTTTCATTCTTTCCTGCCAATACATCCAGATCACAAGGACAAAGCTGGCTAACGCAACCTCTGAAAGCGCCATAAACCCGATCGCGTATTGACCCGTTGCCTGAAATACACTTGCCAGAATCAGCGGAGGGAAAAAACCGCCCAGTCCGCCCATGGCAGACACAATACCGTTGGCAATCCCCGCTTGCTTCGAAAAATAGAAAGGCACCAGTTTAAATACCGTCCCGTTTCCAATCCCTGAGCAGACTGCCACCGTCAGCGATCCGACCGCATAAAGGCCGATCGCCGGGGAGAATGACAGCATGACGCCTGACAGCGTAAGCCCTGCGAAAACGAACATCAGAATGCGGAGCGGGCTCAGTTTATCTGCAAGAAACCCTCCCACAGGCCTGAGCAGCGTAGAGACCGCAATAAAGCCGGCCGTCCGCAGACCGGCGTCCGCAGGGCTCAGCCCAAAATGCTCAACCAAAAAATTCGGAAGATAGATGGTAAAGGCGACAAAGGCGCCGAACGTAATAAAATAAAACAGGCTCAACATCCACAGCACATGATTTCGGTAAACGGCTTTCATTTGTGTCTTTATGGAAACTTTGACTTTCTTCTCATGCCGGTCGCCGAACAAAACGTGCAGTAATGCGAAAACAGCCAGCAAAACAAGATACATCTGCACGGTTGCTTTCCATCCCGCGGCTTGAGCGATAACCGGCGCCGCAAAGGTAGTAACGGCGGTCCCGATGTTTCCGGCACCGTAAATCCCATTGACGACACCGTGCTTTTCTTTCGGATAATATTTCGGGAGGGACGTCACTCCGATGGAGAATACCGCTCCGCCGATCCCTAAGAAAAAGCCGCCCGCAATTAAATCAAATAAAGAATCCGCGATACTGATCCAAAATACGGGAAACAAAAGCAGGATGAAGCTGATCATAAACATCAGCCGCGCGCCATACCTGTTCGTTAAATATCCTAAAGGAATACGGAGAAGCGATCCGAGAATAACGGGAATCGCCGTCACCAATGAAATCTCGCCTTTGCTTAAATGAATATCTGATGTCATTTGAGAAATGAGCGATGAAATCAGCACCCACACCATAAACCCTGCCACTAAGCTTAATGACTGCAGCGATAATTGAATATGTTGACGATTGATCATTCGGCTTGCCCCTTTCACTGATTCAATATCAGTCTTATCATACAAAAACTCAGTGTACGGGATTGTGAATTACATCACACGCTTTATATGCAAAAAAAAGAACAAAGCCCGAAGACTTTGTCCTTTGATCATCATTACATTTTTTCCGGAGCGGATACGCCGATCAGCTGAAGCGCATTGTTCAGCGTAATTTGCGTCGCCTTCATTAAAGCGAGACGCGCGCGGCTCTTCTCTTTATTTTCCGGATCGATGACTTTCTCCGCATTGTAGAAGCTGTGCAGAGCGGAAGCCAGATCATAAATATAGTTTGTGACACGGTGAGGAATGCGTTTTTCCGCCGCTTCTGCCACTGCTTCAGGGAAGCCGCCGATTGTTTTCAGCAGGTCATATTCTTTTTCTGATTGAATATGGCTGAAATCAAGATCTGCCGCCGGTTTAAGTCCCTGCTCCTCCCCTTGGCGAAGCATGCTGCAAATACGTGCATGTGCGTATTGCGCATAATACACAGGGTTTTCATTAGATGTGGATACGGCAAGATCCAAGTCAAAATCCATATGCGTATCAGCGCTGCGCATCGCGAAGAAATAACGCACGGCATCCAAGCCGACTTCTTCAATCAAGTCGCGCATCGTTACGGCTTTCCCCGTACGTTTGCTCATCTTCATTTTTTCGCCGTTTTTGTATAAATGAACGAGCTGAATGATCTCAACTTCCAATGTGCCTTTCTTGTAACCGAGCGCTTCAATCGCCGCTTTCATACGCGGAATATACCCGTGGTGATCCGCGCCCCATACATTGATGAGCTTGTCGAATCCGCGGTCAAGTTTGTCTTTATGGTATGCGATATCCGGCAGCAGATAAGTGTATGAGCCGTCTTTTTTGATCAGCACACGGTCTTTATCGTCGCCGAACGTTGTGGAGCGGAACCATGTCGCGCCGTCCTCTTCGTATACATGGCCCTTTTCGCGAAGCGCCTCGAGCGCCTGATCAATTTTTCCGTTTTCGTACAGTGACGTTTCAGAATACCATACGTCAAACGGCACGCGGAAGTTTTCCAGGTCGGAGCGAAGTTTATCAAGCTCGTACTTTAAGCCGTATTCACGGAAAAACGCCTGACGTTCGCTCTCCTCTTCATGTACGAAACGGTCGCCGAAATCTTCGGCAAGCTTTTTCCCGATGGCGATAATATCCTCGCCGCGGTAACCGTCTTCCGGCATCGGTTTCTCGAGGCCGAGCGCTTCAAAATAACGGACTTCAACGGAAAGCGCCAGGTTGTTAATCTGGTTGCCCGCATCATTAATATAGTATTCGCGGCTCACATCATAGCCCGCTTTAGAAAGCACGCTGCACAGCGCGTCACCTACCGCCGCGCCGCGCGCATGGCCTAAGTGAAGATCTCCCGTCGGGTTGGCCGATACGAATTCGACCTGAATCTTTTCGCCTTGTCCGATGTTTGTCTCTCCGTAATGTTCACCCGCTTCAAGCACGGACGGAATCAGTTTTGTTAAGTAGCTGTTGTTCATGTAAAAGTTGATAAAGCCGGGCCCCGCAATATCCATCTTTTCAATGGAAGCTTTGCCTTTATCAAATGACGCCACGATCTCCTCAGCGATTTGGCGCGGCGCTTTTTTTGCGATTCTCGCCAGCTGCATCGCCATGTTTGTGGAATAATCACCGTGTGTTTTGTCTTTCGGCGTTTCTAACAGTACGCTTGGAATCTGGCTTTCTTCCGCCAGGCCCGCTTTCAGAACGGCCGCTTTGATCTCTTCCTTCAGCACGTCCTTCATCTGTTCCGCAATATTCATGCCTTTGTTTCCTCCTTATATTGGATCGTCATGTTATGTACATGTTCTTGGTTTTCGCCTACAGTCATGTTATATGTCAGTTTGACGGAGCCTTCCGAACCGCCGACATCAGATTGAATGTTTTTCGTTTCCGTACGGAGCTCCATTTGTCCGAACGGCAGTTTATATTGAGTGAGTGTCGATGCCCCCGGAATGAACCGCTGTTTCATTTGGATGGCGCCCGATCTCATTACGAGAATCTCTTTTTCTGTGATCTTGACGACCGTTTTAATCTTGCCCAAATCATGCTCTTCGTGATAGGAAAGATACGTTTTGCCGTTTCTCACGTAATAGAATCCACTCGATGTAAATTCAACCGACTCTTCTTCGGAGCCGTTATGAATGAATGATTGCACATGAATGGCTACTGGTGTCTCCTGTCTCATGCTGACACTTCCTTTTCATCATCCCGCTTAACCTGAATAGTATAAGTTTTCAAGGGAAAAAGTTCAACCGCTTCCTCCTATCTTACCATCTTTGCTGATTGGTTTTGAAGATAAACATGATTTTTAAGGAAAATGAAAAAACCGGAAATCCTAGGCTGCGGGATAAATGCGGTTCCTTCGGCGGACGGCTTTGTCAAAGGGGAAAAGTTTGCGGTATTTTTGCGCTATCCTTCCGAATGAAAATGATAAAATATGTCATATACATAACGTGGAAGGGAGGGATTCGGAATAGTGGCGAGTGTTTTATCGTCTTCAGCGGTTGGAGAAAAAATCAACGAATGGTATATGTACATTCGAAGGTTCAGCATCCCGGACGCCGAGTACTTGCGGAGAGAAATCAAAGAAGAGCTTGCAGGCCTGGAAGAAGATCAGGATCTTCATCTGTACTATTCTCTCATGGAATTCCGCCACAATCTGATGCTCGAATACCTCGAACCGCTGGAATCGCAGCGGATAGAAGAACAGCCGAGACTATCGGATCTGCTCGCGGATATTGATAAAAAGCAGGCCCGGCTGACCGGACGGCTTGATTATTATTTTAATTTTTTCCGGGGGATGTATGAGCTGGAATGCCGTGAATATCTTTCAGCGATTCAGTTTTTTAAGAAAGCTGAATATAAGCTGGATTTTGTCAAAGATTGTATCGAGAAAGCTGAATTTTATTTTAAGATGTCAGAGTCCTACTATTATATGAAGCAGACTTATTTTTCTATGGATTATGCCCGGCAGGCTTATAAAATTTATCATAAGCAGGAGGCATATAATATAAGGGTGCTTCAGTGCCATTCATTGTTCGCTACCAACTTTCTTGACTTAAAGCAATATGATGAAGCAATTCAGCATTTTAAAAAAGCTTATGCCATGGCAGAGGCAGAACAGCAGCCTCAATTAATGGGCCGGACTCTATATAATATCGGACTTTGTTTTAACAGCCAAGGAAATTACAAACCAGCCATTGATTACATAAAACGGGCAATAGCTGTTTTTGAAGATGGGAACATCATCACTTCTCTCCCGCAAGCCTATTTCTTAATCACACAAATACATTATAAAATCGGAAATATGGCCATAGCCAGACAATATCATGACAAAGGGGTATCTTATGCAGAGGAGGCAGAAGATTCCCTATATATAGTCGAATATGAATTTTTAGAATCTTTGTATGTCGGTGAGCCTGATGAAGAAGCAATCATGGAATGTTTTGACTTTCTCAGAGATAAAATGATGTATGCTGATCTTGAAGATTTTGCCTTAGATGTGGCAAAATATTATCATGAAAGAGAGAATTTCGAGAAGGCTGCTGCATATTTTTTAAAGGTGGAAGAAACAAGACAGCAGATTCAAGGAGGTGTGAAGTTGTATGAAATTGAAGTATAAATTAGCACTTACTTGCTTGGCAGTAAGCACTGTTTTTGTTTCAGCCGACATCGCAAGTGCACCGGAACATCAATTTGAAATTGCTCAGCGCGGAATGATTTAAATGATAATTACTTTTAGGCTTGCAGGTTAAACTGCAAGCCGTTTTTTATATAAACAACTAATTTACAAAAACAAAAAACATACCTTAGAACTCAAATGTGTAAAAAGTATTTGACACTTATACATATATTATTTAAAATAAATATATATAAATTTGAAAATTTAAAATAAAAAACAAAATAAGTTAAGGAGGGTTTTAGTGGATAACAATATAAAAAAACTTAGAACAGCAGCTGATATTTCACAAAATGATCTGGCTAAGCTCTGCAACGTGACCAGGCAAACCATCAATGCAATTGAAAATAATAAATATGACCCGACTTTAAGTCTGGCTTTTTCGATAGCTCACGCTTTAAATACGGGAATAGATAAAGTATTCAACTATAACGCCAAAAAAAATTAAGGGAGCGGTTCTTATGAAGAAAATGGATGAGATGCAAAAACACCAATCGGGTACAGCCGCCAGAATAGCATTTAGTTTTTATACTGTCGCTTTACTGATATGGTCATTAATAGATTATTTTAAAAACGGAAATACAGGATGGCAATTTCCGATTCTTTTAATAGGCTGCGCGCTCTATTTATGGATTCAAGTTTATCAAAATCGAAAAACAAGGTAACGATTCCAATACACTTCCGGAGGATTATACAGCAATGTACGAATACAAGTTCATAAAAGCAGAAGTAAACCGATGGAAAGGAAAACCTAAAGAAGACTATAAATAAATTATTGAAAAGTATTCGCAGCAAGGGTGAAAGCTGGTTCAAATATTTGCTCCTGCTATTTCAGGCTATGGGGCAGCCGACTATTTTGATATTATTTTTGAAAAAAAAGTATAATGTTTCAGTACCAAAGAAAGCCGGATCATACATATGGTCCGGCTTTCTTTGTACGAAATAAGCCAGCAGATACTTTTACGGATTTCACCTCTTAACTATTATTTTTTCGGAAATCCGCAATTCAAATAGATTCCAATATATTTTATTATTTAACTTGCTGGGGATATTGAAAAAATTGGAGGAAAAAATGAATCTACTTTTAAAAACACAAAATAGTAAAGCGATTTTTACATTAGTAGCATCAGGAATCATTGTTCTCGCTCTTTTCAGTATGAAACATAATCATTTAAGCATGGATGTTATCGATATTTTAAACAGAGCTGGAATTATCGCTCCTAGTTGGATTGTCAGTGCTATCACCGCAACGGGTTCAGTTCTGGCTATCATTACTGTTTTAGGATCTCTTGGTGCGGGCTTACCATTGGCCGTTTTAGAACAATTGGCTGCAGCAAGTACAGCAGCAGCATAATATAAAACATTAAATTCAATATCCCTGGCAGTCCCTTTAACGAATGGATGAAAATACATTGTTTAAAAAGAATGTTTTAGTCAAATTGTACATACTCTGTCTGATCTTATTTTTAATTGCTTTATTTACAGCATATTTTTATACAGATTCCGCTTCAAATGTAAATAATCTAAATCGAAATATCCGTCCGGATTTTTTTCAGATTTTCTTTAATAATATTAAAGTAGCGAGTCTGCTTGTTTTTTTAGGCCCGTTGACGCTGTCGCTTGGCACGGTTGCTGTTTTAATTATTAATGGATTAATTTTAGGAAATGCGATAGGAAACATTAAAGACAATTTAAACCTTTTACTGCTTGTTATACCCCATGGAATAATTGAAGTGCCGGTATTGCTTCTTGCAGCCTCTGTAGGAATGAAATTAACTTTAGATTTATTACTCCTCAAAATAAATTTGAAATTCACTTTTAAATATATTGGTATTATATTTCTCGGTTTAATGATAGCAGCTATGTTAGAAACATTTATTACACCTATCTTTATAAAAGGAGCCTCTTAGGATTATGCAAATTGAATTATCTTCATTTAAGGAACGAAACATTAATTTTTTGTCCTCGTTTTTGTTTTATATTATCGGGTTAGCTTTTTATTTAAGTTCCCTTTTACCTTTTATGAAAAGTTTAATTCCCAAAAACATCCCTATACAAGTTGTTGAGCAAGTAAAACATTTAGATTACATCATTGCAATAGCCGCACTGTTTCTTTTAATGTTCGGGGTCATTTTTGAAGGATTCGTATTATTTCTCATTATAAATTTTCTTGGCGCTCAAATTAAGATCAAAACTTTTTATTCCCTATTTATGTTTTCTAACATCCCGGTCGCAATTAAGTTTTTTCTTATATCATTCAAAAATATTTTCGCAGAACATCCAAACACTAGTTTATTTTTCACAAGTAATCATTTGATTTTTTCTATCTTTGATTTGTTCAATATTGCATATTTATTTCTTTTGTTTATTCTTCTGAAATGGAGAACAAATTTGAACTACCTGACAATCTCAGTTTTTATTTTTACGGCATTCCTGTATAGAATGTTTTTTTAGCATATATAAATAAACCCCCTCAATAGGGGTTTTTCTTTCATTTCGTTCACTGTATACAATTCCTTTTATATGCTTCCGAAACAATACCGACTCTAGTACTCACATTCCACTTTTTACAAAGACCGGCTATGATATATTCGACATTACGCTGCGAGTAGTTTAATGACTTAGCGATCTCTTTATTAGGCTTTTCAGCAATTATCAGTTTAATTACTGAAATTTCAATCTTTTTTAATTCCAATTCATTTTCTATTGCTGTTTTCATTCTAACTTCCTTTCTAAAGATGTATTTACTAAATAATACCCTATTATATAATTTTTATCAATAACATCAATTATTAATAGTAAAATAACATATTGCTTTTACTAACTTCTAAGTAGTTTATATACAATATAAAAATCCCCCGCCATGTTTCAAGCGGGGGAAATTCTTTCTATTTCACAAACCCAAGCAGCATTTCACGGATCATCTTGCTTGCCGTGTTTGCGGTTTGTTCTGAGTGGTCATAGACCGGTGCCACTTCTACGAGGTCGGCGCCTTTTACGCTGACCTCTGAGCGCGCGATTTCATGGATGGACGCGAGCAATTCTTTAGACGTGATGCCTCCCGCGTCAACCGTGCCCGTTCCCGGCGCATGAGCGGGGTCAAGAACGTCGATATCGATGGTGACATAAACCGGGCGTCCCGCAAGCTGCGGCAGCACTTTTTTCAACGGCTCAAGCACTTCAAACTTAGAAATGTGCATGCCGTTTTCTTTCGCCCATTCAAATTCTTCCTTCATTCCGGAGCGGATGCCGAATGAAAATACGTTTTGCGGCCCGATGAGCTCGGCCGCTTTGCGGATCGGAGTAGAGTGGGAAAGCGGTTCGCCTTCATAATCCGTGCGCAGGTCGGTGTGCGCGTCAAAATGAATGATGGCAAGGTCCGGAAACTTCTTATACATGGCTTTTATGACAGGCCATGAGACAAGGTGCTCCCCTCCCATGCCGAGCGGGAACTTGCCTTTTTCTAAGATGCCGTCCACGTATTCTTCAATCATATCAAGGCTTCTTTGCGGATTGCCGAACGGAAGCGGAATGTCTCCGGCGTCAAAGAAATTCAAATCAGCCAAGTCACGGTCGAGGTACGGGCTGTATTCTTCAAGACCGATAGACACCTCGCGGATTCTCCCCGGGCCGAACCGTGAACCCGGACGGTAGCTGACCGTCCAATCCATCGGCATGCCGTAGAGGATGGCGTCCGCCTCTTTCCAGTCGGGGCGGCTTGCGATAAATACTTTTCCTGAATAAGCTTCATCAAATCTCATCAATAATACCCTCGCTTTCCTGTAAAAAAGCGCAAGATTCGCTCCTGCGCCGTACGTTTTTATTTGATTAAGTCGCTCACAAATTTCGGAAGAACAAATGCCGCTTTGTGAAGCTCTTTCGTGTAATACTTCGTGTCGATGTCGAAGAAACGGCTGTCCTCCACTTCAAGCGGATCGTACTTTTTAGAACCGATCGTAAATGTCCACAGGCCGCTCGGGTACGTCGGGATATTAGCCGTATACAGACGGGTGATCGGGAAGATTTCTTTCACGTCACGCTGTACGTTTGTAATCAGCTCCGGTGTAAACCACGGGTTGTCCGTCTGCGCGACGAAGATGCCGTCTTCTTTTAACGCCTTGGAAATTCCGGCATAGAAGCCTTTTGAGAACAGATTGACGGCCGGTCCGACCGGTTCTGTTGAATCAACCATGATAACGTCATACTCATTTTCTGATTTCGCGATGTGCATGAAACCGTCATCGACTCTCACGTCGACGCGCGGATCATCAAGCTTGCCCGCAATGGACGGAAGGAATTTTTTAGAGTATTCAATAACCTTGCCGTCAATGTCGACAAGCGTCGCTTTTTTTACGCTTGGGTGCTTCAGAATCTCTCTGATGACACCGCCGTCTCCGCCGCCGACAACGAGAACGTTTTCCGGATTCGGGTGCGTAAATAACGGGACGTGCGCAACCATTTCATGATAGACGAATTCGTCTTTTTCAGAAGTCATGACCATTCCGTCTAAGAACAGCATGTTGCCGAATTCTTCTGTCTCCACCATTTCCAGATGCTGAAATTCCGTCTGTTCCGTATGTAATGTTTGTTTCACCTTTAATGTAATGCCGAAATTCTTCGTCTGCTTCTCCGTATACCAAAGCTCGCTCAATTGTCATCTCCCTTTCAAGGCTTATTTCATTTATTGTAAGCGTCTGTATCGCTTTTATTCCGGTTAAAATCTCATTTTCACCTAAGGAAAAAGTATAGAGGATGGAGGGGAAAAAGTAAAGAAGTGTCCGGTTTGATATGTTTAAAAAACCCCCTTTTTTCACATAATAATAGAATCATGAAAAAGGGGGTTCCCAAAAGTGGATAAAGTATCTGGAAAACAGCTCAGAATCACGTTCAAAATCATCCGCGCCTGCATCTTTCTGACACTGATCGGCGGAATGCTGGCCGGCGTCTGCTTCACATCCGTTCTTCTTGCAGCGAAATGGCAGGGCGCCCCCTCCGTCCGGGTTCCTCAGTCTACGATTCTTTATGCAAATGACGGCTCAAAGCTAGGTGAGACCGATTTCGGGGAAAAGCGCTACTGGGTCCGGTTAAAAGATATCAATCCGACAGCGGTGCAGGCCGCGATTGCGGTGGAGGATCAAAACTTTTACAATCACCACGGTTTTGATTACCGGCGGATGGCCGCCGCCGCGCTGGCTGACATAAAGGCAATGGCCAAGGTTCAGGGCGCCAGCACCATCACCCAGCAATACGCGAGAAATCTCTACCTTGAGCATGATAAAACATGGAAACGAAAATGGAACGAAGCATTTTACACGATCCGCCTTGAACAGAACTATTCTAAAAACGAGATTTTAGAAGGTTATGTAAATACGATATATTACGGCCACGGCGCATACGGAATTGAAGCCGCCTCCCGCCTGTATTTCGGCAAACACGCCAAAGATCTGAACGATGCGGAAGCCGTGCTTCTGGCGGGCATACCGAAAGGCCCGTCCGGCTATTCGCCATATGTCAGCGAAAAGAAGGCCAAACAGCGCCAGGAAACCATTCTCCGTCTGATGGCCGGACAAAAAATGATCTCAAAAGAAAAGGCGGAAAGGATTAAGAAAACGCCGCTTGCCTATCAGCCGCTGAAAAGCAGAACCGCGGCGAAAACTGCGCCTTATTTTTACGATGATGCGATGAAAGAACTCGAGAAAAAGCTCGGCATGACGCGCGAACAGCTCGCAACGAGCGGATTGCGTGTTTATACAACGCTTGATAAGCGCATGCAGCGGATCGCGGAAAACACTGTGGCACATACGATCCGTACCGGCTCTGACATTCAGGTCGGCTTTTCCGCGATTGATCCGGCAACAGGGCGCGTGCTTGCGCTTCTCGGCGGACGTGACTACGAAAAAAGCCCGTTTGACCGGGCGACACAGGCGAAACGGCAGCCGGCTTCCACGATCAAGCCGCTTTTGTACTACAAAGCGATTCAAAGCGGCTTTACACCGGTCACGCTGATGAAAAGCGAAGCCACAGAGTTCCAGATTGACGACAACGGAGATACCTATTCTCCAAGCAATTACAACGGCTACTACGCCAATAAACCGATTACGCTGCTTCAGGCGCTTGCGTTATCAGACAACATTTATGCCGTGAAGACCCATCTCTTTCTCGGCATGAATAAGCTCGTGTCGGCGGCAAAGGAATTCGGCATCAGCGAACATTTAAAGCCCCTTCCGTCTCTGGCGCTCGGAACTGAACCCGTGCGCCCGATTGAGATGGTTAATGCCTACGCGATGCTCGCAAACGGGGGAAAACAAATCACCCCTTCCTTTATCACAAAAGTGACGGATACCGCCGGCAACATCTTGTATGAACAGCCGCGCGGACATCAGCAGACGCTTGATAAAAAAGCCGCTTTTGTGACGGCGAGCATGATGACGGGCATGTTTGATCAGGATTTAAACGGCTATACTTCCGTCACGGGACGCACCATTTCTGACAGGCTGACCCGGACGTACGGCGGGAAATCAGGCACGACCAGCGCAGACAGCTGGATGATCGGCTTTAATCCGGCTCTTGCCGCCGGTGTGTGGACAGGCTATGACAAAAGCAGCACGATTGATTCAGTAGAAGAAAAAAGCTATGCGAAGACGATTTGGGCGGACTTTATGGAGAAGGCGCTCGAAGGAGAACCGGAAATAGCGCTTAAACCGCCGAAGGGCGTCACGGGCGTCTATATCGATCCCGCATCCGGCTACACTTCCGGACCCGGATGCGCCGCAAAGCATTATACGTATTTTATCGCAGGCACAGAGCCCGCCGATGTGTGCTACGGGCCGGAACCGTCTAAAAAAGAAAAGGAACACGCTCCCGCCCGCAAAGAAGCTCCGCGCAAAAAGTGGTGGGATAAGTGGCTCGGCAAAAAAGACTGAGCCCGGTGCATTGCGCGCCGGGCTTTACTCCGCGTCTTCCTCAAGCACCCATGGGAGCAAGAGTGAAAAGTCGAGATGGATAATAGGGTCAGGAAAACCCTTCGGTATAAAAAATGTTGTACTAGGCAAAGAAAACGAAAAGCGGGTATCTCCCGCTCTCTCAATATGAAACTTCGGCCAGCCTTCCCTAAGCATGCCGACAATCGGATAGCTGCCCGCATAATGATGCAGGCCGTTTTCCTTTCCATGCTCCCCCAAGTCGTGACAGACAGCCGGACGAATCCCAAACTGCGTAAACAATCTTGTTTTCTCGGCGGGAAGGAGATTCACCGCCTCGGAAAAGTTCCGGCAGCTCCCGCAATCGCAGGGATCAGGCCATGATTTTTCATATTGTTTTCTCGTTTCCGCCGTATCTGCTTCAATGACCCAAGGCCCGATGTCAAAGACGGTGAACATGATGAAACCTCCGCGTAAACATGAAAAACCCCGAGTCTTGGTTCGGCTCGGGACTTTCCATGTCCTGATTCTGTATCAACAGTTTACTCAGTACAATTGCAAAATAGTGCAAATATTTATAAAGTTCATAAAAAGTTCACAAATTATTTTTCGCCCGGAAGCAGACCCGTTTTCAATTCATCGGATGAACGTTCCCAGAGCCCTTGGTCATGCTTCTGCAGAAATTCAGCAAGCACCTGCTTTGAGCTGGCGTCCATTTTGTCCACGATAATGCGGCGCTTCATTGATTTATCCATTAAATTCACATGCTCCGGCAATGACTTATAGCCTCTGCGGATACTTCTGTCCACGGTCATTTCACAAGCCGTCACACCCGCGTAATAAGGGCCTTCTTCTTTTCTGTCGATGGTGACCCACACGAGCCAGTACGGTTTTCCGTTCGGCACTTCATCTTTGTTCGGCAGGAATTTGATGCCTTTTTCAACGACACTGCGGGCATGCATTGCGCCGATGTCAACGAAAGCTTCCTTCTCTTCCACATCGACAAATACCGGAGAAATATTGTCAAGGCTCAGCGACCCGGCGCCGAAACCGCCATGTCCGTCGGTCGGATCACTTTTAATAATATTAAATCCGATTGTTTTCTTCTTTTTTTCTTCCATGAAAATACCCTCCTACAAAAGCGGTTGAAATATAATGGCAAATACCTTGAGAATCCAGTCTCTCCCCTCGCTTAACAGCGGCCACACGACATAGGAGCCGACCGGTGTCACAAACAGCACGAGAAACACGATAATCCCGTAGCTCTCAAACTGAGTCATTTTGGCGCGCACCCGCGGCGGCACGAGATCCTCAATAATCCGGTAGCCGTCAAGCGGAGGAAGCGGCAGCAGGTTGAATAAACACAGCGCGAGATTCAGCTGAATCCAAATAGAGAAAAAGCGGTCAAGCCCCATGCTGAATGCAGAAAGCAGCTCCATTCCGTAAGCATGCATCAACACTAGCAAAAAGAAACCGATAAAGGCAAGAAGCAGGTTGCTTACGGGCCCGGCGACGGAAACCAGCACTCCCGCCAGCCGCGGTCTTTTAAAGGCGCGGCGGTTCACCGGCACCGGACGGGCCCAGCCGAAACCCGCGACCAAAATTAGAATCGTTCCGAAAACATCAAGATGTTTAATCGGATTGAGCGTTAATCTGCCCTGTCTCGCCGCGGTATCGTCTCCGAAACGATACGCGACATACGCGTGCGCCAGTTCATGCATCGTAAATGCCACGATCAGCGTAATCACGACATAGGGCATAAGCTCCAGCGGATAATATAAAAATCTGTCCAAATGTCAAAATCCCCTTTTTTAAAAAATGCAAGATTGTCCTTCATTCAGTATACTATAAGTGATCTCTCTTCCAAAGAGAGGAAACGATAAAGGAGGATCAGCACCATGCCGCTCGTAACCGTTAAAATGCTTGAAGGCCGCACAGATGAACAAAAACGGAATCTGGTTGAAAAAGTGACCGAAGCCGTAAAAGAAACGACAGGCGCTGCCGAAGAAAAGATCATTGTCATGATTGAAGAAATGAGAAAGGATCATTACGCCGTCGCCGGCAAACGGATCAGCGATACGGAGTAATCCTTGATAATGGCCGGCGCTGCTATGTCAGGCCGGCTTATTTCACAACCTTTTCAACCAGGCTGAAAAAGATTTTCTTTTCTTCCTCTGTCAATGCTTCGAACAGTTCGTCAATGAGCAGCTGCCGGTTTTCAATCATTTGCATGGCCGCCATTTTTCCCGATTCGGAAAGCGTCATCCATACCGTGCGGCGGTCTTCGTTGTTTCTCGACCTTTCCACGAATCCTTCTTTTTCTAAATGATTGAGAGCGGTTGTCGTGGCGGAAGGCGATAATGTGACCTCCTGCAATATATCTTTAATCGTGCACGTGCCGTGCCGGTAAATAATCCTCAGAATAAATCCTCTGATATTGTTTATACTCTTCGGAATTGTCGCCTCATCAAGCTTTTTCGTGCTCTTTAAATATTTCGTGAGCGCGTAATCCAGTACATTTGCTTGCAAGTTATCGTGCTTCATGCAGAAACTCCCCATTTCAAGATGCATCCATCATCATTTGTTTGTTTTTTATTACATTTTACTGATACCTTACGGAGAAAGTCAAAATTCCGGCCGGAATGCCCGCAACTTTTATCCTGCCCTGCACAGACTTTTGTCTCCCTCTTTTTTACCATATCCTTTTATGCAATGCTGGTTTTATAGACACGATTCAGGTAAAATCATTAAGGGTGACTGCGTTTGACGGAAAGGATAATCTGATCGGATGCGGCAGACAATATGATTGGAAAAGAAAAGAAACGGAACAGACGGGGAAACAGAACACAGGATTGTCGATTACACAGAAGATGTGACACGGGTAAAAGCCAAAGAGTCCCTCTTGGCTTTTGCTTTTGGATGGAGGGATGCGTGTTGCGGAATATCCTACAAAAAAAAGACATCACCCAGCTGCTTGAACAAAGCAGAAACAGGCAGACTGCCAAAACGATGGGTGGATTTGATTTAACATTACTGGGCATCGGCGCCGTCATCGGGACGGGCGTCATGGTTCTTACAGGCATTACGGCCGCGAAAAACGCCGGGCCTTCCGTAATCTTTTCTTTTATCATTGCAGCCGTTGTCTGCAGCCTTGCAGCATTATGTTACGCCGAAATCGCTTCTGTTCTCCCGGTTTACGGAAGCGCCTATATTTACTCTTATACCACCATGGGAGAAATTGTCGGCCATTTAATGGGCTGGACGCTCTTATCCGTTTATATGGTGACGGCGTCGGCGGTGGCAAGCGGCTGGTCAAGTTATTTTAATAATCTGTTAGCCGAAATCGGCACGCCTTTGCCGGACAGTCTGCTGCACGTGCCGAGCCAGGGGGGCATCGTCAACCTTCCTGCCATCATCATTACTCTATTAATTGCCGTCGTTCTGTCACGCGGCTCTAAAGAGAGCAAAACCTTTAATAATATAATGGTTCTCGTAAAAATCGGAATTGTTTTGCTGTTTATCATCACAGGAAGCTTTTTTGTAAAGCCGGGCAATTGGCACCCTTTTATGCCTTTTGGAATCAAAGGCGTCATTACGGGGGCTTCTGCCGTCTTTTTTGCGTTTCTCGGGTTTGACGCGATTTCGGCTTCGGCTGAAGAAGTCAAAAAACCGCAGCGCAACCTGCCGATCGGTATTATCGGTTCACTGGTGATCTGTACATTGGTATACGTCATCGTCTGTCTCGTCATGACGGGTATGGTTCCGTATTCACAGCTTAATGTGCCGGAAGCCATGTCTTATGTGCTGCAGACTGTCGGACAAAACGCGGTGGCGGGCATTATCGCTGCCGGTGCGGTGATCGGACTGATGGCCGTCGTTCTCGCCCATACCTATGCGGCGACCCGTATATCTTTTGCGATGGCAAGAGACGGAATGCTGCCGAAAGTCTTTACCATTGTCGGAAAGAAATCGGGAGCGCCGATCTTTAATACGTGGCTGATCGGACTGATCAGCGCATGCATCGCGGGTTTTGTTGATCTGAAAGAGCTGTCGGATCTCTCAAACATCGGCGCGCTATTGACATTTGCCATGGTCAGTCTGTCCGTGCTGATTCTGCGCCGCACCCATAAAGATCTTCCACGGGGATTTAAAGTGCCTTTTGTACCCGTACTGCCGATTTTGGCCATTATCTGCTGTTTGTTTTTAATGGTCAATCTGCCGCTGAAAACGTGGCTTTATTTTGCCGTCTGGCTGATCATCGGCGTCATCGTTTACTTTTTATATTCGTACAAGCACAGCAAATTGAGACAATAAACAAAACCAGGCCCGCTTCATTGCGGCCTGGTTTTTTCATAAAAAAAGACGAAAGCATCGCCTTTAACAAATGTGTTTCAGCTCTTCTATGTAGTGAAGCGCCTCATCATATTCTTCATCCGTATATTTCTGTTTGCTTTTTATCGTAAACACTTTCTCTTTCTTTTCCTCAGCTTCAAGGCCGTCAAAATACAAAATCGTAGACACCAGCTCCAGAAACCGGGATGAGCGGCTGTTGACGCTGTCGATATACTTCTTCATATCCGGCATCGTAAGCTCCGCATGATGTAAAAACTCGGCTCCCGTCTCCGTCAGCGAGTACCGGTATTGAAAGTAGCCGCCCTTTTTTTCCTTCACCTCATCCAGAAACCCAAGATTGCACAGCTCTTCAATTCGAAGCGTCAGTTCTTCGGAATACGGGCCGTAAAAATGAAAATCATATTTTTCGTAGAAAGGATACTGCATTTTCTTCGCGATATAAATGATTTTCTGCAGCTTTTTCCGCCCGATGATTTCTCCAGAATCCGAGAACACCTTCATCAGTTTTGCATGTTCTTTCAACAAATTCCCGACATCTCCTTTTCCTTCTTTACCAAAATCCTTTTATGTCAGTCCCAGCAGCTGCCGGATTTTTAATTTTGCTTCAGGGTTTTCTGAATCATCAAAAATGAGGTCCATCGGATAGTACAGCTTATGATCCGTCCGGCGTTTGCCCGAAATGGATTCGACAATAGCGGACTGCCTGGACAGCTCTTTGATCTGGCCGTTCTGCGTTAACAGATGAATCGGCAGACGCTCCTCCTCTTCACCCGGCCGGTAAAAATCATACGGCAGATCCGATGAAGAATCGACCACTAAATAGTAATTGGGATCAATTCCCGCCTCTTTAAACAGAGCGGTCAGTTCAAAATAAGCCGACATTTCCTCATTGGGGTTAAATTCGGCGTATTGAAACAGCTGGCGGTTAATGAAGCGGCGGCACAAGTCGGACAGAATCGGGTCCTCTTCTTCCTCCCAAGCCTGGAAATAATATAAAATGATGGCTTCATCAAGCTTCAGATAATCCGCAAGCGTCAGCTTCCCTTCAAAAATGGAATAAAAATGAACGGGAGCATGAGTGAATATATACCCTTCTTCATGGAGCTGCTTCGCACGGTGGAGAATTTTCGTCAAAATGACTTCTGCGCTTCTCGTCACGGGATGAAAATACACCTGCCAGTACATTTGATAGCGGCTCATAATATAGTCTTCGACGGCGTGCATGCCGCTTTGCTTAATGACGATCTGGTCCTCTCGCGGACGCATGACCCTTAAAATCCGTTCCATATCAAAATGTCCGTAGCTGACGCCCGTATAGTATGCGTCCCGCTGAAGGTAATCCATCCTGTCGGCATCAATCTGGCTCGAAATCAGGCTGACCACCTGTTTGTTTTTGTATGTTTTGGCAATGACTTCGGCAACATCCTGGGGAAATCCCGGTCCCGCCTTTCTGAGAACCTGATTCACCTCGGTGTCGCCGAGAATGATTTCCCTCGTATAGTCTTCATGATCCAGATGAAAAACCTTTTCAAAGGAATGCGAAAACGGCCCATGTCCCAAATCGTGCAAAAGCGCGGCGCTGAGACAGAGTTCGCGTTCATTGTCATCCCATTCAGAACGCCCTTTAAAAACATCATCAACCATTCGTCTGACAATCTCATAGACGCCGAGAGAATGGTTAAAACGGCTGTGTTCCGCGCCGTGAAAGGTCAAATACGTCGTACCGAGCTGTTTGATCCGGCGCAGCCGCTGAAATTCACGGGTGCCGATCAAATCCCAGATCAGCTTGTCCCGCACATGAACATAGCGGTGAACGGGATCTTTAAACACTTTTTCTTCTGATAATTTTCCGTTTGGATACGCCATCGTCATTCCCTCTTTTTTTTAGCCGTGATTCTATTATATCGGCTCTGTAATTTGAAAACATCCTTGAATTTGTCCGGCGTTTTGTTCCAGTTTTCAATCATTGATTTTTTGAAGCAAAAAAGCCTGACCCATCGGGCGAGGCTGTCGTAAAAATGCACATTTACTTTTTGATCTTCTTTTTCACTTTCTCAATCAGCTCGTCCTCAGTCGGCGCCGACAGCGGGCGGTTGTTTACGAAAGCAAACGATTTCTTGCGTCCGGGCCCGCAATATGACTGACATCCGACCTCCACTTTTGCATCCGGGTCAGCTTCTTTCAAACGCGGCAGCAATGTCTTAATATTGGTGGCCTGGCAATCATCACACACTCGGAATTCATTAGCCATGATGTACGCTTCCCTTCATTCAATGTTCCTCTATGTTAAATCTTAATTTTTAAAAACGAAAAAAATCACATCACGTTTTATTGTACAAGGATTCATCTTATCCTGCAAGGCTCTGCGTATCTCTCATTCTTTCAGCCAATTTGTATAAATATTTTCCAATCTGGACATTCTAATACCATCAAGATTATTGGGGGTTGAGAACATTGACAAAGCAAAGACAGGACGCCTGGTCGGAGGAAAATGACCTGCTGCTTGCGGAAACCGTGCTCCGGCACGTCCGGGAAGGAAGCACGCAGCTGAACGCCTTTGAAGAGGTAGGCGATAAATTAAACAGAACGTCGGCAGCGTGCGGATTCAGATGGAATGCCGTCGTGCGCCATCAATATGAAAAAGCGCTTCAGCTTGCAAAAAAACAGCGGAAACAGCGGATGCGCGCGCTCGGAAACGGCCAGCCGGCCAAGAAGAAACTATTATACCAGCCGCCTGCACCGGATGCGGACATCATTCAAGAAACCGCAGCCGAAGAGACGGTTCAAACGGAAGCGCCAAAAGAGGATCGGCAAGCCGTCATGTCCGGCGAACATATGCCTTATGTCGATGAAAGCTTCAAGGAAGAGTTAGCTAGTTTATCACATTTGCTGGCGCCTCAGCAGCCGAGCCAAAAGGCGGAGCTCACAATGGCAGACGTCATTCAATTTCTGCAGAGCTATGAAGGCAGCGGAAAGCAAACTTCCGCCTTGCAGATGGAAAATGACCGTTTAAAACGGGAAAATCAAGAACTTCAGTCTAAAACCGAGCAGCTGGAAGCGGCCGTCGAAAAGCTTGAAAAAGATCAAAAAACCATTCAGGAAGACTACGAAACCTTGGTGAAAATTATGAACAGAGCCAGAAAACTAGTTTTATTTGAAGACGACGAGCATGCCTCTCCGTCCTTTAAAATGGACCGGAACGGCAATTTAGAAAAAATGGCCGAATAACGCAAAAAACCCCTTTCCTTGTCATGGAAAAAGGGGTTTTTGCCATTTGTCAATGACGCGCATCCTGATCTATATTAATGTAAACATTGTTCAGGAGGCCTTCTTCCCGCAAGGGCTGCGCATCTCGGTCCCCGCCCGCACATAAGCATAAAGATTCAATTCCTCATCCCAAATGGTTCTTGGGAATTATTGATCGATTAGCTACTGTGCAATACACTGTATAGAGAATACAATTATTAGATATGATGGGAATGATAGTAAATGAGTAGCCAATTACGAAAAGGAGCATTGGAACTTTGTGTGTTGTCCTTGCTTCTTTATGAAGATTTATATGGTTATGAATTAATCAAGATCATAAGTGAAACGTTCCCTGTATCGGAGGGCACCATCTACCCCATATTACGAAGACTTACGAAAAATAACTATTTAAAAACGTATACAGCAGCTTCAGATCAAGGCCCGTCACGCAAATATTACAAAGTAACAGAAGAAGGCGCCTTTTATCATCACACATTAAAATCGGAATGGCTTGACCTGTCCGAAAAAGTGAACAGCATCATTAAGGAGGGAAAATGAATGTGTAAAGACCAATATTTAAAACATCTCCGGCGGGAAATAAAAGATCTGCCGGAACTTGAGCAAAAAGAGATACTCGCCGATATCGGCGAAATATTCCAAATGGGCGGCGCTGAAGGAAAAAGCGATGAACAAATCGCCGGCAATTTAGGAAACCCCAAAACACTTGCGCGCGCCTTAAAAGCGGATATTTTCATCAGTGATGCCGAGGAGCAGAAAACATGGCGCTCCTTTTTCAAAGCATTCGGCCTGATGCTGGGTATGGGCATGTTCAACTTCATGTTTATGCTGACACCGTTTCTTTTTGCCTCTGTTGCGGTGTTAAGTTTGATGGCAATCGGCCTGATGCTGATGACCGGATCATTCTTTCTCCTCGTAAAAGTGCCGATTGTAACAGCCATTTTTAACGGATGTATGGTCCTCGGAGCGGGTATGGCGGTGTTTATGGCCGGATTTGATCTTTCGAAACTGATATTCCGCATCTTTTTGCGCTATTTCAAATGGAATGTCAGCATTGTAAGGAGGGAAACCATTGAATCGAAAAATGTGGTATAGCATTGCTCTCATTTTAATCGCTGCCGGCCTGATCGGAAGCATGTTCTTCGGTTTTGACGGCTTTTACCCTAAATCATAAGGAAGGTGTGCCAGTAGCATGAGTGAACCAGCCCTGATATTAAAAGATGTCTCTAAAACCATCAATCATACCCCTATTGTACAGTCAATTTCTTTCAATGTAAGAAAAGGTGAGATATTCGGCCTTTTAGGGCCGAACGGCTCAGGTAAAACCACTATTTTCAGAATGATCGTACAGCTTATTAAAAAAACAGAAGGAGCCATTTCATTCAGAGGCAGACCGGACAGCGACTTTGAATATTTTATGAGACATATCGGGGTTATCATTGAAGGCCCGGATATGTATCCGAACATGACCGCTTTGCAAAACCTAAAATATTTTACTAAACTGCGCAGCACCTCGCTGCGAACGGATGACCTTATGAATACCCTTGCAAAAGTCGGACTGGAGCAGGCTGCCCGCAAAAAAGTGAAACATTTCTCATTAGGCATGAAACAGCGCTTGGGGCTCGCTTATTCTCTTCTTCACAATCCCGGGTTATTAATTCTGGATGAACCGATGAACGGCCTCGATCCTAAAGGGATGAAAGAGTTGCGCATCATTCTTTCCGATTTAGCGAAGCAAGGGGTTTCCATTTTATTATCAAGCCATTTATTGTCGGAAATGGAGGAGATTTGCGACAGGGTTGCCTACATTAAAAAGGGACGGATTTTAGGAATTGAAGACATGAAGAGCAGAAATGACCTTGGTCAGAAAAAGCTGTTTACCGTCACGGTCGATCATCCGGCAAGGGCGAAAGAAATATTAGAGCAGGACGGTATTCTTCAAGTACAGCAAAAAGACAGCCGCATCATTGAATTGGAAGCGGAGGAAGATACCATCCCGTATATCATTAAAACTTTGGCAGAGAAAGAGATTCTGATTTCCCGCGTTTCTGCAAGGACTTTGTCATTGGAAGAGAAATACATGATGATTACAGATCAGGAGGACGCGGTATGAGCATATTTCATCTGGCGCAGAACGAATTCATAAAAATAACCCGAAAAAAAGGCACACTTTTATCTCTTTTATTCCTGTTTCTCATCGTTTTGCTGGCCGGCCTTATTATGAATCATGAGTTAGATGCTTCCTCGGATAACAATTGGAAAGAACGGCTTCTCGCCGAAAAAAAACAGGAAGAAATTAATAAACCGGCTGAAACGGCAGGCGTTTATTATTCTGCTGATGTTAAGAATAAAGACTATTATTTGGAGCATAACATCAACCCTTATGAATGGAACGGCTGGAGGTTTTTCGGCACCGTTACTTCAAACGGGCTGGAGATTTTCGTAAGCTTAACCGCGATTTTAACCGTCAGCGGGGTTGTTTCTAAAGAGTTTGCCCTTGGGACGATTAAGTTTATCGCTACAAGCCCGAACCGAAGATGGCGGATTTTAACATCGAAATTTCTGGCCTCCCTTCTGTTTACCGGTATGATTTACTTATTTTACTGTGTGAGCTGTTTGCTGATCGGCGGCGTGTTATTCGGTTTTTCCAATGCTTCATATCCGCTCGTCTTTACTCATTTAAATGACAGTCTGTATACCATCAGTTCAATCAAAGCATCCGGAATCATTCTGCTTTTGCGTTTCATATCAATTATAAGTATTGTCACCATTGCGTTCACTTTGTCAGTATTGTGCAAAAACCAGGCGCTCTCCCTTTGCTTATCCATTTTACTGCTGTTTGCCGGCAGTATATTGGGCGGAACTGATTTGCTTGCCCAATTTACGTGGTATAAATTTACGCTCTTTCCGCATTTAAACCTCGTTGCTTATGTAAATAAAAGTGCGGGTGATGCGATTTCAACGTTAAACATCCCCTATTCCGTGACAGTTATAGCGATCTACTTTCTTATTTGTTTATTGATTTCTTTTTCCGTCTTTCAAAAGAGAGACATTACAGCATAGACAGAGAGGCGGCGGCATAATGAGCGGACGGCAGGAAATACTGACGGTCCAGCAATTTGCCGCTGACCGCCCCTTGGTCCATCGCTAATGGATTCAAATAACCGAAGCTCCCGCTGCTTCGCTGCTGAAAGCGTAGAAATTCCCGCCCTTCCCGTATAAAAAGCGCCTCATCGAATCGGAGAAATTTCATAATGGCTGTGTATTTTGCAACGGCGGCAATGTGATACTTTCTGCACTCGGCTAACATTAAACCTGAAAAAGCAAAATCTGATGTTTTGTACCATTTTGCGAGAAAAGGCTGTAATTCTTTCATTTGCAAATAAGAGACGGCATAAAGGGCATCCGCCTGTTCTTCCTGGATGCCGCCCGGTGCCATGAGCAAATCGGCCTCACGTTTCATTGCGGTTTCTAAGAAAACGATCAGTTCTTCCGGGGTCACCGCTCCAAAATAAGCTGCTAACACCATGAGGATCATAGAGGAAGGCTCTGATTTCAGTTCCTCTTGTAAACCGCGGACCATTTGTTCAAGTCCGTTATGAAAAAAGATGCTTTTTGCGGCATCCATCCTGCGGTACACATGATACGCATACGCGAACAGGACCGGATGGCATTCGTGCGTTTTTTCCCAAAAATAACGGTCTAAGAATAGAATAATTTCTTCTGTATCCTTTCTTTTTTCAAAATGATGACATGCCGCTAAACCGCAAAACAGGTGCATGAGATCATCTGCTTCCATTTCTTCCGGCTGCAGCTGAATGTTCTTCCAAAAACCCAGCAGCCATTCTTCTGTTTTTTTTATATTAAAATGTTCCTTGACTATCCGCATGTTCCACACTCCAGATTCAGAATCTCAATCGCCGGCAGAAGAGCCGGAGCACAATGAATGGATGGATTCTCGTTATTTATATGATGAAGAGCCGCTTGACAGCCATAAAAAAATGGATCGATACACGATTGGATAAATAACATATTGCACAGCTGTTTCATTTTTCGGCTGCCGAGACAAAACACAAGCCATTTTTGAATGGAGGCCTTCAAGCCGGGATGAAGCAGATGCTCTCCCTGGTCTAAATGAAGAAGACAGTACTCGACAAACTCCAGCTCGTTTTCAGCTGTTCTTTTCCATGCGTCATGGAGCAAAGGCTGAAACATCGAATTCTTGTAAAAGCGCACTTTTTCATGGTCAGTTGACATTCCCAGCTCATTCAGTAAACCGACGAATTCGGCATATTTAAAATAAGGCCATTCTTTTTTTATAAGATAGCCGTTTTGCAATCCGTGACGTATGATCTGATCATCCGCTTCCATTCCCTGCTTCTTTTTATAAGCTTTTGCCGTTAAATAGATATGAATCAACTCATTGACAATGGCCGTGTTACAGTGAAACAGATCTTCCCAGCATGACTTATCAACGAAAGCGGAGGCAATCCTTTCAGTATGTTCTTTTACAGTAGAAGAATGGCTCGTCTTTCTGTAGTATTTGCAGAAGCCGGCAAACAGCTGAATGCTCTTTTGATCCGGAAGCGATTGTTCAGCAAAAGATAATAAAAATTGATCCGTCTCTTCAGCTAATCTGTTCAAGTTAATCGTTCCTTTCTGTTCTAAGACAGGCATGTGCGGCACCCGCGGCGACAAGTGTTGTATGATAGCAATGTTTAAACACATCTTCTCTTCGCTGTTCACCTTTCAAACCGGGTTTATGTTGATAGGTGATGCTCGGGACATTCCCCTCTTTCATTCGGCCCCGATAGATTTTATTCCAGGCTGCTTCATAGAGCGGTTTATGGTTGTCCTTATCCATGTCGATATGTAAAAAAGAGCTGCACATCAATAATTCACTGGTAATATCTAAATTCTCAAGACAGATATAGATCCCGAGAAATTTCAGGACCTTTTCTTTTAAGGACGGCAGATGATATTCTTTATCCGTAAGCGAAGAACATCCCATGTCTGTTATATAAAAAATCGTATGAGTGATGCTGTATGCATCATGATCCGTCATATATGTATTTGGGATATCCTGACCAGCTGCTGTATAGTGATATAAGTCAGAAAAATCCGTTATTTCCGAGGTTACGCCCGCTCTTTGCAGACTGTACTTCAGATCCATTTTCCGAAAGGGAATTTTAGCAAGGCTGCAATCAAAACGCGCTGCCGTGAATTTTTCCAGCTCCCATATCACTGAAGCCTGTGACGGATGATCAGTCAAGGTAAGAAATTCACCCGCAATAGCCAATCCGGCGAGACCGTCCGGATCAAAATGAATAAATTCTTCAAGCTGATCATTACGGAGCCTTTCTGTAATAAACTCCGTTAAAACAGCAACCTCCTTATCATCTGCCTGATTTCTGATCAGGTAATTGGTAAGAAAAATGAGTTCTATAAATGTTTTAAGACGCCATCTGAAATCATTCGCTACTTTATGATTCATATCAAAATAATGGATATTTTCAACAATCCATGACAGTGCTCCCCGCTTAATTTCTCTTATATACTCTTGTGTCACACTCTCACCGCCTCGTCTCAGATGCGTAGGCTCCAAACAGTGATTACCTTACTTTTGAGCGGCTAAATCAGAGAAATTCAAATTCGGGTTTTGATTGTCTTCTTGGCTCGGCACTACAAGCACCCAGCCGCTCCAAGCGAAAGAATTGCCTGATTGTTCCGCATCTCCGGCTAACAAATGTGTCGGGATCGTGATTCTTTTTTCTTCTTTTATTTTTTTAAAGTTCATATCTCCATCTCCTTCAGTTTATAGAATTATTTGGAACCTACATAAATATATTAATCAAATAAGGTATATAATGTAAACTAGTTTTGATATAACGATTCTTTTTCACTATAACTAAATAGTATATAATTACCAAAAACAAAAAAAGCCCGGACTCAGTCCAAGCTTTCCTGCGTGCCGAACACCTTCTCATTCCGTTCCAGCATTCGGGTCAGATTTTTTTCAAATACCATTTCCTCTTCCGGCGATAATCCGGCTGCATACAGGCGTCCGCTGAGTTCCTTCAGTTCAGTCAAAAGCGCCAGCATTAAGTCCTGCACGGTAATGTCCGTTTGCAGCAATTCGCTTAATGAAGCCATCGTTTCGGGCCGGATATCGGGATATACGCCTTTTGTATCGTTGCTTTTGTCTTTTAAAGCGGCTTGATAGAAACGTCTGATCAGATCGGCGCGTTCGCTTCCGCTTTTATCGGCGCAGAGGTAAATCTGAACCGCGGTTCCGCCCCGCAGGCGTCTTTGTGAGATTCCCGCGAATTTTCGGCCGCCGATGCTGAGATCATAGCTGCCCGGACAGTACGATCCTTTAATTTCATATGCTTCAATTTCGGCATTGTGCGGACGCAGCATCCGCCGCACCAGCTCTGTCATCGCCTCGTAGCCTCTGTCAATGTCGATGCCTTTTTTCTCATCTTCAAAAATAAGCGAGATATTCAATACGCCTTCATCGAGAACGACCGCTAGGCCTCCTGAATTGCGGACAATGACACGGTAGCCTTCGTCCTCCAGCAATTTCACGCCGTCCTCTAAAAACGGCAGGCGTGTGTCCTGAATACCGAGCACGATCGTCCGGTGGTGCACCCAAGAGCGTGCCGTCGCAGGCGATTCCCCTTTGCCTACGGAGGCGCACAGCGTATCATCCATTGCGAATGACTGCTTCGCATCAAAATAAGGGCCGAGGCTGGATTGGTCAATGATTCTCCAGCTCGGCTGCATCAGTAAATCAATCGGTTGCTTTCCCATCTATATTAAATCCCTTTCGTCATAGGCTTTCCATGCGTTTATTATATCACTCCGCTTGAGATGATTGAAATTGGCTTTTCAAAAGAGCGATGAAGATTTCTTTGTTTTTTGTGTTCTCCATAATGGAAGATTGGATGATAGACAGTTTCCGTTTTAAGGAGAATCCTTTTATCTCAAGCACGGAAATGCTGCCGTGAAGCAGATCCTTTTGCAGCACGCTTTTTGACAGAACGGAAAGACCCATTCCGCTGATCACGGCTTCCTTGACGCCCTGGTTGCTGCTGATCGTCATCATGGATTTCGGCCGCAGTCCGTTTGATTGAAGGACATGGTCTAAATATTCCCTCGTTCCCGAACCCTTCTCCCTTGTCACCCACGCTTGATTTTGCAATTCGGCAGCCGGGATGTTTTTTCTGCCGGCGAGCGGGTGTCCGTTCGGTGCGGCAATGCACAATTCATCCTCCATAAACGGCTGAATGTCGAGCTCGTTTTTCCCCGTATGCCCTTCAATTAATCCGATATCGGCTTGAAGCATCCGAACCGCTTCGCTGACCTCCTCCGTGTTTCCGATCATGACGTCCAGGTTCAGTTCGGGATACTCGTTATGAAGCTTTGCGAGAAGCGGCGGCAGAATATATTCGCCGATGGTAAAGCTCGCGGCGATTTTGAGCTTCCCTTTGACATAATGATGGTGGGCGTAAATTTCGGATTTCGCCTGTTCGTACAAAAAGACCATCTGCTTGGCGCGCTGATAGAGAATGTCCCCCGTCGGCGTCGTCGTAAAATGCTTCGGAGAGCGGTTCAGCAAGGCAGTTTGAAATTCTTTCTCCAGGTTTTTAATGTGAAGGCTCACGCTCGGCTGAGAAATCATCAGCTTCTGCGCCGCCTTTGTAAAGTTTTTTTCTTCCACGACGGCAATGAATGTTTTCAGTTCCCCATAATACAAAAAGCATCGCCCCTAATCATTATTTTTCCTAATCGTTTATATCATATAAATATATTTTACTAATGATTAAGACCGCAGTAAAGTGGAGTTATCAAGATAATGGGAAGTGACTGAGATGATGATGGTAAAAGGTATTTCAGTTACCGCAGGAATTGCGTTTGCGGCTTTCTATGTCAGCCGCCTGCCGTTTTTGCATATGCTCGGAATGCTTGTCCTTGCCATGCTGATCGGCATGCTCTGGCGCGCCGTATTCGGACAGCGGGAGGCATTAGAGCCGGGGATCGCGTTCTCAAGCAAATACTTGCTGAAAGCAGGCATCATCCTGCTTGGCATGAGACTGAATCTGGCGGATATCTATCATGCGGGCTGGCACGTATTTGCAATTGCCGTCTGCTGTATGATGTTTGCGGGTGCCGTTGTATACGGACTGTCCCGGCTGTTCCGTATAGATCAGACACTCAGCACGCTGACAGCCTGCGGCACAGCGATCTGCGGGGCGGCAGCCATTGCCGCGATCGCGCCGCAGATCAGATCAAATGAAAATGCAGCCGCCATCAGCGCGGCCGCCGTTTCGTTATTAGGAACCGTTTTTACTGTTGTATATTCTCTTGCTTATCATGGATTGGGGTTTTCTCCTGCGGCTTACGGGGCCTTTTGCGGGGCAACGCTTCACGAAGTGGCGCATGCGGCGGCGGCCGGCAGCGCCGGAGGAAAAGCAGCCGTCGAGATGGCGGTGATCGTCAAACTGACCCGGGTCGCGCTGCTCGTCCCGGCCGCATTCATGCTCGGAATGCGGGCGCGCCGCAGCGGAAAGTCAAAGACGGCTTCTGCCGCTTCGCTCCCCATCCCTTGGTTTATCTTCGGATTTCTCGGAATGAGCGCCATCCATACATCAGGCGTTATTTCAGCTTCGTTTTCCGCGTTTCTTGTTCAAGTGTCTTATGTTTTAATCGGCATGGCGATGGCGGGTCTCGGTTTGAAAGTCCATATATCGGCGTTTCGTCATAGCGGCTGGCGGGCGCTCGCAGCAGGCTTGATCGGTTCTCTCTGTTTGTCCCTGTTCGGCTGGGCCGCAGTGACGTTCTTTCTATAAAAAAAGCCGGACCTCGTAAAGGCCGGCTTTTGCGGATTACAGCGCTTGAACAGCCGTAATTAACGCAAGATTGTAGACGTCTTCCGCATTACATCCTCTGGAAAGATCGTTTACAGGCATATTCAATCCTTGCAGAATCGGTCCGACCGCTTCAAAGCCGCCTAAGCGCTGAGCGATTTTGTAGCCGATGTTTCCTGCTTCAAGGCTTGGGAATACAAATACATTCGCGTCTCCTTTAATGTCGGAGTCCGGCGCTTTTTTCTCCGCGACAGACGGCACAAATGCAGCGTCGAATTGGAATTCGCCGTCAAGCGTAAGCTCAGGCGCTTTTTCCTTCGCAATTTTCACGGCTTCAGCCACTTTGTCCGTCTCGTCTGATTTCGCCGATCCTTTTGTAGAGAAACTGAGCATGGCAACGCGCGGGTCAATGTCAAACATTTGAGCCGTATTGGCGCTTTCAATGGCGATTTCGGCAAGGTCCTGGCTGTCAGGAGCAATGTTGATCGCACAATCAGCGAACACATACTGCTCGTCACCGCGGGCCATGATGAAGACGCCTGATGTTTTTTTCACGCCTTCTTTTGTTTTAATGATTTGCAGTGCAGGGCGCACCGTATCGGCTGTAGAATGTGCAGCTCCGCTGACAAGTCCGTCTGCGAGACCTTTGTACACAAGCATCGTGCCGAAATAGTTTTCGTCCAGCAAAGCTTTGCGGGCCTGTTCTTCCGTCGCTTTGCCTTTGCGGCGTTCTACGAAAGCCTGAACGAGTTCTTCCATGCCTTCATATGTATGCGGGTCAAAAATGTCCACGCCGTCAAGCGTAAGATTTAATTCTTTCGCTTTTGCTTGAATGTCTTCTTTATTGCCGACCACGATCGGCTTTAATACCTTGTTGCCCGCCAAGTTGTTGACCGCAACCAGGATACGTTCGTCCAACCCTTCAGGAAATACGATTTTCACATCTTTTCCTGCGACTTTTTCTTGTACTTTTGTAAATAAATCTGCCACGATATTCCCTCCTCTATGTTGACAAAAAACGCTTACTTTTACAGCATACTCTTCTTCCAGCTAAATTCAAATAACCAACTTCTATTATAGCGCTTTCAAAAAGAAATCTTATTTTTCTAACTAATTTAATTGACGGTTTGTTTCACGGCTTAGTTTCTGACACAAGGCTTCGGATTATTCAAGGTTTCTCCACAGCCGAAACGGTTAAACTGTGATATAGTGAAGGCATCAATGTAATGAAAAGATATAGGAGTGAAGATACATGAGTGAGCAGCAAAAAACGAACGAAGCCGCCCAAACGCTTGACGGCTGGTACGCGCTTCACGATTTCCGCACAATGGACTGGACGTCATGGAAGATGTTATCCAGCGATGAGCGCCTGTCGATTATTCACGAATTTACGGGACTGCTTGAAAAATGGGGTGTCGCCGAAAAAGAAGGAAAAGGCTCGCAAACGATCTACAGCATCGTCGGACAGAAAGCTGATTTCATGCTGATGATTCTTCGCCCGACAATGGAAGAGCTGAACGAAATCGAGCTTGAATTTAACAAATCAAAGCTTGCTGAATTTACAATCCCGGCTTATTCTTACGTGTCCGTGGTTGAGCTGAGCAACTACCTGGCAAGCGGAGAAGGCGATCCGTATGAAAATCCGCATGTCCGCGCCCGCCTGTATCCTGAGCTGCCCGAAGCGAAATACGTCTGCTTCTATCCGATGGATAAAAGAAGAAGCGGCAATGACAACTGGTACATGCTTTCTATGGATGAACGCAGAAACCTGATGAGAAGCCACGGCTTGATCGGACGGAGCTATGCCGGCAAAGTCAAACAGATTATCACGGGATCTGTCGGTTTTGACGATTACGAATGGGGCGTCACGCTCTTCAGCGATGATGTGCTTCAGTTCAAAAAGCTTGTTTATGAAATGCGCTTTGATGAAGTCAGCGCGCGCTACGGCGAATTCGGTTCATTTTTTGTCGGAAACCGCTTGTCTCTCGACACGCTTCCGAAGTTTTTGCATGTGTAATAAGTTGTTAAAGCCTGATTTTAAAAATCAGGCTTTTTCCAAAAAACTATTGACAAAATATTGAACTTGATGTAAAGTTTACTTTACGTAAAGTACACTTTACTCACCGAGCAATTGTTGTATCGAAATGAGGTGAAATATGAGTGAAAAATCGGTTAAAAGAAATTAGACAGAGGCATTCTTATTCACAGGAAACGCTAGCCTTGAAATTAAAAGTGTCCAGACAAACCATCATTTCAATTGAGAATGGGAAATATAATCCCTCTCTGCCCTTAGCTTTGAAAATAGCAAAGATTTTCAAGGAAAGTGTAGAGAATATATTTTTGTTAGAGGAGGAATAAAAATGAAGAAGAACTTTTTTTTAATATCTTTTGTTTTTTTCATTATCGTCTCAGGAGCTTTTATAGCACTATCAATATTTACGCAAACAAAATTACCTTCAATAACTTTTCCCATCTTAACTCTTTCAATAATAAGCTTTGTTCTATGGGCTACCTTCCCATCATTACCATTAAAAAGAGATGAACGAGGAAAGTTTATAATACAGAAGAGCTTAGCCTATACTTTTATGCTGACCTTAATTTATCTTTTCATTTTCTTGACAATATTTTATTTTAATTTAATCAACCTAGACAAAGAACAGATTTTACTCTTATTTTCCTCGTTAGTTATAAGTACAGCATTTATATCGATCCTCATTCTAAATAAGAAATACTAACAATTAATACTGAAAGTTAGTTAAATTAATTCTTTTTTGAAAGCTTTTACTATTATTCCAACTCGAGAACGTACATTTAACTTTTTACGTATTTTTGCTATATGATATTCAATAGCTCTTTGAGAATAACCTAATTGTTCAGCTATTTCTATATTGGATTTTTCTTTAGCTATTAGATCAAAGATTTCACTCTCTGTTTTCGTTATATTGTTCACCTTTGAAAACCCCTTTAAAACAAAATCTTTGGAACCACACTACCATACATTAGGCTCCTTATATTTATAATTTAAAAACGATTGACTGAGCCCAATATTTACTTGATCTTTATAAAAAATTAGCAGGGGATTGCCCTGCTAATTTTATAAATTTAAAATTTACTTTTACATCGTCCATAACAAACTCCTATTACAGAACCAGTTGCAACATCAGCTGCCAACAGACAAGCATAGCAACCAGCACCAGCAGTGCTAGCACAAGCAACACCACATAGTGTGGCTAATGCAGCGATTGCCCACGAAGCAACTCCTTGTCCCGATAAACAAGAATTAAAGCAGTTCCACCATTGCTTAAACCCCTGAGAAGACATGCTTTTTGTTAAATCAACTTTTTCACCATTGTCTTTAATAACAAAACCTGATTCAACTTCTCCAGATTTATTAATTTCAGCATTATAAATGAGTTTTTTATTTTTAATCACCTTTGAAGCAACTTTCCCTGATTTCTCCCTTACACCAACTAAAGAGTAGTCCTCTATAATTTTACCATTTTCATCTAGTATAACGATAAAATTGCTATCTTTTTCGACGTTTTCTCCTTTTAAAGGATAATAAGCATAATAAAGCGTTTTAGTTCCATAATTCTCAACTTTCATCATATGTCTTTTGTTGTTATCAAACTCTATGTTTTTGCTGTACTTCTTCATCAACGCCAGTTTTTCATCTTTTTTTCCCCAATCTTTAATCCAGTCATCAATTTTTAATGTTTCAGATCTGGATGCTCTACTTAATTTTTCATCTCCTGGCTCATAATCCGCTGATGCAAAATTAGGTAATATACACGAAATTGCCAATAAAATTGATAAAGTCAACAGTAGGTAGTGCTTTGCATCCCAAATTTTTTAATCATATGATCTCTCCCTTTCCTTTTTTTGTAATCATAATATAAAAAAATTGCGGTTAACCGAAAATATTTATATATTCAATATTTCCTTAAGATTAAGTACAAAGAACTTGGAATTAAAAACAAAACCTCTCTGAAAATCGTTGAATAACCAATAGTTTCTGCGTTTCCATTACCAAAACAACCACAACCATACGGAAAATATCTACCGAAATTAGCCATTAACAGAATAAGAAATATTGTGATTAACAGTTTATAAAATATTACGAAAAAATATCGAAATCGTTTCACCCAGATCAAAAACGCAATCACTATTTCAATAATGGGGACTGCAAACCCTACTATTAGATACATTGACTCGGGTATGTATTGATAATATTGTAGTGAAAATATAAAACTATATACGTCAAATAATTTCATAAAACCAGAATACAGCATTATTATTGATATGATTGCTATGGATACATGCTCAACTTTCCGAATTAAAAAAGTTTTTATATTTATTCTTAGTCTGTTCCCCTTCAATTCTATTAGTTTCCCTTCCATTTTTATAAACGACTAATGTCGGTGTTTGATTTATCTTATAACTTTCCCAAGATTTTTGATCACCTTCGATGTTTAATATAAGGAATTTTCCGTTCATTTTCTCTCCCATCGGAATAAGATATGGTGAAACCCTTTTACAATGAAGACAATTTATTTGATAATAGTATACAAATACGTGATTTTGATCTTTTATTGCATTTCTCACTTCATTTGTAGTAGCCTGTCCAGCATATAAATTATCATTTTTTTGATAGATATTTGATGCAACTGCTATCAATGAACAAAATATTATGAGGATTGATATTACAATAATTATGCGCTCCTTTTTTTTCATTAAAACTAACCTCCTTTTTAATTCTTTATTCTCTTTCCCGGTTTGTTTTTTGAATATTTTATATGCTAACGTAAGGACTCTTTTAATAAAAGGGTATTTTTTAACATTTAATAAATTATTTCAAAATTGATGCTATGCTGATTAATGAAACTTTTATTTCAACTAAGGTTAAGTTCGCTTATTATTTTTTCTTTGTCAGAATTTAAATAAAATTTGCTATTTTTATCATTTTTTTTTACGATGTAAAGGAGATTCCATTTTGGTAAAGGGGTGCAGACAGTTGTCAAAACGAACCGCATTTATTATGGGAGCCAGTCAGGGGATCGGCAGAGCGATCGCTCTGAAACTGGCTGACAATGGCTTTCATACCGTCATTAATTCACGAGTTCCCGAAAATATCGAATCGGTAAATGAAGAGATCCTCGCCAAACATCCGGATGCGGGCGTCACCGTTCTGGCCGGCGATATGTCGGACCAGAAGGCGAGAGCCGGCATTTTTGAAGAAATCAGATCACAATGCGGACGGCTTGATGTATTGATCAACAACATTCCGGGCGGCTCGCCGGATACCTTTGAAAACTGCGATATAGAGGATATGACAAATACCTTTACGAATAAAACGATCGCCTATATCGACTCTATGAAAACGGCCGCAGCGATCATGAAACAGCACGAATTCGGCAGAATCATTAATATCGTCGGAAACCTATGGAAAGAACCCGGCGCCAATATGTTTACCAACAGCATGATGAACGCCGCTTTAATTAATGCCAGCAAAAACATCGCCATTCAGCTTGCGCCTTTTCACATTACTGTCAACTGTCTGAATCCCGGATTTATCGCCACAGACCGTTATCACCAATTCGTGAAGAATGTCATGAAGCAAAACGGCATTTCTAAAGCGGAAGCGGAGGAACGGATTGCCTCAGGCGTCCCGATGAAGCGTGTCGGAACTGCGGAAGAAACCGCGGCGCTGGCTGCCTTTCTTGCCTCTGAAGAAGCCTCCTATATTACCGGACAGCAAGTGTCAGCCGACGGCGGCAGCATGAAAAGCATATAATAAAAACATCCCGCTCTCAGCGGGATGTTTCTTGTAATGAAGGAAAGGACAAACCTAGCTTTTGAATCCGCAGCACGACTTCCCTTAAATCGCCCTGTTTTGCCACCATTGATATTCTGACATAACGCTTTCCGCCGCTGCCGAAAATCTCGCCGGGCGTCACGACAACATGGGCATGCTCCAGCAGATAGTCCGAAAACTGGTGTGAAGACTCGAATTCATTCGGAATTTCAGCCCAGACATAAAAAGTCCCTTTCGGTTTTTCAATGCTCCAGCCTAATTCCTTTTCACATAACGCCGTGAAAAAATCAATCCGTTCTTTATATGTGCGCTTCAGACGCTCCGTATGCTCAGGATTTCCTGACAGCGCCGCCGCTGCCGCCTGCTGAAGGCCGCCGAACATGCCGACGAAGACGTGATCCTGAAACTCATTGACCGCCTGAATAATTTTCTCATTCCCCACGGCAAATGCCATTCTCCAGCCTGCCATATTGAAGGTTTTCGAAAATGAATATAGCTCCGCGCCGACCGTTTTTGCTTCCTTCGCCTGAAGAAAGCTGGCCGGGTTCTGATCAAATTCGAACGCGCCGTATGCAAAATCGTGAATAAGATGGATGTCATGTTTTTTTGCAAACGCAGCCGCTTTTTCATAAAACGCCTGATCCGCAGTCGCGCCCGTCGGGTTATTCGGGTAATTCAAAAACATCAGCTTCGCTTTTTTCAGGACGGCGGGATCAATCCGCTCAAAATCCGGCAGATAGCCGTTTTCCGGATGAAGCGGCATCTCATGCAGCTCCGCTCTGGCCATTGTGATTCCCGATAAATACTCAGGGTAGCCGGGGTTCGGGACTAAGGCGATATCGCCGGGGTTCAGCAGGCATTGCGTCAAAACGTACAAACCAGCTTTCCCTCCGCCGAACAGCGCGATTTCTGTCTCCGGATTGACCGATACCCCGTACTCTCTCTCATAAAATTCCGCGATGGCTTCTTTCAGAAACGGATAGCCTCTGAACGGGCCGTATCCGTGATACGAAGGATTCAGCGCAGCCTCCCGCAATGTTTCAACGATATGCGGCGGAGTGGGGAGATCGGGATTCCCCTGCCCGAGATTAATGATCTGGGCTCCCGTTTTCTCCATCTCTTTTACCTTTTGAAAAACGAGCGAAAATTCCTGTTTCGGAAGTGTCTTGATGACGTCGGACGGTATGATTTCCATCTGAAAGGCTCCTTATAAATGAATTTGCTCTGATTCGT
This sequence comes from Bacillus sp. YH3-2-B2, assembly GCF_053663335.1. Taxonomy (NCBI): domain Bacteria; kingdom Bacillati; phylum Bacillota; class Bacilli; order Caryophanales; family Bacillaceae; genus Bacillus; species Bacillus sp. YH3-2-B2. The sequence continues at coordinate 334,171 of NZ_JBSJQE010000002.1, read as the reverse complement.
TATTCCGTTCTGAAAAGGATTTATTGACCAGTTTTGTATGCAGAAACAGCCCGCTGACCAAAAGGACGATAAATGCCATGATGACTGCCGCGTCTACAATGTTGATCAGCATGGAACCGACGGCGATGCACAATCCGATGGACGCCTCCGCCACCGAAAAGATCCGGCCCTGAATCTGGTTCGCCGCGTTCTCCTGAACTTTGACCTTCGCCAGCACCTCACCGTATTCCATTGCGATAAAGAAAAGAATGGCGGCAATGACTGACACGGCGAAAATCGGGGTAAACAAAAACAGCGCAAGCGAGACGATCGATAACACTGTAAAATACATCAGCCCTTTATTGTTGTTAAAGCCCCATTTGCTGACAAGAGCGGCGCCGATAAAGCCGCCGAAGCCGATACAGAACGTCAGGATGAAATTGCCGATTTCCCCGTCGCCTAAAAAGCGGCTGACAATCGGGAAATAGCTGTAGACGACACCCCACAAAAGCGCCATCGTAATCATCGTGAACATGGCGTTTAACACAAAAGCATTTGTTTTGATTTCCTTCAGGCCTTCTTTAAACGACTGAAAAGCTTCTCTTACGTTTTCTGACTGAATCGGCACGTATTGAAGCTTAATGCGGCTGATGAAAAACGCGGAGACAAGATAGGTCACCCCGTTAAACGCGACGGCAAGCTCCACAGAACCGCCTAACAGAAAAAGTCCGCCGGCTGCAGCGCCGACAATAATCGAAATCGTCGTGGCTTTTGCAAACAAAGTGTTGATATTTTTAATATCCGCTTCTAAAGACGACATGACCGCGAGACGTGCCGGGTTAAAGAACACGCCGCTTCCGTAAGAAATAAACAGCAGCGCCAGAAAAAGCAGCGGATATTCGCCTTTCGGGAGAAATGTCAGCCCCAAAAAGATGACACCTCTGATCACATCCGTCCACAGCATGATTTTCACCCTGTCGAGCCTGTCCACGAGCACGCCTAAAAACGGCTGAAACACCATCGGAATACTGCGGACCGCGATGACGCCGGACGTCACCCAGTAGTCGTGATAGTATGTAGACAAAATGAGCAGGGCCGGGAGAACGCAATAGTCTCCCATAAACGAAAGCGCCTGCCCGAAAAGCAAATACTTAGAGTTCGGTTTCAGCTGTTTCATACCGGTAACGCATACTTTGCAGTCAGCTTCGCCTGCTGCTGAATTTGTTTGATTGATTCGGCCACGTCACCCGAATTGCTTCCTTTCAGCTCGAACGCCGCAATGCTGTTGAACGCTTCGAACAGCCGCAGATCCACGGACGTACCCGCCTCGGCCGCCGAGAAAGAAACGATTTCGGTATCTCCCTTTAAGACGCCGTCGGGAATGTCAATGCTTTCAATGACGAAATCGACAGCCGTCTCAGGCAGCTGGCCGTTCTCTTTGAAATGCTGAGGATACAAGTGGCAGTCGGCGACATAGCACGGCTCCTGCTCCAATAATCCTTTCGGCAGATCGGCTTCTTTTCCGAAACAGAGAACATCCAATAACAGCTGCGCCATATCGACGCCGAAGACCTTTTTAATATTCGGAATCATGTTCCAGCCCGCAAATCGTGCCGCTGATTCAATCAATCCGGCTTCCCGGTTTTTCATTAATTTTATTTCTGTATGTGTCGCGCAGTTTTCGAGGCCGAGTCCTTCATTCGCCTTTTTGGCAGCTTCGACGATTTTCCGCTTCGCGTCATCATCCAGGATGGACGGCGTAATATGCGATGTCTCCGTGAATCCGATTTGCGGTGTTTTATCATGAATCGCGACAGGGAAGTATTCCCCGTCGGCCATGATGCCTTCTATGCTGATATAGTCGGAATAACCGCTTGTTTCGTACCAGTCGTCATACTCGCCCTGCAAAAATTCTTCCGCGATAAAAGGCGCTTCAAACGTGACCGCTTTCGGTACGTTAATCGACTTCAGGTATTCATTGACTCTGTTAAATTCTGCTTCTGCCGTTTCCCTCTCTTTGATGAGCGTCACGCCGATGGAGCTCGCCAGATATGTAGGCTTCAGAATAAGCGGCGTTCCGATTTCCTGAAGCGCGGCGCGGAAATCTTCCAGCGTCGTCACCCGTTTGTTTTTGATAGACTTGACGCCGGCCCGGTTGAAGGCGGCTCTCATTTTGTTTTTATCTCTGGCATTTTCAGCGGCCTGTACGCCCGCTCCCCGCAGGCCGAGACGTTCACACGCTTTTGCCATCGGAGCGATAAACAGTTCATTGTTGGTCGTAATGGCGTCAACCGCGAACATGTCAGCCACCTTGACGATTTCTTCGACGACTTCTTCCTCAGGTTTGTCATGATCTTCATGAGCCCAGTAAATCGAATCGGGATGCTCAAAATCAGCCAGACTCTTAAAATAGTCTTTATCTTTAATGACCGCAATCGAGTATTTTTCAATTAATGCCGCATGAGAGGCTGTAATTGCAAAAGGTCTCGGAATAAAGCTGACGAGGTTGTATTTTTCAGCTGCGCTTTTGTAAAACATATGCGGCGGGCATCCCCCAAGGTCAGCGATAACCAATACTGTTTTTCTCTCCATATGTAAACACTCCTTCTCTATTGTGCGGTGTATCCACCGTCTGCGGTGATCGCGCTTCCGGTCATATAGCTTGATAAATCCGAAGCGAGAAACAGCATGACGTTCGCTATTTCTTCAGGCTTGCCGAGTCTCAGCAGCGGATTGACTTTCGCTTTTTCTTTTTTGATTTCTTCAAGCGTGCCTTCGTTGTTTTCAAGGAACGACTTTTCATTCAAAGGTGTGTCAATGATTCCCGGGCACACGCAATTGACGCGGATGTTGTGTTTGGCGTAATCGACGGCCATCGAACGCGTCAGCTGCAGTACGCCGCCTTTAGAGGCGTTATACGCGGGAATGTCGGGCCATGCGACGACTCCTCCGACGGAGCACGTGTTAATGATATTGCCCTTGCCGCTTTTGAGCATATACTTGAGCGCGTGCTTGCTCATAAGAAACATGCCCGTCAAATTGACGTTGAGCACTTTGTCCCAATCGCTCAGCTCCATCTCATGAATCGGGGCGACAATTTCGATGCCGGCGTTATTGATTAACACATCCAATCCGCCGAACTTATCAACCGCTGACCGGATGGCATTTTGACATGCCGGTTCATCTGTAATATCCGTCCGGACAAAATGCAGCCTGTCATTGTTTTCTTTCCGGATCATCGCTTCTCCCTGCGTCTCATCAATATCCGCGACGACCACATTTGCCTCTTGATTCAGAAACGCCTGAACCGCGGCATAACCGATGCCTGATGCGCCCCCTGTGATGAGGACGGTTTTATCCGTCAGGTTCATGACTCTTTCGCCTCTAATTTTTTCGCTTTTGCTCTGTTATAGCGCGGAGGGAAAAAGATATTGACTGATTTTGAATCTTTTTCAAATCTGTTGATGGCGCCGTGATCTTCTCTCGGATCGCAGAAATAAGTTGTGCCGAATGTCATATCCACTTTGCAGCCTTCAATGGTCATATCATAGCCGCCGCCGATGCAGATGCCGATCTGTTCATTGCGGTGTTTATGGAACGGCATTTCTCCTCCGTTTCCCGGAATGTTGGCAAGCATGATTTCCACCCAGTCTTCCACGAAGAACGTGACTTCCATCCCAGGCAATAAGTCTCTTGTTTTAAAAATATTCAAAAAATAATCCTCAGGGCTTGTATAGGTTTCACCGGCTTTCAGGCGTTTAATATCAATGGCGATCACTTCTTGATCCGTCTCGTTTCTTGCGCCGTGAGGCACGTTAGGAGGCGCGATATAGGCTGATTCCAGCGCTGTCATCTTTCTTGTGACATCTCCGACAGTCATGGACAGCTCGCCGGAAACGACAAGGCCGATTTGGACTTCCTTATGCTGATGCGGTTCCACGTTTGTATGCGGCGGAACGTAAGAAAGCAGAACTTCCGTATCGCCTCTGACGGACGAATATTGTCTTACTCCGTTATCCCATTCTATTAATTTAGGCGTCGGGAAATAAAGTTCCTGCAAATCTTGTTCAGTTTTCATCATGAATCTCTCCTTTTCCGAATAATGACCAGCTCATGGGAATGCTTTTAAATGTTTTGACAAAGTGAAGGCCGTACTTTTGTCTGGCCAGCTCATTTGTCAGCGCGATGTCGGACAAACCGTCCTTCACTCTTTTCGCGGCTGCGCTCGTTGAGTTCACCAGATCAAACGTGACATCTTTACGGGTAAAATACTTAATCAAATTGATAGGAGACGGGTGGGATACGATGACAGTCTTATCAAGCATGTCATCCGTATATTCAAAACCGGGCCGGACAGCCAGGCCGTACATCGGGGTGTCGCACCTGAAAATTTGCAGAAGCTGCAGATCCGGTCTCATGTAGAAGTGCTTAATGCCGTCATACGCGTGAGGCACAATTGTGTATTCCAGCGGACTTTGAAGCGTTTTTTCAATGCACGATTCAAATGTATCATGCAGTGATAATTTGCTGTTCACCCCTTGGAGAAGGGTGAAATTGGTGATGAAGTTTTTTGCTGCGTACTCACTGCTTGTCCCTTCAGGACCGAGCGTGTTGATCGTAATCAGTTTAGATATTGAATAAGCCTTGCTTTTTGTTTGAATGCTATTATCCAATATAATCATGAGCACCAACCAATCTGTTAAATTTTAAGTAAATATTATCCATAGACGTTCAAGCTGTCAATATTATTTGAAAATATTGATAATTATTCCTATATATTAGAAAACACCTTATGATATAAGGTGTTAAAAATTAACATTTACAAAATTATAGAAACTTTATTTTACCGATACAATGATTGGTCGGTCTTATGCTCATATTTTCCATACCTTCTGTATGCGAAAACGCTGAGGACAAAGCCGATGAGGGTGACGGCCGCACAGATAAATCCGACAGCTGCATATCCGTATCCGACATAGACCGGACCCATGACAGCAGAACCCAAGGTGACGGCCAAATTGGACGCCAGACTGTAAAATGCCATGATTTTGCCCCGACGGCTCTGTGAGCAATCACTTAAAATAGTGCTGAGCAAGGTCACCGTCAGGCTTTGCATCAATCCCCAGACGAATAACCCGATGACCAAAAACGGCATTGATGACGGCGCATAGGCGAGACAGGAAAGCCATATGCTGATCACGGCCAATGCCGCGATCAAAGAGCGCATTTTTCCCGCCTTATCTGCGATTTTTCCGGTGAACACGCTCATGGAAAAACCGATTCCGTACACCATGATCAGCAGCCCTGAAGCTGTATTCCCACCCGGCATCACGCGGTGAAGATATGTACCGAGAAAGGAATACATGCCGTAAAAACCGATCATGTTGCAAAAAGTGATCGTGAGGTATACAGGGACACGGGGCACCTTCAGCGCATCCCGGAAAGTGCCTGCCTGCCGTCCGTTTTCCTCTTCTGTTTTATTCCCATCCGCCGTGCTGCGGCGCGCCTCAATGAAAATGAGCGAAGCAACGAGGACAGACATCAGGGCGAAAATCCAAAACGTCCACCGCCAATTCAAAACGCCGCCGATAAAAGAGCCGATCGGAACACCGAAAATCAAAGCGAGCGACCAGCTTGACACGATCAGACCCATCACCTTGCCGCGGTACGCGTAAGGCACACGGTCGCCGACCACCGCATATGCTGTCGGCACAAACGCACCCGCCGCAAGCCCGGAAAGCGCCCTGCCCAGAAAGAAGAAAAAGAGATTGTGCGCCAGCGCGCAGATCACCGTGCCGGCCGTAAATATAAGCAGTCCCGCCAGCAGACTGAGTTCCCGGGAATATTTATCTCCCAGCGGAACGAGAAGCGGCGCCCCGATAAAAATCATCACTCCGTAAATACTGATGGAAAGCGCCAGCACACTGACATCCGAACTGAAAGCCTGCGCTAAATCCGGAAGCAGCGGAGAAATCACCAGCTCTTCAGAACCCGCGGCAAATACGCCTAATGTCAAAGCAAGCGCGAGACAGACCGGAAATCGGCGTTTCGTTTCGATGTGATCGGTTTGTTTGCTGTTCATGCTCTTTGAACACCTCTTCCGTAAAACTTTTCTACCTTTTGTTGTTTTATAGTTTAGCATCCTTATATTTCATTTTACATTTCACATGAAAACTAATTCTGATTTTTTATTTACATTCAGATTTTAAATAAAATATTTAGTTTATATTCAATAAATGATATAAAATACACCGTCTGGTTATGCTATAGTGATAGAATCATTTGTTAAGGTGGGGGTCATGAAATGAATAACGCTGATTCAAAGGCCGCCCGCGCAGGCCTCGGCATGGTACTGATTCTCGGGACGCTCGCTTCATTCGGGCCGCTTTCGCTCGATATGTATCTGCCCGCTTTGCCTGAAGTGGCGGCCGATCTTCATACGACAGCGTCACTTGCGCAGCTGAGCCTGACGTTTTGTCTTTTGGGGCTGGCGGTCGGGCAGATCGTTGTCGGGCCGCTCAGTGATATGATCGGGCGCCGGAAGCCGCTGATTCTGTCATTGCTGCTTTATACGCTGTCTTCTTTATTATGCGCCTTCAGCCCTTCTGTTTCGTTTTTAATTGTCATGAGGTTTATTCAAGGATTCACCGGGGCGGCCGGAATCGTCATCGCACGGGCTTCCGCACGCGATATGTATTCCGGAAAAGAATTGACGGCTTTTTTCTCATTACTGATGCTCGTCAATGGGGCGGCGCCGATTTTAGCGCCGATTACAGGGGGATTTATCCTTCAGTTCGCCGGCTGGAAAATCGTATTTATCGTGCTGGCGGTAATCGGCTGTATCATTTCTGCCGCCGTGCTTACGGCGTTGCCTGAATCACTCCCGCCGGAAAAGCGGACAAGCGGCGGACTCCGGGAGACGCTGATGACGTTTCGCGGCCTGCTTGGCGACCGGATGTTTATGGGATTTGCGCTCAGCCAGGCATTTGTGATGACCGGCATGTTCGCATATATTGCCGGGTCGCCGTTTGTACTGCAAAACATCTACGGCGTATCGGCCCAAATGTTCAGCCTGCTGTTCGCCGTAAACGGTGCGGGAATCATATGCGCCACCCAAATCACCGGACGGATGGCCAAAACACATGATGAACGGAAGCTGTTTGTCTCCGGTCTGATGATTGCCGTCATCGGGAGCATCGCTTTGCTTTTATCACTTGCGTTTGGTTTAGGCCTGGCGGCAGTCTGCATTTCTTTATTCATCATTGTTTCTTCTGTCGGGATCGTCACGACGACGGGATTTTCTTTGGCTATGCAGAAACAGGAGAAAGGCGCGGGAAGCGCTGCGGCTCTTCTCGGACTCCTGCCCTTTATCGGCGGTGCGGCAGCCGCTCCCCTTGTCGGTATTGCCGGAGAAGAAAATGCCTGGCCGATGGCCGTCAGCATTTTCGGTTTTCAGTTCTGTGCCGTTCTATCCTATGTTCTGTCGGCCAAACGAAACACAAAGTAAAGCCCGCCGCTTTAAGCGAAGGGCTTTTTTTCTTATCCGGCAGCGCCTTTTCCCGAAGAAGCCGGCTCACGCTTCAGGCGTTTTTTGATACCGAAGTGATAATACGCGTAACAGATGATCATCAGCGGGACGCCGCAGTACAGACCGATACGCTGGTCGGGGATAAAGATGAGACTGATTAAGATAAGACCGTAAACCGAAAATCCGAGAATCGGCACAATCGGATAAAGAGGCGTTTTAAATGCCAGGTCTTTCAGATTTCCTCCTTCAGCAAGAAAGCGTCTCCGGAAAACGAATTGTGAAGCGCAGATTGACATCCACGCGACGACGGTAATCATACCGGAGATGGAAATGAGCCACACATACACCGTTTCAGCCGCGACTACACTTGTCAGCAGGGATAAACCGGAGATGGCGATGGTGATGGAAAGAGCTTTCAGAGGCACGCCTTTTTTCGTCAGTTTCGTTAAGGAAGCGGGGCCCATCTTAGTTTTTGATAGGGACCACATCATTCTGGACGAAGCGTACAGCCCGGAATTCGCCACCGACAGCATGGCGGTCAGAATGACAAAGTTCATGATATCAGCCGCATAAGGAACGCCGATTTTATCCAGCACAGCCACAAACGGGCTTTCGATGACGCCTGCCGTTTGATACGGCAAAATGGACACGAGAACAAACATCGCCAGCACGAAGAAAAACAGCGTCCGCCATATGACGTTTCGGATCGAGCGGGGAAGCGTCTTTTCCGGATTTTCGCTTTCTCCCGAGGCGATTCCGACCAGTTCGGTACCCTGGAATGAAAAATTCACCATGACAAGGGTAAACAGCACGGCTTGGGCACCGTTCGGGAAAAGCCCTTTGTCCGTCGTAAAGTTTGACAGATACGGAGCCGTCTGCCCGCCGTTAAAACCGACAAAGCCGAATACCGCAGCGCAGCCGAGAATAATAAACAATACAATGGCCATGACCTTAATGCTGGAAAACCAAAATTCCATTTCCGCAAAACTCCGTGCAGACAGCGCGTTAATGGAAAAAATGACGACGCCGAATACCAGGCACCACACCCAAATCGGAACGGCCGGAAACCATCGCTGCATTAAAATCCCCGCCGACGTCAGCTCAAGCCCCACTGTATTGGCCCAGCTGAATGCGTACATCCATCCGATCGTAAATCCCGTCGACGGCCCGAGAAACTTTGCGGCATACGCCTGAAATGATCCTGCGACCGGCATAGCGACCGCGAGCTCCCCCAAACAAAGCATCACCAGATACATTAAAAATCCGCCGATCACATAAGCCAATATCGCGCCGATCGGCCCCGCTTCACTGATCGTAAAACCGGAGCCCAGAAAAAGCCCCGTCCCGATCACGCCGCCGAGGGCGATCATAAACAAATGCCGGCCCTTCATCGTGCGCTGCAATTCATTTTGATTGGTATCTCCCTGCATATACATCCCCCTTATTCCGTTATGTCAGCCATTTGTGCGTATGTCTAATCGGCAGCTGTGCAAAAGGTGCATTGTCGTCTGCTGAATGAGTTCCGGCAGCACATGGAATGTGTACGGTTTGTACACGCGTTCCGTCCATTTATGGCCGTCCTTTCCGTATACCCCTATATTGACCGACGGAATATTCAATTCCCTGATTTCTTTAAAAGGAATCGTCCCGATGACATCCCAGCCCGGAAAATTATCGGTAAAGGCGGAGACCTCCTCGTCTGTTTCATGCAGCGATAAAAAGCTTCCGTCCGCTAAATAAGGGAAAAACTTTTTAAAGACGAATGTTTCTCCGGTTGATGCCGCTGTTTTATCGACCGCTTCTTGAATGACATGCTGCAAAAGCCGGTCCCGTGTGCTTTCTTCCTTCAGATAATTGTGCGGAAGATAAGGCGGCGCATAGAAAATAATGACTTTGGCTCCCTGCTCAGGATCGAGTTTTTGCAGTTCTTCGACGGCTTTAAAACATCTCATCCGCAGTTCAAGATGTTCATATGTTTTAAATGCCTGCCCGATACACTGTGCAGGGTCTATCCCGCGGCTTCTCAGCCTTTTCAGGTAATCTTCCAGACTGTACACTTGAACGTTCCATGACATCTCTTTTTTCGGCAGGCTCGTTCTCTCGCAGTATTCGTCATAATAATCAGATAATTTTTGTTCTGTCTCTTTGCAGGCTTCGTCAGCCACGGCGGTCAGCTGATCCATGACTTCTTTGGCGGTTTTCTCGTAAATAAAATAATTAAAATAGACATAGCTGCTGACGGCGGTCTGCACGTTATACGCTTCCTTATTGTCACGCTGGTAGAGGCAGGTCGGCGGAAGCACAAGCTCCCCTTCAATGTTTTCCGCCATATGAATATTGTTGTGAATTCTTCTGGTGATTTCTGACGCGATCAAATTCGGATCGATGCCGGACAGCGTATCTCCGACATGCACCTCCCGCCCGTAAATCGCAAAGCAAGGCAAAAGCTTCCCTGCCGCACCCGTGTATATGTACCTTGTCGTGTCACCCTCATACAGCGGCGTGATGAAGTCATTGTTAATCGCTGCTAAATAACGAAGCTGCTTTTCTTGTTTCAGCCGTTTTAATTCAGAAATGCTGGTTAAAATGCCGGAATGCTGGCTTTCTTCATCCGGGTTTGCCATGAACAAAATATGGCCCGGCAGCTGATCGCGCCGTTCAGAAAAGTGAAGCAGATTGGCGAGATGAACGGCAATACCGCTCTGCATATCAACCGAACCCCTTCCGAACATCCACTCGCCTGAGCGGGCGTCCCGCTGCACATCCCGATCAAATTCATAGTTTGAGAAATATTCCGCGAGACGGTCGGAATCAAAAGCGATATCTTTTAAAGGGCCGAAATCCTCGATGCCGACCGTATCAAGATGAGCGTGATAAATGACCGTATTCAGGCTTTCGCCGTTTCCCTCAATAAATGCGAAAATATTTTTGCGGCCGTAAGGGTCCTCAGGAATCGCCTGCTCCCACACATGTGACGGATTCTCCTGAAAGTAGGGAAAGCTCTTGATCATATCTTTGATATAGTCGGCTTTTTTTCCTTCTCCCAATGTGCCGTTGATGCTGTTTAAGGCCACCAGTGATTTCGTAATGGCTTCTATTTTCTCCTCCGGAAGCATTTTGCTGAGCTGCTGATACATATTCCATCCTCCTTACCCTCATATAGAGAAAATAGCGCGACTCTTTTTTCATCGCGCTATTTCCGAAAGATTAATAGGCTTCAGACGTTGTTTTTGCCTGCATATGAAGAATCAGATAGTCAGGTCCTCCGGCTTTCGAATCGGTTCCTGACATATTGAAGCCGCCGAACGGCTGGTATCCGACAATCGCTCCCGTACAGCCGCGGTTGAAGTATAGATTTCCCACGTGAAAATCTTCGCGGGCGCGTTCAATGTGCGCGCGGGTTTTCGATAACAGAGCGCCCGTCAGTCCGTAATCGGTATTATTGGCAATCTCAAGCATATGGTCGAAATCACGGGCTTTTGAGATCGCGACGACAGGCCCGAAAATTTCCTCCTGCATCAGGCGGGCGTTTTCATCAACATCCGCAAAAATGGTCGGCTGAATAAAGTATCCTTTTGAATCATCACCTTCGCCTCCCGTCAGGAGTTTTCCTTCTGTTTTGCCGATTTCGATATAACTCATGACTTTATTATAAGATGCTTCGTGGATGACTGGCCCCATGTATGTATCAAAATCTTCCGGACTTCCGACGGTGAGTGATTTTGTTAAAGCGACGGCTTTTTCAACAACTTCATCATAGACGTCCTGATGAATGACCGCACGCGAACCGGCTGAACATTTTTGTCCTGAGAATCCGAAGGCGGAATACACGATTGAGGAAGCGGCAAGATCAAGATCAGCATCTCTGTCTACAAGCACCGTATCTTTCCCTCCCATTTCGGCAATGACCCGTTTCAGCCACTTTTGGCCCGGCTGTACTTTTGCGGCGCGTTCATAGATGCGGCATCCGACCGCGCGGGAGCCTGTAAACGACACAAATCTCGTCTTCGGATGCTCAACCAGATAGTCGCCGATTTCTCCTCCGTCGCCCGGTATGAATTGGAGCACGCCGTCCGGCAGGCCCGCTTCTTTCATTACTTCAACGAATTTCGCCGCCACGACAGGCGCCGCATCCGCCGGTTTCAGAAGTATCGTGTTGCCTGTTACGATGGCTGCCGCCGCCGTTCCCGCCATGATCGCAAGCGGGAAGTTGAATGGAGAAATGACGATTCCCACCCCAAGCGGCTCATAATGATACTGATTATATTCTCCGTCACGGCTCTTTACAGGAGAACCGTCTTTCAGTTTCAGCATCTGACGGGCGTAATACTCTAAAAAGTCGATCGCTTCCGCCGTATCCGCATCCGCTTCCTTCCACGGTTTTCCCGCTTCTTTCACCAGGTACGCGGAGAATTCGTGCTTTCTTCTGCGGATGATCGCCGCCGCTTTAAACAGCACATTCGCGCGGTGTTCCGGCCGTACTTTTTTCCATGTTTGAAATGCCTGCAGCGCAGCCTGCATGGCCTTTTCCGCAAGTTCTTTTCCGGCTGCCGATACAGAACCGATCACTTCTTTTTTATCTGCCGGATTGACGGAAATGATCTTTTTATCCGTTTCAATCGCTTCACCGTTGATGATAAGCGGATAATGCTTGCCGAGCTGTGAATTCACATAAGCCAGCGCTTCCTGAAACGATTGTTTATTTGTCTCTTCCTGAAAATTTGTAAATGGTTCGTGTGCGTATGAAACTGTCATTAGAATTCCTCCCCGTATTTTGTAATGTGTGCTCACGCTTAATAAAGATGCAAGAAGCATACCAGCATAGCAATTTGTGATAAAAAAAGATAATCTTTGCCGAAAGCTTGTCCGAATCTGTCAGCTGCAATCTGAAAACGCAAAGAAATTTTGCAATCCGCTATATAACTGATGCAAAATCTCTTTGCGGATAACACTTAGACCCAGCCGCGGAACCGGGCCGCTTCAGCCGACTTTCTGATGCCTGTCATATAGGCGGCCAAACGCATATCGACTTTGTGGGTATGCGCTGTCTGATAAATGGATTCAAACGAATTCACCATGACGCTGCGCAGTTTTCCGGCGACTTCCTCCTCAGACCAGTAAAAGCCTTGATTATTTTGCACCCATTCAAAATAAGACACCGTCACGCCGCCGGCGCTTGCCAAAATATCCGGCACGAGAAGCACGCCTCTTTCATTCAGGATTTTCGTGGCGTCTATCGTTGTCGGGCCGTTCGCCGCCTCCACAATGATTGAGGCTTTAATGTGATGGGCGTTTTCAGCCGTTATCTGATTGGAGATTGCGGCAGGCACGAGAATATCACAGTCCTTTTCCAGCAGCTCCCGGTTCGTTATGACATCAGAGAAGAGATTCGTCACCGTGCCGAAGCTGTCCCGCTTATCCAGCAGGTAATCAATGTCAAGGCCGTCAGGGTCATACAAAGCACCGTGGGCATCTGAGATGCCGATCACCTTGGCGCCGGCGTCATGCATAAATTTAGCGAGAAAGCTCCCCGCATTTCCGAACCCCTGAATGATGATCCGCGCATTTTCCAATGGAATCCCTTTTTTCTTAACGGCTTCCTCAATACAAATCGTGACGCCTTGCGCGGTCGCCGTCTCCCGCCCCTGTGAACCGCCGAGAACAATCGGTTTGCCCGTAATGAATCCCGGTGAATCAAATTCTCTCAGGCGGCTGTATTCGTCCATCATCCATGCCATAATCTGCGAGTTGGTATATACGTCGGGAGCCGGAATATCCTTTGTCGGGCCGACGATCTGGCTGATCGCGCGCACATATCCGCGGCTCAGCCGTTCCAGCTCTCCGAATGACATCGTCCGCGGATCACAGATGATGCCGCCTTTTCCGCCCCCGTAAGGAAGATTTGTGATGCCGCATTTTAAAGTCATCCAGATGGAAAGCGCCTTAACCTCTTCTTCACTGACTTCCGGATGAAACCGCACGCCCCCTTTTGTCGGGCCGACTGCGTCATTATGCTGTGAGCGGTAGCCCGTGAAAACCTGTACTGAACCATTGTCCATTTTGACGGGGATGCGGACGGTCAAAAGCCGCATCGGCTCTTTCATCAGTTCATACATATTGTCAGGATACCCCAGTTTGCGCAGGGCTTCTTTTATGATCGATTGTGTGGACAAGAACAAATTAAGAACTTCTTTTTCTTCATCTTTCTGATTGCTTTTAGAAAGCGGGTTGGCTGACATGTTTTATCACCTCATCGTATTTTACGTGTAAGCTTCAATTACCGGCAGAACGAAATGTAAGCGCTTTTACACCAAAACCCATCAATCCCTTTCACATTGTCGTTACACCCCTTTTTATATGCAAGATTCATGCCAGGATTTTGCGCATCAAAAAAGAGGCTGTTGTCAGCCTCTTTCATCCCGGATTAACGCGGGTCAATAACCAGCTTTGTTTCGGCATAGAGACTGCCGGCCCCCAAACCGTTTACGTAATCGCCTTTAATTGTATACGTGCCCGCGCGCGGAAGGTTTTTACGCACCAGGACGAGATTGTATTCAGACGCGCCCAATAAGTCAAGGGTAAGCGGAAGTCTGACCGTTTTTCCGTAGTTGAGAATTTGCGTTTCTTTCAGTGTTCTTCCGTTTACAGAGTCCCTCACAGTGGCGTTGAACCCGTCAGGAAATTGAAATTCAACGGCCCCGACGGCAAGCAGCGCATTCGGCTTGTATGTGACTTCAATATCAGACGTCGCGTATTCTTTCGTACTATTGACGGTTTTCGCTTCAATAACGGCAGATTGGGCGTTCGCATGAAAAGATGGCAAGAACACAGCTGAAAATACCGCAGCACTGATGAGAAAGGCAGAAAATGATTTTCTTTTTAACATCATGAATTCCTCCAGATCATATAGGATTCAGAGCGTCCTCTGCCGGAAAAGCGTGTCTGATGATTCCATTCGCGAATTGGGTTTCTCTTTTCCTGAGAATAATCTACCACCTTTATCCATGGAAGTAAATTATTTTTTAGAATATTCAATCATTTATTTTTCGCGAGATGAATCAGCACAAAAAAACGAAGACATCCGCTGTCTTCGTCTTGTGCGCTACCGGTGAGCCGTCTGCCAGTCAAATCCGATGGTGTCATCATTCCACGGGATTCTTTTTTCGTCAGGCTGATCCGGATTGTAGGACATTGTCGTGAAATAAATAATGGTCAGCGGGGTTTCGCCCAGCACTCTGTACCCGTGTGCGACGCCTTTGGGAATGAGAAGGAGCATCGGATTGTCTTCTCCCATGTAGTAGACATCCGTTTCTCCCTTGGTTGCCGACTCTTCGCGAAGGTCATGCAGCACGACCTGGGCGTGGCCCGTCGGGAAAAACCACAGGTCATCCTGTTTCTCATGATAGTGAAACGCTTTAATGACGCCGGGATAGCTTTTGGACCAGGAAGCCTGCCCGAAACGCTCTAAGAGATGTTCATCGTCACGGACGAGTTCTGAGAAAAAACCCCGGTCATCGCTGTGTTTGATCAGCTTTTTAATTTTTACGCCTTCGATCACTTGCACTGTCCCTCCCTTTGTAAATAATCCTGCAGCGCTTCCCGCCAATGCCTCATGCCGAGCCCCTGCCGTTCAATCGACTCAAGGCTCAACACCGAGTAAGCGGGGCGCGGCGTCTCATTTCCGTATTCCTCCGTCGTGACGGGCAGCACGGCGGCGGTTCTGCCGCTTTCTTCAAAAATAGCCTTGGCAAATTCATACCAGCTGCACACTCCGCTGTTTGCGGCGTGGTACAAGCCCGGCGGCTTGTCAAACAGACCGATCACCGTTTCGGCTAAATCCTTTGTGTACGTCGGTGCGCCGACTTGATCGTTAACGACACGAACCTGATCATGTGTATCCGCAAGTTTCAGCATCGTATTGACAAAGTTGTGCCCGCCGCTGCCGTACACCCACGACGTTCTGATAATGGTGTGGTTTTTTCCCGTTAACCGGATCAGTTCTTCGCCGAGTTTTTTGCTTTTTCCGTAAATCGTGCCCGGATCTGCGGGATCATCGGTCTGGTATGGCCGTGTTCCTTTGCCGCTGAAGACATAATCGGTGCTGATGTGAATGAATTTCGCGCCGGTGTTTTCAGCCTCAAGCGCGGCATAATAAGCGCCGATTCCGTTTATTAAATACGCTTTGTCGAGCTCCGTTTCACATTTGTCAACGGAGGTGTATGCCGCCGTATTGACGACGATATCCGGCTTGTAATGGCTGAACGAGTGCCGCACCGAACGCTGGTCGGATATGTTCATCATCGCTTTTGTCAAGGCGATCACTTCATACCCTTCCCGCTTCAGCTGGCGGCATAACTCCCGCCCCAGCTGACCGGCCGCTCCGGTTACTAATACCTTCGTCAATCGGATCCCCTTCTTTCCGATTAGTCTTGGCTGTCTGTATACCAGCGAATGGTTCTTCTCATTCCTTCTTCAAATGTGACGTCCTGCCGCCATCCCAGCTCATTTTTCAGCTTTGAAGCATTGATGGCGTAACGGCGGTCATGCCCTTTTCTGTCTTCGACATGAGCAAACCGTTCCTCGACACCGAGCTCCTTCATGATAAATGACGCAAGCTCTTTATTCGTCCGTTCATTTCCTCCGCCGATATTGTAAATTTCGCCGAGTGTTCCTTTTTCCAGCACGAGCTTAATGGCGCGGCAATGATCTTCCGCAAACAGCCAGTCTCTGATCTGCATCCCGTCGCCGTACAGCGGAACCGGCGTGCCGTTTACGGCATGCCTGATAATGGTCGGAATCATTTTCTCGTGGTGCTGGTACGGCCCGTAATTGTTGCTGCATCTCGTAATGATGGCAGGAAGCTTATGGGTTTTCACATAAGACATGACAATCAGGTCTGAGCTTGCCTTGCTGGCGGAATACGGATTGTTCGGAGAAAGCGGCGTCGTCTCTGTAAAAGCGGGATCATCCGGTGCCAAATCTCCGTACACCTCATCTGTGGAAATGTGAATCAGCCTGCCGGCTTTTCCCTGTAACACCGCGTCCGCCAGTCGGTATGTGCCCATCACATTTGTTGTGATGAACGGCTCTGCCTGATTTATGCTTCTGTCCACATGGGATTCAGCCGCAAAATGAATGACAGCGTCATACATTTGGGAAAAGACTTTGTCAATGTCCTCTTTTTCAGAAATGTCACCTTTGATAAAACGGAAACGGCCGTTCTTTTTTAAGGCTTCTATTTCAAGCGGCCTGCTTGCATACGTGAGATTATCCAGGACGGTAATCTGCGCATCTGTTTCTTTCAGCATCATCTTTGTGAAGGTAAGGCCGATAAATCCGGCGCCCCCTGTAATTAAATATGATTTTGGCATGATTAATGCTCCTGTCCTTTCTGTAATGCCTGATGCGCCAGGCTTCCGGCGAGATAGAGCGATTCATGCGTGCCCGCATCCACCCACCAGCCCGTTAACACATCATACGTCAGCTCACTGTGTTCAATGTATAAATTATTGACATCCGTAATTTCCAGTTCGCCGCGTTTTGAAGGAGAAATTTGTTCAATATAAGAAAACACTTCTGCGTCGTACATGTAGATCCCCGTGACGCATAGTCTGGTCGGCGGCTGCTCCGGCTTTTCAATGATCGACTTGATCCGTTTGTTTTCCTCATCAATCTCGGCGATGCCGAAGCGCTCCGGATCGTCAACTTCTTTCAGCAGCACTTTCGCTCCTTTTCCCTGCTTTGCGAAACGCTCCGTATAAGGTTTTAATGAATCTTCAAAAATATTATCTCCCAAAAGCAGAACGAACGGATCGCGCCCGGTAAACCGCTTTGCGTATGATAAACCGTCGGAAATGCCGGATGCGGCTGGCTGAACCTGATATGTGATTGAGACGCCGAGCTCTTCTCCGGTTTCGAGAAGTTTATGAAATTGCGGAATATATTCTTTTTGCGTAATCAGCAAGATATCCGTAATCCCCGCTTCTTCCAGCTTCATGATCGACCAGTAAATCATCGGATATGGACCGACAGGGAGTAAATGCTTATTGACCGCTTTTGTCAGCGGCATAAGGCGTGAGCCGGTGCCTCCGGCTAAGATAACACCTTTCACATGAACACTTCCTTACGTGTGGTTTTATCACAAATCATAAAGAATCGCCGCCGCCCGTTTAATGCCCCTGCCGTCAACCAGCGGCTTTCCGTTCTGATGAAGCCCGAGCCGTCTCGGATAATCAGCAGCCAGCTCAGACATATGCCGAGCGAGCACGTCCGCCGCGGTGTGTTCTCCCAGGCCGAGATGAACGGCGGCCTCTCGTGCGGCGAATTTTTCCGCCGTCTCAGTTTGATGCTCCACTTGAGAAAGAACGATGCAGGGCACACCTGTACAAATGGTCTCATATAAGGTGATCCCGCCGGACACGATGGCCATATCAGCCCTCGTGAGAAGCGCGGCCATGTCATTTGTCTGCCTTACCATCTCGGCATAAGGCATTTGTGTGAGATGCGCGCGCACGTCATCAGCATGAGGCGCGGCGCCGCCCATGACGATGATCACTCGTTTCCGCTGAATGCCGGGGATGCGGCGGCATGCTTCCATCACTTTAAAGACAAGCTTCTTCGGGTCGCTTCCTCCTAAAGAGACCAATATGGTCCGGCATTCTTTATTCAGCTGATAAAGCTGTTTGGCTTTTTCAAAACCCGGATGAAGAATCATATAATCCGGGCCTTCATATACCGCGGCGCTGCCCATTTGAACCGTCCGGCTTTTCAGCCCGCCGTAAATGCCGTTTATAACGGCATCGCATAAATGAATGACATGTTCCCTCTTTTCTTCAAATAAGACGATACGAGCCGATGAATGCTTTTTGATTTCCTCCAGCCAGTCACACGGCATATCGAGCAGATCGAATATGAGAAGGTCGGGAGCCCGCCTGTTTATTTCCCGGACAATAAATTCCTTCTGTCCCTTGTCAGGCTTGATGATCACTTCCCATTGATCAGATGACAGATAAGAAGAAGCCTCTTTATTTGTGTAGAACGTTATTGAGCAATTGTTCTTAATGGCACCGGCAAGCAGCTTCATCCGAACCGCGTGCCCCATGCCGATGTCACGGCCCCCGTCCGCGAAAATCAAAACCCGCACGCTAATCAGCCTCTTTTTGCCGGATCATTTGATTAATGGCCCTGAGCTCCGGATCACGATTCAGCAGATGGATCAATTCTTTTGCCGGAATATCAGGACGCGAGCCCGCTTTTACGTACAGCTCGCGGGCCAGCCTGTAGTCCTCTTCTGTATCGACGGTCATCCGCAAGTGAGGAGCCCGGAGTTCCTGCGGGGGCTCAGGAAAGAGAAGCCGGTACCTCTCAGGAGATTCTCTTATCAAAAGGGTGACATGCTCCTGATATTTGTCCGCCAGCGTTTTGTCCGCATTGATCTCCGTTAAAAGGCGCGCGTTCACCGCCTCGCCGCCGATCCCGAGCGGTGTACCGCAGATATACGTGTAGTCTGCGTGCTGATCTAAATGCGATTGAATCAGAAAATCAAGCAGCGAAGGGTCGACAAACGGGTTATCCCCCGTCAGTCTGACTGCGATGTCCGGTTTTACTTGTTCGATGACTTGTGCAAACCGGTCAAGCACACGCTGTTCGCTGCCGCGGTGCACACGGTAGCGGTTGCTGAGGCAGTACGCAGACAGAATGTCGTCGGTCTTGCTGTCAGACACGGCGACGATCAGATTATCCCGTGATTGATCGTAAAACGCGCTTTGCCGAACCCTTTTGACAATCATATCGAGGATCGTATACCCGCCGATCGGTTTCAGCACTTTGCCGGGAAGACGCCCGCTTCCCATCCGCGCCTGAATGATAAACAAAATGTCAGTCATCATATGGGCTGCCTTTCGTCAAAAGGTCATCCCAAGTGATGCCCGTGTCGGCGGGGATATCCCTGACCGCACGCGCGCCGTCAGTTAAAAGCTCAAAATATCTCGGGTGAAGCCCCTGCGGTTTTTGGCCGGGACGAAGGACGGCAAGGTTTTCCGCCGTAAAACATTCGCCTTTTTGAATCGGCGCTGTTGAAAAAATGCCTCTGTAAGCGAACCTTCTGATATCCCCTTCAATCGGTGTCGTCGTTTTATGGGAACTTCCCGACAGCACTTCCGGCACCGGAGCGTGATGCCCCTGCCGCAGCTCCGCTTCAACTGAGCGGATCGCCGCAACCATTTCTTTTAATTCATCCGGATTGAGGGCGAAGGAGTGATCAGCACCGGGCAGGTTTTTATCGATCGTAAAATGCTTTTCAATCAGTTTCGCTCCGAGCCTGACAGCCGCGCACGGCACATCATACGGATGGGCGCTGTGATCGGAGAAACCGATCACTGCATCCGGGAATGCGGCGGCAAGCATGGGAATGACGCTCAGATTGCTGTATTCAGGCGGTGCGGGATATTTCGCCACACAATGCATGATCGCAATTTCTTTGTTCCCCTCGCCGGTAATGGTTTGATAAGCCTCCTGAATATCTGAAATATCAGCGCCCGCGGTGGAGAAGATAATCGGGGTCTTCAGCCCCGCGACATATTTCAATAACGGCAGATGGTTCAGCTCGTAGGAGGCGATTTTAAAAGCTGAAGGGGAAGTCGCATACAGTAAGTCGGCAGAGCCTTCGTCACATACCGTGCTTAAAAACAGCACGCCTTTTTTCTTACAATATTCAAGCAGCGGTTCGATCCACTCAGCGGGCATTTCCATTGATTGCACCAAAGAAAAAATAGAGACGTTTTTTCCCGCAGCGGTTTTGTATAAGCCGGGGTCTTTCTGATACATTTTGTCAGCCTGAAACATTTGGAACTTGACCGCGTCCGCGCCGGCCTCACTGGCCGCATCTATCAATTCAAACGCCTGGCTCAGTTTTCCGTCATGATTAATTCCGGCTTCGGCGATGATGAATACGGGCGAACCTTCGCCGATTGACTTCGTTCCGATTTTGCATGATGCCATCAGTCCGCCTCCTTCCCGGGCCACACATGATAGTAATAATAGGACGCATCCGCTTTAAATCCCATTCTTTCATACAGGCGGATGGCTCTTACATTGTGGAGCTGCGTTCCCGCTGATACAGTCTTATGCTGAAAACGCAATGATTGTTCAATCACGTGCGCCGCTAAATGGTATCCCGCTCCTTTTCCTTCAAAGCCCGGCTTTACCGCCATCAGATCAAGGACGAATTCATCGCCTTTAGACAGCCCCTGAACAAAGCCCGCGGTCTCTCCCTTATATTTGGCGAGGAATTGTAACGAAGCTCTTCCTTCCGCGTTATTCCGCGCCCACTCTTCAAACAGGCGGTTTGCACTTTCATAGCTGAGATGGGGGTCCTGATAATACCTGCTTTTTGTAAAGGCGTCGCGGGCCAGCCGGCTGATCGCTTCCGTGTCGCCGGGTCCGGCTTCTGTAATCTCAAACGGCGGCGTGCTGTTATATACACGCACCGGACTGACGAGCTTGAGAAGACTCCCTACAAAATAAGCGTTCGGAAGCTGCTGCACGACCTGCATCGCGCCGATATCTTCAGCCGGTATTTTAATAAATATAAAATCAGTGCCGTCCGCCCGCCTTGCCGCGTAAAATTCCTGAAACAGCCTTTTGAGCTGTCCGGTGCTGTTTGCGGCTGCAAGCTTCACATTGATGATATTTTTTCGGAACAATTGACTTTCCCACGAAGAGTTTTCATATAAAATCACGCCTTGAAGGCTGTTTTCTTCCAATAAACAGAGCGACGATTCATAGGCTTCCGGATGAATGCCCTTCTGATGCAGGAAGGCATGAATCATGTCCTGCGCAAGATTTTCCCTCAGTCTGTACACCTAATCAGCCCCTTTGACGATATCCGTAACGGCTGCAATGACGTATTCAACGTCATCATCTGTCATTGACGGATAAAGAGGGAGTGATACGGTGCGGTGATAATACGCGGCCGCGGCCGGAAAATCAGTTTCCTTATATCCGTACGTTTTTTGATAATACGGATGGAACGGAACCGGAATAAAATGCACACTTGTGCCGATATTATATTGGTCTTTCAAAGCGGAAATCAGATCGTTCCGGCTGATCCCGGCCTCCTGCTCCTCTATTTGAAGAACATACAGATGCCATGCATGCCGCCCGTCATCACTGACATACGGGACGGTCAGCCCTTTCATGTCTCTGAAAGCGTCCTGGTAGCGGCTTGCAATGTCAGCCCTTCTTTGCTGCATGCTGTCAATCCGTTTCAGCTGATGAAGCCCAAGCGCTGCCTGAAGATCAAACATATTCATTTTATAGCCGGGCGTTTCGACCTCGTAGTACCAGCTTCCGTTTGAAGAATAGCGGTTCCACGCGCCTTTGCTCATGCCGTGAAGGCTGAGCACCCTGATCTGATCGGCAAGCCCGTCATCGTCCGTCGTCAGCATGCCGCCTTCACCGGTTGCCAGGTTTTTTGTCGCGTAGAAGCTGAATGCCGTCGCATCACCGATTGATCCGATCATTTTCTGTTTATAAGTGGTATACACGGCATGTGCGGCATCCTCTAAGACAAATAACTGATGCTTTTCGGCAATGGCCAGAATCTGATCCATATCACACGACTGGCCGGCGAAATGAACGGGTACAATCGCTTTTGTCCGCGGGGTGACGGCCGCCTCAATTTTTTCAGGGTCTGCATTCAGCGTAAGCGGATCGATGTCAACAAACACCGGAACGGCGCCTGTGTGCACGATTGTATTGGCTGTTGAACTGAACGTCACGGCAGACGTGATGACCTCGTCACCGGGACCGATCCCTTTCGCTTTCAGGGCCAAAAACAAAGCGGCGGTACATGAGTTCAGCGCGATCGCGTGCTTTGCCCCCGTCCAGGCGGCAAAGGCTTTTTCAAACGCCTCTACTTTCGGTCCCTTTGAAAGCCAGCCCGATTCAAGCGTATCAATAACCTCCTGAATTTCGTCCTTCCCGATCATGGGCAATGAATAGGGAAGAAAAGCTGATCTTTTTTGCACCATTTTTTTTGCGCTCCTATCTTTTTTATGAAGGGTCAACCCGTCTGAAGCTGACTCCGGTTTTTTCCTGAAGCACTTGACATAAAGCGGCAAGCGAATCCTGAACCGGGTAGTTCGCGGCGACAAAAGCACGGCGCGCCTGTTCCGCTTTTTGATATGCTGCGGGGCTTTCGCATATCCGGATTAATTCCTGAGCGAGTGCCTGCGGGTCCTCAAAGACAAATTCTCCAAGTGAATGATAATAAGGGTATCGGCGGGTTCCCGCTGATTTTCCGATCAGCACGGGCTTTTGAAACAGCATCGCTTCAAGACCGACCGTTGATGTCTGTGTCACCGCAGCGTCAACATACGGGAGAATATCATACAGCTCCATCTCTTTTTTGATGATTTTGCCTGCTTTATATTTCCGCAGCACCTGATTGTAAGCATCCAGCTTGTTTTTGCCGATTTCCCACGGATGAGGTTTAATAATGAGCTGCATGTTCTTTTGGCCGGCAAGCTCTTCAAGCACTCCCGTATAAAATTCATCAGAAAACGGCTGCGTGGCGATCAGCACCGTCCGCTGTGACGGGAGAAAAGAAAGTTTGCGGTAAAACATGTCCCGATCTATCGGCTCTCTTGAGAAAATCTCGTCGAAACGGGGATGCCCCGTGATGATGATTTGTTCCTCCCTGCAGCCTTTTGCTTTATACCACTCCGCTTCATAAGCCCCGAATACGGCCTGATAGTCCGTAAATACGGGCAGAAACGCTTCATCTCCCATGAGCGCTCCGTGCTGCAGACAGATGCTGACGGCGTTTTTTTTCGCGGACATCAGCGCCAGCACACGGCTGTAAATATCCTCCGTCGTGCCGACTACAACGGCGGAAATCTTCTCGGCCGTAAACAAAATATCAACGGCGTCAATCGCTTCAATAAATAACGGGATGTCTTTATACAAACGTTCCTGAAATTCTCTGTTTCCGAAAGCGGGATGGCTGTGAAGCTCTTTCAAAATGGAATGGGCTTTTTCAATATAAGGGACGGGGTTCCCTTTTTGTCCCATTTCCGTCAGCTCCAATTTGCAGATAACGGGCAGCCCATGATGGTCAGGCAGACTCCACCTGGCCAGTACCGCTGTTTTTGCCGGATCAAACTGCCGGTAATTTCCCTCGGTGAACCGAAGATGATCGAAATGCAGAATGACTTTTCCGTTTACCGGTTTCTCATCTGTTTTCTTAATGTTTTGCCTTTTTTGATCATAATAAGGCTGAATACCGGCTTCAGGAATATGCTGATCCGCCGGACCGAAAAGCTCTGGGTTCTGCTCCATGCTCTCCCGAAGCGCCGGACTGATATATTGATAAAAATTACTGATCAATGCGAGCGGGATGTCTTTGTAGCGAAGTGACTGAAAAAGGTCAATATACTGCCGGTACAGCACCCAATAATTCGCTAAGTATGCCGACAAGCCCTCACCCCTTTCCAAGCTTTTTTAATGATTCCCTCAGCTCCCGGCACGTGGTCTGCTGCGGAAGGCTGTTCACAAACTCGTTTTTCTCCGCCGCGAAAAGCTGATAATGGATGGATTGATCGGTAATATAATTGATATCAAGCTCCTCAGAAATCGGGTAAAACGGATAAAAATGATTCACTCTCCAAAAGAAACGGGCGTCACCGATACGGTAAAACGCGGGGCTTTCATCCCAATAGGAACCGAATGCCGATTTGACCTGTTCCAGCACGGAAAACCGGTGCATGACCGAACAATGGTCAATGGCGCACGGCGCGTTCCACACGATCCGTTCGGCGGGCCTGGCCGTCTCCTTCACCGTCTCTTTCCGCTGATTCAGATGATAGGTTTTGGAACTTGAATACACGACGGCTTTTTCCGGGTCTTCATCAAGCTCTTTCACCATTTTCTCAAGCCGTTCCGGCACATACGTGTTGTCGTCGGTCGCATACGTCACGTACTCGCCCTCCGCCATTTCTATTGCCTGATTAATCAAAGCGGCGTAGCGTGTTTTTTCCGTTCTTTCTTTGACGCCCGATACATCGCTTTGATAAAACCGGACGCGGTCATCCGTGAGAAAAGGACGTATTTCCGCCAATGTCTCTTCATTTGAGTTGTCATCCATAATGAACAGTTCAAAGTCTGTAAACGTCTGAGACAGAATACTTTTAATAGAGCGGGCCACATAGTCACTTTTGTTATAGCTCGTCATGATCACTGACACTTTAGGCAACTCGTCACCCCCTTTTCGCACCTGAAACTACCGCTATCATATGTTCCTTATGCGGAAGATGCGCTAGGAATACAGACTATTATGTGAAAAGTCAGCATTGCGCGCACAAAAAAAGCCGGCTCTGATATCCGGAAACATTGGATCGTATTTTCTTTTTTCGCATAAATCTTTCTTTGGGCTCATATGGTGGAATAGATAAAAACAGCAGCCGCTCTGTCGGCTGTCTGATACTTGTCAGGAGGTTTCAGCATCAAGAGGTTTTCATCAAAGGAGGAACAATATGAAACCGAAAAAGAATCAATATCAGCAAATGCAGGGGATGGGGATGGGAATGGATATGCAAGGATTCCAGCCGCAGCTCGGGCCTAATCCTTATCCGCAGCCTCAGGGCCAAGGATCACAAATGATGCCGATGCAGCAGCAAATGACAATGCCGATGCAGCAAGGCCAGCAGGGCTTCGGCGGGGGGTTCCCCGGCCAGCCGCAGCAGCAGGGCGGCGGCAGCTTTCAAATCCCGTCAGGTCCATCATCGTCACAAAACGTTCCCGGCATGCTGCCGATTGAAGAGTCATACATTGAAAATATTCTGCGGTTGAACCGGGGCAAAACGGCGACGATTTATATGACATTTGAAAACAGCAAAGAATGGAATTCAAAGATTTTCCGCGGTGTGATTGAGGCGGCGGGACGTGACCATATCATCATCAGCGATCCGAAAACGGGCACCCGCTATCTGCTTCTGACCATTTACCTTGATTACATCACGTTTGATGAGGAAATCGCTTATACTTATCCGTACTCCATGTCTTCTTATTCTCCGAGATAAATCAAAAAGCCAATCGCTCACTTGACAGAGGATTGGCTTTTTTTCTTTATAAATATTTGACGGCCGCGACGATAATCATAATCCAAGAGATGATAAACGCCACGCCGCCGAGCGGTGTAATCGCGCCGAGAATGGAAATCTGCGTCACGCTCAATACGTACAGGCTTCCTGAAAACAGAACGATTCCCGCAAACATCAGCCAGCCCGCAACAGAAACACTGCCTGCGCCAGAAAGCTTTTCGGCCAAAAACGCGACAGCCAGAAGACCGAGCGCGTGATACATATGATATTGCACGCCTGTGTGCCACACCTGCAAATATTTATCGGGGATTTTCCCTTCAAGCCCATGCGCGCCGAAAGCGCCCAGCGCCACGGCCAATAAAGCGTTAATCGCACCAAGAATAATAAACACTTTCATCTATTTTTCTCCCGCCTTTTCGTTAAAGTTTCCAATTCAATCATAACCCAACATCGGCAAAATTCAACGTCCGTCATCCGATGACACGAGATTGTCGGATTTTTTCTTTTTGATAAGCTGGATTCGGTCAATCGCTATCGCCAGCAGCGTCCCGAGCACAAGGCCGTTGCTTAAGAGCGAAATCAGGATCGGATGCATCCCTGATAACGCGCTCTCCGGCACAAACATTACGCCGACCCCCGTGAGGAGCGCCAGACCGATAATGGAGCGGATTCGTTTTTGCTCCGCTTTCTCATAAGAGTCAAACTCTGTAAAGGCAAGACCCGCCATCGTGGAGAAAACGACGAAGTTTACCGCAAAGCCGACCGGTGAGGGCAGACTCGCAAACGCATTCATAAATAGCGGGATCATACTGATGATCATGACAAATACACTTCCCAAAAGAAACGGCTTTTTCGAAGGAAGCTTCGTCGTCTCAATAAAACCGGCCGCCCCTGAAATCGGCACAGGCGCAATGCCCCCTGACAGCCCGCTCAAAAGGTGGCTGATCGAAGCCGCAAACCCTGCCGGACGCTCACGCCGTTTCCCAACGGTGCCGCCGAATTTTTTCACCGCCGCTTCTACAACCCGGATGCTCGCGAGCATGTTGACAATCAAAAGCACGGTAATGAAGAGTGACGTAATGATCAAGCCGCTGTCAAACACGGGTTTTCCAAACGGAAAAAGAACCGGCAGCTGAATCACGCGATCCGGTATCTGAATCGGTTTGGCAGCGCCGAAGACGGCGAATAAGATCCATCCGCCGGCAAGCGAAAGGAGAATCGCATACTGTCTTAAGAACGTAACATTCGATCGGGACATGATGAACATCGCCGCCGTCACAACCATGGCGAGCCCGAATACAAGGCCGTCGACGCTGTTTTTTAAATAGCCGATGCCCAAAAGGCCTTTCACAATCGGCTGACTCAGCTGCATGACCAACAGCAGCAGATACACACCGGTCACAACCGGCGTAAACAGCACGGCCAGCCGTTCAATCACTTTAAAAAGGCTGAACAAAAAGAAAAAGACAGCGCTTAATAACAGCGCCCCCTGCAGCGCCCGCAGCGTCTCGCCGAATGTCGCAAACACCGTGCCCGTCAGTCCGCCGTAAATCGTGTATACGCCCCACCATAAGCCTGCCGGGCTTTCATTAATCGGCAGACGATGTCCCTGGAGACATTGGATGACCGCAGCGACGCCAAGCACAAAAAATGTGCTCTGAATCAATGCGGCAGAATCGGCATGGTTCAAGTGAAATGATTGTGCGATGGCGACAGGAACTACAATCGCAGCCGCAATCATAAATGCCGTCCATTGCAAACCCCCGAGTATCAGTTTCAAGTCAATCAACCTCTCCTGTTAAAAATCGAAAATGGAATCCCCGTTTCCGTCTTCCTCACGTTCGTCTTTCGCTTTTTTCTGATATTGGTTCAGCCCGGCGCTGCCCATCATTTTTTCAAGCAGCAGCGGGTCTGTCGAAGGAGACGCGGAAGGTTTCGGCGCCGCTTTCGGAATCGGATTCTGCACAGGCGCCGGAGCGGTGTGCGTCTGAGTGCCGAGCACGACATCACACAGAGAGCGGATGGCGGCCGCGTGCATTTTGACCTCCTCGGTGCGGGTCGCCGTTTTCGCCTGCCTCAGTTCTTCTTCCATCTTCTGAATTAAAGCAGAGATATGTATGTTCATGAGTAAATCCTCCAGCAGTAATTTGTCTTCTTCCTGCATTTTATCAAATTTCTGAGCGAATCGCAGAATGGAGTTTGTTATTTTTTCTGACGGCATACCGCCCGGAACGTCAAAAAAGACGCTTCCGCCGGGCGGAAGCGCCTCAAAAAACCGTTTATTGCGGCAGGTCGGGGATGCACCAATCGATCGGCTGCTCCCCCATTTTTTCAAGGGCGGCGTTTGTACGGGAAAACGGTCTGCTCCCGAAAAAACCGTTCCTTGCCGAAAACGGGCTCGGATGAGTCGATTCAATAATAATGTGTTTCGATGTGTCAATGCGCTCTTTTTTCATCTGCGCGTGACGCCCCCACAGGATAAAGACAATCGGCTTCTCTCTTTCATTCACCACATCAATGATGCGGTCAGTGAGCCGCTCCCACCCCTTGCCTTTGTGGGAATTGGCCTGACCGCGGCGAACCGTAAGCACTGTGTTTAACAAAAGCACTCCCTGCTTCGCCCAGCTGACGAGCGATCCGTGGTTCGGTACGGAGCAGCCGATATCGTCCTGAAGCTCTATGAAAATATTTTTCAAAGACGGCGGCTGTCTGACCCCGGGCTGAACGGAAAAACTAAGCCCATGCGCCTGTCCTGGCCCGTGATACGGGTCCTGTCCGAGAATGACCGCTTTTACATCCTCATAGGGCGTATAATGCAAGGCGTTAAAAATATCATGGCTGTCAGGATAAATCGTTTGGCTGCTGTATTCTTGTTTCAGCATCTCTCTCAGCTCTTGATAATACGGTTTGTCAAATTCATCTTTCAGCTGATTCCACCAGCTGTCTTTTAAAAGCTGTTTCAAACTGTCCGTCCCCCTTATGAACTGTGCAGTCTTGAATGGACGGGCTTTCCGTCCCACACAATGTCAGTCGGCGCCTCCCGCCTCTTCATGTCCGGCTCTCCAAGAAGAACCGCGAAGTTTTTCGTCGGGAGCTCCCCAAGCCCGTGCTTTTCGCTTAACCGGTCTAAGTACCGCTTCCGTTTGCCGCCGAGATCCGCGGACTGATTGCCGCCTCCCTCAAAAAACGCATATATGACGCTTGCGCAAGGAACACGCTTCACACAGTGCTGTTTCGCGGCGCGCAAATAAAAGTCCCAATCCCAATAATTATGGACATCCGGATCAAAATACCCTAACGTGTCATGCAGAGAACGTCTGTACATGCTGCCTGACGGAACGTACGTGGAAAATACCCGCATATCCGCATAATCCGCCGTATAGGCGAATGGCTTTCGTGACACCGGGTATCTCGTGCCGCCCCGTTCTTCAAATGACACAATTTCCGCGTCAGAATGGACAAAATCCGCATCAGCAAGTGCAGCCGCCATTCTTTTCAAATGGCCCGGCGTAATGAAATCATCATCATCGCACAGCATGATGTAATCACCCGACGCTTTTTTCACACCTGCGTTCCGCGCTTCCACATGTCCGGCATTCTGTTCTAAATCAATAATCTGAATCGGCAGATCGCTGTACAGCTGCTTCGCTTGTTCGACCGATTCCCCGGCATCATTTACGATGATGACTTCATAAGGCTTAATGGTCTGCCTGGAAATCGACTCCAGCAGTTCACACAAAGCCGGAATCCGATTATACGTGACTATGACAATTGATATATTCATGACCCGCTCCTTCTGCTTTTTCTCATGTTCTATTAAAACATAAAGCGGCGGAGAGATCAGGGGGGATTTTTGATTTCGGCCCATTCAGAAACAAATCCACGTCATCCCCGCCAGCAAAACCAGAATGATCAGAAGGTCTCCCCAAACAGTGCATACCGCCTTGGCATTAAGTCTGCCCGCCTCCATGGCATTCCAAAGTTTTGATTGATAAACAGGCACCAGCACCATCGCATAGCATGTGCACAAGCAGACAAAAGCCGGCGGGACAAGCGCACATCCATCCTCATGCCAATCATGAATCAGTTCCGGTATACTCACCCCGCTGTCAATGTACAAGTATAATATACCCGCCAGCGGAATGAGCGAGCTGATCTGCAGCTCGAAAAGTTTCACCTTCCACTCACGCGCAAACGAAACAGCCCAAATCCATCCCAGCGCATAAAACAATAGAAGAAGCAAAATACTGAAAACAACAAAAATAGCGTCTTGCATCCCATTCAGAAACATAATAAAAAGACTCACAACGGGCAATGCAAGAACCAAGCCGCAGACGGTAAATACGGTAACGGCTATTTGGGCGCACGCACCGTACATCCACGAACCTAATCTCATTTTAACACCCCTATATAGATTCCCTATGTATATAGTAAAAAAGATCAGGCAAGTCTCTGCCTGCCTGCGTAAAAACCTATTTTGCCGCAAAACGGAAAACATACCGTCACAACGGCGCATACTGCCGCAAAACTCGGTGTGACCGCCGAAGGAAACAGCCCAGCCGGAACCAGATTGAACAAAAAGACAAACATAAAACATAGATTCGGCACCATTGAAGCCCATACCGTCCGCTCAGCAAGCTTTTTGCCGCCTGCCCCGAACTCTTTGCCAGCTTGATAGCCGATTTGGAACCAATACAGCACATAACCGATCATAATCAGCCATACTGAAACGGAAACCCCTTTCCACAGCGCGTCAACTGCGGGATGAACCCTCCACGCGTGCATCATCGTAATCATCGCCCCCATCACAAAAAGACCGCAGTTGCAGAACAGATAAAAGAGCATAAAAGTCCGCGCGGGAACCGCCGAAGCTTTTTGAAAAGCAGAGATAATCTCAGACGGAGTCCCCACTTCCCGCAGAATAAGCTCCATCGCTTCGCTTTCGGTTTTGCCTTTTTCCAGATGATCACAAATGGCATGATGAATATGGCTTTCGATTTCCTTTAATAATTCACGGCTTCCGGCCTTGCCTTCCAGCCCTTTTCTGATTTCCCGCACATAAAGGTCCTTATCCATTCTGCCCGCCCCGCTTCAGCATCCGGTCCATCAGAGCGGAGAACAGATTCCATTCCTTCGTCCGTTCGGCTAGAATGTTTTTTCCTTCATCGGTGATCCGGTAATATTTTCGGTCGGGCCCTTTGGTCTGCTTTTCCCAGTAAGAAGAAATATAGCTTTGGCGTTCAAGCTTATGAAGCGATGGGTACAGCGTGCCTTCCTTCATTTGCAGTTCATTCCCGCTTCTTTTCTCCATTTCTTTCACAAGTTCATACCCGTACATGGGCCGTTCATTCAGCAGCGTCAGCACCAGAATGACCGTGCTTCCCTTTACAAGCTCCCTGTTGAGCATTTATTTTCTCACCCTTACCTAGTAATCTTATGTAGGTATTGTACGCACATCCCCCGGGGCTGTCAAATCATTCCTCCAAGCCTTCCGTATTGTGATCGGGAGAAAATCTAACTATAATGAGATATAAAACACTGATGGAGGCCATTGATATGTCAATGCACAAAGCACTTACTATTGCCGGTTCTGATTCCAGCGGCGGCGCGGGAATTCAGGCCGATTTAAAAACATTTCAAGAAAAAAACGTATACGGAATGACGGCTTTGACCGTGATCGTAGCGATGGACCCGGAGAACAGCTGGGATCATCAAGTATTTCCGGTTGATGCCGATACGATTCGCGCACAGCTGGCGACGATTGTTGACGGAATCGGCGTAGACGCCATGAAAACGGGAATGCTCCCTACCGTGGAGATCATAGAGCTTGCGGCGAAAACGATTAAAGAAAAACAGCTGAAGAATGTCGTTATCGATCCTGTCATGGTCTGCAAAGGAGCGAACGAAGTGCTGTATCCGGAGCATGCCGAAGCGCTTCGCACCCAATTGGCGCCGCTGGCAACCGTCATCACGCCAAACCTGTTTGAAGCAAGCCAGCTGAGCGGTATGGATGAATTAAAAACGGTGGAAGACATGAAAGAAGCGGCCAAGAAAATTCACGAACTCGGCGCGAAATATGTATTGATTACAGGCGGAGGCAAATTGAAACATGAAAAAGCGATCGACGTGCTGTATGACGGAGAAACCGCGGAAGTATTAGAAAGCGAAATGATTGATACACCTTACACGCACGGAGCCGGATGCACATTCTCCGCCGCCGTGACGGCCGAACTGGCCAAAGGCGCTGAAGTGAAGGAAGCCATCTATGCGGCAAAAGAATTTATCACTGCGGCAATCAAAGAATCTTTCCCGCTGAACCAATACATCGGACCGACTAAACATTCGGCGATGCGTCTTAGCGGAAAATAAAATAAAATTCCCCCTCATGATCGAGGGGGATTATTTCATTTTTTTCGCGGATGACCGCAAAAACATCTCAATCGATTGCACAAACAGCGCATATTCCTTCATCTGTTCATATGTATGCCTCAGCCGATCACTCCATTCATTGTGCGGCTCAGCCCTCTTGAGCATGCGATTCAGCTGAAGCAATACTTCTTTATATTCTTCCCGCTTATCTTCCACTTGCTCTGCGGCTTTGACAAGTAAACATTTCGGCGTCATCTTCTGATTTTTCAAAACTGAGAAAACAACTCCTTTTATTCCTGGAATCATAGGCTTTCGTTTGAAGAATAGCACAGATGGCATAGGTTTCACATAAGAAAAAAGAACGATTTTCTACAAAAGTGTCCAAATTGAGGCATTTATTTCCGTTTTTCCAACCGAAGTGACGGTTACGTCATCATTTCCCGGGAAAGGAAAATATCTGGCGCTGAATACCTCTTCTCCATCATTCAAAAACAATTCAATGGAGGATGCATCCAGAAAGAGCTGCACGGAATGCAGCTCGCTGATGGCGCAGCATCTCTTTTCTTTTTCTTCTCCGCTGAAAGCAGTGCGCTCCAGCACAGCCAGCCCCTCTTCCTGATGAAATATAAACCGGGCCGCGCCCCGAATTGAGATTTCAAAACCGGATTCGCAAGTGATGTCTTCCAGCAGCACTTCAGCCCGGGACGCATCTTTCACCGGGAGGCTTACAGACGAGCAATTCAATTGAAGACGGCGCTTTTGTTCATCCCTGCGGCGGGATTTCATTTCCGGGAGCGGGCGCTGTATGATTCTGCCGTTGGACAGTGACAGCTGTCTCGGCATCGTTAAGCAGTGAATCCAGTGATACGCATGTGTCGGATGTTTGTCCTCATGCTGATCCGGAACGCCCATCCACGCGAACAGAATCCTCCGTCCCTTATCATCTTCCAGCGTCTGCGCCGCATAAAAATCAAATCCTCTGTCAAGCTCCGTAAATTCACCATGCTTAAATTCTGGCGGCTCTGTATGCAGCCTACCGAGGAAATAGCCCGCCTGGTGGCTGTTATGATATTTTATCCCGTCGGCTTCAAGCCCCTGCGGACATACGAGCAGCACGTCGGTTCCGTCAAGGGAAAACAGGTCGGGACATTCCCACATATAGCCGAATGACCCGAGACCGCCCGAGTCCGCCCCCGCAATCGAACCGAGAAACGTCCAATCCGTCAAGTTCTCTGATGTGAACAATACAGCGCTTCCGGTGAGCTTTTCTGTCTGCGCGCCGAGCACCATGTAATACGCCCCGTCCTTCTCCCACACCTTCGGATCACGGAAATGAGCGGTATAGCCTTCCGGGAGACGCGCGACGACTCCTTTTTTATCAAATACGATCCCGTCTTCGGATACGGCGAGGCATTGATACGTTTCCCGATTTCCTTCTCCGTCACGGACATTGCCTGTGTACATCAGGCAGAGCCGCCCGTCTTTTTCGATGGCGCTTCCGGAATAACAGCCGTTTTTGTCATACCACTCACCCGGCGCAAGCGCGATTTCTTCCTCTTTCCACTCAACGAAATCCTTCGTCGTCACATGCGCCCAAAATTTCGCGCCGTGCCCCGTATGAAATGGCTGCCATTGAAAAAACAAGTGATATACGCCGTTCCATTGGATCACGCCGTTAGGATCATTTAAAAGCCCGACCGGCGGCATAACATGATAGTTCTGGCGGTATGGATCTGACGCGGCTGTTTCTTGCCGCTTCTTTTTCGCTTCCTCAGCCTGCAGGCGCAGCTCTTGATCCGGTGTCCTCATTTGACGGCCTCCTTTTCTTTAGCTCCCATAATGTAAGCGGCAATAAACGCCGAAACAGAGGCGATGCCCATTCCGATCAGATAGTTTATAAGATTTCCTAAACCGAGCGGAGCCGTGATGGCAATCATCGGAATTCCGGTCAGACCGTAAGCATTGGCTGCGACACCGGTCACCACGACATAGGCCCCTCCCAGCGCTCCGCCGATCATTCCCGCGATAAACGGCTTACGGTACCTTAGGTTCACACCGAAAATGACTGGTTCGGTTACGCCGAGAAAAGCGGAAAATGCGGCAGGCAGGGCGATTTCTTTCATTTTCGCTTTTTTCGTCAGGAAAAATACAGCCAGTCCCGCCGCGCCCTGAGCGACATTCGCCATCGACCAGATAGGAAGGATATAGTTTCTGCCCAAATCAGCGATGAGGCCGGCCTCAATCGCATGAAAGCTGTGATGCACACCGGTAAGCACAATAAGCGGATAAAGACCGCCGAAAAGAAGTCCGGCAACAATGCCCGCATGATCATACACATATGTCAGCGAGACGGTAATGCCTGATCCGATTGCCCTGCCAAGAGGACCTATTGCGATAAAGGTGATAAATCCTGTGACAATCACCGTGACAAACGGGGTGACCAATAAGTCGAATGCGTGAGGCACAATTTTTCTCGTGCCCTTTTCCACTTTGCTCATAATGTAAACGGCTAACAGTACGGGGATGACCGTCCCTTGGTAGCCGAGCAGCGCAATGTCGAAGCCGAAGAGCTGCATAAAATCAGGCGATGCATCCGCAAGCCCCCACGGATTCAATAGCGCCGGATGGATCATAATCCCCCCGAGCACGGCACCGAGATAGGCATTGCCGCCAAATTCCTTCGCCGCACTGAACCCGATGAATACGGGCAGGAAGATAAACGCCGCGCTTGAAAACATGTCTAAAAGCTTAAACAGCGATGATTGTTCAGACACCCAGTGGAAAGCCTTCATCATGCCGAGCAGCCCCATTAAAAGTCCGCTTGCCACGATAGCCGGAATGATGGGAACGAATATGTTAGACAGTGTTTTCGCAAATCTTGCGGCCGGATTCAGCTTTTTTTTCGCCGCGTCCTGATGTGTCTCACGATCCTCCCGCCCCAAATCGGCTTCTTTTGAAAAAGCGTCATACACTTTATTCACAAGGCCGGTGCCGAATATAATCTGATATTGCCCCGAGCTGCTGAAAGCCCCTTTTACTCCTTCTGTCTCTTCAATATCGGCCTGGCTGATCTTCTGTTCATCTTGAATGACGAGCCTGAGCCGTGTGGCGCAATGTGTCGCGCTGATGATATTTGATTTCCCTCCGATATGTTTGATAAGCTGTTTTGCCGTTTCTTGATAATTCATGATGTATCCCCCTTTCTAAAATCAAAAAAGACCTAAAATTCGCCAACGAAAAAGGTCAGCATGATCCCTTTTTCATGTACGCAAATTTTAGGTCTTGCCTGCATTACCAGTCACAATCCCGCCGATTCAGTTTTTTAATGCGCTTTCATTTTATTTCATGATAGCGCTTTCGTCAATATGTTTTCAAAAAAAAAGTCTGTTTCTCGAAACAGACGCGTTATTCCGGGTTTTTTTGCAGACGCTGGACATGCAGCGTAATATAGCCGGCCTCGGATTCCGGCAGTTCCAAATCATATTCATTTTTTAAAAACGCCGCCAGTTCAAGCGCACACCGATAAGCAAACGGATACTTTTTTTGGATGAAATAAAGCATCTCCTCGTCCATGGAATTGAGTGCTTCATTTGAGTCCAACCGGCTGACCGCATACCGTAAGTGCGTGACGAGGCGCTGATAGGAAATACTGTCTTCATCCACCTTCTGTTCGAAAAAGGATTCGATCTTTTCGATCATTTCTTTGATCATGGTTGTATGCTTCATCGCCGAATACATGCTTTTGGCATCCGCCTTGGCAGTATGGATATGAAGCGCGATATACCCCGCCTCATCATCAGGCAATGATATACCGAGGGTTTGTTTCACGTGTTCAACCGCCCAGCGGCCGATTTCATATTCTTTTTTATAAAGCGCCTTAATTTCATGAAGCAATCGGTTATGCACCTGAAGGCCGTTTTGAATCCTTTCGATCGCAAAGGATAAATGGTCCGCCAGCGCAATGTGGATGTGATCGTTCAAAGGTGCCGCAAGTTCTCCCTCCGCATGGCTGATGATATCTTCAGCCGCCTCTATATGCTCTTCGGGAAGCGTTTCTAACACTTGTTTGAACTTTTCATTTTCGTCGTGCACGACAAATATTTTTTCAATTTTATGTTTTTGAATCACATCATTTTTTCTCTTTTGAAAAGCGATTCCGGGACCCATTACGATCTTTTCCCGTCCGTCTTCTTTTATTAACGCCGCATTGTTATTTAATACTTTGTCTATTCTCAAGAGGTTCGCTCCCGTTCATATGTTTAGTGGGATTGTACCCTCTTTTTCATATGATGTAAAGGTGCCGGACCCGCGCGCTCCCGTTTCGGCAATTCTTTGCGGACAGGCATCCATCGATTTTTATCCAGCCTGCCGCGGGCCGATTTCGTTTCATCGGTCAAATCCGCCGATCGGACACGGCTCACAAACGAAAAAGCCCCAGCCGTCCGCTTCGCTTTCTTATGATAAGCCGCTTGGTTTCCGTACACGGCGGCTAATGGATATCTTCCGTTACCCGGCGCCATCCAGTTCATCAGAAAGACCATCCACACCCGTAAAGATACTAGCAAACGTTTCATTGCAAATCATCCCTCCGCTTCTTTTTGACAGACAGCTTGTTCGCAGGCCTGTTTTTCTCTCCGCTTTAACGGAAAAGGCGGCCGATCCTTCTCCGCTAAAAACTAGCGGGTCTAGCAACCCTATGACTCAATGATAGACGCGGCCGGGCGAATTGTTTGTCACAATATGAGTGAAAAAACAAACTAGTTTTCAGAAGTTTTGTTGAAAGCTGATGGAAATGACCTGAAAAATGGAAAAGCCGATAAAAAAAGTTATACACACCTTATCCCTTGGTTAAGCACAGCTTAAACACAGGGTATATCCACATATCCACAAACTCGATCTATATTTTGTATAGGAACACTCGTTCCCAACAATATATATACACAATTTTATTCAGTTATACACAGGATTCTGTGTATAACTCCCTCCTTATTCACAGACCAATTTCCATAAATGAGTCATATGTCACAAGGATTATTTTGAATTTTCAAGAAATATATACTAGATTTCTAATTTAGATAAAGAAAAAGGGGGAAACACGATTGAAAAAAGGAATCATCCGTTATCTGCTTCCGGCTTTTGTCTTATCCTTTACCTTATCCACAAGTTCACAGGCTGCGCCGGCTTCAAAACCGCAAACTCCTGATCTTGAGAAGGCTGAGGTGTTCGGTGACATTGATATGACCACCGGCAAACAAACGACAGTCATCGTCGAGCTGAAGGAAAAGTCACTGGCGGAAGCAAAGGAACTCGGCAAAGCACAGACAAAAAGCAAGCTGAAAAGCGAACGCTCAAAGGTGAAAAAGAAAGCGCTCAAAACCATTAAACACGGAAAAATCAACAGGGAATATGAGCAAGTGTTTTCCGGCTTCTCCATGAAACTCCCGGCAAATGAAATCCCGAAACTGCTGAGTGATCAGGATGTCAAAGCGGTTTATCCGAACGTCACCTATCATACCGATCAGCTGAAAGATAAAGACATCACCCTATCTAAGGATGCCGTGTCTCCGCAGATGGATGACAGCGCGCCTTATATAGGGGCAAATGACGCGTGGAAGCTCGGCTATACGGGGAAAGGCGTCAAGGTTGCCATTATTGACACCGGTGTCGAATATAAACACCCTGACTTAAAGAAAAATTTCGGACAATATAAAGGATATGATTTTGTGGATAACGATTACGATCCTGAAGAAACGCCGTCCGGTGATCCGAGAGGCGCGTCGACTGACCACGGAACTCACGTCGCGGGCACGGTAGCGGCAAACGGAACGATTAAAGGCGTAGCGCCGGATGCTACACTCCTTGCCTACCGTGTGCTCGGTCCGGGCGGAAGCGGAACAACGGAGAACGTCATCGCCGGCATTGAACGCGCCGTACAGGACGGAGCGGATGTCATGAACCTTTCTCTCGGCAATTCTGTGAATAACCCAGACTGGGCGACAAGCACGGCGCTTGACTGGGCGATGTCAGAAGGCGTCACGGCCGTTACATCAAACGGAAACAGCGGACCGAACAATTGGACCGTCGGCTCTCCGGGAACGTCCAGAGAAGCCATCTCCGTCGGAGCGACCCAGCTGCCGCTGAACGAGTACGCCGTCTCCTTCGGTTCCTATTCCTCAGCGAAAGTAATGGGCTACAACAAAGAAGATGACATAAAAGCACTGAATAAAAAAGAAACAGAGCTCATAGAGGCGGGTATCGGAGAGCAAAAGGATTTTGAAGGCAAAGATCTGAAAGGAAAAGTCGCGGTCGTCAAACGGGGCAGCATCGCCTTTGTGGATAAAGCAGACAACGCCAAAAAAGCGGGCGCGATCGGTATGGTTGTGTATAACAATGCCCCGGGAGAAATTGAAGCCAACGTACCGGGCATGTCCGTGCCGACGGTTAAGCTTTCATCAGAAGACGGCGAAAAACTCGTCAGCCAATTAAAAGCGGGCGGCACAAAAGCGACATTCCATTTATCCGTCGCTAAATCGCTCACTGAACAAATGGCAGACTTTTCGTCACGCGGCCCGGTTATGGACACGTGGATGATTAAACCTGACGTCTCCGCTCCCGGCGTAAACATCGTCAGCACCATTCCGACCCATGATCCGGCCGACCCGTACGGCTACGGATCGAAACAGGGAACGAGCATGGCTTCTCCGCATGTAGCCGGCGCAGCTGCCGTCATCAAGCAGGCCAAACCGAAATGGAGCCCGGAACAAATAAAAGCCGCTCTCATGAACACGGCGGAAACCTTAACGGACGCGGACGGTGACGTATACCCGCATAATGCGCAAGGCGCCGGAAGCATCAGAATCATGAAGGCGATCAAAGCAGACTCCCTTGTCGCCCCGGGAAGTTATACTTACGGAACGTTTATGAAAGACAAAGGCAATGAAACGAAAAAAGAAACCTTTACGATTGAAAACCAATCGTCCATCAGAAAATCATATCAGCTCGAGTACTCTTTCAACGGCACGGGCATTACCGTTTCGGGCACAGACCGGGTCGTGATCCCCGCTCATCAAACCGGAAAGGTCAATGCGAAAGTAAAGGTCAATGCCAAAAAAGTAAAGGCGGGCACCTATGAGGGAACCGTCACAGTGCGTGAAGGCGGAAAAACAGTCGCAAAAGTGCCGACGCTGCTGATTGTAAAAGAGCCGGACTATCCGCGCGTAACGTCAATCGACGTACAGGACGGCACAACGCAGGGAACCTACCAAATTGAAACCTATCTTCCGGCGGGAGCCGAAGAGCTTGCCTTCCTTGTATATGACAGTAATCTTGACTTTGTCGGCCAAGCCGGCATCTACAAAAAGCAGGATAAAGGCTATCAATATTTCGACTGGAACGGCAAAGTCAATGGTGACACCGCTCTGCCGGCAGGAGAATATTATATGCTGGCCTATGCCGCGAACAAAGGGAAATCAAGCCAGGTGCTGACTGAAAAACCTTTTATCATTGAATAACCGAACAACCCTGCTGGAGCATCAGCAGGGTTTCTTTCTGATTAATCGGCAAAAGCTTCTCGAAGCAGACGGTATGACTGAAGTTTATCTTCAAAATGATGAGTAATGGTTACAGCCATCACTTCTTCTGTTCCGTATGCTTTACTGAGAGCCAGAATCTGTTCTTTCACTTGCTGCTTCGTTCCGATGATCATCCGATTCCGATTATCGGCAATTCGTCTTTGTTCATACGGTGTATACGCATTGCCGCGGACGGTTTCGTAAGACGGTACGCCGTGAAGCGGAATCCCCTGTTCACCTGCAAGCAGCGTATAATCCATGACAGCCGCGAGTTCCTCCGCTTTCTCCTCCGTATCCGCGCACAGTACAAACACCGCCACGGCTGTTTTTGGTTCTTTTCCTAATACAGAAGGTTTAAATCTGCGCTTATATTGTGCTGTCGTGCTTTCTCCGCCTTCTCCATTAATAAAATGGGCAAACATATAGCCTGCTCCCATTTCTGCGCTCAGAAGCGCGCTTTCCCCCGAAGAACCGAGAAGCCAGACTTCCGGCGCCGTCTTAATAAGGGGTGATGCGGTCAGATTCGGAAAACGGTGATTGTCATCAGCTGCATCATGCAAATACATCGCCAGCTCACGAAGCTGCTGCGGATATTGATCAGCATTACGCTTCCCTCCGTCATTCAGCGCCCATGATGCGATCGGCATTCCGCCCGGCGCTCTCCCTAATCCGAGATCGATTCTGCCCGGCGTCAACCCTTCGAGCACGCGGAAATTCTCCGCCACTTTATATGCGCTGTAATGCGGAAGCATCACACCGCCTGATCCTACCCGAATGTCATTCGTTTTCGCCGCAATATGGCTGATCAGCACTTCAGGGCTTGAGCCCGCCAACAGCTCTGAAAAATGATGCTCTGACACCCAAAACCTCTTATATCCGAGCTTTTCCGCCTCCTGCGCCAGTCTTACTGTATTCCGCAGTGCACTTTCCGCAGAACACCCTTCTGATACAGGAGATTGATCCAATATACTTAATGAAATCATCACTGTCACCTCATCAACATCGTACCACTGCTAAGCCGTTTTTTCTTTCTGTATGCTTATAAGCATCCCTGATGATAAACATTTATATACCTTGTTCCATTTTGTCGAAATATGTTACACGTGAAACATAAAAAACCTCTCCCGGTCAGGAGAGGTTTTTTCTTAATTCTTTTGAAAACCTTTATCTTTTACATATTGATTTAAATAGGTTCTCGGTTTTTGTTTCATGAACTGCAGGATTTGATCAGACCACGTTTCAACCCGCTTGCCGTTTGTCCGTTTATCATAATAATCGGAAATGGTTTCATCATATTCCTTCATATAACTGCGGAAGTTTTCTTCATTCGTATCGTACGTGTTTTCATGATATACGGCTTGTTTCGGCAGGCGCGGCTTTTGACCGGACGGATGAGCGGGATGACCGACTACCAAGCCGAACAGCGGCAGCACATGGTCAGGTGTACCAAGCACTTCCGTCACCTGATCAAGTTCATTTCGAATGCCTCCGATATAACAAATGCCAAGTCCCATTGATTCCGCGGCAACACTTACGTTTTGTGCGGCAAGTGCGGCATCAATAACGCTGACCATAAACATTTCCGTATTCTCAAGAAGCTCGGTAATGTTTTCGCCTTTTTCCTCAGCAAGTTTTTTATGACGGTACAAATCAGCGCAAAACACAAACAAGTGCCCGTTATTTTCGACGTAAGGCTGGTTTCCGGCCAGTGCCGCCAGCTTCCGCTTTTTCTCCTTATCGGTTACGCCGATGATGGAGTAAGCCTGCACGTAACTGGACGTTGACGCCGCCTGGGCGCTTTTCACTAATGTATCTATCTCTTCTGCTGTCAGAAGCTCGTCAGTAAATGATCGGATCGACCGATGATTAAGTATGGTTTCGATGGTATTGTTCATATATAAAGCCTCCTTCTCTATATATCATATCCGAAAGAGTATCATGCCAAAAGTGAAATGCTCTAAACAAAAAAAGACAGCCCGAAAAACGAGCCGTCTCACATTAAGAATTGAACAAGTAGCTTTTATATTTCGTCAGCTGCACACTTGCGTTATATACGATCCCGAAGCTGATTAATGTAGAAAGCACCGAGCTCCCTCCATAGCTGACAAACAGCAGCGGAATACCTGTAACCGGCATAATGCCGATATTCATCCCGATGTTCTGGAAGGTGTGAATCACGATAAGTGCAGTAAATCCGACGCAAAAAAACGCGCCAAATCGGTTAAACGCATGCAAGCGGTCAATCAGCACCACAAGCCTGTAAATTAAAAAGAAAAACATGACAACCGCAATGGCGCAGCCTAAAAACCCAAAACTTTCACCCAAAATCGCAAAGATAAAGTCAGTCTGTCCCTCAGGTACGTACACTTTCAGATTATGAACACCGTTTCCGGTAATGCCGCCCGATCCGATCGCCATAACGGCCTGATCCACCTGCCAGCTTTTATCGCTCTCGGCCTGAGTCGTTGCCGCACTGGAGTCAGACATCCACGATGTAATCCGGTTAATTTGATAATCCGCAATACCGATCGAATTCGCCACATGGGGAAATTCAATTACAAGCACTAAGAATAGGCCAAGCACAAGCGCGGCCGAACCGCCGATGATGGTGATCAGCTTCCAGTTTACACCTGACATAAACACCATCACCATAACGATAAACAGACAGATCGCACCCGTTCCGGCATCCTGCAAAACGATCATCCCGATCGGAATAACCGTCCATGCCGCAATTTTCAAAAGCAGATTCACATCTTCCCGAAGTGATCTTTGATCCTTCGGGCCCGCCTTCGATATAATGGACGCGACCATCATCATAATTCCTATTTTCGTAAACTCAGAGGGCTGGAGGGTAAAGTTTCCGATTTGAAACCAGCTCTTCGCTCCGTTTTTAATCGGCGCGATGGATTCCGGCGCCACACGCAGAAGGAGCAGCGACAGCACGCCGGCAATCAATACATACAGACTCAGTTTCTCAAGCTGCTCTAAATCAAAGTACAGCAATAATCCGATGAATCCCGCACCTATAACATAGAAGACAATCTGCTTCATCCAGGCACTGCCTCCATACTGCCCGAACTGTCCGGCCGCATAAATCGCCGCAACACTAATTATTAAAAACACACCAAATATAAAAATCAAATCCCCCTGATAATAGGGATTTTGCTGTTTCTTATATCGACTCATTCTATCCCGCCTTACATTTTCATCGGAAGTCACTATTGTTTATTATACATGAACACCGTTCAAGAAAACATGATGAGGTTGCTTCCTTTTTATTTTTTACGGTTTGGGGACTACACGACATATGACGTGTCAGAAAAGGAAATGTTTCGGTCATGATGAAACTTTTCCGATAAAAAACCCCTTCTCGTCAGAAAAGGGGTTTCAGTCTATGTTTAACGTCATAAACAAGCTGTTCGGGTCCTCTTTATAATGTGCAAACGGATCACAATATTGAAACCCTGCTTTTTCATACAGGCGTCTGGCGGGGAGAAAAGCCTCCATAGAACCGGTTTCTAAGCTGATCCGCTGATAGCCCCGCCGCCTTGCTTCTTCAAGCATATGGCGGAGGATCCGGTTGGCTGCGCCTTTTCTGACATGATGCGGAGCCGTTTTCATTGATTTGATCTCACCGTGCCGGCTGTTTAGCTCCATTAAGGCGCCGCAGCCGAGCAGGACGCCGTTTTCCCTCGCACTCCAAAACGTAACGTCAGGCTGACGCAGCCGGTCCGCATTGAGCGCGTGTATACTTTCCGGGGGAGAATGCATGGTCATGCTCTTCAGATGCTCCTGCAAAAGCGCAATGACGTCCGGCGCTGTGACATCGTCTTTTGTTATGTCCACTTCAAAACCACCCTTGCTGTGCATGTTTTCTTTGAACATAGCAAAGGTTCACAGCCTGTGCCATTCCCTTGTCCGGAAATGTGACAGGGTATTTGACCTTTCCGGTTTCTTGTACCTATCCAAAAATGAGGCAATAGTTGCAATACAATTCTCGAAAAAGCGGTATCAAAAATTGGAAAACATGGTATAATAATTGTAACAAAATGTTCAAAAAACGACCACAAAACAGACACATTTTATTCTCTGTATTTCATTTTGGAAACGCTCCCATAAAATGAAAGGAGACATGTAAGATGGACATGTTTTTTGCTTATTTACTGGTCGCAAGCGCAACACCCCTCTTTATCTGGCTGGATAACAAAAAAGTCGCTCTTTCGGCCATACCGCCAATTATTCTCATGTGGGTTTTCTTCTACTTTTACGCAACCAGCAGCCTGTCCCCTCTCGGCCACACACTCATGATCATCCTGTTTGCCGTCAACGTCATCGTTGCCCATATCGCCGCCTTTATCATTTACGGCCTTCCGCGCCTGCGCCGGAGAAGAAGCCAATAAAGGCACAAAAAACCCTCTTCGCCTGAACGAAGAGGGTTTCTTTTTATTCCTGATGTTCGGAATGATGCTTCGCACCGCCAGGAGGGTTTCCATCCATATGGTCCCCGTGATGGTAGTGCGCCGCAAAGATCCAGATGGAACCAAGGATGATAACAATCGCTCCGAAAAATCCGAAGAGCGTGTTTCCGACTTGAATTCCGCCGTTTTCGCTTTCTGTCATGTGCATGAACATGAGAAGCTGAAGACCGGCTTGGATAAATGCGAATCCGAAAATGATCCACAGTTTTGCTGATGAGCTTAAATCCGTATATACCGCAACCCAAAGGGCCAGCAGGGTCAGAATAATAGACAACGCAAAACCTACGATATGCTTCCACGGAAAGTGGCTGTGTTCAGCAGATTTGTTTGCCATATTATAGTCCCCCCAATCCGATGAGATAGACGCCTGTAAAGATGAAGATCCAAACAACGTCTAAGAAG
Source organism: Bacillus sp. YH3-2-B2 (assembly GCF_053663335.1). Taxonomy (NCBI): domain Bacteria; kingdom Bacillati; phylum Bacillota; class Bacilli; order Caryophanales; family Bacillaceae; genus Bacillus; species Bacillus sp. YH3-2-B2. The sequence continues at coordinate 289,743 of NZ_JBSJQE010000002.1, read as the reverse complement.
TGCCAGTATAAACTTGAGATAAAGATTTTTGAAGACGTCTGCGGCGTTAATCCGCGTTTCTTCAATTGCAGTAAGATGCCGGCAATCCAGAAGATACCGATCGTTACGTGCGTTCCGTGCGTTCCCAGAAGGACGAAGAATCCAGACCAGAAAGCACTTGTACCGAGAGATGCTCCTTCATGTACATAGTGGATGAACTCGTTAAGCTCACATCCGACGAAGCCCGCACCGAGAAGAAGCGTAATGATCGTCCAAATGACGACGCCTTTTAAACTTCCGCGACGCATTTCATGAACAGCGATCCCGCAGGTGAAACTGCTGATCAGAAGCAGGAATGTCATGATCATGACAAGCTTCACTTCAAATAATTCAGCCGGTAAGACTCCTCCTGCTGTTCTTCTTTGAAGAACGAAGAAGGTTGCAAATAGTGTTGAGAACAACACAATCTCTGCCCCTAAAAAGATCCAAAACCCGAGAATATTGAGTCTGCCGGTTTCAGATTGATATTCCATAGGCGCGTTAGAATTGCCGTGTTCTGCATGTTCCATAAATCACGCCTCCTTTATTCGGAAATCTTTCTTTCCGTCTCTTTTATTTCTTCAACAGGTATATAGTAGCCATTGTCATATTCAAATGAACGAAGCACCATGCAAAGCAGAATGCCGATCAAGCCGACAATGCCCATCCAGAACCATTCAAACACAAGTCCGAAGCCTGCAATACCGAACGCCACTGACATAATAAGCGGTCTTCCGGAGTTGTGCGGCATATGGATTTTCTTGAACTTGCTTTCCGGATGAATATCCGTTTTGTCTTCTTTCAATTGCAGGTACGCATCTTGAGATTTCACTTCAGGAAGCACCGCAAAGTTGTAATGCGGCGGAATCGCAGATGAAGTCGCCCACTCAAGCGTACGTCCCACGCCCCATGAATCTCCGCTGATCTCGCGAGTAGAGTAGCGGAAGCTGTAGTAGATGTTGTAGCAAAGGATTAAGAATCCGACACCCATCATGAAGGCTCCGACAGTTGAAATAAAGTTTAATGCAGTCCATCCGTCATTCGGTCCGTAAGTGTAAATACGGCGAGGCATACCTTGCAGCCCCAAGAAGTATTGAGGGAAGAAACATACATTAAATCCGATCATAAAGATCCAGAAGAACCATTTTCCGATTCTTTCGTTCAGCTTGTGGCCGAACATTTTCGGATACCAGAAAATAAATCCTGCGAAACATGCAAATACCGTACCCGCGATCAGCACATAGTGGAAGTGAGATACGAGGAAGTACGTATTATGGTATTGATAATCCGCTGCAGCCATCGCAAGCATAACCCCTGTTACCCCGCCGACAACGAAGTTCGGGATAAACGCGAGCGCCCACAGCATCGGTGTTGTAAAACTGATCCGGCCTTTATACATCGTAAAGAGCCAGTTAAAGATTTTAACCCCGGTCGGAACCGAAATCGCCATCGTTGTAATCGAGAAGAAAGAGTTAACAGACGCACTGTTCCCCATTGTGAAGAAGTGGTGGGTCCATACAAGGAAACTCAGGACGGAAATGGCGATAATTGAGCCGACCATCGCTTTGTAACCGAATAACTGCTTTCTTGCAAACGCTGAAATAATTTCAGAGAAAATACCGAATGCCGGTAAGATAACGATATATACTTCAGGGTGTCCCCAAATCCAGAACAAGTTAGCCCAAAGCATCGGCATACCGCCGGCTTCCAGCGTGAAAAAGTGAGCGCCGAACAAACGGTCAAATGATAACAGCGCCAATGCCACTGTCAAAACAGGGAAGGCGAATACGATAATAACCATTGTAATCAGCGTCGTCCATGTGAACATCGGCATACGCATCAGCGTCATGCCTTTTGTACGCATTTTCAGGATCGTCACCATAAAGTTGATACCCGTCATCAGCGTACCGATACCGGCAATCTGAAGACCGAGCAGGTAGAAGTTCTCACCAGGCCCGGGACTCATATCGTTGCTTGCCAGCGGCATGTAACTCGTCCAGCCTGCGTTCGGAGAACCTCCGATAACGAAAGAAATATTGAAAAGCATCGCACCTACAAAGAACGTCCAGAAACTCAGGTTGTTCAAGTAAGGGAATGCTACGTCGCGCGCACCGATCTGCAAAGGTACGACAACGTTGATCAGACCGATTAAAAACGGCATCGCCATGAAGATAATCATGATCGTACCGTGAGTCGTAAAGATCTCATTATAGTGGTTTGAGTCTAAAAAACTGTTATTAGGAAGCGCTAACTGGGCGCGCATCATCAAGCCGTCGACCCCGCCGCGGAACAGCATGATAACAGCAGAGATAATGTACATGATTCCAAGTTTCTTATGGTCTACAGACGTCAGCCATTCAGACCAGAGCCATTTCCACTTTTTGAAGTATGTGAGTACAACGATGATAGCGATAGTGGAAAGCGCAATGGAAACTTGTGCGCCCAGAATTAATGGGTCACCTGTTACAAAAAATTCATCCCATCTCAATTTCATTCGGGCTTCCTCCTTTCTTGTTCAATTTCAATCTTGTTTATCGTCGGATACTTTAAATTCGTTTTTCTTTACATCTTCCCACGGGTCTGTTTTAGAGTGCGGTGATACGGCTTTGTAGCCAAGGCGTTTGCGCGCCTCCATCGCATATTCGGCATCTTGGCCGTGGTCAACGTATTTTAAGTGTGTAGAAGAGAACGTTAATTTTCCGACATTCTCCGGAAGCATCAGTTCGTCATACTTCTCTTTCGTCAGCTTTGGAGAATCGCTTTGGGCTTTTTTCACCCAGCTGTTAAAGTCTTTTTGCGTAACAGCTTTTACGTTGAATTTCTGGTCGGCAAAGTGTTCGCCGGTGAAGTTCGCGTTGCGGCCTTCATATGTTCCCACTTTGTCAGCTTGTAAGTATTGATCCATCAGCATTCCCGCCATCGCGTATTTTTGTCCCCCAAGCTGAGGAATCCATAGCGATGCCATTGAATCTGCTGAAGAAATTTTAAATAAAACCGGACGGTCTACAGGAATGTTCAGGTAGTTAACCGTCTCAATATCCTGCTCAGGGTAGCTGAATACCCATTTCCAGTCTACCGAAGTAGCATAAACAACAAGAGGCTCTTTATCCTTTGTCGCTTCAGGCGCTTTTTCTAACGAATATATCGTCTGTACGGTAGGCACAGAAAGTGCAATAACAATTAAAATTGGGATCACTGTCCAGACTACTTCTAAGAACGTGTTACCGTGCATCTCGGGCTTGTAATTTCCGCTGTCTTTGCCTTTGCGGTCGCGGTATTTCACTAAAATGATTGTAAATAGTACGAATACGACGCCGACAATGAACAGCATAAATCCGATTGACAAGAGAATCAGATCTTTCTGCTGGTCTGCTACAGGTCCTTTCGGATCTAAAACGGAAATGTCGCTGCATCCGCCCAGTACGAAAACAACAGCCAACATCGCTAATAAAAGTAACGGTTTAAATGCTCTGAACAAGAAGATCACCATCCTTCCTATTGATGTAGTGAATCTGAAATGTACTTTCTCAAAATCTTTTCTCTATCTACCTTGTTATGCTATCAAAATCTGCCCTTATTAGCTTTATTTTTTTCTAAAGTTCATCTTTTTTTCGACCTAATGTCACAAAATCGTCAAAAAATGCATGAACTTTTTCCACTTGCGTAAATCAAACATAAAAAGTTTTAGATCATTTAGCATATATAGAGAAAAAAGATAGCGAGAACGAATAATACCAAATAAAGGTTTACCATAATAAAAATCGCTGGTCAACAAAAAGTTTCATTTTGTTAAACATTCTACAAAAGAAATATTTTTTCCTTTGCTCACACCTTTTCACACGGTTTCCATTTTAACGCAACGCATTGTGAAAAAAAAGACCGGAACGCGCCTTGATATGTTCATTATAAAAAACGCATTCATATGTTTAATATGGACAAAACGAAGGAAACATATAGGCATAAATAATAAAAAATAGGAAGTGATATTTATGGGTTTTATCGTATCTCTGATTGTCGCTATTATTATCGGCTGGATCGGAAGTTTATTTGTAAAAGGCAGTATGCCCGGGGGAATCATCGGGTCAATGATCGCCGGTCTGATCGGCGCATGGATCGGGCACGGACTGCTCGGCACATGGGGTCCTCACCTTGCCGGCTTTGCCATCATTCCGGCAATCATCGGAGCTGCGATCGTGGTATTCTTATTCAGCCTGATCGCCAGAAGCAGAGGATAAAAAAAAGCCTCGTCCCTTATGGGATGGGGCTTTTTTCCGGTAGAGCGCCCAAATGGCGGATAAACCGCCGGAAAGCCGCTCTGCCTTCTTCTGTCTGTTTAAAGACGCCGGCATGCTCCAGTATCCGCGCAAAGGCATGGCCGATTTCCTCTTTCAGAATCTGTTCCGCGTTTTCTTTCGTTACCTTCCGCTTATGCAGCACACTGAGCGCCCAATCTTTATGCTTTGCCGCAGAAGGGTCTGCCGTTAAGACCGCCTCCGGGTCCGGTGAGCACAGCGCTTCAGCCGTGTATTTCATTTCTTGTTCAAGGCGGCCCGGCAGAATCGCAAGCCCCATTACCTCAATCAGTCCGATATTTTCTTTTTTCAGGTGATGAACTTCCTGATGGGGATGAAAAATTCCCAGCGGATGCTCATCAGAGGTGCGGTTATTTCTGAGGACGAGATCTAATTCGAATAAACCGTTTCTCCGCCGGGCAATCGGCGTAATTGTATTGTGCGGTGTTTCTCCTGAACAGGCGAGGAGATCAGCCGCCTCATCGGAATAACCGCGCCATGCCCGCAGGATGGCATCCGCCGCGCCGGAAAGCTCAGACGCGCTCTCGCTTTGCAGGCGGATGACCGACATCGGCCACTTCACAATTCCCAGCACCGTTTTCGGATAGTCAGGCAGCCTGTACCGGCTTTCTGTCTCCGCCAGCGCCATCGGGAATTCATAATGGCCCCCCTGAAAATGGTCGTGGCTTAAAATACTGCCGCCGACGATCGGCAGATCAGCATTGGAACCGAGAAAATAATGAGGATACTGGCTGACGAACGACAGCAGCCGGTCAAACGTTTTTTTGCTGATCTTCATCGGTTCGTGCCGGTCTTTCAAAACGATGCAATGCTCCCGGTAATACACATACGGAGAAAATTGCAGAAACCACTGCTCATCGCCGAGAATGACCGGAATGACACGAAGGTTTTGACGCGCCGGGTGATCCGGTCTCCCCTCGTACCCGACATTTTCTTTACAAAGAACACATCTCGGATAATCGGATTGAGGCTGCTCTTTGGCAGCGGCAATTGCTTTCGGATCTTTTTCCGGTTTTGAAAGGTTGATCGTGATGTCCAGCTTTCCGTAAGCCGTCTCAGCCGTCCACCCGACATTCCGCTGTATTCTGTCCGAACGGATATAATACACATCCTCTGAAAATCGGTAAAACGCCTTTGTCGCCTGCTCCGGCCCGTGCACCGCCTTTGTTTCTTCAAAACGACGGACAATCTCGGACGGCTGCGGGGCAAAACAGCCCATGATCTTCGCGCTCAGCAGGTCGCGATAGGTGTCTGTATCGGCTGCAATCCGGCCCGTTTCTGCCGCCCATTCATAAATCGGGGCCAATATGTCCGGCAATGATGCCGACGATTCATTTTCTTTCTGTTCTGAAGCCTCCGGATGGGTAATATGCAAAGTTTCATATAAACGGTTTCTTGTATATTCAATATCAAGAAATGAAATCAGCTCTTTTTGCAATCCGTACCGGATTAAACGTTCCACGTGCCGCTCAATTGCCATCGTCATCCCCCTTTAGTTCTCTCGCTCCGGCTCCGATATCCGCCGTGTAAAAGTCAGCTTTTCTCCCTGTCTTCTCCTCATAGCGGGCCCCGTTAGCTCTCCGATGAGATTCACTCTGCCGGGCGCAAAGAAAACGCGCAGGCCCTCCGATTCTCCGAATACATCAGCAAACGCTTTCTTTATTTTGTGCTTCATACGCATCCCCTTCCACCATTACACTTTCCCCCCGGGGCGCGGAAAAAAACCGTTATGACACGCCCTCTTCTTTCGCTTTTCTGAAGACAATCCACTTGCTGGCCGCATAGTTGACGACTACGATAATGACGTTATCGGCGATTTTCGCCAATGTTTCGTTCATATGAAATTGACTGACCAGAAGAATCATCATGGCGAGATCGATGGCGAGAGACAGCACCCGCACGCTGAAAAAGGCCGTTAATTCTTTCATCAGACTCCGCATCCCCGCGGTCTTTTGCTGAAAGACATACCGTTTATTCGTAACATAAGCAAATAGAACGGACAGAATCCAAGCGGCGACAGTCGCCGCCTTGTAATCCATCTCAAATGCCGACGTCAGAATGTAAAAACTGACGATATTCACGATGGTCGTGAATATCCCCATAATGATATACATCATAATTTCTCTGTAGCGCATGGCAGTTCCTCGCTTTCTGAAAGACTTTTCTAAACCTTTTGTCAAATCAAGAAGAACGTTACCCTGATTTTCTGCCGCTGACAAAAACATAGAGCGCGTCAAACATGCTGCGGAAAGTAACCGGCCTTCCCAGCACATTGGATTGCTTAATCATCCCGTCGATGAGCGCGCACATCATGTTAGCGGTATGCTCGGTATCTATATGGTCTTCTATTAAATTTCTCGATTTGAGCCAATTTATGTACATGGTGCTTTCTTCTATCCATAACTTATAAAGACGGATATAAGCTTCATATTCACTGACGACTTTGTAAGTAGGCATATGAACGGCAAAAGACACAACATTCCAGGCAGGCTTGCTGTTTACAAACCGCATTAACAGGCTGGCCGCGCTTGCCGCGGCTTCACAAAGCGTCAACGGCCGCTCTGTTTGCTTTTCTAATTCGTCGAGATAGCCAGTGATGATCCTTTTTTTAATCTGACGCCTCTCTAACAAATGCTTCAGAAAATCTTCCTTGCTTTCAAAATGAACGTAAAACGCCCCTTTGCTGAAACCCGCCGCTTTACTGATGTCATCGATTGAGACTGAATCGTAAGCTCTTTCAATCAGGAGATGAAGGCCTGCGTCAATAAAACTTTCAAATGTTTCTTCTCTCTTAATTTGAAATTTGTTTTTTTTCATTTTTTACCCCAGCTGTTTGATCATTCACTTTATCTTACACCGAATCATTCTTTTGCGGTATTTTTTATGCAAAAAGAATATGCTATTCGACGTTTTGAGGGTAAATATTAATAGGTCATATGGTTTATTTTTATTTGCATACTATCCAGTCAGTATTTATTTGTTTATTATTATATGTAAGAATTCTTGAAGGATTTTGGTTATTTCAGTCATTTTCTTAGGGAATAGGTAGGTGAATTCATCTTCAATTTGGGATTACCGGCCAACTATGTGTGATATTTGTTATACATTGGCTGCTGTAGCTGGGCAAATCAATTTTTCAATTGGAGGTTCTTATGAAAACTCATGTAATGAAAGATATAGATCAAGATTGGCAATTGTTAATTCAAGAGGCTAGAATCATGGGTTTGAACATTGACGATGTGAGGCGCTTCTTAAATACTGAAAAAGCGGTGAAGAAAAAAGCACCAATGAAAAACACCATCCGCCAGCGGTAAGATTACAGGCGGATCCTTTTACTATATGACCTGCCACAGTCCGCCCGCACCCGAGTTTTCAAAGGAACACCCGCAATAAGAGGGGAATCAGAGAACAAACCGTATACCGGACAACCATTCCCGTCCGTATTCCGCAATTGAACAGCCAAACATGGTGATATGAGATCCCCCCGCTGCATATCTTGTGTATTATGCCCATTTATGAGGTGATACACAGATGGATACGAATCCCTATTATGATGAAAAACAACAGAACTACTACGAAGGCCTGAATCCTTATTTATTGAACAAAATAGACGAAAACTGGCGGACAGTGCTTGATGTCGGCTGCGGAACGGGCAATTTAGGAGCGGCGATCGAAGACCGCGGAATAACGGTTTACGGCATTGAAGCGTATCCCGAAGCCGCAAAAAAGGCGGAAAGCAAATTGAGCCACGTGCTTTGCGGCGACATTGAATCCGCCATTCTTCCGTACGAATCAGAGCAATTCGACTGCATGCTGTTCGGAGACGTTCTTGAGCATCTTGTCGACCCGTGGACAGTGCTGAAAAAGCTTCGTCCTTATGTAAAAAAAGACGGCACTGTGCTTGCATGCATACCGAATGTCGGCCACATCTCAGTGGTGCTGGAGCTTTTAGCCGGCAAATGGACTTACAGTGACGCCGGATTAATGGATCAGACCCACCTGCGTTTTTTTACCCGGGAAGAGACTCTTTCATTATTTAAAGCCGCCGGCTATGAGGTGAAACGCATTGAGGCGATCCGCGTTGATCACCCTTCTTACCACAAAGCCATCGCATCATTGCACGAAGTATGCGTACAGCTTGGCATAAGGCATGACTTTATGACAGAAGCATCGGCCTATCAATATGTGATTGAGGCCGAGAGGAGCATGTAATGGATTCACATTCATTTCTGTTTGTCATTTGCGTGAATGATGAGTCGCTCTACTCCCGATGCAAAAACCATATTCTAAAGCTTACCGTCCCCCCTTCATACTCCGTTGATATCATGCCGATATACGATTCAGCAAGCATGGCCTCGTCCTACAACAAAGCGCTGAAACACCCCTCCAAATATAAAATTTATCTGCATCAGGATACTTTTATCATTCATCAGCATTTCCTTCATGACATGCTTCATATCTTTCAATCTCATCAGGAGCTCGGCCTTCTTGGTGTCGCCGGCTGCAAAACCCTGCCGCCGAACGGCATTTGGTGGGAAAGCGGACAGCGGATGGGAAAAGTGATTGAATACCGGGGGAATGCTTATCACCCGCTGGATTTTGAGCACGGTGATGAAGACGGCCTGTTTACGCCCGCTGACGCCATTGACGGCTTGTTAATGGCGGCTCAATATGACGTGGAGTGGCGGGAGGATTTGTTTCGCGGCTTTCATTTTTACGACACATCACAGTCGCTCGAATTTCAAAAACACGGCTATCAAGTCGGCGTCGCCTGCCAGAAAGACCCTTGGTGCCTTCATTTTTGCGGCGACTCCTTTGACGCCGCGGCATATGAAGCGGACAGACAAACATTTATCAAACATTATATGGCAAAACCCTCTCGCTGATCGAGAGGGCTTTTTTCGGGTTAACGTTTATTCAGTTCCCGCTCAATGATTTGTTCAAAGGTTTCCTTTCCCGCCGCGCCAGGGATTCTCTCATCGCCGATGATAAACGTCGGCACTGCCGTAATGCCGGCTTCCTCATAAGCATGGCGGAGCGCTTCCCGCTGTACGTCCTTGTACGCTCTTGTCTCAAGCGCCTCTTTGAAGGCAGCACCGTCAAGTCCGGCTTCTTCCGCAAGCTTTGTCAGCACGCCAACGTCACCGATATTTTGTTCTTCCTGAAAGAACGCCTGAAAAACGCGTGTATGGTATTCGCTTCCTTTCCCATGTTCCTTTGCGAAATGAAAGCCTTCAAATGCCAAATCCGTGTAAGGATGCGGTGACACGCGGGGGAACGTGATGTCAACGCCTAACGACTGCGCCATCGGCTCAATGGAGTTTTTCCACATCTGCCGCTTGGCGGGATCATTCACCGGATCAAGTTTCGGCGAGGGGCTCGGACGCAATTCAAACGGCATCCATTCCACCTGTACGTCCTTGTCTTTGATAGCTTCTTCAAACGCCGCTTTGCCGACATAGCAAAACGGACATACATAATCAGAATATACTTTAATCTGCAGTGTCATTGTAAGTCTCCTTTCCTTATCATTTTAAGTTGTAACTTTTATAGTTACAATTGTTTTTTTAAAAAAACACCTTCCATATGGAAGGTGTCACGATTCCAGCAGCCTTTGGGCGATATATTCTCCTTTTTTACAGCCGCCGGGACAGGCGAATAAGGAAGAGCCGATCGTTTGTGTGTATTCATTCAGCGCATCCTTTGCCGCCAAAGCCTTCAGCATCGGGACAAATTGGCGGTCCGGGTCTTTTTGAAAGCAGATAAACAGCAGGCCTGCGTCAACATAGCCCGTCTTCGGATCAATTCCGTCCGTATAGGAAAATGCCCGGCGCAGAATCTGTCTGCCGGTTGATTTTGCCACGCTGACATGCGAGTCGGCGGGAATTTGATTCAGCTTCACGGGATCGGTTTCCTTTTTTTGTCCGAGAGGCGCGCCCGAGCTTTTCACCCGCCCGAACGTGTCCTCTTGTTCCTTCAAGGATGAACGGTCCCATATATCTAAAAACATCTTAATTTTCCTAAACGCCATGTACGTGCCGCCCGTCATCCAGTCCGGCTCTCCTGATTGAACCCAAACGATCGAATTCATCAGGTTTTCATCCTTCGTGCTTTGGTTGCCGGTGCCGTCTTTGAATCCGAAGAGGTTGCGCGGTGTTTCTCCGTTTTTCCCGCCGCTTAAGAAACCTTTATTGAGAAAGCGGACTTCACACACACCCGATGCTTGTTTCATCAGGTTGCGCACCGCGTGAAACGCCGTTTGTTCATTATCCGCGCAGACCTGTATGACGATATCACCGCCGCCTTGTTTCTTATCGAGCTTGTCGTTAGGCATCGGCGGAATATCGGCGAGGTGCTTCGGTTTTTTATCTTTCAGTCCGAAGCGGTCCTTCCCGTCTTTCTCGAAAAACCCGGGTCCGAAGCCGAAGGTAACGGTCAAATTCGCCGGTGCCAGATCCTGCGACTCCCCGGTATCCTGCGGAGGCATATATTTATTTTTCTGTTCGCCTGACGGGACGGCGCCTGAAGTCAGCAGCTGCGTCAGGCTTGTCCATTGTTTGAAAAGGGAGATGACATCGGCTTTGTCGCTTGACATGACATCAAGCGCCGCAAAATACACATACGTCTGATGCGCCGTTGTGATTCCTGCTTGGTGCTTTCCGTAAAAAGGAACGATTTGATCACGATCACGTTTTTCATCATTCTTCTTTGAAGCGGTGGCCGCCGGTTTGAAGAACGGCGCGAGTCCTCCGAGGCCGCTCGCTCCGACAGCGACGGCTGCGCCCGCGACGGCGCCCCACTTCAGGACATCCCGTCTGTGGATCTGTTTTTCCTTGTTATGTTCATCGCTCATGCTGTGTCTTAACTCCTTTTAAAGCACATCGGCAATCTTCGACATGGTTTCAGAAAGGGCCGTCAGCTTCGTGCTTATCTCTCTGATTTGATCTGTACTTAATGTATCACAAGACGTATACGATTGATCGCACGTTTTGTATTTCGACATCAAAACTTCAAATTCGCTGAATTCCGCATTAAGTTTTTCCGTGACCTCGAAATGATCTCTCACTGCGCGCTATTCACTGTTTTATAGAGGGCTTTTGAGCCTTCGGCGCCGACGGTGATTGGTTCAGGCGTCACTTTGAGAGAAGCGATAGAGCCGTCAAACGCTTCGGTCGATATTGCAAGCTGATTGCTCTGTTCTTGACATACGGCTTATATTCTCCAAGTCCGTCACTGCCTTTTTGCACACACAGAAAAAGGGCCGCCCTATCGGGACAGCCCTGCTTTGGAGCGCCGAATTTCCTCTGAAAACTTCCGCGCCGCCGCTTTTGGATCTTCGGCTTGGCTGATGGCGCTGATCATGCTGACGCCGTCTGCACCCGCTTCAATGACGGGCGCCGCGTTGTCAGCCGTAATGCCGCCGATTCCTACAATCGGAATGGTGATGCCCTGACGCCGTACCTCTTCAATCAATGTAACGCCCTGCACGGCTTCAGCATCTTTTTTTGTTTCGGTCGGATAGACCGGGCCCATTCCGACGTAATCGGCTCCGGCTTCTTCCGCCCGCTTCACCTCGGAGACGTTATGTGCTGACACACCGAGAATCATATCGCCGATTGCCGCTCTCGTTTCTTCGGCGTCTGCGTCATCCTGTCCGATATGCACTCCGTCCGCCTCAAGGCGCAAGGCCAATTCGACATCATCATTAATGATGAAAGGAATCCCGGCCTGCCTGCAGACATCCTGCACCCGCTTCGCGAACAGGACACGTTCATCCCCTGTTAAAGAACCGCTCCCCTTTTCCCGAAATTGAAAAAGCGTAGCGCCGCCCTCAATTGCTTTTTTCACCACGGAAACCGGGTCTGCGCTTGTATTGTTTGATCCCATAATAAAATAAACCGATAACATATCCTTCATCATTTCCCGAGAAATACGCGTCATTTTTCTATCACCCTTTCAATTGCGGCAAGCTCGGCCGCTTCTTGTTCTGAGATGCTTGCCAGCTTGTTTAAAAGCTCAATCTGGAAGCTGCCCGGCCCCTTATGGGAGGTGTCCAAAGCGGCAAGCTGAGCGGCGCTTCCGTATACAGAAACGGCTGAAACGGCCGCTTGCAGAACGTCCTGCCCCGCTGCGCAGAAGGCTCCGATTACAGACGTCAGCAGGCATCCCGCCCCCGTCACCTTCGTCAGCAGTTTATCACCGTTATGTACGGCGTATGTATCGGTGCCGTCGGAGATGACGTCGGTTTTTCCGGTAATCGCAATGACCGTCTTCAGCCTGCTTGCAGCCGTCTTAGCGAGCTGAACCACATCTCCTCCGGCTTCCCCCGCATCCACGCCTTTTATCTTCCAATCAGGGGCGCCGGCAATATTGGCGATTTCCGCGGCATTTCCGCGAATGACGGACAAGCGGACCTCCTGTATGATCTTGCGGGCTGATGCCGTCCGAAACGGTGTGGCGCCGGCGCCTACCGGATCAAAAATGACCGGAACAAAGTTTTCATTGGCCGATTTTCCGGCTGCGATCATAGCTTCAACCGACGCCGAGCTGAGGGTGCCTATGTTCAGGACGAGCGCTCCGGCGATTTTCGCCATGTCGGCGGCCTCCTCAATTGCATAAGCCATAACGGGCGATGCGCCGAGCGCGAGCAGTCCGTTAGCGGTGAAGTTCGTGACGACATTATTGGTGATACTGTGAACGAGCGGGTTTTGATCCCGCACTTTACTCAAGTGTTGAGCTGCGGTTTGTGCGTCCATGCTTAATCATCCTTTTTTCTCTTTTTCGGATTCCATAAATACGATTTCGTATGCTCCAGCCAGGCTCTGGCGGCAAAGGACATATAGCGGTCTTTCCGCCAAATGATGGCTAAATGCCACGGAATGACCGGATGAACGAGCGGAATGGTTCTGACTTTGTCAGGATCAAGACCGCGGCAGATTCTTTCCGGCAGCAGGCCGATACCGAGATTGGCGGATACCATTTCGCTGATAAAGTCCCACTGTGATGTTTCATAAATGACGTGCGGCCTGAATCCGGCTTTCACGCATTCCGTCATAATTCGATTATGAAGGACAAAATCCTCCCTGAAAAATATGAACGGCTCTTCTTTCAATTCATGAAGACTGCATTCTTTCTCGTCAGCGAGCCGATGTGACGGATGGACGACGAGCATAAGGGTTTCCTTGACGATTGTGAAGGTATGAAAAATCTCTTCATTCGCGGGAAGGACGACGACCCCGATATCAAGCGAGCCGTCCTCCACCCCTTGCTGCACTTTAATAGAGCCGTCCTCAACAAGCTGAAACGTCACATCGGGATATGTGACGCGGAAGTCACCGAGCACTCTCGGGAAAAAGCCGGACCCGATCATCGGCGGAAGACCGATGCGGACGTGCCCTTTCTTCACTTCCATAATATCGTTCAGCTCTGACGTCAGGTTTTGGAATGACTTTGTGATTTCCTGCGCCTGCACATACATGCTCTGCCCGGCGTCAGTCAGTTCAACTTGCCGGCCATTGCGGTAAAACAGCTTAATGCCGAGCTCCGTCTCCAGGTTTTTAATCATTTTTGAGATTGTCGGCTGTGAAACATACAGAGACTGCGAAGCCTTCGTAAAGCTTTTCAAACGGGCCACTTCCAAGAAATACGTTAAGTGCCGTATATCCATTACATTTCATCCTTTCTATAGACAAAAGGAATACATATTATTCTTTATATGTATTTTACCTATAGCAAAACCTTCTGTACAATATAAATATAAGGGAGGCATCATTATGAAAAAATTGCTGCTTACCGTTATTCAAATCGCTCTGCTGTTTATATTTGCGCGTCTGATCAATTGGATCACGGCGGCTCTTCATATAAATATTCCCGGCAGTATAATCGGGATTGTGATTCTTTTCACATTATTGCACTTCAAGATTATCAAACTTGAATGGATTGAGCTTGGCGCAGCATGGCTCCTCGGTGAGCTGCTGCTGTTTTTCATCCCGTCTGCCGTCGGAGTGATTGAATACGGAGATATTATGTCTAAATTCGGCGTAAGCATTTTACTTGTCGTCGTCATCAGCACATTTGTCGTGATGGTTTCAACAGGTACGCTTACACAGCTGATAGCAAAAAGAAAGGAGAAAAAACAAACGTGTTCATCGGAATCATAAGTTTATTCTTAACTGTCTTAGTGTATTTGGGCGCGAAAAAACTCTACATTCGTTTTCCGCGGGTGTATACGTCGCCGCTTCTGATTACGCCCGCTGTTTTGGTCGTCCTGCTGCTTCTTGTCAATGTCCCGTATCAGACATACAATCTCGGCGGCGGACTGCTGACCGATATGCTTCAGCCGGCAACAGTGGCGTTCGCCATCCCGCTTTATAAATATTTCCCGATTTTAAAGAAATACGCCGTGGAAATTATTTTGAACGTAGCGGTCGGTTCATGTATCGCCATTCTGTCAACAGCCTTTATCGCAAAATGGTTCCATCTCGGCAGCAGCTTAGTCGACAGTCTCGTGCCGCGATCCGTGACGACGCCGATTGCCATGAACGTTTCAGAAATGATCGGCGGGATGCCGGCCGTTACAGCGGTTTTCGTCATTTTAACGGCTTTATTGGGAACGATCATCGGGCCGATGGTCATCCGCTATTTCCGCATTGATAACGAAATTGCCCGGGGCGTGCTGCTCGGAACTAGCGCGCACGGAGCGGGAACATCTAAAGCATTTGAGCTCAGCTCCGTATCAGGAACGATCTCAAGCGTGTCGATGATCCTCGCCGCGATTATGACACTGTGCGCGGCCCCGATTTTGCTTTCGTTTATGTCATAAAAGACTGCTCCTTACAGAGCGGTCTTTTTTTAGTTGCCATGAAGAATTGATTTGTCTGTCCTTCATAAAAAGACGAAAACACGATATGATAAGACATGAAGTGAAAAGACTGAAGAACGGATGTGTCATATGAACGGCCAGCAGCGAAGCAGCATCAGAAAAGGACTTGAAGTCGATATCGTCCTGAAAGCCGATCAGCGTTCAGGAAAGCTGACAAGAGGAATTGTGAAGGATATTTTGACGAACTCAAGCTTCCACCCGCGCGGCATTAAGGTCCGCCTTGAAGACGGGCGAATCGGCCGGGTGCAGCACATTATTGAATAGAAAAAAGCCGGAGCTTCACGCCCGGCTTTTTTTCTTTAATTTCAGCAATGAAATCCTCATATGTTCTCCCTTTATATACAAAAAATCTTCACCAACTATTGACTCTTACGTTGCGTAATACTTTAGAGTAGCCATTAAGGAGGCGGCAAACGTGATGGGTATGAAAGTAAAAGAAGTAGCTGACCTGATTGGAGTAAGCATACGTACTCTCCATCATTACGATCAAATCGGATTATTGACTCCTCAAGAAACGACCGATTCCGGTTATCGGCTTTATTCTGAAGAGAATCTTGAACAGCTGCAGCAGATACTATTTTTCAAGGAGCTCGATTTCTCCTTAAAAGAGATTAAAGAAATCATTAATAGTCCTTCATTTAACCGAAGGGAGGCATTCATTTTACAAAAGAAAATGTTGATTGAGAAACGGAATAGAGTCGATAAGATGATTGATACCATCGATAAATCAATCAAACATATGATGGGAGAGATTTTCATGACGAACAAAGAGCGGTTTGAGGGAATGAACTTCAATCATAATTTTTATGAGCAAGAAGCCCGCAAACGGTGGGGTGATCAACCTGTCGATAAGGTAAATATTAGATTGAAAAACATGACTGATGGTGAACAAAAAGATTTATCTGATAAGTGGACTGCAATGTTCAATAAATTTGCACTCCTTATTAACCAATCTCCTGAGTCCCCAGACGTACAAACCGCTATCAAAGAGTGGTTTGATTTTCTCAATGAAAATTTTGGTGAATATTCTTTTGATGCCTTTTACGGATTAGGTCAACTCTATATTGAAGATGAACGCTTCACTAAGAACATCGACCGGTATGGTGAAGGGTTGGCGAAGCTCATGAGTGATGCCATTACAATTTATATAGATACTCAAAAAAAGGGTGGTACCCATTAAAATCATTATCGAGGATACAATTGGGCGGAGGGATTAGTGAGGCCACTGTACTCGGCACAGATGAGATACTAAGTAATAGCGGGTTTTTTCTTTAAACAGTAAGATATGAAGATTATTTACCCCGTATTAGAGCGATGGAAGAGGGTTTTCTTTTCCCCTCTTTCCACGCTATAAATGATCATCCTATTTTTTCCGCAAGAAAACAACCTTCAAATAGTTCCCTTCTTTAAACGCGGGAATCGTTTTGAAATCTTCCGGAAGCGTGTATTCTTCCAAAATGTCGTAACGCTCATTTGTTTCTTTAAAGGCGGTCTCTATAAAACCTTTAAATTTCTTCATATTGAAGGCGCTGCTGTTTGTCGAAGCGACGATGATGCCGTTTTTTGCGGTGATGGCGATCGTTTCCTTCAGCAGGTTTTTATAATCTTTCGCCGCGCTGAACGTCCGTTTTTTTGTGCGGGCGAAAGAAGGCGGATCAAGGATGATGAGGTCAAACGCCAGCCCTTTTTTCTCCGCATAGCCGAAGTATTTGAAAACATCCATGACTTTAATGTCATGCGCCTCATAATCAATTCCGTTGGCGCTGAACTGTTCAATCGTTTTTGCGAGACTGCGGTTGGCGACATCGACGCTGGTCGTTTTCTCAGCTCCGCCAAGCGCCGCCGCAACGGAAAATGCCCCCGTATAAGAGAACGTATTCAGCACCCGTCTGCCGTTTGCATACTTGTCCCGAATCGCTTTGCGTACATGACGCTGGTCTAAGAAAATGCCCGTCATCGCCCCATCGTTTAAATCCACCGCGTACCGTATGCCGTTTTCTTGAACAATGACCGGAAAAGCTCCTCTTTCGCCTTTGACAAAATCGTCGTCTTCCACGTATTGCCCGGCAGTATCGAATCGTTTCTTTTCATAGATCGCTTTATAAGAAAGCTCCAGTCCGTCAATCGCCTCAATCATGCTGTCCTTATAAGCGTAAATGCCTTTACTGTACCATTGAATCAGCAGATAACCGTCATAAAAGTCAATCGTGACGCCGCCGATGCCGTCGCCCTCACCGTTGAAAATCCGGAACGCCGTCGTATCGGGCGCCTTAAACAGATGAGCTCTTGCTTCAACCGCTTTTTTCAGCTTGTCCAGAAAGAAACGTCCGTCGATCCGTTCATCTTTCGCGCGGGACAGCACCCAGCCGACTCCTTTATTCTGCAAACCGTAATAGCCTTTTCCGATAAACTCACCCTTCTCGGATGTCACATCAAAAAGATCGCCCTCTGTTAAATGAGCCGAGCTTCCGGACAGAGCGTCTTTTTCAATCAGGGGGAATCCTTTTTTCAGCTTTCCGGCAAATGTATCTTTCACTGTAAGTAGCTTCATTGTGCATTCCTCTTTCGTTTTGCTTTCTCTTATCGTACCATAAAACATGATCAACACCGCATTGTCCCGAAAAATTCAAAACAGGGGGAAAACCATGACAGCCAAAAGAATCGACCATACAGGCATTATGGTCAAAGATATTGAAACATCCATCGCCTTTTACCAAGACGTTCTCGGTATGCAGTTAAAGGATCGTATCACTCATACGAACGGCATTATTGAACTTGCCTTTCTCGGTTTTCAAGAAGGGCCGGAGACAGAAATTGAGCTGATCCAGGGCTACAGCAGCGAGCTTCCCGCAGAAGGAAAAGTGCACCATGTCGCTTTATTGACTGAAGATATCGCAGCGGAGTTCACGCATGCGAAGCGTCAGGGCGCCGTATTTATTGATGAAGAAATCACGACACTTCCGAACGGGTACCGCTACTTTTACATTGAAGGACCTGACGGCGAATGGATCGAATTTTTCCAGCGTTAAAAAAACGGGCGAAAGCGCCCGTTTTTTTTATGTTTCTTCTGTGACGTTTTGTTCCGCCGCCCGTTCCTCTCTCCATTTTTGAAGATCCCAAATTCGGAAAAACGGATAATAAATGATAAATGTAATCAGGAGATTGATCAGCTGCATGACCGAACCGGAGATTTTCCCGCCCGTCGCCAAATAACCGGAAATCAGCGGCGGCATCGTCCACGGCACGGCGATTCCCGCCGGTTTTGCCACCATCCCCGTGCTCATCCCGATGTACGTCGCCGTAATGGTCAAGAGCGGCGCGATGATAAAGGGCACGATTAACAGCGGATTCATGACGAGCGGCATCCCGAAAATAATCGGTTCGTTAATGTTAAAAATCGCGGGCCCGATGCCGAGACGGCCGAGCTGTTTCATCTGTTTGCTTCTGGAGCGCACAAGCATGGTCAGCACAAGGGCAAGCGTCGCTCCGCTTCCGCCGACATTAATCCATATTTGAAAGAACTGTGTCGTAAAAATGCTCGGCAGCGCTTCTCCCGCCTGAAAAGCCAAACGGTTGGCGTCCATCGCCCCGTACCAGATCGGCGACATGACGCCGCCGATTATGGACGCGCCGTGTATGCCGCACGACCAAAGCAGCATTTGCACGAATTCGGCGATAAGACTTCCGCCGAGACTCCCGCCCAAAATAGACAGCGGGGTGCCCAGCAAATCGCCTACGACATTGTGGAGGCTTTTAAAAGGAGTCATTTCAATAAACAGACGAGCCAGCCATACAAGCGTAATAATAATGAAACCGGGGATGAGCGCAACGAACGATTTGCTGACCGCAGGCGGCACTCCGTCAGGCATCTTAATGACGATATTTCTTTGTATAATAAACCGGTACACTTCCGTAGACAGCATTGCAATGATCATCGCGACAAACAGACCTTTGCTTCCGAGCAGCGAAATCGGAATGCCGCCTCCCACCATAATCTCTGTTGACGAGCCGTCAGGGATAAACGGAATCTGATACGGCGTCGCCAATAAAAAGGCGGCAAGGGCAATGGCTCCCGACGACAGGGCATCCACCTCATAGCTTTCCGCAAGCCGGTAAGCAATCCCAAAGGCGGCGACAAGCGCCATAATGTCAAAGGACGCATTCACGGGATACCCGAGCTTTTCAACCCAATTTTCACCGAAAAGACCAGCCATAAAATCGGCATAACCGGGAATCGGAAGACTCGTCAGAATCAGAAAAACCGATCCGATAATGATAAGCGGCATAGTCAAAATAATGCCGTCCCGCAAAGCCCTTAAGTGCCTTTGGCCGGCGACTTTTCCGGCGACTGGCATGATTTTTTCTTCCATGACCCGATTGAACGTACTCATTTATCAAAAACCCCCTTTTTGAGTTCATTGCGCAGATGTCTTAAAGCATTTTCTCCATCATATTTTGGAAACGCTTACATTTGCATACAGAAATTTTCCTTATCCCTCAGGAAAAAAAGAATTCCGCACTGCCGATATATAAAGAAAAAGGGGGAATCGCAATGTATCACACCCTGAAACCGATAATGGCCGCGGCCTTGTGCGTCGGACTGTTCTCCGCCGCGGCTCCCGCGCACGCCGAGACGCACGACCGGGACGTTATCGTGGTGTACAAAAATCAAAACGGCAAGGAATCCGCCATAGACAGCGGAGCGGATGTGGAACAGACCTATCAGCATCTCCCGGCAGTCGCCGTATCAGCCGATTCGCAAACGGTGAAAAACCTGAAACAGGACCCTGACATCTTATATGTAGAAGACAATGTATCCTTTCAGGCAGCAGGCGGTTCTGATATCCGCCCGTTATCAGCGGCCCAAAGCAGCAGTTACGCGCTGCCGCAATGGGATATCGAACCGACTCAGGTCAAGCAGGCGTGGAAAGAAGGCTTGACGGGGAAAAAGGTGAAAGTGGCTGTCATTGACAGCGGCATTTACCCTCATGATGACCTTTCCATTGCCGGAGGCTATTCCGCAGTCAGTTATACTTCCTCATACAAAGATGACAACGGACACGGGACGCATGTCGCCGGAATCATTGCGGCCAAACATGACGGATACGGCATTGACGGCATCGCGCCGGATGTCCGGTTATATGCGGTTAAAGCATTAGACAGAAAAGGTGCGGGAGATCTTAAAAGCCTTCTTAAAGCGATCGACTGGTCGATCGCCAACAAAATGGACATCATCAATATGAGCCTCGGAACTAACGCAGACAGCAAAATTCTTCACGACGCCGTTGACAAAGCTTACAAAAAAGGAATCGTGATCGTAGCCGCCGCAGGAAACGACGGCAACAAAAAACCCGTCAATTATCCGGGCGCCTACAGCAGCGTAACGGCAGTCTCAGCGTCAACTGAAAAAAACGGGCTCGCGTCTTTTTCCACGACCGGAAAACAAATTGAATTTGCCGCACCCGGCACCAATATTACGAGCACGTATCTGAATCAAATGTACGCCACGGCTGACGGCACATCTCAAGCCGCGCCGCACGTCACCGGCATGTTCGCGCTGCTCAGGCAGAAATATCCGGAGGAAACAAATACACAGCTCCGGCAGCAGATGCAGCAGAACGTCAAAGATCTGGGCGCTCCCGGACGTGACAGCCGATTCGGGTACGGACTGGTGCAATATCACACAAAGCAAAAGAGCTTTGCCGAACGGGCCGTAATAAAAGCGGAAAAAACGAAAAAGCAGGCAGATATCAATGAAGCAAAAACGGCTGTCAGCAAGCTTTCCAAGTCAAAGGGAAAAACCGCTCTCGAGGCGCGGATCAATAAAGTTCAGACGGAAAGAAATGTAACGGACGCAAGAGACAAAGTCCGGACTGCCGAAAAACAAAAGAAAAAAACCGCCGTCAACGCCGCACAAAGCGCCATCCGCAAATTACCGGCCGGTTCAGAGAAAAAAGGGCTGCAAAAGCGGCTGAACGCTGTCAACTCAAGCCTTTTGAGAACAGCTGAGGCCAGCGTCAAGCAGGCGGAAAAAAAGACCTCTGAGGCCAACACCGCAAAAGCCCAAAAAGCAGTCAGCGAAATCCAGCCGGGAAAAGAAAAAACCGCTCTGGAAAAACGGCTTGGCCGGATAAAAGATAAACTCAACCGGCAGCAGGCAAGGGACAAAGTAAAAACGGCGGAAAAAACCAAGACGAAAAAAGCAAAATCAGCGGCGCAAACGGCAGTCAGCCGATTGAAGCCGTCTGCCGAAAAGACCAGCCTGCAAAAACGCGTGCGTGCGATTCGGGTGAAATAATAAAAAAACGCTTGTGAGCCGGTCAACGGCTTCACAAGCGTTTTCATCACACCTGCCTATTGGTTCATGGCCGGGCGGTCAATCGTGTTCCATTTCGTAAAGGACATATATCGGAAATAATGATCACGATACGGGTGCGAAGTGCCTGTATTCCAAGGCTTGTCCCCGCCGCAGAAATGGACGATGGCCGGTTCGGCACGTGTTTCTCTGTAACGTATACGGTCGATCAGTTCAGGAGGCGTTTTCTCATTCATGATAATATGCGTCTGAGCGTTCCAGCGCGGATGCAGTTCATGCCATTGATCATATAAAATCGCGTTAAGCGCGTCCTGATCATGAAACACGAGAAAATCCTCCGAGCTGTTATCATTGATAAAATCAATCACTTTTTTAGAAATATTCTGTTTTCTCCAAGGTTCGAAATCTATAATCATAATACCGGAATTAAAATACTTGGCAGTGTCGCTGATATTCATTTTTTTCAGTCTTTCATGCTGTCCGGCATCTTCTACCGCCGCAACTATTGCCGGGGAAATATCCAAGTCCCATAAAACCGAAATATCTTCCATCACAATTGCATCGCAATCGATGTAAATCATCCGCTTTACAGACTCATCCTTAATTAAATCAGGGATAGAAATGCGGTAATAAGCCGCTTTTGTAATGTGGCTGCTTTCGACTGCATGCTTGTATTGATCAGCGTCTACTTCTAAAAATTCAAGCGGCGTCCCGAATGACATCGCAGTCTGTTCAAGCTTGTCCTTGTTTTCGGCAGTAATTCCGCCGTCGATCACATATAATTTGGCATTCCTTGTTTTGTCCATATTCATCAATAAAGAAGCGAACATCCCACCCAAATGACGAGCATAATTATCATCGGCACATGATACGATATGCATTGTTTCATTCTTTCCCACTGATATTCATCTCCCTTTTTGTTGTACAAATGTCTTTCCCTTTTTTAAAAAAGTAAACCTCGATCCTACACATTTTTTCTGCGGGAATGTGCTGTTTGCGATTTGATATCTTTCGCATTCTCTGTTCAAATTCAATCAGGATTTCAGCCTGAATCATCGTCAGAATACATCGTGCGGGAAAGCGAAAACACGTAAACATAAAAACAACCAGCCGGACTGCGTATAATAGCGGTCCGGCTGGTTGTGACGGGTCAATCGTTTAATCGACTTCTTTCTTAATTCCAAGCATCTTTTCGTCTAAATAATGGGCGATGTCCGCCGCTTCCTTCAGCTCGTCGGTCAGATGCTTTGGGACTTCGTTATTTAATTTGTAATAAATTTTATGTTCAAGGCTCGCCCAAAAATCCATGGCGATGGTGCGGATTTGAATTTCCGCCTTCACATATTCCACACGATTCGTCAAATAAACGGGAATTTCAATAATCAAATGCAGACTGCGGTAGCCGTTCGGCTTCGGATGTTTGATATAATCCTTCACCTTTACGATCTTCAAGTCCTTATGCTGCTTCAGAACCTCAGCGACATTATAAATATCGGAAATAAAGGAACAGATAATCCTGACACCCGCGATATCATGAATATGCTCTTTCATTTCCTGCGTCGTCACATCGCAGCCTTTGCGCATCAGTTTATTGACGATGCTTTCAAAACTTTTCACGCGTGATTTTGTATGCTCGATCGGGTTATGCCCGTGAATCAGATTATATTCCTGGCTGATGATAGAAAACTTCGTATCCAGCTCATCTAAAGCGAATTTATAAACTAATAATTCATTTTTCCAATCTTCCATGACCGTTTTTAAATCATCCATATGGGCTGTTGACAAGTCCATTTTTTTCATCTCCTTGCTTCGCTGTCCATATATGAGACGGGTCAGTCCGCGGTCAGGTTCTTTACAATATCGTGAAGATTATGTCATAAAAAAAAGCAAATGCCGGTTATGGCATTTGCCCTTTCATTTGATCAGCGGAAATAACTGATCAGGAGTCCGATTGAAAGCAGGAATCCGAAGAATGTATTGGTTTGCGCCGTTGATTTCATCGCAATAATCATGTTCATCGGCATTTCGTTTTTCACAAAGCCTTTCACGGCCTGAACGGGTTTCGGCACGCTCAAAAAGACCAGGAACAGCCACGGGCTTGTGTAACCCATGATGACAAGACCGACGATCCAGATGTAAGCGATGGCAAAAGATGCGGCCAGTATCATGACGGCCCCTCTATGCCCCATCAAAATGGCCAGCGTTTTACGTCCGCCTTTTTTATCTTCCTCAATATCACGGATATTGTTGGACAGGTTAATCGCTCCGACCAGGATGGCGATCGGGATGGAAATCAAAATGCTCTGCTCATTAATTCTGCCTGTCTGAATGAAGAAAGAAATAAGGACAAATACAGAGCCCATGCAAATGCCGGAGAACAGTTCCCCGAACGGTGTATACGCAATCGGCAGCGGGCCGCCCGTATACAGATAGCCGATCAGCATGCCGGCAAGGCCGATAGCCGCAAGCCACCAGCTGCTGCTCATGCAGATATAAACACCGAGCACGAGGGCAATCGCATAAGAGCCGAGCGCCAGCTGCAGAATTGTTTTCGGCTTCATGCCGTGGCGGACGATCGCTCCGCCGATACCGACGGAATCCTCCGTATCTAAACCGCGTTTAAAATCGTAATATTCATTGAATAAGTTCGTGGCGATCTGGATCCAGAGACAGGAAAACAGCATGGCCAAAAACAGCAGGAAATCAACCTTTACGTAAAACATCGCCAATACGGTGCCGAGAAGTACGGGCACAAACGATGCCGTCAATGTATGAGGGCGGGTTAGCTGCCACAAAATGCGGCCCATGCTTTCTTTCTCGGGCGTCTTTTGGCTGCCCCCCATATTGTTTTGATTCATTTTCCTCTTCCTTTCTATTAAAAGGCTTTCACAGTCAGCCGATAACAGTAGTATTGAATTGGGGTTTTCACGTTTTCTGCTACCTTATCTATCATAATAATTTCTTCCTCATTTCACAAGATGCGGCGCTTTATCAGCTATCCTGCCGGAAACGGCTTTTCGCCCTTCTCCATTGGGGTTCGGCACAAGCCTGCTTAAGAAAAAGCCGCCAAAATTTTTTTACCTCGTTTATATTTACGATAAGTTAAAAATCCCGCCTGAACAGCGCTTTTTTAGTATGATCATTTTCCAATTTATACATGCGTGTTTTCCATCCTTTTGTTTCTCATTCATTTTTAAGGAAATTTTAAGCTTAGGATATTAGACATATTTTGAAACTTTTTGTTAATCTAATCGTCATATACTGGTGTAATTATTGAATACGCGGGGAAGGAATTTTGAATATGATGCAAAAATTAAAACGTGCTTATGAAAATACATTGATCAAATGGACGTTTCATACGGGCTTTTATTTTCTGATATTAGTATTGCTCTTTTGGATGTATGGATTTCATACAGCGAATACCGGCACTTATATTTACAACGATTTCTAATCGGGGAGGATAACTATGAAACTACTTGATGCTATAAAAACATACGCAGACGCCAAGCCGCAGGCCATAGCGTTTCGTTCCTTAGATCATTCCCTCACTTACGGGGAATTATGGGATTTGTCGGAGCGGGTTGCGTCCGGCATTCAAAAACATACAGCTGACGGTTCGAAAGCGCCTGTCCTGGTTTACGGACATATGGAGCCGAATATGATCGTTTCTTTCTTAGGAAGCGTCAAAGCGGGCCGCCCTTACATCCCTGTCGATGTTTCCATTCCGGCGGAGCGGATCGTCAAAATCATTGAAAGCTCAGGCGCAGAGCTGCTTATCAGCGTATCGGGCGATGCAGTCGATACGGGAAGCAATCTGATTAAAACCGTTACGCCCGAAGAGCTTGCAGCTGACGGAGATGCAGACCTCAGCCGTGAGAACTGGGTAAAAGAGCTGGATACGTTTTACATTATTTACACGTCCGGCAGCACGGGAAATCCGAAGGGCGTGCAGATATCGGCTGATAACCTGCAAAGCTTCACTGACTGGATCTGCAGGGATTTTCCTGTGGGCGGGGGTAAGACATTCTTAAACCAAGCTCCGTTTTCTTTTGATTTATCTGTCATGGACATTTTCCCGTCGCTTCAAACGGGAGGTACGCTGCACTGCGTAACGAAAGACAAAATCAATAAACCGAAAGTACTATTTGAAGAGCTGGAGAAATCCAAACTGAACGTGTGGACATCGACGCCGTCTTTCGTCCAAATGTGTCTGATGGACCCCGGCTTTACGCAGGAGCTCCTGCCTGAGGCAGAAGTATTTATGTTTTGCGGAGAAGCGCTTCCGGCTGCCGTGGCACAGGAACTGTTAAACCGTTTTCCGAAGGCCCGCGTATTCAATACATACGGCCCGACTGAAACAACGGTTGCCGTCACCTCCGTTGAAATTACGCAGCAGATTATCGATGAAAATGAATCTCTGCCCGTCGGTTTTGCAAAACCCGATATGAATATCTTCATCATGGATGAAAACGGGAATAAGCTTCCGGACGGAGAAAAAGGGGAAATCATCATCGCCGGCCCGAGCGTGAGCAAAGGCTATCTCGGTGAACCGTCTCTGACTGAAAAAGCGTTTTTCTCAATTGACGGCCAGTGGGCATATCACACGGGTGATGCCGGTTATGTTCAGGATGGTCAGATTTTCTGCCAAGGACGCCTTGATTTCCAGATTAAGCTTCACGGCTACCGCATGGAGCTGGAGGAAATCGAAGTACATGTAAGGCAGTCTCAATATGTGCGCACGGCGGTTGTCATCCCGTATCAGCCTAACGGACCAGTCGAATATTTAATTGCCGCCATCGTGCCTGAAAAACATGATTTTGAAAAAGAATTCCAGCTGACAAGCGCCATTAAGAAAGAACTGGCCGCTTCGCTTCCGGCCTACATGATCCCGAGAAAATTCATTTATCAGGATCACATTCAAATGACTGCGAACGGAAAAATCGACCGTAAACGCATTGGCGAAGAGGTTCTTGTATGACGCCTTACAGCTCGTTTTTCTTCTTTATCTTACTTGGAATCCTTCTTTTGCCGACGATTATTTTAGGGCTGAACGGCAAGAGATTCCAAGGATACAACATGTTTATATCCATCATCGTATTGGCTTTGATTTTCGCGCATGATCTGCACGGCGTGATCGCACTATGTATCTTTACGCTGTGGCAGGTGCTTTTAATCAGGGGTTATCTCGCTTACAGACTGAAAGCCAACAGCGGCTTTGTCTTCAGTATGGCCGTGATCGCGTCCATTTTACCCCTGTTTTTATCTAAATTATGGCCGTTTTTCTTCCCGCCGGCGCCTCATCATCCGGTTCATAACCTGATCAGTTTCTTAGGAATTTCTTATTTGACATTTAAAGGCGTCCAGCTGATCATGGAAACGAGAGACGGACTGATTAAAGAAAAAATGCCGCTTCACCGCCTTTTGTACTTTATTATGTTTTTCCCGACCATTTCTTCCGGCCCGATCGACAGATACCGCAGATTTGCCAAGGACGAACAGAAAGTATGGACAAAGGGAGAATACGCTGATTTACTGTATACCGGCATTCATAAAATTTTTATCGGTTTCTTGTACAAATTCATTATCGGATATGCGATTAACACGTATTTCATTATGAATCTGTCTCATATCACCCACAGTAAACTGTGGGGTAATGTGCTGTACATGTACGGATACAGCTTGTACCTGTTTTTTGATTTTGCGGGTTACACGATGTTTGCCGTCGGTGTAAGCTATATCATGGGTATCAAATCTCCGGAAAACTTTAATAAGCCGTTTATCAGCAAAAACATTAAAGACTTCTGGAACCGCTGGCACATGTCCTTATCCTTCTGGTTCAGAGACTACGTATTTATGCGCTTTGTATTCTGGATGACAAAGAAAAAATGGATAAAGAACCGGATGGCCGTCTCGAACATCGGGTATTTCCTGCTGTTCATGCTGATGGGCGTCTGGCACGGACTCGCCCTGCAATATATTGTATACGGCCTGTACCACGCCGTATTAATGACCGGGTATAACTTTTTTGAGAAATGGAATAAGAAATACAAGTGGCTGCCCGCCAATCGTTTTACGGCCTTTTTAGCCATCGTCATCACATTCCATTTCGTATGTTTCGGATTTTATATTTTCTCAGGAAAACCATTTCATCACTAAAGGAGATTGAAAACACATGGAATTTAAACAGGAAGTATTAGACGTATTAGCTGAAGTTTGTCAGGAGGACGCTGTAAAAGAAAATCCTGATATTGAAATCTTTGAAGAAGGACTGCTTGATTCTTTCGGAACTGTAGAACTGCTTGTCGCCATCGAAAACCGCTTCGGCATTACAGTGCCGATCACTGAATTTGACCGTGACGAGTGGAATACGCCAAACAACATTGTAAACAAACTGACTGAGTTGAAGTAAATGAAAAAGCGTTTCTTTGGACCAATTATTTTAGCGTTTGTCCTGTTTGTCGGAGCTATCGCAGTTCCGGCTTCATGGCTTACGCGCTTCATTCCTGAAAAACGTGTCGAAGAGTCGGCGGCAGCCTTAAATCCGAATATGTTCCAGGGGCTCTATCTGCAAAACAAAATGTTCGAAGACTCGAAGTATATGCCGATTTTCGGTTCTTCCGAGCTTTCAAGACTGGATGAGTTTCATCCGTCCAACTATTTCCAAGTGAACAACCAAGGCTTTACGCCTTATCTTGTCGGAAAAGGCGGTTCGCAATCTTTAATTCATGCCATAAATTTTGCCGCTCATGCTGATCAGCTTAAAGGCAGAAAGATGGTATTTATTGTATCACCGCAATGGTTTACAAAACATGGTTCAAATGAGCAGCATTTTGCTCCTAATTTCTCATCATTGCAAGCTCTTGACTTGGCTTTTAATCGCAACATTGAGCCGAGACTGAAAAAACAAATGATGAAGCGTATGCTGCACTACAAAGTTGTACAGAATGATGCAATCCTGTCTGAACTGTATAAAGCGTCTGTAAAAGGTCAGACTTGGAAAGTAAATGCATTAACACCGGCTGCGAAGCTTTATTATAATATCTTAGAAAAGAAGGACCTTTATTATTCGATAGAAGAGCCGCAAGGACCAAAACGTTTCGTTAATAATAACCTAAAGGGAAAGTCCTGGTCCCAGCTTGAAAAACTGGCTGCTCAATATGGTAAAGATCACACGCGTTCTAATCCGTTTTTTATAGACGATTCTGTTTATAAAACGATCAAAAATAAAGTGCCTAAAGCCAAAGGTTCAAACAAAGGCAGAACATACGCCTATAAAAAGTCACTGGAGTTCAGCGATTTTGAAGATATGCTTACTATTCTGAAGGATGCCGGCGCTAAGCCGATGTTCGTCGTCATTCCCGTAAATGGGAAGTTTTACGACTACACCGGCTTCCCGAAAAAAGGCCGGACTGATTACTACAAAAAAGTCACTAAGCAAATTAAAGCGAAGGGCTTTCAGGTTGCCGACTTATCCGGGCACGAATATGATCCGTACTTTATGAAAGACACCATCCATATCGCCTGGAAGGGCTGGGTGTACGTCGATAAAGCAATGGAGCAGTTTTACAAAACCGGCAAGGTGACGGTTCACTGAGCACGGTGATGACAGAATACGTAAAAACGAACACGCAGGGGGCATTCTCTCCCCTGCTTTTTATGTGATTTGATTTTTTCACAAATTTGAGGAAAACTATTGCGAATATTTGTTGAAGGTATACAATAGAATATAAATTATTTTCAAATAAGTTTGACAATAACACCAATAGGGAGACAGAACATTATGAAACAAGACATTCGTGTTGAATTGACTTCAGCCAAAAAACCGAAACCGGACCCCCATAACCTTGCGTTCGGCAGAATTTTCACCGACCATATGTTTGTTATGGATTACGACGCCGGTCAAGGCTGGTATGATCCGAGAATTATCCCTTATCAGTCCATCTCAATGGATCCTGCGGCCATGGTTTATCATTACGGCCAAACCGTTTTTGAAGGGCTTAAAGCGTATGTAACGAAGGATCAGGAAGTGCTTCTGTTCAGACCGGAGAAAAATATGGAGCGCCTGAACCAGTCAAATGACCGCCTTTGCATCCCGCTCATTGATGAAGAGCTTGTTCTTGAAGGCCTGAAACAGCTCGTAGCCATCGACCAAGACTGGATTCCGAAAGCGGAAGGCACTTCCCTTTATATCCGTCCGTTTATTATTGCGACTGAGCCTTTCCTCGGTGTAGCGGCATCCCATACGTACAAGCTGTTTATCATACTTTCCCCGGTCGGCTCTTATTACAAAGAAGGCATTAAACCGGTAAAAATCGCCGTGGAAAACGAATTCGTGCGCGCCGTCAAAGGCGGCACCGGAAATGCGAAAACGGCCGGCAACTACGCTTCAAGCCTGAAGGCGCAGCAGGTTGCGGAAGAGAAGGGATTTTCCCAGGTTTTATGGCTTGACGGCATTGAGAAAAAATACATCGAAGAAGTCGGCAGCATGAACATCTTCTTCAAAATCAGCGGCGAAATCGTGACGCCGGAGCTGAACGGAAGCATCCTTGAAGGAATCACGCGGAATTCCGTCATCACCCTTCTCAAACATTGGGGACTGACTGTGTCCGAGCGGAAGATTTCGATCGATGAAATCATCCAGGCGCATCGTGACGGCCGATTGGAAGAAACATTCGGAACCGGTACGGCGGCGGTCATTTCTCCAGTCGGCGAACTGATCTGGAATGATGAAAGTCTTGTCATCGGCAGCGGTGAAACCGGAGAGATCTCGAAGAAATTGTATGATACCATTACAGGCATTCAAAAAGGCGCGGAAGCCGACGTGTTCGGCTGGACGACGAAAGTCGCCTCACTAAGCGAATCAAAATAAGCAAAAAACCCGGAAGCGAATCCGGGTTTTTTTACTGCTCTTATGCTTCAATCGACTTAAAGAAATGGGGCAGATGTTCTTTGTGGGCCTCAAGCATTTCATCCAGAATGGCCTTTGCCACGGAGTCTGACGGGACAAGAGGGTTGATCGTCATCGCAAGAAGCGCCGTTTGATAATCTCCCGTGACGGCTGCTTCAGCGGCGACGCGCTCAAATGATTTGATTTGCTGGACGAGTCCGCGGACAGACACCGGCAGATCACCGACGGCGATCGGTTTCGGACCGTCTTTCGTCATGACGCAGTTCACTTCGACCGCTGAGTCATTCGGAATGCTGGCGATCGCGCCATTGTTTATCGTATTGACGGGCTGGATATCATGTTTGTCGTTATAGATGGAGCTGATCAGGTTGCAGGCCGCGTCACTGTAGTACGCTCCGCCCCGTTTTTCCAGCTGCGGCGGTTTGATGGCGAGATTCGGATCTTTGTACAGTTCGAACAGTTCTTTCTCAACCTTCTGCACGACCTCGGCGCGTGTGCCCTCCGTCTGTGACGCTTCTATTTCATGCTCGAGCATTTCTTTCGTTTTGAAATAATAGCGATGGTAGCCGCAAGGAATCAGATCGAGCGCCTTCAGGAATTCAGGCTCCCATTCCGCTCCGGAGATATTTTTCATCGTCATGGCGTTTTCCGGGTCTCCCATGGCTTCAATGACTTGATCCTTCACACTGACGCCGTCTAAGAAAACATCTAATCCGAAGACCATGTGATTCAGCCCGGCAAATTGCACTTCGATCCGGCTGACATCCACATCCAATGCTTTTGCGACGCCCATTTTAATGCCGATCGGCACATTGCAGAGACCGACGACTTTTGTAAGATTCGAGTAGCGGAGCAAGGCCTCGGTAACCATGCCGGCAGGGTTTGTGAAATTCACAAGCCATGCATTCGGACAAAGCTCTTCGATGTCTTTCGCGATTTCCAGAATAACCGGGATGGTGCGCAGCCCTTTGAATAAACCGCCCGGACCGTTTGTTTCCTGGCCGATTACGCCGTATTTTAACGGAATCCGTTCGTCTTTGGCGCGGGCCTCAAGAAGGCCGACGCGGAATTGAGTCGTTACGAAATCAGCATCCTTCAAAGCTTCTCTCCGGTCAAGCGTCAGGTGAATCTCTATCGGAACGCCCGCTTTTTCGACCATGCGTTTTGCAAGCGTGCCGACGATATTGAGTTTTTTCTCGCCTTCGGAAATGTCGACGAGCCATAATTCTCTGACAGGCAGTTCCTCATAGCGCTTAATGATGCCTTCCACAAGCTCCGGTGTATAGCTTGAACCTCCGCCGATCGTTACAATTTTAATTCCTTTTGTCATATTTTTGCTCCCCCTTGCAGACTCACTTTTTCGTAAATCTCGACTAACTCAGCGGCCAAGTCTTTCACGGTCATGGCATTCATTAAATGATCTTGCGCATGCACCATTAAAAGCGTCATGTCTGTTTTTTCTCCGCCGGCTTCATTTTGGATCAATTCTGTCTGGTAATGATGGGCTTCGGTCAGTTCCCTTGCGGCTTCCTGAAGCTTTTCCTCCGCCATGGCTCTGTCCCCCCGCTTTGCGGCGGCAATGGCTTCCATTGATGCGCTTCTTCCGTTGCCGCCATGCAGGATGATCTGAAAAATGGTCTGTTCCATTTTTTCATTCATGTGTTTCACTCCCTTTCTCTACAGCACGGCTTTTTCGTCTCCCTGTACGGCTGGCGCCTGCGATTGTTCAAGTTCGTTTTCTTCTTTCAGCTTTTGTGAATCCCACATTCTGAAGAACGGATAGTACACGATAAAGGCTGTGATGATATTAATCGCCTGCATGACAGCCCCTGATATTTTTCCGCCCGTGGCAAGATAGCCGGAGAAAATCGGCGGCATCGTCCATGGGACGGCAATGCCGGCAGGTTTGGCGACGAGGCCTGTGCTCATGCCGATATAGGTAAAGACCAGTGTGACAAGCGGTGTGATGATGAACGGAATGAGAAGCATCGGGTTCATGACGATCGGCATTCCGAAAATAATCGGCTCATTAATATTAAAGACAGCCGGCCCGATGGCGAGTTTCCCAAGCTGCTTCATCTGCTTGCTTCGCGAACGGAGAAACATGGTGACCACGAGCGCCAGTGTCGCGCCGCTTCCGCCGATGTTGATCCAGATTTCAAAGAACTGCTGGGTGAAAATATTCGGCAGCGCATCGCCCGCCTGAAACGCAATCCGGTTGGCATCCATCGCTCCAAACCAGATCGGCGCCATGACGCCGCCGACAATGTTCGCCCCATGTAATCCGCACGCCCACAAGAGCATTTGAACCGCTTCGGCTACCAGGCTTCCGCCGAGACTTCCCCCAAGAATCGAGAGCGGCGTCCCCAGTACAACGCTTACAATGTTATGAAGGCTTTCAAACGGCGTCGCTTCGACAATTAAACGCGCACCCCAGATCAGAAAGATGACGGCAAAGCCGGGAATTAAAGCGACAAATGATTTGCTGACCGCGGGAGGCACGCCGTCCGGCATTTTGAAGACGAAATTCCGCTGGATGATCAGGCGGTAAATTTCCGTCGACAGCATGGCGATGATCATCGCGACAAACAGCCCTTTGCTTCCCATGAGAGACAGCGGGATGCCGCCGCCCACCATGATTTCCTCTTTGGCGCCGGAAGGCAGAAACGGAACTTTGTACGGCGTTGCCAAGAGAAACGCTGCCAAAGATATCGCACCGGCCGATAATGCGTCCACCCCGTATTTTTCGGCCAGGCGGTAGGCGATTCCGAAAGCGGCGACAAGGCCCATGATTTCAAAGGTCGCATCAACCGGATATTGCAGTTTTTGAGACCAGGCGCTTCCGAACGTCTTTGCCATGAAATCCGCATATCCCGGAATCGGCAGGTTGCCGATGATTAGAAAAAATGAACCGATGATGATAAGCGGCATGGTGAGGATGATTCCGTCACGCAGTGCTTGCAGATGCCGCTGGGAGGCAATTTTTCCGGCAATGGGCATGACTTTCTCTTCTAAAAACTGGTTCACCTTATTCACACGGCCCGCCCCTTTCTACGATGCGTTTCCGAGCTGTTCCGCTGATTTCAGAACCTCCGCTCCGTTGCAAGTGCCGTAATGGACGGTATTGATGACTTCAACCGGCACTCCTTTTGATTCACCCAATTTTTTCAGCTGCGGAAGCAAATAACGGACTTGAGGCCCAAGCAGCAATACGTCCGCTTTATCAATATGCTGGTTGACTGAATCGCCTGACACCGCCCAGATTTTATATTCTTTTCCTTGTTCCTGCGCGCTTTTTTCCATCTTGGTGACGAGTAAGCTTGTTGACATCCCTGCTGCACAAACGAGTAATATATTCATGTAAAAGACCTCCTGAAAGTTTGATATTTTGTATGTCTCGATGTTAGTACCATCATATTATGAAATCGCTTTCATAACTACTCAGGCTTTTTCCGCTGCTAACGGAAAAAAGGTGCTGATCGTTTGTCTCTGAATACTCGTAAAACCTCCTGATAGGTTGTGCATTTTAAGAGACGGCTTACCGCGGCCGGATCATCCAACATCCCGCCGAGCCATTTGTACATATGCTGGAGGTCGGCTTTGCTTTCTTTCTCGACGCAGAGCAGGCAGACAAATTGGACACGCTTATCCGCCCAGTCAATCGGCTTCTTCAGCGTGCATACCGCCCAAAACGTCGTGTCCGTCTGCGGAACGAGCGGGTGCGGAATCGCCGTAAGATTGCCGAAACTCGTAGGAGAAATCGCTTCCCTTTCAAAAATAGAATCGGTCAGAGAATCAGAAGCGAGGCCGGCTTCTGCAACCTGCTGTCCGAGAAAACGGATGACGTCCTCCTTCGTCTCCATATCCTGCTGCAAAAATACCAGCTCCGGTTTCAGAAAGTTCAATTGTTCCCGATTTTCTTCCAGCATGGCGTCGATTTTTGTAAAATCCCCGCCGCCCAGCAGCGTAT
Source organism: Bacillus sp. YH3-2-B2 (assembly GCF_053663335.1). NCBI lineage: Bacteria > Bacillati > Bacillota > Bacilli > Caryophanales > Bacillaceae > Bacillus > Bacillus sp. YH3-2-B2. Next base: position 255,336 of record NZ_JBSJQE010000002.1, on the reverse strand, counting down.
GAACCTTCAATACGGGAACGGGCAGGTCTTTTTTGATCGGCACTGTGCTGACCACAAAATCAATCGACTCAAAGGAAAGCTGGTCAAGGCTGCAGTAATCAGCCGTTCCGATGATTTCAAGACGTTTTGCGAACCGGGAACGGAGTTTTTCTCTTAAAAGCTGCGCGCTGCCGGCGCCGGACGCACAGACAATCAGACAGCGTTTAGGCGGCCGTTCCGTCTTTCTCCTTTCAATGGCGGCTCCGAAATGAAGCGCCAAATATCCGATCTCATTTTCATGAATATCAATGCCGGTTTGCTCCTTGATTACGATTCCCGCAATCACTCCCGCTTCAAATGCAAGCGGATAATTCTCCTTTATGGCGGAGAGCATCGGGTTTCTCAGGTTCATGCCGTACCGATTTCGGTTAATCGCCGGCTTGATATGGAGCGCAAGACCCGCTTTCAGCTCATTGTCGTCCGTGATTCCGAGCTTCAGCTCCCGCTCAATGGCTTCAATCATGGCCTCCGTCAAACGGCTGGTTTCCCCGTCTATCAGCCTTGTAAGCTCTTTTCCTTCCATTTGTGACTGGGTCATGCGCTTTGTCCCGAGCAGGTGAATGGCGATATAGGCGGTTTCCTGTTCGGGAAAGGTGACCGAAAGCGCCGATTCAAGCTCTTTTACGATGGCTTCCGCTGACTGATATTCTGTTTCGAGCTTAATATCATGAAGATCTTCCGGAATGAGAGATACATAGTTTTCTGTCCGGATTCGTTTGCAGGCAATGGCGATATGGATGATGAGATTGTTCAGGCCGAAGAAAGAAAGCGGGATCTTATGGTTTCGAACCTGCTTCATAATGGCTGTGCGGATCACATGAATGTCGTCTTTCGGCAGAATACCGGCCTTTTCACTCAGGAGATCAGGCTCGGGCTCGCGGTCGTCCACTAAGTATTCCGCCATACAATAACGGAGGCGGAGCTCTTCGCCGCGCAGCTTAAAGCCGTGGTTCGGCCTTGTTTCCAAAATGATGTCATAGGGGCGGAGCCGTTTTTTGACTTCTTTTAAATCAGATTGAAGTGTGGATTTACTGATGAACAGTTCTTCCGCTAAGTCATCCAGCTTGAGGTAGCCGTCGGCCAGAAGCATTCTTTTCATCAGGTAATCTATCCGTTCATCGGGAAAAATCGGCACGGTGCTGTTCTGCTGGAAATTGTCCTGAAGCCAGTTTTTAAACGGCTGCTCATTCCGGATCAGCAGCTTATAGCCGCTCCCTCTGACAGATTGAATGGATGCGCCGTGTTTTTCTACAATGGTTTGCAGTTCCTTTATGTCATTGCGGACCGTCCGCGTCGTTACCTTTACATTTGCAGCGATGACTGAGCTTGTAACCGGTGTTTCAGCAGCTAAAAGCAAGCGCAGAAGTTCACGAAGCCGCCCATGAAGCATGAGAAAAACCTCCTATCAGATCAGATGCAGATGTGAAAAATGGGCAAAAAGAATGAGGAAGGGGTAAATGTATGTAAATTCTATACTGGGGAGGATTTCAAGTCAATGCGGCAATCCGATGCCAAGCCCGTAAAAAAACAGCCGGATCAGCCGGCTGTTCGGGATGCGGACATGCGGTTCCGCTTAGATGCCTTCCGTTCTTTTATGATTTTTCTGATGATCGGATAGATGACGGGCGCCCATTTGATAATCGTTTTGAAAAATTTTTTCAATGTCTGAATCCCCTTTCTTTTACCTTGTCTTTCCCCTGTTATCAGCGTTTATAAACATGGTCAGCGTGAGACATACCGGTTCCCCGTCACCCAATAGCGCCACGGATAATCCCGGGCTTCTCCGCTGTTGTCAATCCCGATTCTCGGGCCTGTTGATATATGTTCAGGCGTAAAGCCCTCCGTAATATACAGCGGCGGTTCCGTGATCATGCCGCCGTAGTCGTTCATTGAAATGCCCATCGCCTTCGTCAGTTTTCCCGGGCCGTTTGTCCACTCTCTCGGGGGTCTGCCCGGTCTCCTGCTCTCCATCAGGAACTGTCCTTCATGAGGCTCCGCCGCCCTGATTAACACGGCCTGCGGAATGCCGATGTCCGCGGCGACGACGTTCATTAATGTATGAGTGTGCATGACGTATGTATAAATGCGGCCCGCCTCATGGAACATAATTTCCGTCCGTTTCGTGCGCCGGTTGCCGAAGCTGTGCGCCGCCCGGTCATCCGCTCCCATATAAGCTTCCGTTTCCACGATAAAACCTGAAGCCGTTCCCTCATCCGTCTCCTTCACCAGGAGACAGCCGAGCAATAAAGGGGCAAGCTCCACTGACGGTCTCTGGTAAAATTCAATCGGCAAAGGCTTTCCTTCTCCCGCCATTTGCCTCCCTCCTTTCTGAATATAGCGATTTCCTCTTTCACGTTTTTCACTTCTTTTTTACAATATAAACATGAAAGAAAAAAGGGCATCATTGTTGAACACTCTATTGCGTTTTGAAAATCGGCCCGGTATAATATGATGGTTCAAATGAAAATGATTCTCATATTCAATAAATGCCGGACAATGATCATAAAAGTAGGTGAATTGATTTTTGAGCGATTCTGTCACGTCCGCAAGCCGTCTGATCAGCATCTTAAAAAACGGGGTTTTCTTCCTGATCGCGGTGATCGGGCTGCTTGTTTCTATTTTTTTCGCCGTCTCATTCGGCGCGAAAGACATTACTTTACATACGGTTTGGTCGGCTGTTGCTGATTACAATCCGAACATAACGGGCCAGCAGATCATTCATGAATTGCGTCTTCCGAGGGTGCTCGGCGCGGCCGTTACAGGAGCCGCTTTTGCCGCAGCCGGCGCCCTCATGCAAGGTGTCACGAGAAATCCGCTTGCCGATTCGGGTGTCTTAGGCGTAAACGCGGGCGCCATGTTTGTTGTTGCGCTCAGCTTTGCTTTTTTCCCTCATTTGTCATACGCCCTGCTGATGGTGATGTCATTTTTGGGAGCACTGGCAAGCACCGGCTTGATTTTCTTTATCAGTGCGGCGGGAAAAGGCAGCATGACACCTTTAAAGGTGACGCTTGCCGGGGCGGTCGTGGCCGCGCTTTTACATTCACTCAGTACCGGTGTGGCGATTTATTACGATTTAAGCCAGGATTTGGCCTTCTGGTACGCCGGCGGGGTGTCGGGGATCAAGTGGGCTCATTTACAAGTCCTTGTTCCCGTGATTGCGGTCTTCATCATTCTCGCGACATTCATGGGCCGGTCCGTCACCCTTCTCTCAATGGGAAATGACGTGGCGGCGAATTTAGGGGTGAACACGGCTCTTACGCGTGCCGCGGGGTTAATGATCGCCGTCGTTCTTGCCGGTGTGTCTGTTTCCGCTGCCGGCGCGATCGGCTTTGTCGGGCTGGTCATCCCCCATATCGCCCGCAAGATCGTCGGCGTTACGTACAGGCTGATTATTCCGATGTCCGCGTTACTCGGCGCGATTCTTTTGATTTTGGCCGACTTGGCCTCACGCACGGTCAGTCCCCCGAGAGAATTGGCGATAGGCATCATGGTCGCACTTGTCGGTGTCCCTTTCTTTCTTTATATTGCCCGCAAGGAAGGGAGAGACTTATAAATGAAAGTGCAGAAAGAAACAAAAAAAGCGGCGGCGGCAGGTCTCGTTCTGCTGGTCATCGCCGTTTGCATTATTCTGATCGGGCTGCATACGGGCTCATTCCGGCTTTCTCCCCTCACCGTGGGAAAAACGCTGTTCGGATACGGCACGTTTCAAAGCACGACCGTTTTATTCGATTACCGGCTCCCCCGGATTTTGGTGACGATGCTGGCCGGTATCGGCTTAGGCGTGTCGGGCGCTATTTTGCAGGGTGTATCCCGAAATCCGCTTGCCGATCCGGGCATTCTCGGACTGCATGCCGGCGCTTCCTTCGGTTTGATGATGTATATCACATTCTTTCATTCCCTGGAGGCGCAGGCGTCGATGTTCATCCCGCTGTTTACGTTTGCGGGCGGAACACTCGCCGCCCTGCTGATCGTAGTGCTTACGTACGACAGGCTGAACGGTTTTTTAACGATCCGCATGCTGTTGGTCGGGATCGCCGTTTCCGCGGGCTTCAGCGCCGTTACATTGTTTATGTCGCTGCGCCTGAATGAAGAAACTTATACATTCGCTTCCCGCTGGCTGGTGGGAAACGTCTGGGGCAGAGATTGGATTCACGTGTGGTCGCTATTGCCCTGGATCGGCATTCTCGCACCGCTTGCATGGCTGAACGCCCGGTCTTTAAATATTTTAATGCTCGGTGACCAGGCAGCCGCGGGGCTCGGCGCACACGTGCAGAGAAAAAGGATCATGCTGATCGCCATAGCGGTCGGCTTGTCCTGCGCGAGCGTCGCGATGGCCGGCGGAATCGGCTTTATCGGCTTTGCCGCCCCTCACTTGGCAAGACGGCTCGTCGGCACCATGCATCAGCATATTATTCCGATTGCTGGATTAATCGGCCTTGTCATTCTTGTCGCGGCAGACACCATCGGCCGGTCTTTGTTTCAGCCGAATGCCATTCCGGCCGGCGTGGTTGCGGCAGCCATCGGCGCGCCGTATTTTCTCTATCTCGTCATGAAAATCAAATCATAAAACAAGGAGTATTCCCATGAAAAAAACAATTGCGCTCATCAGTTTCATGTGTATTTTCTTACTGGCTGCCTGCCAATCCGATTCATCACAGCCGGAGTCAAAAAAGAAATCCGGCGATCATAAAATCGCTTCGATGTCCATTCACCTGACAAATGATCTGCTGGCTCTCGGCGTTACACCTGCCGGTTCCGTCGTGGGCGGAGAATTAAAAGATTTTCTCCCTCATGTGAAAAATCAGCTGAAAGACACGAAAAAACTCGGACCTGCCTCAGACCCGGATATGGAAGCTTTACTTGAGCTGAATCCAGACAACATTTATCTTGATAAAGAATTTGCGGGAAAAGATGTGTCAAAATACAAGAAAATCGGAAACACACACGTTTTCGACCTTGATAAAGGCACATGGCGTGATCATTTAAAAGACATCGGAAAAATCGTCAACCGTGAAAAAGAAGCGAAAACATTTATTCAAGATTATGAAGATGAAACAAAACAAGTCAGATCCATGATGAATAAGGAATTAGGGAAAAACGCCAAAGTCATGGCGATCCGCGTGAACGCAAAAGAGCTTCGCGTCTTCAGCACACGCCGCCCGATGGGACCGATTCTGTTTGACGATCTGAAGCTGAAACCGGCTGACGGCATTAAAGAAATGAACACCTCCCGCCCTTATGAAGTCATTTCTCAAGAAGTGCTGCCTGATTACAACGCGGATGCGATTTTCGTGGTCGTTAACAGAGACGACAAGTCACAGCAAGCCTATAAAGAATTGCAAAAAAGCGCTGTGTGGAAAGGGCTGAAGGCCGTGAAAGCAAACCATGTCTATAAAATTGCCGATCAGCCTTGGCTTGATTATTCGGCACTGGGAAATAAATTAGCAATGGATGAAGCGAAAAAACTGTTCCAAAAATAAACATGAGCCGGTTTTGCAAAAAGTGCAAGACCGGCTTTTTTATATTACCGTTTACTTATATAAACATTCGCTTATATAATAGTTTAAAAAAGGAGTGAGCGCATGGAACGGTGGCATAATGCTTTAAGTTCCGAAGGGATCAGCCAGTGCCTCAAACTTCTAAGCGACCCGACGAGGCTTTTGATGCTGAAGCTTCTGGAGGATAAGGAATATTGTGTCTGCGAGCTGACGGCTATTTTTCATATAAGTCAGCCCGGCATCAGCCAGCACTTGCGGAAATTAAAGAACGCCGGCCTTGTGCGGGAAAGACGCGAGGGCCAATGGCGGTACTATGCCATTCATCCGTCCGGACCGGAATACGCGCTGGTTTGCTCGATTCTGCAGCAGATAGATGAAAAGGACGAAGTTTTACAGACATTGCGGCAAAAAGAAGTCACTGTTACATGCCGGTAAGGGGGATATATTCTTGGGAGTTGCGGTTTTATCAGCGCTGATTTTTGTGCTGACACTTGTGTTTGTCATATGGCAGCCGAAACATATATCAATCGGCTGGTCTGCCTGCGGCGGAGCGGTCCTCGCTTTGATCGCCGGAGCAGTCAGCCTGCACGATATCGCGGAAGTGACGGGGATCGTCTGGAATGCGACACTCGCCTTTATCGCCATTATTATCATTTCATTAATTCTTGACAGTATCGGTTTTTTTGAGTGGGCCGCGCTGCATATGGCCATGGCGGCCAAAGGCAGCGGGCTGCGGATGTTTCTCTATGTGTCGGTCTTAGGGGCTGTTGTCTCCGCCCTGTTTGCCAATGACGGAGCGGCGCTCATTTTGACGCCGATCGTACTGGCGATGGTGCGGGCTTTGAATTTACCTGAAAAACTGGTTTTTCCGTTTATTATCGCCGGAGGATTCATCGCCGACACCACCTCGCTCCCGCTCGTTGTAAGCAATTTGGTCAATATCGTATCCGCCGATTACTTTCATATCGGATACATTGAATATGCATCACGCATGCTGGTGCCCAACCTCTTTTCTTTGGCGGCAAGCATTTTGGTGCTGTATCTCTATTTCAGAAAAAACATTCCGAAACGGTTTGACACCAGCCTTGTGAAACATCCTGCATCCGCCATTAAGGATGAGCGCCTTTTCCGGTTATCATGGGCTGTGCTGGCCGTTTTATTGATCGGGTATTTCGTCAGCGCGCTGCTGTCGATACCCGTTTCCTTCGTTGCCGGTTCCATCGCGGTCATTTTTCTCATTCTGGCGCAGCGAAGCCCCGCCGTCCCTGCGAAACAAGTCATCAAGGACGCCCCGTGGGCCATCGTGTTTTTTTCTGTCGGCATGTATGTTGTCGTGTACGGCTTGCGGAATGCCGGACTGACGGATCTTCTTTCTCAGCTTATTCAGAAAGCGGCGGATCACGGATTGTTTGCGGGCACACTCGGAATGGGTTTTATCGCTGCGATCCTCTCCTCCGTTATGAATAACCTGCCAACGGTGATGATTGACGCCATAGCCATCAGCGGAACGGACACTCACGGGCTGCTGAGAGAAGCATTGATTTACGCGAATGTTATCGGTTCTGACCTCGGGCCGAAAATCACGCCGATCGGGTCGCTGGCGACATTGTTATGGCTCCACGTGCTGAGCCGGAAAAACGTGAAAATTTCCTGGGGAATGTATTTCAAAACAGGTCTGATATTAACCATTCCGACGTTATTCATCACCCTGATCGGACTTTATATATGGCTGTTATGGCTCGCTTGAGAAAAAAACCTTTTAAGTTGAATCTTAAAAGGTTTTTTTGTGTCAAAAATCCGAAAAGTTAAACTTTTATATTTTAAAAGTATAGACATTTAATTTCAAAAGATTATAATATTCATGAAAACGTTTTAACTTTATGAAAGAAGGGATTCCTCATGAAAAGAATTTTATTAGCCTGCAGCTCAGGCATGTCCACCAGCCTTCTTGTCACGAAAATGCAGAATTACGCCAGCTCCATCGGTGAGGAGGCCGAGATTTGGGCAGTCGGACAGGATAAAGCAAAAGAAGCGATGAAAGACGCAGACGTCGTACTGATCGGCCCGCAGATGAGTTTTTTAAAAGGCGAGCTTCAAAAAGAGGCGGACCCGCTTCACATCACCGTTGATGTGATTGATATGATGGCATACGGCATGGGAGACGGCAAAAAAGCATACGAACAGGCCGTTGCCTTGATAGAGAACAAATAAAGGAGGCGATAAGCATGGAAACGTACACGGATGAACAGATCAGTTTTCAGCTGATTCTTCACAGCGGCAATGCCCGCAGCTGTATTATTCAATCGATACGCGCTTATAAAGACGGCCGGCCAGATGAGTCAGACACCTTTCTGACAAAGGCTGAAGAAGAACTGGGAAAAGCGCACGACATCCATTTTCAGATGATTCAAAAAGAAGCCGGCGGCGCCAAAACGGATGTCTCTCTGCTTTTTATGCATGCTGAAGATCACTTAATGTCAGCGCTTTCAATGAAAGAGCTCGTCAAAGAAATGCTCGACTTATTTCAATCAAAAAATTTATAAAAAGCCGGGGGTGAAGACGTGTTTGAGAACATCAGCCAATTCCTTGTTCCGATCGCGGGCAAATTAAACAATAACCGCTATTTGCAAGTTTTACGGGATGCTTTTATGCTGGCGTTTCCGCTGACCATTTTCGGTTCGGTGTTCGTCGTGCTGACGAACCTGCCGTTTTTAAACAAAATCATGAGCAGCTCCGCCCTGTCTGTCTTTCAATCCGGATTTGGCGGCGCTTCGACGGCTACGATGGGGATTATGTCCATTTTTGTCGTCTTCGGGATCGGCTATTACCTTTCAAAAAGCTACGAAGTGGAGGCCGTATTCGGCGGAGCGATCGCATTGGTTTCTTTTCTGCTGCTCACCCCGTTCGTCTTAGAGCCGGAAACGGGCAAAGCGGTCGCAGGCGTCATTCCGGTTGACCGGCTTGGAGCAAAAGGAATGTTTCTCGGCATGATGACCGCTTTTTTGTCAGGTGAAATCTACAGAAGAATCGTCCAGAGAAACTTAACGATTAAGATGCCTGCCGGTGTTCCTCCGGCTGTTGCTAAATCGTTCGCCGCATTGATACCGGCTTTTATCACGCTTACCGTCTTCCTCTTGATCAATGCGGCTGTCACCCAGATCTTTCACACCAATCTGCATGATGTCATTTATCATACGGTTCAAGCCCCGCTTGTCGGACTTGGAAGCGGCATCATTCCTACATTAATCGCTGTTTTCTTTATTCAGATTTTATGGTTTTTCGGACTTCACGGACAAATCATTATTAATTCCGTGATGGACCCGATCTGGAATACATTACAGGTCGAAAATTTGGCTGCGTATACAGCGGGAAAAGAGATTCCCCATATTATTTCTAAGCCGTTTATGGAGATTTACACCGTCGGAATGGGCGGAACCGGAATGACATTGGCCATAGTGATCACCATCTTGCTTTTTATGAAAAGCAAACAGATGAAACAGATATCCAAACTCGGTCTCGCGCCGGGCATTTTCAACGTCAATGAGCCGGTTATTTTCGGTTTGCCGATCGTGATGAACCCGATCATTATCATTCCGTGGGTGATCGCACCGATGGTTGTCACGCTCGTCACCTACCTGGCCATGTCGGCGGGGATCGTGCCCCCTCCTACCGGCGTGACCGTGCCCTGGACCGTCCCCCTTTTCATTAACGGGATTATGGCGACCAATTCCGTCATGGGCGGCATTATGCAGCTGGTCAACCTCTGTATTGTCTTTGTCATCTGGTTCCCGTTTCTTAAAGCGCTGGACAAATTAAATATGGCAAAGGAAAAAGAAGCAGAGACCGAGCAGCATGCCCGGGATGACAGCATGAGTATGTAATCAAAATCGCAGTAAGGGAGAGAAATCAATTGACTGAATCAAATATTCAATATCGTTTTCCGGAAGGATTCTGGTGGGGGTCTTCCGCCTCCGCCACCCAAACAGAAGGCGCCGCCGACAGAGACGGAAAAAGCCAAAACATATGGGATTACTGGTATGAAAAAGAACCGAGCCGTTTTTTTAACGGCGTCGGCCCCGGCGACACGTCACGTTTTTATGATCAATACAAGGAGGATATCCGGCTGATGAAAGAAATCGGCCACAACTCCTTCCGGCTGTCTATTTCCTGGTCAAGATTGATTCCGGACGGAACTGGCGAGGTCAATCAGAAAGCGGTCGCGTTTTATCAGGACGTCATCGATGAAATGCTTGCCCATCGCATTGAGCCGTTTGTCAATTTGTTTCACTTTGACATGCCGCTCGCCCTTCAGCGTAAGGGAGGCTGGGTCAGCCGGGACACCGTTGACGCGTTTGAACATTACGCCAAAACCTGCTTTTCGCTATTCGGTGACAAAGTGAAAAAATGGTTCACTCACAACGAGCCGATTGTGCCGATTGAAGGCGGCTACTTATACGACTTTCACTACCCGAATCACGTTAATTTTCAAGAAGCGGTGCAGGCCGGCTTCCATACCCTGCTGTCGAATGCAAGGGCTGTCAAAGCCTACAGAGAATTGAAACAGGACGGACAAATCGGAATCATTCTGAATCTCACGCCTTCTTATCCGAGAAGCTCACATCCTGAAGATCTGAAAGCATCCCGGATTGCCGATGCCTTTTTCAACCGCTCATTTTTAGATCCCGCCGTAAAGGGCGAATTTCCTGAGGAGCTTGTCGAGATTCTCAAGGCGGAAGGCTTTCTGCCGCGTTATGAGAAAGAAGATCTCCGCCTCATTCAGGAGCATACGGTTGACCTCTTAGGCGTGAACTACTACCAGCCGAGACGCGTCAAGGCAAAAGAACATGTTCCGAATCCGCATGCCCCTTTCCTGCCTGAGCGTTTCTTCGATCCGTACGTCATGCCCGGACGGAAAATGAACCCTCACCGCGGGTGGGAAATATACGAAAAAGGAATCTATGACATTCTCACCAATCTCAGAGAACATTACGGAAATATCGAATGTTTTATTTCCGAGAACGGCATGGGAGTTGAAGGCGAGGAACGCTTCCGCGATGAAAACGGCATCATTCAGGATGATTACAGGATTGAATTTATCCAGGAACATCTCAAATGGGTGCATCGGGCCATCGGAGAAGGTTCAAATGTTAAAGGCTATCATCTTTGGACTTTCATGGACAACTGGTCTTGGACAAATGCTTATAAAAACCGCTACGGCTTTGTATCTGTCAATCTGGAAAACGGGGGCGAACGGACCGTCAAAAAAAGCGGGCGCTGGTTCAAATCCGTTTCCGATCAAAACGGATTTTAACAGATGAGGAGGTACGGCCATGCTTGGAGGTATTGAAGCCGGCGGCACGAAATTTGTCTGTGCCGCCGGACAAAAAGACGGCACCATTCTGGACAGGGCGGAGTTTCCGACGGGAGAACCGGATGACACACTCAGACAAGTCATCCGTTACTTTAAAGATTTCCCGATAGAAGCCATCGGCATCGGGTCGTTCGGACCGATTGATATCCGCCCCGACAGTCAAACATACGGGTGCATCACCGCGACGCCGAAGACAGCCTGGCGGAACTGCCCTATTCTTCAAACGATCAAAAGCGCTCTGGATATTCCCGCAGGCTTCACCACCGACGTTAATGCGGCGGCGCTCGGAGAAGCTTCTTTCGGCGCGGCCAAAAACGCGGACAGCTGCCTCTATTTGACGGTCGGCACTGGCATCGGAGCGGGCGCCATCATGAACGGCAGATTTGTTCAAGGGCTGTCTCATCCTGAAATGGGCCACATTTATGTCAGAAGACACCCGGACGACGGCTACAAAGGCAATTGTCCTTACCATACAGATTGCCTGGAAGGCCTCGCGGCAGGCCCCGCCATTGAGAAACGCTGGGGGAAAAAAGCATATCTGCTGGCGGATCAGCAGGAAGTGTGGGAGCTTGAGGGCTTTTATATTGCTGAAGCGCTTGTGCAGTATATTCTCATACTTTCGCCTGAAAAGATCATTCTCGGCGGGGGCGTCATGAAGCAGCATCAGCTGTTCTCTTATATCCGTCAGCACGTGAAAAAGCGGCTGAATCAATATATTGACCTGCCCGACATTGAACACTTCATCGTTCCCCCTCAATTAGGGATTCACTCCGGCGCGGCCGGTTCGCTCGTATTGGCGGAGCGCGCATTAGAGACGGCAAACCGGGAGGCGGGAAAATGACGAAACTCTTATTTTTGGAACCGGTTTTTAAAGAAAGATTATGGGGCGGGACGAAGCTGCGCGATACATTCGGGTATGAGATTCCTTCTGAGCGGACGGGAGAGTGCTGGGCGATTTCAGCTCATCCGCACGGTACATCCATCGTGCGGAACGGGCCTTTTTCCGGAACATCATTACACCGTCTCTGGAATGAACACCCTGACCTGTTCGGACATCCGAAAGAAGACGCTTTTCCCCTGCTCACAAAAATTCTTGACGCAAATATGGACTTATCCGTGCAGGTTCATCCGGATGACGCATATGCACATCGGCATGAAAACGGAGAACTCGGAAAAACGGAATGCTGGTACGTGTTGGACTGCAAAAAAGACGCAGAGCTCATTTTAGGGCACCGCGCCCAAACAAAAGAAGATTTCGTTCGGCTCATTGAACGAAACGAGTGGGATCACCTGCTCCGCCGCATCCCCATTAAGCCCGGCGACTTTTTCTATGTCCCGAGCGGCACACTGCACGCTTTATGTGAAGGTACGCTCGTTCTTGAAATCCAGCAAAGCTCTGATGCCACCTACCGGCTTTACGACTATGACCGGACGGATGGGAACGGGAATAAACGCGAGCTTCATCTTGAGAAAGCAATTGACGTAACAGACATTCCCCATACCGATGAAAATGTAAAAAGCACAAAGCATCGGATCGGAGATGCTCTTATTACGATACTCGCCGAAACACCTTTCTTTTCAGTTTATCAATGGGATGTGAGCGGGAAAGCATCATTCCCCGCACCCGGCCGGTATTTACTCGCAAGCGTGATTAAAGGACGCGGAGAACTGGATGGATGCCCCATTCACAAAGGCGATCACTTTATCATGCCGGCGGATTCCGGAGATTTTGTTATAGAAGGAGATTGTGAGGTTATCGTTTCACATCCTTCATCATCTTAAAAATCAGGAGGTCTTTTATATGCTTAAAAAGTTAGCAGTCTGCCTGTCTATCGTTTTATTACTCTTAGGAGCCGCCAGTCCGATATCGGCTCACACCGTTTATCCCGTCAACCCAAATGCCCAGCAGACGACAAAAGATATCATGAACTGGCTGGCGCACCTGCCCAACCGTTCAGAAAACAGGGTCATGTCCGGAGCGTTCGGCGGCTACAGCGATGTCACTTTTTCAATGACAGAGGAAAACCGCTTGAAAAACGCGACGGGACAGTCTCCCGCCATCTACGGCTGTGACTATGGGAGAGGGTGGCTGGAAACAGCGGATATCACCGATACTATCGATTACAGCTGCAACAGCAGCTTAATCTCATACTGGAAAAGCGGCGGCCTCCCTCAGGTCAGCCTGCATCTCGCAAATCCGGCCTTTCCATCCGGAAACTATAAAACGGCCATCTCAAACAGCCAGTACAAAAACATCCTGGACCCTTCAACTGTGGAAGGAAAACGGCTTGAGGCGCTGCTCAGCAAAATCGCCGACGGCCTTACTCAGCTGAAAAATCAAGGCGTCACCGTTCTGTTCAGACCGCTGCATGAAATGAACGGCGAGTGGTTCTGGTGGGGGCTGACAGGCTACAACCAAAAAGACACGGAGAGAATCTCGCTGTACAAAGAGCTTTACAAGAAGATATACCGCTATATGACAGAAACAAGAGGATTGGATAACCTTTTGTGGGTGTATTCGCCGGATGCCAACAGAGACTTTAAAACAGACTTCTACCCAGGCTCATCTTATGTGGATATTACCGGTCTGGACGCTTACTTCACTGATCCGTATGCGATATCAGGCTATGATGAAATGCTGTCTCTGAAAAAACCGTTTGCCTTTGCCGAAACCGGTCCGTCCGGCAATATCGGAAGCTTTGATTATGCTGCTTTTATTAATGCGATCAGGCAAAAATACCCTCAGACCACGTACTTTTTGACATGGGATGAACAATTAAGTCCGGCGGCCAATCAAGGCGCGCAAAGCCTTTATCAAAACAGCTGGACGCTGAACAAGGGCGAAATATGGAACGGCGGGTCCTTGACGCCGATCGCGGAATAACCGCTTCTTTTGAAAATCGGTTTTAAAAAACGGCTCTGCTGGGCATATTGTTACCGTTCAAAAAGGAGGGTTCAACAATGGAAAATAACAAAAACAGCGAAGAAACGCTTTCCAGTAAGACGACCGGTAAAGGCGAGTCAGAAGACACGCTGACAAACCGGCAGGGCCATCCGGTCACTGACAACCAGAATGTCAGGACAGTCGGCAATAGAGGACCGACGACATTGGAGAATTATGATTTTTTGGAGAAAATCAGCCACTTTGACCGCGAACGGATTCCCGAGCGCGTCGTTCACGCGCGCGGCGCCGGCGCACACGGATACTTTGAGGCGTACGGAAGTTTTGGAGACGAGGAGATTTCTAAATATACAAGAGCGAAAGTGTTTCAAAAGAAAGGAACGAAAACTCCGGCGTTTGTGCGGTTTTCTACCGTCAACCACGGGAAGCATTCCCCGGAAACATTGCGTGATCCCCGGGGTTTTGCCGTTAAGCTTTATACCGAAGACGGCAACTGGGATCTGGTCGGCAACAACCTGAAAATCTTTTTTATCCGTGATCCGCTGAAGTTCCCGGATCTTGTGCACGCATTTCAGCCTGATCCCGTTACGAACATTCAGGACGGCGAGCGTATTTTCGACTTCATTTCCCAATCACCGGAAGCGACTCATATGATCACTTTCTTGTTTTCGCCGTGGGGCATCCCGGCCAACTACCGGCAGATGCAGGGCTCAGGCGTCCATGCCTACAAATGGGTCAATGAAGAAGGAAAAGCCGTGCTCGTCAAATATCACTTTGAACCGAAACAGGGCATCCGCAACCTGACACAGAAGGAAGCGGAAGAGATTCAGGGGAAAAACTTTAACCATGCGACACAGGATTTGTATGAAGCGATTGAAAAAGGCGATTATCCTGAATGGGAAGTGTATGCGCAAATCATGACTGATGACGAGCATCCCGAGCTGGATTTTGATCCGCTTGATCCGACCAAGCTGTGGTATAAAGACGATTTCCCTTGGAAGCCGATCGGTAAATTGGTTCTGAACAAAAACCCGGAAAACTACCATGCCGAGGTGGAACAAGCATCATTCGGAACGGGCGTGCTTGTGGACGGCCTTGATTTTTCAGATGACAAATTACTTCAGGGGCGGACATTCGCCTATTCAGATACCCAGCGGTACCGCGTCGGCGCAAATTACCTGCAGCTTCCGATCAACTCGCCGAAAAAGCATGTCGCCACCAACCAGGAAGGCGGGCAAATGCAGTATCGTGTCGATCGGGCAGAAGGACAAAACCCGCACGTCAACTATGAGCCGTCCATTATGGGAGGACTCACCGAAGCAAAGCAGGATGGGAAAGACCATACACCTCATGTCGAAGGCGATGTGAAGCGGGAAGCGATCGACCGGCCGAATAATTTCGGCCAGGCCGGAGAAACATACCGCAGATTTTCGGAATTTGAACGGAACGAATTGATCACAAACCTGGTCAATACGCTTTCTTCCTGCCGGAAAGACATTCAGGATCAAATGATTGAGAATTTCACAAAAGCAGATCCGGACTACGGAAAACGTGTTGCGGAAGGGCTGAAAAAAGCCTCCGAAAGCAGCAGCGGCGGGCCGATCGGCACTACTGATACGGCACAAGCCGCAAAACAGGCTGAACAGGAAAGCCATCCGTCTGATCCGTATTAAATAAAAAAACAGGACAATCGCGTCCTGTTTTTTTTTGAGCTAATTCAGCTCCTGTATATTCTGCTCCGCCGCGGCCGCAAATACTTTCGGCTCCGGACGGTCAAGATCTTCATGGAATAAACTTACTTTGTGAATCTGCCGGTTGTCGTACAGATGAAAGTAGTAGTTTCCGGTGTCACAGCACATGACCGACGTATACTGCGTATAATCAATTTCATTCTCCTCTGTGATCACCGCGCCTTTTGGAATATTCACATTGGACAGCACGTGTAAAGCGGCCGTAACGCCATCCGTTTCATGGGCGGCAGGCTCTAAATGCTCTTTCAGATAAGCGGCTCTGATGAACCGGGATGGCGGCGTGTAATCACCGGGAAGCCCGATCGTTCCAGATCCTTGGCCGAAAGCGGTTAATGTCATTCCGCCCAATGTTTTGCTTTCTGACTGCTGCGGCCTGATTCCGATATAATGGCGCAGATTGGTCACATGCCAAGGGAATTCCGGACTGTTGGTCATCACTCCGGGTTTGTTGTCATATACTTTCATTCCCTCCGGTGTCGGCTCGATGACAATGCAGCTGCCCGTGCGGTCTGATAAAATCCAATGAAGAGGCAGCACCGCATCCAATAACATTAACTTCTTCTCTACAATCGTCAGCATTGAGAGCTTTTCCTTTATGTCTTCAAGAGAGTCACAGTTTGATAAGGCCCAGGTGACAAACTCATGAGGAGCGATGTGACAGGTGCCCTCCCGTTCCGCTTTCTCGTATCCCGCAAAGCCCGGAAAATACAGCGTCGCACACGACAGCCCTTTTTCATTTACGCCGTCGGCAAACAGAACATTGCCGAGATTTCTCCCCATGCCGATAAATGCGTATTTCGTCTTATGCATCCTGCCGTCAGCTTCGCTTTTCCAGCTGTACTGACGAGGGTAAAGCACGACGTCCGTACCGAGCTGAAATGCAAAATCCATCGTTCGCGCCAATAGGTGATTACCGTCTGTCGTTTTCAATGTAAGACTTGTACACATATCATCAATCCCCTTTTCATTAATGAAATTTACACAAAGTAAACTATTCTTTCAGCTTAACGAATAATGGTTCCATTCGTCAAAAGATTGACACATTTCTCCTTCATACATATTAGTCAGTAAGCGTATCCATGCCTTTTAACCCCTGGCAAATCGTTTTGGCGGCAGTGTTTGTACCGTTTTTCAAAAAAAACTTTGAACGGCTGTCAGCGAGGCTTTACAATGTTTTTCCTGCATGCTGGAATTTGTAAACGGCAGGTCAATCTGTTAAGCTATGTCTTTATGTTAAAGAAGAACATACGGAGGAGATTATCTATTGAAAGTAGAAAGGCGAACGATTGAACATATTCCGCATGACGAAAGACACGGAAAGGCTAAAGATTTATTCCCCGTCTGGTTCGGGGCTAATATGCATATTACGACGTTAGTCACAGGCACACTGCCCGTTACAATGGGACTCGATCTCTTTTGGAGTATCGCCGCCATTATAATCGGAACCTTTATCGGCGCAATCTTTATGGCGTCTCATTCCGCACAAGGACCTCAGCTCGGAATTCCGCAAATGATTCAAAGCCGCGCGCAATTCGGCGTGATCGGAGCGATTCTGCCCCTCTTTTTGGTCATGTTTATCTATCTGGGCTTCTTTGCGAGCAGTACGATTCTCGCAGCCGGTACACTGAGCAGCTTTGTCCCGATTCCGGCTTCATGGTGTATTATCGGCTTAAGCGCCATCTGTTTTTTACTCACGATCTACGGTCATGATCTGATTCACAAAATGCAGAAAATCCTCTCTTGGACCTCCTTTGCCGTTTTTTTTGCTGCAACAATTCTTATTTTTCAACTGCCGATTCCTTCAGGAAGCTGGGTGCCCGGCTCATTAGATCTGCCTGTTTTTCTAGTGGCGGTCAGCGCGGTGGCCACATGGCAGCTGGCATACGCGCCATATGTCGCAGATTATTCCCGTTATCTGCCGGTCAAAACACCGGCATCGCATACTTTTTGGTACAGCTATGCAGGTACGTCAGTCAGTTCCATCTGGATGATGCTTCTCGGCGCCATTTTGACGACGGCGCTCCCGGAATTTACCGCTAATGCGGGAAATGAGATTGTCCGATTGTTCGGTCCGTTTTCCTTTATTATGCTGATCATCGTCCTGTTCGGGCAAATGGCGATCAACGTCTTTAATTTATACGGAGCCTTTATGTCAACCACGACTACCTTGGAGCCGTTTTTAAAACTGAAGGTGACGCCGAAAACGAGAGTGGTAATGATCCTTTGTGTGACGGCAGCGGGTACTGTATTAAGTCTCTTGGGCCAAAGCAATTTCATGGAACTGTTTTTAAATTTCATCTTTTTCATCAGTTATTTCTTAATTCCATGGACGGCGATCAACCTCGTGGATTACTATTTTATCCGCCGCGGAAAATACCACGTCAAATCGATGTTTGACGTCAACGGGCAATACGGCAGGGTCAATTGGATTACAGCGGCCGCCTTCGTTTTGTCGATTATATTAGAAATCCCGTTCATCAATACCTCCTTTTACATCGGGCCGCTCGCTGAAATATTCGGCGGAGGCGACATTGCCTGGGTCATCGGCCTGGCCGTTCCGTCGCTGCTGTATTATGTCCTGATGAAATCAAGGTTAAAACAAAAAGAGGCGCCTTCCCTATGAAGACGCCTTTTCTTTATTCATATTCCTTCCATACACGCGGCAGCAGTTCAGAAAGTTCGTGCGCCAATAAGGTATGGGCGGAGCGCTCTTTCGTCCATAATTCCGCACATTCGCCGTGAAGGCGGACGGCGTTCAATACGGCATGCTTCGGGTCTTGATGACAGCACAGCATGCCGAGAATCATTCCCGTCAGCGTGTCGCCGGTCCCGCCTTTTGCAAGCGCGCCGTTTCCGGTTGTATTCCTGCGGCATTCCCCGTCGGGAAAAGCGATAATGGTTTCGTTTCCTTTCAGGACAATCGTGACATGAAGCCGCTCCGCCCATTCCGCGGCATATTCCGCTCTGTTCTGCTGAATCTCTTGAATCGGAAGGCCTGTCATTCTGGAAAATTCGCCGGGATGAGGCGTCAAGATCACGGGAGCTTTCCTCTTCGGATAGGTTCTTTTCGTAATGGCGCCCGCATCCAGTATGACGGGATAATCGCCAGAAAGCAGCTGATCAGCCGCCTGCTGCACTTCGTCTGTTTGGGGAAGGCCCGGCCCGATGGCAGCGGCCCGGATGGTTTCCCCGGGCTGGCCCGCCGCGGCTTTTTTCCACCCGTCCCGCCAGTACGTGGCTTCCGGCAGCACCGGGACGATAAGCGGAATGACGCCTGCCGATGTACCGATGACGAGCTTGCCGACACCGCTTCTCATCGCACCCAATCCGGCCAGAAGGGCGGCTCCCGGCATGTCATCGCTCCCGGCCAGCAATAACGCCGTCCCGAACGTTCCTTTATGGCTGTCCGCCTCCCGTTTCGGCAGCGTATCTTTCACATCCTGTTCCGTCCAATCTATTATATTCATCTCTGTACCTCCTCTTCTGTCTCCTATTTATATTCCAAACAAGAAGAGATTTTAAACCGCACAAAAAAAACAGCCGCTCGTTTGCGGCTGTTTATGTTCTGATCGGAACATCAAGACGGTAAAGCTTCCGGTACCGTTCGTTTTCTGCAAGCAGTTCTTGATGGGTTCCTTCCATTTCTGCTTTTCCATTTTCTAAAAAGACGATTTTATCAGCTGTTTCCACACCCGCTAAATGGTGTGTAATCCAGAGGATCGTTTTCTCTTTAAAAACATCAAAAATCGTATCAAGCAATTCACGTTCAGTGACCGCATCAAGGCCGACCGTCGGTTCATCTAGGATAATGACCGGCGTGTCTTGGAGCAGAATACGGGCAAGCGCGATCCGCTGCCGTTCCCCGCCTGAGAAACGAATCCCCGTCTCCTGCACGGACGTTTCATATCCGTCAGGCAGTGATTCAATATAATCATGCAGCTTCACTTGCCGAGCCGCACGCTTAACATCTTCATCACTCGCCTTGCCGTTTCCGAGCCGGATATTGTTCATAATGCTCGTGTTAAAGAGATGAGGTTTCTGATTCAAAACGGCCACCGCTGAGGAAATCTGCTCCTGCACGGCCGCAGTTTCCAGCCCGTTCAGCATCACCTTGCCCGAATCGGGAACTAAGGCGCCTTCAATTAAAGCGAGAGAGGTCGACTTACCGGAGCCGCTCCTGCCGAGCAGCGCCATTTTTTCCCCCTGGCGGAGAGTGAAGGAAAAACGGTCAAGCACATGACTGTGCTGATCATAAGAAAACGTCACGTTATCAAATGTAAGTGTCACATCGGATACATCCAGTTTCTCATCGGTCTGCTTCACCTCACGACTTCGCAGCTCCGGAGCCGCCTTACTCATTCTTTTGATGGAATCTTGATAAGAAGGCACTTCCGTCAGCGCATCCGAAAGGGGCAGAAACGCCTCCGTCAATGGAAATACGACAAGCACAAAGGCCGCGATCATCGTGTTGGCGATGCTGCCGTCCGCATACTGACCCGCCGTCCAGAACAGCATGATTAATATGAAACCGCCGACGAGGCATTGCGCGGCGAGATCACGCCATCTCGTAAACCGCTGACGTTTGCTTTCAAGGTCAAACCATGCCTTCTCTTTCTCTTCATAAGAGGAAATAAAGGCCGCCTGTCGTCCCGAGAACATCCAGTCGCTCACGCCGAGCACGGCATCTGTCAGCCGGCTGTAGAGCGTATTCCGGCCGCTTTTCAGCCTTATGTTTTTCGCTCTCGTCACAAGAAGCGACACAACCGGAAACAATACAACCAATATAAACAGGTAAATCGCCGCAAAAGCGGCAAACGGCCAGGAAAAAAAGCCGAGTCCGATAACGGATGCCGCATACAGCAGCAAAGCGGAAACCGCCGGGAAAATCGTTTTTAAAAACGCATCCTGCAAATGCTCAATATCCTCAGCCAAAATGCCGAGCATGTCGCCCGTCCGAAAACGGGATGAAAGCATGAGCGAGGCCGGCTCCAGCATATTGTAAAGCCGCACCCTCATGTCGGACACGATTTTCAAAATGATATGGTGTCCCGTCAGACGCTCGGCGTACCGTGAGACTGAACGGGCAATCCCGAACGTCCGCACGGCCACAATCGGAACGTACACCAGCAGGATATTCTCAGGCCTTGTCGCCGACTTAGAGATCAAAAAACCGGAAGTGAACATGAGAAAGGCCGCCGAAAAAATCGTCACCGCGCCTAAAAAAATCACAAGAACAAACAAACGGGCATTTTGCTTTATATACGGCAGAATCCATTCTTCTTTTCTCATGTTCTTTCCCCCAGTTGCGCCTTTACAAGTTTGGCGTATACGCCTTGTTTCGCCATCAATTCGTCGTGGGTGCCGATTTCCGCCACCGCGCCGTCATCAAGCACGATAATTTCGTCCATCTCAAGCATCCAGTGAAGACGGTGAGTGGCCAGAAAGACAAGTTTGTTTTCAAACAGGTCTTTCATCGTTTCTTTTATTTCATATTCTGTTTCAATATCAAGGTGAGCGGTCGGCTCATCCAAAAGGAGAATCGGCCGGTTTCCTAAAAAGGCTCTGGCCAGCGCGACACGCTGAGCCTGCCCTCCGCTGAGCGCCCGTCCGCCCTCGCCGATCCGGCCGTCAAGGCCGCCGGGCAGATCGCGGATCAGTCCGGAAAGACCCGCTGAATCAGCAGCGCGCGCCGTTTCCTCACGGGAAGCATCAGGATGATAAAACCGGATATTATTCATAAGCGTGTCATCAAAAATGTACGGATGCTGCGGAATATAAAGCAGCTGCTTCTGCCAGCCGTCCGACTGAAGATGCGAGCGGGATTCACCGTTTACCTTGATCTCACCGGACGCAGGCTCTAAAAAGCCGCCCAGCACATCAATGAGTGTCGATTTTCCCGCACCGCTTTCCCCGATAATCCCGATTTTCTTCTTCCCTTTAAAGGACAGATGAAATTCAGACATCGATTCTCGGACGGACAAACGCGCAAGCTGTAATTCATCCCCGTCAGTCCACGTATCAAGTTCGAGCGGCTTTTCTTCTTTAAAACCGGGCTGCGCCAAAATCGCTTGAATGGTTTTCCCCGCCTCCTGCCCGTTTAACGTCGCGTGGTAATCATTTCCCACTTCGCGGACCGGGAGAAAATATTCAGGCGCGAGAATCAGCGCTGTCAATGCCGGACCGAGCAGAATTTGTCCGTCTATCAGCCGCAGGCCGAGAAACACCGCCACTGTCGCCACCGACAGCATCGTAAAGAAATCCAGGGCGAATGATGATAAAAACGCGACCCGGAGCGTGCTCATCGTCGCCTTGCGGTATCTCTCACTGACATGAAAGATGTTTTTACTGTGTGATCTGCTTAATCCTAAAAACCGCAATGTCTCCAGTCCGCGGAGCGAATCCACGAAATGATTGGAAAGCGTCTGATAGGACTTCCATTGGCGATCGGCTTTTTTCTGTGCGACAAGTCCGAGCAGAATCATAAATACAATCAAAATCGGAAGCGCAAGAATCAGAATCAAAGCCGATGTTTTATCCTGAAAAAACACGTAAATAACAACGGCCGCCGGCACAATCGCCATGCTGACCATTTTCGGCAGAAACAGCTCTAAATAACGGCGGAACTGGCTGATGCCTTCCATCGCCAGCGTCACCATCCGGCCTGTCCCCTCTTTTTTCGCAAAGCGGGGGCCGAGACGGAACAATTGCTCAAGAAATCTTTTTCTTAAGTCTGCGCCGGTTTGCGCGGCATATTGGTATACGATTTTCTGCCGGACCGCTGTTACCGCATGCCGGACCAAAAACGCAAGCAGGAAAAAGCCGATAACCGGATAAAGAGAAGCAATCCGCTTCCCGTTAAATAATCCGGTTACCGCCTGGCTCAGCCATTCCGCCTGCAAGATGATGGCGGCCGTTTGTATAATCGTTAATCCCGTAATGATCGCAAGAATCCGCTTCATTCCTTTATAAAGAAACAGGTCTTTTCCCATTAATAAGTCATAGGCTCCTTATGGCTGACGCGTTTCCGGAAGACATAATAGCTCCAGATCTGACTGCCGATGACAAACGGCAGCAGAGTCAGTGCGGCAATTGTCATGACTTTAAGTGAATAATCACCGGATGACGCGTTAGCTACTGTTAAGTCATACGCGCTTTTCAGCGAGCTGACCATGACGCGCGGGAACAGAGAGATAAAAATCATCGCAACTGTCAAAGCAAGACCCGCGCCGGTCATACCGAATGCCCAGCCGTCTTTTTTCTTGCTCATGAACACAACAGCAAGAACGTTGCAGATGACAATCAGCACGAATACCGGAATCGTGATGTTTGCCCGGCGTGTAAACATATCCGTATCGTATGCAGACATTGCAAAGAAAGCAAGTACAACAAGAAAGATAACACCGATTACGCGTTTTGCCATTTTTCTCGCACGCTCTTGTAAATCACCGATCGTGCGCAGTGTGACAAACATTAAACCGTGCAGGAATGAAAGAAGGGTGACGGCTGCTCCGCCAAGGACGGAATACACGTTCACAATATCTGAGAAACCCGCATGCATATTCATATGGCCGTCAATCGGCATGCCGCGGAACAAGCTTGTGAAGATAAGGCCGAATACAAACGGCGGGATAAGGCTGCCGAAGAAAATCACCCAGTCCCATGTTTTGACCCATTTTAAATGATTCACTTTTCCGCGGAATTCAAACGCCACCCCGCGGCCCATTAAAGCAAGAAGGATGATGATAAACGGAATATAATATCCGCTCAGCATCGTCGCATACCAGTTCGGGAATGCCGCGAAGATCGCTCCCGTACCTGTCAGCAGCCATACCTCATTCGCATCCCAGAACGGGCCGATGGTGTTAATCAGCACTCTGCGTTCTAATTCATTATGGCCAAGAAATCGGGTCGAAATGCCGACACCGAAATCAAAACCTTCTAAAAAGAAAAATCCGACAAACAAAACTGAAACGAGTACAAACCAAAGATCATGAAGTGACCCCATGGTAGACCTCCTGACTGAACGGATCCGTTGATACAGGAACATCCTTGTGATCATCATGGTCCGCACCTTTTTTAATTTCACGAACGAATAGGAAAACAAGCAGCGCGCCTAAAATCAAGTACATGACGCCGAAACCGATAATTGAAAACAGCAGAGATCCCGTCGTTACGTTAGGCGAAACGGATTGTGCGGTTGTCATTTGCCCCATAACCGTCCACGGCTGGCGGCCGATTTC
This sequence comes from Bacillus sp. YH3-2-B2, assembly GCF_053663335.1. NCBI lineage: Bacteria > Bacillati > Bacillota > Bacilli > Caryophanales > Bacillaceae > Bacillus > Bacillus sp. YH3-2-B2. The sequence continues at coordinate 231,535 of NZ_JBSJQE010000002.1, read as the reverse complement.
AGTCATAATCCATCCGGCAGAGTTCGCAATGAACGGGAATGCGATCAGTGCGATCATGCCCCGTAAATACCACTTGCTCGTATGAAGCTTTTTGCGGCGGTTCAGAATAAAGCCTGCAATCGCGGCAAAAATCATAAGCGCGCCCGCTCCCGCCATAATGCGGAAACTCCAGAACGTCGTTTTGACAGGCGGGATATAGTCGCCTTTTCCGTACGTTTTTTCATATTCTTTTTGAAGTGTTTTCATCCCTTTCACACTGCCGCTGAACTTCTGGTAAGCCAAGTAGCTGAGTGCGTAAGGAATTGAAATTTCTGATGTGTTTTTTTCTTTATTCGTATCAATATTCGCAAAAGCCGTCCACGCGGCAGGATCACCGCTGTCATCCCAAAGCGCTTCACTGGCGGCCATTTTCATCGGCTGCGATTCCATTAAATGCTCAGCCTGCATGTGTCCGCTGAACGCAACGCCGATACCGGCGATCAGACCGACAATCATCGAAAGCTTGAAAGATTTATGGAAGAAAGGCACTTCTTTTTTCTTCAATAATTTAAATGCGCTGACACCGGCGATAAAGAAAGCACCCGTCGCAAGCGCTCCGAAAATGACGTGAGGGAATTCAACCCAAAGCTGAGGGTTTGTCAAAAGCGCTCCGAAGTCATTCATTTCCGCGCGGCCGTTTTTAATCGTAAAGCCGACCGGCTCCTGCATGAATGAGTTTGCCGTCAAAATCCAGAAAGATGACATAATCGTTCCGAAGGATACAAGCCAAATGCAAAGCAAATGCACTTTTTTAGATAAACGGTCCCAGCCGAAAATCCATAATCCGATAAAAATAGACTCCATAAAAAACGCCAAAAGCGCTTCAATCGCAAGCGGAGCCCCAAATACGTCCCCGACAAAACGGGAATAATCAGACCAGTTCAATCCGAACTGGAATTCCTGAAGAATCCCTGTGACGACGCCGACAGCAAAGTTAATTAAAAAGAGATGCCCCCAAAATTTAGCCATTTTGAGATAGGCCTCTTGTTTTTTGACAACATAAAGCGTCTCCATCAAAGCAACCATAAACACAAGCCCGATAGACATAGGCACAAACAAGAAGTGAAACAATGTTGTAGATGCAAATTGAATGCGGGCTAATACCAACTCACTCATGATGTTTTTCCTCCAATCTGGTAAATTGCTCAACATTTCACAAACATAGTGAAATCATTGCTCGGTATTTCACAAAAAATGATATATTTGCTCAATGTTTCACAAGTTCGTCAAAACTATTGAAATATCAGCCTGTACACCCTGGGGGACAGCGGCTGTCATAGAAATGATTCAATATCATTACTTTACAACGATTCAGCCCAAAAAAAAAGATCAATATACCTAAAATCAGGCTGAAATTGTGACTGATTATTGTCGGATTTGTAGAGATTTTATGTCAGCACCTAGGATATTTGTCCCTTTGATATCGTACCTCTTTTTTATTCGTGTGGCGAACAAAATGCTTTTCTCGGTGAAAAAGCCCGCCAAATCGCCATTTTGAGAAAGAAAATGTGAAGAAAGCATGTCCTCTAGTAAATTCATAATATATGAACAATTTAAATTTTTTAGTATACTTTAAATGGGGATATTTTTTCACTACATAACGACTGGGGGAACAAGCATGGGAGAACTTCAACCAAAATTGCAAACGGATTCAATCCAAAAACAGGAACGGACTGATAACTGGTTTGCCAGAGCAATGAATATAAGAATCGGCATTATTCCTCTTCCTATCTATATCCTGCTTTTCTTGCTTATTACGGTGTTTGTCATGAGCCGTGATGTAAAAAGCGACATTCTGACATCAATTGCCGTCATGAGTTTTTTCGGATTTACCTTCGGCCAGATCGGAAAATCCATTCCGATCGTGCGGTCCATCGGCGGCCCTGCGATTCTCGCAACCTTTATTCCATCCGCTGTCGTCTACTACCACCTGCTTCCGAAAGACATTATTACTTCAACAACAGAATTCACGGAAAGCTCCAACTTTCTCTATCTATTTATTGCCGGTATCGTCGTCGGCAGTATTCTCGGGATGAAAAGAGAGACGCTCGTCAAAGCTTTCGTTAAGATTTTTATTCCGCTGATCGCCGGCTCGATCGCGGCCGCCATCGTCGGCTTATGCGTCGGGACGCTGCTCGGGCTCGGCTTTCAGCACACGCTGCTTTATATCGTCGTTCCGATTATGGCGGGGGGTGTCGGTGAAGGCGCGATTCCTTTATCCATCGGCTACTCCGATATTATGCCGATGTCCCAGGGAGACGCCTTTGCGCTTGTGCTGCCGTCCATCATGCTCGGCAGCCTGTGCGCTATTATGTTATCGGGTTTGCTGAATGTCATCGGGAAACGCAAACCGGAATGGACGGGCAACGGGAAGGTTGATAAGTCTGATCATTCCGCTCCCGCATTGGAACAGCCGGCCGATGATAAAACGTTTGATTTGTCCTTTTTCGCTTCGGGCGGTATTTTAGCGGTTTCCCTCTATTTGGTCGGCATGCTGGCGCATGATTTCTTTCAGCTTCCGGCTCCTGTCGTGATGCTCGTCCTTGCCGTTCTCATTAAGCTGTTCAGGCTGGCGCCGGCTTCGATTGAAAACGGAGCCTTCGGCGTCTCGCGCTTTTTCTCGACAGCCGTGACCTATCCGCTCTTATTTGCGATCGGCGTTTCAATGACACCGTGGGACAAGCTGATTGCGGCGTTTACGATCAGCAACATCATTACCATTTTATCAATCGTCGTCACGATGATGGCCGTCGGTTTTCTGACCGGAAAATGGCTGAATCTGTACCCGATTGAGACGGCGGTTATTAATGCCTGCCATTCCGGCCAGGGCGGCACCGGCGACGTCGCGATCTTGAGCGCCGCTGAACGGCTTGAGCTTATGCCGTTCGCCCAAGTGTCGACCAGAATTGGCGGAGCGATTACCGTGAGCGTCACTCTTCTGCTGCTTCATCAATTCTATTAAACTGAAAAAAGCCTCCGCATATGCGGAGGCTCTGTTATTTCATCACATTTTGAATATAAGAGCCGAATGCCGCGCCGGACATGCCCGGCGACACACGGACGCGGTGAAGCCCGTAAAGCCCCTGATCTCTAGATGCCGCTCCCGGCTCCGTCGTGACCGCCATACGGTAGCCTGACGAGGCGGCGGCTTTTAATGTTTCCTTATTATATCGTCCGACAGGGTAGCTGATCATAGACGTCCGCTGCCCGAACATTTGATCAAATAAACGCTTAGAGTCCTTCATTTCACGTCGCTGCTGCTGCGGTGTAAGCCCGTTCAATTCGAGATGGTTCATCGTATGGCTCTGAATGGAAATGCCGTGGGCGGCCATCTCCTTCATCTGCTTCTCAGTCAGATGATTCTTATGCCCGATAAAGTTTCCGATCATAAAGATTGTCGCTTTCATCTTGTATTTCTTTAAAATGGGATAGGCCGCTTTCACATTGTCGGTATAGCCGTCATCAAATGTGATCAGAACACATTTTTCACGCGGCTCCTTATCCTCCGTCAGCATCAGATAGGCTTCTTCAGGAGTCATCGTATAATAACCGTGATCATGAAGCCACTTCATATGCTGCCGGAATTCTTCCTTCGGCACACGCAGGCTGTTTCCCTCTGAAATGCTGTGATACATCAGAATCGGCAGTCTTGCCGTTCCTTTCGTTTGAACCCAGGCGGACGTATCCGGCTCTTTTTTGATTTGCCGCTTTACGGACTTTTTTTCGCTGTGCGCTTCTGCCTTCGGAATGCTTTGTTCGGCGCTTGCCTCATGGCCCGAGCAGGCGGCAAGTGTAAACACGGCAGCCAAAAGGCACATGCACATGATCATGCGTTTCATCGTTTTCCTGCTTTCTGTCTTCTATTTACTTTTTATATCGGTTATGCGTCATAAATTGTTACATCAAAAAAGCCGGACATCCAGCTGTCCGGCTTTGCGTTATGAGCGGATTCTGATTTCTGTTTCACTGTCAAAAAAGTGAGCCTTATTCATGTCGAAAGCGACGGTCAATTCCTCACCGGCACGAATGTCATGGCGGGCGTCAATCCGGGCGATAAAATCCTGATCCCCGATCCGGGAATAAACCATAATTTCTGACCCGAGCAATTCCGCGACATTGATTTTAGCTGTGATGGATGAATTCTTATAGGATTCTACCACAATCAGCTCGTCATGTATGTCTTCCGGGCGGATGCCGAAGATGATATCTTTGCCGGCATACCCTTTTTCCCGGAGCATTTTCATTTTCCCTTCCGGCACGCTGAGAGCGGCTGAACCGATCTGAATGGCGCCGTCCGTCAGCTTTCCTTTGAAAAAGTTCATCGCCGGGGAGCCGATGAACCCGCCGACAAATACGTTTTCGGGATGTTCATACACTTCTTTCGGGGTGCCGATCTGCTGAATTTTTCCGTCCTTCATGACTACGATGCGTGTCGCCATCGTCAGTGCTTCTGTTTGGTCGTGCGTCACATAGATTGTGGTTGTTTGCAGCCTTTGGTGGAGCTTAATAATTTCTGCCCGCATCTGCACCCGAAGCTTTGCGTCCAGATTTGACAGCGGCTCATCCATTAAAAACACTTTGGCGTCCCTGACAATCGCCCGCCCTAATGCAACCCGCTGACGCTGTCCGCCGGAGAGCGCCTTCGGTTTGCGGTGCAGATACTCTGTGAGCCCCAGCATTTTCGCCGCTTCTTCGACCCGTTTTTTAATCTCCGGTTTCGGCATCTTCCTCAGCTTCAGACCGAATGCGATATTATCATAGACCGTCATGTGCGGATATAACGCATAGTTTTGAAACACCATGGCGATATCCCTGTCTTTAGGAGCGATGTCATTCACTCTCGTGTCACCGATATAGAAATCGCCCTTCGTAATGTCTTCCAGCCCGGCTACCATCCGCAAAGTTGTCGACTTGCCGCAACCCGACGGACCGACAAACACGATAAACTCTTTATCTTTAATATGAAGGTTAAAATCATCGACAGCCGCTTCTTTTTGATCGTAATACTTATAAATATGCTCGAGCCGAAGTTCCGCCATGTATATCCCCCTTTATTTGTAAACGCTTTCTTAAATAGGATTGTAACAGCGTCAGACGGCGGCGGATATAGGCAATGTTCATAAAAAAAGTCCGCTGCCTTCGTGCACATTTCCCATTTAATGTGATTTTTCATATTGCAGACAAATGAAATAAGCCAGCAGGGCGCCCCGATATGTCTTAATATCAATACCTGAGCGTTCCGCAAATTTATCAATCCGATATTGAAGACTGTTGCGGTGCAAATGCAGTTTTTTCGATGTGAGCGACATGTTCGAGTTATGTTCAATAAAAGTCTGAATCGTATGCTTCAGCTCCGGTTCTTTCTGAAACAGCAGCGCCGCTTCTTCGTGAAGCAAGGCTGAGAGCTTTTCTCTGCTTTCCTCCGTGAGCATGGCCGGAAATACCGTTTCCGCGGTCAGCGTGCTCAGCTGCGGGAGATGACGCCGGCCGATCTGACAATATTGCTGTTCTCTCTGATAATGAAGGCGCAGACGTTCCCCCTTGCAGTAATACCTTCCGACGAAAAAACGGACACTGAAATAAAAATCGCCTTCAAGAATCTTCACAAAAGATGCGATGTCATCCGAATCTGGCGCTTCCAGCTTTTCTTCCTCCACAATCACGCCATGATCCCTCCCCGTCCGGACAACTGTATATGAAACCGGCCAGAAATGGCGCAGCGCTTCTGTGAATGCCCCCCAGTCCCGTTCTCCCAATAAGTCATAATGGATAAAACGGACACGCGGCTCCTTGACATCAGGCACCGGACCTTCTTCCAGCAGAAAACGCCGCCACCTCTTTGCTGCCGCCGTCTCCGGAAAAAAAACGCCTTTTTCTTCAGCGGGCGTCAAAAATGATTCCAGAAGCAGTTTCTCCTTCGGGGTGATATCCTCCTTCGGAATGGCGACATAGACCCGCCTTTTCTCATCATAAAAGCAAAAGACATCGTCCGCCGTACAGCACGTATCAGACAACACAGCCCTCGGGTAAATTGCCAATAACGGGTTCATATGCGCTCCTTTCTATCGCTCTATCATATTTTCAGTATAAAACGTCCGGCCGATTGTATCCACTTCGTTTTAAGAAACAGCTTTCAGGCTATTTCCCGGGAAACGAATCATAACCGCTTCTGCCGGCATAAGAAAAAACCCTCCGCGCCGGCAGAGGGATCCTTTTTATTTAGAGATATCGACGAAGCCTTCACCAAAGACATCACGCACATCATGAACAATGACAAACGCTTTTGTATCACAGCTTTTAATAATTTTTTTGAGCATGGAAAGCTCTTGTTTCTGGATGACGATATATAAAATTTCCTTCGACTGCCCCGTGTAATTTCCTTTACCCGACAGCAGCGTAACCCCTCTGTCCATCAGCGTGTTGACCTGTTCAGCGATTTCGTGCTTATGCTCAGATATAATCGTCACCGCTTTTTTCGTATTCAGGCCTTCAATGATAAAGTCCATCACCTTCGTTCCGATGTACAGCATAACAATGGTAAACATCATTTTTTCCGCACCGATGATGAAATAAGAACTGAAGACGACAATCAGATCAAAGAACAAAAGCGCATAGCTGATATTCCAATCGAGATATTTGTTCGCAATCCTCGCCAAAATGGCAGAACCCGCAGTCGTGCCTCCGACTCGAATAATGATCCCGATTCCGACACCGGCAAACACACCCGCAAAAATAGTATTAATAATGAGTTCATGTGAAGGCGAGTGCCAATCATGCGTCAGATGCAGAAACAGTGAGTTGGCGACAACGGTAATGATCGTATAAAGCGTTGTTTTTCCGTCTAAAAATTTATATCCGATAATCAATAAAATCCCGTTCAAAATGATATTCGTCACCCCGGGCGACCATTCAAACACATAGTACAAGATCAGGGTGATTCCCGTTACCCCGCCCTCTCCAAGATCATTCGGAATGGCGAATAAATTAACGGCCAAAGCAAAGATAAAAGCTCCAATAATCAGCATCAGCACATCCAGCAATCTCTTTTTCATCCCAGACACTCCCTTTTTTATAAAATCAAAAAAGCCCGGGAGAGCACTCTTCATTAAAAGAGCAGAAACTCCCGGGCTTTTATCCCAACGTGTCACAGCAGGAACCTGCTGTGTGTTTTCTCTCGGTCCAGACCAATTCAGATTGCGGAACCCTAGAAAACCACTGTTTTTTATGTTCAGTTTTTATATTATCTTTCAAGATTATACGGGAAATCACGAACATGTTCAACCACTCTTTTTTCAATAAACCTATGGAAAATGCGAACGATCTGCCGATACTAAAAAGGACCTTAAAATACATGACTAAAAAATCATTAAAATACTTTTTTTCTCAAAATATTATTGACTATAGGTTATTTTACAGGCATTATAGTATGTAGTTTTTAAGAAATAGTTTACATAGGAGGAAATATTATGGCAGGCAACCTGGTGTCTTGTAAGGCATGCGGCAAAGAAATCGCTAAAGGCGTTAAAAAATGCCCAAACTGCGGTAAAGATCAGAGAAACTTTTTCATGAGACATAAAATCATCACATTGCTTCTGGCAGTGGTGGTTATTATCATTCTCGTAAACATCGGCGGCGGAGGCGATTCTTCATCATCTAAAACTGCGTCTTCAAAAGCTGCGGAATCTAAAGAAAAACTGTATAACATCGGTGACACTGTTAAGACTGAGAAAACTGAAGTTACTGTTACGAAAGTGGAAAAAAGAGATTCAGTAGGCTCTCAATTTGTCGAGAAAAAAGCGTCTGACGGCGGCGTTATCGTAGCTGTTCAATACACGGTTAAAAATGTTTCAAACAAGCCGTTAAGCTCTTTCTCCATTCCAAGAGCGAAATTAGTAGATTCTAAAGGAACATCTTATGATTCAGATATTGATGCTTCTTCAAGCTATGCAACAGAAACAAAAGTAGACAACAGTAAAATTTTAAGTGACTTGAACCCGAACATTAAAGTGACTGACGTAAAAGCTTTTGAAGTTGATAAAGACGCATACTCTAAAGGCACTTGGAAATTAAAGTTCAGCAACGATGTTGAAGTGAAAATTAAATAATCATCATAACAAAAGAGACCTTCATCATTTGAAGGTCTCTTTCTTTTTACGCCTTTTGGTACCCGTTCACATTGGAGGACTGCCACTTCCAAGAGTCGGCGCACATTTCTTCAAGCCCGCGCTTTGCTTCCCAGCCTAATTCAGCCTTCGCTTTTGCCGGGTCTGCGAAGCATGCGGCGATGTCTCCCGGGCGCCGGTCTGCAAAACGGTACGGCACTTCTTTTCCCGATACTTTTTCAAACGCCTTGACCATCTCCAGAACGCTGTAGCCTCTTCCCGTGCCGAGATTATAGGCGTCGGCGCCCGTTGTGTTCAGCACCTTTTCGAGCGCTCTGACATGGCCCTCGGCAAGGTCAACGACATGGATGTAATCCCGCACGCCGGTGCCATCCTTTGTCGGATAATCATTGCCGAACACCTGCAATCGCTCAAGCTTGCCGACAGCGACTTGTGCGACGTACGGCATTAAATTATTCGGGATGCCGTTCGGGTCTTCTCCGATCCGGCCGCTCGGGTGCGCGCCGAACGGATTAAAGTAGCGGAGCAGCGCAATGCTCCATTCAGAGTCCGCATTATGCAGATCGCGTAAAATCTGTTCCAGCATCAGCTTTGTCTGCCCGTAAGGATTGGTGGCGCTTAAAGGAAAATCCTCAGTGATCGGCGTTGTTTCCGGAACGCCGTAAACCGTCGCTGAAGAACTGAAGACGATTTTTTTCACACCGTGTGCCTGCATGGCTTCACATAAAATAAACGTTCCCGTCAGATTATTATGATAATAACGGAGCGGAACAGCCACAGACTCACCGACGGCTTTTAATCCCGCAAAATGAATGACGGCTTCAATCTCATTTTCAGCAAACACCCGGTGAACGGCGTCACGGTCAAGGAGATCCGCTTCATAAAACACAAGCCCTTTTCCGGTAATGTCTTTCACACGCTCCAATGCTTCCGGTGAACTGTTTGACAGATTATCCAGAACCACGATGTCATAGCCGCCGTTTAACAGCTCGACACATGTGTGGCTGCCGATATAACCCGCTCCGCCTGTCACTAAAATCGCCATGAAGAAAGCCTCCCCTATTGAATGAATTGACCATATTATATCGGTTTTTTCTTCCTCAATCATCCATTTCCAAAAAGTTTAATCGTTTAGTCATCGTTTCTTCATAATTTATTTTCATTCGCGTAAAAAACAGAGCCCTCGATTCAAACGGGTTGTGAAATAGAAATCCCTCCCCCGCGCATGGTAAGATAAGACAAAGGAGATGACGGTATGAAAAATGAAATCATTGAACGCTTTACCTCTTACGTAAAAGTCGATACACAGTCTGACGAAAACAATGAAAACTGCCCTTCAACCCCCGGCCAGCTGACATTGGCCAACATGCTGGCAGATGAATTAAAGTCGATCGGCATGACAGAAATTACAGTCGATGACAACGGGTACGTCATGGCGACTCTGCCGGCGAATACGGATAAAGACGTGCCGACTGTCGGTTTTCTGGCTCACGTGGACACCGCGACCGATTTTACCGGAAAAAATGTGAATCCTCAGATTATTGAAAGCTACGACGGGCATGATATCGTTCTGAATGACAAACTCAATGTCGTCCTGTCGCCTGAGCAATTCCCGGAACTTTCCCGCTATAAAGGCCAGACGCTGATTACAACAGACGGCACGACGCTGCTCGGAGCCGACAACAAAGCGGGCATTGCCGAGATCATGACGGCAATGGCGTACTTGATCAAACATCCGGACATCAAGCACGGAACGATCCGAGTCGCGTTCACGCCTGATGAAGAAATCGGCAGAGGCCCTCACAAATTCGATGTCGGCCGCTTCAACGCCGCGTTCGCCTACACGATAGACGGAGGCCCCCTCGGCGAACTGCAATATGAAAGCTTTAACGCAGCCGCCGCAAAGCTTACTTGTTACGGAAAAAGCGTCCACCCGGGAACGGCGAAAAACAAAATGGTCAACGCTTCAAAAATCGCGATGGAATTTCATCACGCGCTGCCGAAAGAAGAAGCGCCGGAATATACGGAAGGGTATGAAGGCTTCTATCATTTACTTTCCATGGACGGAGACGTTTCTGAAGCCGCCCTGTCGTACATCATCAGAGACTTTGACAGAGACCGCTTTGCAGAACGAAAAGAATATATGCAGAAAACCGCCGATGCGCTAGCGGCCAAATACGGCAAGGAAAGCATCAAGCTTGAACTGCGTGATCAATATTACAACATGAGAGAAAAAATCGAACCGGTCAAAGAGATAGTCGATGTCGCGTATCAAGCCATGAAAAACCTCGACATCGAACCGATTATCGAACCGATCCGGGGCGGAACCGACGGCTCACAGCTCTCTTACATGGGACTGCCGACACCGAACATTTTCACGGGCGGCCAAAACTTCCACGGAAAATATGAATACATTTCCGTCGATCATATGGAAAAGGCGGTAAACGTCATTGTTGAAATCGCCAGGCTCTTTGAAGAGCGCGCTTAAAACCAAAGCCCCCTGCTTTGGTTTTTTTCTTTCACATGAAACCTTTCCTTCTTTCTTTCCGTATATAAGGTATGAAATGGAAAGAAGGAGTGAAGACTATGGCAAGAGGGACTGTAGCGAAAGAATTGAAAAAAACCTTAAAAGACCCGCGTGTTCTGGAGACGAAATCAAATCCTTTTAAAAAACTGCGGAAAATGTTCAAACGATTTTTTTAAGATAACATCTCGTTTTCGTTAAAAAAATAAAGAAAGCGCTGTCAACTCGCAGTCATCTGTTAGAAGCAGTTATTTTGCATATCATACGGTTTTTTAGGGTACTGAATAACACAAGGCAAACGAAAACACTGAAGTAGTTAATTAGACACTTACAAAAAATAGTGAAAAAGTTATATAAACGATCATCATTCATCATCCGATACAATCTATAGAACCACAACAAGAGAAAAATTTCTTCAACCCATAGTCATTTTTACGGAAAATGACGTTATTTTTTAAAAAAGTGACAATTGTTTGAATACTTTTCGTTTGTTTTTTCGTACAATAATAATACCAAAACTTTTTTTGGGAGGTATGTAAAATGATGCTACTTATTTTCGCTGCTTTGACAGGGTATCTTGTTTTCTCTTTCAGTAAGGACAACCGCCGGAAAACGCCAAAGACAAGCCCGCTGGTGACAGCTGCCGACACGAATAACATCATTGATTTAAATGCGATCCGTCAAAAACGCCGGATGCCGCTATCATAAAAACGACAGCTGCCGCAAAATCGGCAGCCTTTTTTTATGCACCCGGCCGATATGAAACCTTCCGCCTCCTTTTTTCGTACAACATAAAAAAGGAGTTTTTTTATGTACCATTTTTACATCAAAGAGCGAATGTTTACGATTAAGAATCGTTTTCAAGTGTTTCTTGAAAGCGGAAAAGAAGTCTACAATGTTGAAGGAAAGCTGTTTTCATTCGGTGATGAACTGAAGCTGACTGATTTGGACGGCCGCACGCTCGCCAGCGTCAATCAGAAACTGATGTCGCTCGTTCCCCGTTACGAGATTTCCGTCAGCGGCAAACCCGTCTGCCAAGTCATCAAGAAAGTCACGTTTTTCAAACCGAAATTTGAAATTTCCGGACTCGGCTGGGATCTTACCGGCGATGTGTGGGGCCGGAATTTTCAAGTGACAGACGGAAAATCAAACCGGATGACCGTCACCAAATCATGGATGAGCTGGGGCGATTCCTATCATTTGCAGATTGAAAAGGAAGAGGATATTGCTCTTTGTCTTGCGATCGCCATCGTGATAGATATGATTCTATTTGAGGGTGACAAATAAAAATATTTATCGAAATATATTGACAATATAAGATAATATACTAAGATTAAGAGTATTACAGTTTATTCTGAAAAATAGCATATTTCCTTATCAAGAGAGGTGGAGGGACTGGCCCTATGATACCCGGCAACCGCTGTTCAGCAGAATGGTGCTAAATCCTGAAGATAAGGTTGAGATTTGCGGACGCAAGCTCTTCCCTATCCGAGGGAAGAGTTTTTTTATATTTCATCAGGAAAGAAGGAATCATTCATGTCACAGCAAAACACAGAACAACCATTGCATACTCTTCTAAGAAAAAACCCGCCGTTTCGCGCGGATCAGGTCGGAAGCCTGCTGCGGCCGGCGGCTGTGAAGCAAGCCCGCCTGCAAAGAGCGGCAGGTGAGATTTCAGCAGAACAGCTGCGCGAAATCGAAAACAGAGAAATCATCCGCAGCGTGGAAAAGCAGAAAGAAACCGGCCTCAATGTCGTGACTGACGGCGAATTCCGCCGTGCCTGGTGGCATTTTGATTTTCTCGAAAATTTAGACGGGGTTGAGGCATTTACGCCTGAAAGCGGCATTCAGTTTCACAACGTACAGACGAAAGCGCGCGGCATTAAAGTAACGGGAGATATTGATTTTTCTCAGCATCCGATGCTCGAAGATTATAAATTCCTGCACAGCATTGCTGGCGATGCTGTTCCGAAAATGACCATCCCAAGTCCGAATATGCTGTTTTTCCGCGGAAAATTGGAAAAAGCGGCCTACCAGAATGATTACAAACAATTTCAGCACGATGTGTCAAAAGCGTATAAAAAAGCGATTCAGGCTTTCTATGACGCCGGGTGCCGCTACCTTCAGCTTGATGACACCGCATGGGCCGTTTTCTTATCTGAAGCGGGGCTTCGTCAGATTGAAGATTTCGGCACAACGCCGGATGAGCTGCGCAAGCTGTTTGCCGCTTCCATTAATGACGCGATCAAGGACCGCCCTGACGATCTGAAGGTTACGATGCATATCTGCCGCGGCAACTTCCAATCCACATGGACGGCTGAAGGCGGCTATGATGCAGCGGCTGAAACGATTTTTGACGGGCTTGACCTTGACGGATTGTTCCTGGAATATGATGATTCCCGCTCCGGCGGCTTTGAACCGCTCCGCTATGTCAAACGCTCTGATCTTCAGCTTGTGCTTGGATTGATTACATCAAAACATGGCGAACTTGAAGACAAGGACGCGATTAAACGCCGGATTGAAGAAGCTTCACAATATGTCAGCCTGGATCAGCTTTGCCTCAGCCCGCAATGCGGATTCGCCTCCACGGAGGAAGGAAACCTGATCACAGAAGAACAGCAATGGGCGAAACTGCGTCATGTCGTCAGCATTGCCGGTGAAGTCTGGAAATAAAAAAAGACACGCGATCAGCGTGTCTTTTCTGTTTACAGAGGACCGGTTCCGATTAAAATATCGATATCTATCGTAATATCCGCCGCTTTTCGGCTGATAAACCGCCGGATGCTTTCATCAGTACATTTCCATGTTAAGGGCGTCATTTTCACAAGCCGCTCGAGGTCAGGCTGCGATAAGGTCTTCGTGTAACACAGCCGTTTGCGCTCAAAGGTTTGAAAGCCCGCTTGGAATCGTCCGGCCGCAGAATCGGCGGTGTCATTCCGCCGAGGACTGTCTCCGAAGAAGAATTCCCTTACTTCCTTCAAATAATCACGCCGCGGCACCGCTTTAATGACTGTGCCGCCCTTTCGTAAAAGCCTGCTGCATTCCTTGTAATTCCAAGGTGATAAAACAGACATCACGACATCAAAACAGCTGTCGGCAAACGGCGCATCCGCCACATCAGCGACGGCAAAAACCAAATGATCCCCGAAGGCCTTTGCGGCATGCAGCACACCTTCTTTCGAGAGATCAATGCCGATTCCCGTCACGGAAAAAGCGGGCTGAAGCCATTTGCATACGGCGGCTAAATGAGTACCTTCTCCGCATCCCGCATCCAATATCGCCGCCGTAGTTTGCGGAGATTGAATGCGGCTGATGATGGCGGCGATCTCCTTTTGAACCGGGACAAAAAATTCCCGGCTGTCAAAAAGAGCGCGTCTCGCTTCGAACAGCCGCCTGTCATAGCGGGTTTTGACCGATTTATTGAGGAAATTCACATATCCTTGCTTTGATATATCAAATGTATGCCCGTGTCCGCACATTAAGCTTTTGTATTGTGAAACCGCCATGGCCGAACTGCATAGCGGACACCTGAATACGGACTGGCATGATTGCAGTAATTCCGCGCGTTTTCTTTTTATAGACGTCAATAAAAACACCTCATTCATTCGTTATTCCGATGAAATGAAAAAGGCACAGACAAATAAACCTCGCAAAATTGGAAGTTTCAACCTATTTATCTATACCTCTCATTATCTGTAACGAATGAACTGAATGATCACGAAAATGACCCCTTTTCTGCCGTCTTTTGAAGGCGGTGCCCTCAGATCCATTTTATCAGCTGCATCCCGTCTTTACAATGAACCGGAACTGTTTTTCGGGGGCTTTTATACCTTTATTATCCAATTAATTGTGAACATCCTTTATTTTCTTTATTTATAATATAAATTTATTATTTTGAAAATATCTAAAAAGGTTGATTTTCAAAAATTGAAACGATAAAATACTGCTATCTCATGTAATATCGTTATTCTTGTATATGATCAGTAATATGGTCTGATTGTTTCTACCTAGTGCCGTAAAAGACTAGACTACAAGAAAGTTTGCATAAATTTGAACGAGTGAAAAGCATATGATGCTGTCAGTCTATTCTTTTCTTTTGGCTCTTATTTATCACACTTTCTGGCTTTCAGGAATTTGTGACGAATAAGAGCTTTTTTTATTTCCATAATACCCTTATAGGAGTTGCTCACATGTACTTTTTATTGAACATTGTCGGTCTCATTGTTGTCATGGCTGTTGTTTTCTTATGTTCTCCCAACAAGAAGAAGATTAAATGGCGTCCGATTGTCATGCTCCTCGTCTTTGAGTTTCTGATTACTTGGTTTATGTTAGGGACAAAAGTCGGCGGCTTTGTCATCGGGAAGATCGGCGCGTTCTTTACATGGCTGATTTCCTGCGCCAGTCAAGGAATTGCGTTCGCCTTTCCGTCTGTGATGGCCAATCCGACGGTTGATTTTTTCTTCAGCGCATTGCTGCCGATTATCTTCGTCGTGACCTTCTTTGATATGCTGTCGTATTTCGGTATTCTGCCGTGGCTCATTGATAAAATCGGCTGGCTGATTTCTAAAATATCCCGTCTGCCGAAGCTGGAGAGCTTTTTCTCCATCCAGATGATGTTTTTAGGAAATACGGAAGCTTTAGCCGTCATCCGCCAGCAGCTTGCCGCCGTCAGCAACAATCGGCTTCTGACATTCGGGCTGATGAGCATGAGCAGCATCAGCGGCTCGATCATCGGATCATACTTGACGATGGTTCCGTCCACTTATGTGTTTACAGCCATCCCGCTGAATTGCTTAAATGCGCTTTTAATCGCCAATATGCTGAATCCCGTGGACGTTTCTAAAGAGGATGATATTATTTACGTTCCTTCAAAAGCGGAGAAAAAAGACTTCTTCTCCACGATTTCTAACAGTATGCTTGTCGGCATGAACATGGTCATTGTCATTTTAGCGATGGTAATCGGCTATGTGGCGTTAACGGCTGCGTTAAACGGCGTACTCGGACTGTTCATGCACGGTTTGACCATTCAAAAGATTTTCTCATACATCTTCAGTCCGTTTGCCTTCCTTCTCGGATTAGGCGTACATGACGCGATGTATGTCGCACAGCTGATGGGCATCAAGCTCGCGACGAATGAATTTGTGGCAATGGCCGATCTGAAAGGGCAGCTGAAATCACTTCCGCCGCACACGATTGCCGTGGCTACGACATTCCTGACATCATTCGCAAACTTCAGCACCATCGGTATGATCTACGGATCTTATCAATCTCTGCTTGATGGTGAAAAATCAGCCATCATCGGGAAAAACGTCTGGAAGCTGCTTGTCAGCGGAATTGCCGTTTCCTTATTGAGCGCGGCGATTGTCGGATTGTTTGTCTGGTAAAAGAAAAAAAGCGATACCGCTCCGTTTTGGAGTGATATCGCTTTTTTTTATTGATAGACGGATGCAGGCACGAAAACGTCCCGGATTCCTGCCGCGTATGGTCCGAGATCATATTTGTCCGAACACAACGGCAATGCCGTTTTTCGTAAAGAAGAAAGGTCTTTCGTTATTGAGGATGATCTCTTGTTTTTTGACGTCCTGGTCAAACAGATCGTTATGTTTCATAATGTAGCCGTAAAGATAGTCTCTCGTTTTGTTGGCCTTCGTTTTTGTATTCAGCACATCATTGAGTGTGACCCGTTTTTTTGCGGCCAGGTCGTAATTAAAGGTCTGAACGGCTGTCAGCCCGTGTGCGCCGCCTGTGTAACTGTAGTTTTCCATCTGAATGCTGAGCTTGCCGCCTTGATTATACTTCACCTTGAAATCTGCCTGGTATTCCGCTTTGTAGCCTTGTTTTTCACCGTCTTTTTTGTTTTTTACATATTCTTTGTACGAGTTTTCAATATAGCGTTTGAAGTCCTGATTGATTTTCTTTTCAAAAGATGCGTTTCCCGTATTTGTGACCTCGGGGTACGTCAGCTGCTTTACATGCTTATACGTCTGGCTTTTGACGACGGGCTTTGCGGTTTGCGCGGCCTCTGCTGAAGGCGCGAAACCTCCGAACGGCGCGGCTGTCAGCACGGTTAAGAGCACGGCCGCCATCATTTTGAATGCCTTTTTCATCACAACTCCTCCTTTTCATTACCGTTCCCTTTTTGAAAACGGTTTACACTCTATAGACAGCGCAGATCAGCAAATTGTTTCTGGGCCTTCTTTCACATTTTCTCCATGAAAAAAGAGACATGGAAAATCCACGCCTCTTTTACCGTGAAGGTCTTTGCGCAATGGCTTCATAAACGGCTTCCGCCAAATCGGAGTTGCCGAACATCTCCAAAACGCCGATGACGGTTTGATCAGGAATCGGTTCTGATTCCTCCTTCGGCACGACAAGCTCTTCAGCCGTTTTTCGCAGCTCTTCGTTTAAAGGCTGTCCGGGGTAAGCCTTGCTGTAAATGGCCATCGGATCAAGGTCATGATTGACACACCATTGGGCAAACACCAAAATCATCATGTTTTCGTCACGCCGGTAATATTCTTCGAGTTGTTTTTCGGTAAACGGCTTCACTATCAATCGCTCCTCCAGAAAATCTACCCCTAAGATACACAAACACAGAGCGGAAGTAAACCAAAGAGGGTGAAACATATTATTTCATCAACCCGCCTGCTTTAAATAGCGCATGCCCTGACTCTCTAAAACTGTTGTCTGAATGTCCAGGACAGCGGAAGGTACGGATTTGTACGGAAGCAATTTTCGTTTTCTCCCAATATTCTTTCACAAGAAAAAAGCGCCCCTCTCATCAAAGGCGCTTTTTCATTCTTATACGTTTCTGTCCCAATGCCGATGCTCAGCCACGGCTTTCAGAAATTGTTCATGGTTTCCGTCCGGAACAAGACCGGGGCCGCTTTCGGTTCCGGCGGCGAGGGCGAGAAGTTCTTTTCCTTCACCGGAGGCGCCGATCGCTTTGTAATGGCTGAAAGCTTCGTTGACGAAGTCTCTGGCCGATTTTTGGGCTTTGAGGCTGTCTGTGCTTTGTTTTCCGCCCGGAATGAAAACAGCGTCGTACAGGACGGAATCCGCTGTCAGGAAAGTGGCTGACGCTTTCAGCTCCGTACCGTTTTCTCCCTTGATGGTTCCAAGCACAGGACTGATGATATCGGCTCTGACTCCCGCCTGTTTGCATGCGTCAAGCACTTGTTTGACTTTCTCATCAGAAAACCCGTGGTCGGTTAAAACCGCAACCTGCCTTGTCGCTGCCGTCTTCACCGTGTTTTCCTGGCTTAAGGCCGGGGAAGTGAACGTTTCATCAGATTCACGGTCCTTCGGCGGCGGGTTCACGCCGATTCCTTTCGCAACACGCTCGGCAAGCCCGGCGTCGACGTGACTGAAGACGTCAACCACCTGCTGCTGCACATCCTTGCTGTTCACTTTTCCGACCTCAAAACAGAACGCGGAGATGATATGTTCTTTTTCAGCGGGAGACATGCTGTTCCAGAACATCTTCGCCTGAGAAAAATAGTCATTGAAGCTCTCGCTGCGCTGGCGGATTTTTCTGCCTTCTACTTTTTCCTGGTAATGAACGTATCCGCCTTCTTCTTCTGAGGCCGGCGACGGATCATTGTTCTGCAGAGAATTTTTATGATAGGCGACAGGGCCCTTATTAATCGTCATCCGGTGGTAGCCGTCGTATTGGTTGTTATGGAACGGGCAGACCGGCCGGTTGATCGGAATCTCGTGAAAATTCGGCCCGCCAAGACGGATGAGCTGTGTATCTGTATAAGAGAAAAGCCGGCCTTGAAGAAGCGGATCATTGGTGAAATCAATGCCCGGCACGACATTTCCCGGATGGAATGCGACCTGTTCCGTTTCCGCAAAGACATTGTCCTGATTGCGGTCAAGGGTCATTTTTCCGATCAGCTTGACGGGAACCAACTCCTCCGGCCACAGCTTCGTCGGATCAAGGATATCGAAATCAAATTTAAATTCATCTTCTTCGTCAATCATCTGAACACCGAGCTCATACTCGACTTTGCCGCCGTTTTCAATCGTTTCCCATAGGTCGCGGCGGTTGAAATCGGGATCTTTCCCGGCAATTTTCTGCGCTTCATCCCATACGAGGGAATGAACGCCGAGCACGGGTTTCCAGTGGAATTTGACAAAGCGCGCTTTTCCTTTCTCGTTGACGAAACGGAACGTATGCACGCCGAAGCCCTCCATCATCCGATAGCTTCGCGGGATGCCGCGGTCAGACATCGTCCACATGACCATGTGCGCGGATTCAGGATTGTTTGCGACAAAATCCCAGAACGTATCATGAGCCGTCGCAGCCTGCGGCATTTCATTGTGCGGTTCCGGTTTTATGGCGTGAACGAGATCCGGGAATTTGATCGCGTCCTGAATGAAGAACACCGGAATATTGTTTCCGACGAGGTCATAGTTCCCTTCTTCAGTATAAAACTTCGTCGCAAATCCCCTGGCGTCACGGACGGTGTCGGCTGACCCCTTGGAGCCCGCCACTGTTGAGAAACGGACGAAAACAGGCGTTTTGACGGACGGGTCCTGCAAAAATTTCGCCCGTGTATATTCCGTCATCGGTTCGTACACCTGAAAATGCCCATGAACGCCGTACCCGCGCGCATGAACGACCCGTTCCGGAATCCGCTCGTGATCAAAGTGCGTCATTTTTTCACGAAAATGAAAATCCTCCATCAGCGTGGGGCCGCGGACGCCCGCTTTTAAGGAATGCTCATCCTCAGACACGCGAAGCCCCTGATTGGTCGTCATTTTTTTGCCGCTGTTATCAGATCGGTACTGCTCCAGCTGTTCGTCCTTTGAGTGTTCATTTACTCGTTTGTTTTGATCATCACTCATGTCAGTTCCCCCTTCTAAAACGAAACATTCTACAGCACATTTACCCGCGGCGTTCTTCAAATAAACTGCTGATCCGCTCATTAGGATTTTAGGTCTGTATTTACATATGCGGTCATACACATTTTGAAATAAGCCCTTTTCACAGAAACAAAATGTGAAAACGCTTACCAAAACAGCTGTTGAACAGGGGAGGTCATATCGTGCTTGCCATACTCGGTTTTGTGATGATGATTGTCTTTATGTATCTTATTATGTCTAACCGGCTTTCCGCTCTTATTGCTTTGATTGTCGTTCCTGTTGTGTTTGCCCTGATCAGCGGATTTGGCAAAGATCTCGGCGGGATGATGATTCAGGGCGTTACAGACCTCGCTCCTACCGGGATCATGCTGTTATTCGCCATCCTTTATTTCGGCATTATGATTGACTCAGGTCTGTTTGATCCCCTCATTGCCAAAATCCTATCGCTTGTCAAAGGGGATCCGTTAAAAATCGCCATCGGCACAGCGGTTCTGACGATGACCATTTCGCTGGACGGAGATGGGACAACAACGTATATGATTACGATTGCGGCAATGCTGCCCCTTTACAAACGGCTCGGCATGAACCGTTTGGTGCTGGCGGGGATTGCGATGCTCGGTTCGGGCGTCATGAATATTATTCCGTGGGGCGGGCCGACGGCGAGGGTTTTGGCTTCCTTGAAATTGGACACGTCAGAAGTTTTTACGCCTCTGATTCCCGCTATGATCGCCGGCGTTCTCTGGGTGATCGCCGTTGCTTATCTCCTCGGAAAAAAAGAACGGAAGCGGCTCGGCATCATTTCGATTGAACACGCGCCGTCTTCTGATCCGGAGGCGGCGCCGCTGAAGCGTCCCGCTCTCCAGTGGTTTAACCTGCTGCTGACTGTCGCTCTGATGGCCGCGCTGATCACCAGCCTGCTTCCCATCCCTGTTCTTTTTATGATCGCGTTCGCCATCGCCTTGATGGTCAACTACCCAAATGTCAAAGAGCAGCAGAAACGGATTTCGGCGCATGCGGGTAATGCGTTAAACGTTGTCTCAATGGTATTTGCGGCAGGCATATTTACAGGCATTCTCTCAGGCACAAAAATGGTCGATGCGATGGCGCATTCTCTCGTTTCCCTCATCCCTGATGCCATGGGCCCGCATCTGCCGTTGATCACGGCGATTGCCAGCATGCCTTTCACCTTTTTCATGTCGAATGACGCCTTTTACTTCGGTGTTCTTCCCATCATCGCCGAAGCCGCTTCCGCTTACGGAATAGACGCCGCTGAAATCGGAAGAGCCTCCTTGCTGGGACAGCCGGTGCATCTGCTCAGCCCGCTTGTGCCATCCACCTATCTATTGGTCGGAATGGCAGGCGTCAGCTTTGGCGACCATCAAAAATTCACTATTAAATGGGCCGTGGGAACAACGATTGTGATGACGATTGCGGCGCTTTTGATTGGGATTATTTCGTTTTAATTAGAAAAGGATTTCCGCTGGCGGAAATCCTTTTCTGTACATTATTTTTTTGTATAGCGCACCCAGTCATAATGAGCGTATAGCGGATTTACACCATTGTAGGAACCGAGCCAGTCATCGACACCTATCCCATTCCACAAGTTCATCATGATCTTTCCCGGTGTTGTCGGGATTTGGCTTGTCGCAGTATGTTTTAATTGCCCATCGACATACCATTTAATAGAGTTCGGCTGCCAATCGAACGCATACGTATGATAGGCATTGGCCGCGTCAAATCCGAGATCCGCAACCTTCTCATGGTTTCCCGCGCCATTTGTATAATAATTAAATTGAACCTTTGTCGTGTCTTTTCCTAAAAATTCGATATCAATCTCATCCCAAGGGGTACCATCCGTTGGACCTGTATAAGTGAAGAACGATGAAACAATCCCCGTGTTTTTAGCCGGTTTCATTCTGACTTCATAAAGTCCATAGCCATAGGTTTGAGCGGAGCGGTTCTCCCCGCAGTCAAACTTGTTATAAGACGGGCTTGTCAGCGCCAAACGCATTTCACCTGATGACGTCACGGATACATTATTTGCACGCCAAGTGCAGTTGAACATATCTCCATTGGAGTAACCATTTGCTTTTTGCCAGAAACCGGAGTTATAGCTGTTAAAAGGTTCAAAAAACGATCCGCCTGTTTGAGCTGATGCAGCAGAAGTGATCGCACACAAACTCAAAAACAATCCAGTGACAAGAATGAGCAGCACTCGTTTCATACGATAAAACATGTCGGCATTCCCCTTTCTTTGAAAGCGATTTCTTTATCGATCATACATGATTCTGTTAAAAGGGAACATCGGTCAGAATAATGATAATAACGAATCTTAAAAAAACCTAAATTACCATCAGCACAAACAGAAATGATCCGCGCTCATTGTAATTTAGGTTTTGCCTGCTTATCAGCAACAATTCTAACAAGATCATATGTGAATGTAAGAAAAAATGAATCCAAGAACAATAATGCCAACGCTTTCATTATGCTTGTTTGACTACCCTTTCTATGTGAATCGTTAAATACAGCAGCTCGTCACTGGTGAGCTTGTGCTCATACGCCCTCTCAATGCAAGTTTTGATTTTCTTCGTGCATTCATACGCCCGACGGTATTTTTCTCCAGCAAAAAGTCGATGTGTGCCGTTAAAAAGACGCTGCGCGAAAAACTTTATGTGGGTGACAAACCGATAATAGTGAAGCGATTCTTCGTTGAATTCAATCTTAAAATGGTATTTTATCTCTTGCATGACTTTTGTAATGTTGATGATATTGGGCATCTCTTCATTCAGCTCGGCATTTACAATATGCAGCGCAATAAAGCCTGCTTCATCCTCCGGCAGAGACACGCCAGTCTTGTTTTTCACCATGGCCAACGCTTGTTTGCCGATTGCAAATTCGTCTTTGTACAGCCGTTTCGTTTCCCACAGCAAGGCGTTTTTGATATCCAGCCCTTTCTTATTGCGCTGGATCGCAAAGTTAATATGATCGGTCAGCGACACATAGATGCTGTCGTTGAGCTTTTTGCCGAGCTGTAATTTCGCATAGCTGATAATCTCCTCAGATACTTCCATACACTCGATCGGAATATCATACAAAAGGGTTTTGAACTTTTCGGATACATCTTTGTTATCGAGAGTGAACACTTTCTCAATGCGGGCTTCATCTGCCGGATCTCCCGTTTTCTTTTGAAAAGCAATGCCCCGGCCCATGATGACCAATTCCTGATTGCCTTCTTTGAGCACACTGACGACATTATTATTAATGACTTTCGCAATCTTCAATTCCGTCTCCCTCCCGCCTGACCATTTACCTGCTACACCTTGATTGTACATCCTTTTTGTACTAGGTCAATATCTCCAGGTCAATCAGAAAACGCCGTTCAGAAATCATTGTCCAACGATGAGGCAGCGGCGCATATAATGCAGAGAACCGGTTTTTGGGAAGGAGCGTGTGTGATGAAACGGTTTTCGAAAGAAGAAAGCAGCTGGATGCTGTATGATTGGGCCAATTCAGCTTATTCGGTCATTATTATGACGGCGGTGTTTCCCTTGTTTTTTAAAGCGGCGGCGGCGGAAAACGGCGTCAGCGCGGCTGATTCCACCGCTTATTTGGGCTATACGATTGCCGCCGCGACTTTTATTTTGGCGATGCTCAGCCCCGTCTTAGGAACGATTGCCGACTACAAAGGATGCAAGAAACGGTTTTTTGCCTTCTTTTTTCTGATCGGTGTGGCGGGCACCGCCGCGCTGGCTTTGATTCCCGGCGAATCTTGGATGCTGTTATTAATTTGTTATACGATTTCTACGATCGGCTTTGCCGGGTCTAATGTGTTTTATGATGCGTTTCTCGTTGATGTGGCCGCAAAGGAGCGGATGAATATGGTGTCCGCCAGGGGGTTTGGGCTGGGCTATATCGGCAGTACAATCCCTTTTCTCCTCAGCATTGCCGTGATTCTGTCAGCACAAGCGGAGATGATTCCGCTGTCCGCCCAGGCTGCCGGCCGCATTGCCTTTTTGATTACGGCGGCATGGTGGGGGCTGTTTTCGATTCCGCTCCTTCTCCGCGTCCGCCAGCGCTATTATATCGAGAGGGAGCCGCGGCTTGTGATCAGCAGTTTTATACGGCTGGCCGGCACGCTGAAGCAGATCAGGAAGCACCGGGCGCTGTTTTTGTTTCTGCTCGCCTATTTCTTCTACATCGACGGGGTCGGCACCATCATTACGATGTCCACGTCATACGGGGCTGACCTCGGCATCAGCGCGGCAAATCTGCTGATTGTTTTATTTGTCACTCAGGTCGTCGCCGCGCCTTTTTCAATTTTGTACGGACGGCTGGCCGAACGGTTTAAGGGAAAAACAATGCTTTATGCCGGCATCGGCGTGTATATGATTGTCTGCACGTATGCTTATTTTATGGATTCCGCTTTTGATTTCTGGGTTTTGGCTATGCTTGTCGCCACTTCCCAAGGCGGTATTCAGGCGCTGAGCCGCTCTTACTTTGCAAAGCTTGTCCCCAAACAGAACGCCAATGAGTTTTTCGGCTTTTATAATATCTTCGGCAAGTTCGCTTCGATTATCGGCCCGCTTTTGATTGCCGTCACCGCCCAGCTGACCGGAAATTCGTCAGCCGCCGTGTTCAGCCTGATTTTGTTATTTGTGATCGGCATTGCCATCCTTGCGTTTGTGCCTGAGGAAACGGCGTAAAAAAAGCCTGCACGCGGCAGGCTTTCTTTTTTTATTTCTTGGCTTTATGGACTTTCAGTTTTTTGCCTTTGACCGTCGTATTTTTCATGATGTCAAGAACGTGCGGGCCTTTGCCGTTCAGAATTTCGACGTACGATGCGTTGTCCAGAATCGTGATAATCCCGATATCATCGGCTGAAACGCCGTCGATTTTCGCGATCGTCCCGACAAAATCGACCGCTCTGAGTTTTTTCTTTTTCCCGCCGTTAAAATACAGTTTCATGATGTCTTTGTTTAACTGTTCGCTTTTGTCTGTTTTGACATCGGGACGGGCGTTCAATTTTTCCGCAAATGCCGCTTTCCGTTCCGCTGTTTCTTTTTCCGACGGCGCTTCCCGCTTTTGGATGCGGAAACCGATATATGTCTCAATGTCATTCAGAAACCGCGATTCAGACGGCGTCACAAACGTAACGGCCCGTCCGCGGTGTCCGGCGCGGCCCGTTCTGCCTGTGCGGTGCACATAGCTTTCTTTTTCAAGCGGAATATCATAATTGATGACGAGGCTGATGTTTTCGATATCAATTCCTCTGGCGGCAACGTCGGTCGCAATGAGATAGCGGAACTCGCCGCGCTTGAATTCATTCATGACGTCAAAGCGGTCTTCCTGCACCATGCCGCCGTGAATTTTATCGCAAGGGTAGCCCAGCCTGTCCAGCTCATCGGTTAACTGGATGACCCTTTCTTTTGTCCGGCAGAATATGATGCAGCTGTCCGGGTTTTCGGTGATCAGAACATCACGCAGCAAAGATGTTTTGTCTTCTTCTTCTGTTCTGGTGACAAAATGCTCGATGTCTTTTGTCGTCAGGCCTTCCGCTTTTACTTCAATCAATTCAGGGTCTTTCATATATGTGCGGCTCAGCTTCTCGACGTCATCCGGCAGCGTCGCTGAAAACAGCATGGTGACTCTGTTTTTCGGCAGATGCTGAATGATGGCTTCCACCTGTTCAATAAATCCCATATTCAGCATTTCATCCGCTTCGTCAATCACCACATACGCCAGCCGTTCAAGCGGCAGCGTCCCTTTTTCTATGTGATCAAGCACACGCCCCGGTGTTCCGGCAACGACGTGGCTTTTTTGCTTCAGTTCGGTTTTCTGTTTATCAAAAGAAGCTTTTCCGAAAACCGCCGTGGCTTTTATCCGTTTGAAACGGCCGATATTCGTGATATCTTCTTTAATCTGCGCCGCAAGCTCGCGGGTCGGCGTTAAAATCAGGGCCTGCGGTTTGTTTTCCTCCCACTCCGCAAGCTCGCAGATCGGAATGCCGAAAGCCGCGGTTTTGCCGCTGCCCGTCTGCGATTTGACGACGAGGTCTTTTTTTTGCAGCGCGGCGGGGATGACGCGCCGCTGCACTTCAGTCGGCTCGGTGTATTGCAAGCCATTCAGCGCCCGTCGGATCTCGGGGCTGATCGCATATTCATTAAACTCATTCATGACTAAACTCCTTCTCTGTCCGGCTCCCCTCATTATACGCGAAATGCCGCCGCTTTACCCTGACGTTTTGCCGGGCCGTTCGGGGGACTGCTTTTTCTTCATGTCGAGCACGACCCATTTGGCGCAATAAAAGCACATGCTTCCTTCCCCGTCATCGACATAGTAGCGGATCGATTCCCAGCCGCTGTCGACCGGGCTGATATCCAGATGGATGTCGGTGATGCTTTCAAGATCATCCAGCCGGGCAGACCTCACATCCTCAAAGCGCAGCACGGCATCATACTGTCCGTCAGTCAGCTTCAGCTCAAACACCGGGATTTTATCATAATACTCGTTATACCCGGTATAGAACGTAAACTCCGTCAATTCAAAACAACCCGGCGAATCCGGCCCCAGCAGAACTGCTTTCTCATGTTTGTGCCACTCCATTTTGCGCCTCCTTTTTTTCACCTGAATTGACATGTCTGACTCAAATGAATTTTTTTTACAAACCCCCATGAACTTCTTTATATTCCTGCACCCAATCTCTTAATTCTTCTAACGTATGCAGATACGCATCAGGCGAATCTTTCAGATCAAGCCCGCTCAAATATACGAGCATCTCCCAAACGGTTTCGTCCTCAACCGCCGGATCATCTGCAGCCACGTACTCGCACGCCCAATCCGACACTTCTTCCCTCGCCGCTTGACCGTTCAGGATCAGACCAGCCTTCTTCAGACATTCTGCTATTGTTGGTTCTTTCACGTCAGAAGCCTGCCTTTCATTTCTTGTTTAAAATGCTGACTAACAGCCTCCTGGCCCGTTCATGCCGCCCGATTTCCCGGCTGAGCTCCGGATAATCCTTTAAAGCGTTTTTCAGCTGCGCATATTGCGGATACAGCTCAAAAAAGGATTTATATAAGGCTTTACGCTGCCGCGCAGGGATTTGTTTATTCGCCAACACAAAATCTAAGCTGCCGCAGACAAGTGCGAAGTATTCATAAAAATCCCCAGCGCAGGCAGCACCCTCAAAGTCTTCTTCGAATCTCCCTGCATCTGAAGGCAGCGGCCCCTCTAATTCTTTTTTGTATAATTTCAGGTTTCGGATGACGTCATCATTTAAAGAATATCTGTTGGATTTTAACATCTCAGAATCACTCGAATATCACCTGATTCATCGATGATCGTAATCGAAAGCCCGCCATTCTGATGCCGTCCGAGATACAGACGCCCGCAGTTATCAAAATGGAAGAAACGCCCTTTTATTGATTCGTCATGTATCTTGTTCATTTTTATTTTCATGTCATTGCCCCTTGTATTTATAATGCGCGGTGAGCTTTTTTTGAAATTCATCCGGAACAGTCTGATCCGGGAATACAACAGATACCCAGTCTAAAACACGGTCGTCTAAGGGCCTCCATGATCCTAACGTTTTTCCCGCAATCTCCTGATCAATACCTAGAATACAGATTTCAAAATCTCTCTCCGTAAATCGCCCACTTTAAAGTCGGTGAAGCCCATACGACGCGGGATGCAATATTCATTATGCTGTCATTTTTACTGTGCTTTGGATAATCAGTTAAGATTGAAAGATATTCATCTTCGGTTATATTTAAAGGAATCTTTAACCAGTTAAAATATCCGAATTCCTATTAAAACCGATTCATATCATCCGGTTGTGTCAGAACAGCCATTAAGATAAATTCATCGTGATGATGATGCGCCAAACTTTTGAGCATTTCCCAGCCTTCTTCAGACAAGACCCAATGGAATTCTTCGAATAGATAATAATGTTTTCGTTGTTTAAAAACTTGTTCGGGCAACGCTTTGTCTTCATGAAATAAAGAATATATTTGAAATTGAAAGACTGCCGATTCCTTTGTGTTCTTTATAAAAAAGGGATGCATCTTGTACCTCTTTTCGGCGGTTTACACACAAGCTCACAGCCGTATTCTGTGTGAAATAAACAGACAGAAAATGAGAAGGACGGCTCCACTAAAATAAAGCTGTTAGAAAGCAGCCGGCCTTCAAAATCTATAAAATCCATGAGACAGTGCAGATGACTTGCACAATCCTTCAGCGCACATTTGATAGCACCGACTTCATTACTATACGGATGAAACAGATAAACAATATCATTCATCCGTTCAACCCCCGTATCCGCAATGTTTTCTAAAATAAGCGATATGGCTGTCTCCTTGTCGCTTATATCAACTTCACGCACTGCACTTGGGAAAGAATTCGATAATATAGTCTCAAATATCTGCCTGCTTTGTTCTGCCTCAGCTAATTGATAAACAAACCCTGATTCTTCACAAGATCTTAGCGAGGCACACACCTGTTTCATTAAAAAATGCCTCTTGTTTTCCTCAAGCTTGTCAATTAACTTTTCTCTCATCACTGAACACTTCCTTACAGGATATTTTCATTCTGCCGGCATGTATGCTGCATAGAAGTAATCAATACTTCACCAGATATAAATCGTTATCACTAAAGATAAACATGCGATCCTGTACGGCTCTGTACGTTGTTTCTCCTTTTCTATCAATACCGTGTATCATGACGTCAGTCTCTTTGTGCTCTTCATGAAATGCAAATAGGGTATCCTCGTGGCTCTGAATCAGCAGCACCCTTTTTTTCGAAACGGATAGCTGATCACAATAGGAGTATTGATCGCCGTCCAGCACATATTCTGCAACAGTACGAATTCTGTCCCGTCCAATCTGATAATGACCGATGACACAGCAATCCTCTCCCTCGAAACATACATACAAATCAGATTTGATCGATTGTACGGCATAGCATTCATGCATCATTTCTTTAAAATCGTCTTCAAAATAAAACGTTCTGTCTTCTGTATGAAAAGCAAATATCGCTTTTCCTTGAGGATTTCTCTCATCATACATACCCTCGTCCGTTAATCCGATCCATAATAAACCATCCTCACCCAGATGAAATACATTGGCGCTTAATAGAAAAGAACAAATCGGATTGATTTTATTACTGTTTATGCAGTATGCGGCCAATTGACACGTATGATTTTCCAGGTAAACGATCACGATTGTGTTATCATACGAATCAATCAGATAGAAATGGGCATCTTCAGAAAATCCGTGTAACTCTTTTTTGATTAAAAGAGAGCTGCCTTTCATAACCTCCAATATTACTTTGTGATCGTGCACCGACACAATAAATACCTGATCATCCCGACCCGCATTGAAATAGATGATGTGCTCTCTTTTATATGACCCAACCCGCTCCGCGGTAAGTTTCAACATCAGCAACACTCCATAGATTAATAATCTGGAATTTATATCAAATTAATCAATGATATATAATTCTGCTGCATCAAATTCAAACCAAATGATTTTTTCATTATTTTCAGTAGTTACATCAACTTTTTGAGTATTCAGGTTCATGTAGGACTTATTTTTGGCAGGATCTGCCATTATAACAACAAAATCATTGATCGATGCTAAAAAATATAATTCATCCAATAAGTGATCTGCCATCAATTCTTCTTTGGTTAGGACACATTCAACATGAATTAACTTTTTCGATACAGTATTTGTATTTATCATTTTCTTTTCAACCTTCTTCTTCCATCCTTCAATAAAAGAAGGTGATGCCATTACTTCTATCAGAACGGTTTCGAATTCTAAGTCATTCATTAATTGAGAAAAAGTATCTTTACTCACTAGATCACATGAATAAATCGAATTGTATTTAAGCGGATTAATCACATCCAGATTCCCTATAGCCCTCAATGATTCTTTTTGTAAATTTAAAGGAGTGTTCATGTTTGCCTCCGCGAACGATTTCGTTATGTAAGAAAAGAGAGGCTGGGAACCTCTCTTATTTGTTTATTTATGATTTTGAATGATACGCATAAAATGATTGGTCGTCAAAGCGAACTGTTTCAGCTTCTACAGCAATCAGCATTCTGTTCATGTCAATGAGAAAATTAGCATTTGATTGATACTCCGGAATTACAGCATTTGATAGATTACCGATTCCTTCCGGGTGGTAACTCATCTCAAATACTTGCCAATTGTATTCTTCAGGATCTATTTTTTCTAATCTCATATCACCAATATCTGCACTAAAATAAACAGATGCTACATTTTGATAAAGAATGTTATGCGTATATTCGGCTTTATTTTCAACGACCTGAATCTTAAGTGAAAGTTCTTTTTTAAACACTTGAAAATCAAAATGAAGGACAGCGCACCCCCCATCTATGTAATCTACCCATTCATTTATTGTTTTGTACATCGTTTATCTCCCTAATAAAGTTTTGGAGTCTTTGAGATCTGATTTTAAAGTCTTCACGAAAATTTCTAGCTTTTCTTCATTACAGTTCAATTTATAGAAGGTTGTATTTGAATGATTTTCCATAAATCTAATGATAAATCTGTAATGTTCGTTGTCTTTATCAATACTTAGTATAAAAAATGGTTCAATTGTTTCTAAACGTATCCTGTCTTGATTGCCTGCTGATAATGCTTCAATATCTGATATCAGCATTTTATATTCACTTTCTAATAAAACGGCAGAGTAATCGCGAACGATTGCTTTATTATGTTCCAACAGTTCAAACATTGTTGAGATAAAAGGATCATCCTCTGCTTCTTGATACCTTCTCGGTGTTATTTCAAGTTCCAGACAACCGTCTCCGATTTTGGCCATGCTGTCTCCTCGTTCTCTACTTAATAGCTTTAATTTATTAGTAAATGATTTGAATGACGCTCTGGAATTCAAGCTAAGTTTCAATCGATTGTTCACCTTTTACTGTCTCAGTTCTAATCACCTACCCACTTATTATCTATAATTTTTTTTAAAAAAGCCTGTTGACCAAAAGATGATCAACAGGCTCATCTATTTTTTATTTAATGCCCTTATTTAATAATGTTTGTAATATTTTCTCTATGTCTAGATCCTATTCTGATTGTCTCGGAATCTGTTATTTCTATATGATAAAGAACATAATCCAGTAAATCTTTAATAATTGTTTTCTCTGCTAAAGAAGCTCCATTTAATATATCTTTTAACTCAACATCTTTTTCCAATAAGATTATATTTTCATGCGCAATTATTGTATTTTTGTACTCTTCTGCTGAGGTTTTTATAAATGAGATTTTTTTATTAAACAAAGTATTTGTTTTTAAGCTCGCTGAGAATATACAAGTATCACTATCTTTATTTGAAACAGAGTAAGAATACATTGCATATTGTTTATTTTCCATATTTTTTAATATAACAAATATTAAATCCTCTATTGTTTTATACTCTTTTTCAACCGAATCATAGTCATTGAGAGTTGATATTTCATAAAAATAGTACATTTAATTCTCTCCTTCTATCTTTTATACACTGTAAACGGCATGAGATAGAATAAGTTTCTTCGTCGTATTGATAGCCTGTTAGCGGTAGCGCTTGTCTTTTACTTCGTCTCAGCAGTATGTTATTCCCACATGTTCCGTGTGTAGTTTGGTTTTTATCATATAAGATAAGAGAGGCTGGTAACCTCTCTAAATCTCTTCTCTAAAAATAACTAAAAGAAGCTATAAATCATTCTTTTAATTTTTTTATTATATCTGTAGCTTCTAAAAACAATTGATTTATCTTACCTTGGATTTCTTTTGCTATTTCCTCTTCACTTTCTAAATCTGTTAAATATCCCACTTTCCCCGAAAACAACCTTCTTTCACAAATCCATATATCTAAATGGTCTATACAATAGCCATCTTCATTATCATGAAAGTCGGTACCATCCAAATAAGCTACAGAAAAAAATATTAATGAGTTATAACTATTCTCAAAACAATCTGAAGGCTGTACTTCGTTTCCTATTACTTTTTCGTCTCCGACTCTCCCAAAAGCAGCTTCAATTTTCAATTCCATTTTTCTAAACTTTTCTTGATTGTTTCTTATTTTGTTTAATGCGATTCGTTCAAATTGTTTTTCTATTTGCAAGATCTCTTTTTGTGTAATAGAACTCAGGTTGATTTTTTTCATATTACACCTCGTTTAGAATTCAAAACACACTTACTACTGTCAGTATCTGTATAGTAAGTATCCTCTAACATTGATTGCAAGAATGTAAGGAATCAGTCTTTTACAATTCATTCTTTATGATTTCCTCCATTGTCATCCCTTCAAAATATTTACATAGAATAGATTCTACAGATGAATGTCCAAATATACCTAATGGGTTTGGGATGTCCTTGCCTGTTTTCTCATCTGCCTCTGCTAATTCATCTTCTGATGCAAATGAATCGCCTTCACTCACGAGATATTTACCGTCTTCATATAAAACAAATTTTAATTGAGAATGACTGTTTTTCTCTATCATCTCTTGAGGCATCTTGGATATTACTTTCCAATCTCCTTGCAGAAAACCTGTGTGCCCAGTATTAGCCGCAAATATTTTCTTATTTTCTTCTTTCATTAGACGAATGACTTCTTCTCTGCTAAGTGTATTTTCAGTGAAAATATTATAATACTGAATAAGAATGTCATCGTCTTTGTTTTTTGATAGATCACCTTCAATGACCCAAGCATAAGTATACTTCCCGATCTTATCCAAAGGTATTTGAATAACCGCTCCCGGTACTACTTTAGCTATTGATTTCGCTTTCCTGGTTGTTGCCTTTATTTCTACTATTCGCTTATCAACTAACTCCGTGAAAGAAGAATCTCCATTTGTATTCATTACGGTAACTAAATTTGCTAAGAATTCTTCTAATATCGGTTCTCTGCCCAGATCTCTCTTATATCGTTCACAAAATTTTTCTACAGCATCAAAACATATATCTAAGCCTTCATCACTAAGTAAAACTTTCTTGTTTTTATATTCTTCTTCCCAATATCCCAATAGAACGGCCTTCTTTCTTTTCTATTTCATACCGCTCATACCCTGAATAATAGCGTGTTTGAATTCTGTACGCGCAGAGGTTAAAAAAGGTTTCCTTCATAACTCACTCAATATCGTAATCCTCCCACTCCCTCCAGTTGTTATTTACTTCACCTAAATCAACTGAACCTGCGCCTTTTTCAAGATATAGTGCAAATGAAATTAATTGGCTTGGATCTGTTAGATAATCAGGATATTCCCAATTCTCTGTTTCGAATACTCCTTCTGCTTCGCTTTTTAGATCCAGTATATTTAATAGTTTTTTTGGCTTTATCCAAAGCGCCTCTCTAAAAGAAGCATCCTCAAACAAATTCCTGAAATAAGTTTTCCAAGCCCTTTCTTTTGTACTCTTTTGGAATTCATTTCTTTGGTGAATAGTTACGCAATAACGAGACTCTTTAATTTCAATTTCCACTACTTCGCTTAATTGTTGAAATTCACTTTCACGATATGTTATTTTCTCACCTGCTTCAGTCTTCAGGGCGAAGTCATCAATTATTATCGATTTGTATTTATCTGTTAAACAGTTACTGTAGAGATGAAGATCTAGAAAAGGTCCTTTAGCTTCTATTTGAAAGCATTGAATAGCCAGTAACCAATATTCTTTACATTAGATTCAGCTATTCAAAAACAATCAAAATTTCTCTTTTTGTTATCAAAAGAAAAACTCTTTCACAGGGAATTTAAATTAAGAGAGACAGAAAATTGTCTCTCTTAATAAGTTTTTAGTTATTAATAGTTTTCTAATTCATCCTCGATATCAGAAAAAACCTGAGGAATCGGTATTGAAATTGAATCAGTATTATTATAAAAAATGGATATACCGACATTATCCTCAAGCATACCAGGAAGCCAATTCTCTACAAAATCCTCTAAACTAATTGATTCCGGATTTGTATCCTTCCACTTCTCAATTGCACAATACTTTGCATGCTCTTTTGTTGGCCAAAAATGAAGTTGTATTTTCCCATTGTCGTCTTCAGATGTAACCCACCCTCTATCATTACTCAATGACCAGACTTCTTCATAGTCAGCAACTTTCTTAATAAAATAACGATACCTTTTATTGGGATCCAACTTTAATGTCATTTCAAGTTCTTTTTCGTTCATTTTTTTATTCTCCTTATTATCCTCTATATTTCCATCGGGTATTTTTATTTTTTCTTCCTTTACCATAACCATCATGAAAATGCTGTAACCTATGATTTCTTATTACTTGTAAATCAGAATGCTTGTAGCTCGCACCTTTTCTTGCCTCGTAACCACGTTTGTGAGCTAGTTCATACCCTTTTGGAACACGTATCGATTTTCTGTTTTTGTATTTCTTATGTCTAATTTCATTTTTTATCCACCCTCTAACATGCCTAGGCTGTTTATGATCCTTTAATAAAGATTTTAACTTAGCTTGTTTTCCTTGTCTGCCTGCTGTTTTTGCAAACCTATAAACCCTTTTAGCACCCTTAAATAACTTCCCAGGACCAAAGTTCGAAGCCGCTGCCCAGGCTGCACCTCTCCATCCTTTACCTGATTTATATGCCTTATATCCATCATAGGCTGCAAATCCGGCATTTACCACAAGCCACACCCAATGCCCATCCGGATCGACGTTCATGACTGGGTTGTTGTTTCCGTATGCATATCCATTCTGATCTAAGGAATCCCCATCGCTGCCCGGGTCTGGGTCGAGTGATAAGAATACGCCGTTTCTTGGTTCGTAGTAGCGGGCCATGAGATAGTACAAGCCGGTTTCTTCGTCGTATTGGTAGCCTGCGTAGCGGTAGCGGTTGTCTTTTACTTCTTCGCTTGCTTCGGTTTTTGTCGGATTTCCCCACGCATCGTACTGATATTTGGCAACGGCTTTTCCGGTGCTGTCTGAGATCGCGATGACGTCACCGTGTGCGTTGTAGTGATAGAAATATTTCTTGCCGTTCTCTGTATAGGATAACAGCTGGCCGCTGTCACCGTACGTGTATGATTTTGTGACGTTGTTGTCGGCGTCTGTTTCATACAGAACGTTCAAGCTGTCTCCGTCGTAGAAGTAGTTCGTAACTTTTCCGTTGACGGTTTTTTGGATTCTGTTTCCTTTTTCATCGTATTTGTATGTTGCGAACGGCTTGTCTTCGCCTTTTTTCGTGACGGCGGTCAGGTTGTCTTCCGCGTCCCACGTATATGTGTATTTGCCGTCGGATGTGCGGTTGCCGTTTTTATCGTAGGACAGGTCTTCGTCATTCACCTTCGTCAGCTGGTTCATGATGTTGAAGGATGCGTTGACTGATTTGCTTGCGCCGTCCTTTGTGGTGGTGACGTTTGTCCGGTTGCCGAAGCCGTCGTACGTATATTGAATGACGGTGCCGTCTTCATGAGTTTCTTTGACGAGCTGGTTGAGCTTGCCGTATTCGTACTGCACCTTTCCGCCCGCTGAGCTGTCGATGACCGTGCGGTTGCCGTTGGCGTCGTATTCATAGCTTTCCCGGAAGATGCTGCCGCCGTTTTTCGCTCCGATATGAAGAGAGCTGACGAGATTCCGCTCATCATACGAGAAGCTCGTGCCGACTTCATTTCCGCTGATGAATGTCTGGACATTGCCGTTTTCATCATAATCAAATGTATAGGCTGAAGTGCCGTCTTTCATTTCAATCATTTGATCAAGTTTGTTGTACGTAAAGCTGTTTGTTCCTTTTTGGCCGCCGTGGCTCCATGAGAAAGTTTTCAGCTTATCCGAATCAGCCGGATACGTCCAGCTTTGGCTGCCGCCGCGGTCGGTTAATTCGGTCAGGCGGTTTTTGTTGTCAAAGGTGCGTTTTTTCGTTGTATTTTGTTCTTTGTTTGTGACTGACGTTTCATTGCCGTTTTTGTCATAGGTAAAGTTGTATTTTTCAGTGCCGTTATACGCTTTTGACTTAACCCGGTCGGTGCCGTCATAGGTCAGCGACACTTCATTGCCGTTGGCGGAAACGGTTTTCGTCAGGTTGCTGTTGGCGTCATATTCACTCTTCAGTACATTGCCGAGCGGGTCGGTTGTTTTGACGAGCTTGCCCATGACGTCATATTCATATTGATAGGTCTGGTCTGCGCCGGCCCGAATCGTTTTTGTCAGCTCATTTCCTTCCTTGTCATAGCTGTGAAGGATGGATGTGCCGTTTGACAGGGTCAGCTTTGTCAGCTGGTCGGCCTGATCGTATTCGTAGGCGGTTGTTTCGCCTTTCGCGTCGGTTTCAGACATTTTCTTGCCAGTCTCGTCATATGAAGCAGTGCTTGCATACCCTAGTTCGTCTTCTTCTTTTGTGACGTAGTTTCCTTTTTCGTCATAGGTATTTTTCGTCAGGATGCTTCCTTCGATTAAACGGATGTCATCAAACCACGCCGTTCCCGTGGCGCTTTTTTGGAACAGAATGCTGAGTTCGATTTTATTGATCGGCTTTGTTTTCGGAATGACTGCCGCCGCCCGGTTCCATTCCTGTGTCCCCTGCGGGAATTTGGCGGTGTAGACGCCCGTCGTGCCGTCCGCATAAGTGACGTCAGCCTGAAGCGCGTAATCATTGTCGTTCGTTAATTTTACGCCGTCAGCCTTGGACATCCCTGTCAGCGTGATATATACCGGCTTATCGTCCGCGCTTTGACCTAGCGTAACGGTTTGTTTTGCGGCCGCATTGGCTTGTGATGCATTTGTGCGGGACGCTTTTAATGAGCTGTCATCATCGAAGCCTTCATCAAGGTCAGCGGCGGCTCCGCTTGTGCTCCAGCCATCTGTTTTGGCCGTGAAACTGCTGTTTTGCACCGGGTTATAGCTTGAAGAGACTTCGCCTTTTTCCAGCTGAACCTGATCAAACCACGCTTTTCCTTTGCCGTCCTTGTCGTTATGATCCACTTCCATATAGACGATGGCTTTTCCTGCATTGGCCGGTGTTGTAAAGGTGATCTGCCGTTTCGTCCAGTCATTCTTTCCGGCTAATGCGCCTGATTCATTGTGAATCCATTGAATGCGTTTTTGGTCTTTGTCACGCAGATCAATGTTGAAATACGCTCTCGCCTTTGTCAGATCCGTTTTGATCTGGCCGCTGAGTGTATACGTCGTATTCGGCTCAAGCTGCACTTCCTGCGTTGCGGACGCATGGCCGTGCTCTGTTCCGGCTGAAGCGGATTGTGAGGTGATCTCCAGTGCTTTTTGTCCGGACAGCGCGCCGCTTCTTGCTTTTACAGACGCGATGCTTCCGCTGTCTCTCGTAGCGGTGAGATTCCAGCCCAGCTTTGTTGCTTCAAAGCTGCCGTCTTTCAGCAGGCTTGCCGAAGCTGCCAGCTCTTTGCTTGATTGAATGAGATTACCGTATTTGTCGTACACGGCGGCGGATGAGGATTTTCCGCTTTGATCCGTTTCAGAAACGGCATCAAGTCCGTCGTACGCAATATCAGTGATGTTCCCCTCGGTATCCTTCATTTTCGTTACGTCATTGTTTTTGTTGTACTGATACGTTTCGGTGCCGTAGTTGTCTTTTACGGCTGTGACGTTGCCGTCTTTATCATATTGATAGCTTTCTGTCGCTTTGCCCGCATC
Source organism: Bacillus sp. YH3-2-B2 (assembly GCF_053663335.1). Classification (NCBI taxonomy): domain Bacteria; kingdom Bacillati; phylum Bacillota; class Bacilli; order Caryophanales; family Bacillaceae; genus Bacillus; species Bacillus sp. YH3-2-B2. The sequence continues at coordinate 194,356 of NZ_JBSJQE010000002.1, read as the reverse complement.
CGCGTCGTTCGGATCGGTGTCCTGAATGACGTTGTTGCCTTCGTATACAGTGTTGGTCGTGATTTTCAGCCCTTCGGCATCATCGATCATCTGAATCGGGTTGCCCGCCTCATTATAGCCGTACTGCACTTTGCGGCCGTTCGGCTGCGTCATGAGCAGCGTTTTTTTGTCCGCGTCATAGCTGTAGTCATACGTTTCTTTTTTCGCATTGACGGCTTTGGTCAGACGGTGGCCGCTGTATTGGTATTCAGTGAACAGCGGTTTGTCACCCGTGCTGTTTGCGGAATACTGCTTGACGAGGCGCCCTTCGGCATCATAGTCGTAGCTTGTGACGCTGCCGTCAGTATCCGTCACCTTTTTAAGAAGATCTTTGTCATATGAATACGAAATCTTTTTGTTTTTCGGTCCTGTTAAAGATGTGACATGGCCGTTTTCATCATAGGTAAATGTCAGCTTGCGCCCTGATGCGTCTGTTATGGCGGTCAGCTGATTGCTGTCGTTATATTCGTATACGGTTGTGTTGTTGTGTCCGTCAACGACTTTTTGAAGCTTGCCGCCTTTTTTGCTGAAATAAGCGTTCGTCTGATCCTTTGTTTTTAATACAAATTGGTCGCTTGTTTCCGTCAATTCGAGATAAACGCCCGTCGGCGGCTGATACGTGCCGTCAGATTTTTTCGTGAAGACATGTGTTGTCGCGTCCTCATCAATATAAACGGCTCTGCCGTCTTCAGAAAGGATCGACGTTTCCGCATCGGCATACCAGCCTTGGCCGAACATATGGTCAGAGCTGTCAAGGCTGTTGAAGGTCCGGGAGAGTCCGAGCCCCGGTCCGCGTCCGTCGATTGACATATCTTCTTCATTGACGATGACATTTCCCGTCGCGCCGTTCAGCTGTCCGTCCGGAATGTCGATAATAGACCAGAATTCTTCCGTTCCGAGAAATTCCGCACCTTCATGGAAAACAGGGTTAAAAGGTGCCGTCGGTATACTGTCACCATTTGCGTCATAGGCGGTCAGCGTAAAGGAATAGTTCTTCTTCCCTTTGTAATTGCCGTTTGCGTTTTCGTAAACAGGTGAAGGGTCAAGTGCCAGTTCGCCGCCCTTTCCGTCCGTGTGAAGCTGGAATCTTCCCGCTTTCACTTCATCGGCTGACGGCCAGATGTGTTTGTTTTGGGTCGTCCAATGATCGGTATCCCCGATATCGAATGATTGATAGTCTTTTCCGTTGTAGATGTTGATTTTGTAGCCTTTGGCGTTTTTGACTTTATCCCATATGAGATTGACATAACCCGTTTGGCTCGATTTCGTGTTCGTATAGACGTAGCCTGTCAGATTTTTCGGCTTTGCGATATCAGGCAGCGCCGGACTTGATTCCGGTGAGGCGATCGCTTCTCCGTCTTTGTTATAGGCAATGACTTTAAATCCGTAGGTTTTCCGATTCGCATCTCCGCCGGAGTTTTTATAAACGGGGCCCGGGTTAATCGGCAATTCCGCGCCTTTTTTGTCTTTCAGGTGAAGCGCATATTTTCCGGCGCTGATTTCCGCCTTTGTCGGCCAGATGTTTTGATTTTTTGTGGACCAGGATGTTTTATTTCCGAGGTCAAGCGTTTCAAAGCTTTTGCCGTTAAAGACTTGCATTTTATACCCGGCTGCGCCTGATACGGCTTTCCAGGAAAGATCAAACCAGCCTGTGGCGTTGTTGTTATTAAAGCCTTTCGTGCTTGGTTTCTGAACTCTGCCAATATTCGGAATGACGGGCTTGGCGGCCGCAGACATGGCGCCTTCTCCCTGGTCAAACACCGCGCTGACCGCGACCCAGTAATTTTTACTTGCCGGATAGCTGCCGCCGGAGTTTTTATAGACCGGCGAAGGATTAAGCGCTAATTCGTTTCCGCCTTTTCCGTCTGTATGCAGCTTATATTTGCCGGAGTCGATTTCCGCTTTTGTCGGCCAGATGTTTTTTCCTTTTGTGCTCCAAGAGGTTGCATTGCCGACAGAAATGGCTTGATATTCTTTCCCGTTATAAAGCCACACTTTATAGCTTTTGGCGCCTTCAGCTTTTTTCCAGCTGATATTGAAAAATCCTGTCGAATCTCCGTTATGATACGCTTTGACAGACGGCGTGTCCGCCTTCGGAATCGTGTATGTCACTTCAATGTATGGTTTTTTAGCAGAGTTTGCTGATGACATCAGCTTCTTCCAATATTCTTTTCCGTTTCCGTTTGTGTGAAGCTTAAAGCCGTAATTGGCGCCGCCGCTGTTCCACGACTTGACTGCGGATGTGACATCGAAGCTTGCCCATTGGCCTTTATAGACCTCGGCTTTGCCGATGTTTTTGGAGCCCGGCTTGTTTTTCCACGTGATCTTGGCATTGTCGTAATTGCTGTTTACGGTGTCGAGCCAAAGCCCCGTCGCCTTTGATCCGTAATAGGAGTGGGCTGTGTATGCTTTAAGCGTCGCTTTTGTCACCGTCATGTTTTTGATCGGCTTTAGATTATCAAACTTCATAAATGCGTAGTTCGTTCCAGTTGTGCCGTCATAATAACCTGTTTTCAGCACGTACGCTTTCAATCCGGCGTCCCATTTCTGCGACGCGGCAGAGTAGTTTGTCGTCGGGTACGCACTCATGACAAAGGTATCGGATGACACGGATACTGATGTGGAAGGATCAATAGATACCGGATAAACCCGCTTTGGATCTTTCAGCCATTTTTCATCGGCTGTTACCTGCAGCAAGTAGCCTTCGCTGTTTTTTTCAAGCTTGAAGCTGACATCTTCTGACCTGCTGACTTCACCTGACTTTTCATCGAGATCTGAGTCGGTCATAAAAGGCTTCGGCACGGTGTAGACGACATTGTCTTTGTCATCAGAAAACGCGATCGAGCCGTCTTCCTGTTCTTTAGCCTGAAGGTCGGTTTTGATTTGAAAGGTGAAGGAATTGTAGCCTTCATATTTGTGAAGCACAAGGTCTTCTTTTATGTTTTCGTTAAATGTGTAGGTTTGTAAATCAATAGCAGGAAACACTTGCTGATACGTAAGCTCGTTGCTGTCTTCCTTCACTTTTGCTGAGGCATCTGTCGGAGTGATTGCAGCCTGATCGGGGCCTTTTGCGCCGGTTAATGAGTATGTGAGCTTATGATCACCGTGTTCAAATGTAGCGTATAATCCGTTTTTCATTTGCTTCAGAAAATCGGAGTTCAGCACTGTATTTTCCGTCTCGACATCCTTTGAGCCGGTTTTCAATTCAGGAGAAATGTCTTCCCAGTCCGCATTGGCGGTTTCTTTCGTATGAATGGGGTCTGTGTAGATTTCCTGTTTGTATACACCCTCGCCCTCATAATAAAGTTTTGAATTCTCAGTTCTTTCAGACGTGATCTCACCGTCTTGATTGATATCTTTTTGATCAAATGGCATCTGCTCGGATACTTTTTCCGCCGGAAGATCTTTTTCCGGGTCTGCTGCCGGAATGGCGGCGGTTTTCGCTTGATCTTGTTTTTCACGCGTTTCTGCCGCAAATACATCGGCAGGCGCAATGGAAATCATAAGCGTTGCCGCAAGAGTGCCGGCCAGCCATTTTTTCCACTTGTTCTTTTTTCCTATTTTCATAGGTTCTCCTCCTTCTTTTGTAATATAGGCTTAACAATAGTAATATTATTGAAATTGTTTATCAATATTTCCCTAGGTATTTAAGGTTATTTTAAGGATTATAGGAATTTTGAACCTTTTATTCATATAAAAAACCGCCGGGTGCCGGCGGTTTTTCGTATTATGGATAGCGAAGATTTGTATTTTGTGCTCCCGCGTAGGATTGGGCGAAGTTTTTGGCGTCCTGGGCTGAAAGCGTGCCGTAGCTGTAATTTGATCTCGGATTCCAGCCGGTGCGCGGTGATTTCGGGGCTTTGAGCGACGGGAATGAACCGATGTCAGTGAATTGGGCCGTCCCGTAATCGTCTATCATTCCGCCTTTTTCATTTCCGTTACCGAAATAGTTGGCTTCTGAGAAGACAGTCGCGTTTGTGTGAATGGTGAATCCTAAATTGAAATTGGTCACATAGTTGTTTTTCGCGTGAAAATAGCCGTATCTCATCAGGCCCGGTGAACGCACATAGACGTTATTAAAATAGTTGTTGGTGATCGTCATATGCGGATAGCCGATATAATTGCGTCCTTCGTTATCATCATTCGGATAACCGAGAATCAGGCCGTACAGATGGTCTGTGAATTTAGAGTTAGACAGCGTCACAAAATCCGCTTTGGCGCCGACATACAGAAGCTTTCCCAAATCGCTGTGGCTGTTCGGATTGTAGCTGTGTCCTTCAAACCACACGTGGTCAATCCAGTAATTCTGTCCGTTCGCTATGTACATCGGAATGTCGTTGTTGCCTGTAATGGCGGCATTATGGCTGATAATGAGATTTTTGAAAATCACATTGTTTGAGCCGGAGCCGGTGGTCAGATAGATGTTGGTCAGCCTGTGGCTGGTATAAGAGCCGACGATGGTTTTATTGGCGCCGACTGTCACAACGGCTTTACCCGGGGAAGAAATATCACTTGTGATGACGATGGTTTTGCGGTCCGTTCCGCCCGCATTGTTTTTCAGATCATTGAGATTGCTGACGTAGACGACGGGGCCGCCCTGGCCTCCCGATACGGCGGATTTTGCTTTTCCGTTATGATCCTTCGCATTGCCAGCGAATCCGGTAAGTCCCTGCATCACATCCGGATAAGCCGCTGCCGCTTCTGCCTGCTTGGATGCGGAACATACGATGGCCAGACAAAGCGCAAAGCCGAGTGCAGCCAAGAAAGCGAGATGACGCGTCTTCTTTTTCATGCCCTTCACTCCTTTAATCTCTTAAATTGTAAACACATGAAGTATTATACAATTACTATCCTCTTTTTCCATGATCTGTTTGTCTGCTTTTTCGTTATGGCTGAAAAGCCCCAAAATAAAAAAAGCAGCCGATACGGCCGCCTATATACGGGTGCTGTCTGCCTGAGTTTCCGCCGGCACGGCTTTTTGCTTTCGAATCAAGGACAGCGCCATCCCCGCAAAAATCATCACAATCCCCAAAGATTGATAAAGGTCGGGGCGAAATCCCGTAAATACGGTGTCAAGCACAATCGCCACCGCCGGATCAAGAAATACGATGATTGAAATAAACCGGGTGGATAAAAACCGCAAGCTGTCAAAAAAGAGCAAATACACAATTCCCGTATGAATGATACCGGTTGACACAATCATGATCCAGTTCACATGCGACAAATCAGAAAAAGCGCCGAAACGGACGAACGGGAGAAGAATGATAACGCCCAACCCGGTCTGCAAACAGGTGACCGCATATGGGCTGAGACTGTTGATACCTTTCCCGGCCAGTGTCGTAAAGGCGTAAAAAAGGGCGGCCAGCACGGCCCAAATAATACCCGATCCCATCAGCTGAGAAAATGATGTACTTCCGTTGATGCCGGAAATCAGGGCGGTGCCCAGAAAACAAATCACGATGGAAGTGACGGACACAATATGCAGTTTCTCCCGGTATATAAGGCTCCCTAGAAGAAGGACGAGAACCGGAGCCAGATGATAAACGGAAATCGCTATCGTCACTGATGTCTCCTCAAATGATTTAAATAAAAACACCCAGTTCAGCACGAGAAAAAATCCGCAGGCCAGTGTCTGCAGCACCTCACGCCGGTTCCATTGTTCGGTGCGGTACCGTCCGGAACCAAACCAGCAAACGCCCAGAAACAATGAGGCGCACAGACATCTCACAAAGACCAGTTCAATTGAAGGCACATTCGTATGTTCCGAGAAAAAGCCGATTGATCCGAAAATGACCATGGAAATGACCATTTTGATGACGGCATTTGATGTTTGTTCAGCTTGCATTGATTCGCTTCCCCCATATCATTGACTGTTTATTCAGACAAATACTAACAGCCATTTTACTTGATTCAGAGGAAGATTTCATCCTATTTTTCGAAAGACGGCGGTCTTTTCTCATTTAAAAAAACCCCGCATCAGCAGGGTCTTCTGTTTAATGAACGATCAGTACAGGACAAGGAGACAATTGTGAGACCTTATGGCTCACGCTTCCGAGCATCATTTCTTTAAATCCGCTGATTCCGCGGCTTCCGACGACAATCAGATTGAAATGCTGTTCTTTCGCTATGTTTAAAATTTGATGCGCAGGTTCGCCTTGGACGTACAGGCTTTCCGCATTTACCCCGCTTTCAGCCGCTTTCTGCTTGGCCTCTTCCAGAATGGCCGCTCCTTTTTGCTCGACTTCATGTTTGATGTCTTCAATGAAGTTTTCCGGAACATAGACAATCCCTGTTAAGGCTGATGTGGAGACAACGGCTTCACGTCCCGCATAGAGAATGGTGAGTTCAGCCTGCTGTTCTTTCGCCAGATGGATCGCTGCGTCCAAAGCTTTGCTGCTCATGTCTGAACCGTCTACTGCTGCAAGAATTTTTTTAAACATATGAATCCCGCCTTTCTGCTTTTATTGTCCTCCTCTCTTTGCTGAATGTCAATTTTGCCGGCTTTCTCCGGAACATTGCGCTTACAGACTTTCTCCGTTTGTGGCGATGACGTCTTTATACCAATAAAAACTTTTCTTTTTCTTTCTTTCAAACGTGCCTTTTCCGTCATTGCCGCGGTCGACATAGATATAGCCGTAGCGTTTTTTCATTCTAAAAGGGTCCGGGTGGCGCTGAGTGAGTCAACTCCTTAATCCTCCCTACGGTCCGGTTACCGTTGACTCACGCCCTATTCGCTTGCTTCCCTAAAATCCTTTAATAACGCAATTCAAAAAAATAATTAACACAACAATCGCAGTAACAACCACTGCTTCTACAGTGTAGGTCACTTTTTTCCTTCGCATTTGCTCTTTATATTTTCTTTGGATTTCCCTCTTCTTATCACCATTCATTTTTTCGGCTCCTTCCCAACCCCTCGAAAACTTCACATCCCTTATTTTGAACTACCGGAATAAGACAGCTCTAGCGCTTTTCGTATGTATTCTTCTTCTGTGATTTCTCCATGAAACCGCCTTTCTAAGAGCTTTTCCTCTTCTTCCGTCAGCACTATGCCCTCAAAGCCAAGGGTTGCTCTTACATATTTCATCCCTGTTTCAAAATCAATCTCTTGCATTACTACCCCCTCCTCTTTATCAAAAGGCCCTGCGGGTCATTTTCGCCAGTACGCCCCAATTTATTTGGTGCGTATAACTGGGCACTCCGTGACCGCTCCTAAATTCCAAAACAAACTCAAACACAAAAGAACCCAGTCAGTCCCCTGTCATGACTGGATTTTTCCTCTCGTTTAGGTATGCAGCGCCTTTTAAAATGCACCCTTTTCAAAACAACTCAAATCATAATAAAGGGTGCAACACTTAAAGGTGTCTGACCTCGCCATAGCGAACCTATTTTACGAGGTGATTCGTGATGGATATGGGAGTCAAATTATCGTCCAAGGACGTCGCAAAACACCTCGGTATAGAGCCGGTGACTGTCCGCAAGTATGCCAGTATGCTTGAAGAACAAGGCTACTCGTTCAATAAAGATTCGAAAGGATGGCGACTCTATACCGAAGATGACGTAAAGACTTTAGAGTATCTATGTACAATGACTAAGATCAATGGACACTCACTCGACGAAACGGTAAAGCATATAGCAAGCCTGTATCGTTCAAAACTGACCATATCGGATACCGCTACATCGCTACAGGACAATCCTTTGGTGGAATTCATGAAGCGACAGGCAAGAATTCAACCAAAGAATGGCGGAACGGATGGAACAATTCGAAAAAAGACAGCATGAAAGACACGAGACACTCACTGCGGCATTACGGAAGTCGCTAGAGACACAAAGAATGATCGCAGCCACTAAACAAAAAAAGTAGTGGCAATTTTGGAAATAGAACACACGGAAAATGGCGCACTTATACACACCACCCTGTGTACATGCTAAATCTCTCGATTTCCGTCAGGCGTGTTACAAAAAAGGAGACTTTCACCGAGTCCACTTTTTTATTTTTTCACTCATGCATAACAATTTTCTCTCTTTTGCACCGCAATAAAAAAACAGGCCTGAAGGCCTGCTTAATCTATTTTAGCTTTTTTCCATGTACTCCTAACAATTCCCATGATCACTATGTATACAATCGCAATACCAACAGTTACACCCTCAATTTTTGTAAAAAAGCTATTCAAAATTATTAATAAAAACGCTAGTACTGACGCAAACCAGTGTATAGATTCATATTTTTTGTCACTCATTGCTGATCCCCTCACTCTTTCTGTTAAACACTTTATATACCTAAATCCATCATGACACAATTTCCACTATGGAATCAAGTGGTAAAATGGTTTATAATTTACAAGGTATTTTCAAGTAAAAAAGGGGGATAATATGAAATTTGTTCTAAAGTACAGAAGTAAAATTATTTTGGCAGTTGTTTCAGTGTTTTTATTTTCAATCCTTGGAACGACAGCCGCTGAAGCCGCTGAATCACCGAATAATCAATCATTAGTTCGAGACACTAATCTCGAAAAAGAATTTTCAAGTTTGCTTTCTAGTCAAAAAGCATTATACGCAATTGAAAACATACCTGACTCAGTGGTCAACCAAGGTTCTGATGCAATTTTAGATTGGTTCAGAAATAACATCGATGATCAATCGCTAATCAATGATATGAACGCCGCTGCAACTGAGCTTCATCAATCGGACAAACCATTCAAGACTCAAGGTGTCCTAGGTTGTATAAGTGCTGTTGGTACCGCACTTGCCAGCCTAGCTTTCGCTCCTGCAAAATTGTTAAAGATCAAAAAGGCAATAAAAGCCTTGGGTGGAGTAAAGACATTCGTCACTAAAACATATCAGTACTACAATTATTACAAGAAAAAATATCGCAGTAAAAAAACCGCTTGGAACAAAGCAGTCTCCAAAGCAGCTTCAAAAGCCAGCCCTGAAATAAAAGAGGCGATAATGGACTTCTTTGGCATTACGGCCATCGTTTCTGCTTGTATTGAATAACGGTTCCACAAAGTAAGAGAGCAAGCCACATGGCCTGCTCCCTTTCACTTGATTATGTAATTTTTGATGCCGGGATGCCAATAAGCCATGACCTCAAAAGCGCTGTTTGCCACCTCATCGTCTTCCTCATCAATCTTAACCAGATCGCCGTCTTCCGCATCTTCAAGGTTCAGATCTCAGATCTTTATGTATCTCCTATCTCCTTCAAAATGCCGCCGTACCCGATCAGCCTTCGCGCAGAAAGCGCATCATCCAAGTAAAACACAGTATTTAAGTTATCATCCGTCACCTTGCTGCCACGCACCACATCCGTGTCCTTAACAGGATATTTAGAAATTTCGAGAACTGCTTTTTGCTCCATCATGGCTTCCCGCACATCGCTCTCAATTTGCTCAGCATCAATTTTAGCTCTTCCCTTGACTCTTCGAATGTCAACAATCGGCGTATAGTCCAGTTTCATCGCCCTTTTCCAAAGACTTGTCCATTCTGCCTGCTTGATATAATTTTTGCCAAAATAACTTCTCTTCACAGGCAATAACACATGAAAATGCGGATGATATGTATCTTCTTCATGATTTTTAGTAATCTCTAAAGCTCTAAAGCTCTAAAATAGCCAAGTACCGCTGTATCGACCCTTTTGTATTTCATGAGACGATTAAACCCTTTCATCATGTCAGAAATCTTAGACTTCAGCTCTTCTCCTGCTACATTTCTGACAGTCAGCGTGAGAAAAATCCACCCGCAACCGTACTGCCGGTTAGCTTCTTCCACAATTAATTTATTATGATAAGCAATTTTTAACGACCGGCGCCACGCACACATAGGGCATAACCTCACTTTGCAAAAATGGGCTTGATACAGCTTCAGTTTGTCCCCTGCTTTACCATATGGAAATCCATCTTGATCTCCTGTCCCATATCGCACCTCATCTCTTCTCTTTTTGTTTTCGGATCTCATTCTCAATAGATCGTATTCTGTGCTGAAGTGTATGCACGTCACCCTCTTTTCATTAATGCGTTCAATTATCCCGTTCACCTGGTCCTTTTTGATATCAGCCCAGGCATGTGCCATATCTTCGCGACACTCTTCAAAGGCCTTTGCATGGCTCCCTTTCCACGTATGCGGGGATAAATGAGGCTGACTGATCAAATGGTTGATATCTGCAAACTCATGTTTTAAATTTGTTATTTCATGTCTGACTTGTTTCAAGGCATGAATGTGCTCTTGTTTTATAGCAAAGTCGGCTCTTGCCGAATGTAATGCGTTCATCTCTGCTAGTATAAGTAAACACCTCGCTTGTAAATTTTGGGCATTATAGACTATTTTCATGTTACACTATGGGTTTATTAGGATGAATAGGAAAAAGCAATTGTTTATCACCGGAAAAATTTATAATCAGTTATTTACATATTCGTTTTTATAAAAGTTTCTATCTCATCTATTGTTCTTTCAAAATTCTCTTTAAAAGCATGTTCCCAAACCCTTAATATATGCCAGCCATGTTTTATATAGTAGGAAGTAACCTTTTGATCTCTTTCCTTATTCCGCTTCAGTTTTTTCTCCCAATACACTTTGTTGCTTTTTGGCTGATTTCCGTGAGAGCTGCATCCGTGCCAAAAGCAAGAATCAACAAAGATAACAATTTTGTATTTTTTAATAGCTATATCTGGCTTACCAAAAAGAGATGAAACATTTCTTCTGAATCGCAGCCCCCTGTTCCATAAGGCTGCGGATACTTTATCTTCTAATTTTGATTTTGCTTTAATCGCCTGCATATTCTTTCTTCTTTGTTCTTTTGTATGAGTGTCAGCCATACGATTCCCCTCCCGATTTGTAAAAGTTTTCCCTCAATGAAAACATTTAAATCTTCTATTAAAACAAAAGTTTTCTCCTTTTAAATTCGCGAAACAAACGTTCTCTTTTTAGCGTTAAGATGTGTTATAGTTTATAATGTGTATGAGATCAACTAATGGAGGTTTTTATATGATCTTCCGAAAAGGAGAATTGTTCAGCGGACCAGGAGGACTGTCTTTAGGAATTACAAGCGCCCGTGTCGTTGACAGTTCCGGTAATGAATACAGCATAAAACATGAGTGGTCTAATGATTATGACGAATCTGCATGTAAAACATACAGAAGAAATATCTGCAAAAATATTGATGACCCGTCAGTAATTGAGGGTCCTGTGCAAGAATTGGATATAGAAAGCCTCCCTCCTATAGATGCATTAGCCTTTGGATTCCCTTGCAATGATTACAGTATAGTTGGAGAACATAAAGGAATGAGCGGCGATTACGGCCCTCTCTACTCATATGGTGTAAAGGTGCTCAATTATCATAACCCAAAATTTTTCATTGCTGAAAATGTGGGCGGTCTGCAAAGTGCAAATGAAGGTAAAGCTTTTATTCAGATATTGAGGGAACTGGGAGAAGCGGGGATGGGTTATACAATCACTCCTCACTTATATAAATTTGAGGAATACGGCGTACCGCAAAAAAGACACCGTATTATTATAGTAGGTATCAGAAAAGACCATAATTTAGAATTTAAAATTCCTGCTCCTACTACTCCAACTCAGTATGTTACTGCATACGACGCACTCAATAATCCGCCTATTCTTGATTTTACTGAAAATCATGAGCCTACGAAACATAATCAAAAAACTATTGAGATGCTGAACTATATTCCTCCCGGAAAGAACGCCTGGTATGAGGGCATTCCGGAAGAATTACGACTTAAAGTGAAAGGTGCCCGAATGAGTCAGATTTATAAACGTCTTCATCCGGATGAACCATCTTATACGGTGACTGGAAGCGGCGGCGGCGGCACTCACGTGTACCATTGGGAAGAGCCCCGCGCCTTAACAAATAGAGAACGGGCACGCCTGCAAACCTTTCCTGATCATTTTGTATTTGAAGGAAAGAAAGAAAAGGTAAGACAGCAAATCGGCATGGCTGTCCCTCCAAAAGCTGCTCAAATTATTGCAGAAGCGATACTAAAAACGTTTGCTGGAATTGAATATGACTCCATTGAGCCAAAATGGACTTTTAAAGAGTTAGTTAAAGAGGAAAAAGTTCCATTTCTCATCTAAAATACATCGTTACTTGCAAATGACAACATTTGCAAGTTTTTCATTTGTTTAAAAATAAAAAAGAGACTGACCCCCTTTTAATCTATATTCGATCGTTAAGATCAGTCCCGTCCTTTTATAGTAATTTTAATCGTTCGGTATGTCATTAGTTGAAAACATAAAATAGGTATTTCCATCTGGGAACCTTAAATTAGGCACCCATAAAGGTGTATCATCAGACCACCCTTTATTCGCAGATCCAGTGTACTTATACATAATTAAAGTCGGACCATGCGGATTAAATAATAAATTATCATCCGATGATAGCATTGTTCTGGCATTCTTTTTTATGTCTCTGTTTCTGCGTACGGCAATATAGCCGCGGTTATTATACATCTCTTTCATATTTTTCAAACAAGCTAAAATTGCTTCATCATCCCAGCTACCGCCCTCAATATTCTTAGACTTAGTTAGATTGACGATTTCTATCAATCTTTGAATCGTTATCATTTCCAGCCCTTGTTCATCTTTATAATCTTCTAATAACTGATCTAACAAACCCACATTACTTACCAATGGATTTCTGGGAAAATAGCGTTTTCCTGACATATAAAATAATACAGAATCCAGATAGATAACATTCGATCTTGTCGGCCTGAGCAAAGAGTGTTTTGTCCTTGACAGAACTAATGCTTGAAGGTCACTAGAATCAGCCTTATTAATTACTGTTCTTAATCTTTTTTCAGAAAGATAGGCTTCTGTAAAAATCTCAGCTATTGAGTACGATGTGAAAAATCTTAACACACCTAAATCTCGTTCTCTATAACCATACATTCTGGCATGTTGAAGAATTGTATCAACTTTGGGCGCTTGGCTGGAACGTCCATAATAAGTAACTAATAACCTTTTAACTGTTACTCCCCTGCCTAATTTATTTCCTCCTATTAGAATATTGAATGGGGAACTGTATCTAGGTTTTTTAAAATGACTCCCCGAAATAATTAATTGTGACTGCGTGCTGGTTATGTTATCAGCTAGCTCCGCTATAACTAATTCAAATGAAGGCGTCCTGCTGTTAGTTTGCAGCAAATCTTGATAAGCTTCATTTAAATAAGTATATACAATATTTTTTTCTGTTTCATGGTTCTCTTCGTGCAAAGCCTTAGATAGACTTGTAATAAAACCATTAACCATCGTCTCTAACCTTCGATGGTCGTCCTGTTTATGACTGACATGACAAAGAAATGTATAATTTGTCCCTTCTCCATTGCAAATTTTAATTGAAGCTCCAATAAAAAAAGTGCATAGAGCTTGTCTTAAACCGGTAGGGATAGCGAGCCCCTTTGTATGGGGAGCAATATCTGATTCTTCGTTCATTATGTCATCAATCTCTGAGTCTGCAAATGTCTTGAGAGCACCAGCACCTTCTTCAAAGAACGCTTCTCCCCCTATATAACCTGCGCCGGGACTGAATTTCACAATAAAATCCGGTCGGAATTCTTGGTTTGCGCCTTGTAATAACAGTGCTTGAGGCGTAGCGGTTACTTGAACGTAGACATGATTGTTAAAAAAATCTCTAAGGTTAACAATAGCAGCACTTACTTCACTTAATTTATCCTGCACTTCAGTATTGGCAAACGTATTTAAGCTTGCTTGATCTGCTTCATCATCAAATATAACTGATCTTGTATTCCGGGGTATGTGCTCTTTAATAAACTCCTGCATTTTAGGTAATATTTTTTTATTCTTAGTGGTAACTAAAACAACTCCTCCGTTATGGTTTAACGCTGTTTGAATTCTAGAGGTCATTGATTCAATTCCCCAAGAATCCTTTCCAAGAGTAAGTAACCCGGGGAGCGCTTCTTGAACACGCTCTAAGGTCTGGTCATACAACCACAGGTTGTCAGATGTCAGTATGATAAATAAACGATGGCCATTATCCGAGGCTTGAGCAATTGTCATCAACATATTATTTGTTTTACCGCTTTGTACTTGTCCAAACAGTAAACCTTGACGGGTTTCATTATTAGGAAACCCTATCTTTTCATTCATTTCTTCAGCTGTTTTTTTTATCTTATTGATTTCCTTTTCTGCTAATTCTCTCTTTAAGACTCTGCTGAACTTCTCAACCTTACTTATTCCAGATCGAATCATTATATTTCTCCCTTAGCTAAAATCCATAAAATAAGTTTCATTATTTATTTTATATATGGTGACATGATGTCTCCCGTACCTATCTAAATCTTCAACCCTAACAAAACTGCCTAATGGTACGTTGAGTCTTTTTCTGAAATATTTTCCCAGTATGCTATTATCCTCTGGTGTCTCAAGAGCTTTATTGTTTTCTTGCGCTACTACACATGTAAAACTCTCTCCGTCATCTGTTATCAAATTGAATTGCATTTTCTTATCTGGAAAAAAGTCAGTTGTATAAACTTCTTTAGGAATAGGGATATAGGCTTGATTCGATTCTCTATCCGGACGCTGTCCCCAATTCAATCCTGATTTTTGATGAATCTTCCTTCTATCACTTTTAATAGTTAACGGAAAATCAAAATGTTTATATTCTTTTTCTTTTACTATTTTCCCTAACCCAGACCCTTCTTGTTCTGAACTTCTCAAATCAGACTGATATGTAAATGTAATATACTCTTCAATATTGGGATGCTTAAAATCTATATACTCCCCAATATCATTGAAAATATTTCCTATTTCTATTGAGTCAGCCTCTGCCATTATTTCGCTATAATTAGCATAGCCATTTCTAGTAAAATTTGCAGATCCAACAAAAGCTAGTTCTGATGCAAATAATCCCTCCTGCTCCCAATAAATAATTTTAGAGTGGACAGGTCTCTCTCCATAAAAATAATTTACACTTAATCTATTAGTTTCACTCGCCATTTTTAAGTATTCTTTGTGATCCCATACTGTTATTGGCTGATATTTAGTCATACCGATGTACATTTCAATTTCAATTTCATTAAGTCTATATAGTACATGATGTAAAAAAGCAGGGGAAGCATAAGCAGTAATCACTTTTAGCTTTCTTCTTCCTTTGTTATATGGATTTAGTATAATATTATTAAATAAACGATCTTTATATACAAGAATAGAACTTCCCTCCTATTTTAAAAAACATTATTCAAGGACTAAAGTTTAAGAATTAGATTTGCGTTAATTGCATATACATACTTATTATATCTCTTTTGGATAAAACTAGTCTAGTACTTGTAAATGCATTACAAAGTTACTTCACTCCCCAAACAGCCTCCCCATCACCGCTCAGCACACTAAACGTCACAACTTCCTTCTCCCTCGCTGAGTCCCATTCTTTCAGGAAGACGCCGTCATAATTTGTGCCGTTCAGGTTGATTCGGGCTTTGCTGCTGTCGGTTATTGTCCAGGTTCCGGTCATTTCCCCGGAAATGGTGCCGTCGTTGTTAAGCCGGATGGTTTTTGGGGTTTTGATCGTAGCTGTAATGTCTTTTCCGTGCTGGATGAGTTTGTAGGCTCCGGATGCGGCGGCTGCCGATATGTGTGTATCCGGTTCTTCCGCGTAGCGGTACGGCGCTGCAACGGGCCATCCGTCTTTGTTCATGTACAGCCGATGCACTCTGACTTCGTGCTCTTCTCCTCTGTTCGGGAAACGGGTGTGGAAAATGAGGTATGATCGTTTCGTTTTCCCGTCGTAAAACACGGAGTTGTGTCCCGGTGAAACGTAGCCCGTGCCTTTTTCAGATTGTGAGGCGAAGCTGTAGCCGCCCATGAGTTTGACCCCGTACGGTTCAATTGCTTTGTCATCGAAGAAACTGCCGTCTTTTCCTTTGGCGTCAAGCATGTTATGGCCTGCGGCGTCATAGTACGGACCGTCCGGATTTTTAGAGCGCGCCACACGCATATTGTAGCCGCCGGCTGTGTCAAGTCCGCCGAATGACAGATACAGATAGTAATATTTCGTTTCCGGATTGTAGCTGATGTACGGGCCTTCGATTCTGCTGTGATTTCCGCCGAGCAGTTTTTTTCCGTAGCCTTGGTTCGGGAGCGGGAAACCGGTTTTCGGATTCATTTCCAGTATAAAAATCCCCCCGGAGTAAGAGCCGTACACCATCCAGAGCTTGCCTTTATGGTCAAAAAACGTTTGCGGATCTACGACGTTCGGGTGAACGTTTGCATGATACGTCGTGCCGTCTTCGCTTTTTCCTTCCATGCCTGATTTCAAAAAGATGCCTTTGTTTTTGTAGGGTCCTTCAATTTTGTCACTCACGGCGACACCGAGAGCGGATCGCGGCGAGTCTCCTTTACAGGCGTTATAGTACAGGTAATATTTCCCGTCAGCCAGCTGAGCCACATCCGGCGCCCACAGCGTATCAGACTGGGCCCAGTCGAATGTCTCTTTTAATTCGGTGTAGACGTTCGGGATCAGGGGATTATTGGGATTGACGCTTGAAGACAGTTGCTGCCACTGCATCAGGTTTTTCGACTTGGCGGAAGCCAAATGCGAGCCGAATACATAGTATGTATCGCTTGTTTTAATGACGGACGGATCATGCACGCTGACCTCTGAAAAAACGGGATGCTGGGCTTTTGCCTGCGGCAGAGTGAACCCGATAATCGCTGCTGAGACCAGGCACACACGAAAGAAACTGGTTTTCATTTTCTGAAATCTCCTCGCTCTCTTCTTTTCTTAAAACGCTTTCAAGACAACGCTCCATTTTATGACGCGGATGGCGGAAATATGTGATCAACAGCGCCGGCTTCCCGATGTACCGCTTTAATACAATAGCAATCTGATTTGTGAAAGACTGGAAAAAAAGTTTTGACTTCTGATTCGCAAACACTTAATATAAAAAACAGTTACTAGTTATCAGAATATTTAAGAATTGAGTGAAGCATATATGACCTTACACAAAGACCGCCGCATCGGGCGATTGTCCGTCCTTCTTCTGCTTCATGAGACTGAAGAAAACCAGCAGATCAGCCGGCTGGAACGGGACGGCTGGAAAGTCTGTCTCGGCAGGGTGGGTTCAATGGATGCGCATAAGGTGGTAGCCGCAATTGAAACCGCTTCCAAAAAGAGCGGCGTCATTCAATCTGAGGGTTATCGCGAATCACATGCGCTGTATCATGCCACAATGGAAGCTTTGCACGGAGTGACGCGGGGCGAAATGCTGCTTGGCTCGCTGCTTCGTACCGTGGGCCTGAAGTTTGCCGTCTTGCGGGGAAATCCGTATGAAAGCGAGGCGGAAGGCGATTGGATCGCCGTTTCACTTTACGGCACGATCGGAGCTCCGATTAAGGGGCTTGAGCACGAAACATTCGGAGTCGGAATTAATCACATATGAATCAGCCCATAGATTTCAGATGATAGGGGGCTATGCGTGAAATATCATTTTCATGGCATAGCTCCTTTTTGTATGGGCGCTTTACCAAAGTAAAGAAAAAGGGGTTGAAATGATGGTAACGTTAGACGGTTCCTCACTGACAACCGCAGATGCCCAGCGTGTGCTGTTTGATTTTGAAGAGGTTCAGGCATCTGCCGAAAGCATGGAACGTGTGAAAAAAAGCAGGGCGGCGGTTGAACGGATCGTTCAAGAAGAGAAGACCATTTACGGGATTACGACGGGGTTCGGCAAGTTCAGCGATGTGCTGATTCAAAAAGAAGACGCCGCGGATCTGCAGCTGAATCTGATTCTTTCTCACGCGTGCGGCGTCGGTGATCCGTTTCCGGAATCTGTATCGCGGGCCATGCTGCTTTTGCGCGCCAATGCCCTGCTGAAAGGCTTTTCCGGCGTGCGGACTGAGCTGATTGATCAACTGCTCGCGTATCTCAATCATCGCATTCACCCGGTCATCCCGCAGCAAGGGTCACTGGGGGCGAGCGGAGATTTGGCGCCGCTTTCTCATCTTGCACTGGCGCTTATCGGGCAAGGCGAAGTCTTTTACGAAGGGGCCCGGATGCCGGCAGCTCATGCTTTAGAAAAGACAAACCTTCAGCCGGCCGTCCTGACCTCTAAAGAAGGGCTCGCGCTGATCAACGGAACGCAGGCCATGACCGCGATGGGACTGATCGCTTACCTCGAGGCCGAAAAGCTGGCCTATCAGTCGGAACGGATCGCGAGCTTAACGATCGAAGGCCTTCAGGGCATTATCGATGCGTTCGACGAGGACATTCATGCCGCCCGCGGATATCAGGAACAGATGGATGTCGCAGAGCGAATCCGCTATTACTTGTCAGACAGCAAGCTGACGACCGTCCAAGGGGAGCTGCGTGTCCAGGACGCCTATTCGATCCGCTGTATCCCTCAGGTCCACGGAGCATCATGGCAGACATTAGCGTATGTAAAAGAAAAATTAGAAATTGAGATGAATGCCGCGACAGATAACCCGCTCATTTTCGAAGACGGCGCCAAAATCATCTCAGGCGGAAACTTTCACGGACAGCCGATCGCCTTTGCCATGGATTTTCTCAAAGTGGCGGCGGCCGAGCTTGCGAATATTTCTGAACGCCGTATTGAACGGCTTGTGAATCCGCAGCTGAATGACCTGCCGCCCTTTCTGAGCCCTCAGCCCGGCTTACAATCCGGAGCGATGATCATGCAATATGCGGCGGCCTCCCTCGTGTCAGAAAATAAAACCCTGGCCCATCCCGCCAGTGTCGATTCCATTCCTTCATCGGCAAACCAGGAGGATCACGTCAGCATGGGAACCATCGCCTCAAGGCACGCCTACCAGATCATCGCGAATACGAGACGGGTGCTTGCCGTTGAAGCCATTTGCGCGCTGCAGGCTGTGGAATACCGGGGTGCGGAACATTGCGCCTCGTACACAAAACAGCTCTATCTCGAAATGAGAAACATCGTGCCGTCCATACAAGAAGACCGCGTGTTTTCTTATGACATCGAGCATCTGAGTGACTGGCTGAAGAAGGAGTCTTTTCTGCCGAATGAGCATCACCGAAAACTGATGACCAATGAAGGGGGACTTACAAGATGACTGATGTAAAGAAATCAATCCGCGCCGGCCGCGGCACCGAACTTGAATGCTTAGGATGGGAGCAGGAAGCCGTGCTCCGCATGCTCCGAAACAACCTTGACCCGGAGGTTGCCGAAAAGCCGGAGGATCTGATCGTATACGGCGGCATAGGCAAGGCCGCGCGAAACTGGGAAGCTTTTCACGCGATTGAGCGCTCCCTCAAAACGTTAAAAGATGATGAAACACTGCTGATCCAATCCGGAAAACCGGTCGGACTGTTCCGCACGCACAGCCGCGCGCCCCGCGTCCTGCTGGCTAATTCGGTTCTCGTGCCGAAATGGGCGGATTGGGAGCATTTCCATGACCTTGAGAAAAAAGGACTGATGATGTACGGGCAAATGACCGCCGGCAGCTGGATCTATATCGGTTCACAAGGTATTTTGCAAGGCACCTATGAAACCTTTGCGGAGCTTGCGAGACAGCATTTCGGCGGCAGTCTGAAAGGAACCCTTACGCTGACGGCCGGACTTGGCGGAATGGGAGGCGCCCAGCCGCTGTCCGTCACGATGAATGATGGCGTCGTCATCGCCGTTGAAGCGGATGAAACACGGATTGATAAACGGATGGAAACAAACTATTGCGACCGGAAAACCGCATCAATTGACGAAGCGCTGCGCTGGGCCGAAACAGCCAGACAAGCCGGAGAACCTTTATCGATCGGCCTTCTCGGCAATGCGGCAGAGGTGCATCATGAGCTTTTGAACCGCGGTGTCCATATTGAC
Organism: Bacillus sp. YH3-2-B2; assembly: GCF_053663335.1. Taxonomy (NCBI): domain Bacteria; kingdom Bacillati; phylum Bacillota; class Bacilli; order Caryophanales; family Bacillaceae; genus Bacillus; species Bacillus sp. YH3-2-B2. The sequence goes on along the minus strand of NZ_JBSJQE010000002.1, from coordinate 174,500 downwards.
ATCGTGACCGATCAGACTTCCGCTCACGACCCGCTGATCGGCTATATTCCGGCAGGATACTCACTTGAGGAGGCCGACCGCCTGCGCCGGGATCAGCCTGATTTATACGTAAGGCTTTCCAAGCAGAGTATGAAAAAGCATGTGGAAGCCATGCTCGCCTTCAAGAAAAAAGGTGCCGTCGTCTTTGATTACGGCAACAATATCCGCCAAGCTGCCAAAGATGAGGGGCTCGCCGATGCTTTTGATTTTCCGGGATTCGTTCCCGCCTACATCCGGCCTTTATTTTGTGAAGGAAAAGGGCCGTTCCGCTGGGCTGCGCTGTCCGGTGACCCTGAAGATATATACCGCACGGACGCTTTATTAAAAGAGCTGTTTCCAGAAAATCAAGCCCTCCACCGCTGGATTGACATGGCGCAGAAAAAAGTCACGTTCCAAGGCCTGCCGTCCCGTATTTGCTGGCTCGGCTACGGTGAACGGGAAAAGATGGGGCTCGCCATCAATGAATTGGTCAGAAACGGCGAGCTGAAAGCCCCGATCGTCATCGGAAGAGACCATTTAGACTGCGGATCTGTCGCCTCTCCGAATCGGGAAACAGAAGCGATGAAAGACGGAAGCGACGCGGTCGGCGATTGGGCGGTGCTGAACGCGCTGATCAACACGGCCTCAGGCGCAAGCTGGGTTTCTTTTCACCACGGCGGGGGCGTCGGCATGGGGTATTCCCTTCACGCGGGAATGGTCGCGGTCGCTGACGGCAGCATCCTTGCGGAACAACGGCTTTCCCGCGTTCTGACAAGCGATCCGGGTATGGGCATCATCCGCCATGCGGACGCAGGTTATGAAAAAGCGGTTCAAGTCGCCGAGGAACAAGACATTATAATACCGATGAAAAAGGAGCGGTAACATGCCGAAACAAATAGATACCATACTCACCAACATCGGCCAGCTGCTGACGATGGAATCCGGCGGCCCCCGATCCGGCGGGAGCATGCAGGATCTTCATGTCACGGAAAATGCCGTCATCGGCGTTCACGACGGGCGCATTGTTTTTGCCGGACATCAAGGAGCGGAGAAAGGATACGAGGCAAGAGACATTATCGACTGCGGGGGACGGCTCGTCACCCCCGGCCTCGTCGATCCCCATACCCATCTTGTATTCGGAGGGTCCCGCGAAAAAGAACTGAATTTAAAAATTCAGGGCATGTCTTATTTGGATATTCTGGCGCAAGGCGGCGGTATTTTGTCAACGGTCAAAGACACGAAAGCCGCTTCCGAAGAAGAACTGATTGAAAAAGGGCTTTTTCACCTCGGACGCATGCTGTCATACGGCATCACAACCGCGGAAGTAAAAAGCGGGTACGGACTCGACAAAGACACGGAGCTGAAACAGCTGATCGCGGCGAAAAAACTGGGTGAGCGCCAGCCGGTCGACCTTGTCACGACCTTTATGGGAGCACACGCCATTCCGCCTGAGTACCGGAACAGCCCTGACAAATTTCTGACTCGCATGCTGCAGCTTTTGCCTGACATAAAAGAAAAAGGCCTTGCGCAATTTGCCGATATTTTCACAGAAACAGGCGTCTTTACCGTCAGCCAGTCACGGGACTACCTGAAAAAGGCGGCTGAAGCTGGTTTCGGCCTGAAAATCCATGCTGATGAGATTGACCCGCTCGGCGGCGCGGAATTGGCGGCAGAGCTGCATGCTGTTTCTGCCGATCATTTGGTGGGGGCGTCTGATGCAGGCATCGAAAAGCTTGCGGAGGCCGGAACGATCGCCGTCCTGCTGCCGGGCACGACTTTCTATCTCGGAAAACACACTTATGCGAGAGCCCGGGAGATGATTGATGCGGGCGTACGGGTCAGTTTGGCGACTGACTTCAACCCGGGCAGCTCACCGACGGAAAATCTCCAGCTCATTATGTCAATTGCCGCGCTTCATTTAAAAATGACTGCAGAAGAAATCTGGCACGCTGTCACCGTTAACGCAGCGTATGCGATCGGAAAAGGCGAAGAGGCCGGACAAATTAAAGCCGGACGGGCGGCTGACATTGTCATTTGGGAAGCGCCGAATTACATGTATATCCCGTATCATTACGGCGTCAATCATGTCCGCCGTGTTATCAAGAACGGGAAGACGGTCGTTTCAAGGGAGGGAGCCGCTCTTGGATAAGTTTCCGTTTCTGCAAAAAGCCGGCTCCCTCTTCAACGACCGCCATGTGACAAGGATCGGCGATGTGACGGAAGCGTGGGCGGGACAAACGATCAAAGGGCCGGCTTTGATCGGCGTTCCGCTTTCTAAGTCGTCAATCAGCCATTCCGGCGCCTGCTTTGCACCCGGTGCGATCCGCCGGGCGCTCGGCGGCATTTCCGCATATTCCGCGGAGCTGCGGGAGCATGTCATTGACCATCTGTACGATATCGGCGATATTCAGATTCACGTCACGGATGTCGTCAAATCTCATGAACACATTTATCGGACCATTTATGATATTCTGACGGACCAGCCTGACTGGGTGCCCGTCATTCTCGGCGGCGACAACTCCATCAGTTATTCCACCATTAAAGCCATTGCGGAAACGAAAGGAACAACGGCCGTCTTTCAATTCGACGCCCACCACGACGTCCGCAACACAGAAGACGGAGGGCCGACAAACGGCACGCCGTTCCGCCGTCTGTTAGATGAAAACATCATAAGCGGACAAAACCTGATTCAGCTTGGAATCAGGGAGTTCAGCAACAGCTTGGCATACGAACAATATGTAAAAGAACGTCAGGCAGACGTGCATACAATGGAGATGATCCGGGAGAAAGGGCTTCTCCGAACGATACAAGACACTTTGCCGGCCGTTCAAAAAAGAGCCGACGCCATTTTTATTTCGGTTGATATGGATGTGCTGGATCAAGCTCATGCGCCCGGCTGTCCTGCGATCGGCCCCGGAGGCCTGTATACCGAGGAACTGCTTCAGGCTGTCAGGTATTTAGCCCAGGAGGCTGACATCTCGGGTATTGAGATCGTTGAGGTTGATCCGACACTTGATTTTCGCGATATGACAAGCAGGGCAGCCGCACACGTCATTTTACATGCATTGAAGGGATTTAAATTGTCACGTTAAAGTCAAATCCGGCACGCGTGCTCTCGGCTGCCGGAAGATTCTCATGCCACGCAAAAAGGGGGAGATCACGATGGATGTTGATCAAGGCGGCAATCAACTAAAGCGTACGATGAAAAGCAGGCACTTATTTATGATTTCATTGGGAGGGGTCATCGGCACGGGGCTGTTTTTGAGCACAGGGTATACATTGAGCCAGGCCGGGCCGGGCGGGACGATCGCCGCTTACCTGATCGGCGGCTTGATGATGTATCTTGTCATGCAGTGTCTCGGAGAATTGTCAGTAGCCATGCCTGTGACCGGTTCATTTCAAACGTATGCGACAACGTTTATCGGGCCGTCCACGGGTTTTATGGTCGGTATCATGTATTGGGTGAATTGGGTGGTGACGGTAGGATCGGAGTTTACAGCTTCCGGTATCCTCATGCAGCGCTGGTTTCCCCACAGCAGCGTCTGGATGTGGAGCGCGATTTTCGCGGCTCTCCTTTTTGCCGCCAATGCATTCTCCGTTAAATTGTTTGCAGAAACGGAGTTTTGGTTTTCCAGCGTCAAAATCGTTACCATCCTTTTATTTATCATCTTAGGCGGCGCCGCAATGTTCGGTTTGATTTCATTGCACGGTTCGGGTGAAGCTCCGATGCTGTCGAATTTCACCTCACACGGCGGACTGTTTCCGAACGGCTTTCTTGCGGTTTTCATCGCAATGATTTCCGTAAGCTTCGCCTTTTCAGGGACGGAGCTGATCGGAATTACAGCGGGTGAAACCGCCAATCCGGCAAAAGATATTCCGCGTTCGATCCGAAATGTCGCCTGGAGAACGGTCATCTTTTTTATCGGCGCCATTTTTGTACTGTCCGGACTGATCTCCTGGAAGGAAGCCGGTGTGATTGAAAGTCCGTTTGTCGCGGTCTTTTCCCAAATCGGAATTCCATACGCCGCAGATATCATGAACTTCGTGATTTTAACCGCTTTGCTTTCGGTCGCCAACTCCGGACTGTATGCTTCCACCCGGATGCTGTGGTCTCTTGCGAATGAAAACATGATCAGCGCCCGGTTCAAAAAAGTCACGCCGAAAGGCATTCCGCTGAATGCCCTGCTCGCCAGCATGGCCGTTTCCTGCATATCCTTGATCTCAAGCATCGCCGCCCCGGGCACGGTCTACGTAGTGCTCGTGGCAATAGCCGGATTTGCCGGCGTCGTGGTGTGGATGAGCATCGCCCTGTCTCAGCTGTTATTTCGAAAACATTATGTGAAAAACGGCGGACGCGTCGCGGATCTGACCTTCCGCACGCCGTTATACCCTCTCGTTCCGATCGCCGCTGTGATCTTATGTTTCGCTTCATGCGTAGGCCTTGCATTTGATCCCAATCAAAGAATCGCCCTCTTCTGCGGAATTCCTTGTATGATCCTGTGCTATCTCATTCGTTTTTTGAGAAAGAAACAGCCGAAACAATCCGTCCGTGACATCCATTTGGATAAAACCATGCCATAAAAAAAGGCACATACTGATGAGGTATGTGCCTTTTTTGTCTTATTCCGTAATCAGCGTATGAATCAGTTTCGGCGCTTCCGCTTTTTCTGAGATGCGGATGTTGTCATAGACTTTGGCGGTCACGTCGTCAACGTTTTCGCGGTTGGCGTAAAGAGTGACGAGCGGCTCGCCTTTTTCAACGTTGTCACCGACTTTTTTGCGGAGCATAATACCGACGGCAAGGTCGATTTCGTCCTCTTTTGTCGCACGTCCCGCGCCTAACAGCATCGCTGCGACGCCGATTTCGTCAGCGACGATTTCTGAAACGACACCCGCTTCTTTCGCCGGAACGTCAATTTTGTACGCCGCTTGCGGAAGTTTGGACGGTTCGTCAACGACGGAAGCGTCTCCTCCCTGATTGCTCAGGAACTCTTTGAACTTTTCAAGCGCTTTGCCGTTTTTCATGACTTCCTGAAGCTTCGTTCTCGCTTCTTCCAATGTCTCAGCTTTTTTCGCCAATACGACCATTTGGCTGCCGAGCGTGAGGACGAGTTCGTTTAAGTCTTCAGGCCCTTCCCCTCTTAACGTATCAATGGCTTCTTGTACTTCCAGGGCATTCCCGATCGCAAAACCGAGCGGCTGCGACATGTCAGAAATCACGGCCATCGTCTGGCGGCCGACGTTGTTTCCGATGCGGACCATTGCTTTGGCGAGGTTCACGGCGTCTTCATCCGTTTTCATAAACGCACCGGCTCCCGTTTTGACGTCAAGCACGATGGCATCTGCTCCGGCGGCGATTTTTTTACTCATAATTGAGCTTGCGATCAGCGGGATGGAATTCACCGTACCCGTTACATCACGCAGCGCATACAGCTTTTTATCGGCAGGCGTCAAGTTCCCGCTTTGTCCGATGACGGCTACCTTGTCGCGGTTCACAAGCTTGATGAATTCATCTTTTGACAATTCCACGTGGAAGCCTTCGATCGCTTCCAGCTTATCAATGGTTCCCCCCGTATGGCCAAGGCCGCGGCCGGACATTTTAGCGACGGGAACGCCGAGCGCCGCGACGAGCGGAGCGAGTACGAGAGTTGTCGTGTCGCCGACCCCGCCCGTAGAGTGCTTGTCGACCTTAATGCCTTCAATGGCGGAGAGATCAATCGTTTCCCCTGAATTGACCATCGCCATTGTCAGATCGGCGCGCTCCTGATCCGTCATATCCTGAAAGTAAATCGCCATAGCAAGGGCGCTTGCCTGGTAATCAGGGATGCTTCCGTCCGTATATCCTTTTACGAAAAATTGAATTTCTTCTGTTGTCAGTTCTTTTCCATTTTGTTTTTTTACAATAAGATCTACCATTCTCATGATCTATCACCTGTCCTTCATTTATGTTCAGTGAATCAATCCGACGATCGCTGCTGTCAGGAAGCTGACGAGCGTTGCGCCGTACAGCAGCTTCAGCCCGAACCGCGCGACGACGTTTCCTTGTTTTTCATGCAGCCCTTTCACCGCACCGGTAATGATCCCGATAGAGGAGAAATTCGCGAATGAGACAAGGAATACAGATACCACTGCCTGTGTATGCGCGCTGAAATGGAAATCGCCGGATGAAAGCGTCTGCATCGCCACAAATTCATTCGATACCATTTTCGTCGCCATAATGCTTCCGGCGCTCACCGCTTCATTCCACGGAATACCGGTTAAAAACGCAAACGGCGCGAATACATATCCGAGCAGCGCCTGGAATGTAATGCCGAAGACCGCGTTAAAAACGCCGTTGACCAGGGCAATGAGTGCGACAAATCCGATCAGCATCGCCGCTACGACAACGGCGACTCTGAATCCATCCATTATATACTCACCGAGCACTTCAAAAAAGGATTGCTTTTCTTCTTCAGGAACGACGATCAAATCCTCTTCTTTGCTGACGGTGTACGGGTTGATGATAGAAGCGATGATAAATCCGCCGAATAAGTTCAGCACAAGCGCCGTCACGACGTATTCAGGCTTCAGCATCATCATGTAAGAACCGACGATCGACATTGAGACCGTCGACATTGCGGACGCGCAAAGCGTGTATAAGCGCTGTTCAGTAAGATAACCGAGCTGTTTTTTCAAACTGATAAAGACTTCTGATTGCCCTAAAATCGCGGATGCGACAGCGTTATAAGATTCGATTTTCCCCATTCCGTTCACCTTGCTTAACGCAAGACCGATATACTTCGTGATGAAGGGGAGGACCTTCCAATGCTGCAGAATTCCGATTAAAGCAGATATAAAAACGATCGGCAGAAGCACGCTCATGAAGAACGTCGTCTGTTTCGCATTCACAAGCCCGCCGAATACAAAGTTAATCCCTTCTGATGCATATTCCAGCAAGTAGTTAAATCCTTTTGCAAAACCGCCGACAAGAAAATTCCCGATACCGGTGTTGAGGAGAATATAACCGAGAATCAGCTGCAGCACGAGCATGACGGCGATCGGCCGGATTCTGATTCTTTTTTTGCCGTTGCTGGCAAGCCAGGCAAGACCTAAAAACACAATGATTCCGATAATTCCGATGAGATACTTCATATGTGTTCTCCTTTTATTTGTATTCGCTTACAATTTTTTATGCATCAACAAAGAAAGAGGATGGCGGAAGCTTTCGGCTTCCGCACTGCTGATTAATAGTCGCTGCTGCCGCTGTCTCCGCCGCTCACGATAGAGACGCCCGCACTTGCGCCGATCCGGCTCGCGCCCGCAGCGATCATGCTGTCAACATCAGCTTTTGTTCTGATGCCGCCTGATGCTTTGACCCCGATGTCCGGTCCGACTGTTTTTCTCATGAGAGCGATATCTTCAGCCGTTGCCCCGCCTGTAGAAAAACCGGTAGACGTTTTGACGAAATCGGCGCCTGCGGATACCGCCAAGCGGCATGCACGCTCTTTTTCTTCATCTGTCAAAAGGCATGTTTCGATGATCACTTTGACGAGCGCTTTTTTATCAGCTGCTTCAACTACCGCGCGGATATCAGCTTCAACCGCTTCATCATCGCCGTCTTTTAATGCGCCGATATTGATGACCATGTCCACCTCAGTGGCTCCTTTTGAGATGGCATCCTTCGTTTCAAATGCTTTTGTTTCCGATGTCGTTGCGCCGAGAGGAAATCCGATAACGGTGCAAACGTCAACTCCCGTGCCCTTCAGTTCCTCCGCTGCGAGTTTGACCCAAGTCGGGTTCACACAAACGGAAGCGAATTTATATTCTTTTGCTTCTTTTATCAGTTGTAAAATATCCGCTTTTTGTGTATGCGGTTTCAAAGCAGTATGGTCTATTTGACTTGCAATTGACATTGTATGCACTTCCTTTTTCCTAGGATACGTTTAGAATAACCGAATTTTGAACATATGTAAATTGGTAATTGAAATTATGTTCATGAATTGTCACAATTCTTGAATGAGTTTTTTGGCCGTATGCTGATCGGTAATCAAAACGTTGGCGTACTTTCCTTTCAGGGCACCGTGAATGGCCTTGCATTTTCTGCTGCCGCCCGCCACCAGAATCGAACGCTCTTTCATTTTCAAGTCGCTGAGCTCAACTCCGATCGTCCTGCCGTTAATGCTGCTGCTGCAAATCCTGCCTTCCTCGTCAAAAAAGCGCGAACAAATATCGCCGACTCCGCGTGCTTTCAGCAATTGTTTCTCTTCTTCCCGGAAATAGCCGAGTCTGAAAAGCAGCGCCTCATCCCGGACGGTTCCGACCGTAAACAGGGCGATATTGGCTTGTCTGCCCATTTCAATGATCCGCTTAATATGTCTGTCCCGCTCGACCATCTGTTTCACATCGGCGCTGTCAAATATAACCGGCAGCGGCAAATACCTCGGCATGGTCTGAAATGCTTCGGCGAACAGCTGAATCGTTTCTGACGAATACGTATTGACATTGGAATGACTGATGCCGCCTTTCAGCTGCACGACTTCAACGCTCTTTACCTGCTTCGGCTCCATGCGACTTGCGATCTGGTACATCGTCGTCCCCCAGCTTACGCCGAGTATATCGCCGTCCTTTACGGTTTTATGCATATAGTCTGCGCCATAGCGGCTTAAGTAATGTGTAATGGCCTGGTAATCGTCGCTTGGAGAAAAGACGACGTGCGCCTCAAGCAGCCCGTATTTTTCTTCCAGCTTTGCGCCGAGTTCGTCCAGATCCTCAAACGGGTCCATGACGCGAATTTGCACATACCCTTTTTCCTTTGCGTACTGAAGCAGCCTTGAAACGGTGGGGCGTGACAGATTAAGCCGTTCGGCGATCTGCTGCTGGCTGTAATCTGATTGATAATATAGTTTTGCCGCTTCTATGCTGAGCTGCTGTTTTTCACGATCCATGTCGCGCCTCCCCTCTCCGCTTATCATATCACCAAAACACGCGGTAAAAAAGCACCCTCTGATGGGGTGCCTATTTTTTCAGCACAAGCTCCTGAATCGCATGCGCCACGCCGTGTTCGTTATTTGATTTCGTTTCTAAATCAGCAATCTCCCTTACTTCCGGGATGGCATTGGCCATTGCCACACCGCAGCCGGCCCACTGAATCATGGACATGTCGTTGCCGTTATCGCCGATTGCCATGACGTCTTTCTGTTCAATGCCGAGTTTTTCGGCCAGCAGCTTGACCGCGTTTCCTTTACTGACTTTCGGGTGAAGAATCTCATGGAAGAATGGCGCGCTTTTGACCATTGTGTATGTTTCCCTGAATGATTCCGGAATGGAAGCGATCGCTTTCTCCAGCTTGTCCGGATCGTCAATGAACATGACTTTCGGAATCAGAATATCCTTCGGCACTTCATCGATCGTGCGGAAATGAAGCGGCACTTTCGTGATATATGATTCGTAAACCGTGTATTCACTGATATCCCGGTTCGGCGTGTACAGATTGGCTGTGTCAAAGTAATGCATCGGGGTATCCAGCTGTAAGCTCAGCTCGTAAAGCGACTCCAAATCTTCAAAGCCTAATGACTGCTCGGCCACGACACCGTTTGTATACGTATTTTGGACGAGTGCGCCGTTATAGGCAATCACAAAGTCGCCTTCTTCCTGTAAATTCAGCTCTTCCAAATACCGACGCACGCCGCCGATCGGCCGTCCCGTGCACAGGACGATATTGACCCCTTCCGCTTTGGCGGCATCAAGCGCCCCGCGGACTTCAGCCGTCACTTCATGATGATCGTTTAATAGTGTTCCGTCCATATCTATTGCGATTAACTTGTACATCCTGCATCTCCTTTGTATCCTTTTCTGCTTATGCTTTCATCATATCGTTTTTTCGTTTCAATGAAAAATCAAACGGACAAGTTTCTCCGCCTTCTCTTCGTATACCGGGCCTGCCTCCGGATGCGGGGCCGTCTTTTCCCCTTGTCAGCTTGTTCGCCGCCGTCATCTGTTTTCTGCTTCAAGAGCATCAGCCCCGCCGCAAAGAAAGGGACGGCCGCTATGTCCAGAAGGGCAAGCTTTATTCCCATCGCTGCGGGAAAGTATGCCCATAATGAACGGCTGTTCCGCCTGATCATGATATAAGAAACGATTTCCAGCAGGATAAACAGAGCGTTCACCCATAAGTAAATGAGCATCGCCGCAAACAGAAACAGCAGGAGCGTATTCCGCAGCGTGCCGGAAAACAGAAGAGCGCGCATCATATCAAAGAATGAAAAAGACTGCATGCTGCCGTTGACGACATTGGGATTATAAATGGTAAAACGCCCGAACTGATCAAAAAGCATAAAAAATAACCATAACAGTGAAAACCATTGAATGATATGTACGATGACACCCGTCAAAACGAGTCTGTCGGCAGCCTTATTTCTCATGTGCATCCTCCCCGCCGGTTTTTATTCTTGTCATTGTCTTTGTTTCTCCGTATATCTTCCAAATGAGCGTATCGTTTTTTCCTCTTTTCAACGTGCTTTTGACGGGGTGCGGATGTCCGAGGTATTCAATCTCGATCGTTCCGTCCGTGTTTTGTGAGATCACCTTGTAAACATCTGAGGGCATGGGAACCTCGCCGCGGCCTTTAATGACCTGCTTTGTCAGCACGCTGTCTTTCGTAAACGTGACGGTTTCAGATCTGACCCCGTCCATCGGGCCCGGTTTCAGCCCCGCATCCCATGTCCCGTAATAAAAAGGGGGTTCGTCTGCTTTCTTTTGCGAGCAGCCTGTTATCATGACGCATCCGATAACAAGAACCGTCATGATGAAAATCCGTATGTTCCGCAACATGATCACCTTCTTTTGAAGCTTTTTTTACGCCTGTAAGTTAGGCGGATGCCGTGGCACTGTGCAATTGACTACATAGTGTATAAAGACTTCACTAGATAAGGAGAATGATGAATGAACCCATATCAGTACTACACCCCATCTGCCTATTTCCCTCAGCAGCAGGAATACGAAGTGAGCCCCGTTGAGTATGAGCCGTATCAGCAGCAGGAAAGCTATTATTATGCGCCCCCTCAGTCTGAAGAGCGGCAGCCGACGGCTTTAGAACGGAGAGTCGCCCAGCTTGAAAGACAAAACGCCCAGCAAACGAGAGAGCTCACCCGCCTCTCACAAGAAGACCAGCGCCAAAACCGGGAAATCACGCGTATGAATGAGCAGATCAGACGGCTGAGCCAGTCCATTGAAATCCATACCCGCCGCTTAAACCGTTTGAATCAGCGCCTTCGCGCAGTCGAAAACAGACTCAATATTCCTTTTCAGGCTACAGAAGGCGGCTTCTGAGAAAAAGGGCCGGAATACAAAGCTCGACAGGCCATCCCGAGCCTTGTATTCCGCTCTGTACATAACAGGTAAATATTTGAATCCCCTTCTTGCATGAATGCCTCTCCTATTCTTTCACATGATAAATGTGTAAAATCAATCCCTTCAGGAGGTCTTCATGATGTATCAAAACCAATACAGCGGAAATCAGCTGCAGCAATGCCGCCAAACAGCACAGCAGCTTATTCAGCAGACACAGCAAAGCAGTCAGCAGTACAAGCAAATGCTCCAGCAGGAACAGCAAAACATTCAAATGCTTCAGCAGATGCTTAACCATGAACAGCATGCCGTTCATACCATTCAGCAAGCGCTGCAGGGGCATGAAGCGGCCATTCAGAAATGCCAGCAAATCGTGAATATGCAATCAGCTTCAACAGGAAGTAAGCGGACACATGCCTGCACCGATGGCAAACGCTAATGTTTCTTCATTCCCGCAAACACAGCATCACACACCGTTTCAGCAGCATTCATACCAGCAATAGGCCGGTCATGCAGATGACAAAGCGCGAGATACCGGCTTTGTCATTTGTTTTTATCTCTGTTTTGTCAGATCAATGCGTTGAGCGGGTTTTCCGCCGAATTTTTCCTCCGCCTCATGCCTTACCGCTTCAAACGCTCTTGCTTCGACGTTTTGTTTAAACACATCAAGCTGTATTAAATAAGCCGCCCGCACTTTCAGCCCGTGGATGATGGAGATGACCCATAAAGGCAGCACGATATACACGCCCGGCGTGCTCGGCAGCACAAAAGCAATTGCTAAAATAATAAAATAGATAAGTCCGTATTTCAGCCATTTTTTGTTCTTGGCCCGGTAGCCGATATAGAAAAAGGCCAAGAAAGCGGTCAGCCCAAACGGCGCGAAAGTCAGCAGCAGCCACCAGCTGTGCAGCACTTCCCACCAAGTCCCTCTTTTCGTAATCAACATTCATTCCTCCTCCTTTACTACTATAACATGGATAATCAAGGAAGGTTTTCTATAAAAAACATAGACGGAATGACGTCTTCCTGCTATATTAATAATGATAATCATTATCACCGAAATAGGGGGATCATTATGAAGAAACAATCATGGCTGATCGGCCTGGCACTTCTGCTTGTTTTCGCATTAAGCGCTTGCAGCGGCGCGAAGGAAAACAACGGATCGGCATCAGGCAAAGGAAAGACAGACATGCGTACATATGAATCAACAAAAGGAAATATTGACATACCCGCACATCCGAAACGGATCGTCACTGACTTTTATGCAGGTGAGCTGCTGTCCGTTGACGCAAATGTCGTCGGGGCGGGCTCATGGGCTTTCAAAAATCCGTTTATCAAAAAACAGCTGAAAAACACCACGGACATCGGCAATCCCGTCAATGTGGAGAAAGTGATGCAGCTGAAGCCTGATTTAATCGTGCTGATGAAGGATGACCAATACGAGAAACTATCGAAAATCGCACCGACGATTGTCATTCCTTTTAACACCGCAAAGAATACGAAAGATACGGTCAGCCTATTCGGCGACATTGCCGGGGCGAAGGATAAAGCCAAAAGCTTTATGGCAGACTTCAACAAAAAGGCCGAAGCCGATCAAAAGCGCCTCAAAAACGTGATCGGCAAAGACGAGACAGTCGGCCTTTATGAAACGACAGATAAAGGCGAAATCTGGATTTTCAATGACAATTCCGGCCGCGGCGGCCAAGCCGTTTATAACGCGCTCGGATTGAAAGCGCCGGCCAAAATCGAAAAAGACATCATGAAAACGGGCGCCATGAAACAGGTTTCCCAAGAGGTCATTCCCCAATATGCGGCTGATTATATGTTCATTACCGATTACAATCCGAATGGAGAAAGCAAAACATTTGAGCGTCTGAAAGATTCGTCCGTTTGGAAAAATCTCGATGCCGTAAAGAACAATCGTGTCTTTATCAACGATTTCAACACCTTCTATCCGTATGACCCGATTGCCGTCAGCAAACAGATGGATATCATCACCGACATGCTGATCAAACGGGCTGAAGAAAATAAAAAGTAAAAAAAGCGGCACAGTCATGACACTGTGCCGTTTTTCATGTTCACTTTAATTTTGACTGTACGGAGCCCGGCATATCTTCAAATCTGACTTCTTCCCAGGTCTCGACATACTTTCCTTTCGCCTTCACCTTCAAATACGCGTTCTTCCGAAGGTCTTTCCCGGCGAAAAAGGTCACTTCTTCTTTTTTCCCGGATGCGTTATATCCGTCTAATGTATACTCAGTACCGCCCGGGCTAAGATGTTTGCCATCTCGATCAATCTGTACATAAACATCTTGCTGGTGAATAAACGGATTAAATCTGTCTGTAACATCATTATGAAAAAAGAGAAGTCCGCATATGACGGCAGCGGCCGCCAAGACGGCCAGGATTGCCAATGCTTTTTTCATCTGTGCACTCCCCTTACTTGTTCATTTTTTTCAAATAGCTTGTCCGCACCGCGAGGAAGAACAGAAGCTGAAAGATGAAAAACCCTCCGATGGTCAGACTGAGCGGCCCCGCTACATCGGAATAGCCTTCCACCGCCAATGTTCTCAAAGCAAACAGCGTATGCATGACGGCAATGACGAAAGGAAAGAAAAAGAGAATCGCCAATTGTATCGTCACGCTTTGTGCCATTTCACGCTCACTCAGACCGATTTTGGCCAATGAACGGTAGCGCTCCCGGTCCTCATCTAAATCGGTGAACAGCCTGAAATATAAGAAACTCGCTGCCGCGACAAAGAAAACGATCGCGATAAACAGGCCGATGAATAAACTCAGGCTCGGCAGCTGCACCGTATCATAGTACGTCCCGGCTTTTGCCATAAAATCAGAATGCACGTCGATATAGTTGCCGTAAATCTCATTTTTCAAGGATTGGCTGATCCCAAGACTGTCTTTCCAATGATCATAGCTGTAGCCGTATAATGACGCTTTCTCACCGAGTGATTTCAGCTGATCAAAGGTTTGATCGTTCACCGCGATGATGGCATTCAATGAAATCAGCGGTTTTTTGACTTCTTTTACCGTCAGTTTTTGGTCAGACGGCTTGCCTTTTTGGTTCAGCAGCTTCAGCTGATCCGGCGCGTCGTTTTTGAAATTGCGGTCATACGTGCCCGGGAAATAGACAGCCTCATTATGTTTCAGGCCGTTCAGCTTAACATGGAAGTATGTTGATACATCCGATTCGCTGATCATATAAACAGGGGGAACAGTTTCTCCTTCCTGATAGCGAACATAGGAAACATTTATTTTGTCTTTCTTATACGTAAAGCCGTGTGTTTTCAGTTCATGGTCAATATCTTTCAAATGAGTCTGTTCTTTCGGGTTATTGCTGAAAGATAAATACTCCATCTCATAGGCGGACTCTTCCGCCCCGACGGTCGATTTGTACATCGCGAGCACGCCCGTCGCCGTAAAGGCAACCGCGGAAATAATACTGACGATAAAGAACAGGCGGGCGTTGTCTTTTAAACGATAGACAAGGTCAGAAACCCAAATAACATTTTTCCCGCGCAGATAAAAGGTTTTCCACTTCTTCAGCGCGCGCAGAATCCAGATGCTGCTTTGGCTGAAAAAGAAATACGTGCCGATGACGGTAAGCAGTAAAATGATGAACGGCTCGGTCCCGTGGACATTGCCTTTCAGAACCATGCCGTACCCGCCGCACAGGCAGGCGATGCCGAATAAGGACAGAAGCACGGACGGCTTCGGCTCCGGCTTGATCTTGTCAGTGCCCTTTATTAATTTGATCACCGTATTTGATCTGACAAAAAGGATCGTGAACTGCGATAAAAGGAAAAATAAGAGCAGAAATCCGCCGGCCGTAATGCCGAGCGCTTTCCAAGGCATGTACAGAGGCAGCGCGTCCATTTCTAAAATATAAGCGCCGACCGTAAAGAACGTTTTCGAAAAAATGAAGCCTCCGATAATCCCCGCTGCGATCGACATGACGCCGATGATCATGTTTTCCGCCGTAATGAGCTTTCTCAGCTGCACCGGCGTAATACCCTGCATCAGCAGAATACCGAATTCTTTATTTCTCGATTTCAAAAATGCGTTAACCGAATACAGAACAAATAAGAAAGAAAAAACAAAGATCATCCATTCCGCGGCGGTTAAGCCTTTTTTGGCGATGTTATTCAGGTAGCCTTCCTTTAGTGCCGGATGAAACAGGAACATCGCAAAGGTAAAGAAAATCAAAACGGAAAAGGCGCTGCTCAAGAAGAATGCAAGATAGGCCCTTTTGTTTCTCGTGACGTTTTTATAAGCGAACTGAAGAAAGGTCATTTGCGTTTCCCCCCAGCATAGACAGCACATCAAGAATCTGCTCATAAAAGACTTGGCGGTTTTCCCCGCGGTAAATCTCATTAAACAGTTCGCCGTCTTTTATAAAGATGACGCGGCGGCAGTAGCTTGCCGCAACCGGATCGTGGGTCACCATCAAAGCCGTGACATGATCATCCTGATTCAGGCTCTGCATCGTTTCCATGACATCTTTTGACGCTTTGGAATCAAGGTTTCCCGTCGGTTCATCGGCCAGAATAAGTGACGGCTTATGAATGACCGCTCTTGCGATGGCGGCCCGCTGGCGCTGTCCGCCGGATACTTCAAACGTCCGTTTATTGAGCAGGTCTTCGATTCCGAGCTTTTTCGCGATGCCGTGCAGTTTTTCTTCCATGACAGACGGCGCTTCTTTTTCAAGCGTTAACGGCAGCATGATATTTTCACCGATTGTCAGCGTGTCCAGAAGGTTGAAATCCTGAAACACAAATCCGAGCTGCTTGCGGCGGAAATGAGCGAGCTTTGTCCGCTTCAGCCGGTGCGGGTTTTCTCCGTGAATCAGGATATCGCCTGAATCCGGCCGGTCGATCGTTGAAATGATATTCAAAAGCGTTGTTTTTCCGGAGCCGGACGGTCCCATCACCGCCGTGAACCCGCCTTCTTCTATTGAAAATGAAATTTGTTTTAAAGCTTGATAGGATACTTGTCCTTTATAGGTTTTATTTATATGTTTGACTTCAAGCATATTCGCCATGAGAATCCTCCTTATGGTTTTATTCTTGTTGATCTGGGCTGCTTTCATGTAGTGCCGGGGCATTCAGCATAAAAAATCCCCTTGACGTAAATCCATGTTATCAAGGGGAAACAGAATGAGCTATGTGGTTTTCTTAACGCAGTCTTACATTTTTGTAAGAAATGAAAATCGGACCGATGTCCCTTCACCGGGGGACGAGCTGATGTCCACCGTATGATTGAGCTTGCCCGTAATTTCTTTGACGAGATGGAGGCCGATTCCCGTAGATTCTTGGAAACGCCGCCCGTTTTCGCCGGTGTAATAAGGGTCAAACACCCGCTTGATATCTTGCGAGGGAATGCCGACACCGTAATCTTTGACTTCAAGCACCGTCCTGTCTTCATCGCGGAAGACATTCAGCTCCAGTCTGTCACACTTTTGTGCCGAATATTTGACCGCATTTGTGACGACTTGGCCGATCGCAAATTTGAGCCATTTGGCATCGGTGTAAATCTGATGATCATCGCGAATATCCATTTTCGGATAGACGCGGTATTGAATAAAAAATCGTTTATAGCTTTGAATGACCGATTGGAGAAGCTCTGATAAGGAAACCGCTTCGACTTTAAAATCCCGCTCAAACAGGTCAAGCCTTGATGAATAAAGGAGCGTCTCCAGCCCGAATTCAATCTGCCGGACCTCTTTTTTGATTTGTTCAAAGACGGGCTCATCCTCTTCCTGAATGATTAAATTAATGACCGACAGCGGCGTTTTTACTTGGTGCACCCATTGATTCATATACGTCACCCGCGCGTCGAGCTTGGCTTCGGTCTCGTAGAGCTTCTGGTGCTGCAGCCGGGTCAGCTCCATCTGCTTTTCATACAGCTCTGAACAGAACACTGAAGAACCGAGATACGGGATGTCCGTCCCTTCCTGCTCCGAGCTGAGCCAATGATACACACCGCGGTCTTTGTACCAGCGATAGGCAAGATACCCCGCCAAAATAAGAAGCTGCACGCCCAATATGTAAAACAGGTGGGAAAAAGAATGGAGACCCGCAAACCAGTAATAAAAGAAGACAAACAGCCCTTGAAGGAGAAAAAGCAGAATCAGCACGGCTTGAGACCGGAGAAACAGCTTCATGACAGCGCCCTCAGCTGGTAGCCTTCGCCCCGCACCGATTCAATGGAAACAGGCGCGTTCAGCTCCCGCAGTTTTTTTCTGAGCCGCGTGATATACACGTTAAGCGTATTATCATCGACGAAAATGTCGGTGTCCCACGTTTTTTCCATGAGCCGGTCTCTTCCCGTCACCTTTTCTCCCCGCTCCAGCAGCACTTCCAAAAGCGAGCTTTCTTTTTTAGAAAGCTCACTTTTTTCGTCCTGAAAGCGCAGTTCAAACCGTTCCACAAAGAGCTGCACACCGGCATATTCAACCACTTTCTCACCCTGCTTGGCGGCATACTCTCCGTATGCCCTGCGGATCTGGCTTTTGATTTTCGCCAGCACAATATCGTAGGAAAACGGTTTTTCGATATAATCATCTCCGCCGTTTTCAATCGCCATCACCTGATCCATTTCCCCGCTTCTGGCTGAGATGAAAATGATCGGGCTTGTAGAATGCTGGCGGATCTGGCGGCACCAATAATAGCCGTCATAAGACGGCAGGTTGATATCAAGCAGCACCACATCAGGCTTTTCCCGCAAAAAGACATCAAGAACAGCCGTGAAATCCGCAGCGGCCACGGTTTGATATCCGTATTTTTCAAGGTAATTCTGCAATAGTCCGCGAATGTCTTCACTATCTTCCACAATCATGATTTTATTCATGCAACCATCCTCCAAAAGGATACGGCTTTTCGGAGCCATCATTATTTGATGCCCCCATCATAATGCTTTCATCGCTTCTCTGCAACATGAGAAAGCGGGCCTTTATAAAAGACCCGCTTCACCCTTTCTCAACGTAAGATAGATTATTTCTAATTGACATTGTTATACTTAGATGGCGGATTCGGAAAGGTAATTTTAAATCTTGTGCCAACTCCCGGCTGACTGTATATATCAATATTTCCACCATGCGCCTTGATAATTTGCTGAGCAATAGCCATCCCTAATCCAGTCCCTGAGTTATTTGACGAAGCGCTTGTCCCTCTGAAATACCGATCAAATAAACATTCAACCGTCTCTTCGTCCATTCCTATCCCATCGTCTTCTATTATAATTTGTATTTCATTGTCATGTACCACGTCCTGATATAATATGACCTTTATTTTAGTGCCCGGAGGATTATGTTTAATACAATTAGCAATCAAGTTTTCAACTGCGCGCTTTAGGTACCTTTCATCCATATTAAAAAGTATCTTATTGTGACTGGATTCTAAAGCGAATCTCTTATTTTCTGACTCCGGTAGCAGCTTCATTTTTTCTAAAGTGTCATGAATTACTTTCACTACGTTTTTTTCTTCAAGATGGATTGGAAGCGACTCATTTTTCAATTGAAAAGTTAAGTTGAAATCTTCAATCAGCTTTTCCATATATTCGACACGTTCTTCCATTATTAAGGAAAAATCACGCACTTGCTGATTTTCCCACTCATATTCATTTGAAGATAAAAGAACCGTATATCCCTTAATAACCGAAAGAGGGGTTTTTAAATCATGTGAGACACCGGCCATCCACTCTTCTCGTGTCTTTTCCAATAATTCTCGCTCAGCCTTATTCCTTTGAAGCGTTGCGGTAAGTTCAGACAGAGCCTGCATTAATTCTTGATAGGTTTTATATCCAGATTTATTATGTCTATATTTGCTTGAATGAAACTTCCGATCATAAGGTTCTTCATATTTTTCTTTAGACAAATTCTCAATCCAAGATACAATAAACAGCAGGGGAGCACCTAGTTTTTTTCCGTAAAATATTGCAATTACAATTCCTGCCATAATAATAGAAACAATCCACAAGTTATTCACCCAATAGAAAAAAGGGTTATTTTTTTCCATCGGCTTTCCCAATACCCATGTTAAATCCTGATTGTTTTTCGTTTCGTACCACGTAGATAATTGATAACCTTTTTTGGCAGGATACATGTAATCTGATATTAATTCTCCAAGAATATAATGCTTAGGTATATTTTTAGGTTTATTAAAAGAAAAAACCTCATCTCCTTGTTCATCTAAAATTTGAATCCACATCCGATTCTCTAATAAATCTTCTTTTGCTTTCGTATTTATGGAAAATTGTTTATCTGCAACAACTGTTTGGGCAACAATTTTTTTTAAGGATAAGTGCGGCGTTTCCATTTTATTTTGACCTAAGACGAGGCTGAAAAATATGATACTGCCCACCATGAGCAGACCCCAAATAAACATGAGTAAAAAAAGTCTCGATACGAAGTAAAATGCTATCCTATTTCTCAGCTTCACAATAAATCCTCATCTATAGGCTCTGCTTCAAATATATAGCCCTGTCCTCGAACCGTTTTAATCCATCTTGGTCTGCTCGGGTCTTCCTCTAATTTTTCACGTAATCGTCTTACATGTACCATTACAGTACTATCTCCGCCATAAAACTCCCCCCATACATCTTTATAAATTTGGTGTTTACTTAAAATTTGATTGGGATGTTCACAGAAATAAATCAGAAGTTTCATTTCCTGAGCAGGGCAATCGATTCTTGTCCCGTTAACAACAAGTCTTCCGGTATTGGGATCTATTTTAAAGTATTCATAATCGTATACCTGTTTTAGAGGGTAAGAAGAAGAGAGCTGAGTCGTTCTCTTTAATTGGGCTTTTACACGAGCTACGATTTCCAGTGGATTAAATGGTTTAGTAATATAGTCATCTCCCCCAAAACTAAACCCTTGCAATTTATCTAAATCTGTTGTTTTTGCTGTTAAGAAGAGTATCGGCACATTTGTATGGGAGCGTATTTTGCTGCATAAGGTGAAGCCATCAGTGTCCGGAAGCATGACATCTAATAAAATAATATTTGGAAGTTCCTGATCGATTTTCAGAAGGGTTTCGCTCCCTGTCATAGCTGTGGAAATATTGCTGAAACCTTCCTTTTCAAAGCAAGTTATTAATAAGTTTAAGATATGTTCGTCATCATCCACCATGAGGATTTTGTTCTCTTCTAAAGTCATAAGTTATCCTCCTTTTTATTTCTTATTTTATATGAGATCAAGGACATAAAGGTCAGAAAAGGAAAGAATTTAACTTTCGTTAAGGGTTCAGAATATTCTTTTAATATTTTAACCTTGATATTCAGGGATCAATATAACTACATACAGAAAATAAACAATGGATGTCGTTAAGTGAATGTTTAGGAAGAGTTTCGTTTGTGTTTAAAGAACATCGCTTATGATAAAAGTGAGGTGAGAGACAAATGAATGATCAAATAGTGGTAACACACGATCTAACTAAAAAGTATAAAAAGCATACTTCAGTTGATGGATTAAACTTAAGGATTAGGCGCGGCGAAATTTATGGTTTTCTTGGACCGAATGGTGCTGGTAAAACAACAACCATCCGAATGTTATTAGGTTTAATTAAACCAACAAAAGGAAACATCGAAATCTTTGGCCAAAACCTAAACAAGAATCGTTTGCAGATATTGCAAAGAATCGGGTCACTGGTAGAATCTCCAACTTATTATGGTAATTTAACCGGTTACGAAAACTTAGAAGCTGTTAGGAGGTTAAGAGGGCTTCCGGAACAACGGGTCAATGAAGTATTGGAAACTGTAAGGTTATCTAAAGTAGCAAATCGACTGACTAAGGAGTATTCCCTTGGAATGAAACAACGTTTGGGAATTGCAGTTGCCCTGTTAAGCAGTCCTGATTTATTAATTCTGGATGAACCGACAAACGGTTTAGATCCATCCGGTATCCAAGAAATAAGAGAGTTAATTAAAGAATTGCCTAAATCGGGAATGAGTGTCGTTGTATCCAGCCACCTGTTGAGTGAAATAGATCAAATGGCTACTCAAGTGGGGATTATAAACAATGGGAGGATGATTTTCCAGGACTCAATTGCAAGTTTACATCAAAAACGAAAACCACTATTAAAAGTCGGTGTTAGTGACGTAATCGAAGCAAAAACAATACTAAACAGGAAAGGATTAAAGGTTGATTTACAAAAAAATTATTTGTGGCTGTCTCAAACAGAACCGGAATTTGTTTCAGAAATCAATTCCATACTTCTTCATTCAGGGCTGTCTGTATTTCGACTTGAAGAAAAGACACGATCGCTTGAGGATATTTTTTTAGAATTAACTGGTACAGAGGGAAGTCTATGAAAAAGTTATTATGGGCAGATCAATTAAAACTGAAACGTTCGTCGTTATTGATTGTAGTCTTATTGGTTCCCTTACTCATTATAGCATACGAGTTGGTGAATCTTACTTATCGATCTGAATACGTGGAAAAACAAGCTGAAATGTTCCATGCTGGGTCAATGTGGATGTATTTACTGTATGATAACAGTTTGTTATTTGGTCTAGGTTTTCCATTAGCCGCCACACTTTCTGCGTCAATAATAGCAAATATAGAGCATCAAGCAAACGGATGGAAGCAAACCCTTTCTTTTCCCGTATCTAGAATGCGAATTTATGTAAGTAAATTTATTTGCTTAGTAGTCAGTTTATTTATTTCGTCAACAATCTTCTTGCTCGGCATGGTACTGCTGGGCAAACTGGTAGGATTCGAAGGCAGTGTACCTTGGGGACTTTTGTTTGGAGATAGTTACAGCATGTTAGTTACAGTACTGCCTATAATGGCATCCCAGATATGGTTATCTATGGTGTTTAGCAACCAAGCATTCTCAATTCTTGTAGGATCAGTATCATCTATAATGGGTTTGTTTTTGGCTGCTGCTCAATCAACGAGATGGTTTCCGCTGGCTTATCCTAGTCAATCTTCGACAGTCATTCTGCAGTATGAAGGTATAGGATATAACCCAGATCTTTCATCTTACCTTTGCATTAGCCTTTTCTTAGGGATAATTATATTATTTCTAGGCTCTATTCATTTTGCTAAACGGGATGCTTTGTAAAAAGGAGGCGAAATACTTGAAAAACATTTTATTTGTAGAACGTTTAAAGCTTAGGCGATCAAAGTTATGGATCATCTATTTACTAGGGCCTTTGTTAGGTGTATCCCTGGCATACACTAACTTTATTAAAAACTATAACCTTTT
Source organism: Bacillus sp. YH3-2-B2 (assembly GCF_053663335.1). NCBI lineage: Bacteria > Bacillati > Bacillota > Bacilli > Caryophanales > Bacillaceae > Bacillus > Bacillus sp. YH3-2-B2. Next base: position 151,932 of record NZ_JBSJQE010000002.1, on the reverse strand, counting down.
TATGAATCCTGGAGACAATCCCTGGGTAGAGGCTTGGACACAAGTGGCCTTATTTATGGGCCCTTTTGTATTGCCTATCGTAGTGGGAATTTTCGCCGCCCTTGTTTGCAGGGGGGAACATGTAGGAGGCGGTTGGAAACAGCTTCTAGCCTTACCAGTTAAACACTCAGATATCTTTCTGGGAAAGTTTCTAACAGTGGTCCGCATGATATTCATTAGTATGTTCATTTTAATCCTCTTATTTATTGGATTCGGTTATATGTTAGGCATAAGCGGGAGTCTTCCTTTACTTACAATTCTAGGATATGGAATTAGAGGGATCTTAGCTTGTTTACCATTAATTTTATTGCAGCTTATTGTTTCAATCAGGTCTAAAACATTTGGCATACCACTCGCTGTTAGCATTGTTTTTACATTACCGGCCATTATTATTGCCAGTACACCATTAGGTCAAGTATATCCATGGACACAGCCTATGTTAGCAATGTCACCCGCAGATGAATCACCGATTCAATCAAATTTCCTGTTTTACTCAATTATGGTAATAACCTGCCTCGTTCTCTTGGTTTACGGAATAAGAAGTTTTACTAAACGAGACCTTACGTAGGGTATATACGGTCTAAACTATGAGAATTCGAGACAAGGTAATAATTAAATCAGGACGAAAGACAAATCTACAAGACTTATAGATTATTATTTTAACTAAAAAGAAAGTTACCGAGGTCATCAATAAAGAAAAGGATAAGAACGAATTCTAGTTTTCATAACTATAGTAAACGAGGGGGCAAAGCTGTATACAATTCGCTTGGCTTGAAAGGGTCTGTAAAGGTTGAACAGGTTGATTTGATTGTGATACTTTGGTGAAACGCAAGAACGAAATAACCGGAAAGACGAAAGCACTCACGATGTTGTGAGTGCTTTTTCTTCAGCCGACCTGCTGTTTTACGGCTTTACCGGCTGATCCGAACTCTCTCATTTTGCTTCGCACCGTCTCTTCCACGGCTTCAATGCCGGGTGTCATGTAGCCGCGCGGTTCGTACAGATCGCCGTTTTCCTGAAACATGCGGCGTGTTTCGTCTGTCCAGGCTACCATACATTCCGTGTTGATATTGATTTTCGCGTGGCCGAGCGTGATGGCTTTTTTGATCTGATCCTGCGGAATCCCGGATGCTCCGTGGAGAACGAGGGGAATATCAGTCATGCGGGCGATAGCCGCCATTTCTTTAAATCCGAGATTCGGCTCGCCTTGATATTTGCCGTGGACGGAGCCGAGGGCGGCGGCCAGCGCATCGATATTGGTTTCTTTCACGATCCGCTCACATTCGGCGATATCGGCATAGCGGACCCCGCCGACCAGCCCGTCTTCCATGCCGCCGACCGTGCCGACTTCTGCTTCTACTGAGACGCCGTGCTTTGCGGCATAATCGGCGACTTCTTTTGTCATCGCGATGTTCTCATCAATCGGATGATGGGAGCCGTCAATCATCACTGAGCTGAACCCGGCGTCAATGGCCTGTCTGCAGCGTTCCGCACTGCTTCCGTGATCAAGATGGAGCACGACGGGAACGGTAATCGACATTTCTTCCATTAACGCGCCGACCATGGCGGCAATCGTTTTAAACCCGCCTAAGTAATCGACCAGACGATCGGAAGCCGCGGCGATGACCGGCGATTGCTCCTTTTGCGCCGCTTGCAGAATCGCCTTCGTCCATTGGAGGCCGTTGATATTAAATTGGCCGACTGCATAATGCTCCCGTTTCGCTTCTGCAAGAAGATGTTTCATGGTGACAAAAGCCATGTTCACGCCTCCTTCATGAAGTATTTTGATACGACGGCTTCCGTTGTTTCCTTTGCCGTTTTGATCGTTTCCTCCGCAGTCAGCTTATAATATTCAGGTCTGAACAGCTCTACGGAGACAACATCATTGAATCCGATTTCTTTTAACGCTGACAGATGGGCGTCTAAGTCAATCGCACCCTGCCCAGGCCAGACGCGGTCTTCATCCGTTAAAAAGCCGATCGGAAAGTCTTCTGTATCGTCGATATGATAGATGAAAATTTTCTTTCCGTCCGCCTGCTTCAAGCTCTCAATATTGGAGCCCATCGCGTGGAAATGGAAGCTGTCAAACACCAGTCCGACATTATCGCGGCCGACAGCGTTCACGATGTCATACGCCTGTTCAAATGTATTGACCGTGCATTGCGGGTGGCCGACAAATTCAAGGGCAATGTTTACGCCGTACGGCTCCGCGATGTCCGAAAGCTCAGTCAGCACCTCTGCGCTGCTCTTTTTGATTTCTTCTTTCAAGATTTTCCGCTCTGTCACAAGCGGCACGGCCACCACATATTTCACGCCGAGCGTCCTGCAGGTTTCCATCATGCTTTTGAATTCCGAAATGATCTCCCTATAGCCCTTCTCATCACGGTTGTTGAAGAAAACCAGTGCGTTCAGGGCAAGCGGTTTAATGTGATGGGTTCGAAAATATTCCGCCAGATCGGCCAGTGAATGGTCTTTTAAGTATTCCGGCAGCTTATCCATTGTGCGGATTTCAATATAATCATAGCCGTGCTTTTCGCACAGTTCTAAATCCTGTTTCAGGTTTGAATTCTCCAGCGTAGTCGCTTCATTAAAGCAAAGTTTCATGTCAGCCTCTCCCATCCGCATTTTCGATATGAAGGGAGTCCGGCTGGAGGGCATTTTTACTCCGATCCGCCGAACTCCATACTCAGCTTATGCCATACCCAGTTCTTCTTTTAATTTCTTAAGCATGATCCGGCTTGATTCATCCGCTCTTTCGCCGACCCAAGCAAACACGGCGTTCGTTGCAATTCCGTCGAATTTCATCTCTCTCATCTTTCTGAAAATCGTCTCAAAATCGACCTCGCCTTGCCCGATATCCAAATGCTGGTGCACCGTTACTTTCGCGTCAGGCGGATTGACGATGTAACGCAGGCCGTGCGCCGCTTTATGATTAAAAGTATCTGCAAATAAAACATGCGTGAGGCGGTCGCCGGCTTCATCAAACATGGTTTCGATATCGCCTTTGCCGTCATCATAGAAGAACGTATGCGCAGTCGAGTAGACAAGGTTGATCCAATCCTTATCGAGCGCGCGGATCATATCCATCGCACCTTTGTGCGTTTCGATAAAATCGTATGGATGGGCTTGAAGGTTGAGTTTAACGCCTTCTTTTTCAAAGACGGGCAGCAGCTCATCCATGGATTTGATGAATTTTTCTTCACTTGTCAACGGATCATACTTTGAACCGCTGAATTCACTGTTCATCAAATCCACTTCAAGTTCAACCGCAATTTCGATCGCCCGTTTCCAGTTGCGCACGGCGGCCTGGCGGCGGTCTTCATCAGGACCCGCCCAGTGGTAAAGCGGAAGAAGAGAGGACAGCTTCACGCCTGTATCCTTTAAAAGGCGCTTCAATTGTTTGATTTTTGCTGAATCGACTTTCGGATATTTATAGAAAGGACAAAAATCCTCACGCGGGGAAAGTTCGATATATTCGTATCCGAGCTCCGCCGTTTTATAGACCATTTCCTCTAATGTTAAATCATCGCGGTACATGGATGGATCTAAGGCCAGTTTCATTTTTTCACTCCCGATCTATTATTTGTTCACAGTCGTAAATGATTGATAGAATGCCGGTTTCTCTTGCAACACCACTGGCTCTTTCTGTCCGGATTCCTGAGCTTTTACGCACGCGTCTGTTGTCACCGCGGCAATATAACCGTCCCATGCCGTCGGACCGCTGACTTCGCCTTTTTTCCGGATCGAATCAATGAAGTCCTGAATTTCCACATCATACGCAGCCACAAATCGGCGCTGCCAGTCCATCAGAATATCGGTGCTGAATTTCCCTTCTTTTCTCAAGCTGATGCTTGACGGTTCCGGAAGTTTAATGACACCGTCTTCCCCGACGATTTCACATTGAATGTCGTAGCCGTATTTACAGTTCACGTAGATTTCGGCATTGATGACGATGCCGCCTTTTGTTTCGATGATGACCATCTGCGGATCTTTCAGATGCGGCAGCGCATTTTTTGATTTCTTCGGATAGATGACTTGTACGGATTCATAGTCGTCATTGACAAGCCAGTGGAGGACATCAATTTCATGAACGAGCGTATCGACGACGGCCATGTCCGTTGAATAATTCGATGCGACTGTCGGGTTGCGGTGCGCACAGTGAATCATCAGCGGCTCGCCGACCGCACGGTTGTCGATCGCTTCTTTCAGCTGAACGTAACCGCTGTCATATCTGCGCATGAAACCTACCTGCACCAATCGTTTTCCCGTCTTCATTTCTTCCTCGACAATGCGCATACAGCCTTCTGCCGTTGTCGCAAGCGGCTTTTCACAAAACACGTGCTTGCCGTGCTGAATCGCTTTCAACACGCTGGATTCGTGAGCCGGGCCCCAGCTTGTCACTAAGACGGCATCCACATTTTCAGCAGCGAGAAGGCTGTCGTCATCAGGATAAACCGAGGCGTTCAAATTGAAATGCTGAACGGTCTGCTGCGCGGCCTCCTGATTCACATCTGTGACAGCGGTAATTTCCGCGCCCGACAGCTTATTTGTGATGCGGTTGATGTGCTCTTTTCCGATAGCACCGGTTCCGATAACACCTATACGTAAATTCATTGATCGCCACTCCTTCTGATAATCAAATAATGGTTCTCGTCTTTCTTTTCTCTCTGCCGTCCTGAGGAGCACCGTACAGTTCCTCCTGTATCTGTTCAAGCGACTTGCCGGACGTATTCGGTGCGAAAACAAGCCCGATGATCATACTGGCCGTCACACATATGAGCAGAATACCGGCCATAAAACCGATGCCGAATTGTGACATGATGACCGGCACAAATAAACTCCAAATGCCGATTGAAATACGGACGAGAAAGAACATGAGCCCTTGTGCTGACGCTCTGTGTTCTGTCGGGAACAGCTCGCTTGCCCACAGTTGGTAGTTCGCCTGCTGGCCGGCTCCGTTATTGATGCCGATCGCTAAAACAAACAAAAGCAGCATCGGGAGTCCCTGAAACGGCAGCAAAAACAGCGACCAGCCGACAACAGCCATAAAGGCGCAGATTCCGAACACCGTTTTCCGATATTGATCTGCAAAAGGCATGAAGATACAGGCGACGCCGAGCCCGGTGAAGATAAACAGGGCCATCTGCAGAATGTTGGCCGTATTTGCGGATACGCCGCCGACCTGCTGGTAGATGTACGGCATGAAGAATCCCATGACGCCCGCGGCGAGATTCCATACGAGAAACACACCCATTAAAAACAAAATGTTCTTGAAAAATTTCGGCTGAAGCAAGTCAAAATAAGATGTTTTTTTCACGGCGGCAGGCCGCTCTTCACTGTTTTTCCAGGCATCCGACTCAGGTAAACGCTTTCTTATCACATATGTGATCAGGGCGATCACCAATAGATGCGCAAAGACAATTTTATTTCCTAAAAGCCCGAGGTCACCGACCAAAACGGATAACAGCAGAACCACAACGGCTCCGGCGGCCCACGCCACCTGCGCCACTCCGCAATGCCTCGCCCGGTTTTTTTCGGGGGCGTTTTCCGCGATAATGGTCCATGAAGCCGTAATATCCGCGCCTACAGAAATCCCGATAATCATGTATCCGCATAACAGCATGGGAAAGTTGAATCCAAACAAAACCAAACAAATTCCTAAAGCGTAGACGAGCATACTGTTTGTGTATACAGCTTTTCGGCCGACCTTATCAGCCAAATACCCGCCGAGCAGCGCTCCGATGGCCGCTGATATCGCGTTTGCGCTGAAGGCGCCGAGCAATCCGATCTGACTGTCGGACAGCTTCAAGTAGCTGACCCACATAGATAAACCCGCTGATCCTGCCACGATGGAACCTGCATCAATGTAATTTGCTAATGCTGCGGCGATGGTCCGTTTGCTGAAAGCTGATTCCGCCTTGGCACTATTCATATAAGTCCCCCTCTAATTTGCAGGATCAAGCAGTTCACTGTCGATGTACTTTCTCGCAATCAGCGCGTACTCAAGCGGATTGGCGACTGCCGGGTCTTGTTCGGCTTCAATGACGATCCAGCCTGAATAATCATGACGGACGAGCGTTTGGTACACTTCGGTAAAATCGATGCATCCATCTCCGGGAACCGTAAAAATGCCCTGTAAAAACGACTGCCTGAATGACTTGCCTTCCTGTCTGCACCGCTCCATAATGTCAAACCGCGCGTCCTTGAAATGAACGTGTCTGATCCGATCCATATGCTTGTTGAGAATCGTCATATAGTCTCCGTCTGAGATATAGGCATGGCCGGTATCATAAAGTAAATGGACATACCGCGGGTCCGTTCCATCCATCAGCCGGTCAACTTCTTCCGCCGTCTGGACGCCTGTGCCGAGATGATGATGAAACGTGAGCTCCAGCCCGTATTCGTCAGCGATTTTCCCGAGACGGTTCAAGCCTTGGCACAGTGTATCCCATTCTTCATTTGAGAAGTGCGGTTTTTTCTTAAATACATCAATATCCAAGCCCTGGACACTGTACGTCTGTTCAGAAACGATGGCGGCATCCGCTCCGACTTTCTGCAAATAATCACAGTGTTCTGTAAATTGTTCAGCCGTTTTTTCAATACCGTCTTGAATGATAAAGCTGCTGAACCATTTCCCCGCAATCCGCAAGTTCCGGAGAGCCAGCTCCTTATTGAGGACGGAGGGTTCAGGGAAAAACCCTCCCACTTCCGTACCTTGAAAACCGGCGACAACAATATCGCTTAACAAATGCTGCAGCGTATTCCCGGCTCCGATCTCCGGCATATCGTCATTGCGCCACCCAATGGGAGCGATGCCCCACAGAATATTTTGTTTGCCCATCGTGATGCCTCCCCTCTAGTACTGCTTCGCAGACTTCAGCTTCATCTCTTTCGCTTCGTATGCCCGCTGAACGCTTTCCTGCTCAGACACTTCCGCCACGCCGACATGCCACCAGCTGTCATAGCCGTCCGTCATCGTTTTCGGCAGAACCTTCATTTCAATTAAAGTGGATACCTCTTGCGTTTTCGCATCTTCAAGCGCCGCTTTCAGTTCTTCAACCGTATTGGCTCTGTATGTTTTAGCGCCGTAGCCCTCTGCCACCTTCGCGTAATCAACGTTTAAAATCTGATTGTCCTCTGTGCGGAACTCGCAGAAATAACTGCCGCTCCCGTGATCCATCTGCAGGTTGTTGATACAGCCGAACCCGGAGTTGTCAAAGAGCAGGACATTGATTTTTTTGTTATATTGAAGCGCGGTAATCAGCTCTGAGTGCAGCATCAGAAAGCTTCCGTCGCCGACGAGTGAATAGACTTCTTTGTCGGGATGAGCCAGCTTGAGGCCGAGCGTGCCCGATACTTCATATCCCATGCAGGAATAGCCGTACTCCAGATGGTACGTATTCGGGACGTTGGAATGCCACAGCCGCTGCAGATCGCCCGGAAGAGATCCCGCCGAACTGATGACGACGCTGTCTTCAGGAATCGTGTCGTTGATGGTCAACAGCGCCGTTGTTTGCGGCAGCTCAGTCTCGAGCGCGTCGGCATACTCGTTTAACACGTCCTGTGAGAAATGGTTTTTAATTTCCGGCTTGAACGCGTCACGTGTAAAAGTGACCTTGCCGAGCCGGTCCCGTTCAGCCAGCCATTCATCTTTCCAGTCTTTAATCGCCGTGCCGAATGCACTTTTATATCCGTCTAATAAGCCGTGCAGCCTGCCGAGCGTCACTTTCGCATCGGCTACGACCTGAAACGCGTCAAGTTTGTATGCCTGCATGCGGCTGACATTGATATTCAAAAATTTTGCTTTGTCAAAATCAAACGCCGTTTTCGAGGATGTCGCAAAGTCCGTGTACCGTGTGCCGACACCGATGATCAGATCAGCCTGGCGGGCGGCTTTGTTTGCGGCAAGTGTGCCCGTGATGCCCATGCCGCCCAGATTGTTGGCAAAATCGGCTTCAACCGTTGACTTGCCGGCCTGCGTTTCGACAAGCGGAATGCCGTATGTTTCAGAAAGCGCGATTAATTCCTCACGCGCGCCGGAGTACTTCGCGCCGCCGCCCACTAAAATGACGGGACGGCTGCTCTCCTTAATTCTCTCCGCGGCGCCTTTCAGCTCACGCTCGCTCGGCTGCATCCGATCAATGTAATGAACACGTTTTTCAAAGAAGCTTTCATCAAAATCAAATGCTTCTCCCTCTACATCCTGAGAAATGCAGATGGTCGCCGGGCCCGCTTTTGCCGGATCTGTCATCACTTCAAATGCCCGGATTAAGCTGCTCATCAGCTGCTCGGGGCGGGTGATGCGGTCCCAATAGCGGGACACGGGCTTTAACGCATCGTTTGTCGTGACGGCGGCGCTGTATTCCTGCTCCACCTGCTGAAGCACCGGGTCAGGCTGCCTCGTCGCAAAGGTATCGGCCGGAAGCAGCAGCACCGGGATATGATTGGCCAGCGCCGTACCCGCGGCAGCCGTCAAGTTAGCGGCACCCGGACCGACCGATGTCGATACCGCGTAAATTTTTCTTCTCAGCATCTGCTTGCTGTATGCCATCGCGGCATGCGCCATGCCTTGTTCGTTTTTGCCTTGATAGACTTTCAGGTGCCCGGCGTCCTGCTCGAGCGCCTGCCCGATCCCCAACACATTTCCATGGCCGAAAATCGTGAAGATGCCCTCAACGAACGGCTCTTCTTTTCCGTCAACATGAATGTACTGCCGGTTCAAGAATTGAATCAGCGCTTGTGCTGTCGTTAAGCGAATTGTCTTACCCACAAACGATCCCACCTTTTATACGTTCTATTTACCGTTAAGACTGTGCTGCGCTTCAATCAGTTCGATGATTTCACCGGCAGCCGGCATTGCTTCTGAGGAGCTGTGTTTGCTGACGACGATGGAAGCGGAAGCGCTCCCGTATTTTAACGACGTTTCAATATCCCGGCCGCTGACCAGTCCGTAGATGAAAGCTGACGCATAGGAATCACCCGCTCCGAAGGTCTTCAGCACCTTTGTTTTATAGGCGTGCGCCCGGAAAACTTCTCCCGATCTGCTGTATGCGTATGATCCGTCAACGCCGTGCTTAATGACGACAAGGTCGGCGGAGTGCGCAAACAAATGGCGGACGGTTTCATCGTTATTTCCGCCGCTGCGGTTTTCCATTACGTCAAATTCGTCACGCGTACCGATGACGATATCGGATTGTTCCGCCGCCAGCGTGTAGTACACGGCTGTTTCTTCTGCCGATTGCCATGTATACGGACGGTAGTCGAGCTCAAACACGACTTTTACGTCATGTTTTTTTGCGATTTGCACCGCTTTTAAGACGGCTTCGCGCGACGGGCTTTTCGCAAGCGCCGTACCTGATACGAGCAGCATTTTAGCGTTTGCGATGTAGCCTTCATTGACTTCGGACGGCTCTAGATACAAATCCGCCACGTCATCCCGGTACATCAGAATGCTGCACTCTTCAGGACTGAGAATTTCCGTAAAAGCGAGCCCCGCTTTGCGCCCTTCTCTGTCAACGGTCATTTGTGACGTATCAACGCCCTTTTCCTGCATATAAGAAACGATAAATCTGCCGTGCTGGTCATCCGGGATTTTGCCGATAAAACCGGCTTTTAATCCGAGCTTGGCGCTGCCGATCGCAATATTTGCCGGGGAGCCGCCGACATATTTAGAAAACGTCATCGTTTCTTCCATCGGCCGGTTGTATTCCGCCGCGTTCAAATCAATACACGCGCGTCCGATCGCGACAATATCAAACTCTTTTTCTTCATTAAACGTATATTTCATCGTTATCTGCCACTCCTCACTTGTCAGCGTTCCAGAATCCATTCATGGTCCGGATCATTATGAAACTTCCATTTTCGTGTCGGTCCCGCCATTACATTTAGGTAGTAAGAGGTATACCCGTCCGGAACACCAACCGGGTGATAGCCCGCCGGCACGATGACAACGTTTTCATTTTCTGCGGTCATCGTCTCGTCAATCGAGCGGTCGTCCGTGTACACACGCTGGAAGACAAATCCCTGCGGCGGGTCCGTTTCATGGTAATAGGTTTCTTCTAAAAAGGATTCAGCCGGCAGATTGTCTTGGTCATGTTTATGAGGCGGGTAGCTCGACCAGTTGCCGCTGTCCGTGTAAACTTCAACAACGAGAAGGCTGTTTGCCGATGGATCTGAATCGGGGAGAATGTTATGAACGGTTCGTTTGTTTGCCAGCTTGCCGCGATGTTCCACACCGTTGTCTTCCGCTTTAATCAGCTTTGTCGGAAGCTGGTGTTCGGACGGAGAGTAGCACAGCGCGACCCTCGCCCCGCTGACGGCTGTGATTCCAAAAGAGCGGTCATTGGACACATAAACGCTGTCCGTCGGTTTTCTATCAAATACGCTTTCACGGGTGCCGATGCTTTCAAATGTCTGATCATAATCAGTGACGGTAACTTTTCCCGTTACCGCAACGATGCAGCACTCCGTCTTTTTCAAATCTTCTGTATATGTTGAGCCGGGAGCGAGATCAACGACTTTAAATCCGACATATTTGAGGTCTGAATTGGCTGAAGTGACGTCATGTATGATGGTCACGCCTTGAGAAATCTCATCGGCCTGCGGTTTGCGCAGCAAATGACTCATGTTTATTCCTCCTTAATGGATGGTAAAAGAAAACCCGGACGGAATCACAAAGCCGTCCGGGCCGGCTGTCTAATCAATTGAAGTCAGGAGACGGGTATCGTGCCGTCACGACTTTTTTACGTGTATAGAAGTCGACGCTGTCTTTTCCGTTTGCGTGCAATGTGCCGAAGAAAGAAGACTTCCAGCCCGAGAACGGGAAGAATGCCATCGGCGCCGGGACGCCAAGGTTGATGCCGAGCATTCCCGCGTCAATATTCTCACGGAAGTAGCGGATCGCGTTCGCATTTGACGTGAACAGGCAGGCGCCGTTCGCAAATTCAGACTGGTTGGCGATGTCAACCGCTTCTTTTAAATTTTTCACACGCATGACCGACAGAACAGGCGCAAAGATCTCATCTTTCCAGATCGTCATATCCGTCGTCACGTTGTCAAAAATCGTCGGTCCGACGAAATAGCCGTCTTCCGTTACATGTTCACGGCCGTCACAAAGCAGTTTCGCTCCTTCTTCGATGCCTTTTTCAATATAGCTGTGCGTGCGGTTTTTGTTGTCCTCGCGGATGACCGGTCCCAAAAATACGCCGTCATCCAGTCCGTTTCCGATCTTGATGTCCGCTGCTTTTTCCTGTAATTTCGCCATAAACTCATCGGCGATTCCCTCTTCAACCGTCACGACCGCGCATGCCATGCAGCGCTCTCCTGCCGAACCGAATGCCGCGCCGATAATGTTTGTGACCGTATCTTCAAGGTGGGCGTCATTTAACACGATCGTATGGTTTTTTGCGCCCGTTAACGCCTGCACGCTTTTCAAATGTTCGCTGCCTTTTTTGAAAACATACTCGCCGACAGGTTTTGAACCGACGAATGAGATGGCTTTAATCTCCGGATGCTCAAGAATGCCGTTTACGACGTCATGCGCGCCGTGCACGACATTGAAGACACCCTTCGGCAGACCGGCCTGTTCAAACAGCTCTGCCAGTTTTTCCGTTAACAGCGGCGTGCGCTCAGAAGGCTTCAGAATGAAAGTGTTTCCTAACGAAATCGCCATCGGAAACATCCAGCACGGGACCATCATCGGGAAGTTGAACGGTGCGATACCGCCGACCACCCCGATCGGATAGCGGTAATTCGCCGCCTCTACATCCGTCGCGATAGAGGCAAGTGAATCGCCCATCATGAGTGACGGCGCTCCCGCTGCGAATTCGACGTTTTCAATTCCGCGTCCCACTTCACCGAGTGCTTCTGTCGTGTTTTTACCGTTTTCCAAAGTGATCAGACGGGCAAGCTCTTCTTTGTTCTGCTGGAGAAGCTGCTGATAGTTAAATAGAATTCTCGCACGGCGCGGCACCGCCGTCTTCGACCATGTTTTAAACGCTTCTGACGCTGAGCGGACGGCGTATTCCACATCCTCCCGTGTAGAAATCGGAACCTGGCACATCACTTCTTTTGTCGCCGGATTGACAACGTCTTCATATTGATCTGTCTTACTTTCAACCCATTCACCATTGATGTAGTTTTTCAGTTTTCTGATCTCTGCCATTCTCATTGCCTCCTTAAATAGTAAACATCCTGTCAGCTGGATAATAACGGATGAATATATTCATCTTTTACATATAAAAGACATGAATTAAACGCTTACAAATGCTAAAATGATGGTGACTCCCAATCTTTTCATGTAAAAGTTGGTCATGTGCCGGATAAAGCAAACGGTTACATCTTTCACTTTTGATTTTACAGGTTATATTTTGGTCATTTCTTGGTTACATTGTAAGCCCAACACACCTTCAAGTCAATCTAAAAAATCAAAATTTTTTCATTATTTTTATCGTACTTTTTTTGAGCGGGAAAACAGGAACTTGGAGAACCGTGTCGAATCGTACGGTGGGAACCCTCTTTTTTATCATTTGTTAAGTAACTATTGATTAACTCTTGGTGTTTATTATATATTTTAATTACTTTAAGAATTCTAGAAGGAGTTTTTTTATGAAACTGATGCGGATTCAGGAGATGGAAGAATACATTCTCAAACACGGAGCCACTTCGCTGGATGAGCTGTGCGAGGTATTCAACGTCTCTAAAAACACGGTCAGACGCGATATTAATAAGCTTGCGGAAAAAGGGGTGATCAAAAAGGTGTACGGCGGCGTGACGTCAGCAGAAAAATCTGTGCTCGTCCCTTTTGAGAACCGCACCATTCAACATCAGGATGAAAAAATCAAAATCGCCCGCTATGCGTCGCGGTTTATCGAGGATCACGATCTTGTATTTATTGATTCCGGCACGACGACCAAATCGATGCTGGAGACGCTTGACCCGGATAAGAATGTAACGGTGTTGACGAACAGCCTTGATATTATTAACGCCGCTTCATCCATGAAAAATATCGACCTGATCATCATCGGCAATAACTACAAACGGAAGACAAGGTCGTTTGTCGGCATTGATGATCCGAGCACACTCAATAAATACAACATTAACAAGGCGTTCATGTCCGCTACCGGGACAACGATCACCCACGGCCTGACGAATTCCGACTTACTGGAATACGAGGTGAAAAAGAAAATTTCCGAAAAGGCGAACGAAGTGTATCTGCTCGCGGATCATTCCAAATTCGGCAAATCCACGCTTTTGACATACGCGCCTTTCGACCGGCTTCACAGCATCGTCACTTCTCAGCAGCTCGATGAGGAATATACGAAGTATTGCCAAGAGCACCAAATCGACATTCACTTGGCATAGCGTTATAGTTAATAGAGAATGCTGCCGTATTTTCCCGGCAGGCGCTATGATATCCAATTTTTTCAGGGGGCGAAAACATGAGCAAAGTAACAATCGGCAAAACTGACCTAAAGGTATTTCCGATCGGTTTGGGAACAAATGCGGTCGGCGGGCACAATCTCTATCCGAATCTGAATGAAGAGACGGGAAAAGAATTGGTCCGGGAAGCGATTAAAAGCGGCGTTACCATGTTAGATACTGCCTATATTTACGGTGTGGGCCGTTCTGAAGAATTGATCGGCGAGGTGCTGAAAGAATATAACCGCGAGGATGTCTTCATCGCCACAAAAGCCGCTCACAGAAAAGAAGGCGATGACTTTGTTTTCGACAACTCACCGGCCTTTTTGAAACAATCGGTCGAAGACAGTCTGAAACGCCTGCAGACGGATTACATCGATTTATTCTACATCCATTTCCCGGATGAGCACACGCCGAAGGACGAAGCCGTTCAAGCATTGAATGAGCTGAAAAAAGAAGGAAAAATCCGTTCCATCGGCGTATCCAATTTCTCTTTGGAGCAGCTGAAAGAAGCCAATAAAGACGGCTTAGTCGACGTGGTTCAAGGAGAATACAACCTGCTGAACCGTGAGGCGGAAAAGACTTTCTTCCCTTATACAACAGAACACGGCATCTCATTCATTCCGTACTTCCCGCTCGTATCCGGACTGCTGGCCGGCAAATACGACGAGAACACAACCTTCCCGGAAGGCGACCTGCGCAATGATCAGGCGCATTTCCAAGGGGAGCAGTTTAAAGAAAACATCAAAAAAGTCAACCAGCTCAAACCGATTGCTGAAAAGCACAATGCCGATACGGCGCATATCGTGCTTGCCTGGTACTTGGCGAGACCTGAAATCGATATCCTGATTCCGGGCGCCAAACGCGCGGATCAATTAAAAGACAACGTGAAAGCAGCCTCCATTACGCTATCTGCTGAAGAAATCGCGTTTATTGACAAGCTGTTTTCCTAAGAAAAAAAACACGCCTTTTTGAAAGGGCGTGTTTTTTTATGTTTATATTTTTCTCTTCGGGGAATGAAATAGTTATCTAAATAAACTATTATGCGTTCCAAAAGATGAGGAGGATCATCTGTGAAGAAAAACACCAAAAAATACCTGATTTACTTTTTCGGAGCATTGGGCGGGCTGCTTTACGGCTATGACACCGGTGTGATTTCAGGAGCTTTGTTATTTATTAACAATGATATTCCTTTAAACACGCTGACCGAGGGATTGGTCGTCAGCATGCTGCTGCTCGGTGCGATTTTCGGGTCCGCCTTAAGCGGGACATGCTCTGACCGATGGGGCCGGAGAAAAGTGGTTTTCGTCCTTTCACTCATTTTTATTATCGGCGCGCTTGCCTGTGCGGCTTCGCAAACCGTCACTATGCTGATTATCTCCCGTGTCATTCTCGGGTTAGCCGTCGGAGGCTCAACGGCGCTGGTTCCCGTTTATCTATCTGAGATGGCGCCGACAAAAATACGCGGAACGCTCGGCACATTGAATAACTTAATGATTGTGACCGGAATTTTACTCGCATATATTGTGAATTACATATTCACCCCGTTTGAAGCTTGGCGCTGGATGGTCGGTCTCGCGGCAGTACCGGCGGCGCTTTTATTAATCGGAATCGCGTTTATGCCGGAATCTCCGAGATGGCTCGTCAAACGCGGCCGTGAGCAGGAAGCCAGACAAGTCATGGAAATGACTCACGACAAAGAGGATATCGCCGTTGAATTAGCGGAAATGAAACAAGGAGAAGCTGAGAAAAAAGAATCTACGCTCGGCTTGCTGAAAGCAAAATGGATCCGCCCTATGCTGCTGATCGGGATCGGCCTCGCCATCTTCCAGCAGGCGGTCGGGATCAACACCGTGATTTACTATGCGCCGACCATCTTTACAAAGGCCGGACTCGGCACTTCGGCGTCCGTTCTCGGCACGATGGGCATCGGTGTCTTAAACGTCATCATGTGTATCACCGCCATGATCTTAATTGACCGGATCGGCCGGAAAAAACTGCTGATGTGGGGAAGTGTCGGCATTACCTTGAGCCTGGCGTCACTATCAGCCATTCTCCTTCTGGCCGGCCTGTCAGCTTCAACAGCTTGGCTGACCGTGCTGTTTCTCGGAATCTATATCGTCTTTTATCAGGCGACATGGGGTCCCGTGGTATGGGTCCTGATGCCGGAGCTGTTCCCGTCAAACGCACGCGGAGCCGCAACCGGATTTACGACATTGATTCTGTCGGCAACAAACCTGATCGTTTCACTGGTATTCCCGCTTATGCTGAGCGCCATGGGCATCGGCTGGGTGTTCGGAATATTCTCAGTCATCTGCCTTACATCCTTCTTCTTCGCCGCTTACATCGTTCCTGAAACGAAGGGCAGAAGTTTAGAAGAAATCGAAACGCACTTGAAAAAACGGTTCTCCTTAAAGAAGCGCAGCAAACAAAATCAAATTCTTAAACAGCGCACACTGTAATAAAAAAAGGAATCGCCCCCGCTGGGCGATTCCTTTTTGGCGTCATACCATAACTTTGCAGATGTCATTCGTAAACTCGACTGGATCATGGATCGGCAGTCCTTCAATCAGAAGCGCCTGATTGTACAGCAGGTTTGTGTATAAAGCAAGCTTTTCCCGATCTTGCCCGTGCGCGTTCTTTAACGTCTCAAACACTTCGTGGTTCGGGTTGATTTCCAGCACTTTTTCCGCTTTGACCTGCTGGCTGTCAGGCATGGCGTTTAATACTTTCTCCATTTCGATCGTCACTTCGCCGTCTGTCGCAAAGCAGACCGGATGGGATTTTAAGCGTTTCGATGCTCTGACGTTCTTGACTTTATCCGCAAGAATCTCTTTCATGCTTTCGAACAGGTCTTTATATTCGTTTTCTTCGGCTTCAGTCTGCTTTTCATCTTCGTCACTGTCGATGCCTAAGTCGGCGCTTGAGACGGATTTGAACTCTTTTTCCTCGTAGCTTGTCAGCATTTTGATCGCGAATTCATCAATATCTTCCGTGAAATATAAAATCTCGTAGCCTTTGTCCGCCACCATTTCAGTTTGCGGCAGCTTTTCAATCCGCTCATATGAATCGCCGGACGCGTAATAGATATATTTTTGATCCTCAGGCATTCTGGACACATATTCGTCCAGAGTGACGAGCTTTTTCTCCTTAGATGAATAGAAGAGAAGCAGATCTTTTAAGACGTCTTTATTCGCGCCGAAATCATTATAGACGCCGAATTTCAGCTGTCTGCCAAAAGATTCATAGAAAGATTCGTATTTTTCTCTTTTGTTCTTCAGCAGGCTCTTCAGCTCGGCTTTGATTTTTTTATTGATGTTTTTCGCAATCAGCTTCAGCTGGCGGTCGTGCTGCAGCATCTCTCTGGAAATGTTCAGCGACAGATCCTCAGAGTCCACCATGCCTTTTACAAAGCTGAAATGATCCGGAAGCAGGTCGGCGCATTTGTTCATGATCAGCACGCCGTTGGAATACAGCTCCAATCCTTTTTCGAATTCCTTCGTATAATAGTCAAACGGCATGTTTTCCGGAATAAACAAAATCGAATTGTAGCGCACCGCTCCATCGACGCTGATGTGCACGTGGGTCAGCGGTTTATCGAAGCCATAATGCTTTTCAGCGTAAAAAGCCTCGTAATCCTCATCCGTCAGCTCGCTTTTGTTTTTTCTCCAGATCGGCACCATGCTGTTGACCGTCTGTTCTTCCTGAACTTCTTCAAATTCGTTCTCGCTGCCCTCTTTCGGCTTGTTGACCGTCTCTTCCATTTTGATCGGGTAGCGGATAAAATCAGAGTACTTTTTCACGATCGCTTTGATGCGGTAGTTTTCTAAAAACTCATCATAGCTTTCATCTTCTGTGTTTTCTTTTATTTTCAGGGTGATTTCCGTACCGACGGTTTCCTTGTCACACGGCGCGATCGTGTAGCCGGCGGCCCCTTCCGACTCCCATACATACGCCTCGTCACTGCCGAGCGCCTTACTTTTCACCGTGACTTTATCAGCCACCATAAACGCCGCATAAAATCCGACGCCGAACTGGCCGATAATGTCATGGCCGTCTTTCGAGTCATTTTCTTGCTTGAAAGCGAGTGAACCGCTTTTCGCAATCGTGCCGAGATGCTGTTCAAGCTCGTCTTTTGTCATCCCGATACCGGTATCTGTGACGGTGAGCGTTCTCGCTTCTTTATCTGCCGTCACTTTTATGTAGTAATTGTCTTGATCAAACGTTAATGAATCATCGGTTAACGCCTTGTAATAGATTTTGTCAATCGCATCGCTCGCGTTGGAAATTAACTCGCGGAGAAAAATTTCCTTCTGCGTGTAAATGGAGTTAATCATCATGTCCAGCAATCGCTTGGATTCTGCTTTAAACTTTTTTTTCCGCACTTCAGATCTCTCCTTTAATTATGCTTTGATGTTATGTAAAATCTTTTCAGCATCTATTTATCATATACAGTGACAATTGTCAACTAGGATTAGCAGATGCATATATTGTAAATTTAACATGTTAATGGATTCATTTCACCCATTTTATCAATAAAAAAGAGAGAATGTTGATCATCCTCTCCTCTCTGCTTCTTTCCGGCGGCCGAATTCCTTCTTCATCCATATGTATGACGGGTAGAAAAACAAACTAAATAAGATAAGAGATCCCAAGTTTCGCAAAGACTCATGCAGAACATTTCTTACAGTGAGAGGAAACGTGATGTCCTGAAACAGAATAGAGATAACGGTGTAAATCACAAATCCCATAGGAACAATGGCATAACAATAAAACGCTATCTCCTTCTTATGCTGTATCTTCAAAATATGTAAACCTCCCAATGATGTATATACATAATATTAACATATTTATTAGGTAATTAGAAACAAACCTCCATATGTTTATCCCCCTATTCAGCGGGAACAGTTATAAAAAAAGGAGGCATCGCAATATGGGAAGATTAACAGACAAAACCGCAATCATCACAGGGGCCGCGACAGGCATCGGACAAGCGACGGCACGGGTTTTCGCCGATGAAGGCGCCCGCGTGATCTGCGGTGACATCAATGAAAGCGAACTGAATGAAACCGTCAGCGCCATCAGAAAAAACGGCGGAGAAGCAGAAGCCTTTCACCTTGATGTATCAGACGAAGAAAACATAAAGTCTTTTGCGGACGGCATTCAGCAAAAGTACGGAACAATTGATATTCTGTTTAACAATGCCGGTGTTGACCAAGAGGGCGGAAAAGTCCATGAATACCCGGTCGACCTGTTTGACCGGATCATCGCCGTCGATCTGCGCGGCACATTTCTGTGCAGCAAATACCTGATTCCGCTCATGCTCGAAAAAGGAGGCTCCATCATCAACACCTCCTCCATGTCCGGCCGGGCCGCAGACCTTGACCGCTCCGGCTATAACGCCGCAAAAGGCGGAATCACGAACCTGACGAGAGCGATGGCCATTGATTACGCCAGAAGCGGAATCCGCGTCAATTCCTTATCGCCGGGCACAATTGAAACGCCGCTCATTGATAAATTGGCAGGCACGAAAGAAGACGAAATGGGCGAGGCGTTCCGTGAAGCCAACAAATGGATCACGCCGCTCGGCCGGCTCGGAAAACCGGAAGAAATGGCGGCTGTCGCGCTCTTCCTCGCTTCAGACGACAGCTCTTACGTCACGGGAGAAGACATCACCGCAGACGGCGGCATCATGGCATACACTTGGCCGGGGAAAATGCTGATTGATAAGAAGTGGAAGGAAGAGACGGAGTGACGATAGATAATAAAAAAAGCCAGTGTAAAAAAAACACTGGCTGAACAAGCTGAGGGCGGGTTACTTAAACCAGCCCTTTTCCTTTGATCGGGTAATGGCTTCAATTCGATTTTTCACTTCTAGTTTATCCAGAATCATCGAAACGTAATTGCGGACTGTGCCGCTTTTGATGCTGAGGGCGTTTGCGATTTCTTTCGTGTTTTTTCCGTCTGCGACAAGCTCGAGCACCTCTTTTTCCCGTTCGGTCAGCGGGTTTTCTTCACTATAGATGTCCTCCATTAATTCAGGTGCGTAGACGCGTCTTCCTTTCATGACACTGCGGATGGCGCTGACGAGCTCATCGCTCGGGCTGTCCTTGAGCATGTACCCGCTGACGCCTGCTTTTAGCGCCCGCTGAAAATAGCCGGAGCGGGCAAAGGTCGTCAAAATGATGATTTTCACACCGCTGTCCTTGAGTTCTTCTGCCGCTTCAAGACCTGATTTCCCGGGCATTTCGATATCCATCAGACAGATGTCGGGCGCATGTTTTTCCACGAAATCGATGGCATCCTGGCCGCTTGTGCCTTTGCCGACAACCGTCATATCCTCTTCTAAATTCAACAGCGAACCGAGTGCGCCGAGCAGCATTTGCTGATCCTCGGCAATGAAGATGTTGATCATCTGCTACCATCCTTTTCTTTTGATTTTGAATCATTCGGGATTCTCATGGTCAGCTTTGTTCCGGCGGCTGTATCGATGGCTAAACTGCCGTTTGCGAATTCAAGACGTTCCCTCATTCCAAGCAGGCCGTGCCCCTTTGAAAAAAAGCGGTCTTCTCTGCATTGAAAGCTGCCGTCGTCTTCTACCGTAATGACGACCTCTTTCCAAAGCTGCTGAATGGTGATGCGGCATACTTTGGCGCCGCTGTGTTTCACGACATTGGTGACGGCTTCTTTAATGCACATGCTGACGATGTTTTCGTTCAGCAAAGAGATATGTTTGGGCGCTTCTTTTTCTTCATACACAAATTCAATTCCTGCCGCTTCAAGAATTTGCCGAACATTGCCGAGCTCATCCTTCAATCGGATGCCTTTCATCGATGAGACGATTTGTCTGACCTCATTTAAGGAGGTGCGGGCCGTCTGCTGCACGCTTTTCAGCTCAGTGCGGGCCTGTTCAGGATCCTTATATATCAGCTTTCGGGCAAGGTCGCTTTTCAGTCCGATTAAGGAGAGCTTTTGTCCAAGTGTATCGTGAAGGTCCCGGGCGATACGCTGCCTTTCTTCCAGCTTCACAAGATCGGCAATTCGCTCATTTGCATATTCTAATTTCTCCTCAAGGCGCTCCCGTGCCTTTCTGCTTCGAATGCTGAGCGGAAGCAGGATGGCACTGATCAATGTAATGACGATAAACGGAATTTGTGTCAAAAACCACTCTTTTTTCAGAACAAGGCTGAAGTTGACGGCAACCGCCGCACTGATGATATGAATGTAATATAAGATGTAAAATGGAACTTTGTCTCGGATATGGCCGATGAAGTAGGCGATAAAGAAAGCGAAATAAATATAACTGAACAGCATGGCTGAGCCGGTCGAAATGCCGATCAGAAGAAGCGCCCATAAGTAAAGCGGCCAGCCTTTTGCAACAAATGCAAAGCGGTATGCGCCAAAGAAAACGAGCGTGAAAATGATGCCGGCCACGATGACGAAGGTAGAAGAGCTTTTAAAAATAAAATAAAAAGGCAGGATGAAAAAAATCGTCCATATATAAGGAGAAATCCCGTTCAGTTTTTGAAATTTAAAATACTTCTTCATCTTTGTTCCACCTTCTGCTGCTTGTGTCTACCATCACTTTATCAAAACACCGCCTTCATTGCACCCTCACGCATGAAGAGAAGGCTCTTTCTGATAAGAGAAAGAGCCAGCCGTGCGCCGTATCAGGCATTTTTCTTTAAAGGTTCTTTCGGCACCGGATGGGGCGCCGGTGTTTTCCGCGCCTCCCGAAAGGTGACAAACTGCTTTTCGTCCTCATCCCACAGACGGAATTTCATGGATTCAAGACTTGTTTTAAGCGTAATGGTCGGTACGTTTTTTAAAGGCTCGTGCCCCTCATGAGCCGCTTCCAGCTTGTAGTTCGGCACTTTCGGGCTTAAGTGGTGGACATGATGGTAGCCGATATTGCCCGTCAGCCATTGCAAAAGCTTCGGCAGCTTGTAAAAGGAGCTTCCTTCTACCGCGGCCTGCACATAATCCCAATGCTCATCGGCTTCAAAATAAGAATCCTCAAACGTGTGCTGAACATAAAAGAGCCAGACGCCGATTGACCCCGAAATAAGGAAAATCGGACCCTGAACAAGCAAAAAGTTTTCCCAGCCGACAAGCAGGCACGTCGCAGCAGCCAATAAGACAATCGCCGCGTTCGTGAAATAGGTGTTCCAGCGCTCCTTGCGGCGGGCGCCTTTTACATTGAAACGGTTTTTAATCAGAAATACGTAAATCGGACCGAGAATAAACATAATAAACGGATTGCGATAAAGTCTGTAGCGTATTTTTGTCCAGGCTGACGCTTCGTTGTATTCCTTGACGGTCATCATCCAAATATCGCCGGTGCCCCGTTTATCTAAGTTGCTGCTCGTCGCATGATGAATGGAGTGGCTTCGCTGCCATTGAAGGAACGGAAACAGTGTCAGAACACCTGAAATAAACCCGAACAGCCGGTTCAGCTTCTTTTGTTTGAAAAAGGATTGATGGCAGCAGTCGTGGAAAATAATAAAGATTCTTGTCAAAAATCCCGCTGCTATAACAGTACAGGCGAGGGTCAGAAGATAGGAGATATTGAGGCTGAAGTAAGCAAGAAACCAAAGGGCAAAAAACGGCACAAACGTGTTGAAAAGCTGAATGATACTATGCTTTGTATCGGCGCCGGAAAATGCGGCAACCTGCTTTTTTAAAGACGCTTGTTTTTGAGTTGCGGCGTGATTGATCATGAATGTCATGTCCCTTCTTTTTCATTATGATCTCAAGTATAACGGGGCGCCCGACGCGGTTGTAGTAGCAGCCATCATGCCCCGAATATGACATTTGTCATGTTTGGCGGCAGAATGCTGATCAGGCGCCATATGGAAGGTATCTTTCATATCGGCACTTCTCAAAGAAAACAGCAAAAAAGAACCCGGCCTGTTTTCCGGCCGAGTTCTTTTTCATCATCCTCACAGCAAAATCACCCGATACTTCTTCACATCCAAAAACTGCAGAAACTCCCGGGCCAGCATATCCGGCGCGTGGTCTTTTCCTTCATGAAGACGATATTGAATCAGACCGACGAGCATGGACGCGACATAGTATGCATAGAGCTTTTTGCCCGCCTGAATGTGCAGAGGCTGATGAAGATAAAACGATTGCAGCGCTCTGAACATTTCCGGGATGACGTCAGGCACTCCTGAACCCTCTCTCAGAAAATGAACGAGCGGAAGGCCGCCGGACAGCGCCGAAAAGAGCCGGACGAGCGCGGCTTCCGCTTCTTCCACGGAGCAGTCGGCAGGATCTCCTTTTACCGTCAATAATCCGATCAGATCCCGGCATGATTGATGGATGATCGTTTTCAGTAATGCTTCTTTGTTGGCGTAATGGTCATAAAAAGTGGCACGGCGGAGGTTGCTTTGACGGGCAATATCGGAAATCGTAATCGCCGCGTACTCTTTTTTTTCCGCCATTAAGCCGATCATGGCTTCTT
This sequence comes from Bacillus sp. YH3-2-B2, assembly GCF_053663335.1. NCBI lineage: Bacteria > Bacillati > Bacillota > Bacilli > Caryophanales > Bacillaceae > Bacillus > Bacillus sp. YH3-2-B2. The sequence continues at coordinate 129,008 of NZ_JBSJQE010000002.1, read as the reverse complement.
GCAAGGCCTGCCTCGTTCGGATCACCCGGCGGTCGGCGGGCTTTTTTTCTTCTTGTTCCGGCACCCGGCGGCCAAACAGCCAGTAAAACCGTTTTTGAGAAATCAAATCCCACACCTGTCCGCTGATTTCTTCCGGGGATGCCCCGGGCTCCTCATTCAGCCAGTACAACACAATGGCATACGTGTATAACGCGCGGTAATGAATGTACATATCCTGTTCAGTCGGTGAGAAATCCGCATTGACCGGTGACAGCAGCACATCATGCCGGAACACATCTTTTAAAAAAGCATGAAAGTGAAAATACGGCATTTTATGACGGTCCATCATCGTTTGAAAAAACACCCGATGCCGGTCAACAAAAGACAGTGTCGGATGCACTTTTTGCCATCCGCCCTGTAAATGAAGCACATCTTTATTCTTCAGCGAATCATACAGCGCTTCGCTCAGCCCGTCTTTCATTTCTTCCTCTATATCCTCTAAAATCGCATATTTATCTTCGTAATAAAGGTACAGTGTCCCCCGGCTCACGTGCGCCCGTCCGGCGATGTCCTTCATGGTCACACGGCGGATATCCCGCTCTCCAAGCATGGCCAAAAGCGCTTGTTTGATGTCATTTGTCACAGAATCCGGCATAAGAGACACTCCTTTCATTAGACAGATCACGGCAATTTGTACGGTAACGTATAGATGCGTTTACGCTGTCTTTGCCGCAAAATCACATCACATTATAATAGGCCCTGAAGAAACAAAAAAGCAACCAGAGGAGGAAGACCGATGGATCAGCATATAAAAGCAGACATCAAACGCGTCTTTGCGCTTCAGAAAAAAAATCAAAAAACGCTGCGTGCTTCAACAGCCGGGCAGCGCAGAGAAAAGCTTCAGCGCTTTTTAGATGCCGTCACCGCACATGAAGAAGAAATCATCGAGGCGATCAGACGGGACGTCCGCAAGCCTTATCATGAGGTGAAAAGAGCGGAAACGCATGGAACGATCAAGGCGATTAAAGATAATATGAACAATCTCGACACCTGGATGGCGCCGAAACGCGTCGGCTCATCCGTCAGCCCCGGCGCTGACGGCGTATTAATGTACGAGCCAAAAGGCCTTACCTTAATTCTCGGCCCATGGAATTATCCGTTTATGCTGACGATGGCTCCGCTTGCGGCTGCCATTGCGGCCGGCAACAGCGCGATTGTGAAGCTGTCCGATTTTACGATGGAGACGAGCCATATCGCCGCGACAGTTATTCGCGAGGCATTTCACGAAGAAGAAGTCGCCATTTTTGAAGGTGAGGTCGATGTCGCGACAGAACTGCTCGACCAGCCGTTTGACCACATTTTCTTCACCGGAAGCACAAATGTCGGTAAAATCGTCATGACGGCAGCGGCGAAGCATTTGTCGTCCGTCACGCTTGAGCTTGGCGGAAAGAGCCCGACGATCATCGACAGCGGCTATGATTTGATGGACGCGGCGAAAAAAATCGCCGTCGGCAAATTTGTCAATGCGGGGCAAACATGTATCGCTCCTGACTATCTTCTTATGAAGGAAGATGTACAGGACACCTTTACAGATCTTCTCCAGACCATTGTCAATGCAGGTTTTATGGAGGATGATCATACGGTTGACCGCAACAAATTCACGCAGATTGTCAACGACCGCAACTTTAACCGTGTCAAAGCTCTGTATGATGATGCCATTGAAAAAGGGGCGAAAACGGCGTTCGGCGGTGTATTTGATGCGCATGACCGCACGATTTCTCCGACCGTGCTGACAAACGTCACGCCTGATATGAAGATCATGCAGGAAGAAATCTTCGCACCGATTCTGCCGATTATGAATTACGAAGATATCAGTGAAGCCATTGATTACATCACTGAACGGGACAAGCCGCTTGCCTTGTATGTATTCAGCCATAATCAGGATCTGATCGATTATGTTCTGCAGCATACGACGTCCGGCAATGCTTCTGTCAATGATGTCGTCGTCCATTTCACTGACGTCAACCTTCCGTTCGGCGGTGTCAATACGAGCGGGATCGGTTCATATCACGGTGTGTACGGCTTTAAAGAATTCTCTCATGAAAAAGGCGTATTCATTCAAGCCTCTAAATAAAAAAGAATCCGCGTGCGCGGATTCTTTTTTATTATTTTTTTGCCCCGAATGCGAGCAGTTTCGTATAAGTGCCGACATAAAGCGTGCCGTCTTCAGCCAGAACCGGGGAGGAAATGACATTACTGTCTGTTTGATAGCGCCATTTTTCATTACCGTCAGCGTCAACCGCATAGACGTTTTTATCGTCAGAACCGAAGTACACATTGCCGTCCGCATCAATCAGCGGCGCTGTTCTCACAGGCCCGTCCGTATAGAAAGACCAGTTCATATTACCGGTTTTGCTGATGGAAAACAGCTCGCCGCTTCCGGAACCGATATACACATTGCCGTTATGGTCGATCGCTAATGAAGAGCTGGAGAAACCGTTTAACGGGAACGTCCACTTTACAGCACCCGTTGATGTATAGGCGTATAAGTTGCCGTCCTGGTTTCCGGCGTAAACGGTGCCGTCTCTATCAATAACCGGATAACCTTTAAACCCGTTGGACGTCGTTTTTGACCATTTCACTTGGCCCGTTCCGGAATTGATCGCGTAAAAGATATTATTATACGTTGCCGTATACAGAGTGCCGTTTGATGCTAACACGGGAGCGGAACCGACCACGCCGTTTGTTTTAAACTTCCACTTCTGCGTCCATGTCGAAGGCGACGTCGGTTTAATCGCATAGATATAGTTATCCAGCGTCGACACATACAGCGTGCCGTCAGAGCCGATAGCCGCATCGGAACTCGGCGCTCCGCTCAGCGGAACCGATGTTAAAATGTTTCCGGTTTCTTTGTCGATGAAATACAGTTTTTTATCGTGAGAAGGAAGATAAATGACACCGTTTGTTCCGAGCACCGGAGTCAGCGTATAGGTCGTCCCGAGGTTTTCCGTCACCCATTTCACAGTACCGTCCGAATGATACGCCGTCAGCTTCCCGTCCTTTGATTGAATAAATACGGTGCCGTCCCCGTCAACCGCGGCTCCCGCACCGTTTTGAGGGGTGGCCGGAACATTCTTTTCCCATTTTAACGCGCCATCGGCAGTGCTTGTAAACCGGCTTTCTCTTGACCAGTTGAACATCGTCGGAGACATCGCCTGCGCGTCATACCGTCCCGCCAAGAAACCGGATGCCGCATGATTTTGTTTAAATACCGTTTCCGCAGCTTGAGCAGCCGCCGGATGCAGCCATTTTGCCCCCGGCAGATCAGAAACCGCCCCCACAGATAAAGCCGCAGCAACCGCAGCGCCGGCCGCCAATGTTTTCATTCGCAATGAAGCTGTCTTTTTTTTCAATGTCAGTTCCTCCCGTTTCTATTAAAAACTGCTATACCGCTTTCATCATACCATAATCATCCTATGAAATATTTGTATTTTCGGTAGATTTATAGAACAAATGTCACATAGCCTGCTGATGCTTCGGGGAGGATCGAAACGCGGCAATATACCACACCACATTGACGATGAAAGCCGCGCCTGACCAAACGAAAAGGCCGTAATAAAGAGACAGCTCTTGCTCTAAGGAAATTGCGGTCAATAACGCCACCAACAAGACAGCCGCGCAAATGATAAGCCCGATTCCGCAAAAAACGGCCATGATGATTTTCATGCCACGAACACCGAGAATATACAAAATGAGCGGGACCGCATATATAACAAGGATCTGACCGACGGCGGCCCACATGCCCGCGGAATTAAAACGATTCGCGTTCGGCCCCGTTTCTGCAAGCGGAGAAAGCGATACGAGGACCGGCAATAAACAAAACATCAGAGCGGAAAGCAAGGTCACCGCAACCGCACCTTTTTTCTTTTGATTCATGTGAATATCCTCCTGACAATAACCCGGCTTTTTTACCGGTAATCTGATAATATGTTATATTTTAGCACGATATTTAGTTATTTTGAGAATGTTTTGTTAAAAACGAATTTACAAATCCAGAAAAATAGATATAATAAACGTTATGGAACCGATATTGATTCATAAAGCGTTATCTAACAAAACACGAAGTGATATTATGACGTGGCTTAAACACCCGGAAGACCATTTTGATGAAAGGCCTTATCTTGAGCAGGGACTCAGTTTCCGCACCGGAATTTGCGTCGGTGATATTCAGGCAAAGTCAGGGCTTGCGCAGTCCGTCATCTCCAGCTACCTGCTGACCATGCAAAAAGCCGGCCTGCTGGAATCTGAACGAATCGGAAAGTGGACCTATTACAGAAGGAACGAAAAACAAATTAAAGCCTTTGCTGACTATGTTCAGCACCAGCTATAACCATGAAAGGAGGGCTTTTTTTGTTCTAACATATCTATTTTTCTGTATATGTAGTTATAAAAGGAGGCATACATAACAATGAAAAAAAGCAGTTCCATCTTCATTCTATTTTTGGCATTAGGGGTTTTCGGAATTATTACGACCGAGATGGGCATCATCGGGGTTCTTCCGCAAGTGGCGGACAGATTTCATATTTCTGCTTCAAAAGCGGGATGGCTTGTCAGTATTTTCGCGTTCATCGTCGCTGTGTCGGGACCGTTTTTGACCTTGCTTGCTTCAGGTATAAACCGGAAATACATTCTGCTTTTAGCGGTGCTGATGTTTGCCGTTTCAAATGCGGTCTACGCGTATACGGCGCATTTCAGTGTCATGATGGCGTTTCGGATCATTCCGGCTTTATGCCACCCGGTGTTCTTTTCTGTAGCGCTTGCGGCCGCGGCCCGGCTTGTCCCCGCCGGCCAATCCGGAAAAGCCGTAACGAAAGTCTTTTCAGGCATCACCGCCGGCTTTGCGTTCGGCGTGCCTTTCACGTCCTATCTGGCGGAGCGTCTCTCCCTTGAAGCCGCCTTCTTATTCGGCGCTATCATCAGTCTCATCGCGTTCACGGGCATTCTTCTCTTTTTGCCATCCATGCCGGTCACAGAAAAAATGTCTTTCAGTAGCCAGCTCGGCATTCTTCGCAAACCGGCCTTGTGGCTCAATATCGCTGCCGTCACCTGTCTCTTTGCGGCCATGTTTTCTGTCTACAGCTATTTTGCGGAGTACCTCGGGCGGGTGTCCCATATGAACGGCACATGGGTCAGCTTCATGCTGATGAGTTTCGGGGTGATTATGATAGCCGGGAATTTCGTCTTCGGTGCTTTGTTATATAAAAATATGAAAAAGACCGTCATCCTGTTTCCGCTTCTTTATACAGCCGCCTACTTGCTCATAAACGGGTTTGGGACGTCTTTCGCGCCGATGGCTGTCCTCGTCTTCGTATGGGGCGCCGTTCATTCCGGCGGTCTCATTGTCAGCCAGACATGGCTTACTGCGGAAGCAAAGGAGGCGCCCGAATTCGGCAACAGCCTGTTTGTCTCTTTTTCCAACCTCGGCATCACCATCGGAACGGCGGCGGGCGGCTGGTTTATTTCACATTTGGGAATCCATCAGCTGATGTGGTGCGGCATCATGTTTGCCCTTCTGGCTTTCGGGCTGATCATGGGACGCTTGGCATGGGGAAAGAGGCTGCTCGCAGAAGCCTAAGCTCCGTTGCAAAATCCGGAATGATTACGTATAATATTCCAGATTAAAGCAAGGGAGAGAAAAAGATACATGGAAAGACCGGCAGGATTTTGGATTCGGTTTCTGGCTTACGTCATTGATCAAATCATCATAGGAATTCCGATTTTTATCATTCAATTTATGGTCTCTTTTTTATTTGCGGCAGGCGTTGCGGCGGCTGACCCCTTCATGACCGAACATCAGTTTAACATCTCTTTTCTGGTGTTCGGCGTCATCCCGATTCTTGTGAGCTCTATTGTGATCAGCATCTTATATTTCAGCCTGCTCACGGCCTCAAAGATGCAGGGGACCCTGGGAAAAGCATTGCTCGGCCTTAAGGTCGTCAATGAAGATGGCGGACGCATTTCCATCGGCCAGGCCTTCGGACGCGCTTTCGCATATATCATATCTAAGCTCATTCTTTATATCGGATTCATCATGGGTGCCTTCGGAGAGAAAAAAACGCTGCACGACATCATGTGCAGCACCCGGGTTGTTTATAAATAATGTCCCCAAGTCCGGGCCTTTTGAGCCCGGGCTTTTTTATGACGGCTGTGCCTGGCTGATGTCAATGCCGCCTTCTCCGTCAGCCTCAATGCGGATCGTCCCGTTCACATTGACAGACAGCGGATGGAACTCCGCATGCTGATCAGAAAAAATCCAGCGGCGGCCGCTCGGCCCTAAAAGCAAAAACGCCCCATCATTGTAATCACCCATAAAATGAAACCCGTTTTCCTTAAGAGGCGCGCCGTCTCTCACCGGTATACCGAAACGCTGCAGCTCCTTCCCCGTCGATACCACCTCGGCAGCCGTCAGATTCACCTCGCCGATATTCAGGACGGACTCAATCGAAAAACGTTCCGCGCTTGCCGGCGATGTGCCTCTCGCGATGAATTCCGCCAGATTGTTGGACGGATCTTTAAAATAAAAGGAACGCGCCTGAATATGAGTGAAATACACCTCATCCTCCCCATCTTCCGTTTGAAAAACGACTTTATCCTTTATCCACGCCTTCGCCTCATCAAAACGATTATTCGGAATATTAAACGCGAAATGATACGTCGGATGAGAGTGAGAATCGGCGCGCCTGAATTCCAACTCACTTTCTCCCGCCTTGATGGTAAACGAATCACCGGACTCATCAATTAAAGGAAAACCTAACACCCGTTCATAGAAGTGTTTCGTCTCCTCCAACGCACAACTGTACAAAGTAATGTGATTTATTTGCATGATCATACCCCCTTTGGTTTATACTGCCATATAGAGGGGTTGATTCCTACTGTTTGCTTCCTTAAATATTTAACAGTTAAGCAGATTACATATATTAAATGGTTTATCTAATTAACTTTAATTCAATGATTCATCGTGGCAGTTATTTGGGGTATAAGCTCTCTTCTCTTATCGAAATAATTTGTGTAATCTGATTCACCTGAATATGTAATGCAAAGATATTGCTTTGATCGAGTCATGCCGATATACATAAGAGGCACTTCACGGTCCTTATCTTTTTCTTTTTCTAATGGCATGAGATCTGCTTTAACAATAAAAACCGCCTGAAAATCAAGTCCTTTACTGCTGTCGATTGTAGTTATTTTCACTGTTTGTTCTTCAGGATTAAAATTCCGCTTCGAATCCTTACTTTCTGTAATCCAATAAAAAGGAATACCATACTCGTCCAGCGTATGTTTAATACATGCAACTACCCCCTTCAAATTCGCTCGATACAAGATAGCAATTTCGGAATAAGGAATTTTCTTTTCCGCATGAAAGTTCAAAATTTGTTTCGCAACAATCCTTATCTCATCTTCAATATTGTCACACCTTATAAGAGCTGCTTCAGGACCCTTACGTTTTGTACTTTTGGGTGAGATAATTTCTATATGTTCTCCTTCTTGCTGTCCTTTTTTTTGCATATCGGCGAATGTTTCATAAAAATCCCATGCAAGTGAAACAATTTGTGCCGTATTCCTATAATTGATATTCAGAATTTTTGATCTCCCTCTAAAATCAAAACCTGTTTCTTTGATATAACTCCTCTTATTACCATAGATCGACTGCGCTCGATCTTCGACCAACAATAATGACTGCGTATCCGGATTTAAACAAAGGCTGACTAATTTAAGCCAGTTCCCTTCAAAATCCTGACCTTCATCTATCAATATTGCATCATACTTTGGCAATACTTTTTCCGCTATTTCAATATTCTCTATATAATCATCTACATTATTAATTTGCAGATCTTGTTTAAACCATTGGTGAAAATTTCGAACATGTAAATTATCCGGCACTTCTGCTTGCAGAGCATCGTGGTCCTCTGAGTAAGTATCACATACTTTTTCCGGCTCCGCGTACATAGACCGCACCATTTGAATGATATTTCGAGACAAAGAAATATTAAAGCAGAGTATCAAAATGTTCCAATCAGGATGTTTCTTCGCAAGCATTTTTGCACGACTGGCTAATATTAATGTTTTTCCGCTTCCCGCCACACCACGGATCAGCCTATGTTTGTCACCAATCTGCTTCGCCATGTTTTCTTGATGTAAGTCCATCGTTTTTATATCTCGCAGTGACAGCAGCAGCTGATCCCGATACGGAACGGTTTCCTTCACTTCAGCACCAAGACGGATTTCCGGAAACAAATAATAACGAATCGTGTTAATTTCCTCATGTGTTAAAGGCTCTTTAAGACGGAAAGGAACTTTGAACATCTGAACTAATTTCTCAACCATTACATCTCCTGAAAAATGTTCATGGTCAGGATCGATTTGATCCCGTGAAAGAATAAATTCAGGATCAATTACATCATAAACTCTGCTTTCTAACAGTTGGATTTCACTCAAACGTGTAAACACCACCCCGTATCCATAAGGAAACTTAAGCTTAAACTGGTATTTTCCTTCTGTCTGTATTAAATTCTTATCTTTTTCTAACATCTCAACAACTTTAAAAGAATTATCTCGGGCTTGTTTGAAAGGGTTTTTCACACTATGTAAATCACCTTGTGTGCTTCGTATTGTCCATTGTTCTCTAGTAAAATGATAAAATGTATTTTTAGTATAATCTTTTACTTCAAGTACGATCAGACCTAAATCTGGACCAATAATGATAAAATCGGGTCTTACACCATGAATTTCCGGCTCGTAATACACTATATAATCATCAGGAAGCCAATCTTTTAATGTACGAAACAGAATTCGTTCTCCTGATGTGGCTGTACTTTTAATTGATTCTGGTATTGTTATTGCCACCTTTTCAGCTCCTTTATATTTTTTCCATCTATTCAAATGGCAGTTAACTTTATAAAGACAATGAATACATCAATATTCTTGTCTGACTCCGTTCAGAAATGATTCAATATTCTCAATTCGGTAAGCAGTATAGGGATGAGTTGAAGCTAATAAAGCGATAAAACCTTTTCGAACGTCAATATTTTCACGTTCAAGCCGATAGAAAAATTCTAACAGCTCATCTCCGAAACCCGCTTTCGCTGCTACTTCATCTGCCCGATATTCAAAATCTCTGCTTCCGATATTCACAAAATAAAACCCCAAACGGCAGTACGTTATGTAACACCATCCGACCAGCCTGAAGAATATGTTTAATAATCCCCCAGACACAGAAGGATTTGATCCGCCGTTCAGAAGCCCTTCAATACACCCCAGAATAAAACATATAAAGAATCCCATCACATACAGCGGCAACAGTGCGATACTCAAAATAGTAAAACTGGAATTAAACATCACAAGGTGTAATGTGTCTTTAAAAGCAAGATGCGCATACTCATGGGCCAGTACCGCTTTTAGCTCACCATCACTTAAATTTCTCATAGCCGCCGAAGTCAGTCCTATCGTTTTAAACCCCAGTGCAAATGCATTAATACCCTCATCATCTATTAAAAAAAGATCCGCTTTTTTCACATGAGGGTAATGTCTTTGTACGCTTACAAAAACTTCATCGTTTAACCTTTCAAGGTACTCCTTTTCTCCAATGGTTGCCGGGCGCCTTAACCCAGCCCTGATTCTATTTCTCCAATCCCCAAAAAGTCCATAATTCATAAAGAATAACAATCCGTAAACGGATAAAAAAAGAAGAACCGTTGGAAAAAGTGCCAAAGGAAATAATTTTCTGAAGATCATAATTGAAATCAAAACTGTCAGCCCAGACCAAACAATGTATAAATAATTGAACTTTGTTTTTCTAACTTCCATTTTTGATCACCCTTTTTTATTATGTTTGAATGATTTACCGCTACTTAAACTGTCTTTTTATTATCGGTTTCGAAAATAGCATTGTAAAGATGATTATCCATTTTTTCCCGAAAAAGAGGTGCTGTTTTTAACAGCACCTCTTTTTAATCACTCTTCAAAATAATCCAGGTCAACTCTCTTGATAACAAAAGTATTCTCTAAACTAACGCCGACATTATAGTTGAACATCAAATCAGTTAGCCTCTCTCCATCAATTAATATAATTTTTTTATCGATCACTTTAACATATTCTTTTGCGCCATCAGTAAATACAGATGTAGTAATAAACACACCCTTTTTCGCTTTTTTCCCATCCAGGCTGCCCGCAAATTTTTGTATTTCCGGCCTTGAAACAGAATCTTTCCACCTCTTGGCTTGAAGATAAATCATATCCAGCCCTAAAATGTCTTCTTTTATAACTCCATCTATGCCGCCATCTCCAGATCTCCCTATAGCCGTGCCTGCATCTGTTAACGAACCGCCATATCCAAGAGCAACAAGCAATTCTACGACTAGTTTTTCAAAAAAAGCAGGAGAACATTTGTATATTTGGTTCAGTAACTCTTCTTTAATCTCATTTTTAACAGCATTATAATTATGTTCAATGATTTCATTGGGAGTTCTGGGCTCTGAAGTAACCGCCGGCTCACTTTCCTGTTGATTGCTGTCTTTACCCGTCTGTTTGAATCTCTGAAAGCTCTTATACTTCATTAGAAATCTATTATCTATACTAGCGACACTCGGGTCATTAATGATTTCTAAGCCTTCGCTGGTGATCTGAAAAACACCCCGTCTGACAATGTCGATTAAACCGGCTTTACTTAAATAAGTTCTTACCCAACCGATTCGATTATGAAGTACTTTTTGGTTTCCGCTGGGTAATAATTTTTCTGCATCTTCCTCTGACAGGTTTAACTCTTTTGCTAATTTCACGTATAATTCTTGTAATCTGTGCTCCTTTTTATCTGAAAGAATCTTTAAAAAAGGGTACATAAATTCTTGATATCCTGGTATGGTCAACTTCTACACTCCTATTTAACGTCTTTGTTAAAACTGGCTTGATATTTATATTATTTTTGCGTCCCTAACACCCCTGCGTAAAACCATCTTCATTTCACACCTAAAATCTCTTTCAGAAAATCACTCATGATGATATATGAGTAAGGCTAGTATAAGAACATCCGCAAATATATACTTTAAATTCTGGACACCGGACTGATCATTTTTTTAAAACCTAACGCCCGTTCATAAAAGTGTGCCTGAACAAAGTTACTTTATTTGCATGACCGTCCCCTCTTTGGTTTATACTACCATATAGAGGGTGGATTCTTGATATTATTCTGCACCAATTGAGAATCCCCCTTTCGCCCGGCGCTACACATGACAAGCAGCGCCAAACCGCTTATACCAGGCGTTATTAAATGTCTAAAGCAAAAAAAGCAGAAAATAATACCCCATATAGCTTGACAAAAAATAAATGTTATTTAATAATCTATATATAATTAGAATTATTATTGAAAGATAAAGTGAATGCTTTGTCTTTTTAATATATTTCAAATCACATTTCAGGAGGAAGATATTATGTCTTTAATCGGAAAAGAAGTACTGCCATTCGAAGCAAAAGCTTTCAAAAACGGTGAATTCATCGATGTAACAAACGAAGATTTGAAAGGTCAATGGAGCGTTTTCTGCTTCTACCCAGCGGATTTCTCTTTCGTTTGCCCGACTGAACTTGAAGATCTTCAAGGACAATACGCTGCACTGAAAGAATTAGGTGTTGAAGTATACTCTGTTTCTACAGATACTCACTTCGTACACAAAGGCTGGCATGACAGCTCTGAAAAAATCGGCAAAATCACTTACGCAATGATCGGTGACCCATCTCAAACGATCTCCCGCAACTTCGACGTTCTTGACGAAGAAACTGGTCTTGCTGACCGCGGAACATTCATCATCGATCCTGATGGCGTTATCCAAACAGTTGAAATCAATGCAGGCGGTATCGGCCGTGACGCAAGCAACCTAGTAAACAAAGTAAAAGCAGCTCAATACGTTCGTCAAAACCCAGGTGAAGTCTGCCCGGCTAAATGGGAAGAAGGCGGCGAAACACTTACACCTAGCCTTGATTTGGTAGGTAAAATCTAAGGAGTGCATTCCATTGGTACTTGATGCAAATATCAAAGCACAATTAAATCAATACATGCAGCTAATTGAGAACGACATTGTTCTCAAAGTAAGCGCCGGTGACGATGACATTTCTAAGGACATGCTGGCTCTCGTTGACGAACTGGCTTCCATGTCATCTAAAATTTCAGTTGAAAAAACTGAATTAAACAGAACACCGAGCTTCAGCGTTAATCGTACCGGAGAAGACACAGGCGTTACATTCGCCGGTGTTCCTCTCGGCCACGAATTTACATCATTAGTGCTGGCATTGCTTCAAGTCAGCGGCAGAGCTCCTAAGGCTGATCAAAAGGTCATTGACCAGATTAAGAACATCAGCGGAGAATACCGCTTTGAGTCTTATATCAGCCTGACGTGCCACAACTGCCCTGATGTCGTCCAAGCATTAAACATGATGAGCGTGCTCAACCCGAATATCACACATACAATGATTGACGGCGCGGCATTCAAAGAAGAAGTAGAAAGCAAAAACATCATGGCTGTTCCGACTGTTTTCTTAAACGATGAATCTTTCGGCAGCGGCCGTATGACCATCGAAGAGATTCTCGCGAAAATGGGCAGCGGCGCAGATGCGTCTGAGTTTGCCGACAAAGAGCCGTTTGACGTTCTTGTTGTCGGCGGCGGACCTGCCGGCGCAAGCGCGGCGATCTACACGGCGCGTAAAGGCATCCGCACCGGTGTCGTCGCTGAACGCTTCGGCGGCCAGGTACTCGACACCATGAGCATCGAAAACTTCATCAGCGTCAAAGCGACTGAAGGACCGAAGCTCGCTGCAAGCCTTGAAGAGCACGTGAAAGATTATGATATTGACGTCATGAACCTTCAGCGCGCGAAACGCCTTGAGAAAAAAGACCTCTTCGAACTTGAACTTGAAAACGGCGCTGTACTGAAAAGTAAAACAGTGATCCTTTCAACAGGTGCCCGCTGGCGCAATGTCAACGTACCTGGTGAGCAAGAGTTCAAAAACAAAGGTGTTGCATACTGTCCGCACTGTGACGGACCTTTATTTGAAGGCAAAGACGTAGCCGTTATCGGCGGCGGAAACTCCGGAATCGAAGCGGCGATTGACCTTGCAGGTATCGTCAATCACGTGACTGTGCTGGAATTCGCGCCTGAACTGAAAGCAGACGAAGTCCTGCAAAAACGTCTTTACAGCCTGCCAAACGTCACTGTGCACAAAAATGCACAAACGAAAGAAATCACAGGCGACCAAAACGTAAACGGCATTACGTTCGTTGACCGTGAAACAGGCGAAGAAAAACACGTTGAACTCCAAGGTGTATTCGTCCAAATCGGTCTCGTGCCTAATACAGAATGGTTAGACGAAACCGTCGAACGCAACCGCATCGGCGAAATCATCGTCGATAAGAGCGGCGCGACAAGCGTTCCCGGCCTATTTGCCGCAGGGGACTGCACAGACGGCCCGTACAACCAAATCATTATCTCTATGGGATCAGGTGCAACTGCCGCTTTAGGCGCATTTGATTATTTGATCCGGAATTAATGTGAAAGCCGCCATTCATATGGCGGCTTTTTTAAATATGAATTAAGAAGGCAGTATCTCCTCTAAACAATCCTCGCTGATTTTATAAGATTTTGGCCTTCTGCTTACGAGCTCAACAAATCCTTGCTGTTCTAAATAATCCATTACTCTGTTAATTTTATGTCTCGATTTATTTGAGAGCTCCATTAAATCTTGCACCGACAGCGTAACCTGATCATTTACAAATACATTAATCGTGATAATGATATTAAAAATATCACGTTCATCTTTATAATCAGCCCATTGATCGCTATCAATATAGTTCCTAATTCGTTTCAGTTTCATTAAATTAAATTCAAGATCCTCAATAATCCCTTTTTGTCCTGACAGAAGCAATTCCAGCATATCCATTAAATAAAAAGTCAGCTCTCCCCGGTTTAAAGGTGCGGGAATTTCCTCTAATGCCTTATAATACTTATCTTTGTTCTTATTAACTGCGTAAGAAAAAGTGATGGCTGAATATTTTTCTAAATATTGGGACAAATAACTCCCAACGATAAGGCGTCCTGTTCTTCCATTGCCGTCATAAAAAGGATGAATGTATTCATAGTAGTAATGAGCTGTCATGTAACGATACAGCTGAGGATGTGTTTCATCATGAAGATAAGCAATTAAAGCCTCAAGCGCTTCTGTGATCTTCTGTTCAGAATTGACGCCGATATGGGTGGTCATGTTCCCATCGTTCACTTCAACATAGCCTTTTCTGAACAGCTCACCATCCGGCGCATCTTCTGCTCCGATTTCATCTGCGACCAGCTCGTCGTATAATTCCCTAAAGTCATGAATGCTTGTAAACGACGGAATTCGGTCTATAAATTGATATGTTTTCATCAATCCGACAAACCGCTTATGTGAGGGCTCGGATTGTTCTAACGCTTTAAGAGCCTCTTTCAATTCTTTTTTTGTACTGCGAATTCCTTCAATTTCATTATTACTCTGTGCTTCATTAATAATTAATTTATCAAAATAAGGTTTGACGGCAAATTCGGGGAGCTGACTGATAAGGGATGAAATTTTGGAACTGTTTAACAACACTTCATTATTCAGCTTCATGAGACTATGTGTATTTACATAGAATAGCTCAAATGAATCGTCCGTGGGTCGGCCTTTTCGGAACCCCCGTATGTTTAATGATGTTGAATAACTGCCATAGCTGCTTGTTCTCTTTTTAAATTCTTTCTCATATGAATCAGCATCCATTTTATAAAAAAGCTTAGATAACTTCTCATACTTCATATCATCACCTCGCTTAATTTAAAATTATACACTTTTTTTAAATTATACAATCATTATAGCCTGATTTCTAACAAATATTCTTGCTTTCCAATCAAAACAAAAAACGGCATACTGCATGGCAGTACACCGTCTGAAGCCATTCAATCTGTCTTTCTCCCTCTCGCCCGATAGATGAGAAATAATCCAATAAACCACAGCGGCGTCAGCAGCAAAGCCGGGCGCGTCGCATCCGCAAACAGCATAATCACCAGAATGACGGCAAACAGCGACAGCACGGCGTAATTGATAAACGGTGCAAACGGCGCCTTGAAAGACGAGCTTGCGTGTAAGTCCGGACGGGTTTTCCTGTATCTGATATGACAGACAAGAATCACGCCCCACACCCAAATGAAACAAATCGCGCTGATGGTGGTCACGATGCCAAAGGCCGCTTCCGGTATCAATTTGCTTAAAAGAGCGCCAGCTGACAGCACAATAACCGATATCCATAATGCGCGGCTCGGCACATGATTTTTATTCAGCTTCGCAAAACTTGCCGGCGCCTGTTTCGTTTTGCTTAAGTTATACAAAATCCGGCTTGTTGAAAACATCCCGCTGTTACAAGCAGAAGCGGCAGACGTTAATACGACAAAATTAATAATTCCCGCGGCCAACGGAATGCCGACCAGACTGAAGGTCTTTACAAATGGACTTTCCGTTGCATTCAGCTGCATCCACGGATTAATACATAAAAGAATGATCAATGCCCCGACGTAGAAAAATAAAATCCGTAAAGGAATTTTATTGATAGCGGACGGAATATTTTTTTTCGGATTTGACGTTTCCGCCGCTGACACACCCACTAACTCCACACCGACATAGGCGAAGATCACCATCTGGAACGAAAGCAAAAAGCCTGAAAATCCGTTCGGAAACAAGCCGCCGTGCTCCCACAGATTCGCCGCTGAAACCGTTCCGGTATGCGTTTTGAACCCAATCACCAGCAGAACCACCCCGATGACAATTAACGCGAGAATCGTGACTACCTTAATTAAGGCGAACCAAAACTCCAATTCTCCAAAAATCTTAACCGTTAACAGATTAAGCCCTAATAAAATGAGCAAACAGATAAGTGCCGGAATCCACTGCGGAATATCAAACCAATATTTCACATACACACCGACGGCGATCACATCCGCCATAGCCGTCATAATCCAGCAAAACCAATAAGTCCAGCCGGTGACAAACGCTGCACGCGGCCCTAAATACGCCTCGGCTATATCCGTTAATGATTGGTACCCCGCTTTAGATAACAGCAGTTCTCCCAGCGCCCGCATGACGAAAAAAAGCGCAATACCTACAATAAAATACGCAAAGATGATAGAAGGACCCGCCAGCTGAATCGCCTTACCGGACCCTAAAAACAATCCGGTGCCGATCGTGCCGCCAATGGCGATCAGTTGCACGTGCCGATTCGATAAGTCCCTCTTTAGCTCTCGCTGCTCCACATCTGACTCCTCCTTACCTCTCTAGTGAACGACGAGCAAAAAAAGCCAATAAAAAAAGAGATTGGATGCCCTCCAATCTCATGGTCATAAGAATATCAAATTATATTTGCGCCGCTGACAATCAACAGCATGACAAATACATATTCGGTACTCTTCTGTCCTTTTGCCTGAGATTGTGAACCCTTCGGCGCCGCGGAAAACCCGCGGTCTCTCCAGAAGCCGCTCCTGCTGTAGTGCGACCCACAGCAATCATAGCCTGCTACGTATTAAGTTTCCGATAGAAATAACTATCAGCTAACTTTTTATTTTAATGGAAGTTGAATTCATTGTCAATAGGGGGATGTGCTCACGGCGTTATCCCGGTCCAATTTTCGATGCCTGAAGCGCCGTATTTTCCGTTTTCATTGTCTCAAAAAGGCGTTATGCGGTACTATCATATAAGGTCTAATGATGTAAACATTATGTCACACTTTAAATTCGCCTTACCATACAATTGCTCGTAAATAAAAAGGGGATGGACGAGATTGGAAACCAAATATTTAGATCTGCTCGCACAAAAATACGATTGTGAAGAAAAAGTGGTCACGGAAATCATTAATCTGAAAGCGATACTGAACCTGCCGAAAGGAACCGAGCATTTCGTCAGTGATCTGCACGGGGAGTATCAGGCATTCCAGCACGTGCTGCGGAACGGTTCAGGAAGAGTAAAAGAGAAGATCCGCGATATTTTCAGCGGCGTCATTTACGATAGAGAAATTGATGAACTGGCGGCTTTGGTCTATTACCCGGAAGACAAACTGAAGCTGATCAAACATAACTTTGATACGAAAGAGGCATTAAACGAGTGGTATAAAGAAACGATTCATCGGATGATTAAGCTCGTTTCTTATTGTTCTTCCAAGTACACCCGCTCCAAATTGCGCAAAGCACTGCCCGCCCAATTTGCTTATATTTCCGAAGAGCTGCTGTACAAAACAGAACAAGCCGCCAACAAGGAACAATACTACTCCGAAATCATAGAACAGATCATTGCGCTCGGCCAGGCCGATAAGCTGATCACCGGTCTTGCCTACAGCACGCAGCGATTGGTGGTCGACCATCTGCATGTTGTCGGCGATATTTACGACCGCGGACCGCAGCCGGATAAAATCATGGAAGAACTGATCAACTATCATTCAGTGGATATTCAATGGGGGAATCATGATGTTCTCTGGATAGGCGCTTATTCCGGCTCAAAAGTATGCCTGGCAAATATTATCCGCATCTGTGCCCGCTATGACAATCTGGATATTATTGAAGACGTTTACGGCATCAATCTGAGACCGCTATTGAACCTTGCCGAAAAATATTACGATGATAACCCGGCTTTCCGCCCGAAAGCGGACGAAAACAGACCGGAAGATGAGATTAAACAAATCACAAAAATTCATCAGGCGATCGCGATGATCCAATTCAAGCTTGAGAGCCCGATTATTAAGAGACGGCCGAACTTTAATATGGAAGAACGGCTGTTACTGGAAAAGATTGATTATGACCGCAATGAAATCACGCTGAACGGAAAAACATATCAACTGGAAAACACCTGCTTTGCGACGGTGAATCCTAAACAGCCTGACGAGCTGCTAGAAGAAGAAGCAGAAGTCATGGACAAGCTGCTGTTTTCTGTCCAGCACTCCGAAAAGCTGGGCCGCCATATGAATTTTATGATGAAAAAAGGCAGCCTGTATCTGAAATATAACGGCAACCTGTTGATTCACGGCTGTATTCCCGTCGATGAAAACGGCAGCATGGAAACGATGATGATAGAGGATAAAGCTTATGCGGGCCGTGAGCTGCTCGATGTATTTGAACGGTTCTTACGTGAAGCGTTTGCCCATCCGGAAGAAACCGATGATCTGGCGACAGATATGACGTGGTACTTATGGACAGGCGAATACTCCTCCCTCTTCGGAAAACGGGCCATGACAACCTTTGAGAGGTATTTCATTAAAGAGAAGGAAACGCATAAAGAAAAGAAAAACCCGTATTACTATTTGCGTGAAGACGAGGCAACCTGCCGAAACATCCTGAAGGAATTCGGCCTCAATCCGGATCACGGCCATATCATCAACGGCCATACACCGGTAAAAGAAATCGAAGGCGAAGATCCGATCAAGGCAAACGGAAAAATGATCGTCATCGACGGCGGCTTCTCCAAAGCCTACCAATCCACAACAGGCATCGCCGGCTACACGCTCTTATACAACTCCTACGGCATGCAGCTCGTCGCCCATAAACACTTTAACTCCAAGGCCGAAGTGCTGAACACCGGAACCGACGTCTTAACAGTGAAACGATTAGTCGACAAAGAGCTGGAGCGAAAGAAAGTGAAAGAAACAAACGTCGGTGAAGAACTGCTGAAAGAAGTGGCGATTTTGGAGAAACTGCGGGAGTATCGGTATATGAAGTGAAGAATATGGAGTTCAGAGATGATTCTCTGGGCTCTTTTTTTACGGTTGCGAACTAAGAAGTCCCTTTCCCTGTATGTAAAACGGATTTAACCGCTTCTTCAATCTCCCTGTAACCCGTACATCTGCAAATATTGGACTCCAGCCAATTTTTTATCGTGTCATCACTTGCATTCGGCTCAGTATTCACTAAAGCATGACAATTCATGAGAAAACCCGGTGTGCAATAACCGCATTGAAACGCGAATTTTTCAATAAAAGCCTTTTGAATCGGCGTATTGATCAGTCCTTCAATTGTCGTAATGTCCTTTCCTTCCCCTTCTGCCGCAAGCATTAAGCAAGACTTCATCGGCACCCCGTCCATTAACACCGTACAGGCGCCGCAATCCCCATTTAAGCAGCCCGGTTTTGCACCAGTTAATCCGAGACGAAGACGAAGAGCAAATAACAAAGTATCAGCCGGTCTGACCGTCATCTGTCTTTCCTCGCCATTTACTTTCAACGTAATAGGATCAGACATTTGGACCTCCTTCTAATTCCTGTAAGGCATCTAAAATTGTATGTTGCAAGACAAATATTCGGTATTCACTTGAGCCTTCCGCATCATCAAGAACGGGTTTGGGTACATACTGTAAAGACCTGCGCGCTCTATCTTCTAATGAATAACTTTGATCATTAAGCACAGCCTCCATTTCAGCAGAACGAAACGGAAATGGACATACGCCGCTGAAGGCCATTCTGATCTCATCATCTTTTTTCAGCGCACAGACTGTCACCAATGGATATCCGACATTCCACTGCTGTCTTCTTTTGATACTGACAAACGGCAGGTCAACATACGCTCGATCGACAACGATATGAAATAAAAAATCACCTTTTTGCAATTGTATTTCCTTGTTAAATACTTTATTTATGGGACGGTAATGAATCCCCGCTCTCCCTGCAATCCCTAGCAAACTATCAGAAATCAGCAACGGCAGCACGGCCTCACGGTAATAGATGCCCCCGCAAATGTTTCCGCCCAGGCTGATCTTATTTCGAGTCGTCCGATCCGCAATTTCACTTACCGTTTTACTTAAAAGCGGAAATGGATTTTCTTCCTCCAGTTTCGTTAATGACACGCCCGCTCCGATCACCAGATAACGTTCATAAAAACGGATGGCGTGAAATTCCGGAAGCGCGTTCATATCTATCACCGCATCCGTATAGATGATATTCAGCCTTCCTAACGTGATAATTTCCGTGCCGCCGGAATAATACATTGGTGTTTTCTTTTCGGCCGCAAGCGAGTGAAACAGGCGGGTTGTTTCTTGAATGGTCTTCGGTTTAAAATAGTCGAAATCAAACGGTATCATCTTTCCACCCCTCTTGCGTTCTCCATAGTTGTTCGGGAATGAGAGGAAGTTGATTCAATTGGACACCTAAAGCGGCGGACAGGCAATTTCCCAATGCGGCCGGCATCCCCAACAGTCCGTGTTCCCCGCCGCCGCGCGCTCCATAAGGCGCAATCTCATGCGGGGTTTCAACAAATTCAATGATATATTCAGGCTGCTCTCCATAGTGAAGGGGGCGGTATGTTCTAAGCTGAGGATTTAATACTCTGCCATACGGATCAAATACAAAGGTTTCTCTTCCTCCAAATGCGATTCCCATACTCATCCCCCCCATCACTTGACCCCTTGCCGCTTTTTCATTCAGTACAGTTCCTATATCCACAACAGAATAGGCTTTTGTAATTCGATACGTATAATCCCGTTTATCCAACTCAACTTCAATTCCCTGAGCACCGACAGCCCACTCGGGTCCCGGCTTTCCTCTTCCCGTTTCCCGGTCTAAATTCGTCATCCGGGTTAATGTGTAATTGCCGCTCGCAATGATTTGGCCGCCAATGGTATTTCCATTCGGAAATGTATATCCGTAAGCAATGTCTTTTATGTCAACATGTACAGAAGGATGATCTATAAAATAAACCTTTCCGTCGGCCACTTCCAATTCCTCGACAGGAACCCGCAACACACATGATGCCGCGTCCTTCAGCTTTCGAATGGCTTCTTCCGCTGCATTCAGTACGGCTCTTCCGGCCATTAACGTCCCTCTGCTCCCCACGGTTTTCCAATGCTCGGGAGTTGTTTGTGTGTCCACAAGCATTTTTACGTGAATTTGACTGATATCCATTTTCATTCGTTCCGCTAAGATTTGGGCTAGCACTGTTTTTGTCCCTGTTCCAATTTCCACTACCCCTGACATCAAATTAATGCTTCCATCAGGATTAAAGGTTAAAATCACCCCGGATGTTGCATTTGTATCAAATGTTGAGGTTTTCCAAATGCAGCTGATTCCCTTCGCCCGTATCTTCCGGCCGTCGATTTCAATTCGCTGTCCCTCGTCCCAATTCATTAATTCCTTCAATCTTTCAATACATTTCGGTACATTTCCGACCGTGCTTGAATTGAGAAGAACTTGAGTCGGTGTGGTGTCACCGGGGCGAATGGCATTTTTATAGCGAAGTTCTAACGGGTCCATGTTCAGCTTTTCCGCCAATACATCCATCGTCCGCTCAAAGGCAAATAACACTTCAGCATGGCTGTAGCCTCTGAATGCACTGGGATATGGATGATTCGTATACATACAATATGAATCACACGATATATGGTCGATAGCGTACGGACCCGTACAATCAACCACCGCAGCCCGGCTGATGTCCACTCCTTTATCAGAGTATGCTCCGCCATCAAATAAAAGCTGAATGTCTGCCGCCTTTAAAATTCCATCCTTTGTGGCCCCTAATTTGACAATGGCATCCAATCCTATGTGACCAGGAGATGTGATCATATCCTCTTCTCTCGTATTAAATAATTTGACGGGCCGGCCTCCGACTGCTTTTGATGCCAAATAGGCAATGACCTCTAACTGAACGGCTGCTTTTCCCCCGTACGCCCCTCCTACTAAAGGGGTTTTGACGATAACCTTTCCGGGTTCAATCCCAAAGTACCACTGCATTAATTTTTTAATGGCAAAAGGAGCTTGAGAGGATGTGGTAATGATAATCTCCTCATCTGCCCGAATTTCAGCGATCGAGCATCTTGTCTCCATCGCAGCGTGATCAGAAGGGTTAAAGGAAATCTGGAAGTCTGCTGTCACATCACTTTCCCTAAACCCGTCTTCAATATTTCCTTTTCTAACCTTATCCAGGTTTGCGATATTTGTCTTCGGAACCGGGAATACACCTTTTGTCTTCTCATAGCGGTCCGCATGTTCATGGACGAGCGGCGCATCCTTTTGGAAAGCCTCACGGGGGGAATTGACGACGGGAAGAGGTTTATAGGATACTTTGATGGCATCCGCGGCCTTTTTAGCTGTAATCGGATTTTCCGCAACAACAACAGCAACCGGCTCACCATGGTACCTGACCCTTTTATAAGCAATCGGCGATCTGTCTTTAATTTCTTCACCTGCAAGCGGAAAAGGTTCATCCCCCAATATCGCTCTCACGCCGGGAATCTTCCAAGCTTCTGAAAAGTCCATCAACACAATATCGGCATGAGCATATGGACTGGTCAGCATTTTTGCGTGCAACGTCCCTGTTTCTTGAAAATCATCCGTATATTTCGCTTTACCCGTCACTTTTTCAAGGGCCTCTTTCCGAATGATACTCTTCCCGATATACTCCAACTCATTCACTCCCCGAATTTATTCAGCAGCAGCCTATAATCTTCAACTGTATCGACGTCATAAAAAAGCAAAGGGTCTTGAAAGCTGATCATTTTTCCCATATTGATCATACTTTCACGGATGACATGCCGGGCGCCCCGATCTCCCTTTAACTGATGCAATACCGGAAAACATTGATTGGAGAATAAAATGGGGGGCATAGGAAGATGCTGATTTTCAGCGGCGATAAATGAATAACGGCGCTCTTTTTGATAGGAATCAATTAACGTATTGATGATATCTGCGGTGACAAACGGCTGATCTGCAAGGAGAATGATAACGGCGTCAGCCTCGTACGCTGCCGCTTTTTTTACACCGCATTGTATAGAATGGCCTTGGCCCTTACCCGCCTGCTCACATTCTGCCTGGCTCCACTTGTTTGACATAGGGGATAAAAAGAAAACATCCGAAAGCCAATGCAGTGAATCTCCCTTTCTCGTAATAACGAAAATATGATCTAATTCAGATAACAAGGCATGTTTAAGCGTCATACTTCCGAGGGAGACGCCATTGAGAACTAAACTTCGCTTATCCGTCCCCATGCGTCTGCTTGTACCGGCTGCCAGGTAAATGGCTGCTGTTTTCATAAGCGGGACCTTTGTTTTCGCATTTCTTTAATCAGCTCGCCGACGATACTTACAGCAATCTCTTCAGGGCCTTGTGCCCCGATGGGAAGGCCGATAGGAGAATGAATATCTGCCGGAATCTCTGCCCCGCCTAACAGCCGCTCCGTGCGCCTTCTGGGGCCTAAAACGCCTTTATAAAACACATTTTCGTTTTTTATTGTATGTAAAATGATCTGATCTTTTTGAAAGCTGTGCGTCATAATGACAACAAAATCCCTTTTTGTCATGCTCAGGCCTTCCATGACTTCTTCCGGCGCTCCCGTTATCAAATGGCCGGCTTCAGGAAAATGGCCGTGATGACATAAGGCGGGACGCCAGTCAATCACCGTCACATGAAAGCCCGCACGAGCCGCCAACGAAACTAACGGCCTCGCATCTTCTCCTGCTCCGAAGACGTATAAACAAGGTTTTGGCACCATCTGATGGATAAAAAACAAATCAGATGTATGTTCATCCCTTTTGATTCCCTTTTCCGTCTGTCTCAGTTGTTGAATACACCCCGGTTCCATCACATCCCCGGTTCCAAACACGCTGCCGTCTTCAGCGATATACAGATCTTCCTTCGGCTCTAACGTTTCAGTGAATCGTTTCAGTCGGGTCACAGACTTTTTTTCATCTAAGCATGTCTTGACTGTCATCAGATGTCGTTCCAATTCCTCTTTTACAGGCTCAAGCAACACCGTCAAAACACCATTACAGCCAACGCCCTGTCCCCAGGATAAATCGTCTTCCGCACTCATATCAAAGCGGACAATCAACGGCTCTCCCGCAGACCAGACCTGCTCTGCCCTTTCAACGAGATCTTCTTCCAGACAACCGGCGGATAACATGCCGACTCTTGTTTTATCCCCTAAAATCAACATCGAAGCCCCTTCTTTCTTATAAGCGGACCCCTCTGTTTTAATGATGGTAGCCAGTACCTTAGCTTTCTTAGAATTAGCGATGACATCCAAAATCCGGTGTATATCATCCATCTCATGTCCCCCGCTTTTACCTGATCATATCTGCATCTGTATATCCGTATTCTTTTTTTCCAGAAAACATTACAAACGCTTCAGCAATTTCTTCGTTTCTAAAAAAAAAGAGTCTTTATAGACCCTATGACCGGGCGGCGGGTGCGACAGCATGTCGGAGCGGAGAGATTCCAATAACACGTTCTGTTCCTTCTGTTTCCGATTGTCTGTTTCACCCTGCTGTATGCCTTTAAAACCCGAAAAGTATTCACTTAACACTTGTAAATCATTCCCCAGCTCCCTTTTATCACTTGAAGATAAAGCTCCTTCTTTTTCCCATTCTTTTAACGTTTTCACTATATTTGACAGATACTCAAATCCGGCGTTCAACTTTTGCATCTCTATTTGATAGCTTGAAATGATATTTTTATGTTTTTTTCTGACGGGGTTGAATTTTAAGCTGTCAGAGGCTGTTTGCAGCATCTCTTTTGCCGTATGCAGCTCCTGCAGAAGATGGTTCATTTTATATTCCATAAGGTTCCCTTTTCCTTGTCCCCACTCTGATTGCACCCATTTGGAAAGGTCTGAAAGTGCGTCGGAAAGCTGACGGGCCAATGTTTGAAAAGAGTCCGCTGCCTTTTTTGTGTAGTCCGGCGGAAACAGGAACATGTGAATCAGAATCGCGATGATGACGCCGATCACCGTATCGATGATTCGGTCGAATGCATAATCTTTAGAGTTTCGTTCAAACGTAAAGACCAATAAAATGGTGAGCGCTACCTGATGTAAAACCGTTACATCTATTCGCAACCACTTCGCAATGTAAGTACCGCCTAATAGGAACAGCCCCAGCATCCAGCCATTCATTGGCAAGTGACTGACAAGAAAGGACGTTAGCATGATCCCAATCGCAGTTCCCGCAATACGATGAAAAGAAAAACGAATCGACTGATCTATCGTTGGCTGCAAACATAAGATAACAGACAGAGGCGCTAAATAGGGATGATCAGAGCCCGCCAGTTTTGCCGCTTCCCAAGCAACCGCAGAGGCAATCGCCATCTTCCAAACCAAAGATGTTTTGTTTTGAATTTTTTCACTTTTCATCATGTCCCCCTCCTTTCAGAAACCTTTTCCACTAGGTTTCCGTGACGGAGAGGGATTTATACTGTTGTATGGGAAATGCGGAAAAAGCTGTTGTTTGCAATAAAAGGTGCTTCTCTGAGCTCTTCTTTACAGTTTCTATCCTCCTTGATAACTTCGCATCAGATATGAACCCTGCTCTCCTATGACTTTCGAAGGGAAACATACAAACCTTGTTGGTTAATGTGATGAAATTGGGTGAATTTTTTATCATTTTATATGGTAAGGGTTTAACAAGCAGAATGCCTTTGTTAGTATGGCAACCAAAGGAGGAGGATCAATTATGCAAAGCAAAATGAAGCTAGCCGCAGTGAAACTGGCAGCCTTGGTATTCCTAGCAGGTGCCTTTGCCCTCCCGGTTTTACCCCATGCTGCGGCTGCCGCAGAATCCCAAGCTACATACAAAGTTGAAAACCTCAACGACAGTGAGCTGAAGATGACGTTCAATCATGCAGATGTTCATATTGACGCTAAAGGCAATGCAATCCTAAAAGACAACATAACGGGTGAGGAGCAGGCTCTTCCGAAAAGCTCTGCTGACAAAAATGGTGACCCCGTTAAACTGAAATACGAAAAAATCAAAAATGGCGTTTTAGTTAAAGTCGTGAACAAAGACTCTGGAAAAACGAGCGGTTCTATCAGCACCCAATCAGTCGGGAAATGTATTCTAGGTACTGGCGGCGGTGCGGTAACTGGCGGCGGCACACTGGGTCTTGCCGGAGCTGCTGTGGGAACAGTCACAATACCCGGCATCGGAACAGTAGGAGCGGGTGCCGTCGGAGCAATTACGGGCGCTGTTGGCGGTGCAATGACAGGAGCTGCCGCATCTTGCTTTTAACCATGAAGAAAAAGGGGCCCGCGCCCCTTTCTTTTACTAACTATGGAAGGTGGTCGACATGTACAAAATCATCATCCCTTCAATACTAGCCATCTTCATTCTCTGGATACTCTTACAGATTTCACTGGAGATAAGCATCGTTAAGAATCCATTGAATTATTTTATCGTATTCATTGTCTTCTTTCTCTTTATAAAGATGGTGAAAGAGAAGCAACAGTAGGTTGCTTTCAATAGCTGTGGGAAACCAGATTTGTATTGGAATCTGGTTTTTTTGTGTTTTATTCACTATATAATAAATACCTTGATCAAAGACGCCAAGAAAAACCAAACCCTGAACTATTTTTGTCAAACTGGCTTAATACACAAATGGTTAAAATATGCTTCAAAAATCCTATTAAACAAAGCCATGATGGCGAATAAAGTAATGTTTCTCATTTCAATCTTTATCAATACGGGAAGGATGGAGAATTAATGATTGTTTTTTCTAATTGTTTCTGTAAGAGGAGGTAGGTTAGATAATGAGTAAACCGAAGTATTTAATGCTAGATCTGTACTGTTGAAAATGCATATAAAAAATTTTCGCTCTATCAAATTAGTAATCATTTGATTAAGTAAATGCTTCGAGAGAGAACTTTACACAAAGATGTTATGTCAGTAACTGTAGTTTATATTAACATTCTTTAAATATTTAGAATAAAAGATTAATCACTATAGCAAATTAAAACAACAGTATTGTACAGAGTAAGCATAATTTTAATTGATTTTTCTGCAATTAAAATAAAACAAAAGTCGTTACTCTGACTGATTGTCGTTTGGCGACTTTTTAGGTAGGTTTATTTATATAGTGATTTTTCCAAATGTAGTTGATCTTTAATGAAACTTAAAATTTCCTTTGGGCTAAGAACACGGTACATGGTTATAATTTAAAGATTGTATTGTGCGTTGTTCAACATTAGTGCAATTTAATGTATCTGGATCAAATATCATTAAATTATAACCAGTATTACTTAATGTACTATCAAAAACAATACCATCGTAATTGTACTCATCTGATTCAGTTTCACTTAAACTCTTAATATAATCAACAATATATTGAGTCGGTAAATAGTCTAACTTACTATCTCCACTTCTTACAGGTTTAGATATATCTTTACTCATTTCGTTGAATATTTCCAGATTAATAGCGAACCTTGTGGGGTCATTAAATTCAAATACATCTAAACCTTTTAGCAATCTAAAATCTATCACTTTTAGTTTTTCCCTAATAGGAAATCTCCCAATATAAATTGTGTCACTTAGACGAGGCCTAATTTCACTTACAACTGTATTTGTATCACTCCCAAGATATAAATGACTTATCCCTTCGGAGTTAGCGCGTCCTGATGTTGCATATTTTGGAGGAGGGGCTCCCATGTCTTCTTTCCTTAACTCTTGCTCATTGGAAACTCTTGCCCTAAAAAACAAATCATCCTCTATAGTTGATGTAATTTTTTTCAAATAATCTTTTAATATTTCTTTATTTATATGGTTTGCATGGAACCTATTTTCATGTTTTATATAGTCAACAAATTCCTTCCATGAGGATCCTTTCAACACAGAGTTCTCATTAAGGTAATTCTCATTCATCCATTCTACGATTCCTACTTGGTTATTTATAAACGGGATTTTATCGGCATATTTTTCTTTTAGAAGCGTTTCTAAAAAAAAGTAAATTTGATTTCCATTAAGCCTATTAAAAATTTTCCACTTTTTCTCAAATTCATCCTTTATACTGATTAACCTATAAGGGGGGTACCCATCGGAAATCAAATCAGAACCTAACTTAAAAATATTAAGAATATTATTGAAGAGCTCCCCTAATCCGTCATCTTTTTTTAAGTTATAAACATGAACATGATTACTGTTACAAAAATCACAGTTCCCTATATTAGCATAACTTATTACAATACTTTTGATCTCTTTAGAAATAAAACACTTCTCACAACAATTCACCATTCCCTTCCTCCTAGTCTAGTAAATTTCCTATTAGCTCCAAGTGATGCATAATTGATAACTTTTTTAAAGTAGGAAGACCAGGGTATGTACCATTATTATAATGATCTGTAAAACATTTCATAGCTAAAGTGTTCATTCTCTGATCACTTGAGTAAGATCGGTACCATTTTATTAATTTTTCTAGTGCTTCAGAGAACTTCCCTGCCGGGTCACTAATATCTTTATTAGAATTTGAAACAAAATGTTTTATTTCTAAGTGATTATCAGAATTTGGATAAACCACATGAATAGCAACTGCGTACGGGGCAAAACCACTTTCATTGTACTCTTGACCAACTATAGAATAATCAGAAAATCCAATATAACCTTCATCATTAAAATAAAGATGTTCTTCCGAAAAAACTTCATAATCACCTTCTAATTTTAGATAGTCTGAATTTCTCGGTAATTTATTAAATGGATCGGTTAAACCTACTAGACGTTGACCATTTAGTTGTCTTCTGAAAGAAGTATCTGAAGGAATGACATTTATCCAAGGTTTTGAATCATCAAAAATCTCTTTATAAAATCTCAGATTTTTCTTTTCAGAATGAATTATTGTTAAATCTTTTAAAGTAACATTGAATTCTTGTATGAGAGTCTTTAATTCAGAAGGGGAGTTTTTACTTATATGATGTCCGATCCTTACACATTTTTTTTGCATTATTTCAGAATACTGTTGATAAGTACTAGGTAAAGATAATTCTCCATTTAGTGACCCCACTTTAGGATTAGAAATCAAAATTAAGTCACTTTCATTTTCTTCAAATATACCTATTGTTGATAAAAGAGTGGAGTTTAATTTGATTGGTTCGATTATAGGTATTATTTTTTTACTTAAACGATCCTCACCCTTTAATTCCCTAAGAGCTAATAAGTCATATTGTCTCCCTCTAATAAATGGAAAGTACATAAATTATCCCCCTAAACTATTTTAGTCTTGCATATATTTCATTTAATTCCCTATCCGTGAAATTACTTCTATATACAATCCACCTAATAGGTATAGGCAATCTCATAAATTTTTCTTTATCATTTATATCCATCCTTTCCCTCAATTTAATAAAAACTAATTTTTGCGCTTCTTCAACATCTATATTTTTAAATAATTCTAAACAATTTTTGAAGTAATGTACAGGCTTTACCTGGGGTAAATGTCCAAATTTAGAAATTAATAATTCTTCATATTCTTTTTTCCTCAATAACTTAAATAAACTTTCGTGGTTTAAATTACTACAATCTTTGGTGGCATGTTTTTTTAAACTAAGATTAACTTTTTTTGTAAGAACTATAATGCCAACCGAAGATTTGAATTCCTTTATATATCTATATACAGGATAGTAGTTTTTTTCTGAAGTAACTACATATACTTCACTAAACACATTGTAATAATTATCTAATTGGTCTTTAAGCCTATCAAGATTATCAAGATCAGTTTTAATCTCATACACTGTACCTTTTTGATGATTTATTATTGCTAAATCAGCTTTTGAACTTTCTATGACAATTTCACTTAATGCAGCAGTAGTACTCAGACTGTATTTACCCAAAACATACTTATTGAACAATGTGCTTTTAAAAAAAAATTCATTTCTATATTCTTTTTCTAATATGTTGTAATTTTTTGATAGCTCATTTTTAAATAACTCAGGATTGAAGTTATTGTTAAAAATAAAATCTTTTAAGTTTTTTTTGCTGAAAAATTTGTTCAGATACATATAATTCATACTAATCACACTTTCTAACGGCTAGGCATTTTAAGTATTTCACTTTAAACAAATTAGTACAAATAATGTATTAAGTAAAGAATAATTTTCGGTGGCTTTTTTTCATCTCTTTCCCAATATGATTTTCCATAATAATCTATAGATTGAAGAGTTAATCCTCATTTATTTTTTGTATATTATGTTGTATAGCGTAGATTAATTTAGGATCACTCACTTCATACCTTTTAAATTTACCATTTATCCTATCGATATCTTTAATCAAAGCATAGTTTTTCATTGCTTGAATATAAGTATTTGCTTTTTCATTAGATACCTTGAACACACTTACTATATCCTTAACTTCAAACTGAATTTTACCCATTCTTAATATTCTATTTACAACTTTTTTAATGTAATTTTGGGTATGAGGTTTTCCTGGATGTAACGAGTGATAATCAAAATAACGAATAAAAGTTTCAATTCCTCTTGATACACTTTCTTTCGAAAATACAGCTACATTTGTATTTTCTTTGCTCTGTTCGTCATAAATTCGGGAAAATAACACTATTAAATGTCTTGGTGATTTATTAGATAGCTCTAACAATTCATTAATTTGCGTTACATCTTCAAATAAATTATCTATTAGAACTTTACCATTTGAAAAATGACTAATTCTTTTATTTAAAATTTCTCTCAACTGTTCCTTAGTCCAATTTATATCTTGTGGTTTAAATTTATCATATCTACCACCAGACGCGTTCAACTCTCCTTTAACCTTATTCCAAATCAAAAACACAAAAGAAATTCCTTTCATTTGCAAAAGGTCTGTATCAACAACTAACCCTTGTATAAAGTCAGAAATTTTGTTGACATTACCTTGTAATCTAGAAAATTCATCAATTTTATCAAAAAATATAACCGAATTTTTGAATCCACTATTTTTTACTATTTGAAAAAAGTCTTTTAGCATTCTCTTTAAATCTTCATATTTAAAGTTACTCAAATCCTTTTGACTTTTTGTTACCTTGACGGTTTGTATTTCTGGTACATAACTTCTATAAATATCATCGGCCGGGCTTGTTGACAGACCAAGTGATTTGCTTATTGTTGTACTTGCAATGTCCGAGATTCCTGATATAGCTATATTTGTTGGCTTTAAAAGAAATGTATTAAAAATATTTTTAATGAAATTTTTTGTTTTATATCGAGTAGCTTTATTATATATCTCTTCATATTCAGAAGTACTTAAAGAAGTGAAAAAATATTCAATAAAAAAAGAAAGTTTCTCTTTTTCATGTTTATTTAGATTTTTTAATAAATGCCTATTTTTCTCAAGTCCTATACTATATAACGTAACACTTCGTCGTAATACTTCTTTTATTAAATCTGCATTATTGTTTATCAAAGCAATTCCATCATAACTTTCATTATTCACAACAAAATACTGATTTGTTTCAAGTTCATCTTTTAAACTATATACTAAAGCTGTTTTTCCAATCCCTCTTTCGCCATAAATAAACCTACTATTTCCATCTTTAATATCTCCATATAGCGCAGAAAAATAATTCGGTTTATTAAATATTTTCTTCAAATATTCTTCCTCTTCTTCTGCTGAATATCTAGAAAATGGATGAGATAAAAAACCCATGTTACTATATAGCTCATTTACCATTTGTGTTCCACCATTCTACAGTATAATATTATTTCCCATTAATGGTTAAATATATATAGTTTAACACATGTGTTAAACTATTTCATTTGACAATCAAAACCATTCTCACTTATGATAAGGCTCCCCACGATTAATCCGAAACGCCCGATAAATTTGCTCCACTAAAATCAGACGCATGAGCTGATGAGGAAATGTCATTTTTGAGAATGACAGTTTGTCGTCTGCGCGCTTCATGACGGCGTCGCTTAGGCCGAGTGAGCCGCCGATGACGAAGGTGATTTTGCTTTTTCCATAAGTCGCCAGCTTATCTATTGTATCGGCCAGTTCTTCGGATGTTTTCATTTTTCCTTCGATGGCGAGGGCGATGACGTGGGTGTCCGGGCTGATTTTGGCCAGGATGCGTTCGCCTTCTTTGTCTTTGACGATTTTCATGTCTTGGTCGCTCAGGTTTTCCGGAGCTTTTTCGTCCGGGAGTTCGATGATGTCGATTTTTGCGTAGGCTGAGAGTCGTTTTTTGTATTCTTCAATGCCTTGCTTAAGGTATTTTTCTTTTAGTTTTCCGATTGTCACAATATTGATATTCACAGGTCATCCCCACTTTAGAAACAAGTTATTCATATATATTGTCCACAATTGTGGATATCTTTTCTGTATTTTGTGTAGGATCATTCGTTCCCTACTAGATATGTTGCAGTGTCCCCACATAATTCACAGGCTGTGGATAAACTGTTAGTATGTTCGATTTTTCTGATTTCGGGCGGAAGCTCATGATCATCTATGTACATGTCCAGCACGGTTTCGATATGTTCTTCACAAGAATAATAAGCGGTTTTCATCGTTACGTCCTCCGGTTTTCTTTTGCACGCGGCAATTGTTCTCTTTTCAATATAACCTATTTATACACATGTTAGTAGTGCTTCGGGCTGAGTTTTATCCACAATTCGGCAAATCACGCGCAAAAAGAGCCGGTGTTTTCAGCATCCGGCTCTTTACGTGTTTTCTCTTTTTTCTAAGCGAAGGACGAACAGAATTCCTAATAGACACGCCAGCAGCGTACAGCATACATCAATCCAGTCCGGCTTTCCGCCGTTTAAAAAAGAGTTGGTTATCACGGAAACCAGGAGAATGGTTACGGCCACCGCGGCAAGCTTTTTCTTCATCGGCTCCCTCCTAAATTCCTCTATCTCTATGTTCGGTCGGCTTTTTTCTTGTTATATAGCCTTATCAAGAGGGTCACAACGATATATACAATCATAATCAATGCCCCGTTACTCACATCAGGGTATCCAATCAACATATTCATTATGACAAAAACAATGGTTATACAAATGACGGACAACAATAAGAAGATACTGAATGATTTCATATGAACACCTTCTTTCTTGCAGTAACGTTTCATTATAAAAAGCTTACCAAAAGCGGCAAGCTCTTTTCAAATCTGCATATTTCAACCAAAGAATTGTTCACAAATTTCTTTAGCACCTGCTTCGCCAACTCCATTTTCAATTGCTAAACATAAGGGCGAGCACACTACTGCGCCGACAGCACCTCCGACAGCCATACAAGCACCTGCGCAAGCAATACTAGATCCCAGCCCCAGCATTTTTGTGACTAAATCGTTACAGGACTCCAATTTTGATTTTGTCGGAGATGCTTTTTTGACAGAGTTCAATAAAGCATTATTCCCCTTGCCTTTTAATCCATCTTGATTAAAATCTTCATTAATAATTTCTTTATCTCCAACTCTTAATTTGAAGTTTCCTTCTTTTTTTTCTTTGTCCCATTTTCCTTTACCCTCTACTGATAAAACGATTTGCTCAGTGTTTAAATTAATATACCTCTGCGCAAATGAATGATTTTGTTGATCTTCATAATGAACCAATGCAATCTTATGATCTTTATTATTTAAAACAGTAACAAAGACTTCTGTTTTATCCATATCCAAATCATCTCTGTCTTTGACGATATCCAAAGCTTTTTGTCTGTCTTTTTTACTTCCTTCAGACTTAATCGTTTTATCACAGACAGGGCATGTGATTTCATCTTTTATTGTCTTTGTACTAATAGCTTCTGTCACACCTGAAAAACTGAACATAAAAACAAAAATAACTACTCCCACAAACCATTTGAAACGTTTTTTCACTATATATCCTCCTTTTATTCAGTCTACTACTCTATATCCTCAAACGATTACAAGTAAACCAATAAAAGGTTTTTTTGTTTATATAATCCAAAGTTTGTGTTTTCATTATGATGACTGCTTTTCCTTCTCAAACCCATCCATCACCTGCACATCATACAGCTTGAGATGGCTTTTCGGCGTGACGATGTTTTTTAAGTTTGGGATGGTCAGGTCGTTCAGTTTTTTGCCCGTTTTCAGGTCGAAGGATTCGATTTTGGCGGGCTTTTTGTAGCTGTACGTGAACAGATACAGCTTTCCGTTTTGATGGGTCAGTTCTTTGAAGTCGGCCTTCATTCCTGATGCGGGGAGGGTGAAGGCCTTTTTGCTTTTTCCGGTCTCAGGGTTGATGCGGTAGACGGTTCCGAAGCCGTCAACGAAATAGAAGCTGCGATGCTCCATGAAAAAGCTTTTTTTGAAGCTGAACGGCATGGAGTCATAGATCGTCTGTTCGTCATTTTTATAAGCGGCGATGTCATACGTTTTGATGGCGCCGCTGTTTTTCATGACTTTCACCATTTGATAGATGTGATCGGCTTTTTCTCCTCTGGTAACAAAGCAGACGGCGCTGTCGTCCGCGGCGAGCTGGGATTCGACAGACGTGCCTTCTTTATACGTCCATGTCGCGATTGATGTTGTATGGAGCTTTTCTTTATCGGCTTGAATGTCTTGGACGTGATAGCCTTTTTCGTCATCTGTCGGCGTGAGTGCGAAAAGATGATCTTTAAAAAAGCCTGAAGCGCGGATATAGTGCGGGATGACGTTTTGCTTCCACCTGCCGTCCATCTGGCGGTACAGCTCTGAGCGATAGCTGCCGCCGCTCTTGTCGTAGCCCGAATTATACAGCGTGTAAAAGCCTTTCATCCGTTCGATATATCCCGCGCTGTCTCCCGTATGCTGGTACGCTCTTTTATACGTGTGAAGGCCGTCCTGAACGGTGTAGATTCCTTTTTTGTCCTCCAGCAGGACGCTTTCGTCATGCACTTTGGCCGATCCGAGCTCAAGCCCCTTCATTTGATAAGAAGAGAGCCGTCCTTTTTCATCGGCGAAGAGGGCATAGCTTTTTCCGCCGCCGAACGTATCTTGGTCAGCGGCAGTGGAGAAATACAGCAGCGCCTCTTTATCTTTCAGAAAATCAGGGTCATTTAATGTGTCTCTCGCAACCTCCGCAGGATCTTCCGTGCGGAAAAAGAAGAAGCATAAGACCGCGGCGGCGATGATCACTAAGGGTATCCAAATGATTTTTTTCACGTTGTTTTCCTTAGTGAATGGTCAGAATCGTGGTTGTGTA
This sequence comes from Bacillus sp. YH3-2-B2, assembly GCF_053663335.1. Classification (NCBI taxonomy): domain Bacteria; kingdom Bacillati; phylum Bacillota; class Bacilli; order Caryophanales; family Bacillaceae; genus Bacillus; species Bacillus sp. YH3-2-B2. The sequence continues at coordinate 94,079 of NZ_JBSJQE010000002.1, read as the reverse complement.
GGACGAGCTTGTGATGTCGCGCGGGTATACGCCTAAGCCGCCGTTAGAATCGATATCAATCCCGGCTTTTAAGAGGAATGCCGACCACAGCAATTTTGAGCAGTTTTTGGCGCCTTCATGGCCCGTATTTCTGTTATTGACGAAGTTGAAGGAGTACTCATCACCCACTCTTGATACAGCCCAGTCAGCGGCGGCTTGCTTTTGAGCATCGGTAACTTTCACGGTCTGTACGATTGAATTGTCTTCGACTTCTCTGCCGTTATAAGCAATCTGGCGGACGCCGTCTCCCGGCACGGATTCGACAATTTTATCAGCGGATGAATACATGCCGACATGCCCGTGGTTGTAATAAGCCGTGTATGAGTTCGTGTAATAAATATTGCCTTTTGTGCTTTTCGGAAGTTTTTTGGTTCCTGACGATCCGCCCATTGCAGAGAGTCCTTCTTTGGAAGCGATTACATTTCCTTGCACCTTGTCTGCCGTGATTTCTTGATGAAACTGCTTGAGAATTGCTTCTGTTGAAACGTGCTTCTGTTTGGCAAGCTCTTTGGCGGATTGGAGAACGTCTTGAGGAGTCGTGCCCTGCTGAAGGTCTGCGATTTCTTTTGCGTAGCGGGCTGTTTCTGTTTCTTTCGCTTTTACATTCAAACCGGAGAATGACAGAACCATGGTGAATGACAGGGCAAACGGGAGGACGGCTTTGAACAGCTTTTTACACATTGACTTCGCCTCTTTTCTTTAAGGTTAATTTTTCCACATTTTCATTATATGACGGAATTGCGATAAAAAAATATACAATTTACAGATTTTTAAAAATTTTATAACAATATGTAAATCATATACATAAATCATTTTCAAATATCAGGAAATCTGGTTATCATACAAGAAAGGGGGAGGACATATGAAGGACAGAACGATCGGTTCGATGCGGGTTTCCGCAATGGGGTTAGGGTGCATGGGCATGTCGGAATACTATGGCAGCCAGAGTGAGGAAGAGTCGATCTCCACACTGCATCATGCCGTTCATCTCGGCGTGAATTTGTTTGATACGGCTGATCAATATGGATTGGGTGCGAATGAAGAACTTGTCGGCAGAGCGCTCGCCCCATTCAGAAAGGAGCTGTGCCTCGCGACGAAATTCGGTTATGTCCGAAGCGAAAAGGGTGAGTTTATCGAAATTAACGGACGGCCCGATTATGTGAAAAAAGCGTGTGATGCCAGTCTGAAACGCCTTGGGACGGATTATATCGACCTTTATTATCTGCACCGGGTTGATCCGCGGGTGCCGATTGAAGAAACTGTCGGCGCCATGAAGGAGCTGATTGACGAAGGAAAAGTGAGGTATATCGGATTATCAGAGGCTTCCGCAGAAACGATCAGGCGCGCCGTCCGCATTCACCCGATTGCCGCGCTTCAATCGGAATATTCTTTATGGAGCAGGGAAGCAGAGGAGCATGTGCTGCCCGCCTGCCGTGAGCTCGGCATCTCATTTGTGCCTTACAGTCCGCTCGGCAGAGGTTTTCTTTCCGGAAAGATGACGTCGACAGATCAGCTGGATGCCGATGATTACAGAAGAAGAACGCCGAGATTCCAGGAAGACAATTTGGCGGTGAATATAGGGCTCGTCCAAAAACTTACCGCCATTGCCCGGGAAATGAATATCACCGCGCCTCAGCTTGCGCTCGCATGGGTTCTCGCAAACGGCGATGACCTCATTCCGATTCCGGGTACAAAAAAGAAACACTACTTGGAAGAGAACCTCGCCGCTCTCGACATTGTGCTTCCGGAGGATGTGAAGGCGCGGTTGGATGAGATGTTTCCGATCGGCACGGCGGCCGGCGAGCGTTACCCGGAACAAATGATGACATTGTTAGATGAATAACAAAAGAGGCCCATCGTGCGGGCCTCTTTTCATGACAGCTTTTTGCTCATGATGACATCCGTCTCCAGAAATCCCGTCTTCTCATACAGCTTCCGCGCCGTTTCGTTATGAGCGAACACATGGAGAGAAATCTTGCGGACACCCAGGTCTTTGGCTTTGTCCTCCAGCCTTGCGAGCGCCTCTTTTGCATAGCCTTTGCCGCGGAAAGGCGGATGAAGGCCGAAATCATAAATAAATGCGTCCTGCTGCGGGTTGTCCGGATCGGCGTGCAGCCACAGCCAGCCGGCATTTTCCTTTCCGTCCAATGTCAGCGTCCATAAATAGTGATCGGCCGTCTCCAAGCCGTCAGGAAGCAGGTCTTCAAACGCCAGTTCCGCTAATTCCGGCGCTTCGTCAGGCAGCCACGTTCCCGCTTTTACCTTTTCTTCAGCGTAATGCTTGGTTGAATGAGCGAGATAGGACTGAAATTCTTGTCCTGTCATCGGCTGCAGCGTGATAGCCATTGAATCACTCCTTACACGAAAGCGGTATCATGAAGTATTATCCGAAGGCTCCGTTTTCCGCCGGTTTTATGATTTGTTCGGCTTGTGCCGTTGAACCAGTTTGCGCAAATAATCCAATCGAAATGAGACTTGCCAAGGCTGCTGAGAGTACAATGAATTTACATGTTTTCATTACGAATCCCCTCCGTTAATCTCAAAATTTGGTCATTGGCATCAATTGATTCCTGAAAATACTTCGCCGCCGGTTTGTATTTCTCCTGTTTTTTAAAATGCGCCGCGGCCTGATACGACAAATCGGAAACGTCACTCCACAGCTCTTTCCTTCTTAACTCGGCGAAAGCTGATTCAAGCGCTTCTTCATTGCGGTCAATAAAGACATGCTGTAAGATGCGCAGCTTTTGAGTGTATACGGGCTCGTTTTTTTCTTCAGCGGCATTCAGCGCTTTATGCAGCCAAAACCGGCCCTCATCCGTCTTTTCCTGCTTCAATAACACTCTGGCCAGCATGTAGAGACTCCGCACCGAATACGCTGATCGCAAATGCTCCTTTTGATCAAGAGCCGTTTCAAACTCGACCCGCGCCTCCTCCAGTTTTTCCTGTCTTTCATAGCAAATGCCTGCGTTAAAGTGGGCGAGCGCCTCAATATGCGGATCGCCCGCTTTGGCGGCTTGATGAACCGCCGTCTGCAGGAGCTCTTCGGCTTTCTGATAGTGAAACAAGTCCATTCTGTTACAGCCGATCACCATTAAACACTGTGCTTCTCTGACCGCGTACATTTCATTGGCTTTGTAGATCTCCAACGCTTTTTCCGCGTGGTTCATCGCAAAGTAGTTTTGGCGGATTTCATAGTAGGCAATCGCCACTTGATAATTAAACTCGGCTCTTTCAATCTCATTCGGTATGTGCCGGAGCCTGCTTTCAGCAATCCGGTAAAAATTAATGGCGTTCATAAACCGTTTACGGTAAAACTCGTGCATTCCGGAAAAGAAATAATAATAGTATTGAATCATCTGGTCTGTTTTTTCTTTATCGGCGTTCAGCTGGATCGTTTTTAAAATGCCGTCTGTTTTCTCATACTCTTCCATCAAAAGCTTATAGCGGGAATCAATTAAATTAAAATAAAGGAGCACCGTTTGATTTTGTGTCATATTTTGCAGATCCGTAAGCAGTTGTTCTCTTAACGCCTCAGCCGATTCGGTGTTGTGCTTTTTGATTTCCTCATACCAGTCACTGATTTTTTTCGCAACTGTTTCGTGGGCCATCACTTCAGCCATCTGTCAGGACACCTCCCTTTCCCATTTTGTGTAATAAATATATCATATTTACAGGTCCGAAAAGAGGGTGGCAGCCCGCTAGTTTCCTCGTGGCAACAAAAAAACCTCCGCAAGTGCGGAGGCGCATATTTTATAATAGTTTTTTTCCTAACAAAGATTCTACCAGCTCGACCGCTGTTTTGCCGGTTTTGTTTTTGTGATCGAGGATCGGGTTGACTTCGACAAATTCAGCTGAAGTGATGATGTCGGCATCATACAGCATTTCCATTGCCAAGTGGCTTTCACGGTAGCTGATGCCGCCGACGACAGGCGTGCCTACGCCGGGTGCGTCGCTCGGATCAAGGCCGTCTAGATCAAGACTGAGGTGAACGCCGTCACAGTCTGACAGGTAGTCAATGGTTTCTTCAATGACCTTTGTCATGCCGAGGCGGTCAATCTCATGCATCGTATAGACTTTCATGCCTGTTTCCTTAATGTATTCACGCTCGCCTTCATCAAGCGATCTCGCGCCGATGATGACGACGTTCTCCGGCTTGATTTTCGGGGCATACCCGCCCAGATTCACCAGCGTGTCGTGCCCGACGCCGAGGCTGACGGCCAGCGGCATTCCGTGAATATTGCCTGACGGCGATGTTTCCAGGGTGTTTAAGTCGCCATGCGCGTCGTACCAGATGACGCCGAGCTGTTTATAGTGCTTTGCCGTTCCTGTCAGCGTTCCGATCGCGATGCTGTGATCGCCGCCCAAGACGAGAGGGAACCGCTCATTCTCAATGACGCTGTCCACCTTTTGGGCGAGCTGCTCGTTCCCTGAGAGCACAGAGTTCAAATTTTTCAGCTCTTCATCATTTTTGAGTTTTTCACGATTGACGGGGATGTCGCCTAAGTCTTCCACCGCATACCCCATGTCAGATAACCGTTCAATGAGATGCGCGTAGCGGATGGCGCTCGGGCCCATGTCCACTCCGCGTCGTGCTTGTCCTAAATCCATCGGCATTCCAATAACTGAGATATTCTTGTTCATCCGTTTTTCCACCTCAACATGTTGTATGTTGTCCTGTGCGGGTTTCTCAAAGATGACTTGGACACGAAAAGATTTAAAGCTCTATCTGTTTTTCTGACTGCTTATGCTTTTTTACATACAGATGATAGACGATAACGCACACCGCCATGAACGGGATGCCGCAATAAAGGGCGAGCCGCTGTTCTGAATCAAATGCGAGGCTGATCAGAACGACCGTGTTTAACGTCAGCCCGATAATAGGCAGCACCGGGTACAGCGGTGTTTTAAACTTCAGGTCTTCCACTTTGCCGCCTTCGCGGATATATTTCCGTCTGAACATCAGCTGTGACAGGGAAATCGTAATCCAGCCGACCTGCGCGCTTAGTCCGGCTAATGATAAGAGAAACATATAAACGGTTTCCGGCGCTGCCACTTTAGACAGCAGGGACAGGCAGGCGACGGCCAGCGTCACGATCAAAGCGTTCATCGGCACGCCGCGTTTAGTTGTTTTGCCGAGCGATTTAAAGGCTTGTCCTTCGTTCGCCATGGCATATAAGATACGCGTCGATGCAAACAGGCCTGAGTTGGCCACTGAGAGCAGCGCAATTAAGATAACAAAGTTCATAATATCGGCCGCATATGGAATACCGATTTGTTCAAACACCACGACAAACGGGCTTTCGACCACTCCCGCCTGCTTCCACGGAATCATGCCGGCAATGACGATGATGGAGAGAACGAAAAAGACAAGCGTTCTCCATACCGTCTGCCGGATAGAGCGCGGAATCGTTTTCTCGGGATTTTCACTTTCTCCCGCGGCAACCCCGATCAGCTCCGTTCCCTGGAACGCGAAGTTTACGGTAATCATCGTAATAAGCATAGCCTTAATGCCGTTCGGAAACAATCCATCCTCATAAAAATGAGAGAAGAAAGGAGCCTGCTCGCCGTGTTTCATGTCGATCAGGCCGAACATGGCCGCGCCGCCCAAAATAATAAACAGCAGAATGACTACAATTTTAATGCCGGAAAACCAAAATTCCGACTCAGCGAACGCTTTTGTGGTAATCGCGTTCAAAAGAAACATCAGTCCGACAAACACGAGGCACCACACCCATACGGGAACATGCGGAAACCAGCGGAGCATCAATTGTCCCGCAGATAAAAACTCAATGGCGCATGTCACCGCCCAGCCGAGCCAGTACAGCCAGCCGAATGCGAAACCGAAAGCGGGGCTGATGAATTTGGTTGCGTACGTCTGAAACGACCCTGATACGGGAAGGGCAACCGCAAGCTCGCCTAAGCAGAGCATTGTCAAAAACATAATAAAACCGCCGACCAGATAAGACAGAACCGCGCCCAGCGGTCCCGCCTGGTTAATTGTAAATCCGGTACTCAGGAAAAACCCGGTGCCGATCACTCCGCCTAATGAAATCATAAACAAATGGCGCGATTTCATTGTGCGCTGAAGCTGATTCTCTTTTTGATTTGTATTCACTATTCTGCACCCCTTCAGCAACTTGTATTGGAACCAAGCCGGTGCTTTGAAACCGATTTGCTGTCCAAAGAGCCTCTATTTGTATATGAATGTTATATGAAATTCATTTTCGTACATAAAGATACATTATACTAAAATACTGTCTCCGCGCAAATAGAGTGTGCTGAATTTTTTATTTGTAAATTCCATACAAGCCGAGGGAAAGCATTGCCGCATCAAGGTTTTACGCGTTTTGAAGCACGTTTGTGATCTTTTGGACCGCCCAGTCCAAGTCTTCCTTGGAAATCATTAACGGCGGTGCAAAACGGATCACGGTATCATGTGTTTCTTTGCATAAAAGCCCTTCGCCTTTCAGCTTTTCACAGTACGGGCGGGCCGCTTCTGTCAGTTCAACACCGATAAACAGGCCGCGTCCGCGCACGTCTTTTATGATCGGGTTATCAATTTTCTCAAGCTCTTCTTTAAAATAACGGCCAAGCTGAAGGGAACGCTCTGCCAGCCCTTCTTCCTCAAGGACTTCAAGAGATGCGAGCGATACCGCGCAAGCGAGCGGGTTTCCGCCGAATGTCGAGCCGTGGGAACCCGGGTTAAACACGCCGAGAATGTCACGGTTCGCCGCGATGCACGAAATCGGGAAGACGCCCCCGCCGAGCGCTTTGCCTAAGATAAACATATCCGGTACGATATTTTCCCAGTCAACCGCGAATGTTTTCCCTGTGCGGCCGAGTCCCGTCTGAATTTCATCAGCGATCAGAAGCACATTTTCTTCCTTACAAATAGCGGCCGCTTCTTGTAAAAATCCTTCCGGCGGAATGACGATGCCCGCTTCTCCCTGAATCGGTTCGAATAAGAAAGCGGCTGTGTTCGGCGTGATCGCCCGGCGCAGCGCTTCCGCGTCTCCGTATGGAATTAATTTTATACCCGGAAGCATAGGTCCGAAACCGCGTTTATACTCATCTTCTGAAGAAAGGGATACCGCAAGCATCGTTCTGCCGTGGAAGTTGCCGATACACGCAATGATTTCCGCCTGGTTATCGGCTACTCCTTTGACCTCATATGCCCAGCGTCTCGCCGCTTTGACAGCGGATTCAACGGCTTCCGCTCCCGTATTCATCGGCAGAATCATATCTTTTCCGGTCAGCTTGGCTGTTTTCTCATAAAACGGGCCGAGCTGATCGTTATGGAACGCGCGTGACGTCAGAGTGATTTTATCCGCCTGATCCTTCAGCGCCTGAATGATCTTCGGATGTCTGTGCCCCTGGTTCACCGCAGAATAAGCACTCAGCATATCCATATATTGATTGCCTTCAGGGTCTTTTACCCATACACCCTGCGCTTCGGAAATAACAATCGGCAGAGGATGATAATTGTTCGCGCCGTAATGTGAAGTTTGGCTGATAATTTCTTGAGATTTTGTGAAAGCTGACATAATCTGATTCCCCCTTGTTTTGTAATCATTCAACATTAGATCTTGCTTTCCCTTTTTATAAAGCAAGTTCCGTGCCAATCCGAAAAAACGGGATGTTTCGCCGGCATTCTTTCTTTTCCTGCAAAATATTCCGGCAGTTTGCGTGCAAACTTCAGCCAAGCGCAAAATTTTTTTGCGTTTCCCGCTGACAAAACAGGAGCAATCCGATTAGATTGCTCCTGTTCAACAATTATTTATTTAATTGTCTCTGATATACAATGTAAGAATATAGTAAAGATAATATGATACAGCCGATTGCCGCAATGAAAATGACTGACACTCTATATACCGGCGGCAAAAAGGCTGCAAGCATCATGAGTATGCCCGCTACGACAAAAATTTTCGAACTAACCCTGTGTGTATCCTTCCAAACTCTTTCACTGCTCAGCGTCCAAGGTGTTCTTATCCCTAAAAAGAAATTAGGCTTCACGATCTGAATGAAGTTTCCAAACACCATGAAAATGACTCCCACTATAAAGTTTCCTAAATAAGATATAGGGAGATCATATCCCAGGCCGGTCAAGATGGTCATCAGATTAATGACAAACAGAACCGCAAACATTGTATTAAATATAGCCATATATGGCCGGATAAATGTTTTGTAGTTATTTTTAGGATCAATCTTAGGGATGATAACCATTAAAATATATACAATAATCATGATGCCAATAAGCATCATCATCGCATCAGCTTTCGTTTGGTAATCATTTGCACTTCCGTTTAATCCCCAGTGTGTCGCCAAATTGTCCGGTAAAGATGAATAAGTGCAAACCCATGTGAAAACAGTTAAAACAATGATTCCTGCCGAAAAGAGATATTTTTTCATGATTCCCCGCCTTTCTTATTATCATGTTCTGAATCAGTCAGAGAAAAGAACCAGCCTATAAGATCCTGTAATACAGTGGTATTTAATGAATACATAATAAATTGGCCCTTCCTCTCATCGTGAACCAAATCAGTATTTTTCAATATGGTAAGGTGATGAGAAATACTGGGTTTTGACATGTCGAAGTGTTTCGCAATTTCACCAGCTGTCATGTCTTGTTTCTTTAATAAATCCAAAATTCTTCTCCTTGTAGGATCGGCCAGTGCTTTAAAAGCTTTATTCAAAAACTTTCCCCCTCTCATACGTACATGATTTAGATATTTAAGTATATATCTAAATATCAATCATTTCCCTAAAAAAGTCAATGGTTTTATTACCTCAATTTCCATTTATTTTTAAACATCGCCAAGCGCAAAATTTTTTTGCGTTTCCTGTTCGATTTATTTTAAAATAATGAATGTTAAGACGATTGAGAGGGGGAATTGACCTGCACACAACCAGCGAATTTTACACACTCGTGTTACAAAGCATTCTGGAAGAGATTGATGTCGGGCTGCATGTGGTGGACGAAAAGGGCAGCACCGTCATTTACAATAAGAAAATGATGCAGATTGAAGATATGGATGAACGGGACGTCCTGCATAAAAACCTGACTGATGTATTTATGTTTTCCAATCAGCAGGACAGCACGCTCGTTCAGGCCCTTCAAGAAGGCAAAACGATTAAAAATGTAAAGCAGAGCTATTTCAATAACAAAGGCCAGGAAATCACGACGATCAACCACACCTTCCCGATTGTGCAAAACGGCGAGATCAAGGGCGCCGTGGAAATCGCCAAGGACGTCACCAAGCTCGAACGGCTGATCAGGGAGAACATGCACAGAAAAGAACAGAACAGCTACACGTTTGACAGCATTCTCGGCAACAGCCCGGTCATTCGGGAAGTCATCGAAAACGCGAAACGGGCAACCCGTACGTCATCGTCCGTGCTTTTGGCCGGCGAGACGGGAACAGGCAAGGAGCTGTTCGCCCAAAGCATTCACAACGGCAGCCAGCGCTCAGGCGCCCCGTTCATCTCACAAAACTGCGCCGCCCTGCCGGACAGTCTGGTCGAAAGTATTTTATTCGGCACGAAAAAAGGCGCCTTTACCGGAGCCATCGACCAGCCCGGCTTATTTGAGCAGGCGCAGGGAGGCACCCTGCTCCTCGATGAGATCAACTCTCTCAATCTCAGCCTGCAGGCAAAACTGCTCCGCGCCCTTCAGGAAAAGAAAATCAGGCGCATCGGATCAGCTCAGGACAAACCGATTGACGTCCGTATCATCGCCACGATGAATGAAGACCCGATCACCGCCATTTCAGAAGAGCGGCTGCGCAAAGATTTATACTACCGCTTAAGCGTTGTCACGCTGATCATTCCCCCGCTCCGGGAGCGCAAGGAAGACATTCTGCCTCTGGCCGAAGTGTTTATTCAGAAAAACAACCACCTGTTTCAAATGCATGTCGATTCGATCAGTGACGATGTGCAGCAATTTTTCCTGGAGTATGACTGGCCGGGCAACATCCGCGAGCTTGAACATATGATTGAAGGCGCCATGAACTTTATGACGGATGAAACGACGATTACGGCGGCCCACCTGCCTTACCAATACCGGATGAAAATCAAACCCGCTGACACGGAAAGCAAAGCAGCCGCAAGCACCCAGCCCGGCACCGATTTAAAAGACAAAATGGAAAACTTCGAAAAATACATGATCGAAAAAACCCTGAGAAAAAACGGCAATAACATATCCAAAACGGCAAACGAGCTTGGAATCAGCAGGCAGAGCCTGCAATACCGCCTGAAAAAATTCGGTCTGGACCGGATGAAATGAATCCATACAAAAAAAGGCTGAGGTGCTCCTCAGCCTTTCGTTTATATCTGATTGGCAAGCCGCTCTCCGGTAAACCAAAAGTTCTCACTCACTGCCAATGTATGTTCCGTATTCTCGACTTGATGCCACCAATGGCGCGGCGCGTAAATGATTTCTCCCGCCTTTTGCCTGAAGCGGATCGGAGACGCCTTTTGCGCCAGCGGTTTTTGCTCTATATCTTTTTCATCAAAGACATTGATATTTCCTTCGTACAAATACGGAGAGTCGTCCGGATGATAGAAAATCCATTCCTTCTCCCCGAAAATGACGCCGTTCCACGCGTGCGTGCTGTTAAAATCCTGATGCAGCGGCGTGCCTGTCTGCTTAGAACCGAGAAAGAACCATTTCCAGTCCCGTCCCGTTTCTTCATCCGCTCTCAATGTGTCTTTTGTAAAATACTCGGGTGCGGAATAGACAAGGTCTAAGTCATTTTGGTTCAGCTGCGTAAAATTCCAGTCACAGTACCATTTGTCATCATTCTGATCAATGTACTCGATATAGTTGGAAAGCTTTACTTGTTTAAACGTTTTGACCCCTTCGATATCTGATTTCCGGATGGTGACCATTCTGTCTCCATAGTGTTCGTCAATGTATTCAAGCGTCCACGGCCTGCATTCCCAGTGATCCATTGCCCCCGTCAAAATAAAAGGTTTCTTATCAGCATACTCGCTTACAAAAAGATCGTACGATAACTCATTGATTGTCAGTCTGTCAATGGTCATATCCATTCCCCTTTTATTCGGCAATCTGCCGTTTTTTTTGTTTGGCGTAACTGTATGGACCTGAAAAGATGGTGACGTTTTGATTCTCAAGCCAGAAAATCTTGTTGAACTTCTCCAGCAGGTTTCTGTCGTGAGAAACGCAGATGATGGTGCCTTGAAACTGCATCAGGCTGTTTTCGAGAATTTCCTGAGATTCAATATCCAAGTGGTTGGTCGGCTCATCCAGGATCAGGACATTCAGCTTTTTTTCCATTAAGATGGACAGCTTCAGCCTGATTCTCTCACCGCCCGACAGGACGGAAAGTTTTTTAAAGACTGACGACCCGTAAAATCCGTACTTGGCCAGCATATTCCGGGCCATGCCCTCTTCAGTCAGCAGATTTTCTTTAAAGAATTGCAGAATCGTCTGACTCGAATCTCCGACTTGGCTCTTTTGATCAATGTAGCCTATCTTAAGATTTTCCCCCACTTTAATGGTGCCGTCCGACAGTTCTCTTTCCCCAATGATGCAGCGGATCAGCGTTGTTTTGCCGACGCCGTTTCTGCCGACGATGCCGATTCTGTCTTTATGCTTTATGCGCAGGTTCACATTTTGATATAAAAGGGAAGATCCGTTGGTCACCTTTCCGTTTTCAATGAACACAATATCTTTTGAACCGGCGCCCGCTTCCTGAAATGCGTTTTTTAATTTTTGCTCCGTCCGGACCGGCTTATTGATCAGCTCAATCCTTTTCAGCGCCTTTTCCATATTATTCGCGCGTCTGTGCAGGCCGACAGACGGCGGATTCGAGCGGTTGGCCCAATCTCTCAGCTGGGCGATGGATTCCTTCATCTTCTGTATTTTTCTCTGCTGTTCTTCATATTTCTCAAACTGGGCGATGATGAATTCTTCCCGTTTTTTCAGGTATTCGCTGAAACCGTAAGGCCAAATCTTCACCTCAGTATCGTCAATCTCGAGCACCTTCATCGCCGTTTGGTCGGCAAACGTTTTATCGTGGGTCGTAAACAGAATGGTTTTGTTCGATTTTTTAATAAACCCTTCAAGCCACTCAATCGCATGAACATCCAAATGGTTGGTCGGCTCGTCCAGCAGTATAATGTCGTCGTTGCGGATTAAAATTTCGGCAAGGCCGGCTTTTGTTTTTTCGCCGCCGCTCAGCTTTGAAAACGGCTGATCCTTTAATTCACTAAGGCTGAGCCCATTGCATACCTCGTCAATCATCGCGTGCATCTGGTAGCCGTTGTTCCGCTCAAATGTTTCCGTGTATTGACTGTACTTTTCCAATAAAGCAGTCAGCTCGTCATCACTCATCGGTTCCGAAAGCTTCAGCTCAATGGCCTTCATTTCCTTCTGGATCGCCGCGAGAGCTTCAAACGATTTTTCCAGATATTGATACAACGTCAGATCCTCATGGGGATCAGCGATCTGCTTCAGCAAACCGACCTTCGCCCCTTTGTTGATCGCAATCGTTCCTTCATCCGCCTCAAGCTCTCCTGAAAGCACCCTGAACAGCGTGCTTTTGCCGGACCCGTTCGGCCCGGCCACAAGCACTTTTTCGCCTTCATTGATGAAGAAAGAAACTTGTTTGAAAATGGTATCTCCCGCTAAATTTACCGTAAGATTATGAATATTCAGCAACTCACATCATCCCTTTGTCATTGGTTCAAAGCTCGACTTTATTCTGGATGGCGACGCTCGCTTTCAGTTTGTAAAAGCTGAGCATCATAAACAGCGACAATAAGATGGATAATACCCCGATTGCGGTCAACAGCAAAGCTGAATCAAAATAGTCCGTTAAGAATCCGATAAACGGAAAGGCAATGAACATGAAGAGCGAGGTCATCAAACTGATAATGGACAGCAGCGTGGCTCTCGTTCTGGACGGAATCTCATTATTCACCACCTGACTGGATACGGGTTCTATCACATCATAGAGCGCGTTGATGACGACAAAAGCTGCAATCGTCACGTACAGACTGCCCGAAGGTATAAACAGATAGGCCGCCCCGATAATGCAGAATGTCAGCAGAAGCACGCGCCTCGGCGTGAATTTTTCCGCCGGCTTTGAAGAAAAGATGGAGCACAGCGCCTGCAAGATGGACAGCCCCGCAAAAATAATGGATATATTGCGCACGGACAGCCCTTCCTGACTTAACAGATCTTGTCCGTACATATAAAAAACCGATGTAATCGCAAAGAAAACGGAGAGTGACAGCACCAAATATTTAAAGGCTTTGTTCAGCCTGAAGAAATCTTTGACTTCTTTTAAGATGTCCCCGACCGTCTGCGTTTCGTGTTCACTGTTTTCAAATTTGATTTCCGTCAGCTGTGTAATGACCGCCATCGCAATCAGCTGAGTCACAATCCCGGCGATAAACACATACGACCATGATATTTCCTGCAAGTAGCCGCCGATGCCCATGGCGATCGCAAGACCGAGTATGACAAGTCCGTTATAATTTCCGATGGATTTGCCGTACCACTTTTCTTTCCCTTGTTCTTTCAGTGAATCAAACAAAAAGGCGTGATCCGTTCCTGATATAAACGTCAGCCCGATACCGTATATAATATGAGCGATGAAGAGGGCGATGAAGTTATGGAAGCTCAGGAACATTACCAAATAGACAATGACCATAAAATGGCCGAGCAAGAGCGATTTTTTTCTCCCGATTCTGTCCGAGATGACGCCGCTCGGCACTTCCGCCAGAAACATCGCCAAATTCAGGACCGATTGCAGGATGCCCACTAGAAACAATGAATAATTCATGCTTGTTAAATATAAAATCCAAATTCCCCGTTCGAAAAAGAAGTTTCCGAAAAAACCGGAGAAGTAAAGCAAATTTCGATTCCGCAAATGAATACCCCTTTCCAGCTATCTGCATTTAACATCATGAACAGAAAGGAGCCCGTCAGTCTTTACACTAAAACCCTCTATACATGGATCTTGCAGATACAGACTTTTCCCAAAACAAATTGGGCAATAATGAGTTGTATTCTCGAATAACCCAAAAAGTTCCTTCTTTTTTTCAGATCCTATGGCATCAATGATCGTTTTTTTCTTCTCCGAATCGCTGATGTCGCGGATGAAATATTTGATATAGCTCAGCTCATGCATATAACCCGGCAGAAACAAATGGAGCTCAATATCAAACCCGCTTTTATCCATATGGTAATAATCATTGAAATGACTGACGCGGGAGACGGATACGTCCGCTCCGGCCCTCCGAAACAATTCAGCCAGCCTTTCAATGATCTCTCCGTTGGGATAATAATCGGCATAAACAATTCGGATCGGCTCTTCTTTTGTCAAAAGGGGCGGATCTTTCTGCGGTGTCCGCCCGCTTTCCCATATACCGATCAGTGAATCAGTCGGTGTGATGATATGCCCCAAATCCCCGGCCAGCTTTTGTTTATCAAAATAATGCTGAATGAAAGTTCTCAGCATGTCATCCTTTACCTTGAAGGTAAATAACATCGGCAAATGATTTTCTTTAAAATCAGCATATTGCCGATACCTCATGTTGGAATGATGAAACTGGGTGTGGCAGGTCACATCGGTCTGATTCGCTTCGTACAGCCCGATGCTTTTTTCCAGATCATCATTCAAAATAAATTGGATGATCTGAACGGTGCGGTCATCCGCGGGCGTCATTTTATATTGCGGATTCCGCTCAAATTCCAGTCCCTTCTCAAACGTACGCTTGAATCGGTACGGGCCGTTTTCCGGCACATCGCCCCCGGCGGTCGCCGGAATCAGAAAGCTGCTCTGCAAAACGGCTTCTATTTCATCAGACGGCTCGTCCAAGGTGATTTCAAAGCGTTTTTCGCCCGTTACGTTCACCCCGAGCTGATCGGATGAGACGAGGCCTTTTACATACGGAACGGCCTGTTTTATGTTCAGGAAACTGCCGAGATGGGGACTTTGGTTTTCTTTTGTCAGATGATAGATGATCGTTTGAACCACACCCTCGGCGTCACCTAAATAGTCCGGGTGAATGTCCACCTGACAGGTGCGGCGATCTTTGCGGATGATTCGGCAGTTATAGCCGTCCTGCAGGCTTTCATACATAATGCTGCAAATCATCTTGCTTGTGTAATCCTGCGTATCTAATGGGTTCAAGCGTATCGGGCTTGTGTCGATTTCTATTTTCAGAGGGTCGCCCGGTTTTCTCGCCGTACGATGCATCGTCTTCATAAAGCGCTTTCCTTTTGAGAAAGCTTCGTTTCTGTAATATGAAGTCCGTCAAAGTCCAGGCCGATGCGGGTATTCAGGGATTTCGGGCTTCCGCCTGCAAGGTATGTGATAATGTCATGAGACATAAACGAGGATATAATACCGTTTGTCGCTCCTAACGAACCTTTGATCGGTTCATCGGGGTAACAGTTCAGAAGTCCGGCCGGCATGTTTTTTTCATAGGTGACGCCGGATTGATAGGATTCAGGCGTGAGCAGAGGCCCCCATTGGCCGCTGAAGCTGCCGACACCCCCGGTCATAAACGCGATATTCCGCTCCTTACAATACTGATAAACCCATTCAGAAATGTTATGGGGTTTGTCAGCGGCATTTATGACGATATCAATTTCGTACGGATCTAACACACGCAGGTCCTGCGGCTGTGTCATTTCCTGATGGTAAAGTGCTGCGTCCGCATGGGGATTGATACCCGCGATATAATCTCTGCATTCTGAGATCTTTAATTTGCCTACAGAAGATTGAGTATAGACGAATTGTCTGTTCAGGTTATGTACTGATACGGCATCGAAATCAATGAGAATAAAATGCTGCATGCCCGCCGCCAAAAGGTTTTGAAGAATGATCGTTCCGACGCCCCCCAGACCCACGATCGCTGCCCTGCTGCCGTCTAATCTGTTTTGGATCAGATTGGGGTTTTGGTTGTATTTCTCAAAATGGTACAGCTGCTTTTCAGTGATGCAGCCTTCACGGCCGTTTTGCCATGGCTCTATTAAAGCATCCAATTTCATTAACGCATCGAAAAACTGGTTTCCCGCTTCCTCTCCCAGAAGATCAGAAAGCTCTTGTTTTTCACAGCCGGTGATCAGCCGTTCAACCGCCTCTTTGATCTCACTCGTATGCGCAAGCTTAATCGCCTTTCGATATTGAATGATAATATGCCCCGTGTAGGTCAGCACCTGCACGCTGTCTTTAAACTTCCAGCGCTTACAGTCCGTTGACATCATGACATACCCCCTGAAAGATAATAACTCCCCAAAAAGGGGAGTCACGGCTTTACTAGCAGCGATGCACCAAGCTTGCTGTTTCTGTATCAAGATCAAGTTCTTCAATCTTCATCAGTACACACCCCCTTTGCCAATAACTAGATATTATCATCAATATTGGAAAAGGACAAGTTATTTTTTGAAAATTTAGAATTTATATATAAATTGTGATATTTCTTCCGCTATCCCGGTTTATCCCGGCAGCCGGATGATGAACACGGAGCCTTTTCCCTGCTCACTTTTCACTTCAATTGTTCCGTTATGGCTGTCGATAATGGTTTTTGTAATGGCAAGACCCAGCCCCGCGCCGCCGGATTGACGGGATCGGGAGGTTTCCGCCCTGTAAAACCGGTCAAACACATGAGGCACATGCTCCGGAGCGATTCCCGTTCCGTTATCCGCAATCATAAGCATGATTCCTCCGTCTTTCTGCAGGGAGACGGTGATGACACCCGTGTCTTCATCCGTATGCTGCACCGCATTGTAAAAGAGATTGAGAATGGCCTGCTTCATTTTGTCTTTGTCAAAAACAGCTTCTATCTTTTGATCAACAAAGAACTCGAGTTTCCGGTTTCTCGCGAGCAGCTTCAGCTCAGCCTCCATTTCCAAAATGACGTCTCCCAATGCCCCTTTTTTCATTTCAAAGCTCGGCTCCCGGTCAATCTTCGCGAGAAACAAAAGATCCTCTATCAGCTTATTCGCCCTGACGGATTCCGCGTACATGCTTTGAAGCGCTTTTTCTTTCTGCTCCGGCTTTTCCGCCGCTCCGCGCATTAAAATTTCGATAAAGCCGTGAATGGAGGTAAGCGGCGTTCTCAGCTCATGTGATGCGTCTGATACAAACTGCCGGATGCGCTCCTTCGCTTCTTTTTCCGCCTGAAACGCGGTTTCAATCCGTTCCAGCATCTGATTGATGGAGATGCCCAATGACTCAATTTCGGCCTGCTTCCTATCAATCGGCAGCCGTTTATCGAGACTGCCGGCATGAATGTCACCCATCATATGCACAATGCGGGACATCGGCTTGAGTGTGAGCCGGATCACCGGCAAAAAAACAAACAGTCCGATAACCAAAGCCGCAAAGGAAAGCACCGCGAAAATGCTGATCTGGCGGAAAAGCGAATCATTCAGAGGCTGGGTCAGCGTGCTCATCTGTACAACTCCCGCCTGCCTTCCGTCAACGGAAATCGCCTGAAACACGACGATGATTTCCTCACCCGCCTTATTGTGAGCCACCTGATAGTGAAGCGCCATTGTATCTGTCAGCGCATCCCGATACACGTTTTTCGGGAAAGAAGGAGCGGCTCCCGCGTGCGGGTCTTCTGATAAAACTGACATCTTGTATGATTGATTGATAAAAGCAACCGTCACCCCGGGATAAATCACATTCGGATGAGCCGGTGTTTCGGAACGGGCAGGGGTTTTGATTGACCTCCATACACTTTGATCCATTGAATTGATATCACTCTGAATGCTGATCGCCTGATTTTCATACATCGTCCGTCTCATAAACATGTACTGTGTACCGCCGATGAAACATAACAGCAAGGTCAAAATCGCCAGTGACCTGAACAGGAGCTGGAACCGCAGGGTTCTGTACAGCCGTTTCATGCCAGGTCCACCCTGTACCCGGCGCCCCGAACCGTGCGAATCACCTTGTGTTCTTTGTCCTTCAGCTTTTCGCGCAAAGAACGAATGTATGTCTCGACGATATTGTCTTCCCCGAGAACCGTTCCGTGATGAAGCCCCATCGTTAAAGAATCAATGAGTGCAGACTCGCCGTCTGCACTCAGCAGCTTGATGCCTTTCAACTTATTCATGATGCAGTCTCTCCTTAGATGTATCAGCCTGTGTTTATTTTTTTCGCTTCCCCTTCTATTATTCGCTTTTATCTGAAACAAAACGGAAGCTAAGCTGAATTGGTGAAAGTAAACGCTGAAAACGGAGCCATCTGCAAATAAGCTGCCGGCAGTTTCATCTGCCGCTATTCAGCAGCACCAGTCTGTTTCAATCACAAAGTTCTGTTGTGACCCGCGTTCAGTTCTTTTTATGGCTTCTGAAAAAAGGCATAAAAAAAGCGCCCCTGAAAAAGGACGTTTAATATGTCATGTTTCATTTTCTTAAATTCTGCATTCTAAGATAATTCTTCCTTCACATTCACCCTCGATTTCATTCAATACGATGATCACATCAGCCGTTTTCATGTGTTTCACCTCCCTGCTTCACAATAGTATAATATTAACAAATAAATCAATAAAAAACAGCCCGGATGTCCGGGCTGCTTTTTTATTTCTGTAATCGATCCGCTTCTGTCAGTTTGACTTCCGCTGTTTTTTTCTTTCCCGAACGGTAGAACGTGATGTTCACACGGTCGCCGATCTTTTTGCGATACAGGCGCTCACGGAGATCCACAACGTCATTGACCTTATGTCCGTCGAACCCGGTAATCACGTCGAGCTTTTTCAAACCCGCTTTTCCGGCCGGTGAAAACGCGTCGACACCCATAATGACCGCCCCGGTTTTAACGCCTTTCGGAAGTTTCAGCGTCTGGCTCCAATGGTAGCTCGCAATATCCGTTAAGGATTTCATCTCAATACCGAGGAAAGGCCGTCGGACTTCTCCGTATTTTTCTAAATCCTGAATAACGGGAATGACAAGCTTTGACGGGATGGACAGGCCGATTCCTTCAACGGCGGATTCAGCGATCTTCATTGAGTTGATGCCGACCACCTTGCCCGATATATTCATCAAAGCGCCGCCGCTGTTGCCGGGATTAATCGCGGCGTCGGTCTGCAGCACTTCGGCATTCCAATCCGGATGTCCGTCGCCGTTTGAGTCAACGGGCACCGCTCTTTCCGTGCCTGAAATGATCCCCTGTGTCACTGATCCCGCAAATTCAAGTCCGAGCGGATTTCCGATCGCAATGACCGGTTCTCCGACTTTGACTTGATCAGAATTGCCGAACTGGGCGGCCGATTTGATTTTATCAGACTTCACCTTCAGTACCGCGAGATCCATCAGACGGTCGCTCCCGATCAGCTCAGCAGGCACGCGCGAGCCATCCTTCAGGCTGATCTCAATCTCAGTCGCACCTTCAATGACATGGTGATTGGTTACGATATAAGATGTGTTTCCGTTCTTTTTGTAAATGACGCCCGAACCGCTTCCCGCTTCGCCGCCCTCTCCCCAAATATCGGTCTTTTGGATATTGAGAACGCCGACTACCGAATCCGATACACGGCTGACCATATTCGTGACAGCGTCATTGACATTTACGTTGACTGTTTTCACCTGTTCGCTGCCGAGACGCTGGCTGGTGCTTTTGCTGCTGTCTCCATGGTCTCCGCCTGTCCAGTACGGCAGCAGGAAAGCCATGAGCGCGGCCCCGACGATGACGCCGATCAGACTTGATAGAAAGTATCCTCTCTTGCTGCGGCGGGGCTGTTCGGAGGCGTACTGTTCATCATCGCGATTATAATCCACCCTATCTCAAATCCTTTCAAGAGTACTCGATTTGCTTATAGTGTGGGTCAGATCGCGGATTAATAATCATGATTCATTTGGAAAAATTACACGGCGCACAGCGGCGTCGGAATTTTCGGATCGGTATCAAATAACTGAAACGTTTCCCCGGCGACAAATCCTTTCGCAGCCAATGTCTGCTGCACGGACATTCTCGCCAGTTCCTTCATATTGTTGTCTTGGCTCAGATGCGCCAAATAGATGCGCGATGTGCCGTCGCCGATGACATCAGTCATGGCGAGCGCCGCATCTTCATTCGAGACGTGGCCGACATCGCTTAAAATCCGCCGCTTAATGCTCCAAGGGTATCTGCCCATTTGCAGCATGCCGACGTCATGGTTGCTTTCAAACACAAACACATTGGCCGAACGGATGATGCCTTTCATTCTGTCGCTCACATATCCGGTGTCCGTCATCAGCGCGAGCTTTCTGCCTTGGTAGTGGAAAACGTAAAACATCGGCTCGGCCGCGTCATGAGAGACGCCGAATGACTCAACATCAAGCCCGCCGAAAGATTTCACGCTTTCCATCGGGAACAAAAACTTTTGTCCGGTATCCAGCTTGCCGATCTGATTCTCCATCGCTTTCCACGTCTTTTCATTGGCGTAGACGGGTAGACCGTACTTTCTCGCAATGACGCCGAGCCCTTTAATATGGTCGCTGTGCTCGTGAGTGACAAAGATGCCGTCGACGTCGTCTATCTTACGGCCGATTCTCTCCATCAGCCCGTCCATCGCTTTACCGCTCAGGCCGGCATCCACCAGAAAAGAGTGCTCCTCTGTCTCCAGATAAAACGCGTTTCCGGTACTCCCGCTCGCAAGCACGCTAAATTGCAAGCCCATTGTGTCTCACTCCATTATTTATTTTGATTGTTATCAATGACTGTGCTTTCCAATGCATTCACAGTGTACGTTTGCTGTGTCTTTTTCTTCGTCCCTTTTGACTTATCTTCAATTGTAATTCTCCATACCGGCGCCAGCACCTGCGTACTTGTCAGCGGGTATTGGGCAATATAGCCGAACTTGACGCTTTTAACGGCGCAATTCGCTTTTAAGTAATTTTGAGAATACAATAATTCGACCGCATCAAGCTCAGGAATCAGGCTCTCCGTCTGGATTCGCTTGAATGACTCCAGCATGGTCTGCTCGTAAGATACGACCTGGTTTTTATCGTTCAGATGCAGAATCACCTGTCCGATCGCATCCGTGGACGAGTCAAAATCCTGATAAATAAACTGTCCGTCATACGTCTGGTAAAAAATGATCTGTTTTTGATCCTTGTCGACTTTCCACAGTTTATATTTTTCACCGCCGGTTACTTTAGAGCTGACGAGCGATTCCGCATCCTCCTGCGGTTTTTGCTTCGATAAACCGACCGGATCGGTAAATTTCATTTTCAGCGTTGTGACCTTGTGATCATCCGCCGGCATTTCCATTAACGGCTTTTGATCCTTCAAAGCATCAATATCTTCAGCGGTAAATACTTTTTGGCCCGCCGTCAGCCGGTAGCCCGTCGCGGAATCAGAAGACAGGTTGCCAAATGTGATATGATCCATCTCCATGTCTTTTTCCACGTTTGAATTTTTAATCACTTCGTATTCACTGCTCGAGCGTTTTTCAAAAAACTGATAGCCGAGAAAAATATCGAGGATGAGGAAGGCAATGATGAAGATCGTTTTTGTCTTATTCCACTCCATTATCGTCCTCCTCCTTCCCCAGCAGATCTTTCGTAATCGGGACGATCTTCCCGTTGATTTTCATACTCCAGACGGGTACCAGTTCAACGAGATCATTCGTTGACGAAGAGACCATTTGATAGGACAGGAAGATCTGGTCGATTTTGTTCACGTCGTATTTATCCTGCTGCTCCAGCAGAGACACAACCTCATTGCCGTTCATCATTTTTACGTCTTTTGTTTTAATCGGATTCGGCCCGAGAACATAGTTCGGCCGCTTGTAGCTGAGAACCTCGTCATTGGCCCATTGCAGGGTCAAAACAGGTCCGGATCCGAAAGGCTTAGACGTGCTGTTGATCACAGGCATTTGGTCTTTAAACATGTAGAAACTCAGCTGCTGGTTATCACTCACATTAAAAAATTGATAATGATCCGTCCAGCTTCCCGTATCCTCTAAATATTTATAGCTTTTCTTAATCAGCTCACCCGTTTGGTAAGAAGCGCTTTGTGCCAGGTTCCGATGCTGGAATTGAATCTGCCGCTGTGTCGAATTGATTTCCAGACGGCTGATTCCGTCAGTCAGCACATTCCGATTGTAATTCGGGTCCTCTCTGACCGTGCTCGGATCATTAAAAAGCGTCTGCTTAAACAGGTTCGTCTTAATGGTTTCAGTGATAAATTCTTTTTCCTTCATATTAAACCGCGCATTCGGCATGAGAAATTCTTTGCTTTTTCCGACCGAATAGAGGTGGTATAACGGCATACTCGACTTTTTGCTGTACAGCTCATTCATCAGATTGCGGTAATTCGCCGATTCCACAGTCACTTCTAAAATCAGCTGCTTGCTGTACGAGACCATGTAAATCTTCTTATTCGTCTTATTCTCATTAAACGGAATAACAATATGGTCAAATGAGCTGTATTCCATTGACGGATTTGACCATTTAAACATCGATTGGAAGAAATCAATCGGAATGGTGTCATTGAATTGCAGATCGAGCTTTGCCGAATTGCCGTTTCTGCCGTAAAGCCAATTTTTAAAACCGAGCTTGTCGTATTGATCGGAAATATCCTTCATCCCTTTTACTTCCCATTGCGGCAAATCCGCCCACAGGTCATTAAAGAGCGTCTCATCATCCACTTTATAATGAGAGCCGTTTGTATGAATAAACATATCCCGGGGTTTTACCGTTTGCGACACTTTTTGGCTCGTTTTATCAATTTTATGCTTTTCCCGGACAGTCGATTTGGTTGAGGCCGTGCCTTCTGAAAAATTGGGCTGGAATGTCCAAATTCCCCATGTTAAAACAAGACTAATGACGACCAGCACTGACAGTATGACTGTTTTTATATTTTCACGCCTCATCCCAATCATCCTCTTGCTCTTCTTTATATGGAAGAGTAAATGTAATCTTCGTTCCTTTGCCTTCTACACTGTCGGCCCAAATGTCTCCGCCGTGCGCCTGAACCATCTCTTTTGCAATCGCAAGGCCGAGCCCGGTGCCGCCGAGTTTTCTCGTGCGCGCTTTATCCACTCTGTAGAAACGGTCAAAGACTTTTTCCACATCTTTTTTCGGAATGCCGATACCTTCATCTTTTACGCTGATATAAAGCAGCTCTTCTTTCTCGTTCACATCGACTGAGAAAGTGACATGCCCGCCTTCCGGTGAGTATTTCAGTGCGTTAGAAATGATATTATCGAGAACCTGCGTCACTTTATCCTGATCAATCTCCACGTACAGATTTCTGTCCGGAAGCTCGCGGATAAATTCGACATGCTGTTCTTTCGTCATTTCAAAACGATCGATAATCAGTGACATAAAGCGGATCATATGAATCCACTCCCGATTAAACTGATAATCTTTGCTGTCGAATTTAGAAAGCTGAAGCAGGTCGTTCACCAATCTGATCATGCGCTCAGTCTCATTTTGGGTCACCATTAAGAAACGCGGAGCGATATCTTTGTTTTCCCACGCGCCTTCCGCAAGCGCCTCTAAATAGCTTCGCATGGTCGTCAGCGGTGTCCGCAGCTCATGAGACACATTGGCAACGAACTCTCTGCGTTCCCGATCGAGTTTTTCCTGTTCGGTGACATCATAAAGAACCGCGATTAAACCGTCGATTTTTCCGTGCTCTCTCTGAATAACGGAAAAATTCACCCGCAGTACAGTCGTTTCATCGTCACGTTCGATCTCCAGCAGCATTGAATCCTGCTGTTCTACTAAATCCTCAAATGTAAAGTTCTCTTTTATGCCCAATAAAGACGTAATCGGCATCTCTAAAGCCGTTTCACGTGAAACATTCAGCAGCTCAAGCGCAGGGCTGTTTAAAAGAATAATAGCCCCGTTGCGATTCGTAGCGATGACACCGTCCGTCATATACGCGATAACGGAAGAAAGCTTTCTTCTCTCCCCTTCCGTCATGGCTTGGGCATCTTCAAGCTCTCTCGTCAGATGGTTGAACGTCGTTGCGAGCTGACCGATTTCATCATGCCCGTATTTCCGCACCTTTCTGGAGAAGTTCCCTTTTGCCAGTTCCATCGCCTGCTTCCGCATATCCGACAGCGGATGGGTGATGGTGCGGGCGAGAAAAATACCGAGAAGGGCCGTCAGAACAAGGGCTAAGCCTGTTCCTGAAGCAAGAATCGAGTTGACGGTTTTCATCTGGTTAAAGGTATCTTCCATACTGGCCACGACATAAATCGCGCCGACAACTTCTTGATTCTCTGTGACGACAGGTTTTGCTGAAATCAGCACTCTGTTTTTGCTTTTAGGATCATAATATTTTTTTGAATAGGCCTGTTTTGTTGAGAAAATCCGTTTAAAAATCGGGTCAGTCGTCTGTTTCCCCGCTATTTCCTCGCCATAAGGCCTCGAAGAACCGACGACCTCATAGCTTTTATCAACAAATGTAATCTCCCGTATTTCATTGTTTTTCGTAAAATCATTCAAAATCCGTTTGACGTCATCTTTAATGACGGTGCTGTCATTATCTCCTTTATATTCCTGCTCAATATAATAGGATAGATTGTCAATCCGCTGATTTAACGATAATTCATAGGACTTGAGAAGAGAATTCTCCACCTGTTTCACAAAGTACACGCCGATAATCTGCATGGCGATGATAATGAGAAGCACATAGATCAGCGTGATCTTAAACTGAATCGACCGAAAAAAACCAACCTTATTCATCGCCGGTTAGTCCTGTTCAGGATTTCTCAAGTAATAACCGACACCCCGTCTTGTGACGATCCAGTTCGGATGGCTCGGATTATCCTCGATTTTCTCACGGAGACGGCGCACTGTTACATCCACCGTTCTCACATCACCGAAATAGTCATAGCCCCACACAGTCTGCAGCAGATGCTCACGCGTCATAACCTGTCCGATATGTTTGGCTAAGTAATGAAGCAATTCAAACTCACGATGAGTCAGCTCGATCGTTTCTTCTCTTTTTGATACGACATAAGCGTCAGGGAAGATGACGAGAGAACCGATATGAATGTCATTAGAAGCTGATTCTTCCTCAGCCGGCGCAACCGTAAGCTGGCGGCGCAGGTTCGCTTTGACGCGGGCCAGAAGCTCACGCGTGCTGAAAGGCTTCGTGACATAGTCATCCGCTCCGATTTCAAGCCCGATGACCTTGTCAATCTCCGAGTCTTTTGCCGTCAGCATAATAATCGGCATATCATATTTTTTCCGGACTTCCCGGCACACTTCAACTCCGTCTTTATTCGGAAGCATAATATCTAAAAGAATTAAATCAGGCTGAAGCTCCTCCACCATTTCCACGGCTTCGTTTCCGTCGTACGCACAATGCACGTCATAGCCTTCTTTTCTTAAATTAAACTCTAATATATCTGCAATCGGTTTTTCATCATCGACTACAAGGATTTTCTTATCCATCATCTTGATTTTCCTCCTGCCAGAATGACTTCATTTCATCTATTGATGTTTCATGATGATCACAATTCGGATCATGAAAAACGTTCCCCGTCTATTATAACGGTTTCAGGTCAAAAGATAAAAAAATTAAAGAGAACAGCGCAAAAACGTATTGAACTGCCATCCTTTTGTCATGTTTTTTATTTTCTTTTAAAAAATAATATTTTTTTGAAACCTCACGAAAATAAACGCCGTCTATTGTTTGACGTCTTCTTCTGGGCCGGCTGAAAAGCCGGCTCTCCCTTTTTTATAACAAAGAAAAAACGCACCTACTATTGCAGATGCGTTTGGGTAAGTGGCTCGGGACGGAATCGAACCGCCGACACACGGATTTTCAGTCCGTTGCTCTACCAACTGAGCTACCGAGCCAGATGTTTCTTTTCTATACTATAAAGTAAAGTAAAATGGCGGTCCGGACGGGACTCGAACCCGCGACCTCCTGCGTGACAGGCAGGCATTCTAACCAACTGAACTACCGGACCTTACAGTAATTTGTCCGGAGAACCGTATCGTGGCGGCCCTCCGAGGACAAATAAGGAGTTAGCAATAACGCTAAAGTAAATCAATGACCCGTACGGGATTCGAACCCGTGTTACCGCCGTGAAAGGGCGGTGTCTTAACCGCTTGACCAACGGGCCATAAAAAGTGGTGAGCCATGAAGGACTCGAACCTTCGACCCTCTGATTAAAAGTCAGATGCTCTACCAACTGAGCTAATGGCTCTTGATGTGTCGGATTATGTATCATAGAGCATTGAGACAAAAGCTTTCTTGCAGTACTCTATTGAAGCTGTTCCGTAACAACGAGATTTATAATATCATAGAACATTCGAAAGTGGCAACTACTTTTTTGAAAAAAATCTATTATTTTTTTCCTACATAAAAAAACAAGCCTCCGTGACCGGAGGCTTGTTTGCTGCAAATTCTTAGTTAGCGCGGTATACACTGCGGATGACGTTCGTTTGTGAACGATCGGGACCGACAGAGAAAATAGAAAGCGGAATACCTGTCAGCTGAGATACGCGTTCCAGATAATGGCGCGCATTTTCAGGAAGATCGCTCAATGTTTTTGCGCCTGTGATATCTTCCGTCCAGCCAGGCATTTCTTCATATACCGGTTCACACTCAGCGAGGGCTTTCAGGCTTGCCGGGAATTCTTCAATCACTTCACCTTTGTAGCGGTAAGCGACACAGATCTTCAGCGTTTCAATGCCAGTCAGCACATCAATTGAGTTCAAAGAAAGATCTGTGATTCCGCTGACGCGGCGGGCGTGGCGGACAACAACGCTGTCAAACCAGCCGACACGGCGAGGGCGTCCTGTCGTTGTGCCGTATTCGCGTCCGACTTCACGGATTTGATCCCCGATTTCGTCTTTCAGCTCAGTCGGGAAAGGACCGTCACCGACACGGGTTGTGTACGCTTTCGATACACCGACGACGTGCTGAATTTTTGTCGGGCCTACGCCTGAACCGATCGTCACCCCTCCGGCGACCGGGTTGGATGAAGTGACAAACGGGTATGTCCCTTGGTCGATATCAAGCATAACCCCTTGAGCGCCTTCAAATAAAACGCGGCGGCCTTCATCCAGCGCGTCATTCAGAACGACGGATGTATCGCATACATACTTTTTAATCTGCTGGCCGTATTCATAATACTCATCCAGAATATCTTCAATTTTGAAGCCTTCCGTTTCATACATTTTTTCCAGCAGACGGTTTTTCTCTTCAAGGTTCCGTTCAAGCTTTTCTGCAAACACGTCACGATCTAGCAGGTCTGCGATCCGGATGCCGATCCGCGCCGCTTTGTCCATATAAGCAGGTCCGATGCCTTTTTTCGTTGTGCCGATCTTGTTGGCCCCTTTGCGTTCTTCCTCTACTTCATCCAGTTTCAGATGGTATGGAAGAATGACGTGGGCTCTGTTGCTGATTCTCAAGTTATCCGTGCTCACATTGCGTTCATGAAGATACGCAAGCTCCGTTACGAGCGCTTTCGGATCAACAACCATTCCGTTCCCGATGACACACGCTTTTTCTTTATAAAAAATTCCTGATGGGATTAAATGAAGCTTGTACGTGACGCCATCAAACTTGATGGTATGTCCTGCATTGTTTCCGCCTTGATAACGTGCGATCACTTCTGCATTTTCTGATAGGAAATCTGTAATTTTACCTTTTCCTTCATCGCCCCACTGCGTACCTACTACGACTACTGAAGACATATATCCGTGCACCTCCGTTAACCTTTCAAAACGATATCTCATTCAAACAAATTAAGTGTATCAGTGCCGAAACAGAAAGTCAATCGTAAATCCGAACATTAAAATCTTATTATTCTATATTTGTTCGCCTTAAACCTGATTAAAAGCGTTTTCTCTTTCATTTGCTATCTATTACTCCCGAAACTTTCATACTTTAACACGAAAAAGAACCCGTATCCCAGGTTCTTCAGACAGTCATTTATATTCCGCTTGTATTCATCAGGACGATCCGCCAGCCGTCAGGATCTTCGATGGTCACGCCTTTTTCTTCCCAGTACGGATTTTCGGATTCTTTCTCCTCATATCCCATCTGCTTTAATTTCGTGCTGATGCGAATGACCTCCTGCTGATCAGGGATGTAAAAGACAAGCAGGCTGTCGCCGTGCGGAACGGGCGCCGGCTGAGACGAGCCGGTTTCTTCGGTGAATTCTAAGTGATATTGCGTATGCGGCAGGCCGAACATGACGCCGCTGTAGCCCTCATGTCCGGAAAAACTGCCGATTCTCTTCAATCCGAGGCCTTCTTCATAAAACCTGATGATTTCTTTGAGCTGTCCGGTCGGCCGGGCAATCCGGATTTGCGCCGCTTGGAATTGCGGAAATTCAATTGTCATCATCATCCCTCCCTTAATGCCATTATATAAAAGCGCTTTCTTTTTTTCGTCTGCCGAACGGACGGCATTCTCTCATTCTTTCGGATGAAAAAAAGCCTCAAGACATTGCTTGAGGCTTTACGCACCTGCCGGAACACCGCCGTCATCAAAGCGCCTTTCCAGGTTTACGAACTTATTGTATTCTTTCACAAAAGCCAGTGAGACGGTGCCCACCGGGCCGTTACGCTGTTTGGCAATAATGATTTCGATGATGTTTTTGTTTTCGGATTCTTTATCATAGTAATCATCACGATACAGGAAGGCGACGATGTCGGCATCCTGCTCAATACTTCCCGACTCACGGATATCTGACATCATCGGACGTTTATCCTGCCGCTGCTCAACACCCCGGGAGAGCTGAGACAGGGCGATGACCGGGACTTCGAGCTCCCGCGCCAGCGCTTTTAGCGCCCGTGAAATTTCCGATACCTCTTGCTGACGGTTGTCGCTCGAACGGCCGCTTCCCTGAATGAGCTGCAGGTAGTCAATTAAAATCATGCCCAATCCGTTCTCCTGCTTCAGCCTGCGGCATTTTGAACGGATTTCGCTGACGCGGATGCCGGGGGTGTCATCTATAAAGATACCGCTGTTTGACAGGCTTCCCATCGCCATCGTCAGCTTGCCCCAATCTTCTTCCGTCAGATTACCCGTTCTGAGATTTTGGGCGTTAATATTCCCTTCAGCGCAGAGCATACGCATGACAAGCTGCTCGGCACCCATCTCAAGACTGAATATCGCGACGCTCTCATCCGTTTTGGTGGCCACGTTTTGCGCAATATTTAAGGCAAACGCCGTTTTCCCCACGGACGGACGGGCTGCGACAATGATCAAATCATTCCGCTGAAAACCCGCCGTCATCCGGTCAAGCTCGATAAAGCCGGTCGGAATCCCGGTTATATCGCCTTTCCGGTTGTGAAGCTGCTCAATGTTGTCGTATGTTTGCACAAGCACGTCTTTAATATTTTGGAAGGCGCCCGAATTTTTTCGCTGCGCGACCTCCATAATCGTTTTTTCCGCATCGCTTAATAAATCTTCAACTTCATCCTCGCGCGTATACCCGTCTTGAGCGATCGAGGTCGCCGTTCTGATTAAACGGCGGAGAATGGATTTTTCCTCAACGATTTTCGCGTAATATTCTATATTAGCCGCTGTCGGAACGGAATTCGCGATATCCGTCAGGTAAGAAACGCCGCCCACCTCTTCTAACAAATCGGTATTCGCAAGCTCTGACGTTACCGTGACCAAATCAACCGGTTCACCGCGGTCTCCGAGCACGAGCATGGCATTGTAAATTTTTTGATGTGACATTCTGTAGAAATCATCCGGAATCAACACTTCAGAAGCCAGTGTCAACGCAGACGGCTGTAAAAAAACAGCACCTAACACGGCCTGCTCAGCTTCTATGTTTTGCGGCGGCAGCCGATCATTCAGAAGGTCTGTCATGCTAAGCACCGTCCTCTCCTTAAAAAATATCCAAACTCCATTTTACCATTTCTCATGAAAAAGAATAGAAAAATATCACTTTCCCTGTATTTGGAGGAGAGGGTTATGTGTTTTGCCGTTCCGAATGCCGGGAAACAAATAAATAAACCGAAACCGGGAGGTAAGAAGGATGAAAACATATGCTGTAACACCCAGTGTTGATGCGGACGGATGGTTTGTGAAGGTGGAAAATGTGGCGCCGACGGCTCTTTATACATCAAAGGACGCGGCGATCGAGAAAGCGGAGCAGACGGCGAAAGAGAACAGCCCGTCTAAGCTTGTCATTTATGATCAGCATAAAAACATTGAAGAAGAACGGTCCTTTTAAGAAAAGCCTTCGCCCGAGCGAGGGCTTTTCCTTATTCGATGAAACGGATGTGCAGCACCGTCTGCGCCATGAGATCGGCCGTTTTTTGATACAGCTCCCATTCTTCAAAGGCGGCGAATACTTTCATCATGTCCTGCAATGTCTGTTTCAGTATGATAAATTCGTCAATTGTCCGCAGTTCTGCGGCTTTTTTCTGATAATCAGCCAGCTTCAGCTGTAATAACATCAATGGCGATTGCATAAAAAACCTCCCCCATTCTGTTATAAAGCCCCGCTTTTCAAACCTCCATTCCTTTGTCATATCCCCTTACGATAGATTTCTGATTTTAGTACAATAAAGAAACGGAAGGAGTGATCACATGAAACCGCTGCAAATTTCCGCCGAAACGGCGCAAAAGCTCGCAGAATCACTGAATATGCCGCTTGAGAGAATCATGCACATGCCTCAGCACATTCTGCTTGCCAAATTAGCTGAAATCCAAAAAGAGAACGATCACAAATAAAGGCCGCTCTCTCATATATATGTGCGGGAGGCGGAAGCGATGGCTTTCCGCCTCTTTTTTCCGTGAAGAAAATTTCGGTAAAACCGTCTCACAGCTGAAAAAACTTGTTGACGAAAGAAAAGTGAACTATTTCTTATAATCCGGAAACAATTCAGGCAACACAAAGCTTGTCTCATGAATTAAAAAGAACGGCACAAAAATCTCAGCTGACCGATACAGCACCGGAAAAACACGCTCAGCCCGGCGAGGAATGACAGGCGGCCCGGGCGGACAAAGCCAGCAGACTCTGTGTGAGATGAAAAAACAGCTCGGAAAGAGGCTGGATAGTTAAACGCCGGCCTCTTTATTCTGCTCTTGAAGCACCTGCCATGCGGCGCCGGTATCATTCAGAAAAATGATTGATAAATCCTTTCTATTTTTGAAACCATCAGTTCCTGACGCAGATGCCGGCCGGCATAGGAGCGCGCTTCTTTTCCAAGCCGTTCCCTGAGAGACTGATCCGTAATCAGCATTACGAGGGCATCAGCAAGTTCGCGGCTGTTGCCGGGCTGACAGATAAGCCCTGTGTCCTCATGCCGGATCATCTCAGGGATTCCTCCGCAGTCAGTTGCGACAATGGCTTGACCTGAGAACAACGCTTCGATGATCGCTATGGGGAAATTATCATTCAATGTCGGCAGGACAAATATAGATGATTCAGCCAAAAGCGCCGGCACATCATGTCGTTTTCCGAGGAAAAACACATTTGAGAGGCCCAGTTTCCGTCTCTTCTCTTCCAGAAACCCTTTCATGTTTCCGTCTCCGATGATCCATATATCCACTCCGGATAAATGGTGCCGGATGCGGGCGAGGGCGTCCAGCAGCACATCATGTCCTTTTCGCTCGGTCAGACGGGAAACGCACGCAATCACGAGCTTTTCAGCACGTTTTGGCTCGGGTGCATCCCGGATGTCAATGCCGGTATGAACAGTCGTCAGCTGAGCCTCCTTCGCTCCGTACTCCAGCAAGGGCTCGTGAAAGGAGTCGCTGATTGTAATGATTTTATCCGAAGCCCGAATACCCTGCCTTTCTATTTCACTGAAATATGCCTCTTCTATTGAACCCTTTTGGATTTTATGAAACTTCATCCGGCTTTTCGTAAAATGTCCGTGCGGCGTAAAAAAAAGCGGACGCCGATACGTTTGATTAAGGTATCCCAGCAAAAATACCGCAAATAAATCCTGCGCGTGAAACAGGTCATATTGTTCTAAGTCTTTCTCCTTCAAAAATCTTTGAAAGACATGTAAATAGCTGAGATTCTTCACAAACTTTTCGTTTGCGGCGCCGTATCTGCCAACAAGAAACGCTCTGATCTCGTCAGCGGCCCGCGGGATATCTTCCTGAAAAAAAGCTGGCGGCATTTGGAGCGGCGAGATGACATCCGCCTGATGACCGATGCGCTCAAAACCCGTCTTAATTGACGTGATATAACTCGCCAGTCCTCCGACATTCGGGTAACGGAGAAAGGTTGCGTACAGAATACGCAATGGCTTTTTTCGTTTGGGGGAGCTTTTTCCTTCCGCACAGAACGAATACAGCATCTCCGGCTCACTTTGATGTTCGATCCCGTAAAATTGATCCATGACGCGCAATAAGGCAAGAGGCACCAGACCGTTCGGCTTGCCGATCTCTTCTTTCAAATCCGCTCCCCCTCTCTTAAACTTATAATCCTAATTCCCGTCCCCATTTTGACACTTTGTCAACATGATACGGCAGCAGTTCTCCTCCCCGATTGTCGAAGATTCTCCGCAATTGGGTATGAAGCCCTTTCTCAAGTGTTCTCTGCAAATAAGCCATTTTATAAAGCGTCATAGGAGGGGTCTGAAAATGCATGCTCCGCTTTTTCATTTCTTTCGTATACACTTTTACGCAATACGTCCGAATATCTTCTGCGTGCCGGCTCCAATCTTTTCTGAAGCCGAGCAGAATTTCGACCAGCACCGTCATATCAAACCAAACCGGCGCGTACTTTGCGGATTCCCAATCGATGAATTGAATATCCCACGGTTCATGTCCGGACGCATCGTGGGTGCAGATATTCTGCATATGAAGATCACCGTGTGTGATGGCTGAGCCGTTTTGTATCAATTCAGGGAAAAAATCCGGCTCCTCCTGCTCCAGCAAGTTTGTGATTTGCCGATAATGAGGCTTCACGATATCCTTTGTGCGCTCATCTTTAAGAGCTCTATCCAATAATTCCGCTGTCTTTTTGATCTGCTTTTTACGCCCTTTTCTCATGATTTCCGATTCGTATACCGGCAGCCACGACCGCCATTTACCGTCAGAAATAGTCTTGTTTTCAAAGGTGCGGCTGTGCAGTTCCGCGACAGACGGAATAATATACTTGAAATGCTTTGGGTGAAATGTAAGCTGTCCTCTGATCTGGCTGACAAACTCCATAAATATCCACGTTTCATGGTCACTTTCCTCTATAAGATAGATGTCCGGCAGCAAATCCCCTAAAACAGAACGGGCTTTCCCGTATATATTAATCTCGACCTTGTTTTTTTCACGGGAAGATTTATACACCTTCAATATCAGCGGAACAGTGCCGGATTTTTTCTTTACAAACAGTTTATAAATGGCGCTTCTGTCTGTTGATTTCAGGCATGTGATGTCAACCGGATTCACCGCAGCCCTTTCACCGAACGAATACGACAGTTTTTCGTCAATTCTCAGTTTTTGAAATGCGTCATACAAAAGATCCTTTTCATACATGCCGATCTTCCTTCCGCTTCCGTTTCCAGCTGTTTTTGAGATGAGACCAAGTGTTTCTGATAAATGGCATCGGGTCATTCCAAGCAAAAAGAGCGTACTCTTTTTTTCCTTTACATCCTTTCCAAAAATCCCGGAACGTCATTTCTCCTCTTTTTCGTTTCTTCAAAAACGTTAAGAAGTAACGCACCTCATAAATCCAATTGATTCCGTCTTTTTGTTCGAGCTGGGGCTTCACCTGTTGTCCGGTCAAATACAGATAGTACATGTAAACGAAATGAATGCCTGCCGGTTCTGTCAGGCTATGGCTGAGCCAAAAGCGCGGATTAATTTCGATAAACTTGTAAACATTGTCCCGGGGATCCTTTTTAAATTCCGCCATGCCTACTCCCTTCAGCTGAATCGCTTCAAAAAACGGCAGGGTCTTCTCGATTAAATCAGGAAGCCGTTTGCTGACGACGTGGGCCCCCGCGCCAAAATCAGCAGGGAATTGATGGTTCTTTTGCAGAGAGAATAAGCCCATTAATTTCATTTGGTCATCATAAAAAGTGGCGACTTTATAAAAACACTGGTTGTCTCCGGGGATGATCTCCTGCACAAGCAGTTCTCCATTTTCTCTGTAGGAGCTGAACTCCTTGCGCAATTGTGCGGCATCCTTCATTACAATTGCTTTTTTGTTTACTTTTTTTCTGTATTCATGGCCGGCCACCGGTTTTAAAATACACGGGAAGTCAATATTGGCGATGGCCTCTTCCAGTTCATCCCGGTTGTTCGGAAAAAAGGTTTTCGGGCAGGGGATGTTATGCTTGACCGCTAATTCATATGCTTTGCTTTTATCTAAGACCGTTTCTAACAGAGAGCGGCTCGGGAGCAAAAATAAAAAAAAACCGGCTAATGTCTCGCGGAATTTAGATATAAATCCCGCATAATCATCAGATCCTGCGTACAGAACCGGCTTTGCTTGGAATCGCTTCCCGAAATCAGTCAGAAATGTCAGCAGTTCTTCTTCTTGTGTTAAAGGGCTGGGACATATCCCGCAATCTGCCAACCTTGATTTTCCGATACGATAAGGTCCCTCCGTGTCAAACGCGTAAACATCGATTCCTCTTCGGGCCAGGCTGCGAATGATCCCAATCCCGTTTGCACTGAAATCAAGTACAACGGCTGCATGTTCATGTTTCATGATCTCCCTCCGAGCTGTTGGTATTTTGATAAATCGATTCGATATTTTTTATCATCGTCTCACTGCTTAAATATTTCTCCGCGTAGGCCTTTGCGTTTGAAGCAGCCTTCTCCCGCGCAGATTTGTTAGTGATAAAAAACGCTAAAGCCCGGGCAAGAACCTTTGCATTTCCCGGCTCGACAATAAGTCCCGTTTTGTTATGGCGGATCAGATCCGGAATACCCCCGCAATCGGTCGCAATGATAGCCGAGCCGCTGAACATCGCTTCAATAATCGAGATGGGCAGACTATCATTAATGGTCGGCAGTACGAATATATCCGTCATATTCAAAATAGCGGGAACATCATCTCTTTTTCCTAAAAAGGAGACCATAGATAGATTCAGTTTTCGAGCCTGTTCCTCTAAGGCGCTCCTCATCTCTCCGTCGCCCGCGATCAGCACTTGAACATGTTCAAGCACATCAGACGGAATTCGTGAAAGTGCGTCAAGCAAATGATTATGTCCTTTTCTCGGGCCTAATCTTGCAATACACGAGATGATGATCTTATTTTTCGGCAGCGGGATTTTTCTTTTCCCGCCTGTTTTTGCATCGTAATCGATTCCTGTGATTACCGTTGTCATGTCTTCCTGTTCGGCTCCGAGCTTCATGAGCGGGCTGCGGAACGTATCGCTGATAATAATCAGGCGATCTGCGTATTCAATGGCTTTCATCTCTAGTTTTTTATAATAAAACTCTTCTACCGATCCTTTTTTAAAGATGTGAAATTTAAGTCTGTTGAAAGTAAACATGCCATGCGGTGTGAAAAATAAAGGTTTCTTATAGATTTGATTGAATCTGCCTAATATATTGGCTGTAAATAAATCTTGAGCATGAAACACATCATATCTTTCCAAATGAATCTTTTGAAGCATTTGCTCGTATATAAACATCAGCCGATTATTTTTCAAAATATGATTGTTATAATCCCCATATCTGTCCTTAAAGAAATCTTTTAACTTCGGAACAACAGCCGCCCGCAGTTCTTTTACCTGTGCGGACGGAAACAGATTAGGGGAGATGACATCGACCTTATGACCTCTCTTCTTCAGGCCTTCACTAAGCGTTTTAATATAGTTTGATAAACCGCCCGTGTGCGGGTAGTCCCAAAACGTGGCAATCAAAATGGATAACTTCTTTTTTTTCCTGTATAACCGCGGAATATGATGTTCATGTTTCAACTGTGTCTTTACTGCCGCCTTTTTTTGAGGGCGCGTTTTGACCCCGTAGTAGCGGTCAAGCGTCTGGACCATATACGGATACGGGACGGAAAATGTCTTGATCATTTCCAGATCCTCCGCACGACTTCAAAAGCTTCGGCGTATTCCACACCCGCCGTCATCCCTCTGACTCTTCCTAAATGTTTAACGCCTTCATATGAACGGGGATGAGGGTAATCCCTCATTTCTACGTCATAGTGGTGAAGCGCCGCGAGTTTAGCATCCATTGTGTCTGTGATGTTAACGAAGTAATTAGGTTTGAAGAGTTTATCAGCCGTATTCCTCTCCCACTCGCTTGAAGATAGCGTTTCGAACGTAAGCAGTTCGATAGGTTTTTGATTCGGAAGCGGTCTGGCGGCTGTTAAAACTGCTTGGAATGTTCTCTGGTGGTCCATATTGATATCGCCGTAATGATGTGTAAAGATTTTATCAGGCTGATAGACGCGAATGAGCTGCTCTAATTCTTTGACAAGCTTATGAAGAGGGATACATTCCAGCTCTAAATTCGTATGCTCCAAAAAGATGACTTTCTCAATTCCAAGCTCTTGATTCGCGCGTTCGCCTAATTGTTTAATATGATGAGCTTCTTCTTTTCTTCCTAATGCCGTAATAATGGAAATCACTTTATATCCTTCATTGATCAGCCGTTTTATGGTGCCCGCTGCTCCCAATAGTTCATCATCGGGATGAGCGCCGATAACCATAATGTATTCTGCCATTTTTTCCACACTCCACCAAACAAATGTTACAAATATCATATGACGACCCTAAAAAAAGGAAACTTACATATGCGGATTTTCAGAAACTTACATGTGCGGCTGCCATTCCAGGTAACGTGACGGATTTAATTTTTTTATAGTGTTCAAAAACTCATCTGCCAAGCCGTATTTGTCCAGTCCTTTTAATAGTTTTACGGGAAACCGGGTAATGGCGGAAAAAGCTCTTTTATGGTCGATGACCTTAAGATTTCCGTGTTCGTTAATCAGAATGTGCCTGATTTCGGCATCCCATCTGGTAAAACCGATTCTTTTTAATTCATCCAGCATATTTAAAATATCAGCAGTCAGTTTGACGGACAGAGATTTTTCTTTTCTGATATGGCGGGCAAGAGAGGTGCCTTGGACATATTCCATCACAATATAACGATCTCCGTATTCATACAGTCTTGGAATCACCGGGGAACCTTGTCCGGTCTTTAAAGCCGCCAATTCCTTCTTGCATGTCCCTTTTTCAAAGAAGTATTTTATGCATTTGTTGTGTGTTAAGCGGTAGACTTCCCCGTCTTTTCCGTCTCCGATCAGCGGATAGTGCTCCAGCGCCTTTTTATTCTCCGGATTATTAAAATATGTTTCAGAAAAAAATCGTTTCATACCGACACATCCTTCGTTATGATGTAATATAATATGCAATCTGGTAGCGATCGGAAATGAAACAATCTCATCATTTTCTTGCGCTGCGCCGTCTGCTGACATAAAAAAAAACCCGCCGGATCGGCGGGTTTTTCATTGTGTATTACGCTTCTTCTTTTACGTGAACCTTCAGCACAGCCTGAACTTCAGGGTGCAGCTTTACAGGAACGTTTGTATATCCCAGTGTGCGGATACCGTCTTGGAGCTCCAGTTTCCGTTTATCCACTTTAATCTTATGCGTTTTTTGCAGCGCTTCTGCAATCTGCTTGCTTGTGACAGACCCGAACAGGCGGCCGCCTTCACCGGATTTGGCACTCAGCTCAACAGTCAGCTGTTCAAGCGTTTCTTTCAAATCTTTCGCTCTTTCAAGCTCGGCAATCGCTTCTTTTTTCTCTTTTTCTTTCTGTCCTTTCAATGCGCTGATGTTTGTCGCATTTGCTTCGACAGCGAGGCCTTTTTTAATGAGAAAGTTATGTGCATAACCGTCTGCTACGTTTTTCATTTCGCCTTTTTTTCCTTTACCTTTTACATCTTGTAAGAAAATAACCTTCATCTCTGAACGCCTCCCTCAAAATATTCATCAATGGCTTCCTTCAGCCGGACGAGCGCTTCTGAGACAGAAATGCCCGATAACTGGGTTGCCGCATTGGTTAAATGCCCTCCGCCATCCAGCGCCTCCATAATAATCTGCACATTGACCTCGCCCAGCGATCTCGCACTGATGCACACCGTATGCTCATCCCGTCTGGCTACCGCAAATGAAGCTTCCACTTCACTCATCGATAAGAGGGAATCAGCCGCCTGCGCAATCAGCACCTGGTCAAAGTACTCCTCTTCGTTCTCAGGCAGAGAAGCAATCGCGATATGTTCTTTATAAAGAGCCGTATGCTGGATCAGTTTCGCCCGCTTGATGTAAGAACCGACGGATTCTTTGAGAACTTTCTGCACCAGAACCGTATCTGCGCCTTTCGCTCTCAAATAAGAAGCGGCGTCGAACGTCCGCGAGCCCGTGCGAAGGGAAAAACTCTTCGTATCCACTATTATACCAGCTAACAGGGCCGTCGCTTCAATCATATTGATTTTGAGCCGCTTCGGCTGGTATTCAAGCAGCTCCGTCACGAGTTCTGCGGTGGATGAAGCGTATGGCTCCATATAAACGAGCAGCGGGTCTTTAATAAATTCCTCGCCTCTGCGGTGGTGGTCAATCACAACGATGTGCTCGATTTTGTTCATGAGACGCTCTTCCATCACAAGGGACGGTTTATGTGTATCAACGACGACAAGCAGCGTGTCGTCATTTGAAATTTCCATCGCCTCTTCCGGCGTGATGAACCGCGACCACAGCTCTTCATATTTTTTAATTTCTTCAATCAGGCGCTGAACGCTTGATCCGATCTGGTTCGGATCAATGACGATGTAGCCTTCTTTGCCGTTGGCCTGCGCCACCTTCAATATTCCGATTGCGGCTCCGACTGCGTCCATATCAGGAAACTTGTGCCCCATGATAATGACATTGCTGCTTTCTGAGACAATCTCCTTGAGCGCGTGAGAAATCACCCGGGCGCGCACCCTTGTGCGTTTCTCCATCGGATTTGTTTTGCCGCCGTAAAATTTCACCTTGCCGTTCGGCATTTTGATCGCCACTTGGTCGCCTCCGCGGCCGAGAGCCAAATCGAGGCTGGACTGCGCCAGATCTCCAAGCTCCTTCAAGGAAGAAACCGATGCGCCGATCCCGATGCTGAGGGTCAAAGATACAGTGTGAACGGATGTTTTTTCTCGGATTTCATCCAAAATCGAAAATTTCGCGTTTTCAAGCTCCGTTAAAATGTGTTCATTTAACACCGCGATAAACCGCTCCGAGGACGTCCGTTTCAGGAAAATGCCGTACTCCTGCGCCCACGCATTTAATAATGAGGTGACCTGGCTGTTCATCGTGCTTCTCGTTTGGTCATCCAGCCCCTGTGTGACGTCATCATAGTTATCTAAAAAGATATATGCCAGCACGGTTCTCTCATTTTCGTACTGCTTTTCAATCTGAATCTGTTCTGTCACATCAAAGAAATAGAGCAGGCGCTCATCTCTTTTAATCACTACTTTAAACTTCCGCTCATTCAAGGTGATCGTTTCCGAATCGACCTCCTGCTTGATCAGCGGCACGACGGCCTCGCATGTGTCATACAGCGAGCGCCCGACGAGTGTGCTTTCATTAAAACAGGAAGACAAAAACGGATTCGCCCACTCAATGTAATATTGATCATTAAACAGCATAATCCCGATAGGCATTTCCATTAATGCCTCTTCGCCTACTTTTTTCAATCTATACGATAACGTGGAGATATAATCGTCAATTTCTTTTCTGATCAGAGAATCCGCACGCTTAATGAAAAACAGGATCACGGC
This sequence comes from Bacillus sp. YH3-2-B2, assembly GCF_053663335.1. Lineage (NCBI taxonomy): Bacteria > Bacillati > Bacillota > Bacilli > Caryophanales > Bacillaceae > Bacillus > Bacillus sp. YH3-2-B2. The sequence continues at coordinate 54,392 of NZ_JBSJQE010000002.1, read as the reverse complement.
GAGCAGCACAACGCCGATGGCTCCTATCAGCCAGTTAAAGTAAATGCTGATGAGGATTATGATGATTGACAATGCAATCAATGCATAGATGGGATACCGAAACAACGGTTTTTCATAAAAACTAGGCATTTCTATCAACTCCCCACCTGTAAGTCACACTCAATTTCGCGTCACCTTATTTCTTATGTTAAAGCCTATGTCAATGATGCCTAAGAGGAGATACACGGACAAGATGAGCGGAAAAAGCACACCCAGCACAATTGCTAAAACAGGAACGGCTTTCGGCATCTCCATTTCGCGGCAATAGAAAAAAATAAACGCTAATCCTTGAATACAAATCAGCAAGCTGAGAATAAATCCCCCATTCAATGAAACCGAATACAGCATATGCCCTTTTTCTAAAGGCAGAAACCCTAATATCGTCACAATAAAATACAGAATGACAACGCTTTGCGGGAGTTTGAGCTCTCTAAAAGGCTTCATCTTCGGAAGATCAGGGGAAAATCGCCGTAAAAGCGGCCTTACCATAGCATAACTGAGGAAAGAAAAAACGATGCCGGTCAATACGAGCACTGTCGGAAAAAGATATTGAACCGTGCTCAGCTGACTTTCCATCAGCTTGATCTGCTTCCCGAACTGATCTCCGTAACCGAGCTGCTTTGACATGGTTTCTGCTAAAGACAGCGACTCCCGAAGCTGGGACATGGTGGTATCGATCACATTCATATTAAGAAACACGATGCTGACCACAAAAAAAACGACGCCGCACAGCACATACGCCATAGCGCCGGCAGCAACCGCATAGCCGGGCTGTTTCTTTTTAAAATAATATCCCATGGCGATTCCCGTACAGGCAGCCGTAAAAGCGCCTGTAAGCCCGGTAAACGAACTTACAATAAAGCTGACAGGAAGGCTGGCAAGCCCCATCCATACCCCGGGCTTCAGACCATGCCGAATGGTGTAAAGAATGATCGGCAGCGGCAAAGCAAAGAGAAGAATTGCCCCCAGTAAAGGGAGGTACACGACCAAAAGGGAAATGATTGCAAAAATACTGATCAAAATGGCGCCTTCTATTAGAGCCCTTGTATTTTTCACTTACTCACCTCAAACCTTGTATCATTCGAACATACGAATAGAAAAGAGCAGCTTAGACGACTGCTCTTTTGACGCCGCAATGTCTCTTTCAAGACCTGAATTTTCCATAAACTCTCCAAAATACACGTATATATTTTAACATAAGTCGAAATCGCAAGTAAAATGAGCGCGGACACCCGCAATGTTCCATGTGAAACATGAAAACAGACAAACGGACATCCCAGTGAAAGAATGCCCGTTGTATCAGTGATCCTGATCATCCATGAAACCAGAAGTATCTCTGTTTTTCTTTTTGGTTTTTCGTACATATAACAAGACGATAACGATAAGTAAGAGAGTGGTCGCCTGTAAAACCCCGCTGCTGAAAAGGAAGAAGTTCTTTATCATGTCCCACATATAGTTTCACCTCTATTTCGTATTTCCTTTACATTGAGTTTCCCTTTCTGGAAACTTCAAAACATCAGGAACAACATCGGGACCGGGGCATATGCTGAAAGTGAAAATGAAGGATAAAGGAGATTCTTACACCATGACCGAGCGGAGAACATTAGCATGGCATGAAACGTTAGAACTGCATGAGTTAGTGGCTTTCCAGGCAAACGGACTTGTGAAATTAAAAAGAACAGAGCGGGACGTAAGCGATGCCAGATTAAAACAGCTTTACAGATTTTCCATCCATTCGCTGGAACAAAATCTGCGTGAACTGCTTCCTTTCTTCCCTGAAGCTCCCGCTTTTCGTGAGGATGAAACAGAAGAGCGCGCTGATTCCTCCTTTTACAGCGGCGGCCTGCTGATCATGGCCAAAACGTCTGTCCGCAATTACGCCGGAGCCATTACAGAGACGGCCACACCCCAATTAAGACATGTTTTCGTCAAGCACTTAAACGCGGCTATCAAGTGGCATCAAATGGTCTTTGAGTATATGGAAGAACGCGGTCAATATCCGGCTTACAACCTGAGCGAATTGCTGAAGAATGACGTGCGCAACGCCAGAAAGGCCATCGCGATGAAATAAAAAAAAGCAGCAAGGAATTTAATCCTTTGCTGCTTCTTATTTTTGAGCGGACTGATCTTGAGGCGACGTTTTTTCCCGGTATGCCTCGAGAAACTCCCGGTTGGCATCTCCCCATTTCTTCATTTGCAAAACGATCGGTTCCAGCGACCTGCCGAATTCGGTAAGAGAATACTCCACCTTTGGAGGCACCTGCTGATATACCTCGCGATGCACGATGCCGTCCGCCTCAAGCTCGCGAAGCTGAAGCGTCAGCATACGCTGCGTAATGCTGGGGCAAATGCGCCGAAACTCATTAAACCGCTTTTTTCCGCCGATCATATGATAAAACAAAATACCCTTCCACTTTCCGCCGATAACGGAAAGCGTCAGTTCAACCGGGCAACCTTCTTTATTCGGATATATGTTCATTTTTCATCCTCCATAGTACCTTTTTTGATACTATATGCTGATTAGCATCTGACTTACCCAGTATTTTACTCGCAATCCTCCTCACCGCTCAACAAAAATGCTTCTTTTTCACATCAATTTTTAAGGTTTTGAAGATTACACCCTCCGCAAGACGTGTTAAACTATAAAAAGATTGTTTACACTACAAAAAAGGACAAGGAGTTATTATGGAAAAAATTCTTATTTTCGGACATCAAAACCCAGACACAGATACCATTTGCTCTGCCATTGCCTACGCTGATCTAAAAAATAAACTCGGCTTCAATGCTGAGCCCGTCCGCCTTGGACAAGTCAACGGCGAAACACAATACGCGCTTGATTATTTCAAGCAGGAAAGCCCGCGTTTGGTGGAAACTGCCGCAAACGAAGTAAACGGCGTCATCCTTGTTGACCACAATGAACGCCAGCAAAGCATCAAGGATATCGAAGACGTTCAGGTTCTTGAAGTGATCGACCACCACCGTATCGCCAACTTCGAAACAGCGGAACCTCTTTACTATCGTGCTGAGCCGGTCGGCTGTACGGCTACGATCTTAAACAAAATGTACAAAGAAAATAACGTGAAAATCGAGAAAGAAATTGCGGGCCTCATGCTCTCAGCAATTATTTCCGACTCTCTGTTATTTAAATCTCCGACTTGCACGGAGCAGGATATCGCAGCGGCAAAAGAGCTTGCTGAAATTGCCGGCGTAGATGCGGAAGAGTACGGCTTAAACATGCTGAAAGCGGGCGCCGACTTAAGCAAAAAAACTGTGGAAGAACTGATTTCTCTTGATGCGAAAGAGTTCACGCTCGGCAGCAAAAAAGTCGAAATCGCCCAAGTCAACACAGTTGATATTGAAGATGTCAAAAAGCGGCAGCCGGAATTAGAAGCGGCTCTTTCAAAAGTAATTGCTGAGAAAAACCTTGATCTGTTCCTTCTCGTGATTACGGACATTTTGGAAAACGATTCCCTTGCGCTCGCCATCGGCGATCAGGCGTCAAAAGTTGAAAAAGCATTCAACGTAACTTTAGAAAACAACACGGCTCTTTTAAAAGGCGTCGTATCCAGAAAGAAACAAGTCGTTCCTGTTTTAACAGACGCGATTGCAGAATAACCAACACACCCCGGAAACCAGCCGGGGTGTTTTTTTTTACAGCTCGTTCATCAGACGGCCATTTAGTAAGCGCTTACTTTGAAATTATTTTGACTCCTGTTAATATACAATATATAATATATCACATGTAAGGCGTTCGTTTTCCTAATTATTGTAAGTTGCTATCACAACATCAGAATCGGGGGTGTCTATCCTGGAAAAACACGCTGCTCTTTCTTATTCACGAACAACAGGCATTTGGCTTGTGCTTACAGGAGCTATCTTATGGGGGGTCTCGGGAACGGTTGCCCAGTATCTGTTCCAGCACCGCCATTTTAATACAGAATGGCTGACTTCGGTGCGCCTTCTGGTGTCAGGGGCGCTTCTGCTCGGAATCGCGTACCGCAAAGAAAAAGGACGGATATGGGCTGTTTGGAAAGACAGACGGGACAGAATTCCCCTTCTTTTATTCGGGATTTTCGGAATGTTAGGCGTTCAATACACCTACTTCGCGGCAATTGAGTACGGCAACGCGGCAACTGCTACCGTTCTTCAGTATTTAGGGCCGGCGATCATTACATGCTTTTTAGCGATTCGCGCAAAGAGAATTCCTTCGGGAAAAGAACTGCTCGCCGTCTTATTGGCGGTTGCCGGCACATTCATTTTGGTCACGCACGGGAATGCCGGAAGCCTGTCCATATCCGGTCTGGCCGTCTTTTGGGGAATCAGTTCGGCGTTTGCACTGGCGTTTTACACCCTTCAGCCGCATCGTCTGCTGAAGAAATGGGGATCCGCCATTGTTGTCGGATGGGGCATGCTGATCGGCGGAGCCGCCCTCAGCTTGATCCGCCCGCCCTGGACATTTGAAGGCGAGTGGTCCTTTCCTGCATATGCCGCGATTGTGTTTATCATCATTTTCGGAACGCTCATCGCTTTTTATTGCTACTTGGAAAGCCTGAAATATCTGAGTGCCTCTGAAACCAGCCTGCTTGCCTGTGCAGAGCCGCTGTCGGCAGCTTTTTTAGCTGTTATCTGGCTGCATGTTCCCTTCGGAATATCAGAATGGCTGGGTACTTTGCTGATTTTAGCCACCATCGTTTTATTATCTATCAAGAAAAAATAACCTCTCTTTTTTAGAGAGGTTTTTTCCTAGGCCCAGAGCACCCCTTAGTCTCAATTACCCATATATTAAAAGGCCTTTTTTCATTTTACTATCATCCAAAAGAGGAAAATAGACCAGTTGTCAATAGAATCAGAGTCTAATAGAATGATGTCGACAAGTAAATCATGCAGGATTGTTACTGATAAAGCAGGCAAGACCTAAAATGTGTTAAGGGCAAAGTGTATTCTTTGGCGTCACCCCATACATATTTTAGGTCTTTTTTTCTGTAACAAACCTGCCATCCATGAATGCAGGAGGATCGAATCGGCAGATCGCAAAAAAAGGTACATACAAAAGGAGACATGAACATGAACATCAAAAAATTTGCAAAACGAGCCACAGTTCTAACTTTTACGACTGCACTTCTGGCAGGGGGAGCGACTCAAGCCTTCGCGAAAGAAAATACCCAAAAGCCTTACAAAGAAACGTACGGCGTCTCTCATATCACACGCCATGATATGCTGCAGATCCCTAAACAGCAGCAAAGTGAAAAATACCAAGTGCCTCAATTCGACCCATCAACAATTAAAAATATCGAGTCCGCGAAAGGACTGGATGTGTGGGACAGCTGGCCGCTCCAAAACGCTGACGGAACAGTAGCTGACTACAACGGCTATCACGTCGTGTTTGCTCTTGCGGGAAGCCCGAAAGACGCTGATGACACATCCATCTACATGTTTTACCAAAAAGTCGGCGACAACTCGATCGACAGCTGGAAAAACGCGGGCCGTGTCTTTAAAGACAGCGATAAGTTCGACGCCAACGATGAAATCCTGAAAGAACAGACACAAGAATGGTCCGGTTCTGCAACCTTTACATCTGACGGAAAAATCCGTTTATTCTACACTGACTTTTCCGGTAAACATTACGGCAAACAAAGCCTGACAACGGCGCAGGTAAATGTGTCAAAATCTGATGACACGCTCAAGATCAACGGAGTGGAAGATCATAAAACGATTTTTGACGGCGACGGAAAAACATATCAAAACGTTCAGCAGTTTATCGATGAAGGGAACTATACATCCGGCGACAACCATACGCTGAGAGACCCTCACTACGTTGAAGACAAAGGCCATAAATACCTTGTATTCGAAGCCAACACGGGAACAGAAAACGGATACCAAGGCGAAGAATCTTTATTTAACAAAGCGTACTACGGCGGCAGCACAAACTTCTTCCGTAAAGAAAGTCAGAAGCTTCAGCAAAGCGCTAAAAAACGCGATGCTGAATTAGCGAACGGCGCCCTCGGTATGGTAGAGTTAAACGATGATTACACATTGAAAAAAGTCATGAAGCCGCTGATCACTTCAAACACGGTAACTGATGAAATTGAGCGCGCGAATGTTTTCAAAATGAACGGCAAATGGTACCTGTTCACTGATTCACGCGGTTCAAAAATGACGATCGACGGCATTAACTCAAACGATATTTACATGCTTGGTTATGTATCAAACTCTTTAACAGGGCCTTACAAGCCGCTGAACAAAACTGGTCTTGTCCTGCAAATGGGTCTTGATCCTAACGATGTAACGTTCACTTACTCTCACTTCGCAGTGCCGCAAGCCAAAGGCAACAATGTCGTGATCACAAGCTACATGACAAACAGAGGCTTCTTTGAGGATAAAAAGGCAACATTTGCGCCAAGCTTCTTAATGAACATCAAAGGCAAGAAAACATCCGTTGTTAAAAACAGCATCCTTGAACAAGGACAGCTTACGGTTAACAACTAATAACAACAAAAAGAAAATGCCGATACTTCATTGGCATTTTCTTTTATTTCTCAACAAGATGGTGAACTCAATCATGGCTCGAAAATGGCCCGTTGTAATATTGATCTTTTTGGGTGCGTTCCTGTTTGTCGGCTTACTGCCGAACAAAACCCACAATTCCTCTGACACAAACACGGAGCATAAGAAGGATTACCGGGCGGCGTATCATTTTACGACCCCGGACAAATGGAAAAACGACCCTCAAAAGCCCATTTTTTTCGAGGGGAAATATCATTACTACTATCTTTATAATCGGGATTACCCGAACGGCAACGGCACAGAATGGCGGCACGCCGTATCAGAGGACTTGGTGCACTGGACGGACGAAGGCACGGCTATTCCGAAATACACCAACGAAAACGGCGATATATGGTCCGGTTCTGTCGTCATTGATAAACACAACACGGCGGGCTTCGGCAAAAACGCGCTGGTCGCCGTCACAACGCAGCCGACTGCCAAAACAAAAGCCCAGGAACAATATTTATGGTACAGCACGGATAAGGGAAAAACGTTTACTTCCTATAGTGATCAGCCCGTTATGAAAAACCCGGGAACTAAGGATTTCCGGGACCCGAAAGTAATCTGGGATGAACAGGATGACAAATGGGTGATGGCCATGGCCGAAGGAGAAAAAATCGGTTTTTATGAATCACCCGATTTAAAAAATTGGAAATATACGGGCGGCTTTATCACTCAGCAGATCGGCCTCGTCGAATGCCCCGACCTTTATATGATGCGTGCAGATGACGGAACAGCCAAATGGGTTCTGGGCGCAAGCGCAAACGGCAAACCCGCAGGCAAACCGAATACGTACGCGTATTGGACCGGAAACTTTGACGGGAAGGAATTTACCGCCGATCAAGAAGAACCGCAATGGCTCGATTACGGCTTTGACTGGTACGGCGGCGTCACATTTGAAGACGGTAATAGCGAAGATCCGCTGACAAAACGCTATGCGCTGGCATGGATGAACAATTGGGATTATCCGAATGAAACACCGACACTAAAAAACGGCTTTAACGGCACGGATTCTATCGTCCGTGAAATCCGTCTTCAGCAGCAGGACGGCGGCACATACAGCCTTGTGTCAGAGCCGGTTGAAGCATTGAACCAATTAACCTCTTCAACTGACAGCATAGAACACAAACAGGTGAACGGTTCAGAGACACTGTCGATCAAAGGTGACACATATCAGCTTGATATGGATATCGCTTGGTCAGATATCAAAAATGCAGGCGTCAGACTCAGAGAATCAGCAGACCAAAGCCGGCATATTGATGTCGGTATTTCAGCAGAAGACGGCTGTGCCTATGTGAACAGATCGTTTACAGACCAGCCTGATAAAACCGGCGCATACGTCGAAAGCAAAGCCCCATTTGACGGAAACAAAGGACGCGTCCATCTGAAAATTCTCGTAGATAAAACCAGTATTGAAGTATTTGCAGACGACGGAAAAACCGTTTTGACAAATGAAGTGTTCCCAAAACACGAAGATCAGGGAATCACGCTCTTTTCTGAAGGCGGCTCCGCTGACTTTCAGCATATTGAGATGAAGCATCTCGGTTCGATTCATCCTTAGACGTCCCTCTTCATTTCTAACCGGCGCCCGGACTGTGGTAAAATGCAAATATGTATACTACGATTCATGAGGTGTTCCATTGGATAATCAAAACAAAGAACCTGTGCTGAAAAGAACCATCATGCGGGACGAAGTGTATCGCACACTCAGAAACTGGATCATAACGGGCAAGCTCAAACCGGAAACAAAGTTAAAGGACAAGGATTTGTCGGAAACATTGGGAATCAGCCGCACCCCGATACGGGAAGCCTTATTGCGGCTGGAAGATGACGGCTTGGTGATAACAAAAGCGAACAGATGGACGCTTGTCGCTCCGATTGAGTTAAAAGAAGCGGAAAACTTGTATTCCATCGTCTGGACGCTTGAGAAACTCGCATTGCAGCAAGCCCTCCCGCGTATGGACGATGCCGTGATTCAAGAATTGAAACAGCTGAATGAAAATCTTCTTCAAACGATGAAAGACGGCGATAAAATGGCCGTTCTGGAAGCGGATAATGCATTTCACCATCGCATCATTCTGCTTGCGGACAACGCTGAACTTCACAAATTGCTTGTAAGCCTGAAAGTCAAAATTCAGAGACTGGAAATCCGCTATTTCAGTGAAAACGGCGCTTTAAACAGATCATATAATGAACACTCTGATATCATTCACGCATTAGAACAGCAAGATGCCGCCGCTGCTTTTACAGCGCTTGAAGCGAATTGGAAAAACAGTTTAGAACGGCTGCAAAACATGGCATAGCAAACGAAAAAGCCAAATCACTCATATGATTTGGCTTTTTTACGGATATCACAAGACAGCCGCGCGGGCTGTCTTGTTTACTTTTTGTTTATATATAAATAAATACCGTAATCCGTCGGCACAGAAGCATACCCCATCTGTCTGAGCATGGCTGTTATATTCCCGCGATGATACGTTCCGTGGTTCACAACATGTAGGATCATATCGGCAGCTGCGGTTTTCATGATGTCACCTGACGGATGCTCTATTTCAAGGGGGAGACTGATATTTTCCTCCTTCTGCAAAAATAGTTGATACCGGTCTGATAATTCCAAAAATAGATCTTCCAGCTCTTCTATCTCTTTAGACAAGATGTCCCCTTTTTGCTGTTCAGCTGATTTCAGCGTATCCTCCAGACGCTCTCCGGAGAACACATCAAACCACCCCTTATCGGACAGATACACATGAGTCAATACACCGGCTATCGACGGAAAGACACTTTGAATCTCCTTACGGTACACATCCTCCGGAAGCTCTTTGAGCCGAGTGAATACTTACTGATTTGCTCTAAGCTGATAATCATAGAATAGTAGTGCTGAATATCCCTCAGAACCTCTCCTCCATTATGTTTAAGGCTACATGCCGCTCTGTACCATTTTCTTCATTCGCAGCTGAGAAAATCCGATAAAAGCCGAAATTAATAAGAGAAGGCCTGCGCCAATATAAATAAACCGCACGCCGAATACATCTGAGATAATCCCCGTTCCGATAATGGAAAACATAAAAATGAACTGAACTAAAGCTGATCTCGCCGCTAATATATGGACCCGTGTCTTTTCGGTCGTGATGTTTTGAAGTAATGTTTCCTGCGTGAGATCTCGTAATACACAAGCCGGCCCCATACACAGCACCAGAAAAAGGGCCGTAACGGCGCTTGTGATCAGCCCGTAAATAAACGTGAACATTCCATATGCCAAGGCTCCCGTCAGCATAAGCGGAATGAGATGATGCTCAAACTTACCGGATAACTTATAGATGATCAGTCCGCCGATCATCGTCCCTGCATAATAGACTCCGTTGACATACCCCCACCAGGCCTCTCCTTTATGAAGGACGTCATGCACATAAGTCAAGGACACAGACCCGATCCATATCATGCCTGCCCACGATTCGATCACATCCATCACAATGAGAACCCTGAGCTGCTTTTGCTGAAATAAATACACCCAGCCGCTTGCCGCATCTGCAAAAAGCGAACGTTTCCTGACTGCTGCCGGCGCACACATGCGTACTTGAAGAAACAGAATAATGCCCAACACCGAAGAAACCAATAACATGACAGTGACGATCATTGTATCGCTCTCTCCCAGGAACGCTATGATGACGCCGCCCAGAGACCACCCCGCAAACTGAACGGTCTGATCCGCCGCCGATAATAAACTGTTCGCTTTCGCCCTTCGATCAGGAGGAATGATTTCCCCAATCAGCGCGCTTTTTATCGGAGCAAACCATCCGTTGCAAAAAGAAATGCCTCCGATCAGACAAAACAGCAGAAAAAAGAATGCGGATGAACCGGTTTGGATGACAAAAAACAAACAGACTAACAGTGTGATCTGTATCAATTGAGAACTGATTAACAAAGAACGAAGCGTGAACCGGCCGGTGACCAGCGGCAAAACGGCGCTGCCCAATACGCGGCATACAATGCTGACGAGCGTCATAAGAGAGGCCATCGCCGTCGAACCGGTTTTTGTAAACAAAAACAAGATGACGGCCATCGTATAAAGTGAAAACCCCAAGTTGATAGCGGTCTGGCTGTATAAAATAGCGTAATACGCTCTCTTCATATTCATCCTCTGCAACCCCACTCCCTGATTATGTAAATCATACCATATTTGCCGATCAGCTTTTTTTTAAAAAAACAGATTGACATGGAGTCCGTCCATCTATTTCAGCAAATAACAATTAAGAAGGAGTGACAGCTGATTTGACGCTTGGTTCAACTGAAAATTGACATAAGGATATATGTGTTGAAACGAGCTGATCACATCCGGAACCATACTCATTCCAAGCGACTGCAATCCATTGCTTGCCCCCGCTGATTTGACATTCCCCAATCTATAGTGATGTATATAAGAAATGATTTTCAAAACAGAATAAAAAAAGAGGGCTTCCTTTCCGGAAGCCCTCACTCCGTCTGCTACGCCAATAAAAGAAAAATAAGCGCTAAAACAGCCGGAAGTCCTTGTTTTACGATAATTGATTTGTTTGAAGTAAAGCCTCCGAAAATGGCCGCGATGACCACACAAATAACGAAAAACATTTGAATCATATGGCCAATCGGATCAGCTCCGAGGATCAGTCCCCAAATGAGGCCGGCAGCCAGAAATCCATTATACAGACCCTGATTTGCAAACATGACCGCTACATTCCGGTCACCTTCTAAATGCTTCGGCAATTTGAAAGACCGCTTGGCAGCCTTCGAATTGATAAAAAACATTTCAAGTATCATGATAAATATATGTTCTAAAGCTACAATTCCGACGAAAACAGCCGCAATTATGTCCACTGTCCCTCTCCTCTCAGCTTCACTTCAACCTTATTTCCATTGTGCGATTGTTTCGATAGGAAGACGGTAGGAAGCATATCCTTCGTCTGCCGCTTTTCCGATTGATAACAGCATGACCGGTACATAACGCTCTTTATCCATTCCGAAAACCTCGGCAATCTTTTCTTTATCATAGCCGCCGATCGGGTTTGTATCATAGCCGTGCGCACGTGCTGTAAGCATCAGCTGCATGGAAACGAGACCTCCGTCGATCAGAATCGTTTCACGGTTCACTTGCTCCGGCAGTTTTTCAAAATGCGCCGTCAAAGCAGCGATTTGTCTGTCTTTTACTTCCTGCGGCATGTAGCCCAGTTCGACTGCTTTAGAATAAATTTCTTCTAAATAGTCATCACTGTTCATATCTGCGAAAACCGCGATCACCGCAGATGATGTGCTGACTTGTGTTTGGTTAAAGCTGGCAAGCGGCGCGAGTTTTTCTTTTCCTTCAGGGCTGTCAATGACGAGGAAACGCCATGGCTGCGCGTTGACTGAAGACGGCGCTGTCGTTGCTTCTTCAAGAATTTGAGTCATTTCTTCTTTGCTGATTTTTACGGCCGGATCGTAATTCCGAATGGAACGGCGGCCTTTCATAATGTCCATAAAATCGTTTGTTTTCAGTTCTGTTTTCATGTGTAATACACTCCTATGCTTTCATATTTTCTATATTATTCTGCATCTGCGACAATACGTTTTTTAACATACTGCGTTCTTCCTCGCTGACACCGGCAAGCATTTCCTTTATGAAACGCTCTTTCTCCTTTTTGGAAGCCTCAATTCTCTCCCGCCCCTGATCAGTAAGCCGGACAAGTATAATTCGGTTGTCCTCGGGCTTCCGCCTTCTTGTGACCATTTCTTTGGCTTCAAGCTGTTTCAAGTGTCTTGTCACGGCTGCGCCGTCAATATTCACCTTTTTCTGAAGATCGCTTTGGCTGATCTCATCGACGTAAAAAAGCACGGCGAGAAGCTCAAGGCGGGATTGGCTGATTCCGGTGCACGCTTCAAACTTCGTGCCGATCACTTTGTGCAGTGATTGGAGCTGATACAAAATCTCGCCTTCCTCTGAACAACATGCTGTCAAAACCCATCCCTACTTTCTTTTGCGCAATTAATTGACCAGTCAATGTTTGATATATCAATAATATACATCCGTTATTCTTTTTTTGCAAGTGTTTTCTCCTTTTTTAAAAAAAGCTGCCGGTGAACGGCAGCTCCTTCTTAATGATTATGGATTTTTCTGAAATTACTGCCTTTTACTTCAGCGACATCATATACCGTCACAAAGGCTTGATTATCAATGTCATTAATAATTTCCTTCAGTTTGGTTTCTTCCAAACGGTTGATGACACATGTGATTTCTTTGAATTTTTCATGAGAAAAACCGCCGTATGCTTCTTTATAAGTAGCGCTCCGGCCCAATTCTTCACGAATGGTCTCCACCATTAATGCAGGCTCATTGGTGATAATCTGAAATGTTTTAGAACCGCTTAAGCCTTCCTCAACCACATGGATCACCTTGGATGCGATGTAGTAAGCAATGACGGAAAGCAATGCGCCTTGCAGCCCGAATACAAAAGAAACAAAAATAAACACAAAAATGTTTAAAAATAAAATGAGATCGCTCGTGCCAAACGGCAGTTTCCGTGACAGCAGCACAGCCAGCATATCAATACCATCTAAGGCGCCGCCGTTGCGCAATGCCAATCCCATTCCCAAGCCGAGAATAATCCCGCCGACAACGGTGATTAACAGGGTATCTCCCTCAATGATAGCCGGCGTGTGGTGGAAAAAACTCGTGCCCGCGGCAAGTGAGACAATACCGATAATTGATAGAAACGCAAAACCTTTCCCGATTTGCTTATATCCTAACCAGACAAACGGTATATTGATCACCGCAATCAAGATCCCAAGAGGCAAATGAAAGAGCTGTGAACCGACAATGCTGAGTCCGGTTACACCGCCGTCAGATACACTATTCGGAATCAGTACGGTTTCCAGTCCATACGCGGCAATAATTCCGCCGATGATGACCATGATGGCCCGTACGATTGATTTCGCTCTGAATTTCTTACGTCTTTGTTTTTCGATTGTACTCATATCATTCCCCGCTTCAATTATTTTGTCTTATTTAAATATACCATAATTGATACTTTTCGTTAAAAATAAGCCTATCGGCTAGTTGAAGCAGGAACCGGGGAGGAGATTTCACAGATAACGTATCCATTTATGACTTTAATCATTCACAACGCAATCATTCAGTAAAAGGGATTATCATCCATTAATAGTCTCTTTTGTTTCCCTTCTTCACATATTCCCAATCATGCTCTATATTTTTTCTCACCCGCTGAAGAAGGCTGAAAATGGTTTCTTTTTCCTCAGACGTAAAGCCGGACAGGGCTACTTCCGCAGAGTGCTCTCCTTCTCTTTGCAATAACGGATAAACCTTTCTCCCTTTTTCGGTCGGGAACAGTTTTTTTATTTTTTTATTTTGATCATCAGGACGCTTTTCAACAAATCCTTGTATTTCCAGTTTCTTGATCGCTCTCGCCGCTGTTGTTCGGTCAACTTTAATCATTTCCGCCAGTTTTTCCTGTATCACTCCCGGGTTTTCACATATACGCACAAGATAGAGATACTGCCCTTTTGTTAAGTCTAATTCTTTAAATTCAATATTGCTGATGGAATCCAATGCCCGTGCGATCATGCCGATTTCCCGCAAAATATCAGTCATATCTTTTCAAACCTTTCATATTTTTGTTGCATTTGCAATATAATTGTTTTATCGTTACTTCTATAAGACCACAAGCAAGCCGTGCAGTCCAGATTAATATGTGAAAAGGATTGATTGATCATGAGGATAAAAAGAATAACAACGGAAATTGATTTGCAAGCAGCGCTTGAGATTAGAAAAGCAGTATTCATTGAGGAACAGCATGTACCTGAATCCGATGAATTTGATCAGTTCGATACGCTTGAGGAACAGTGCGGGCATGTCTTGGTTTATCATGAAAATCAGCCTGCCGGCACAGGACGGGTCCGCATCGTAAACCATACAGGCAAGCTCGAACGAATCTGCATCCTGAAACCTTACCGCAAATACGGGTTAGGCAAAGTAATCATAAGAGAATTAGAAAACATGGTAAAAGAAAAAGGCATCACCCAATGTAAACTGCATGGACAAACACATGCGGAAGGCTTTTATCACAAACTGGGCTATCAGACAGATTCACCGGAATTTATGGAAGACGGCATCCCGCATGTCTTAATGACAAAAGAGCTGGCTTAACCGAATAACAAACGGCCGGACTTCTTCCTTTTTAATCTTTAGTATATTAAGGATGCAAGGTTGACCGAAGTTAAAGGAGATTAGAATATTCTGACCTCCTTTAACTTTCTTATCTATCCCTGCCTTGTCACTCACTGCATCCCGATTCGCCAAGTTTAAAACGAACCATGCAGTTTGAATTCCGGTATGCCGCTGTCTTTTAAATTTATCTGCTTGCCAATTCCTTAATCATCAAACCCAATTCATAAATTCCCTTTTGAAGGTCTTCAAGAGATGCATAAGCATATGATAAGCGAATATAATTCCCTTTTTCTTGAGCATAGATACTGCCGAGATTGAGAAGTATCCCTTTTGATAAGGCTTTGGTATAAAGTAATTTCATGGATATGGAAGGCAATATTTTTACCCAGACAAAGAATCCTCCCTTTGGGATATTCCATGTCGCCACATCTTTCAAATGAGTTTCTAAAACACTCAAGGCCAATTCTCTTCTCACCTTTAATTGACTTCTCACCTGTTCTAGATGCTGCTGGTATTCACCGGATGTAAACCACTCTGCCGCTACTCTCTGGGATAACGAACTGGAGCCGTAATCTGTTTGCATTTTTATGTCGGATAAACGTTCAATCACTGGTTCCGGCCCGACGATCCATCCAATCCTCAAGCCCGGACTTAATGTTTTCGATAAGCTGCCTATGTAAAGCACATGCCCATTTTTATCTATTGTTTTAATAGGATCTGGAGGAATCTCATCGATCCATAACTCACGATAAATGTCATCTTCAATAATGGGAAGCTGTGCATTCTCACTTGCCGCAAGGATTTCTTCTCGTCTCTTTTTTGACATTAAAATACCTGTCGGGTTATGAAAACAAGGATTTGTATATAAGATAGCCCTCCCCCGCTCCCCCCTTGCCATGCGGATATGTTCCGGCAAAAGTCCATCATGATCCATAGGAACTCCAGTCAGCTTCATCCCGGCTGATTGAAAGACGTGTAATGAATAAAGATAGGAAGGCTGATCAAGATAAACGGTCGATCCTCTTTGTAAAAGCCCCATTGATATAAGCTGTAAGGCTTGCAGCGCTCCAGAAACAATAAGAATGGAAGAAGGAGAAGCTTGAATGCCGATTGTTCTTAAATAGCCGCTTAATGCCTCTCTCAAAGGTAAATATCCTTTTGGTTCCTCATATCCGAATGCCTCTATGTTTTGAGATACCTTTCCCATGATCTCTTTCATAACAGCTAAAGGAAAAATCTCATGTGAAAGTTCTCCTTTACTGAGCTGTATAAGATCAGAATTTGATTCTGATTTATTGATCTCTTGAACAATTTTTTGGCTTGGCTGCTGGATTCCGGAGGTTACATACTGATCCCAATCGGGAGCGGAATTCTTAGCCAAAAGTGTCCATGTATTGTTCGTAACAACTGTCCCTTTGCCCATTCTGCCTTCGATTAATCCATCCGCCGTCAATTCCTCTAAAGCTGTAATGACTGTGCTCCTGTTCACCTCAAAGTGTTTGGCAAGCGTGCGCTGGCTTGGAATCTTACTTCCGATCGGCCATTCTCCATTTCCTATTTTCTCTTTTATAAATTGAATGATTTGTATGTACTTAGGAAGCTTTCTCATCTTTTTTTCTTCTGGAGCGCTCATAAAAAGGATCCCCCTTAAAGTGGTTGGGTCAAAATCTATTTAACTGGTTGAAGTCATCTCATCAAATCTTTATTAATATAGAAACACATTAAATAACTGGTTGGTTTTTGTAAAGAGGAGTGAGAAAGATGAGAAAGAAAACAGTTCGAATCGGCATATCTTACAGTCTGATGATTGGGTTGTGGGCATCAGCTTTCCCGGGAATTCGCGCGGGTTTGGAGAGTTACACACCGGAACACCTCGCTTTGTTTCGCTTGTTGATTGGGTCAATGGCATTGGTTGTTTTTGCTGTTTTGACTCATATGCGTTTACCTGACATGAAGGATATCCCTGCTATTTTATCTTTAGGATTTTTAGGTTTTGCACTATATCACATTTTGCTGAATATCGGAGAAAAAACAGTCAGCGCTGGAGTTGCGAGCTTACTCGTGAGCATGACACCTATTTTTTCTGCAATGTTATCTCGTCTGTTTTTTGGTGAACATTTTGGGCTTTATAAATGGATTGGCTCTATCATAAGTTTATTGGGTGTGTCGATCATTTCTTTCGGGGCAGGAAACTATACAAATTCAGTGAACGGCATTTTGTTAATCCTGCTGGCAGCTTTTTCGGAGAGTATTTATTTCGTTTTTCAAGCCCGCTATATAAAAAAATATGGTTTTATTCCATTTGTGACATTCACCATTTGGGGTGCAACATTGCCTATGCTGATGTTTCTTCCGGGATTATGGGGAGAAGTTGTTCACGCTTCAATGAACTCAACATTGTCTATCGTTTACTTAGGCTTATTACCAACAGTTGTGCCTTACTTTGCACTTGCGTATGTCACTTCACTCGTCGGTGCTTCAGAAGCAGCCATTTCACTTTATTTAACACCAGCCATAACCTTGGTCATTTCTTGGGTGTGGTTAGGTGAAGTACCTGCGTTTATTTCTCTTCTGGGCGGCGCAGTTACAGTCGCCGGGGTGTGTTTCACTTATCTAACAGTAAATAAAATGATAAAGATTTTAAATCCTTATTTCTTATCTAAAAAGCAATAAAGTGGATGACATTTAACCCTGAAAATAGAGTCGTAAGCCGTTCTCCTTTTTAATGACTTGGGTTTGGATCACAAAGTTGAGTGTATGAATTTTTTTAGAGGATTGTGGTATGTTAAACATACAAATATGAATAGAAAGCAGGTGAGCCCATGCCAAACAATAGTAAACCCAACAGTTTAATCACGGAGAAGTCCCCCTATCTGCTCCAACACGCCCACAACCCCGTAAACTGGCACCCTTCGAAAAAGCGAAACGCTTAAACTTAAACAAGCCGGTTCTTGTCAGCATCGGCTATTCGACTTGTCACTGACGCCACGCAGATTACCATATAATCCTCTCCAATTCCCTCCATTAAAATTTTTCGATCCAGAGGGGATGCTTTATCTTTAAATTGCTGAATATTATAATGTTGATAAAACCATTTTTTACAGGTTTATTAAGACAAATGAAAGCAGAAGGATTATGATCATGAAGAATTTTTTCTCTATTGGAGAGGTATCCAGGTTATTTCACGTCAAAATATCCACTCTCAGATATTATGATGAGATCGGTCTTTTGAAACCTGCATACAAAGACAAGCAAAATAACTACAGATACTATTCCACAGAGCAGTTTGAGAGACTGGATACAATCAAATATTTGCGGGCTTTAGGCTTGCCAATAAACAAACTCCTAGATTTTTATAATTCCCACAATGCAGATACCTTAATTCAATTACTGAAAAACCAAAAAACCGAAATCGATCGTAAAAAAAGGGAATTAGAGCTTATTGAAAAAAAGATCACCCGCCGTTTAAACAAAATAGAAGATGCCGTTAATAAACCGTTAGACAAAATTACAAAAATCAAACTTCCGGAGTTGCGTGTCGCTTATTTACAGCATGAGTATATTCTAGGTCATGATATTGAACACTCTCTAACAGAATTGAGAAATGATCTTACTATTAAAGAAGACATATTTTTAGGAAAGATTGGATTATCGATTTCAGTGTCAAACCTAAAAGCGCATAAGTTTGATCGTTACTCCAGTATTTTTATGATCTTAGAAGACGAGCATAATTTGCCCCCATCAGTAATCACCTTACCATCAAATGAATATTTACAAATCAGGTTTAAGGGGTCGCATAAAGAGGCCAAACAATATTATAAAAAGTTACTGACATATATGAAAAAGCATCATCTGGAGTTAGCGGCCGACTCCATTGAGATAACGTTAATTGATTATGGTGTTACTAATAATCCGGATCATTATGTGACCGAAATCATGCTGCCCATTAAATAATCCCTTGACTCTCTAGTTACTGGAGAGTTTATTTTTTTAAAAGCACACTTTATTGGGGGAGAAAGCACATGATTGGAACAATTTTTAACACATTTATGATCTTCGCAGGATGTTTACTCGGAGGGCTATTCAAGAAAGGAATGAAAGGTGAATATCAAGATATTCTTATGCAAGCGATGGGGTTTGTTGCAGTTGGATTAGGAATAAACGCCATTACACAGCATTTATCGGATAGTAAATACCCTATTCTTTTTATTGTAAGTTTAGCTGTTGGCGGACTACTTGGACAGTTTGTAAATTTGGAACTTAGATTCAACCATCTAGTCAGCAAGTTCTCTAAAAATAACTTAGCTGAAGGCTTATCAACTGCAATCTTATTGTTTTGCATGGGATCATTGTCGATATTAGGGCCTATTGAATCCGCGATCCATGGTGATTCCACTTATCTTCTTACAAACGGTATGTTGGATGGCATCACTTCTATTGTTCTCGCATCAGCGTTTGGCTTTGGAATAGCCTTATCTGCTGTTGTGTTATTTGCCTGGCAAGGCTCACTCTATTTATTTGCAAAAGTAATGGAGAGTGCATTAAGTGCAGACATGATTAATGAAATAACAATTGTGGGCGGAATACTGATACTAAGCTCGGGGTTAAGCATTTTGGGAATTAAAAAATGTAAAACCTTAAATCTTCTGCCATCACTTATCATTCCGCCTGTTGTTATCTTTGTTATGAAAGCTTTTGGATTAGGCGCATAGCTCTATATCAGTTGTCAGGCACCTTGTCCATTCTGTCAACTACAGACTAGTTTTCTTTAGACAGAAACAAATAAAGAATAGACTGCACATCTTTATGGTACAGTAAAGATATATCAACGGTAATACGAACGAAAGAAGGTGATCCCATGCCAAATAAAAAAGTACCCAATAGATTAATCGACGAGAAGTCACCGTACTTACTCCAACATGCTTATAATCCCGTGGATTGGTATCCTTGGTGCGATGAAGCATTTGAAAAAGCGAAACGAGAGAATAAACCTGTTCTCTTATCTATTGGGTACGGGTAGCTTAGCGAACTTGCCACTGGTGTCACGTAATGGCTCACGAGTCCTTTGAGGACGAAGAGATCGCCGGTATGTTAAACGATAAATTCATAGCCATCAAGGTTGATCGTGAGGAGCGCCCTGATGTGGATTCCGTGTATATGAGAATCTGCCAGCTGATGACGGGGCAGGGCGGGTGGCCGCTGAACGTGTTCGTCACACCAGATCAGAAGCCATTTTATGCGGGGACGTATTTTCCGAAGACGAGCAAATTTAACCGTCCGGGCTTTATCGATGTGCTTGAACATCTGTCCGAAACGTTTGCGAATGACCGGCAGCATGTCGAGGATATCGCCGAAAACGCCGCCGCTCATCTTGAAGTCAAGATTCACCCGGCTGAGGGCATGCTTGGCGAACAGGCGGTTCATGACACGTATCGCCAGCTGGCCGGCGGGTTTGATACGGTGTACGGCGGGTTCGGCCAGGCTCCGAAATTTCCGATGCCGCATATGCTCATGTTTCTGCTTCGCTACTACAGCTATACGGGCAAGGAACAGGCTTTGGCCGGCGTAACCAAGACACTCGACGGCATGGCGAACGGCGGAATTTTTGACCATATCGGATTTGGCTTTGCCCGCTACTCGACTGATAATGAATGGCTCGTGCCGCATTTTGAGAAAATGCTGTATGACAACGCCCTTCTCCTGACTGCATATACGGAAGCCTATCAAGTCACAGGTAATGAGCGCTACAAACAGATTGCGATGCAGATCGTAACGTTTATTCAGCGGGAAATGATGCATGAAGACGGCAGCTTTTTCTCAGCTTTAGACGCTGATACCGAAGGCCGTGAGGGGAAATATTACATATGGTCCAAAAAAGAAATCATGAATCTTCTCGGTGATGAACTCGGCCCGCTTTATTGCAAGGTGTATAACATCACAGATCAAGGCAATTTTGAAGGCGAAAACATCCCGCACCTCATTTTCACGCGGCGTGAGGCTATCCTCGAAGAGACCGGCCTCACCGAACGTGAGCTGGCCGAACGTCTTGAAGAGGCAAGAACAAAATTGCTGGAGGCCCGTGAAAACAGAAGCTATCCGCATACAGATGACAAAGTGCTGACCTCATGGAACGCGCTCATGATTGCCGGGCTGGCAAAAGCCGCAAAGGTATTTCACGAGCCTGACTATCTCAGCATGGCGGAAACAGCCATCCGCTTTCTCGAACGGCACCTCATGCCGGACGGGCGCGTCATGGTCCGCTATCGCGAGGGCGAAGTGAAAAACAAAGGGTTTATCGATGATTACGCTTTTCTCATCTGGGCTTATCTTGAACTGTATGAAGCGGGTTTTCATCCGTCTTATCTGCAGAAAGCGAAAACGTTATGTACAAGCATGCTGGAGCTGTTCTGGGATGAACGGCACGGGGGTTTCTTCTTTACGGGGAATGATGCTGAGACCCTTCTTGTCAGGGAAAAAGAGGTTTATGACGGGGCCGTGCCTTCCGGAAACAGCGCGGCTGCCGTACAGCTGCTTCGTCTCGGCCGCCTGACGGGTGATGTATCACTGATTGAAAAAGCCGAAGTGATGTTTTCCGTGTTCAAACGGGAAATAGAGGCCTATCCGAGCAGCAGCGCTTTCTTCATGCAAAGCGTACTGGCACACACAATGCCCCAAAAAGAAATCGTTGTGTTCGGAAGGAAAGATGACCCGGACAGAAAACGTTTCATTGAGGCGCTTCAGGAGCATTTCACTCCCGCCTATACGATTCTCGCCGCAGAACATCCGGATGATCTTGCTGGCATTTCTGACTTTGCCGCGGGTTATCAAATGATCGATGGGAAGACAACGGTCTACATTTGTGAGAATTTCGCCTGCCGGAGGCCGACGACGGATATTGATGAAGCGATGAACACCTTACAAATCAGCAGCAGATCCTAGGCGGCCTGCTGCTTTTCTTTTTTCACAAAACGGAACGCGAGCCATGCGAAGATGATATTGATCACCAGAGTCGATATGCAATCGTATATTTCATAGCCCCCGGCTGCTGTTGTAAATACCGACGGAATGCCGCCGTATACCGAATGATCCTCTGTGAGAAAGATAAATAAAAACATATTATTGGCAGCGTGACCGCCAAGGGACATCTCCAGACTGCCCGTTTTAACCGTGATAAAGGTCCAGATCATGCCGATGGTAACATATCCGATTCCCGCCCAGAGAGCTCCATTTTCCATCTCCGGATTTCCGAAATGAAGTGCGCCGAATAATCCGCCGATAATGATCGTCAGAACCACCGCGTTTGCCGTCAATTTTCCGGCAAACTGTAGCAGAAAACCGCGAAAGAGAAATTCCTCCGCAGAGGTTTGAATCGGAACCAACAAGACGGCCGCCGCTAACAGCAGCAGAAAACGTGAAGCATGGAATTCCTGAAGCGTGAAACGATCCGGATGAATTAAAAAATCAATCAGCCCCGCGACAAACATCAGCACAACATATGTGCCGAATCCAAAGAAAATTCTCTTCCAGTTCAGCGACTGATTCGGTGTAATGATGGATAAAAACCGCCGCTTCATAATGAAACGAACCGCTATCCAAATGCCCGGAATCGCTATGAAATAGACGATATGCTGTAAATAAATATCCGCCAGCGGGTCACTTAATGCCGCCTCATCCCAATTTATCGTCAGTGAAGGATTGAAAGCGGACGTGAGAAACATATAAAACACGGTCAGTATGCTTCCGAAAAAGAACAAACCCACAATGAGCAACAGAGAAAGAAGATATCTCGATACACTATTTCTTCCCTCTGCGGGCCGTACAAATGTATTCATATTTATGCATCAACTTCCTTTCCTTCAACATTTTACAATATAAACAGAAACAGATATAGGAAATGTTATATATTTTAAGAAGAAAGCGCTATGCCGTTTCCTTTGGCTCTGGTTATTTACACTCTGTTTTTGCCAAAAAAAGACCTTTATAATGTATTCGTCAGATAAATTTACAGTATTTTCTGATTACAATTGCTAAGTCAGGGGGTTTTTTATGAAACATCAGACATTCTCAAATGTAGCGAACCGATTAGACCGTCTCCCCATTTCGCGTGTGCACTATCAAGTATTAACCGCTCTCGGAATCATCTATTTTTTCGATCTCGCTGACCTGTTTACGCTCAGCAACGTGGCTCCGGCGCTGATTGAGCATTGGGGCGTGAAGCTGTCCGTCATTGCCGACATCACGGCTGCATCCTTCCTGGGCATGTTTTTAGGCGCCTCCATCGGCGGAAGGCTGTCCGATCGGATCGGCAGGAAAAAAGCGCTGAATTGTTTTGTCCTTGTCTTTTCGATCTCATCTTTTCTGAATGCGCTGGCATGGGACATTCCGTCCTTAATGATTTTTCGCTTCTTGACCGGGCTCGGCGTCGCGGCCGCCATGATTGTGACGAACAGCTATTTGGCGGAATTTTTCCCATCATCCGTACGGGGAAAATACATCTCCTTTTGCGCCATGATCGGACTAATCGGCGTTCCCGTCACAAACGTTGTTTCCGCTTTTGTCATTCCTTTAGGCTCATGGGGGTGGCGGCTCGTATTCGTATGGGGGGCGGCCGGTCTCATTTATTTCTTTTTTATCCGCCGGCTTGAGGAATCGCCGCGATGGCACGAAAATCGGGGCGCATATGATCAGGCAAACGCCATTATGAACCGTCTTGAAGCACGTATAGAGAAAGAAAAAGGCCCGCTTCCCGCGCCAAAAGAGGCGGCAGAAGTACATACAGTGAAGCACGCAGGCTACTTAGGGCTGTTTCAGGGCAGGAATTTAAAGATCACCATCATCCTGTCAGCGGTATGGATTCTTGAAACCTTTGGCTTTTACGGCTTTGCTTCATGGGTGCCCAGCCTGCTGAAAAGCAACGGCATCACCATGGAAAAAACGCTGTGGTACAATGTGCTTCACTCTGTCGGCGCACCGCTTGGCGCATTGCTCGGTTCCATGATATCCGAGACGTTCCAAAGGAAATGGATTCTGGCCGCAAGCGCTTTTCTGACTGCCATTGCCGGACTGTTATACGGCATGACGTTTATTCCCGTCATGATTATTGTGTTTGGATTTGTCGTCAACGTCACGGAACGGGTTTTCACCTCAAACTTATACGCATATACATCGGAGCCGTATCCTACGGAATATCGCTCGGCCGGGAGCGGGCTGGCATACGGGCTCGGCCGTTTTTCCAATATATTCGGCTCCCTGCTCGTCGGATTTATTGCCGTTAAGCTCGGCTACATCAGCGTCTTTTTGTTCATCGGCGGCTGCTGGCTTCTATGTTCCGTTTTGTTAATTCTCTTCGGTCCGAAAACTAATGCTCAGCAAATTTAATCAATAAAACAGTGCGGGTTCCCCCGCACTGTTACACTGTGATTTCTATCAAATTGCCTTCCCCATCCTCTATCACGCTCTCATAATATCCGTCACCCGTCACGCGCGGGCCGCTTACAACCTGAAATCCGTCATTTTTAAACGTCTCCGTCAATTCATTCACCCGCTCCTTGCTGCCTGTAGAAAATGCGAGATGCGCCCATCCGGTCATATTCTGTGACGGAGCTTCATCAATGCCGCCTTTTTTCATAAGTTCCAGCCTGCATCCGGAGTCAAACGAAAGAAAGTACGATTTGAAATCTTTTTTCTCATTATGATAAAGGTCATTGGCCTTGGCGCCGAAGTATTTCTCATAAAATTCTTTCATCCGTTCTAAATCTTTCACCCATATGGCCGCATGTTCAATTCGCATATGTCCGCCTCCTTTTTTTCTCAATCTAGTTATAAAGCATGAAACCCATTTCAGCTCAAGACTTTTTCCGCTGAAATTGATGCATAATTTGTTTTTTAGCCGTTTCTCCGTGCAAAAACAGCAAAAATGCTTCCCTTCCGACCCGTTCCAAATGAAGTTCCAGAGATGGGATATTCAATGCCCGGCTGACGCTCAGATTTCCCTCGCCGATGATCTCCGCGTCCCATTTCTGTTCTTTCGCAAACTGGTACAAGCCGGCAGCCACGTCATCACTGTGCGCATAGATGGCCGTCGGCGCCTTGTCGAAACCCCAGAAGTGTTCACCTGCCCGCTTTCCGTCGTCCATATCATGGCATCCGACCAGAATGCGGGTTTCATCAAGAGAGCCGAAAACCGCCTTATATGCGGTTACCTTGTCGGCCGTACTCGGGCTTTTTTCCGCTTCCCGCACACATGTAAAAGCAACGTCTTGATGTCCGCGGTTTTTCAAATACAAAAAGCTTTCTCTGTAAGCTGCCTGCCTGTCATTATAAGCGCAGGGAATCTCTTGATGCTGCGTATATTCACAAGCGACAATGGGACCGTATTCCAGGTAAGGCACGGCGGTTTCCCATTCATTCGCGCGGGACGTGACAATCAGTCCGTCAATCTTTTTCATTTTCAGCAGTTCGAAATAGGTCATCTCTATAGCGGGGTCATAGTTGGTGGGGAGAAGGGTTGTCACGTAATCATGGGCAAACGCTTCCTTCGTGATACCGTTTACAATTTTGTCAAAGCAGGGATGGTCACTGTACGGCAATATCACGCCGATCGTATTGGTCTTTCCGCGAATCAGATCAATGGCGGTTCGATTAGGGGTATAATCCAGCTCCTTCATCACTTGATTCACAAGACGCCTTTTCTCCTCAGATACGTACGGGTGTCGGTTTAATACGCGTGATACGGTGGCCACGGACACATTCGCCAGTTTCGCAATCTCTTTTATATTTGCCATGTGCTCCTCCATTTTCGGTGATAAAAAAGCAGCAAGAGTGGATTTCTCTTACTGCTATCTCATCATAAATCCACTGTCATTTCAACAGGGCAATGGTCAGAACCCATGATATCGGCACAAATGGCCGCTTCGCTGATCCGCGGCTTCAGTCTGTCTGAAACAATGACGTAATCAAGCCGCCAGCCGATGTTTTTCTCACGTGCGTTCGTCCTGTAAGACCACCAGGAATAGGCGCCTTCCCGATCAGGATATAAATAGCGGAATGAGTCGGTAAATCCGGTGTTCAGCAGGGCGCTGAACGCTTCCCGCTCTTGATCTGAGAAACCGGCGTTCTTCCGGTTGGCTTTCGGATTTTTCAAGTCTATCTCCCTGTGTGCAACATTCAGATCGCCGCATAATATCACGGGCTTCTTCCGGTCAAGCTTCTGCAGATACTCCTTAAAATCGGCTTCCCATTGAAGACGGTAATCAATTCGCTCTAATCCGCGTTTGGCATTCGGCGTATAACAGTTGACGACGAACACGTTCTCAAATTCAAGTGTGATCACCCGTCCTTCTTGATCATGATCATCAATTCCCAATCCATAAAACACGTGAAGCGGTTTTTCTTTCGAAAAAACAGCCGTGCCTGAGTAGCCTTTTTTCACCGCATAGTTCCAATAGCCGTGATATCCTTCAAGCTGTAATGATACTTGTCCGTCCTGTACTTTCGTTTCTTGCAGACATAAAATATCCGCTGCCGTTTCCTGAACGTAAGTATTGATATCTATCTTTTTCATCACGGCACGCAAGCCGTTTACATTCCAAGAAATCAGTTTCATGTGTTCCCTCCTGTCCGGCTCAGCCGTCATTCCAGTGTTTCAATGTTTCCGCCCTCTAATGCCAGCAGCTGCTTTTTCATTTCTAAACCGCCTCTGAATCCGGTCAGTTTTCCGTTTTTTCCGATGACGCGATGGCACGGAACCGTAATCAATACCGGATTTTTTCCAATCGCGGCGCCCACGGCTCTTACGGCTGCCGGTTTCTGAATCATTTTTGCTATATCCGAATAGGAGTATGTCTCGCCGTACGGTATGTCCATAAGCGCTTTCCATACAGCAAGCTGAAATTCTGTCCCGTAAAGATCCACCGGCACTGAAAAAGCTGATCTGCCATTTTCGATGTACTCGGACAGCTCTGCCGTGTAAGACGCCAGCTTCTCATCATCACGTGCCAATCGGTATTGCGGCAGTGATTTTTTTGCCCACTGCTCAAGCTCTTCAAAGCTTCCATGATTTGAACCTATAAAGCATAGCCCCTTAGATGTGGCGGCTGTATACAGGCTCCAATCATTCCGTGTGAAAAGTGTCCAATAGACCATTGTCTCTTTACTCATATTGAACCTCCCTTTCCCATTCCGGCAGTTTTTCGGTATTCTGTGGGCGAATTTCCGGTTCTCTTTTTAAAAAGAGTGGCGAAATGCGCTGTGTTTGGAATTCCGACCGTCAGAGCGATCTCCATGACTGTCATATCAGTATGCTTTAAAAGGTGTTCCGCCTTCGACAATCTTCTTTTCTGTATATACTCAATCGGGGATATTCCCCTGATTTTTTTAAATGTCCGCTGTAAATGATAGGGGCTGCCGTGACACATTTCGGCCAGTACACTCAGAGTCAGAGATTCGTGATAATGGCGGTCAATGTACTCAATGATTTGAGCAATCCATTCTTCATCAGGAAGACGAAGACCGTTCGGCCGGCACCTTTTACAGGGACGAAAATGTTTATCAAGCGCTGCATCAGCCGTATCAAACACCAGCACGTTTTCTTTATTCGGAACTCTCGATTTACAAGAAGGCCGGCAGAAAATCCCCGTCGTTTTTACTGCATAATAAAATGCCCCGTCATAAGAAGCATCATTGCGTATGATTGCGCCCCACTTTTCATCAGTCAGGATATTTCTGTCTGTCTCCATCTCACCACCCCCTGTTCTTCAGTATAAACAAATTCATTGCATAAGTACGCGTATTTGAATAGAGGAGCAAGATAACAAAGGAGTAAGAAGCACTTCCATGTTTCATGTGAAACATTTCGGCAGGATGGAGGAGGACTGATATAAAAAAAGAGCAGGAGCCCGCAGGCTCTTGCTCTTTTCTTTCGGCTTACTCGCCAGTTACGTATGGAAGTAAAGCCATTTGACGTGCGCGTTTGATCGCGATAGTCAATTTACGTTGGTATTTCGCATTTGTTCCAGTTACACGGCGAGGTAAGATTTTACCACGCTCAGAAACAAACTTTCTAAGAAGATCTACATCTTTGTAATCGATGTGCGTAATGCCGTTAGAAGTGAAGTAACAAACCTTACGGCGTTTCGCACGACCGCCTCTGCGTCCTCCTGCCATTGTCATTTCCCACCTTTCTCGTTATGAATATAGCGATAATCTATTAGAACGGAAGATCATCATCCGAGATGTCAATCGGCTTGCCGTCGTTGGCAAATGGATCATCATTAAAGCTGTTCCCTTGATTTCGTCTCTGGTTGTTCTGATTTCCGCCGAACGGATTATCATTTTGGCCTCCGCCAAAGTATTGGCCTCCGCCGCTGTTTCCTTCGTTGTATCCGCCTGATCCAGAACCGCCGCTGTTTTTAGGCTCAAGAAATTGAACACTTTCAGCTTGGACTTCTGTCACGAAGACACGCTGTCCCTGCTGATTTTCATAATTTCTTGTCTGGAGTCGGCCGTCTACGCCGGCAAGGCTTCCTTTTTTAAGAAAGTTTGCAACGTTTTCGGCTTGTCTTCTCCAAGTGACACAATTAATGAAATCGGCTTCACGTTCTCCGGACTGGTTCGTGAATGTACGATTCACAGCAAGAGTAAACGTGGCGACAGCCGCACCGCTTGGCGTATAACGAAGCTCTGGGTCTTTTGTCAGTCTTCCGACTAATACAACTCGGTTAAGCATATGAAAGACCACCTTTTAACATTATATATTTCAAATTGCTTATTCTTCTTCTTTAACAACGATGTGGCGAATGATATCGTCACTGATCTTAGCTAAACGGTCGAATTCAGCAACCGCTGCAGCTTCAGACTGAACGTTTAAGATTTGGTAGAAACCGTCACGGAAATCGTTGATTTCGTAAGCAAGACGACGTTTACCCCAATCTTTTGTTCCAGTGATCTCCGCTCCGTTAGAAGTCAATACGTTGTTGAAACGCTCGATAACTGCCTTCTTTGACTCTTCGTCAATGTTCGGACGGATAATGTACATAACTTCGTACTTTTTCATCTGTTTGCACCTCCTTTTGGTCTAAGCGGCCCTATAATGGGCAAGGAGCAATAATTCTATTACTCACAAGTTTATATTATACCAAAGCTCTTGTCCCTTTACAACTGTGTCCTATACATTAAATCGGAAATGAATGACATCTCCGTCTTGGACTACATATTCCTTACCTTCCAGACGCACTTTTCCGGCTTCTTTCGCTCCGGACATTCCGCCGCCTGCCAAAAGGTCTTCATAAGCAACCGTTTCAGCGCGGATAAAGCCGCGTTCAAAGTCAGTGTGGATGATACCCGCACACTCAGGAGCTTTCATGCCTTTTCTGAATGTCCATGCGCGCACTTCCTGTTCGCCCGCCGTAAAGTATGTCGCAAGGCCGAGAAGAGAGTATGACGCTTTAATCAGCTGATCAAGACCTGATTCTTCGATGCCGAGCTCCTCAAGGAACATTTGCTTTTCTTCGCCTTCCAATTCAGCAATTTCAGACTCAATTTTCGCGCAGACGACGATGACTTCGGCATTTCCACCCGCGGCGTACTCACGGATTTTCGCAACGTATTCATTGTCTGAAGGATCAGCCACTTCATCCTCGCTTACATTCGCCACATAAAGCACGGGTTTTGACGTAAGCAGATGAAGCTGCTTCACAAGCTTTTGCTGTTCTTCCGTAAATTCAACGGAACGGGCTGGCTTTTCTTGTTCGAAAGCTTCTTTCAATTTAGACAGAATGTCAAATTCAAAAACCGCTTCTTTGTCTTTTTGCTTCGCAAGCTTGCTTACACGCGTGATGCGTTTTTCGACTGTCTCCATGTCGGCAAGAATCAATTCAAGATTGATCGTTTCAATATCGTCAATCGGATCGACTTTCCCTGACACGTGCGTAATATTGTCATCAGCGAATGCACGTACAACGTGGCAGATCGCATCAACCTGACGGATATGAGAAAGAAACTTATTTCCGAGTCCTTCACCTTTAGATGCGCCTTTTACGATCCCCGCGATATCAGTGAATTCAAACGCAGTCGGCACCGTTTTTTTCGGGTTCACCAATTCAGTCAGCTTTTGCAGACGTTCATCCGGCACTTCCACGATTCCCACGTTCGGATCGATTGTACAGAACGGGTAGTTGGCTGATTCGGCACCAGCCTGAGTAATTGCATTAAATAACGTCGATTTTCCGACATTCGGCAAACCGACAATTCCAGCAGTTAAAGCCATTCTTTCATCTCCTCTATATCAAACCATCATCGTATAAACGTATTGTAAACCTAGAGCAATTATAAGGAGGTTCATAGGAAAAGACAAGCTGAGAAAAAAGCATTTCCCGCCCTCTCTCTCCTTAGATTATCCTTTTTTAACCGCTACCAGACAGTCAAAAAGCGTACTTCCCATTCCATTATCGGAATTTGAATCCTTTGTGAGCATGTTGACGGAGCCTCCGAATGCCGCCCACATGCCCTCATCTATATTCACCGTCTTCGGGTGAGCCTGCTTCATGATTTTCACCCTGCCGCGCAGACGGCCGCGGTCATTGTAAACCTCTGCCGTATCTCCGTCTTGAAGAGAAAGCTCTTCCGCGATATCCGGCGACAGGTCCACCTGAATCTGCTGAAGCTTTTCAATAAACGGCACGTGCTGTGAATGATTGGAGCGCTGCGGGTGAATGGACAGCAGCGTATACGGATATTTCCCGGCCAGTCCGGCGTCGTGATAAACAGACTCCTCCGGCACTTCCAATTGAGGGAGGCCGCTGTATCCTTTCTCTTCTGCCAGTGACGAGACGAATTCAAATTTTCCGCTCGGGGTTAAAAATTGAAAATCACTCCATGGAACCTGTTTAACCGGAAGCGGCATATGTCCTTTTTCCTTTAATTGCTCAAGGGTGATTCCTTCTTTCTCCAAAGAAGAGAGCCCCATTTTTAAGAAATCTTCCGTACTGTAATCAAACAGCTCCCCGAATCCGAGACGCTTTGCGAGTTCCGTCCAGATCCAGCGGTCTGATTTTGCCTCTCCCTGCGGTTCCGCAAGCTTCTTGCCATATTGAACATAGTGATGATACATGCTGGAATAATAAATATCTTCCTCTTCGAAAACAACGGCCGTCGGCAGCACATAGTCACAGAGCTTCGCCGTATCGGTCATGACCGAATCAATGGCCACTGTGACCGATGTTTTTTCAAACGCTTCCTTCACTTTTTTTGTATTCGGCACCTGTGTCAGCGGATTGCCGCACGTCACGATGATCATCTCAATCGGCGGGTCGGCTGCATTCAGCGCCTCTTCAGCTTGAGTCATCATCGAAAACGTTCTCGAACTTTTCTTCAAATCAGGACGAGTGAGCTCGGCCTTTGCAAAGCTTTCACCGACTTGCACATTTCCGAAGTTTGCGCCGCCGCCTTTGATACCGACATTTCCGCTCGCCGCAGCTAGAGCGTCAATCCACCGTATCGTCCCGCCCCCGTTTTTATATCTCTGCATCCCAAGACCCATAAAAGTGGAGGCGGGACCGTCAGCATATAAATCGGCAAGATATTCAAGCACTTCTAAAGACGTTTCTGTTTTCTCAATGATCTCCTCAAAAGAAATCGTCTGCAGAAGCTTGTCTATTTCCTCAAAACCGACCGAATGCTTTTGAATAAAATCAGAATCGGTTCTGCCGGTTTGGCATAATATTTTTAAAACACCCGCCGCAAGCCAGCCATCCATGCCGGGTTTGACGGATATATACCGGTCGGCAAGCTTTGCAGTCGGGTTAAAAATAGGATCAATGACCGTCAGTGTCGCTCCTTTTTTCTTCACCTGCTGC
The DNA here is from genome assembly GCF_053663335.1 of Bacillus sp. YH3-2-B2. Classification (NCBI taxonomy): domain Bacteria; kingdom Bacillati; phylum Bacillota; class Bacilli; order Caryophanales; family Bacillaceae; genus Bacillus; species Bacillus sp. YH3-2-B2. The sequence goes on along the minus strand of NZ_JBSJQE010000002.1, from coordinate 22,763 downwards.
AGATGATGATAGAGGTGCATATTCGTCCGGGACACGTTTCTGCCCCATACGATCACATGCTTGCTGTGATAAATATCAAGCGGTCCATGCCCGTAAGAACGCCCGAAATCCCAGCGCTGCGCTTCAATGCCGGAACCCCAGCAAATGCTGCCCGCAATCTCGGTTACACCGCCGTATCCATTGAAAAAACGCTGGTCGAGCGCCTTCAAAAGACCGTTATTGGCGTAGTCATGACTGTGCAGCACTGCGGCAGTGCCCAACGTCTCCTTAATCACCGCCATTTTTTCAGCAATTTCATCTAACGCCTGCTCCCAGGAAATGCGGACAAATTCGCCGTCTTTCTTTTTTAAAGGGAAACGAAGCCGTTCCGGCGCATTCGTTTTCGTCTCCAGCATTCTGCCCCGGCCGCAAATTTTCCCTTCCGTAATGGGATGATTCGGGTCTCCGTCTACTTTCGTCACCTTTCCATCCTCAACTGTCACCAAAAAGCCGCAGCTGTCCCAGCAATTCAGCGGGCACGCTGACTGATGCACTTTGCTCATCGGGCCTCTTCCTCTCCTCTATATGAAAAAGCATGAGCGCCAGCCCTTATGATGTAGGCTCCTCATGCTTGACGAGTACTTTTTTCAGCTTTCTCTCAAAATCTCTTCTCGGAATCATGACACTGTGGGAACAACCCGTGCATTTGATCCGAATATCCATCCCCATCCGAATGATTTTCCACCTGTTTTCACCGCAAGGATGCGGCTTCTTCATTTCAACAATATCATTCAGGCCAAAGTCTTTATCCGCCAAGACCCTTCACCTCTCTCCATAGACTGCTTTATTTATTGTACAAAAAAAAACAGGATAAGAGCAACGGCCGCACTCAAAATGAGCATTATACTTTTTTCCATCTCCCTAAAATAGGGTAAAGAAGAAGACATACCAGCAAATAAAGACTTAAAAGCCCGTAAATGGGATATAAAATGGCGATCAAATCTGAAAAACCGATTGTCGTAAAAGGCACCATCACAGCTAAAAGAAGAGATACGAGCGTCCATCTCGGCAATTTCACAAATGCAAGCATGCGGCTGGACAGCCCGAAAAGACCGGTCACCGTTGTCGTATAGATGGCTAAAAAAAGCACGGCGGCCATACAAAGAAATAACGGATAAGGAGCGCCTTCAAGGACGGCGAAAAGAGGAATCTCATATTGTGTAAGACTGCCTGAAAGCTGTACAAGCGTTTCATTGTAAACAAATGAAATCATACCGAAAATCAGCCCGCTTGCAACGCTTGCGATTTTCGCTTCTCCCAGTCCCTTCATATCTTTCCCGATTGAAGAAAGAACAGCGACAACAGAAAGGATGTTTAAGGACGTGAAGGTAATGCTTGCCGGCCAATTATACTGGCGGGTCAAATCTATCGTCCACGTGTAATGATGGGTTGTCTGAAAAAAGACCAATGCATATAACAGCCCCGCTACAAGAATCGGTATCAAAATACTATTCAGAGATAATATTCCTTTTATATCCCAAAAGAATAAACCGACGGTCACAATGCAAAGAAGAAAAATACCGATCCAAAACGGCAGCTTGTACATTTGCAGCGTCACACCGCCGCCGGCAATCATAACCATCGTCATTGAAAACAAATAAAACATAATAAGCACATCATAGACTTTAGCAAGAGCCGGCCCCATCAAATGCTCAAGCACAGGTAAAAAGTGCGTTGATTGAACCCGATAGCTGATCTTCAACACAATATAAGCCGAAATCGTAAACATGACTGTAAACAATACAATAGCCAGTCCGCTTTCGACGCCGAAAAACTGCCATATTTCCTGCCCGCTTGCATATCCAGCCCCAATCTGGCTGCTTAATATGAGCAGCATCCACTTCATCCCGGCTCTCCACACCCTCATCACCTCATAAAATTTCTGATCATCTCCGCATATTGCTACTATATTGAGTGACAGCGGCAAACATTCATACAAATGGGACAAATATGGTATGATAGCGACGATTAACTATTCAGAAAATTTTTTTATATAAGGAGCTCAAATCATGTACATCAGGCGTTTAACCGCAAGTGATACCCAGCCTTACTCCGATATCAGGCTCAAAGCTTTAAAAGATCACCCCGACGCATTCGCCGTCAGCTATGAGGAGGAGAAAGAATGGCCGTCCGAAAAATTCAAAGCCAGGCTTGAAGCCGGCAATGCCATCGTGCTTGGCGCCTTTGAACAAGACAGACTGATAGGAATCCTCAAGATCTCCAAGCATCCGCTGTTTAAACTAAGACACATTGCGGTTATCGGTTCTATGTATATTTCCCCCAAACACCGAGGATCAGGCGCGGGAAAAGCTTTAATGACAGAAGCCATCAGCCGGGCAAAAAAGATGAAAGACACAGAACAGCTCCATCTCTCTGTTACTTCAACAAATGAACCCGCAAAAAAACTCTACGCTCAATTAGGATTTATCCTCTTCTCTACAGAAAAAAGAGCGCTGAAATTGGATCATCAGCAATATGTCGACGTAGATCAAATGGTCTTATTTCTTTCATGAACTTAGAGAATAACTGCTCTGAGTTCTTTTTTCTATCCGCTCTTTTCAAACAACCGGCATGCTCATCATGACATAAGCATAAAAAAAGGCAGCGCTGGATATACTGTAAACAACCATACAACTCCAAAAACAACAATGTATTACTCGTATGACATGACAAGGAAGTGAACCTTATGAATCGAAAAGGCGGGCTTTTTTCTCAAGAACGGGCAAAACAATATGTTTCTCATACGGATTCTTCTGCTGCGAATCAAATACAAGCGATCCTTACTTCATCTTTACGTAAAGCAGCCGGCAGACCGTTAGTCACCGTGTGTATCGGTACAGATCGGTCGACCGGAGATTCATTAGGTCCGCTCGTAGGAACAAGGTTAGAAAAAATGAATTTAGGCAGATTGCACGTTTACGGCACGCTGTCAGATCCTGTTCACGCCGTCAATATGAAAGACAAGCTGAAAGATATTCAACATCTACATAAAAATCCGTTTATTATAGCGGTTGATGCTTGTTTAGGCCGCGTCAAAAGCGTAGGGTCATTTCAAATCGGCGATGGGCCGCTGAAGCCCGGAGCAGGTGTTCAAAAAGACCTTCCTGAAATCGGTGACGTCCATATCAATGGAATCGTCAATGTCAGCGGGTTTATGGAGTATTTTGTCCTGCAGAATACGAGGCTTCATCTTGTTATGAGCATGGCAAATGTTTTAGCAGAGGGGTTACAGCTGACAGATAAATCAGAAGGCCGGCAGGAACGGCTCAGTCCGTTTCATAAGCTGACAAGACGTATATAAAAAACCATCTTTTTTTAAAAAGATGGTTTTTACGCTTCTCTTTCGGACAATAGTTCCAGGATACGTTCAAGATCTTCATTTGAGAAAAACTCAATCTCAATCTTCCCTTTTTTCTTTTGTCTCTTAATATTGACTGTTGTTCCGAAGTAATTTTGCAAATACGATTCCCGCTCTTTTAACACAACATCTTGAACAGGTTCTTTTTTCTTTGTTTCACGTGGAACATTGTTGTTTAACTGCTGAATCAGCTGCTCAAGCTGGCGGACGTTCAGCTGTTCTTCAACCACTTTCTTCACAAGCGGTTCAAGCTTGTTTTTATTTTTCAAGCCAAGCAAGGTTCTGCCGTGTCCCATGGATAACGTACCTTCTGCAATGAGGTTCTGGATGCTTTCCGGCAGCGTCAGCAGTCTTAAATGGTTGGCAATATGAGGCCTGCTTTTCCCGAGCCGTTTAGCGAGCTGTTCCTGGGTTAAATCCAAATGCTTCAGCAGTGAGTCATATGCCAGAGCTTCTTCAAGCGGTGATAAGTCTTCACGCTGAAGGTTTTCCAAAAGAGCGATTTCCCGCATCAGCGATTCAGATAAATCCCGCACGATAGCCGGCACTGTCTCTTTACCGGCAAGTTTTGCGGCGCGGTAACGGCGTTCGCCGGCTACAATATCATAGCCCTTCAATGATTTTCTCACGATAATGGGCTGAAGAATGCCATGCTGAATGATGGATTCCTTCAGTTCAGCTAATGACTCATCATCAAATTGTTTTCTTGGCTGATAAGGATTGGGGCGTAAATCACTGATTTTAATCTCTTCCACTGTCTCTTCAGACAAATCAACCTGATTAAACAACGCGTTAATCCCTTTTCCGAGCCCGCCTTTAGCCATTCGCTGCCACTTCCTTTGCTAAATCTAAATATACTTCCGCACCTCTCGAACGCGGATCGTATAATATGATCGGCTTGCCGTGACTCGGCGCCTCACTTAAACGGACATTGCGAGGGATAATGGTTTGATACACTTTATCTCTAAAGTATTTCTTTACCTCCTCTATCACTTGAATGCCGAGGTTCGTTCTGGCGTCAAGCATCGTCAGAAGCACTCCTTCTATCATTAAGTCGGTATTTAAATGTTTTTGCACAAGCCGAACTGTATTTAATAATTGACTCAATCCTTCAAGAGCGTAGTATTCGCACTGAACCGGGATAACGACTGAATCTGAAGCGGTAAGCGCATTAATCGTTAATAACCCGAGAGACGGAGGACAATCAATAATCATGTAATCGTAATTTTGTTTCACAGATTCTAATGCTCTTTTCAGCCTGACCTCCCGTGAGATCGTCGGAACCAATTCGATTTCCGCTCCCGCAAGCTGGATCGTGGCCGGAATGACATCTAAGTTCTCTACTGAAGTCGGTTTAATAATATCTGTAACATCTGCATCATCTACTAAAATGTCGTACACACAATGATCCACATCGGCTTTTTCAATCCCTAATCCGCTCGTTGCATTGCCCTGCGGATCAATATCAACAAGAAGAACCCTTTTACCTATGTAAGCCAAGCAAGCCCCCAGATTAACAGAAGTCGTCGTCTTCCCGACTCCGCCTTTTTGGTTCGTAATTGCTATGATTTTTCCCACGATGTCACCTACCTTCACATGAACATGTACTGTCTTGTTTCTATCTTATCAAAAAAAGAGTAAAGCGTTTTATTTTTTTCATAATTTGTTTATCAGCAAGTGAAAAAAATGTAAACGAAAAAGACACTTTCTAATATAAGTTCTCCGATAAAGTGACTTTTTTGACTGTAAAAAGACAATTCACGACACAAAAAGATAAAATTTTACATATATAATGTATAGTGCACAATAAATCTATCATTATCTCAAAATAGTTTTTTGATTAAAATAAAAACTCCCCTGCTGATCAGGAGAGTTTTTATTTAGGTATCCGAATGGTAAGCTGGATGTACTCTTCGAATTCTTCTTCTTCAGTGTTCAGCCTGACGCCACTGTCTTCTACCATCGACAGTGACTGACGAATCGTATTCATCGCAATTCTTGTATCCCTGCTGAACGCTTTGCGTCTCGGCTTTGGTTTCTGCTTATTCTGTTCAAGCATTTTCACCACTCTGTCTTCCGTCTGCTTGACGTTTAAGCTTTTCTCAATGATTTCCGCAAGCAATGTGACCTGAAACTCCGGCTGTTTGAGCGGAATCAGTGCTCTTGCATGACGTTCCGTAATTTTTTTCTCCATAATCGCATCCTGGACGGGTTCCGGGAGCTTTAACAATCGGAGCTTGTTCGCAATCGTTGACTGGCCTTTTCCTAAGCGCTGCGCCAAGGCTTCCTGTGTTAAATCATGAAGTTCTAACAGCCTTGCGTACGCATGAGCTTCCTCAATGGAGGACAATTCTTCCCTTTGCAGGTTTTCAATCAAAGCGACAGATGCTGTTTCCGTATCAGAAAAATCTTTAATAATTGCGGGAATCTTCTCCCATTCAAGCGTCTGTACCGCTCTCCAGCGCCTTTCACCCGCAATGAGCTCATATTGTCCTTCATCTTCTGTATGTCTGACAACAATCGGCTGAATGATGCCGTGTGTATGGATAGTCATTGCTAACTCTTTGATTTTTTCATCTGAGAAAATGGTGCGTGGCTGAAAACGGTTGGGAACGATAGCATGTACCGGTATTTCGAGTATCTCTTCTTTGTTTGTATCATGCTCAGCTATCTCCGGTTCCTCTTCCTTCTCACCAAACCCGAAGAAACGAGAGAATGAATGCTTCATTTACCTACACCACCTTTAAAAACTGCCATTTTTATAATTCTATTTTCTCATGGTTTTTCCTGCTGTATCTTCATCAATTTTGCAGAAAATATGATGGAATTGTCACATCAGGCTGTCTAAATTACCCTTCAATTGGCGATTTATTTGGAGTACCCGGTTTTCTCGGATATTTTTTCGGAGTGCTTTTCGTCTTGCGAATGATCATAATGTTCCGTTCACTTTCTTCAACGGGAAGTGTAAAGGAATGAACTTGTTCAAGCTCTCCTCCCAATACTTTAATCGCCTTTTGCCCCGCTTTCAGCTCTTCATCAGCGGCTGCAGCTTTTAGTGCCGCAAATATACCGTTTTTCTTGGCCAGCGGCAGACAAAGCTCACTCAGGACCGACAGACGCGCCACCGCACGGGCCGTCACGAGATCGAAGCTTTCCCGGACGTCTTTCCGCTGTCCGAATGTCTCCGCTCTGTCATGGACAAATGTCGTATGCTCTAATTGTAAAGCATCAGAGAGAGTTTCCAAAAACGTAATCCGCTTATTCAGTGAATCGACGATGGTGACATGCAGATGCGAGAAGCAGATTTTGACGGGCAGGCTTGGAAAACCGGCGCCGGCGCCGACATCACAAAGAGTGGTGACCTTTTCAAAATCAATATAAAATGCCGCCGTTATCGAATCATAAAAATGCTTGAGATAAACTTCCTTTTTCTCAGTGATGGATGTCAGATTCATTTTTTCGTTCCATTCCACGAGCATCCGATAATACAACTCGAATTGCTCCAGCTGGCGGTCAGAAAGGGAAATCCCTTTCTCCGCTAAACTGGATGTAAATTCCTCTATATTCATGCCGTCATCCTTTCTATTCAGCTACCTTGGCAATACGGCCCTGCTCCAGGTATACCAGCAGGATTGAAATGTCTGCCGGATTGACGCCGGAAATACGGGACGCTTGAGCAACTGATAAAGGACGCACTTCTTTCAGCTTTTGACGGGCTTCAGTAGCAATTCCTTTAATGGCGTCATAATCAATCCGATCAGGGATTTTTTTGTTTTCCATTTTCTTCAGCTTTTCCACTTGCTGCAAGGATTTTTCGATATATCCTTCATATTTCACTTGGATTTCCACTTGTTCCGCCACATCTTGCGGAACCGGAGAATCTGCAGGCGCAAGTTTTGTCACTGTTTCATAGTTCATTTCCGGACGTTTCATTAAATCTGTGCCGCGCACTCCGTCTTTCAGCTCGCTTCCGCCGAGTGAACGGATATATTCCTGATTCTCAGGAGACGGCTTGATAATAACAGACCAGAGACGTTTTTTCTCTGCCTCGATCGCCGCTTTTTTCTTCTCAAACGCTTCATAGCGTTCATCAGAAATTAAGCCGATCTCGTGGCCGATTTCCGTCAGGCGAAGATCCGCGTTATCGTGACGGAGCAGCAGTCTGTATTCCGCCCGTGAAGTCAGCAGACGATACGGTTCATTGGTTCCTTTCGTTACCAAATCATCAATCAATACACCGATATAAGCATCGGAACGGCTGAGGATCACTTCTTCTTTTCCAAGCGCTTTGCGGCCTGCGTTGATCCCTGCCATAATTCCTTGCCCGGCTGCTTCCTCATAACCTGATGTACCGTTAATTTGACCGGCTGTGTACAGGTTAGGGATTTTTTTCGTCTCCAGTGTAGGCCAGAGCTGCGTCGGTACAATCGCGTCATACTCAATCGCGTATCCGGCTCTCATCATCTGCACCTTTTCCAGTCCCGGAATGGTCGCCAGCATACGCTGCTGCACGTCCTCAGGAAGACTCGTGGATAAACCTTGAACGTATACTTCCTGCGTATTTCTGCCTTCCGGCTCAAGGAAAATCTGATGGCGCGGTTTATCATTAAACCGAACGACTTTATCTTCAATCGAAGGGCAGTATCTCGGTCCCGTTCCTTTAATCATACCGGAATACATCGGCGAACGATGCAGGTTGCTGTCGATGATCTCATGAGTCTCAGGACTCGTGTAAGTCAGCCAGCAAGGCAGCTGATCGGTAATGTATTCAACCGTTTCATATGAGAAAGCGCGCGGAACCGGGTCCCCCGGCTGGATTTCTGTTTTGCTGTAATCAATGGAATCGCTTGAGACACGAGGAGGCGTGCCCGTTTTAAAACGGACGAGATCAAAACCGAGCTCCTCTAAGTGCTCAGAAAGTTTAATAGACGGCTGCTGGTTATTCGGGCCGCTTGAGTAAGACAGATCACCGAGAATGATCCGCCCTCTTAAATACGTTCCGGTTGTCAGCACGACCGTTTTTGCCTTATATTCAGCACCGGTTTGCGTAATGACACCGCGGCACTCTCCGTCTTCAATGATTAAACGCTCGGCAATCCCTTGAAGAAGTGTCAAATTCGGTGTTTTTTCCAGCGTATGCTTCATTTCGTGCTGATATTGGAATTTATCCGCCTGCGCACGCAGCGCCCGTACGGCCGGACCTTTTCCTGTATTCAGCATTCTCATTTGAATATGAGTTTTATCTATATTTCTAGCCATTTCTCCGCCGAGCGCGTCAATTTCGCGGACGACAATCCCTTTCGCGGGGCCGCCGACAGACGGATTACATGGCATAAACGCAACCATATCAAGATTAATCGTCAAAACAAGCGTTTTGGCTCCCTGGCGCGCGGATGCGAGGGCAGCCTCAACACCGGCATGCCCGGCGCCGATGACAATCACGTCGTATTGGCCTGCTTCATACCCCATGGTTTTTTCCTCCCTTTTATTTACCTAAACAAAATTGTGAAAAGAGCTGATCAATTAAGCTTTCGTGGACGGCATCACCGATGATTTCGCCCAGCAGTTCCCAGCACCTTGTCAAATCAATTTGCACCATATCAATCGGAACATCCTGTTCAATTCCGTTCAGCGCATCATCAATCGCTTGCTTGGCCTGATGCAGAATCGAGATATGACGGGTGTTGCTGACATAGGTGAGATCTCCGCTTTCGATCGCTCCTGTATAAAATAGCGACTGAATCGCTTCCTCTAAATCTTGAATGCCTTCTTCTTTCAGCAATGAGGTCGTGACGACAGGCCGGCCTTTCGCCAGTTCCTTGACGCGCTCAGCGTCAATCTTAGCCTCAAGGTCCGTCTTATTCATAATGACAATGACGTCCATTCCCTCAACCGCTTCAAACAATTTAACATCTTCTTCAGAAAGCGCTTCGCTGTGGTTAAGCACAAGCAAAATGAGATCCGCTTCCTTCAGAACCTGCCGTGACCGTTCCACACCGATTCTTTCGACGATGTCTTCTGTCTCGCGGATTCCGGCGGTATCGACAAGCCGAAGCGGCACGCCTCGCACGTTGACATATTCCTCTATCACATCACGCGTCGTTCCCGGAATATCGGTTACAATCGCCTTCGTTTCATGGACAAGGCTGTTAAGCAGAGAGGATTTCCCGACGTTCGGACGGCCGATGATCACGGTAGACAGTCCCTCACGCAAAATTTTCCCCTGCTCAGACGTACGGAGCAGCGCCTCGATTTCTTTCTTCACGCCGCTTGCCTTCTCCACTAAAAGCTGATGCGTCATTTCTTCGACGTCATCATATTCCGGATAATCTATATTCACCTCAACATGGGCAAGTGTTTCTAACAACTCATCACGCAGACGGCGGACAAGCGCGGAAAGCCGTCCTTCCATCTGGTTCATGGCGACATTCATGGCACGGTCCGTTTTGGCCCTGATCAGATCCATCACCGCTTCCGCCTGTGAAAGGTCAATCCGTCCGTTTAAAAATGCGCGCTTCGTAAACTCACCGGGTTCTGCCAGTCTCGCACCTTCTCTTAAAGCAAGCTGGAGCACCTGATTAACCGTCACAATACCCCCGTGACAGTTGATTTCAATGACATCTTCCCTTGTGAATGTTCTGGGCGCTCTTAAAACAGACACCATGACTTCCTCAATAATCCGTCCCGTCGTACTGTCCGCGATATGCCCGTAATGAATGGTATGCGATTCTGCCGAACTGAGCGTTTTGCCTTTCGGACCCTTGTACATTTTGTCGGCGATCTTTACGGCTTCCGGGCCGCTCAGCCGAACGATCGCAATCGCGCCTTCACCCATCGGAGTTGAAATCGCTGCAATTGTATCCATGCTGTTCACCTCTCTTTATCTCTGTTTCCATCTATATAAAAAATTTTATTTACGCCAAAATTAAAAGATAACATAGTTTGGTTTGAAGTGGAAGATACGTTATCCACAAAGGCAGAAATTCATCCCTTATTACTTTAACTTATCCACATGTGAATAACAATTAATTTTATTTCCTAAAACCTTTTTTATCAACAGCATAGACCGAAAAAGAAAAAACTTAAACGCAAAAAATGCGATTCTGCTTAGGAATAGAGCCATTTTTACCAATAAAAAAACCGAAGTTCCGATTTTACCCGGACTTCGGTTTTCTGCTATCTTTATGGGAAATAACGAGATGGCGGTACCGGCCTTCACCGGTAGAAAACGTTTTGATATTTGGATGCTTTGACAGCGCGTCATGGATGATTTTTCTTTCACCTGACGGCATCGGTTCTAAATGCACATCTTTTTTCGTTTTCGACACTTGCTTGGCCAGCCTGTTTGCCAGCTGATCCAGAATTTCTCTTCTTTTCCGCCGATAATTCTCAGCGTCGACAACGGCTTGGCGATACTGGCCGGAGCCGCGGTTCAAAACAAGCTGCGTCAATGTTTCCAGGGCATTGAGTGTTTGTCCTCTTTTGCCAATAAGCAGCGCCGCTTTTTCACCTTTAATATGAAAACAGACTGTTTTCTTGTTTTCTTCCGTAACAATCTCAGAAGGCCCGGCAATGGAATGGATGATTTCTTCTAAATACGCTTTCGCTTCCTGAACAGGATTTCTTTTCTCTTCCAGTTCTACGATCGCATTCTTTTTTCCGAAAATACCCAAAAACCCTTTATATTCTTCTTGCACCACCGTTATTTCTACTTGATCTTTCGTCAGTTGAAGTTCCTGAAGGCCTGATTGAACTGCTTCTTCGACATTCCGTCCCGCAGCAGTCACCTTCTTCACTTTTTCTTTCCTCCGGCTTTCTGCGTTTCCGGATCGTGTTTAATGTCAGGTCCTTTAATAAGGAATGTCTGAGCAATCATAAACAGGTTTCCGACTACCCAATACAGAGAAAGCGCGCTCGGGAAGTTGATCGCAAATACGATGATCATGATCGGCATAATCCATACCATCATTGCCATTTGAGGATTCTGAGTCGGATTTCCCGCCATCATCAGCTTCTGCTGGACAAAAGTGGCCACACCGGCAACGATAGGAAGAATATAGTAAGGATCCTTCTCTCCTAAATCAAACCATAAAAAGCTGTGCTGTGAAATGGCTTGCGTACGCATAATGGCGTGGTAGAATCCGATCAAAATCGGCATTTGAATCAGGATCGGGAAACATCCCGCCAGCGGGTTTACCCCGTGCTTTGAAAACAGGGCCATTGTTTCCTGCTGAAGCTTCTGCTGCGTTTTTTGATCTTTAGAGCTGTATTTTTCTCTGAGCTTCTGCATTTCAGGCTGCAGCGCCTGCATCGCTTTTGAGCTTCGAAGCTGCTTGATCATCAGCGGCAGAATCAGCAGACGAATTAAAATCGTAACGATGATGATCGACAAACCATAGTTATCGCCCGTCAGTTTCGCTACGTACGTAATGACTTCTGACAATGGATACACAACATATTTGTCCCAGAAATGCGGACTATTCGCCGTAATCGGCTCTTTCACACTCGAGCACCCGGCCAGCAGCACGAGCATACCGACCATACTCAGTAGTAACCATATTCTCCTTTTCAAGAACGTTTCCTCCTATACCAATCTTTATAAACCTTGTATGTATTTTAGCATCTTTCAGTTTCAAATGGCGTTCATTTTTCGCCAAATAAAAGGAAGCGCTTTTAAAAACGTGAAGAAAACAAAATATGAGCTATTTTAACGAAGATTTCTTATATAATGAGGTTTTTCTGAATAAGTGCTGCAGACTCTTTTTTGTTTCTTCAAAACTGAGGTCGCCGGCGGGTTTTCTTGCGATAATAATAAAATCTTTCGGCTTGAGCAGCTCTTTTTCCTCCTGAACCGCCTGCCTGATTAACCGCTTCACCCGATTGCGCACGACGGCATTGCCGATTTTTTTACTGACAGAAAGCCCTACCCGGAGCTCTTCCTGTTTCGGCTGATCAAGCGTATACAGCACGAACTGGCGGTTTGCCATAGACGTTCCGCGTTTAAACACTTTTTGAAAATCTTCATTTTTCTTTAACCGATTTCGCTTCTTCACTTTAATTCACTCCGATATTCACTCGCAGAAACTTTTATTTCTATCTAAAAAAAACGGGCCGCCGGAATACTGAAGAAATTTCTCCAGTACCGGGCGACGCATGACATCTCTTTTCTCTTAATGTGAAAAAAGACCACTGACATTATTCAGTGGCCTAAGCTGATAATACTTTTCTGCCTTTGCGGCGACGGCGTGCTAATACTAGACGACCGTTTTTTGAACTCATACGGCTTCTGAAGCCATGAACTTTACTGCGTTTACGGTTATTCGGTTGGAATGTTCTTTTCATTTATGACACCTCCCTCGAGGAATAGCTGTTAAAGACAGTCTTACTTATTATATTTGTGCTGCCTATTCATTGTCAACTTCAGCAGTGCTTTTATTTCTTACAACCATAATAGGATAACATACCTTAACCAGATTAGAAACCTTATTTTTCATATTCCTTTTTTTAACGCACAAAAAAAGCCGCGCTCCCCCGAAAAAACGACATGTGGATAATTTTTCGGTCTTTTTTTAATATCCACAATCGTTATCGACAACATTTTCACATTGCTAACCCCTGTGGACAAAGATTTTTCAACAAGTTGTCAGGTTTGTGGATAAGATTACGAGAACCATTGCAAGTCCTCGCTTAATTTGATATTATATTTGTGTTTTAACTCTTAATTACTTATCCAGTCCATTCTCTTTATCCACAAATTGTGGATAAGTTGTGGATTGTTTTCACACAGCTTGTGTAGATTGTTGTCCACAACTTGTGGAATTTGTCGAAAAGCTATTTTTCTACTATACTATATGTTTTCAACATTTCGTGTGTACGAATGGTCAGAGCCATATGCTCTTTTTTTGTGTTCTATAACAGGGGAAGGGCGCTGATTTTTAAAGAAAAGGAGGGCTGTGCCGGATAATGGAGAATATATTGGATCTTTGGAATCAAGCTCTAGCTCAAATTGAGAAAAAGCTAAGCAAACCGAGTTTCGAAACTTGGATGAAGTCGACGAAAGCCCATTCGCTGCAAGGAGATACCTTAACCATCACCGCTCCCAATGAATTTGCCAGAGACTGGCTGGAGTCCAGGTACTTACATCTCATTGCAGATACCATATATGAATTAACCGGGGAAGAATTGAGCGTCAAATTTGTCATTCCTCAAAATCAGGACGAAGAAGACTTTTTGCCGAAACCGCAAGTGAAAAAAGCGGCAAAAGAGGAACCGTCTGATTTTCCCCAAAGCATGCTCAACCCGAAATATACATTCGACACATTCGTCATCGGATCGGGAAACCGATTCGCCCATGCAGCATCACTGGCTGTGGCGGAAGCACCCGCTAAAGCGTACAACCCTTTATTTATATACGGGGGAGTCGGTTTAGGAAAAACCCACTTAATGCACGCGATCGGCCATTATGTCATTGATCATAATCCTTCAGCCAAAGTGGTGTACCTGTCTTCTGAAAAATTCACAAATGAATTCATCAACTCAATCCGCGATAATAAAGCCGTTGATTTCCGCAACCGCTACCGGAACGTTGATGTACTTTTGATAGATGATATTCAATTTTTAGCCGGAAAAGAACAAACACAGGAAGAGTTTTTCCATACATTCAACACGCTTCATGAAGAAAGCAAACAAATCGTGATTTCCAGTGACAGACCGCCGAAAGAGATCCCGACTCTTGAAGACCGCCTGCGTTCGCGGTTCGAATGGGGATTGATTACAGATATCACACCGCCGGATCTGGAAACGCGGATTGCCATTCTGAGAAAGAAAGCGAAGGCGGAGGGCCTTGATATTCCGAACGAGGTCATGCTTTACATCGCCAATCAGATTGACAGCAACATCCGCGAACTGGAAGGGGCATTGATCCGGGTTGTCGCCTATTCATCCTTAATCAATAAAGACATTAACGCAGACCTGGCAGCAGAAGCATTGAAAGATATTATTCCGTCTTCTAAGCCGAAGGTCATTACGATAAAAGAGATTCAGCGGATTGTCGGACAGCAGTTCAACATTAAGCTTGAAGATTTCAAAGCGAAAAAGCGTACGAAATCAGTGGCTTTCCCAAGACAAATTGCAATGTATCTTTCAAGAGAAATGACGGATTCTTCTTTGCCTAAAATCGGGGAAGAATTTGGCGGGAGAGACCATACAACCGTCATTCACGCCCACGAAAAGATTTCAAAACTGCTGATTGATGACGAGCAGCTTCAGCAGCAGGTGAAAGAAATAAAAGAACTGCTTAAATAATAGTGTCCTCGGATGAATCGGGGAAAGTGTGAATAACTTTTTCATAGCCATACACAGTCTGTCCACATGTGGATAGGCTGTGTTTCCTGTCTTTTTCACAACTTATCCACAAATCCACAGGCCCTACTATTACTACTGCTATTTTTAAAATATATTAATTATATTATCCGTTAGGAGGATAAACATGAAATTTACGATTCAAAAAGATCGGTTAGTCGAAAGTGTACAAGACGTTCTAAAAGCCGTTTCATCCAGAACCACAATTCCCATTCTCACCGGTATTAAGATCGTCGCCTCAGATGAAGGAGTATCTTTCACAGGAAGTGACTCTGATATTTCAATCGAGTCATTCATTCCGAAAGAAGAAGATGATAAAGAAATCGTGACGATCGATCAGCCGGGAAGTATCGTGCTGCAAGCGCGTTTCTTCAGCGAAATCGTTAAAAAACTGCCGATGGCGACTGTTGAAATCGAAGTTCAAAATCAATATTTAACGATTATCCGTTCCGGAAAAGCCGAATTTAATTTAAACGGCCTTGATGCAGATGAATATCCGCATCTACCGCAAATCGAAGAGCATCACGCCATTCAGATTCCGACGGATCTTTTGAAAAACCTGATCCGCCAAACCGTGTTCGCTGTGTCCGCCTCAGAAACACGCCCTATCTTGACAGGTGTAAACTGGAAAGTTGAAAACGGTGAATTATTATGCACTGCCACGGATAGCCACCGACTCGCTTTAAGAAAGGCGAAGCTTGATATTCCGGAAGACAGTACTTATAACGTGGTCATTCCCGGGAAAAGCTTAACCGAGCTAAGCAAAATTCTTGATGACAGCCAAGAGCTGGTGGATATCGTCATTACAGAAACCCAAGTTCTGTTCAAAGCGAAAAACGTATTGTTCTTCTCAAGATTGCTTGACGGAAACTATCCGGACACGACCAGCTTAATTCCGCAGGAAAGCAAAACGGAAATCGTCGTGAACACGAAGGAATTTTTACAGGCGATAGACCGTGCTTCTTTATTGGCGAGAGAAGGCCGCAACAACGTTGTAAAACTTTCTGCCAAACCGGCGGATTCGCTTGAGATTTCATCAAATTCTCCGGAAATCGGGAAAGTGGTCGAAGCTGTGCTGGCAGACAAGATTGACGGCGAGGAATTAAATATTTCATTCAGTCCAAAATATATGATGGACGCACTGAAAGTACTTGAAGGAGCGGACATCCGTATCAGCTTTACGGGAGCGATGAGACCGTTTCTTATCCGTACGCCGAATGATGAGACCATCGTTCAGCTCATCCTTCCGGTCAGAACGTATTAATCAAACAGAATGTGCTGCCGGCTTAGTTCGGCAGCTTTTCTATTCATCAGCCGCTCCCTCAAGTTTTCCCTTTCCTTATTTCAGGATTTTTTAGTACAATTAGATATTAGTGATATTTGAAAGAGGTCGATATTATGGCAAATCCGATTTCGATTGATACAGAAATGATTACGCTTGGCCAGTTTTTAAAATTAGCTGATGTGATTCAGTCCGGCGGCATGGCGAAGTGGTTTCTGAGCGAGCATGAGGTGACTGTCAACAATGAACCTGACAATCGCCGCGGCAGAAAGCTTTACGTTGGAGACGTGGTCGCGATTGAAGGATTTGGTTCATTTCAAGTCGTCAATTAAAGCGGGTGACAGCGGTTGTATATCCAAAATTTAGAATTAACATCCTACCGTAATTATGAGCGCGCTGAGCTTCAATTCGAAAACAAGGTGAATGTGATCATCGGGGAAAATGCCCAGGGCAAAACCAATCTGATGGAAGCTATCTATGTCCTTTCGATGGCAAAATCACACCGCACCTCAAATGACAAAGAACTTATACGGTGGGACGAAGACTATGCTAAAATAGAAGGAAGAGTGATGAAGCGCAACGGGGACATCCCGATGCAGCTTGTCATCTCCAAAAAAGGTAAAAAGGGCAAGGTCAATCATATAGAGCAGCAAAAACTCAGTCAGTATGTCGGAGCGCTGAACACCATTATGTTTGCCCCTGAGGATTTAAATCTCGTCAAAGGAAGCCCTCAGGTGAGGAGAAGATTTCTCGATATGGAGATCGGGCAGGTTTCTGCCGTTTATCTGTATGATTTATCTCTTTATCAAAAAATCCTTTCACAGCGGAATCATTTTCTGAAACAGCTGCAAAGCCGGAAACAGACTGACCGGACCATGCTTGACGTTCTCACTGATCAGCTGATTGAAGCAGCCGCAAAAGTTGTCGCCAGACGTCTGCAGTTTACGGCGCAGCTTGAAAAATGGGCGCAGCCGATCCATTCCGGCATTTCCCGGGGACTTGAAGAACTGACGCTTAAGTATCACACGGCGCTTGATGTATCAGATCCCAAAGATTTGTCGAAAATAGGTAACAGCTACCAGGAGTCTTTTTCGAAATTAAAAGAAAAAGAAATAGAACGAGGCGTCACATTATTCGGACCGCATCGGGATGATGTCCTTTTTTATGTGAACGGACGCGATGTGCAGACTTACGGTTCGCAGGGACAGCAGCGTACCACGGCTTTGTCTCTGAAGCTGGCTGAAATAGATTTGATTCATGAAGAAATCGGAGAATACCCCATTTTACTTTTGGATGATGTACTAAGCGAGCTGGATGATTACCGACAGTCCCATTTGCTTCATACGATCCAAGGCCGTGTGCAGACATTTGTCACCACGACGAGCGTGGATGGCATTGACCACGATACCTTACATCAAGCAGGAATGTTCCGTGTGGAAAACGGTGCGTTAGTGAAGTGAAGAAATGAGGTGAGCGATTGTATATTCATTTAGGTGACGACTTTGTCGTTTCAACCCGCGATATCGTCGGCATTTTTGACTGCAAGGTCAATGTATCGCCGATCGTTGAAGAATTTCTGGACAGACAGAAAGAAAAAGTAGTGCCGTCCGTAAACGGCACGCCAAAGTCTATCGTAGTCACGACTGAGAATATATATTACTCTCCCTTATCTTCCGGCACACTGAAGAAACGTGCGCAATTTATGTTAGAAATAGATTCTTAGCGGATCTTTACAATGAATATATTATCGTTTAAGAAAAGTGTAGGTGAATGTGCATGGCTATGGAACAGCAGCAAAATAGTTATGATGAGAATCAGATACAGGTATTAGAAGGTTTGGAAGCTGTTCGAAAGAGACCGGGGATGTACATCGGATCAACTAACAGCAAAGGCCTTCACCATTTGGTGTGGGAAATCGTCGACAACAGTATTGACGAAGCCCTGGCCGGTTATTGTACAGATATTAACATCGAGATTGAAAAAGATAACAGCATTACCGTTAAGGACAACGGGCGCGGAATTCCGGTCGGTATCCAGGAGAAGATGGGCCGCCCTGCGGTTGAAGTCATCATGACCGTTCTCCACGCCGGCGGTAAATTTGACGGAAGCGGATATAAAGTATCCGGCGGTCTTCACGGTGTAGGGGCGTCCGTCGTAAACGCCTTGTCGACCACTCTTGACGTTACGGTTCATCGTGACGGGAAAATCCACTATCAGGCGTACGAGCGCGGTGTACCTGTGGCTGATCTTGAAGTGATCGGCGAAACTGATAAGACCGGAACGATTACGCACTTCGTTCCGGATCCGGAAATTTTCAAAGAAACAACCGTATATGACTATGATCTGCTTTCAAACCGTGTCCGGGAATTGGCCTTCCTGACAAAAGGCGTAAACATCACGATTGAAGACAAACGTGAAGGACAAGAACGGAAAAACGAGTACCACTACGAAGGCGGAATCAAAAGCTATGTTGAGTACTTAAACCGTTCCAAAGAAGTCGTTCATGAAGAGCCGATTTATATCGAAGGCGAGAAAGACGGCATAACGGTTGAAGTTGCATTGCAATACAACGACAGCTATACAAGCAATATTTATTCTTTCACAAATAATATCAACACATACGAAGGCGGCACGCACGAGGCCGGATTTAAAACCGGTCTGACCCGTGTCATAAACGACTATGCAAGAAGAAAAGGGATTTTCAAAGAAAATGATCCGAATTTAAGCGGGGATGATGTGAGAGAAGGGCTGACTGCCATTATTTCAATTAAGCACCCTGATCCGCAATTCGAAGGGCAGACGAAAACGAAGCTCGGCAACTCCGAAGCGAGAACGATCACTGATACGCTGTTTTCTTCTGCGCTGGAAACATTCCTTCTTGAAAATCCGGACTCAGCCCGCAAAATCGTTGAAAAAGGTTTAATGGCCGCAAGAGCGCGGATGGCGGCGAAAAAAGCCCGGGAATTGACCCGGCGCAAAAGTGCGCTTGAGATTTCCAATCTGCCGGGCAAACTGGCGGACTGTTCTTCTAAAGATCCGAGCATTTCCGAGCTGTATATCGTAGAGGGTGACTCTGCGGGCGGATCAGCGAAACAGGGACGGGACCGTCATTTCCAAGCCATTCTGCCGCTGCGCGGTAAGATTCTGAACGTTGAGAAAGCCAGACTTGATAAGATTCTCTCAAACAATGAGGTCAGATCAATGATCACGGCCCTCGGAACAGGGATCGGAGAAGATTTTAATCTTGAAAAAGCGCGTTATCATAAAGTGGTCATCATGACGGATGCCGATGTTGACGGCGCCCATATCAGAACGCTTTTATTAACGTTCTTCTACAGATACATGCGGGAAATCATCGAAAACGGCTATGTCTACATTGCCCAGCCGCCGCTTTATAAAGTGCAGCAGGGAAAACGGGTGGAATACGCTTATAACGATAAGCAGCTTGATGAGCTGTTAAAAGAGCTTCCGCAATCACCTAAGCCCGGCCTCCAGCGTTATAAAGGTCTTGGAGAAATGAACGCGACTCAGCTTTGGGAAACGACAATGGACCCTGCGACCAGAACGCTTCTGCAAGTCAATCTTGAAGATGCAATGGACGCTGACGAGACTTTTGAAATGCTGATGGGTGACAAAGTAGAACCGCGGAGAAACTTCATAGAAGCAAACGCCAGATACGTGAAAAATCTTGATATTTAACCAAGAAAGCCTTATTTTCGTTAAGAAATAAGGCTTTTTTCTCAAAGCGGCTTCTAAAGCCTCTGAAAACCCGCAAAACCCGTATATTCTACTAAATTAATGTGTATAAACACAAGTTTATTGATATAATGGAGAATAGTGAAATCGTATTGAAGATCATAATGGACAATCTACTCCCACATTATTTCATGTGATACTTCAGGGAGGTTTTTTTAATGAGTGAACAAAACACACCACAAGTACGTGAAGTCAATATCAGTCAGGAAATGCGGACATCCTTCCTGGACTATGCAATGAGCGTTATCGTTTCCCGGGCGCTTCCGGATGTGCGTGACGGTCTGAAGCCGGTTCACAGACGGATTTTGTACGCAATGAATGATTTAGGCATGACCAGTGACAAACCATATAAAAAATCTGCCCGTATCGTCGGTGAAGTTATCGGTAAGTACCACCCGCACGGTGACTCAGCGGTTTACGAATCAATGGTCAGAATGGCGCAGGATTTTAACTACCGCTACATGCTTGTTGACGGACACGGCAACTTCGGTTCGGTTGACGGCGACTCAGCGGCCGCGATGCGTTACACAGAAGCGAGAATGTCAAAAATCGCAATGGAAATTCTGCGTGACATTACGAAAGACACGATTGACTATCAAGATAACTATGACGGTTCAGAAAGAGAGCCTGCCGTCATGCCTTCGAGATTTCCGAATCTGCTCGTAAACGGGGCTGCCGGTATTGCGGTCGGAATGGCGACAAACATTCCCCCGCATCAGCTTGGGGAAGTCATTGAAGGCGTGCTTGCCGTAAGTGAGAATCCTGAGATTACAAACCAGGAGCTGATGGAGTACATCCCGGGCCCGGATTTTCCGACTGCAGGTCAGATTTTGGGCCGGAGCGGCATCCGCAAGGCATATGAATCCGGACGGGGATCAATCACAATCCGGGCTAAGGCTGAAATCGAAGAGACTTCATCGGGAAAAGAAAGAATTATTGTCACGGAACTTCCTTATCAGGTGAACAAAGCGAGATTAATTGAAAAAATCGCGGATCTTGTCCGGGACAAAAAAATCGAAGGAATTACCGATCTGCGAGACGAATCCGACCGTAACGGAATGAGAATTGTCATTGAGATCCGCCGTGACGCCAATGCTCACGTCATTTTGAATAACCTGTACAAACAAACGGCCCTGCAGACGTCTTTCGGAATCAACCTGCTGGCGCTCGTTGACGGACAGCCGAAGGTACTAAGCCTGAAACAATGTCTGGAGCATTATCTTGATCACCAAAAGGTTGTGATCCGGCGCAGAACGGCTTACGAACTCCGCAAAGCGGAAGCGAGAGCTCACATTTTGGAAGGTTTAAGAATTGCTCTCGATCATTTAGATGCCGTTATTTCTCTTATCCGCAATTCCCAGACGGCTGAAATTGCGAGAACGGGTTTGATCGAACAATTCTCACTGACTGAAAAACAAGCGCAAGCCATTCTGGATATGCGCCTTCAGCGATTAACCGGTCTGGAGCGCGAAAAGATTGAAGAGGAATATCAATCACTTGTTGCGCTTATCGCTGAGCTGAAAGATATTTTAGCCAATGAAGAAAGAGTTCTTGAGATCATCCGTGAAGAACTTAATGAAATCAAAGAGCGTTTCAATGATGAGAGACGCACTGAAATTGTGACGTCCGGTCTTGAAACAATTGAAGATGAAGATCTTATCGAGAGAGAAAATATCGTCATCACACTGACCCATAACGGCTATGTTAAACGTCTCCCGGCGTCCACATACCGCAGCCAAAAACGGGGCGGAAAAGGCGTACAGGGAATGGGAACGAATGAAGATGACTTTGTGGAACACTTAATTTCCACATCAACGCACGATACGATTCTGTTCTTCTCTAATAAAGGGAAGGTATACCGTTCTAAAGGATATGAAATCCCTGAATACGGCCGAACGGCAAAAGGCATTCCGATTATTAACCTTCTGGAAGTTGAAAAAGGCGAATGGATTAATGCCATTATTCCGGTCAGCACGTTTGATGAGGAGCAATACCTCTTCTTTACGACCAAACAAGGGGTGTCGAAACGTACGGCACTGTCCCAGTTTGCGAATATACGGAATAACGGGCTGATCGCCCTAGGTCTCCGGGAAGACGATGAACTGATGGCCGTCCGCCTGACTGACGGCAAGAAACAAATCATCATCGGAACGAAGAACGGTTTACTGATCCGTTTCCCTGAAGAAGATGTAAGACAAATGGGACGCACAGCTGCGGGTGTTAAAGGCATCACGCTGACAGACGATGATGTCGTTGTAGGTATGGAGATTCTTGAAGAAGACTCCCATGTCCTCATAGTGACAGAAAACGGCTACGGCAAACGCACACCGGCTTCAGAATACAGAGTTCAAAGCCGGGGCGGAAAAGGTCTTAAAACATGTAAAATCACTGACAGCAACGGTCCGTTAGTAACCGTGAAAGCAACAAAAGGCGAAGAGGACTTAATGATTATTACGGCAAGCGGCGTGTTAATCAGAATGGATATTAATGATATCTCCACTACGGGACGCGTAACTCAAGGCGTCCGTCTGATCCGCATGTCTGATCAAGAGCATGTAGCCACTGTGGCGCTTGTGGAAAAGAATGAAGAAGAGCCGGAAGAAACGGAAGAAGTATAAACGTAAAAGCGCAGCTGCAACAGGCTGCGCTTTTACTATATAAAGAAATGAAAAAAAGCTTTGACACATAGTGATGATGCTGATATAATTCTTTTTGTTGTCTTTTTAATAGAAAGGCAAGCCTAGCGAAAATATTTTTTAAAAAAGTATTGACCTAGCAAACTGAAAATGTTATGATTAAGAGGTCGCTTCGAGAGAGGCGAAAAAGTTCTTTGAAAACTAAACAAGACAAAACGTACCTGTTAATTCAAAGTTTTAAATAAATCGCACAGCGATGTGCGTAGTCAGTCAAACTACTTTATCGGAGAGTTTGATCCTGGCTCAGGACGAACGCTGGCGGCGTGCCTAA